>NZ_NFMB01000004.1 GCF_002161215.1 Flavonifractor sp. An10
GCCCACGCCAACCCCCACGCCGTCCCCCACGGTGGCCACCCTGGCGGTGTGCGGCGACATCATGAGCCACATGCCCGTCACCAACGACGCCTGGGACGAGGGGCAGGGGAGCTACGACTACTCCCCCATCTTCGCCCAGGCCGCGCCCTACCTCCAGGCGGCGGACTACGCCGTGGCCAACCTGGAGACCACCCTGTCGGAGGCGGGGCCCTATTCCGGCTACCCGGCCTTCAAGTCCCCCGCCGCCCTGGCCGGGGATCTGGCGGAGGCGGGCTTTGACCTGCTCCTCACCGCCAACAACCACTGTTTAGACCGGGGCTGGGACGGCCTGGTGTCCACCCTGGACGCCCTGGACGGCGCCGGGCTGGCCCACGTGGGCACCTACCGCTCGGCAGAGGAGCGGGCGGAAAACACCATCCACGTGGCCGACGTGGGGGGCATCTCGGTGGCCTTCCTGGGCTACACCTACGGCACCAACGGCATCCCCGTCCCCCAGGGGCGGGACTACGCCGTCAGCCTGTTCAACACCGACTACATGACCACCCTCTCCACCCCGGATACCGATAAGCTGGAGGCGGATCTGGCCGCCGCCCGGGCCCTGGACACGGATCTCATCGCCGTGATGATCCACTGGGGGGTGGAGTACCAGACCACCCAGAACTCCTATCAGGAGGAGCTTGCCGACCTGCTGATTTCCAACGGGGCGGATCTGGTGCTGGGGGGCCACTCCCACGTGCCCCAGCCCATCGAGCAGCGCACCGTCACCGGCTGGGACGGGTCGGAGCGCACCGGCTTTGTGTGCTACTCCCTGGGCAACTTCATCTCCTCACAGGTGGATCCCCTCACCGACACCACGGCGGTGCTCACCGTGGAGCTGACGAAGGACAACGCCGCCGGGAAGGCCTCCGTCACCGGCTGGGACTATGTGCCCATGCTCATGGTGCGCCGGGACGGGACGGAGCGGGTGTTCACCCTCACCGACGCGTCCTCCATCCCCGCCGGCGCCGACAGCGCCCTGGCCGCGCGGCTGGAGGAGGCCGCCGCCAACTGCCGGGAGATCCTGGGAGAGCCCCGTACCGGCGGCTGAAATTGTAAACAATTTTTGAACCCTCTTGAAATTTTCGGTTCGAAGGACTATGATAGCGTTAGCACTCGGAAACTTTGAGTGCTAACGCTGCTCTTTATTTGTAGGGCGCGGCATCCCTGACGCGCCGACTTTTTCACATAGGAGGCAACAACCATGGCAAAGAAACAGTTCAAGGCCGAGTCCAAGCGCCTGCTGGATCTGATGATCAACTCCATCTACACCCACAAGGAGATCTTCCTGCGGGAGCTGGTGTCCAACGCCAGCGACGCCCTGGACAAGCTGGCCTACAGGGCCCTCACCGACGACAAGGTGGGGGTGGATCGGTCGGAGCTGAAGATCACCCTCACCCCCGACCAGATTGCCCGCACCCTGACCATCAGCGACAACGGCATCGGCATGACCCGCGAGGAGCTGGAGAGCAACCTGGGCACCATCGCCCGCAGCGGCTCCCTCCAGTTCAAGCAGGACATGGCCGCGGCCGAGGGGGACAAGCCCTCTGACGTGGACATCATCGGCCAGTTCGGCGTGGGCTTCTACTCCGCCTTCATGGTGGCCGACAGGGTCACCGTCACCTCCCGGGCCTACGGCGCCGATGAGGCGTGGCAGTGGGAGTCCACTGGCGCCGACGGGTACACCCTCACCCAGTGCGGGAAGGACACCGTGGGCACCGACATCGTGCTCCACATCAAGGCCAACACCGACGACGACAAGTACGACGAGTACCTGGAGCAGTACCGCCTGGCGGAGCTGATCAAGAAGTACTCCGACTACGTCCACTACCCCATCGTCATGCTCATGCACAAGTCCCGCCAGAAGCCCCGCCCGGAGGACGCCGGCGACGACTACAAGCCGGAGTGGGAGGACTATGACGAGTGGGAGACCCTCAACTCCATGGTGCCCCTGTGGCAGCGGCCCAAGAGCGAGGTGAAGCCCGAGGAGTACAACCAGTTCTACAAGGAGAAGTACGGCGACTGGGAGGATCCCCTCAGCGTGATCCACGTGTCCGCCGAGGGCGCGGTGGAGTACAAGGCCATGCTCTATATCCCCTCCCACGCCCCCTTTGACTTCCACTCCCGGGACTACCAGAAGGGCCTGCAGCTCTACTCCTCCGGCGTGCTCATCATGGACAAGTGCGCCGATCTGCTGCCCGACCACTTCCGCTTTGTGAAGGGCGTGGTGGACTCCCAGGACTTCTCCCTGAACATCTCCCGGGAGATGCTCCAGCACACCCGCCAGCTCAAGGTGATCGCGGGCAACCTGGAGAAGAAGATCAAGGCCGAGCTGCTCCGCCTCCAGAAGGACGAGCGGGAGAAGTACGAGACCTTCTGGAAGGCCTTCGGCACCCAGATCAAGGTGGGCGTGGTGTCCGACTACGGCATCCACAAGGAGCTGCTGAAGGATCTGCTGCTCTTCTTCTCCTCCAAGGAGGGCAAACTCACCTCCCTGGCTGAGTACAAGGCCCGCATGCCCGAGGAGCAGAAGTATATCTACTACGCCTGCGGCGAGGACGCGGCCCAGCTGGACAAGCTGCCCCAGGCCGAGCGCATCCGGGACAAGGGGTACGAGATCCTCTACCTCACCGACGAGCCCGACCAGTTCGTGGTGGACGCTCTGGGGGCGGTGGACGAAATCCCCTTCAAGTCGGTGGACGACGCCGACGCCCTCCCCGAGACCGAGGAGGAGAAGGCCGCCCTGGAAAAGAAGGCCGAGGAGAGCAAGCCCGTGCTGGACTTCCTGAAGGAGACCCTGGGCGACCAGATCAAGGAGGCCCGGGTGTCCAGGATCCTCAGGAGCGGCGCGGTGTGCCTCACCGCCGACGGCCCCATCACCCTGGAGATGGAAAAGTACTTCCAGCGGGTGGATCCGGAGAACGCCAGGAACATGAAGGCCCAGCGGGTGCTGGAGCTCAACCCCGACTCCCCCGCCTTCGCCGCCCTGCAGCAGGCGGTGGAGACCGACAGGGACAAGGCCGCCAAGTACGCCAAGCTCCTCTATGCCCAGGCCCAGCTGATCGCCGGCATCCCCCTGGAGGATCCGGCGGGATACACCGAGCTGGTGTGCTCCCTGATGCAATAAGTTCATCACAAAACCGGCGCCCCGCGTGGAAACACGCGGGGCGCCGGTTTTGTCAGAACCGATAGATGCCGTCGGCGGTGAGGGTGAACTCCGCCTGATAGAGGGCGGCGCAGGCGCGGGCCAGGTACTCCGGATCCCGGCTGCCCGCCGTCTCCACGGCGGCGTGCATGGCCAGCTGGGCCATACCGATGTCCACCATGGGTATGCTCACCTGGCGGCCCAGGAGGTTGCCCAGGGTGGAGCCGCCGGGCTCGTCGGCCCGGTTGGCGAACACCTGCACCGGCACCTCCGCCTTCCGGCAGATGGCCTGGAACAGCCCGGCGGTGAGCCCGGTGGTGGTGTACTTCTGGCTGGCGGCGACTTTCACCACCACCCCGCCGTTGGGGTAGACCTTGTTGGCCGGGTCGGCCTTCTCGGGGAAGTTGGGGTGGACGGCGTGGCCGTTGTCGGCGGAGAGGAGCAGGCTGTTGGCCAGGGCCCGGCGGGCGTCCTGGGCCGACAGGCCCAGCACCTCCCCGATGCGGGAGAGCACGTCGGGCAGGAAGGTGCTCAGGGCCCCCTGGCGGGTGCCGCTGCCCACCTCCTCGTTGTCAAAGAGGCAGTAGATCTGCCCGAACCGCTGGCTGCCGCCAGCGGTGAGGAAGCCCTCCAGCGCGGCGTAGGCGCAGCCCAGATCGTCGATGCGGGGGGCCTGGAACAGCTCCCCCTCCGGCCCCAGGTACACCGGCCGCTGCCGGGGGCAGAGCATCAGGTCGGTGGACAGGATGTCCCCCGCCTCCACCCCCAGCTCCTCCGCGATCAGGGCGGTGAGGGGCGTTCCGCCGGAGAGGGCGTACAGGGGCTGCATGTCCTTCTGAGCGTTGTAGTCGTGGCCCTTATTCACGTCCCGCTGCTGGTGGATGGCCAGGCTGGGTATGGTGAGCAGATCCTGATCCAGGTATACCAGCCGGCCCTCCACGCCCTCGCCCGTGCGCACAATGGCCCGCCCCGCCACGGTGAGGGGGCGATCCAGCCAGCTGGCGCAGTTCATGCCGCCGTAGCCCTCCACCGACAGGCGGATGTAGCGGGAATCCCCCTCCAGGGCGTCGTTCTTCACGTGGAAGGTGGGGGAGTCGCTGTGGGCGGCGGCCAGGCGCCACCCCTCCGGCGCGCCCTCCGGAAGGCGGAAGGCGATCAGGCTGCTCTGGTTGCGGGTGGTGTAGTAGCCCCGCCCCCCCTCCAGCGTCCAGGGGGCGCACTCCTCCAGCCGGGTGAAGCCCGCCTCCTCCAGCAGGACGGCGGCGCTGTGCACCGCGTGGTAGGGGCTGGGGCTGTTTTCTATGTACTCCATGAGCAGATCTGTGGTCTGCATGGCAATCCCTCCTTTGTTCCCCCACATTATACGATATTCCGCCCCAAAAGAAAAGGTTGACATTGTCTGCCTTCTGTGATACATTACAGGTAGACAAAGTCTGCCTTTTACGGAATGAGGTGATTGCATGGAGCCGGTACGGCTGACGGGTACGGAGTGGGCGGTGCTGGACTGCCTGTGGGAGAAGGCTCCCCAGACCATGACCCAGCTGGCCCGCACGCTGTCTGCGCGGGAGGGCTGGGCCAAGGGCACCACCACCACGGTGCTCAAGCGGATGACCGACAAGGGCCTGCTGGCCTGCACCCAGGAGGGGCGGGCCCGGCAGTACGCCCCGGCGGTAGACCGCCGGGCCGCCGTGGTGGGGGAGACCCGCAGCTTCCTCCGCCGGGTGGGGAAGGGCAGCGTGGAGCTGCTCATGAGCGCCGCCGCCCAGCCCGAGGAGCTGAGCCAGGAGGAGCTGGACGCCCTCTACGACATTTTGAAGGGACTGGAGGAGAGCCGCCATGACTGAGTGGATCATCACGTCGTCCCTGCTGATTCTCATCGTCCTGCTGGTGCGCCGGATCTTCCGGGGGAAGCTGTCCCTGCGGCTGCAATACGCCCTGTGGCTGGTGGTGCTGGTGCGCCTGCTCATCCCCGGCACGGTGGCCCAGACGGGCCTGAGCGTGCTCAACTACCTGCCCCGGACGGAGGTGGAGGTGAGCCAGGGCACCGTCACCGCCCCCGCCCCGATTGACGGCGGCGGCGTGCAGACGCAGCCAGCCGAACCGGCGGGGGACGGAGAGGCAGATCCCGTCCAGCCCGCCGCCCCAGCGGAGCCGACGGGGGAGGGGGAGCCGATCCAGACGCCCTCCCCGCCGGAGCCCATCCCCTGGCAGGGGGTGCTCACCGCCGTGTGGCTGGCGGGTGCGGCGGCTGTGGCCGCCGCACTGGTGATCTCCAACCTGCGGTTCTACCTCCGCCTGCGGCGGGTGCGGCGGGCCCATCCAATTCCGGGGCTGGCCGTTCCGGTATATGTGGCCCGGGGGCTGCCCTCCCCCTGCCTGTATGGCTTCCCCCGCCCGGCGGTGTACCTGACCCCCGCGGCGGCGGAGGATCCGGCGGTGCTGGGCCACGTGCTCTCCCATGAGCTCACCCACCGCCGCCACGGCGACCACGTCTGGGCGGTGCTGCGGGGGGCGGCCCTGGCTCTCCACTGGTACAACCCTCTGGTGTGGCTCTCCGCCGCCCTGTCCAAGCGGGACGGGGAGCTGGCCTGCGACGAGGGGGCCCTTCGGCACGCGGACGGCCCCACCCGGGCGGCCTACGGCCGGGCGCTGATCCGGCTGGTGACCACCAAGCCAGCACTCACCGACCTTTTCTGCTGCGCCACCACCATGACCGCCGGCAAGTCCGGCCTGAAGGAGCGCATCGCCATGATCGCCAGGAGGCCCAGAACCCTGCTGACCGCCTTTGCGGCGGCGGCCTTTCTCGTGGGCCTGGCGGTGGGGTGCACCTTCACCGGCGGGCGGAGCGACACCTGGGAGCCCCTGTCCGACGAGGAGCTGGCCTGGTTCAACGGAGACGAGTTCTTCAACGGGGACTACCTGAACATCCGCAACCAGTTTTTGAGCTCCACCTATGAAAATCCGGAGGACGTCGACCTGTTTGAGCTGTTCTACTGCGGGGACGGGGCCGCCAACTACGCCGATGCGCCGGAGGGCGTGGACGCGGCGGAGCTGGAGGCCGCTATGCTGGCCGCTATAGGGGGAGAAGACCCCGACTGTCCGGCCACCATTCTGACCACCGCCCGGATGGACGCGGTGCTGGAGGAGTACCTGGGCCTCACCCTGGACGAGACCAACCAGGTGGGGCTGGACAATTTTACTTATCTGCCCGAGTATGATATTTACTACTATTTCCACGGAGACACCAACTACCGCGCCTCCGTCACGTTTACCAGCGGGGAGCGAAACGGCGATCTTGTGCGCCTGATCTACGACGCCACCTTCCTGGTCGATGATCTCAAAGAGGTCACCCTGCGGGAGCACGGGGACGGCTGGCGGTTTGTGTCCAACCTGGCCGTGGAGGAGGGGGACAGCGTCCCCCTGGAGAGCCGCCTGGCCGCCCTGCCGGGCAGCCTGCCGGACAGGGTGGTGGTGGTTGAGCCGGGGGACGTGACCGAAAACAGCTCCGGCGTGCTGGCCTCCTACTACTACGAGCCGGACTACAACACCGAATGGGGCGGCTGGATGCTGGACGTGGCCCGCAATACGCCGGTGGAGTTTGAGCAGTCTTATACTACCTGGGACTTGATCGGGGGCGCCTCTTACCTGGGGCGGGACGCGGACTGGTACTATGTGTGCCTCACCCCCACCGATGTGAATTTCGACCCCGAGCATATGGAGGGCTATCAGAACACGGAGGAGACGCTTACGGCGTGGCTGGAGAAGCTGGCCGCCGATATCGGCCTCACCCCCTTGGAGGAGGATCTCTTTTATCAGCGGGTCAGCATGAACCTCTCCTATCAGGAGGGGGAGCACTATACGGTGCGCTACTATCCCTATTACGGCCTCAGCGGCTATGAGGAGCAGGCGGACACCGTGTACACCCTGGTGCTCTCCCAGCCCGTCACCCAGGGAGAGGACGGGATCTGGTGCGTGGATCGCTGGTACGATGACGCCGGAAACAAGCATCTGGTGATCCCGGAAAGTGACCAGACCATGGACGAATACTACGCATCCCTTCAGGCCGCCTGCGACGAGGGGCACCGGCCCGGCCTGCTGGATCCAATGCAGGTAGCCCTGGAGTTTGAGCAGGCGTATACCGACCGGGAGCTGTCCCTGGATGCCTTCGCCCTGGAGGGCCCCACCGACATTGCGGACACCTTCGACCTCTACCTGGCCACGGCGACGCTAAAGGCAGAAAGCCCCTCCACCGCCCTGACATGGCTCTTCAGCAAGGACGATCCCCTCGAGTTCTGGGGGCACAAGGACGGGGCCAGCGGGCCGGGGATTGAATACCTGTACCAGTCGGAGCTGGACACGGTGCGGGCTTGGCTGGACGAGTGCACCTGGGAGGTGGTGGAGCAGGTGGACTGGACGGAGGAAGAACCGCCGGCCGGCGAGCCCCCCTACGGCAACTACCACGTCCGCTTCCAGGGCATGGGGCTGGACTATCTGTCCCTGTCCTGGGAGTCGCCCTATGCCCAGGTCTGGATAGGTTCAGACAGCCGGATCTGGCGGTGCACCAGCGGCTACGACCAGCTTTACACCCGCCTGGCCTATCTGTGGGAGACCAAGGCGGCCGCCGGGTTCCCGGAGATGTTCCAGGGCTGGTTCCTGGAGCGGGAGGGGGATCCCATCCCGGGGGGAGAGGCCCTGGCCGCGGCCATCGACAGCCTGTCCTGGACGCCCGGCGAGCCCGCTCCGGAGGGAACGGAGGGGATCTTTGTGGACAGCCCGGATCACTATGTCAACATCACGGTCTATCCCGGCAATCTGGTCTACTATTATATGGACGACTGCTGGAACTACTGGTTCCAGGGTACGGGGGAGACCGACCTGTATGCCCTGGCGGCGGAGTATGGGACATAACGGCATAAAAGAGCCGGGGGCGGAGAATTTCTCCGCCCCCGGCTTGTTCTGATGGATTACGCGGACTGCTGCTCCTCCTCGTCCTCGGCGTTGCCGCCCAGGGCGGCCAGGGGGAGCACGATGGTCATGCGGGTGCCCACGCCGGGCCAGGAGCGCACCTCGAACCAGCCGCCGTGGCGATCCACGATCCACTTGGCGATGGCCAGCCCCAGGCCGGTGCCGCCGGTCTGGCGGGCCCGGGACTCGTCGGTGCGGTAGAACCGGTCGAAGATGTGGGGCAGGCTCTCCGCGTCGATGCCCTGGCCCTCGTCCTGGACGGACAGGCGGGCGAAGCCGTCCTTCACCCCGGCGGACAGGGTGATGCGCCCCCCGGCGGCGGTGTACTTGATGGCGTTGTCCACCAGGATGCGCAGGGCCTGCTTGGTCAGGCCCACGTCGGCCCGCACGGGCACCGCCCCCTCCCACCTGGCGGCAAAGGTGTGGGTATGGTCGATCATCTCGGTCTCCTTGAGCACCTCGGCGGCCACCTCGGTCAGGTCGAACATCTCCATCTGGATGTGCATGGAGTCGTTGTCCCCCCGGGCCAGGAACAGCAGCTGCTCCACCAGCTCCTTCATGGAGTCGGCCTCGGCCCGGATGGCGTCGATGGCCTCCTGCCGGGTGGCGGGGTCGTCCTTGCCCCAGCGGTTGAGCAGGTTGGCGTACCCCTGGATCACCGCGATGGGGGTGCGCAGCTCATGGCTGGCGTCGGAGACGAAGCGCATCTGGGAGCGGTAGGCCTCGTCGATGCGGTCCAGCATGGCGTTGATGGCCTGGGCCAGGGTCTGCAGCTCCCGCTGGGTGCCGGAGACCGACACCCGCTGATCCAGATGGGTGGCGTTGATCTCGTCCAGCTTGCCCGCCAGGGCCCGCAGCTCCTCCGGCGACATGCGCTCGGCCTGGTTGAGCTTGGCCGCGGTGGCGGCCAGCTCCTGAATGGGGCGGAGCACCTTCTTGATGGAGCCGGCGTTCTTGAACAGGTTGGTGATCAGGCTGACCAGCTGGCAGATGAGCAGCACCCGGGCGGCGAACACGAAGATGGCCGCCGGGCTGCTCAGGTCGATCTGGATGGTGTAGGGGTCGCCGTCGTGGGGCAGATAGAGGGTGTAGCTGGTGGTGTCCCCGGTGGAGAAGGTCACCAGGAAGAGCAGATCCACCGAGCCCGGGTTGAACCAGCGCACGCCGCCCTCGGTCTCCGCCGGGGAGGGGAGCCAGCCGGGCAGGCGGAAGCCCAGGGGCGCCAGGGCGCTGCCGGCCTCGGCCGCCTGTCCCGCCGTGCCCCCGGTGATCACCACAGTGCTGGCGGTGCTCTCCGCCGGGGCACTGGTGTCTGTCGGCATATCCGTCACCACGGCGGACTCGTCGGTGACCAGCCAGCCGGCCTCCAGCTCCTCCGGCGCGCCGGCCACCACGGTGTAGCTGCCCGCGCCCATCCACTCGGTGGCCTCCGCCGTGGGCACGCCCCGCTCCTCCACCAGGGCGCTGATCTGGGCCGCCTGGCCCTCCGCCCACACGAACAGCCCGCCGCAGAACAGGAGGGTGAGCAGCAGATCCATGGTGAAGTAGATGCCCAGCAGCCGGAAGAACAGCCGGGTGTTGAGCCGGGCCACAATGGAGGACTTGATGCGTCCGGGAGGCCTCCGTTCCGCTTGCTTTTTTGCCATTACGATCCCTCCAGCCAGGCCAGCACCGGCGCCAGCGCGCCCTCGTCCACCCAGTCGCCCCCGTGCCGGAAGGCCTCCTGCATGACGGCCTCGTTCTCGTCCTTGGGCGGGTGTCCGGTGACCGCCTTTGTCATGGGGGCCATCATCAGCTTGTAGGGGCCGGGCAGCTTTTCCGGGGCGTAGCCGCCCCGCAGGTAGAAGAAGGGGAGCCCCTCCAAGTGATTCTGTCCGGCCAGCTTGTTCACCACTTCCGGAGAGGACGGGGCCATGCCCACGGCGCAGACGGCCCGCACCGCCAGGCGCTTCCGGGCCTTCTTCAGCCCCTTGATCCCTCCGGCGCAAAGCCAGCCCAGGTAGACCACCCCCGTCCCGGCGGGCAGCTCCTTCGCCCGCTCCAGAGCCAGGCAGGGCAGTCCGGTCTTCCGGGCAAGCAGCTGGGCGTACCGGGCGGTGAAGCCGGTGGCGCTGGTATACACAATGGCGGATGCGGTCATAGCAAATACCTCCCCCGGGCGGAATGTCTCCGTCCACAGATGGTCAGGAGCCTCGCAGAGTTCGCGCCTGAAGGCGCGAATAGGATGAAAATCTGTTTTCAGCCGCGACATGCGCGTGGCTGAAAACACATCTCAGCCCGCAAGTGTGGGGTTTGTCCGCATACAGCGGGCAAACCCTGCGCGCGGCGGGCTGCGGCCTTCTCAAAAAAGCGGCTCCGCCGCTTTTTTGACGGGTTTTATTCCTCCCGGATCACGTACCCCACGCCGCGGACGGTGTGGATAAGCTTGATGCCGAAGTGCTCGTCGATCTTGGAGCGCAGGAAGCGGATATACACGTCCACGGCATTGGTCTCCCCCACGAAGTCGAAGCCCCACACGTGATCCAGCAGGGACTCCCGGGTGATGACCTTCTCCTTGTTCTCCAGCAGGTAGCGCAGCAGATCGAACTCCCGCCGGGTGAGCTCCACGTTCTCGCCGTCCACGGTGACCTCGTGCCGGTCGGTGTCCATGGACAGGGGCCCGGCGGTAAGCAGGCTGCGGGGCGGCTCCGCTGCCTGGGCGGGACGCTTGCGCAGGGCCGCCCGGATGCGAGCCAGCAGCTCCTCAATGGCGAAGGGCTTGGTGATGTAGTCGTCCGCCCCCATGTCCAGGCCGGACACCTTGTCCACCACCGTGTCCCGGGCGGTGAGCATGATGACGGGCATCTGGCTCTCCTTCCGCAGGCGGCGGAGCACCTCCATGCCCGACAGGGCGGGCAGCATGATGTCCAGCAGCACCAGGTCGAATTTCCCCGACAGGGCCAACTCCAGCCCCGTGCGACCGTCAAAGGCCTTCTCCACCTCATAGCCCTCGTACTGGAGCTCCAGCTCCACCATCCGGGCCAGCTTTTCCTCGTCCTCCACCAGCAGAATCCGTTCCGCCATGTGCCTCTCTCCTCACTTGCTTACTTGCCTTTTCTGTGCCGGGATCTGCTAAACTCCTTTTTGAACTGCTCCCGCACCTGGCCCACCGCGTCCCGCACCGAGTCGGACACCTGGTTTGCCACCTCGCCCACCTTGTTCCTGTCCAGATCCGGGCCGGAAAACCGGTACCGGCACCCGAACAGCAGGCCGATGACCAGCAGGGGCAGGGAGATCCAGTAGGCCAGCACCACCAGCAGGATCAGGATCAGCACCGGCAGGGAGGTCATCCGCTCCCCGCCGCGCCACACCTCGAACTGGTTCACCGTGCAGTGGCGCAGCAGATCCGCCGCCGCCAGCAGCAGCTCCTTTAACTTTGTCCCGAATCCGGAGCCCTCCCGGCGTCCCCGCTGCCGCCGCCTTCCGCCCACCGTCAGGGCCAGGCCGAAGAAGCGGGGGCGCTCCCCGGCCGGCACCTGGGACGGAGCGGGCCCGCCGGCGGGCGGCGGGGACGGGGCATCCTCTCCGCCGGGCCGGGTGGTGAAGAAGGCGCCCCGGGCGCCGTCGGGGCGGAGCTTACCCGCCCGCTCCAGGGAGATCAGCGCGTCCAGCAGACCGCCGCCGCTGTCCTCCAGGGCGGCCCGGGCCTCCTCATAGGACACCTCCGCCCGCGCCCGCAGGGCCTCCACCTGCTCCAGGGTTACCGCCATGTGCTCCACCATCCTCTCCGGCTTTTCTGGATGTATTATATCCCCATGGGGCTGGGAATGGAATTTAGGTTTCCTTAAAATTTGATGAAAGGGAATCCACCCCATGATACCACGCCGGGGCCGCCGGCGCAAGGCACCCTTTACCCGCCGCCCGATCCATGCTATAATTGTCCCATCCAAACAGGGGAGGTGGGGCCATGGCCCGCAGAGGAAAACAGATCCTGTCCGCGGTGTGCGCGCTCGCGCTGCTGTGCGCCCTTGTGCTGCCCGCGGCCAGGGCGGACACGCCCACCATCTACCTGATGGCGGAGAACGACCGGATGCTCACGCTCCCCCTGGACGCCATGCCCGCCTGGGTGGGCGGGGTGCTCTATGTGCCCTATCTGGCCTTCGACCGGACGGTCACCGGGGTCAACCTGGGGGTGTCCTACGGGCAGGAGCACACCGAGAGCACCTACACCTTCACCCTCTACAGCCTGCGGGGCACCCTGGTGTTCGATCTCAACGCCGGCACCTGTGTGGATCAGCTCAACGGCACCTCCCTGGACATGCGGGCGGTGCAGCGCAACGGCCGGGTGTTTCTCCCCCTGGCGGGTGTGTGCTCCTTCTTCGGCCTGAACTACACCTATACCCCCACCCAGTACGGCACCCTGATCCGCATCACCAACGGACAGGAGTGGCTGAGCACCCAGGACTTTGTCTCCACCGCCAGCGGCGACGCCATGCGCACCCGCTATTACGAGTACCTGCGGCAGCTGGAGGGGGACAGCCAGGAGACCAGCACGCCCCAGACCCCGGGTGAGAGCACCGGGGGGGAGACGGAGCAGGAGGGCCTGCCGGTCTATCTGGCGGTTCAGTGCACCGGCGCCGGGGGGCTGGAGAGCATCCTGGACAGCCTGGATGACCGGGGCGCGCGGGCCCTGTTCCTCTTCCAGGGGGAGGCCCTGGCCGATTCCGCCGACCAGCTGCGGCGGCTGGTGGGCACCGGCCACGCCGTGGGCCTGTCGGTGTCCGGCGCCTCCCTGGAGACGGCCCGGGCGGAGCTGGAGGAGGGTACCGCCCTGCTGGAGGAGCTGGCCCACCTGCGGCCCCACACCGTCTATCTGGAGGACGCCGCCGCCGGCGTGGCCGACGCCCTGGAGGCGGAGGGCTGGGTGTGCTGGACGGCCAATGTGGACGCCCGGGACGACGGGCGCAGCGCCAGCACCCAGGCCACCGCCCTGCTCCAGAACCTGGAGGGGCGGCGCAGCACCGCCCGGGTGCTGCTGGACGACAGCACCGCGTGTGCGTCCATGCTGGAGCGGGCCCTGCCCCGGATGAGCCGGTCGGACTACCAGTTCCGGCTGGCCCTGGAGACGCGCATCTGAATCAAAACGGACACGCAGGGGCGGGCGGGATCTTCCGTCCGCCCCTGCGGCATGGAGGGCGAGCGCCTATGGACAAGACCATCTACCTGGACAATGCGGCCACCTCTCTCCCCAAGGCCCCCGGTGTGGGGGCGGCCATGGCGGACTACCTGGAGCATGGGGGCTGCAACATCGGCCGGGGGGGCTATCAGCGGGCCTGGGACGCCGCCGGCGGGGTGCTGGCGGTGCGGGAGAAGCTGTGCGCCCTGGTGAACGGCCCGGATCCCCGAAACGTGTGCTTCACGCCGGGGGCCACCTACGGCCTCAACTTCCTGCTCCACGGCCTGTTGCGGCCCGGCGACAAGGTGCTCACCTCCCCCATGGAGCACAACGCCGTCCTGCGGCCCCTGGAACAGCTGAAGAGCAGAGGGGTGGAGGTGGAGTATCTGCCCTGTACAGACCGGGGAGAGCTGCTGCCGGACGGCCTGGCGGAGCGCCTGACGGAGGATGTGCGGGCGGTGGTGCTCACCCACGCCTCCAACGTGTCGGGCACCCTGTTTCCCATCGGACAGGTGGGCGCCCTGTGCCGGGAGCGGGGGAGCTTCTTCCTGGTGGATGGAGCCCAGACCCTGGGCGCCGTGCCGGTGGACATGGCGGCCATGGGCATCGACGGCCTGGCCTTCCCCGGCCACAAGGGCCTGCTGGGCCCCCAGGGCATCGGCGGCCTGGTGGTGACGGACGCCCTGGCCGCGGAGCTGGAGCCCCTGGTGTCCGGCGGCACGGGGAGTTTGTCGGAGTCCCTGTCCATGCCCCCCTTCCTGCCCGACCGGCTGGAGCCGGGCACCCTGAACCTGCCCGGCATCTTCGGCCTGGGGGCCGCCCTGGACTATCTGGCGGAGCAGGGCGAGGCGCTGCGGGAGCGGGAGCGGAAGCTCTCCCGCCACCTGTGGTACCGGATGAAGGAGCTGGAGGAGGACGGCCTGCGGGTGCTGGGCACCGACGACTGCTTCAACCGGGCGGGGGTGGTGTCGGTGGACTTCCTCCGCACCGACAACGGGGAGATGGCCTTCCGGCTGGAGCGGGAGTACGGCGTGCTCACCCGGGTGGGGCTCCACTGCGCCCCCCTGGCCCACAGGACGCTGGGCACCTTCCCCCAGGGGGCGGTGCGCTTCTCCGTGGGGCCCTTCACCACCTTCGCGGAGATTGACACCGCCGCCGGGGCGGTGGAGGCGCTGCTGACGGAGGCCCGCAACCGATAGTTGCGGCCGTGAAAGCCAGAATAGGTGGCCGTCCGGCGGGGAAACTGATAAGATAGCATCCGAAGAGAGGAGGCCTGTCCATGAACATCGAGATCGCCAACCGGCTGGTGGAGCTGCGCCGCGCCCACGGCTATTCCCAGGAGGAGCTGGCCGGCAGGCTGGGGGTGAGCCGGCAGGCCATCTCCAAATGGGAGCGGGCGGAGTCCTCCCCGGACACCGACAACCTGATCGCCCTGGCCCGGCTCTACGGCATCTCCCTGGACGGCCTGCTGCTCCACACGCCCGCCGGGGGCGCGGCGGCCCAGGCCGCGCCGGAGCCGGAACCGGAGGCAGAAACGGCCCCGGACAGGGACACAGAGGCGGAGGAGGTCTTTGCCGCCGCCTCCGCCTGGGACGCCGCCGAGAAGGCGGAGCGGAAGGCCCGGAAAAAGGAGTGGAAAAAGTGGAAGGAGCGGCTGCTGTGGCTGCTCACCCTGGTGCTGATGGTGGCCCTGCCCAATCTGACCAGCGCCCTGGGGCTGCAGGAGGTCTACGCCCTCATCGTCACCATGGTCTACCTGCTTACCGGATTTCTGCTGGACAACTGGCACCCGGGGTGGATGCTGTTCCTCACCATTCCCCTCTACTATTCTTTCCTGTATCTGCGGTAAAAAAGACGGATTTCCCAATACGGGAAATCCGTCTCAGCCTGTCGAAAAAGTCAAGTATAAGCTTAATCTCATTAAGATAAGTGTTCCAACGCAGCTGGCTCCGGGGGAGGAGTTCGGAGCTGGCTTAGCAAATATACGCGACAAGAAAGAGGGCATGGCAAAAGCGGCGTTGAAGCGGTAGAGATGCTTGCCCTCGGTTGCGTAAAACAGCATGGAGACGAAGCAGAGCGGCGAAATTATAGAGCGTCATTTTGGCGAAGATCTCCTGCTCAATGAATGGGCGCTTTTTGGCATGAAAGTGCGTCAATGCCAGGGTGTACTTTAAGTCCTGAAAAGATGTCTCGATTCCCCAGCGTTTGTGGTAAAGCGCACGGAGAAGCGGTCTGGGGGAAGGTTGGCGATCACGGCCTTATACAGGCCCTCTTTGACTGCAAATCCGACCACGCGGAAGGAGATGGGATGCGACGAATCGCTTGTATTTCTGATATAATCGAAATGAACCTTGCTGGGAATCCAACGGTATCTCTGAGGCTCTCGGCGGATACGGTTGGTAAGGTGTTTGTACAGAAAATAACTGAAAACGACATCGAATTCCGGCGTATCAGGCAGCTTAAGCCCTGAAAGTATGCCGCGCTTCTCTTTTGCGCGGATCAGATAGTTCCGTCTCTTCTGCTCTATTTGAGCTATGTCGTTGTATGCCTCATGGCCGCGGTCCGCTATAAGGATGGCCGGTTCTTTGATCCGGAACCGGTCAACCGGTTCCACAAGCGCCCGAGATCCGTGTTCCTCATCTTAATGAGATTACGGCTTTGCCGGAGGTTTTGACTTTTAATCGGGGTACTCAAACACCGCGCCGGCGGTGAGGGGACGCAGGCGGTCTCTCAGCTCCTCCGCCAGCAGGGCGTAGGCGGGGGCGCCGGTGCAGTGGCCGGTGCAGATCTCCCCCACGTCCAGCTCGTCCCGCAGGCGGCTGGCCAGGGCCCGCACCTCCTCCGGCGCGGGGCCCAGGGTGGCCGTGCCGCCTTTCCCCATCAGGTGGAAGCCCCCCAGCACCGCCCGGATGGGCCGGCCGGGGAAGCGGGCGCGGAGGTCGGCCAGAATGTGATCCACGCCGGCGTGACAGCAGGAGTTGAGCACCACCAGCCCTTCGGCCGTCTCCGCCGCCAGGGACTGCTCGTGGCGGACGGCATCGGGGATCAGGTGGAGCCCCTCCACCAGCGCCCGGGGGCCGTCGGCCAGGTCAAAGCGGCGGGCGTGGCGGCGGAACAGGCCGGGGTTGAGCCCCACGTGCTCCCCGTCCAGTACGTCGTCCTCCCGCACGGCGGGGCGGGCGCAGATCTGCGCCGTCCGGTTCACCCGGAAAAAGGCGGTGAAGCCGTCTCCGTGGTCGTAGTGGCCGTGGGACAGGGCGGCCGCCTCCACCCGGGACAGATCCACCCCCAGCCGCTGGGCGTTGAGCAGGAAGGCCCCCGACTCCCCGGCGTCCAGCAGATAGCGGCCGCCCCGGTACTCCAGGTAGAAGGACAGGCCGTGCTCCGCAACCAGCCCTTCGGGGGCGGAGTTCTCGATCAAAACCGTGATACGCATGGGGCAGGGCTCCTTTCCAGACAGAATTACAGGGAGACGCGGGAGGCGGTGATCTGCCTCAGGCCGTCCACCAGGGCATCCACGTCCTCCCTGGTGTTGTCCGGGCCGAAGGAGATGCGCAGCACCCCCATCAGGGTGCGCTTGGGCAGGCCCAGGGCGGCAAACACGTGGCTGGGTTTGCCCTTGTGGCAGGCCGAGCCGGAGGACACATACACCCCCAGGTCGGACAGAGCCCGCACCAGCATCTCGCTTGGGTAGCCGGGCAGGGACACGGCGCAGATGTGGGGGGCGTCCCCCCGGCTGACGATCTCCAGGCCGGGGAGGGCGGAGAGAGATTCCAGGGCGTATTCTTTCAGCGCGGAAATACGAGCGGGATAGTCCTCCTCCCATGCGTCACAGGCGGCGGCCAGGGCGGCGATCTGGGCGGTGGGCTCGGTGCCGGAGCGCAGACCGCCCTCCTGTCCGCCCCCCAGCAGCAGGGGCTTCAGGTTCAGGCCCTTCCGGATGTACTGCACGCCGATGCCCTTGGGGGCGCGGAGCTTGTGGCCGCTGAGGGTGAGCATATCCACCCCCAGCCGGGCCGGGGTGAAGGGCACCTTCAGAAACCCCTGCACCGCGTCACAGTGGAGCAGGGCGGGGGAGCCGGCGTCCCGGATGGCCTGGGCCGCCTGGGCCACCGGCTGGAGGGTGCCCAGCTCGTTGTTCACCAGCATCATGGACACCAGTACCGTGTCCTCCCGCAGGGCGGCCCGCAGCTCGTCCACGGACACGCGGCCCGCCCGGTCTGGCTTGAGATAGGTCACCTCATACCCCTGGGCGGCCAGGGCCTTCACCGGCTCCAGCACGGCGGCGTGCTCGATGGCGGTGGTGATGATGTGCCTGCCCCGCCGCCTGCCGTGCTCCGCGGCGGCCCGGACGGCCCAGTTGTCCCCCTCGGTGCCGCAGGAGGTGAAGGTGAGCTCCGCCGGGTCACAGCCCAGGCGGCGGGCGACGGCGGCCCTGTGCTCCGCCACCCGGGCGGCGGCGGCCTGACCCGCGGCATAGCGGGCGGAGGGGTTGCCGTACCCCTCGGTCATGGCCTCCAGGGCGGCCCGGGCGGCCTCGGGGCAGACCCGTGTGGTGGCGGCGTTGTCTAAATAAGCGGGCATGAAACAGTCACCTCAGAGTATAGTTGCAATTATTCTATGCCCCGCCGGATATAAAGTCAAGGCCCGGCCCCCCATCAGGGGCCGGGCCTGTATGTTTAATAGGTGAAAGTGCCGTATGGATCTTGGGTGGAGACAGCCCGCTCCGGCAGGGTGGACACCAGGTTGGTCACCGCCTCGGCGGGGAGGCTGTAATAGCTCCACAGCCGGATATCCCCGGGGGCGTAGCCGTCGTAGAAGGCGGCCCGGCCGTCGGCGCAGAGGTAGAGCTCGTAGCGCTCCCCAAAGCGGAGGGCCAGCTCCGCCCCCTCCGGCCGGAAGGACTCCGCGGGAGTCCAGCTGTCCGCCTGGAGCAGCGCCCCCAGGCCGGAGCCCTCCGACACTTCGTAATGGGCGCCCGCCTCCAGCCGGGCCAGGCCGCCGCTCTCCAGCTGCTCCGCCGCGGCCTGGGGGCTGAGGTTGGGGTTGCCGTGGCGGAGCGCCGCCGGCCAGCCGAACAGGGAGCACCAGAACCAGAAGCACCCGAAGGCCAGCAGGGCCAGCCCCAGCAGCACCGCGGCCAGCAGCCGGGCGGTTTTCCGCCGGATGGCGGCGGCATCCTGTTCTGTCATTGGCGATCCCTCCTTTTTCCCGCAGTATACCAGAATACGGAGGGGCAGGTGTGAAAAAACCGTGACGGATTTCTGACGATTTGCGGAAGAAGCTCAGGAGGGGGTGCGGTGTACCTCCGTGTCGTTGGCGTACATGCGGAAGTCCAGCCCGTCCACGGCGGGCACGTAGGCCGCGGCCACCCCGGTGAAGCGGGAGACATCCGCCCCATCGCCCATCCACTCGGCCAGATAGGCATCCCAGTAGTCCTGGGTGAAGAGGATGCGGTACACCGGCTGGAAGAAGGCCTGGTAGTCCTCAGCGGCGTACTCCAGCGTGACCTGCAGGATCTCCGCCCGCTCCGGATAGGCCGTCTCCATGGTGCTCCAGTAGTCGCCGGAGCGGAATTGGGCTACCGCCTCCGCCGCCGTACAGATGGGATAGGTGTCCCAGATGTACGCAGGCGGAAGCATCAGCCGGGCGCCGCCGCTTTCCGTGGTGGAGAAGCGGAGGAAGCTGTAGTTGTAGAGCTGCTGCTCCAGAGAGGCGCCGGGGTCGTCATAAAACCAGCTCCGGCTGATGCTCTGCGTGCCGTCGTAGCTGTATTCCTCCACAGTCTCCGTGCTCCACAGGGCGGAGTCCGCCGCCGTATCGTACAGGCCGTACAGGGCCTCCGGCGGGGGCGCGTCTCCCAGAAGATCCAGGCTGTACAGTCCGTAGAGGCGGAGGGTGGAGCCATCGGCGCAGTTGGCCCACAGGGAGGGGGACCACCCCTGGGAGGGCTCCGCCGTGCCCTCATACCACCGGCTGGAGGTGATGGTCAGTCCCAGCTCCCCGGCCAGGGCCTCCATGCGGAGTGTCTGCTGGCCCTCGGTGGGCTTCTGGTTGTAGTAGACCGGCAGCTCGGTGAGCTCGTCCAGGCGGCCCTCCGTGGGGTTGCTGCCCATCTGCTGGGCAGGATCCTCCACGATGGTGATCCAGCCCCCGGCGTCGGACAGGCTCCACACGTCATCCGTGACAGCAGGCGTGCGGTGGAGATCCCTCCCCTCATCGGAGCGGTATTGGAAGGTTAGCCCCTCCACCGCGGGGACATAGGCCACCGCCGCCGGGATCATCCCTGCGGGCCACGCGGCGTAATCCGAACCCATCCAGTTTGTGCCGTCCTCATAAACCTCCCAGTAGTCCTGGGTGAAGTAGATGGCGTAGACGGGCTGGAGCTGCTCCATATAGGGCTCGGTCAGATAGGTCAGGCGCACCTCCAGAATCTCCGCCCGCTCCGGGTAGGCCGTATGCATGGCGCTCCAGTAGTCGCCGGAGCGGAAGAGGGCCACGGCCTCCTCTGCGGGGCGGATGGAATAGCGGGTGTATGCCTCCGGAATGACCGTACAGTCGCAGTAGGACAGATCCTCGGCATAGCTCATGTCCAGAAAAGCCTCCGCCAGGAACTCCTGCTCCAATTCGCTCTCCCCGGCGGGGGTGTTCAGGACTTCGAGCGCACTTTGAACGGTGTCCGCGTCCGAGCCGGGGGGTAGCTCCACGTGGAGATCGGTACGCCCCTGGAGGGTGAGCTCCGAACCGTCGGCCAGGACGGCCTGGTAGCGGCCGCAGCCCTCCCCCGCGTCCCAGCTGTCGCTCACCAGGGAGGTGCCCAGGGCCCCGGCCACCCGCTGCCCGATGGGGCGGGCATCATCCAGGCCGGTGGTTCGGTTGTCGTAGACCGGCAGGCTGGTGAAGGCATCCAGATAGCGCCCGGCATCGGGAGCCGCCGTACGGTCGGAGGGGAAATAGGTCATGCTGAAGGTGGAGCCGAGCCAGTAGGCGGCGTCGGGCAGGAACCACACGTCGTCGGGCGGGGTGTAGACCGGCGCGGGGGTGCGGGCCACGCCGCCGGGGGTGTGGACGGGTGCCACCGTCCCCTGCCGGGGCAGGTTCCACCACACGGCCCCCAAAAAAACCGCCACAAACACCGCCGCGGCTGCGGCCCAGCGGAGGGGATGGCGGGCGGGCCGGGCCCGGCGCGTGCCTGCGGCGGCCTCCTCCATGGCGGCCAGGGTGCGCCTGCGCCAGGCGGGGGAGGGGCGCAGGCCGTTCATGGCCCTGCGGTAGTCGTTGACACGGCTCATGTCCATTCCTCCTTCAGCGCGTCTTTCAGCTTCTTCCTGGCCCGCTGGAGCCGGGAGAGCACCGTGTTCCGGGGACAGCGGAGGATGGTGCCGATCTCCTCGGCGGTGTAGCCCTCGATGTAGTGGAGGTACACCGGCCAGCGGTACTTGGCGGGCAGGGCGGCCACCGCCTCCAGCACACCCGACTCCGCCGCCGCCGGAGCGGGGGCGTCCCACCCGGGCTCCAGGGGCACGGTGTGCCGCCGCCAGGCGGAGGTGCCCCAGCTCCTGCACCGGTTGGCGGTGGCCCGCACCAGCCAGGCGCGCAGGTGCAGCTCGTCGGTAAAGCGGGGGTCGGACTGGATCAGGCTCACGAACACCTCCTGGGCCACGTCCTCCCCGTCCACAGGGCTGCCGGTGCCCTGCACCGCCAGACGGTACACCAGGGCGCCGTAGCGATCCAGGATCTCCTCGCAGGAGAGGGGGACGCCGTTCAGCGTGGGCATGCTGTTCACTCCCTTCTGTTTAGAATAGCGGCGCAGAGGGGGAAATGATTGCATCGAAAGCGAAAAAAAGCGGGAGCAAAAAATGGGCGGCCCGCAGGGGCCGCCCATTCTGGGAGAATCCTTATTTGATGGTGCGCACCGGCACGTTCCAGATGTCCCGGGCGTAGTCCCGGATGGAGCGGTCTGCGGCGAAGATGCCGGATCGGGCGATGTTCATCAGGGCCATCTTGTTCCACCGCTTGGGGTCGCGGTAGGCCAGGCCCGCCCGGACATGGGCGTCCCGGTAGCTCTCGAAGTCAGCCAGCAGCAGGTACTCGTCGGCCATGCCGCCGTCGCCGAAGAGCAGCCGGCGGGCGATGTCCTCATAGGTCACGCCGTCGCCGAAGCCCACGTTGAGCTGATCCACCACGGCCCGCAGCTCCGGGTTGTGGACGTAGTACTCATAGGACTTGTAGCCCTTTTCCTTCATCTCGGCAACCTCATGGGCCTTCAGGCCGAAGAGGAAGATGTTCTCGTCGCCCAGCACCTGGTGCATCTCCACGTTGGCGCCGTCCAGGGTGCCGATGGTCACCGCGCCGTTCATCATGAACTTCATGTTGCCGGTGCCGCTGGCCTCCTTGCCGGCGGTGGAGATCTGCTCGGAGAGCTCGCTGGCGGGCATGAGCTTTTCCGCCAGGCTCACCCGGTAGTTCTCCAGGAACACCACCTGGAGCCGGTCCTTGCAGACGGGATCCTTGGCGATCATGTCGGCCACGGAGTTGATGAGACGGATGATCCGCTTGGCCACCGCGTAGCCGGGGGCCGCCTTGGCGCCGAACAGGTAGGTGCGGGGGGTGAAGTCGAAGTGGGGATCCGCCTTCAGCTTCTGGTACAGGTAGATGATGTGCAGCACGTTGAGCAGCTGCCGCTTGTACTCGTGGAGCCGCTTCACCTGCACGTCGAACATGGCGTCGGTGTTGAGCACGATGCCGCTCTCCCGCTGCACCCAGGCGGCAAAGGCCTTCTTGTTGGCCGCCTTGATCTCCCCCAGGCGGGTGAGCACGCCGGCGTCGTCCTGGAACTTCTCCAGCTCCTTCAGCGCCTCGGGCTTGAGCAGGTACTTGTCCTTGCCGCAGCACTCCTGGATCAGGGCGTCCAGGGCGGGGTTGCTCTCGGAGAGCCAGCGGCGGTGGTCGATGCCGTTGGTCACGTTGGTGAACTTGTCGGGGGTGCGGACGTAGGCGTCGTGGAATACGTCCTTCTTGAGGATCTCCGAGTGGAGGGCGGACACGCCGTTGACCTTGAAGCAGGCGCACACGCACAGGTTGGCCATGCGCACCTCGCCCCCCCAGATGATGGCCATGGGGGCCACCTTGGACAGATCGCCGTGGAAGTAGGTGGTCAGGGCGTCCTGATAGCGGCCGCTGATCTCCTTCAGGATCTGCCAGATGCGGGGCAGCCACCGCTCAATGAGCTGCTGGGGCCAGCGCTCCAGCGCCTCGGCCATGACGGTGTGGTTGGTGTAGGCGATGGTGTGGGTGGTGATGTACCACGCCTCGTCCCAGCCGTACCCCTCCTCGTCCAGCAGGATGCGCATCAGCTCCGGGATGGCCAGGGTGGGGTGGGTGTCGTTGATCTGAATGACGTGCTTGAGGTGGAAGTTGCGCAGGGTGCCGTACTCCGCCCGGTGCTTGCGCACGATGGACTGGACCGTGGCGGAGACGAAGAAGTACTGCTGCTTCAGGCGCAGGGACTTGCCCTCGTAGTGGTTGTCCTCGGGGTAGAGCACCTTGGAGATGGACTCGGCCATGGCCTTCTGCTCCACCGCCTTCAGATACTGGCCGGAGGAGAACAGGCTCATGTCCACCGGCGTGGGGCTCTTGGCGTCCCACAGGCGCAGGGTGTTGCCGTGCTCGGTCTTGTAGCCGGCAATCTCCATGTCCCGGGGCACGGCCAGCACCGTGTCATAGCCGGTGTGCTTGATCTGGTGGCGGCCCTGGCTGTCCCAGTCGTCCTCCACCGTGCCGCCGAAGCGGACTTCCTCCACCTCGTCCATCTTGGGGATGAGCCAGGCGTCGCCCAGGCCCAGCCAGTTGTCGGGCAGCTCCACCTGCTGGCCGTCCACGATCTTCTGCTTGAAGATGCCCAGCTCGTAGCAGATGGAGTAGCCGGTGGCGGGGATCTCCAGAGTGGTCATGGAGTCCAGGTAGCAGGCCGCCAGGCGGCCCAGGCCGCCGTTGCCCAGGCCGGCGTCGGGCTCGGCCTCGAACAGGTCGGCGGCGGAGAAGCCCAGGCCCTCGATGGCCTGCTTCAGCGGCTCCACAACCCCCAGGTTGTAGGCGTTTTTCATCAGGGAGCGGCCCATCAGAAACTCCAGGGACAGGTAGTGAACCTGGCGCTGGTGCTCCGCCACCACCTTGTCGGCGGACTTCATCTGCCGCTCGGACATGATGTCCCGC
This sequence comes from Flavonifractor sp. An10, assembly GCF_002161215.1. Lineage (GTDB taxonomy): Bacteria > Bacillota > Clostridia > Oscillospirales > Oscillospiraceae > Flavonifractor > Flavonifractor avistercoris. Next base: position 23,517 of record NZ_NFMB01000004.1, read on the forward strand.
AGCACCATGGCGCAGGCCTTGAACATATGCTGGCTGGTGGCCTCCTCCACGTCCCGGCCGAAGTTGCGGCGCAGCTTGCCGGTGATGAGGGTCATCAGCTCCTTTTTGGTATAGTTATGCAACACAGACATCTCCTATCAGATGAGATCTACACAGGAACGCCCCGCAAGGGGTGCAACCCCTGCGGAGCGCCCATTCTATCACGGGAAATACTGAACTGTCAAGAAAGAGTATGGTAAGGAATGTGTAAAACTGGATTATTTTCCCGTAATCCAGCCGTAGATCTCCTCGTAGGCCCTGGCCGAGCGATCCCAGGAGAAGTCGGCGGTCATGGCGTTCTTCTGCAGACCCTTCCACGCCTTCTTGTCGTTGTGGTAGAGGCTCACCGCCTCATAGAGCACGCCGGTCATCTCCTGCACGTTGATGTTGGCGAAGGAGAAGCCGGTGCCCTCCCCGGTGAACTTGTTGTAGGGGATGACGGAGTCCTTCAGGCCGCCGGTCTCCCGCACCAGGGGGATGGTGCCGTAGCGCATGGCGATCATCTGGCTCAGGCCGCAGGGCTCGGAGATGGAGGGCATGAGGAAGATGTCGGCGCCGCCGTAGATGGCGGTGGACAGGTTGGGAGAGTACATCATGTGGGCGGCGAAGCGGCCGGGGTACTGGTTCTGGGCCTGGCGGAAGGCCTCCTCATAGTTCCAGTCGCCGGTGCCCAGCACGATCATCTGCACATCCATGCCCATGATGTCGTGGATGGCGGCGGTGACCAGATCAAAGCCCTTGTGGCGCACCAGCCGGGACACGCAGGCCACGATGGGGGTGTCCGGACTCTCCCGCAGGCCGCTCATCTGCTGCAGGGCGGCCTTGCAGTTCTTCTTGCCCGCCATCTGCTTGTAGGAGAAGAACTTGGTCAGCCCCTTGTCCCGCCAGGGGTCGTACAGCTCGGTGTCGATGCCGTTGAGGATGCCCCGCAGCTTGTGGCGGTTGTCGGCGATGACCCCCTCCAGCCCGTGGGCATAGAAGCTGTACTGCAGCTCGTCGGCGTAGGTGGGGGAGACGGTGGTGACGTAGTCGGCGGCGTAGATGGCCCCCTTCATCAGGTTCACGTCCCCGTGGTACTCCAGCATGTGGGGGTTGAGGTAGCCGGCGTTGAGGCCGAACAGATCCTTCAGGGTCTGGCTGCCGTAGCGGCCCTGGTACTCGATGTTGTGGATGGTGAACACGCTCTTGGTGTCATAGAGCTGGGGGATGCGGTGGCGCTCCTCCAGCAGGTAGATGGGCACCAGGGCGGTCTGCCAGTCGTTGCAGTGGAGCACGTCGGGGTGCCAGTCCAGATGGCCCATGCTCTCCACCACGGCCCGGGAGAAGTAGGCGAACCGCTCACCGTCGTCATAGTGGCCGTAGATGTTGGAGCGCTTGAAGTAGTACTCGTTGTCCACGAACCAGTAGGTGACCCCGTCCCGCTTGAGCTCAAACAGGCCGCAGTAGGGGGTGCGCCAGGCCAGGGTGATGTGGAAGCACTGGAGATAGGTCATCTGGCAGCGCCATTCCTCCCCGATGCCCTCGTAGAGGGGGAGGATGACCCGCACGTCGTGGCCGTCCCGGGCCAGGGCCTTGGGCAGGGCCCCGGCCACGTCGGCCAGTCCGCCGGTCTTGATGAAGGGCGCGCACTCAGAGGTGGCAAATAAGATGTTCATAGGCTCTCCTTATGTCAGTGTTGAGAGGGACAAAAACGGCGAGAGGGATTCGAACCCTCGAGATGGCCCCCCCCTCATCCGCCTCGCAGAGTTTCCGCCGTTTGCGGCGGAAATCAATAGAAGGGATATGCGGAGCAGGACATGCGCCTGCGGAGCACACCGATACCCCTGGCCGCGGCGGCCAGGGCCTCCCCCGCTGTGCGGGGGAGAGGGGGGTATCAAAACCGCTGTGCCGCACAGCGGCGCGGCGGTTTTGTATCTAGGGGGGACAACGTCCCCCCTAGAGTCCTTACACGATTTCGTTTTTCGCAATGGACAGCGGATAGGTATTGTGGCCCATCAGCATCCGGCCCGGGTTGACCCGGACGTTCTTGTCGGTGATGGCGTACTTGAGCACCGCGCCGGCCTGGATGGTGGTGCCCTGCATGAGCACACAGCCGGACACCTTGGCGCCCTTCTCCACCCGCACGCCGCGGAAGAGGATGGAGTTCTCCACCTCGCCCTCGATGATGCAGCCGTCGGCCACCAGGGAGTTGATCGACTTGGCCTCGGGGCCGTAATAGGTGGAGGGGTCGGAGCGGTCTTTGGTGCGCACGGGGCGCTCGGGGGCGAAGAGATCGGCGCGCACGGCGGGATCCAGCAGATCCATGCTGCGGGCGAAGTAGCCCGCCACCGACTGGAGCCGGGCGGCGTAGCCGTCAAACACGTAGGGGCAGATCTTCAGCTGGCCCACCATGCCCTGGAGCACGCCGGTGCTGAAGGAGGGGATGTTGTGGGCGGCGCAGTGATCCACCAGGGAGAGCAGCAGCTCCTTGGACAGTACGTAGACCTCCAGGGACTCGCAACCCTGGGCGATGGGGGGATGCACCGACACGTCGGTGATGCGCCCGCCGGCGCCGATGGTGAAGTAGTCGCAGTTCTTGGGGGAACCCAGGGGGCGGCTGGTGCACACGGCGGTGATGTCCGCGTCGTTGCGCATGTGGGCCTCAAAGATGTCGTTGAGGGGCAGGTTCACCGCCAGATCGCCGCCGGCCAGCACCACGTAGTCCTGCCGGATGTTCTGGAGGTAGGAGCGCACGCCGGCCAGGGCGTCCATGCGGCCCCGGTAGGCGCCCTCCCGCTTGCCGGCGGAGTAGCCGAAGGGGGGGAGGATGCGCAGGCCGCCGTGCTTGCGGGAGAGATCCCAGTCCTTGCCGGAGCCCACGTGATCCAGCAGGGACTGATAGTTGGCGTCCACAATGAGGCCCACGTCGGACATGCCGGCGTTGACCATGTTGGAGAGCATGAAGTCGATCACCCGGTACCGGCCGCCGTAGGGGATGGAGCAGGTGTTGCGGTTCTGGGTCAGCTCCCGCAGATCCGGGTTGGAAAGGTAGGCGAAGATGATGCCGTGCAGAGTCTTCATCATTTCACCCCACCTCCTTTCACGTTACGGGTAATCATGGCCTTGGGGGAGACCACGGCGCTGGGGCCGATGCTCAGATGCTGGGCGATGACGGCGATGCCCCAGTCCTCGCTGCCGTCGGGGGAGGCGCCCACCCGGGCGTTCTCGCCGATGACCGACTCCTCGGCCACGATGGCGTACTCCACCACGGCGCCCTTCTTCACCACCGTGCCGGGCATGAGGATGGAGTAGCGCACCACCGCGCCCTCCTCCACAATGACAGAGTGGAAGAGCACCGAGTTCTCCACCGTGCCGTAGACCTCACAGCCGCTGGTGACCATGGAGTGGGTCACCCTGGCGTCCTTGCCCATGAAGTGGGGGGGACGGATGGGGGTGCGGGCGTAGATGGGCCACTCGTTATCGTACAGATCAATGCCGTTGTCCGGGGAGAGCATATCCATGTTGGCGTCCCACAGGGAGTCGATGGTGCCCACGTCCTTCCAGTAGCCCTGGAAGCGGTAGGCGGTCATCTTCTCGCCGGCGTTCAGCATGGCGGGGATGATGTTCTTGCCGAAGTCGTTGGAGCTCTTCTCATCCGCCTCGTCGGCCACCAGATACTCCCGCAGCTTTTTCCACGTGAAGATGTAGATGCCCATGGAGGCCAGGTTGCTCTTGGGCTTCTTGGGCTTCTCCTCAAACTCGTAGATGTCGTCGTTCTCATCCACGTTCATGATGCCGAAGCGGGGGGCCTCCGCCATGGGAACCTCCAGCACCGCGATGGTGCAGGCCGCCTCCGCCTCCTTGTGGCGGCGGAGCATCTGGGCATAGTCCATCTTGTACACGTGGTCGCCGGAGAGGATGAGCACGTATTCAGGGTCGTAGGTCTCCAGGAAGTTGATGTTCTGATAGATGGCGTTGGCCGTGCCCTTGTACCAGGTGCCCTTCTCGCCCTCCCGCATATAGGGGGGCAGGATGTGGACGCCGCCGTAGGAGCGATCCAGATCCCAGGGCTCGCCGTTGCCGATGTAGGCGTTGAGCTCCAGGGGCCGGTACTGGGTGAGCACGCCCACCGTGTCAATGCCGGAGTTGATGCAGTTGGACAGCGGGAAGTCGATGATGCGGTACTTTCCTCCAAACGGTACCGCGGGCTTGGCCACGTGGCTGGTGAGGGCGTGGAGACGGCTGCCCTGTCCCCCTGCCAGCAGCATGGCGACACATTCCTTTTTCACTTCTTATCACCTCAGCGTTTGAACTGGAAATCCGCGATGGGATAGGCTTACGCCTTCTTGGGGCTCTTGGCCGGTTTTTCGGCCTTGGCGGGCACGGGGGCCTTCTCCGCCTTTCTGGGGAGAGGCGCTTTCTCGGCCTTCCTGGGCAGCGGGGCCTTCTCCGCTTTCTTGGGCAGCGGGGCCTTCTCCGCTTTCTTGGGCAGCGGGGCCTTCTCCGCTTTCTTGGGCAGCGGGGCTTTTTCCGCCTTGGCGGGCAGCTTTTTCGACCCCTTGGCGGCCAGGGCCGTCTTTTTGGACTTGGTGCCCTTGGCGGCCTTTTCCGCCTTGGGGGCGGCCTCCGCCTTCTTGCGGCGGGGCGGGAACTTGCGGGTGCACTTGTAGATGGCCGCGCTCATGGGCGGCAGAGCCAGGGTGATGGACTGCTCCTTGCCGTGGCAGGGGTTGTACTGGCTCTTCACCGGCGCCTGATCGCCCCGGCCCGCGCCGCCGAAGGCGGGGTCGTCGGTGCTGAACAGGCAGGTGTAGGTGCCGGCTGCCGGCACGCCGATGGTATAGCCCGTCCGATCCACGGGGGAGAAGTTGCACACCACCACCAGGGGGTTGCCCTTCTTGTCCTTGCGGAGGAAGGCGATGGTGTTGGCCTGGTTGTCGTCGGCCTCGATCCACTCGAAGCCCTCCCAGGAGAAGTCCAGCTCCCACAGCTCCGGGTGCTCCAGATAGAAGGCGTTGACCGCCTTGAAGAAGGCCTGGAGCTTCCGGTGCCGCTCCCCGTCCTCGTTGTCCATGCCCAGCAGGTGCCAGTCCAGGGAGTGCTCGTAGTGCCACTCGTTCCACTGGCCGAACTCGCTGCCCATCATCAGCAGCTTCTTGCCCGGATGGGTGAGCATGTAGGTGTAGAAGGCCCGCACGCCGGCGTACTTCTCCTCGTCGGTGCCCGGCATCTTGTTGATGAGGGAGCCCTTCATGTGCACCACCTCATCGTGGGACAGGGGGAGCACGAAGTTCTCCGAGAAGGCGTAGAAGAAGGAGAAGGTGATGTCCTTGTGGTTGTACTGCCGGAAATAGGGGTCCAGCTTGATGTAGTGGAGGATGTCGTTCATCCACCCCATGTTCCATTTCAGGTTGAAGCCCAGGCCGCCCTCCAGGCCGCCCTCCCCCACCGGGTGGGACACACGGGGCCAGGCGGTGGACTCCTCGGCGATCATCATCACGTCGGGATGGGCGTTGAAGATATGGGTGTTCAGGGCCTGAAGGAAGTCCACCGCCTCCAGGTTCTCGTGTCCGCCGAACACGTTGGGCACCCACTGGCCGTCCTGCCGGCCGTAGTCCAGGTAGAGCATGGAGGCCACCGCGTCCACCCGCAGGCCGTCGATGTGATACTGCTCCAGCCAGAACAGGGCGGAGGAGAAGAGGAAGGAGCGCACCTCATACCGGCCGTAGTCGAACACCCGGGTGCCCCAGTCGGCATGCTCCCCCTTGCGGGGGTCGGCGTACTCGTAGCAGGCCTCCCCGTCGAACTCGTACAGGCCGAAGGCGTCCTTGGGGAAGTGGGCGGGCACCCAGTCCAGGATCACGCCGATGCCGGCCTGGTGGAGCTGATCCACCAGCCACATGAAGTCGTGAGGGGTGCCGAAGCGGCTGGTGGCCGCGAAATAGCCGGTGCACTGATAGCCCCAGGAGGCGTCCAGGGGGTGCTCGGTGACGGGGAGCAGCTCCACATGGGTGAAGCCCATCTCCTTCACGTAGGGCACCAGGTACTTGCCGATGTCCCGGTAGGAGAGCATCTGGTCGTCGCCGGTGCGCCGCCAGGAGCCCAGGTGGACTTCATAAATATTCAGCGGGCGGCTGTATATGGGGTTCTTGGCCCGGTAGTCCATCCAGCTCTGGTCGCCCCACTGGTAGCCGGACAGGTCGTACAGCTTGGAGGCGTTGCCGGGGCGGGTCTCGGCGTGGAAGGCGTAGGGGTCGGCCTTGGCCAGCACCCGGCCGGAGGGGGTGTGGACGGCGTATTTATAGGTGTCATACTGCTGCAGGCCGGGAATAAAGACCTCCCAGACGCCGCCGTCCAGGGGCTCCATGGGGTTGGCATCCTCGCTCCAGCCGTTGAAATCGCCCATGACGGCCACCTGCTTGGCATGGGGAGCCCAGACACGGAACACCCAGCCCTCCTGGCCGTCCCGGACGGCGGGGTGGGCGCCCATGAACTCCTGCGCGCGGACAGAATCCCCGGCAGAAAACTGCGCCAGGGCCTCATTATCCTTTGTAAAAGCCATAGGTAACACTCCTTATTGGCAAAAATCTCCAAAATCAAGGGGGAGTAAACCAGAGATCCTTGTCATTGGTGATAAAATAACTCCAAAAGCAATGGAAATTATTTGTGTAAATTATACAACAAGCGAACCGAGTAGTCAAGACATGTATGAAAAACCAGTGTAAAATTTCAGCAGGTGCAGCGGCGGCCATTTGGGGAACCTGCGCAGACGGGAGGGGCGGCAAAGCCGCCCCTCCCGCGAAGGATGTCGAAAAAGTGGCAAAGCCACTTTTTCGAGCAGGATGCAGTCCGCCGCGCGCAGGATTGCCCGCTTCAGGCGGACAAATCCCACACTTGCGGCCTGAGAAATGTTTTCTCCGATGCACACCCCCCATGGGGCCCTCTCTTGCCCCTTCGGGGCAATCAGCCTGTCGAAAAAGTCTTTTCGACAGGCTGCTGAACTTTTTGAAACTTCAAAAAAGTTTCAAAAAGTTATTTGATCCAACGCGAAAGGGAACCCTGACGGTTCCCTTTCACACTATCCTTCCCTCCGAATCCTTTGGCTGGAGGGTTTATCGACAGTCTCTCTTGCCCCTTCGGGGCAATTCACCTTGTGTCGCCGGAGAAAACGGATTTCCATTTTTTCGCGCCTGCGGGCGCGAGCTCTGCGAGGCTTTTTCGAGAAGGATGTCGAACCGGGGTCTCCGGCCTCAGCCGGCCATGAACAGGGTTTTCAGGAACCGGGAGAAGATGCCGGGCAAGGTGAGCCGGGCCACCGCCCGGTCGGCCACGATGGGGATGGTCTGCTGCGCCTCATCGCCCACATAGACCGCCATCTCGCCCAGCTTCTGCCCCTCCTCCACCGGGGCCTCCACGTCCTCACACAGCCGCAGCTCGGTGGTGATCTCGTTGAGCCGGGCCTTTTCCACCAGGATGCGGCTGGACTGGGCCAGCACGGGCTGCACCGTGTCCGCCTCCCCCAGCAGCACGTCGACGGGGGGCAGGGCCTGGCTGGGGTAGACGTCGGTGAGGGTGTAGTTGGCAAAGCCGTAGCTGAGCAGGCTCTTGGCGCTCTCGAACCGCTTCTCCGAGGTGTCCGCCTTGAGCACCACGGCGATGAGCTCCATGCCCTCCCGCTCCGCCGAGGCGGACAGGCAGTACCCCGCCGAGTCGGTGGAGCCGGTCTTCAGGCCGGTGGCCCCCTCATAGAAGCGGATGAGCTTGTTGGTGTTGGCCAGCTGGAACTGCCCGCCCCGGATGGAGTCCATCCAGATGGTGGTGTAGTCCCGGATCCTGGGGTGTTGAAGCAGGGCCCGGCTCATGACGGCGATGTCGTGGGCAGAGGTCAGGTGCCCCGCCGCCGGCAGGCCGGTGCAGTTGACAAAGCAGGTGTCCGCCATGCCCAGCTCCGCCGCCCGCTGGTTCATCAGGGAGACAAAGGCCTCCTCGCTGCCCGCCAGATGCTCGGCCAGGGCCACGGCGGCGTCGTTGCCCGACACCACCGCCACGGCCTTGAGCATGTCGTCCACGCTCATCTGCTCCCCCTCCTTCAGGTAGACCTGGGAGCCGCCCATGGACGCGGCGTGGGCCGAGACGGACACCATGTCGTCCAGGGCCAGGCGGCCGTCGTCCACCGCCTCCAGCACCAGCAGCAGGGCCATCACCTTGGTGACGCTGGCGGGCTCCAGCTTGTCGTGGGGGTTCTGTTCATATAAAATCGTGCCCGTCTCCTTCTCCATCAGCACCGCCGCGCCGGCGTCCACGGCGGGGGCCCCGGCGGCGGCACCCGCCGCCGGCTGCTCCGCGGCCCGGGCGGGGAGGATCAGGAACGCGGCGGCCAGCAGGGCCGCGGCCAGTTGTTTCATCAGGTATCACGCCTCCGTTTGCAAATCTCTGTTTCAGAGGATGTGGAATCCAGGGCGGTTCTATACCGCAGGGCCCCGTTTTTTGCCGGTGGGAAAATTTTCGGGATTTCCTCTTTACAACAGCACTTTAGTGTGGTAATATACGAAAGCGACAACACTCTTGCAGTTTGGAGGAAGATGGATATGAAACGGAAACTGACTGCGCTGGCCCTGGCTCTGGGCCTGACCCTGTCCCTGGCCGCCTGCGGCGGCGGCACTGCCAGCACCGCGGACACCCCGGCGGGCAGCTCCGAGTCCCCCGCGGCGGAGAACACCGCCGCCCAGACCAGCGAGACCCCCGCCGCCGAGAGCGACGTGGCCTACATCCAGGACAAGGGCACCCTGGTGGTGGGTATCACCGAGTTTGCCCCCATGGACTACCAGGACGAGAACGGCGAGTGGATCGGCTTTGACGCCGACCTGGCCCGCAAGGTGGCCGAGGCCCTGGGCGTGGACGTGGAGTTCAGCGTCATCGACTGGAACAACAAGCTGATGGAGCTGGACAGCCGCACGGTGGACTGCCTGTGGAACGGCATGACCATCACCGACGAGATCACGGGCGGCGCCTCCGCCACCAACCCCTATGCCACCAACGCCCAGGTGGTGGTGCTCAAGGCCGACGTGGCCGGGGACTACCAGGACGCGGCGAGCCTGTCCGGCCTGAACTTCGCCGTGGAGGCCGGCTCCGCCGGCGAGGCCGCGGCCCAGGAGGCGGGCCTGACCTATGTGTCCGTGTCTGACCAGGCCACCGCCCTGATGGAGGTCAGCTCCGGCACCTCCGACGCCTGCATCGTGGATCTGCTCATGGCCGGCGCCATGATCGGCGAGGGCACCAGCTACCCCGACCTGACCTACACCGTCCGCCTCACCGAGGAGGACTACGGCGTGGGCTGCCGCAAGGGCTCTGACCTCACCGACTTCATCAACGAGCAGCTCAAGGTGCTCTACGACGACGGCACCATCGCGGAGCTGGCCGAGCAGTACGGCATCTCCGACAACATCGTCCCCCAGGAGTAAGGGACGGAAACAAGAGAGCACAAAGGCAGGGGGCGTTGCAAGACGCCCTCTGCCTTTGACCGGCCCTGCCGGAACACAGACGGAATGAGGGATGGACATGTTTTGGACGGTGACGCGCACCCTGCTGGAGGGCTTCGGCACCTCGGCGGAGATCTTTGCCCTGACCCTGGTATTCGCCCTGCCCCTTGGGCTGTTGGTGGCCCTGGGCTCCATGAGCAAGTGGGCCCCCTTCCGGGGGCTGGCCCGGGCGGACAGTCCGGCGTGGCTCCGCGTACTGGCCGGGCTGCGGCCCGTCAGCGCTCTGGTGGATGTGGTGGTGTGGATCATCCGGGGCACCCCCCTGATGCTTCAGCTGGCGGTTATTTTCTACGTGCCCGGCATGGTCATGGGAACCAACCCCTGGGGCTCCGGCACCCAGGGGCGGATCACCGCCACCGTGGTGGCCTTCGTGATCAACTACGCCTGCTACTTCTCGGTGATCTACCGGGGCGGCATCCAGGGGGTGCCCCAGGGCCAGCGGGAGGCCGGACAGGTGCTGGGCATGACCCGGGGGCAGATCTTTTTCCGCGTCACCCTGCTCCAGATGGTCAAGCGGGTGGTGCCCCCCATGTCCAATGAGATCATCACCCTGGTGAAGGACACCTCCCTGGCCAACACCATCGGCGTGGTGGAGCTGATCCGGGCCGGCAGCACCTTCCGCACCAACGGGGGCCTGGTCTGGCCCTTCTTCTATACCGCGGTGTTCTACCTGGTGTTCGTGGGCGTGCTGACCATCCTGTTCAACTGGCTGGAAAAGAAACTCAACTATTTCCGGGTGTAGGAGGAGGCGGGGACATGGCAATTTTGCAGGCAGAGGGCATCCAGAAGCGGTTCGGAAAGACCCGCGTGCTGGAGAATATCAGCTTTGAGCTGGAGCAGGGCCAGGCCCTGGCCATCATCGGCTCCTCGGGCAGCGGCAAGACCACCCTGCTGCGGTGCCTCAACTTTCTGGAGCGGCCCGATCAGGGGCGCATCACGGTGGGGGGGCAGGTGCTCTTCGACGCCGCCGACCCGGCCACCCAGCGGGAGAGCGAGGTGCGCCGCAAGCGCCTCCACTTCGGGCTGGTGTTCCAGTCCTTCAACCTGTTCCCCCAGTACACCGCCCTGGAGAACGTGACCCTGGCGGGCCGGCTGCTGGCCAAGGAGCGGGAGGACTTCAAACAGAACCACAAGCAGCTCTATGCCGAGATTGAGGAACAGGGGCGGCAGCTGCTCTCGCGCATGGGCCTGGCCGACCGGGCGGGGCACTACCCCCACCAGCTCTCCGGCGGGCAGCAGCAGCGGGTGGCCATCGCCCGGGCCCTGGCCCTTCACCCGGACATCCTGTGCTTTGACGAGCCCACCTCCGCCCTGGATCCCGAGCTCACCGGAGAGGTGCTCAAGGTGATCCGCTCCCTGGCGGAGGAGAAGACCACCATGATCATCGTCACCCACGAGATGGCCTTTGCCCGGGACGTGGCCGACCAGGTGATCTTCATGGACGGCGGCGTGATCGTGGAGCAGGGGGAGGCCCGGCAGGTCATCGAGCACCCCCGGGAGGAGCGCACCCGGCAGTTCCTCTCCCGCTACAGCGAGAATTGAAAAATGCCAAAAAGGGTGGTATGATCATACCATCCTTTTTGCGTATGAGGAGGACAGAATGGACGAGGAGCTGTTTCTGCCGGTGCTCTCCCACTTCGAGAACGGCAACTTCTGGACGGCCAGCGGCGGCGCTCTGCGCTGCCGGGTGGAGCCGGACACGGGGGAGAACCCCCGCCTCACCGCCCAGGTGTGGGAGGGGCCGTGGAGCCTCCGGGACAGCAGGGTGGAGGAGACGCAGGAGTTCCCCCTCACCGAGGAGGGGCTGGAGGCGCTGCGCGCCTGGCTGCTCCGGTGGCGGGAGACCATGAACGCCCGGCCGAAAAAGACCCTGGCGGAGGCCATCGCCGCCCGGGACGCCCGGCGGGCCGAGATCCAGAAGGAGAAGGAGGAGACGGAAGCATGACCTGGGGAACCTATTACTTTTTCTACCAGTGCCCGCAGTGCGGCAAGAAGTACCGCTATGAGCTGGAGGGCAGCAGCGACGAGGAGTTCGGCTACTGCCCCGACTGCCATGTGATGGGCACTTTCGTGGGGGAGACCAAGGACAACAAGCAGGGCGAGGACAAGTTCGCCGACTACGAATTTGTGTAAGCCAAAATGCGGATGCGGGCGGCCATGTCACATGGCCGCCCGCGCGTTGTCTATCCGAAGATCACCCGCACGGCCCAGGCCGCGGCCAGGAAGCCGGCCAGATCGGCGCACAGGGCGGCGGGGACGGCGTAGCGGGTCTTGACGATGCCCGCCGCGCCGAAGTAGACGGCGATGGTGTAGAAGGTGGTCTCGGTGGAGCCCAGCATCACCGCCGCCGTTCGGCCCACGGCGGAGTCGGGGCCGTAGGTGGCAATCAGCTCCGCCCCCACCCCCAGGGCGGCGGAGCCGCTCACCGGCCGCACCAGCAGCAGCCCCACCGTCTCCGGCGGGATGCCCAGGAGAGAGAGCACGGGGGAGAGGGCCTGGGCGGCCAGCTCCAGGGCGCCGGAGGCCCGGAGCATGTACACCGCCGTCAGCAGGCCGATGAGGGGCGGCACGATGCGGGCCAGCACCCCCAGGCCCTCCCCGGCCCCCTGCACCAGGGCGTCGTACACGTCCACCCGGCGGGCCATGCCGTACAGGGCCACGGCGGCCATGATCAGGGGCACCAGCATGGTGAAAAACAGACTCATGTCAGTCCCTCCAGATACGTCCAAACACCTTGGCCGCGGTGATCCCCGCCGCCACCGACAGGGCCGAGGCCAGCCAAACGGCGGGCAGGATGTCGAAGGGGGTCTCGCACCCGGCGGCCAGCCGCACCGAGGCCACGGTGGTGGGGATGAGCTGGATGGAGGCGGTGTTGCACACCACCAGCATGCACAGGGAGTCGGAGGCCCGGCCGGGGGAGCGACGGCTCATGAGCCGGGCCGCCTGGATGCCCAGGGGGGTGGCCGCGTTGCCCAGGCCCAGCAGGTTGGCCGACACGTTGGCCGAGATGCTGTCCATCACCGCCCTGTCCCGGGCGAAGTCGGGGTAGAGCCGGCGGAGCACCGGCCGCAGCAGCCGGGACAGCCCCTCCGACAGGCCGGAGCGTTTCATGATCTCCATCACCCCCATCCACAGGCAGAGCACCCCCGCCATGGACAGGCACAGCTCCACCGCGGCGGCCGCCCCCTCCATGGCCGCCGCCGCCACCGCCGGCCCGTTTCCCGTGGCCAGGCCGCAGAGGATGGATGCCGCCACCATTCCCGTCCAGATCACCGCCATCGCCATGCCGGCCGCCCCCTTTCTCCTCCCATATATACGGGCTGTCCGGGGGAAACATGCCTGCCGGCGGCGGCGGGGCAAAAAGCCGGCGGCCCAGGAAAGATTTCCGGGCGGCATACCTGAGAAATTCCGCCAGAACGGGAAATCTGTCTATGGCGCTTTGGGGCGAACTGCGGTATAATACTCCTATTCCAGGAACGACGATGTAATCTTGCAGCTTGCGCGGCCCCGCGCGGCGGGAAAGGAGTGTGTGCCCATGCGCTTGCCGGCCAGCATCAAGGCCTTTGGGATCACCCGGGCGCTGGACTACCTGGAGCGGGATCCGGATGCCAATCTTCCCCGCCTGATGGAGTGGGTGGACAAATATACCGAGGAACGGCTGAGCCCCGCCTACCGGGAGCTGTTCCACAAGGCCATGACCGACCCGGAGAACAACTGGCACCGGCTCATCAAGAGCATGTATACCGACATTGACAACCGGGTGCTCAAGAAGATTTTTGAGAATTTTGTCATCCACGGCGGCCTGCTGGAGTGGCCGGAGCGCAGCGCGGCGGGGAAGCTGAATCAGGAGGACGCCCCATGGTCGGTGCTCATCGATCCCTCCTTCCCCTGCGCCATGGACTGCGCCGGCTGCGGCGCCTCCATCTACGGCGTGCGGCCCTCCCTGGAGTTTGACAGCATGGACGAGGCGGTGGAGCGCCGGAAGGCCCAGGGCTGCCACCTGTTTATCGTCAGCAGCGGCGACCCCCTGGCTAAGGAGCAGGAGGCCATCGCCCTGTGCAACAAGCACAGCGACTGCGTGTTCGCCGCCTTTACGCCCCCCCAGTCCATTACCGAGCAGCTGTGTGTGGATCTGCTGCGGGTGTGCAACCTGTTCCCCGCCATCCGGGTGGATGTGGATCCCCAGGACGCCAGGCGGGCGGCGGAGCTGCTGCGGCGGTACCGGCTGCCCTTCGGGGTGGCCTGCGGCTGCACGGCGGACAACGCCGACCAGGTGGCCACCAAGACATATTATGACACGGTCATCGGCGTGGGAGCCAAGTTCTGCTGGTTCTTCTCCTGCCCGGCCTACGGGCCGTCCAGGCCCCCCACGCCGGAGCAGCTGGCGGCCATCCACCAGCGTGTCAAAGCCTTCCGCAAAACAGAGCCCCTGCTCACCCTGGATTTCTGGGACGGGCCCGGCATTTCGGAGGCCGCCCCCCAAGGAGGAAAAACATGAGTATTGTAAAGGATATGTCCCTGGCCCCCTCCGGGCGCAGGAAGATCGGCTGGGTGCGGGACTTCATGCCCGCCCTGGGCGGCATCGAGGCCCGGTTTGAGAAGGAGAAGCCCTTTGCCGGGCTGCGGGTGGCGGTGTCCGTCCACCTGGAGGCCAAGACCGCCAACCTGGGCTATGTGCTCTCCAAGGGCGGGGCGGAGGTGCACCTCACCGGCTCCAACCCCCTGTCCACCCAGGACGACGTGGCCGCCGGCCTGGCCGATCTGGGGGTGGAGACCTTCGGCGTCCACGGCGTCAGCGCCGAGGAGTATGAGCGGCTGCTCATCGAGACCATCAAATTCAAGCCCCACCTGATCGTGGACGACGGCGGCGACCTGGTTCACCTGCTGGGGGGCAAGTGCGCCGATCTGGCGGAAAACCTGTTCGGCGGATGTGAGGAGACCACCACCGGCATCCTCCGCCTCAAGGCCCGGGAGCGGGAGGGCATCCTGCCCTGCGCCATGATGGCGGTGAACGACGCCAAGGCCAAGCACTACTATGACAACAAGTACGGCACCGGCCAGAGCGTGTGGGACGCTATCATGCACACCACCAACCTGGTGGTGGCGGGCAAGACCGTGGTGGTGGCCGGGTACGGCTGGTGCGGCAAGGGCGTGGCCATGCGGGCCAGCGGCATGGGGGCCGACGTGATCGTCTGTGAGGTGGATCCCTTCAAGGCCCTGGACGCCACCATGAACGGCTTCCGGGTCATGCCCATGGACGAGGCCGCCAGATACGGCGACGTGTTCGTCACCGTCACCGGCTGCAAGGACGTGATCACCCCGAAGCACTTCGAGGTGATGAAGAACAACGCCATCCTCACCAATGCGGGCCACTTCGACTGCGAGGTGGATGTGGCCGGACTGGCGAAAATGGCCGTACGCCGGGAGGTGCGCCGGGAGAACATCGAGGGCTTCACCCTGTCCGACGGCCGGGTGCTCAACGTCATCGGCGAGGGGCGGCTGGTGAACCTGGCCGCCGGCAACGGCCACCCCGCCGAGATCATGGACATGTCCTTCGCCGTCCAGGCCCTGGCCCTGGAGTGGCTGGTGAAGCACCGGGACGGCCTGGAGAAAAAGCTCTATCAGGTGCCCGCCGAGATCGACGACCAGATCGGCCGGGTGAAGCTGGCCGCCATGGGATTGTCCATCGACACCCTCACCCCCGAGCAGGAGGCGTATCTCAACGGCTGGAAGGCGTGAAAACCGGGGGCCGGAGGCCGGCTATACATATGTCCCGTTTTGTCTATTGAAAAACAGGAGAAAAGCCGGTAGAATAATGACAGTCAATTGAATAGCCTTATCGAGAGCGGTGGAGGGAACGGCCCGATGAAACCCGGCAACCTGCGATGCAAGGTGCCAAATCCGGCGAGGTAATCGAAAGATGAGGATGGATGAGCTCCGCGCGCTCCGCCATCCGGCGGAGCGCGTTTTTGCGCTCACAGTCAGAAAGGAAGGAATTATAACATGGCAAAGCGTCTGTTCACCTCGGAGTCCGTCACCGAGGGACATCCCGACAAAGTCTGCGACCAGATCTCCGACGCCGTCCTGGACGACATTCTGGCCGCCGATCCCACGGCCCATGTGGCCTGCGAGACCTTCACCACCACCGGCATCGTGACGGTGATGGGCGAGATCACCACCAAGCACTACACCGACATCCCCTCCATCGTCCGCCGCACTGTGGAGCGCATCGGCTACACCGATCCCGCCTACGGCTTCGACTACCGCTCCTGCGCGGTGATGACCGCCATTGACGAGCAGTCCCCCGACATCGCCATGGGCGTCAACGAGTCCTACGAGCTCCAGCAGGGCGGCACCGACGAGGCCGACCGCATCGGCGCCGGCGATCAGGGCATGATGTTCGGCTACGCCTGCGACGAGACCCCCGAGCTGATGCCCGCCCCCATCTCCATGGCCCACAAGCTGTCCCGCCGCCTGGCCGACGTGCGCAAGTCCGGCCAGCTCAAGTGGCTACGCCCCGACGGCAAGAGCCAGGTCACCGTGGAGTACGGCGACGACGGACAGGTTCTCTCCTGCCCCGCCATCGTGGTGTCCACCCAGCACGACCCCGACATCGCCCTGAAGGATCTGCGGGAGGCCGTGGTGGAGGAGATCATCAAGCCCATCATCCCCGCCCAGTACATCACCAAGGACACCAAGTTCTACGTCAACCCCACCGGCCGCTTCGTGGTGGGCGGCCCCGTGGGCGACACCGGCCTGACCGGCCGCAAGATCATCGTGGACACCTACGGCGGCTCCGCGGCCCACGGCGGCGGCTGCTTCTCCGGCAAGGATCCCACCAAGGTGGACCGCTCCGCCGCCTACATGGCCCGCTACGTGGCCAAGAACCTGGTGGCCGCCGGCCTGTGCCGCAAGTGCCAGATCGAGCTGGCCTACGCCATCGGCGTGGCCCACCCCGTCTCCGTGCTGGTGGACACCTACGGCACCGGCGTGCTGGACGAGGAGAAGCTCTCCGCCATCGTCAATGAGAACTTCGACCTGCGCCCCGCCAAGATCATCGAGCACCTGGATCTCCGCCGCCCCATCTACGAGCAGACCGCCGCCTACGGCCACTTCGGCCGCACCGACATCGACCTGCCCTGGGAGCACACCGACATGGTGGAGAAGCTGAAGAGCTATCTGTAAGAAAAAACCGGTAGCCTGGAAAAATCCCCGGCGCGGGCACTGCCCGCGCCGGGGATTTCTGCGTATTTCCGGTTGACAGAAGGGCAGGATCTGCTAAAATGAACTTTGTTCAGAATGGGGGCGAGGCGCGTGAATACGGCGGTTACCTCCCGGCAGGCCCTGCTGGCCGCCAGCCGGGCCGTGGCCCGGCGGCAGGGGCTGGACGGCCTGAGCATCCGGGCGGTGGCGGCGGAGGCCGAGGTCTCCGTGGGCTCGGTGTACAACTACTTCTCCGGCAAGGCGGAGCTGATGGCCGCCACGGTGGAGGAGATCTGGGGGCAGATTCTGTCCGCGCCGGAGGCGGAACCGCCGGAGGACTTCGTCTTCTGCGTCCACGGGCTGTTCCGCCGCATCCGAACCGGGGCGGGGGAGTACCCCGGCTTTTTCCGGGGACACGCCGCCGGCTTCCTGCCGGAGGGGCAGGCCGGCGGCCGCCAGGCCATGGAGGAGACCCTGGGGCAGCTCCGCCGGATGCTGCTGCGGGCGCTGGAGGAAGATCGGGCCGTATCGCCCGCCGCCTTTGACGATTGTTTCACCAGGGAGCAGCTGGCCGCCTTTGTGCTGGACAGCCTGCTGGGACAGCTGAGCCGGGGGGCGGACAGCTGCGGCGGGCTGGAGCAGGTGCTCCGGCGGCTGCTCTACCGCTGAAGAGTCCCCGCGCCCGCCGCGGCGCGGAACATGAGATCTGAGACAAGGGGGAACCCGATTTGGTGAAAAAAGAGACGCTGCTCCTGCTGGCCGGACTGGTGTGGGGGGCGGCGGGGGTCAACATCCTGCGCATCGGGCTGCTGGCCTACCCCGGCCACGCCGCGGTGTGGAGCATCGCCCTCTCCGTGCTGGTCTTCGCCCTTTTTCAGGGGAGGGTGTTCGGCCCGCTGGTGCGGCGGCACACGGTGCGAATCCGCGGCTACGGCGCCGTGCGCCAGTGGTTCTGGCGCTTTTTTGACCGGAAGTCCTTCCTGATCATGGCCCTGATGATGACGCTGGGCATCGGCCTGCGGGCCAGCGGCCTGGCGCCGGAGGGCTTTATCGCCGTGTTTTACACCGGCCTGGGCGCCTCCCTGCTGACGGCGGGCATCCGCTTCCTGCTGGCGGCCCCCCGCAGGGAATTTTGAAACCCCGCCTTTACTTTTGCCCCGCATCCTGCTATAATAGCAGGGAATTCAATGCACCCGCAGTGCGCGGCGGAGTCGCGCATCGGGAAGCCGGTGAAAATCCGGCGCAGTCTTACCTCTACTGTAAGCGTGGACAAAGGCGCACAGGCCATTGGTTCTCAGAGAGAACCGAGAAGGCGCGCCGGAGGAGGAAACGCAAGCCAGGAGACCTGCTGTGGTGTGCGAACCGGCGTAGCTCTGAGGTGGAGAGGTGCGGCAGACCCCGACAGCAGGGATGCAAAAGGGATGCAAGGATCCTCCTCGTCAGCCGAGGAGGATCTTTTTTGTTGTCAGGAGGTGTCTGTGTGGCAAAGCTGGAGCTCTATATCCCGGTGGGGCGGCAGAAGCTGCGCTGCGGCTACACCACCGGCACCTGCGCCGCGGCGGCCGCCGCCGGGGCCGCGGCCCGGCTGCTCACCGGCGAGACCCTGCCCGCCGTGCGCATCGCCACCCCGGCGGGGGTGGCGGTGGAGGCCGAGCTGCTCCGGCACGCCGCCGGGGAGGGCTGGGCCGCCTGCGCGGTGCGCAAGGACGGCGGCGACGACCCGGACGTCACCGACGGGGCGCTGATCTTCGCCCGGGTGGAGCGGGCGGACACCCCCGGCATTATTATCGACGGCGGCGAAGGGGTGGGCCGGGTGACCCTGCCCGGCCTGGATCAGCCGGTGGGGGCGGCGGCCATCAACTCCACCCCCCGGCGGATGATCGCGGAGCAGCTGGAGAGCGCCGCCGCCAAAGCCGGGTACACCGGCGGCCTGCGGGCGGTGATCTCCGTGCCGGAGGGGGAGGCCCTGGCAAAGCGCACCTTCAACCCCCGGATGGGCATCGTGGGGGGCATCTCCATCCTGGGCACCAGCGGGATTGTGAGGCCCATGAGCGAGGCGGCCCTGATCGACTCCCTCTACCTGGAGATGGACCAGCGGCGGGCGGCGGGGGTGGAGGATCTGCTCCTCACCCCCGGCAACTACGGGGAGAGCTTCGCCAGGGAGGTGCTGGGCCTGAACCTGCACCGCTGGTGCATGTGCAGCAACTACCTGGGGGCGGCCATCGACCACGCCGCCGGGGCGGGGTTCCGCTCGGTGCTGGTGGTGGGGCACCTGGGCAAGCTGATCAAGGCGGCGGCCGGGTGCATGAACACCCACTCCAAGACCGCCGACGCCCGGCGGGAGACCCTCACTGCCCACGCCGCCCTGGCCGGGGCGGACAGGGCGCTGCTGCGGGCCCTCTTTGACAGCCTCACCACCGACGCGGGGGTGGAGCTGCTGAAACAGGCCGGCCTGCTGGGGCCGGTGATGGCCTCCATCGGGGAGGCCCTGGACGGACAGCTGAAGCGCCGGGCGGGGGAGGGGCTGGCCATCGAGGCCCTGTTCTTCTCCAACCAGTACGGCATTTTGGGAAAGACCCCGGGGGCGGAGCGGCTGCTGGCCCTCCACCGGGCGGAGCCGGATGGCGAAACGGCGGGCGGATGATATCCGCCCCTGTGGATATGGATGTAGGGGCGGCCTGCGGCCGCCCGCACGATACAGATAGGAGTTTTATTATGGTACATTTCATCGGCGCGGGCCCCGGCGGGGCGGATCTGATCACGGTGCGGGGCGCCAGACTGCTGGGGGAGGCCGACGTGATCATCTACGCCGGATCCCTGGTGAACCCCGCCCTGCTGGACTACAAGAAGGAGGGCTGCCAGGTCTATGACAGCGCCTCCATGACCCTGGAGCAGGTCATCGAAGTGATGAAGGCCGCCGAGGAGAGGGGCGGCGTCACCGTCCGCCTCCACACCGGCGACCCCTCCCTCTACGGGGCCATCCGGGAGCAGATGGACGAGCTGGACGCTCTGGGCATCCCCTACGACGTGACCCCCGGCGTGTCCTCCTTCTCCGGGGCGGCGGCGGCCCTCAACGCCGAGTATACCCTGCCGGAGGTATCACAGTCTGTGATCATCACCCGCATGGCGGGACGGACGCCGGTGCCCGAGGGGGAGAGGCTGCGCAAGCTGGCCTCCCACGGCTGCACCATGGTGCTGTTCCTGTCCACCGGCCTGCTGGAGCAGGTGGAGGAGGAGCTGCTGGCCGGGGGCTATGCCCCCGACACCCCGGCGGCCATCGTCTACAAGGCCACCTGGCCGGAGGAGAAGGTGTTCCGCTGCACCGTGTCCACCCTGGCAAAGACCGCCAGGAAGAACAAGATTGCCAAGACGGCGCTGATTACCATCGGGCATTTTCTGGGGGATGATTACGAGCGCTCCAAGCTCTACGACCCCGCCTTCACCCACGAGTTCCGGGAGGCCAGTCGATGACCGTGGCGGTGATCGCCTTTACCCGCAGAGGCGCGGCCCTGGGGAAAACCCTGGCGGCCGCCCTGGGCGGCACCCTGGCCGCCCCCGCCCGCTTTGCCGCAGACGTGGGGGCGGAGCCGGTTCCCTCCCTGGACGCCTGGACGGCGGCACAGTGGGGGAGGGCCGAGGGGCTGATCTTCGTGGGGGCGGCGGGCATCGCCGTGCGGGCCATCGCCCCCCATGTCAAGGATAAGTTCACCGACCCCGCCGTAGTCAGCGTGGACGAGGCGGGGCGGTTTGCCGTCCCCCTGCTGTCCGGTCACGTGGGGGGCGCCAATGCGCTGGCCCTCCGGGTGGCGGCCCTCACCGGCGGACAGGCGGCGGTGTCCACCGCCACCGACGTCAACGGCCTCTTCGCCGTGGACGTGTGGGCGAAAGGGAACGGCCTTGCCATCACCGACCGGACGCTGGCGAAAGAGGTCTCCGCCGCCCTGCTGGACGGGACGCCGGTGGGCTTTGCCAGCGACTTCAGCCACCCCTGCCCGGAGGGCCTCACGGACGGCCCGGCGGAGCTGGGGGTGTGGGTCACCGATCGGACGGGGGCGGGGCCCTTTTCCCGCACCCTGCGGCTGGCTCCCCAAAGCCTGATTTTAGGCATCGGCTGCCGCCGGGGGACGGAACAGGCGGCCATCGAGGCCCTGACCTCCGCCGCCCTGGCGGGGTATGAGCCCCGGGCCGTGGCGGCGGTTGCCACCATCGACTTAAAGAAAGACGAGCCGGGCCTGCTGGCCTTCTGCCAGGCCCATCACCTGCCCCTGCGCACCTTCCCGGCGGAGGTGCTGGCGGCGGCGGAGGGGGACTTCACCCCCTCGGATTTTGTGAAAAGTGTCACCGGCGTGGACAACGTGTGCGAGCGGGCGGCGGTGTGTGCCGGGGGGTGGATCATCGTCCCCAAGCAGGCGAAAAACGGCGTCACCGTTGCGGTGGCGAGAAAGGAAACCCTATGAAAGTGACTGTCATCGGGCTGGGCCCCGGCGGCGGGGCGGATCTCACCGGCCGGGCCCGGGCCGCCCTGGAGGAGTGCGACCTGCTTGTGGGCTATACCGCCTACATCGACCTGGTGAAGGAGGACTTCCCGGACAAGGAGACCCTGTCCACCGGCATGCGGCGGGAGGTGGACCGCTGCCGGGCGGCGGTGGAGGCCGCCCTCACCGGCAAAAACGTGGCGGTGGTGTGCTCCGGCGACTCCGGTGTGTACGGCATGGCGGGCCTGATCTACGAGGTGGCCCAGGAGTACGACCCCATCGACATCGAGGTGGTGCCCGGCATCACCGCCGCCTGCGGCGGGGCCGCCGTGCTGGGGGCCCCCCTGACCCACGACTTCGCCGTGGTGTCCCTGTCCGACCTGCTCACCCCCTGGGAGAAAATCGAGGCGCGGCTCACCGCTGCCGCCCGGGCGGACTTCGTCCTCTGCCTCTACAACCCGGCCAGCAGGAGCCGGCCGGACTACCTCCGGCGGGCCTGCGACATCCTGCTCGCCGCCGGCAAGAGCCCGGACACCGTCTGCGGCACCGTGCGCAACATCGGCCGGGCGGGGGAGGAGGCCCGCATCCTCACCCTGGGCCGGCTGCGGGACACCCAGGTGGACATGTTCACCACCGTGTTTGTGGGGAACAGCCAGACCAAGGTGCTGGGCGGCAAGATGGTCACCCCCCGGGGTTATTTCCAGCGGGAAAATTGAGGTGGGCGCGCCGGGTCGTCGCGCCCCACGGACACCCGCACACAAGGAGGAGGACGATGGACAAAATCCTATTGTTCGGCGGCACCGGGGAGGGCCGGGCCCTGGCGGAGTGGATGCTTGCAGAGCGCATCCCCTGCACGGTCTGTGTGGCCACGGAGTACGGGGAGACCCTGCTCCCCGCCGGGGCGGAGGCCCACGTGGGCCGCATGGACCGGGATGAGATGGCGGCCCTGATGGGGCGAGGCTACGCCCTGGTGGTGGACGCCACCCACCCCTACGCGGTGGAGGTGACGGAGAACATCAAAGCCGCGGCGGAGGCGGCGGGCCTGCCCCGGCTGCGGCTGGTTCGCCAGTCCGGCGGGGGGGACGGCTGCCTCCGGGCGGCGGACATGGCCGGTGCGGCGGCGCTGCTGAGAGAGCTGCCCGGCAACGTACTCCTCACCACCGGCAGCAAGGAGCTCCACCACTTCGCCGTCCCCGGCCTGGCGGAGCGGTGCTATCCCCGGGTGCTGCCCATGGTGGACTCCCTGGAGCGGTGCCTGACGCTGGGCTTTCCGCCCAGGAACATCATCTGCATGCAGGGGCCCTTCTCCAAAGAGCTGAACGTGGCCCTGCTGCGGCAGTACCGGATCAAAACCCTGGTGACCAAGGACACCGGCGGCTATGGCGGCTTCCGGGAGAAGGCGGAGGCGGCCCAAGAGGCGGGCTGTGCCCTGCTGGTGGTGGAGCGGCCCGGCGCGGAGGACGGCCTGACCCTGGAACAGATTCAGGCAGAGATTGCAAGGAGGACGGGCGTATGAAGGTCTATCTCATCGGCGTGGGCATGGGCAACCCGGAGACCCTGACAGTCCGCGCCCTGGAGGCCATCCAGGCGTGCCCCGTGCTGGTGGGGGCCCGCCGCCTGCTGGAGCCCTGGGCGGAGAGCCACGAATGTGTGCCCCTCATCACCGCCGCCGACATCGCCGAGTTCATCGGAAAGACCCCGGAGGGCCCTGTGGCCGTCCTCCTGTCCGGCGACACCGGGTTTTACAGCGGGGCCAGGAACCTGTGGCCCCTGCTGGGCAGCTACGAGGTGGAGACGGTGCCCGGCATCTCCTCCCTCACCTACTTCTGCGCCAAGATCCAGACCACCTGGCAGGACGCGAAACTGGTCAGCGCCCACGGCCGGGCCCACAACCTGGCGGGGGAGATCCAGCGCAGCGTCAAGACCTTCGCCCTCACCGGCGGGGCCACCAGGGTGGAGGACGTGTGCCGGGAGCTGGTGGAGCGGGGCCTGGGGGAGGTCCAGCTCTCCGTGGGGGAGCGGCTGAGTTACTCCGACGAGCGCATCGTCACCGGCACGGCGGCGGAGCTGGCGGGGGAGACCTTCGCCGACCTGTCCGTCCTGCTGGCGGAGAACCCCGACCCGGTGGTGCGGCCGTGGAACGGCTCCGGCCTGCCCGACGGGGCCTTCCTCCGGGGGGACGTGCCCATGACCAAGGAGGAGGTGCGCGCTCTCGCCCTGTCCAAGCTGCGGCTGGAGGAACACCACGTGGTGTGGGACGTGGGGGCGGGCACCGGCTCCGTCTCCGTGGAGTGCGCCCTGTCCTGCCCCGCCGGGCGGGTGTACGCCGTGGAGAAGAAGGACGCCGCCCTGGCCCTGCTGGCCGAGAACAAGGCCCGGTTCCACGCCGTCAATCTGGAGATTGTGGCGGGGACGGCCCCGGAGGCCCTGGAAAATCTGCCCGCCCCCGACCGGGTGTTCCTGGGGGGCACCTCCGGCAGCCTGGAGGAGATTCTCCAGGTGGTGTTCCATAAGAATCCCGCCGCCCGGGTGGTGTGCACCGCCGTCACTCTGGAGACGGTGGGGGAGGCGGCCAAATGCTTTGCCCGGCTGGGCAGTCCGGACATGGTGCAGATCTCTGTCACCCGCACCCGCCCGGCGGGGCGGTACCACCTGATGGACGCCCAGAACCCGGTGTGGATCTTCTCCGGGGAGGGGCTGGCATGAGCGCGCCCCGTCTGCTGCTCTGCGCCCCGGCCAGCGGGGGCGGCAAGACCACCCTGACCTGCGCCATCCTCCAGGTTCTGGTGAACCGGGGGGCAAACCCGGTGGCCTTCAAGTGCGGCCCGGACTACATCGACCCCATGTTCCACAGCGAGATCATCGGGGCCAAAAGCCGCAACCTGGATCTGTTCTTCCTGGGGGCGGACACCACCCGGTATCTGCTGGAGGAGAACAGCCGGGACAGCAGCCTGGCCCTCATCGAGGGGGTCATGGGCTACTACGACGGCATCGGCCTCAGCGCCGAGGCCAGCGCCTACGACCTGGCCCGCGCCACCCGCACCCCGGCGGTGCTGGTGCTGGACGGCCGGGGGCGGGCCCTCACCGCCGCCGCCGTGGTGAAGGGCATGAAAGACTTCCGGCCGGACAGCGGCATCGCGGGGGTCATTCTCAACCGGGTGTCCCCCATGCTCTACCCCCGCTTGAGGGAGGCCATCGAGAGGGAGACGGGGGTAAAGGTCTACGGCTTTCTCCCCAACCGGCCGGACTGCGCCCTGGAGAGCCGCCACCTGGGGCTGGTCACCGCCGCCGAGGTGGCGGGCCTGAAGGAGAAGCTGTCCGCCCTGGCCGCCCAGACCGAGGAAACGGTGGATATCGACGGCCTGCTGGCCCTGGCGGCCTCCGCCCCGGAGCTGGCGGCCAAACCCATGGCCCTGCCGGAGCCGGTGGAGGGGAGGCCCCGCATCGCCGTGGCGAGGGATAAGGCCTTCTGCTTCTACTACGCCGACGGCCTGGCCCTGCTGGAAAAGCTGGGGGCGGAGCTGGTGGAGTTCTCCCCCCTGGCCGACGAGGGCCTGCCCGAGGGAATCTGCGGCCTCTACCTGGGGGGCGGCTACCCGGAGCTGTACGCCGAGGCGCTGGCGGACAACCGCCCCATGCGGGAGGAAGTGCGCGCCGCCGTGCTGGGCGGCCTGCCCACGGTGGCCGAGTGCGGCGGATTCCTCTACTTGAATCAGACCCTGGCCGACGGGGAGGGCCGGGAATGGCCCATGGCGGGGGTGTTCCCAGGCCGGGCGGCCAACACCGGTAAGCTGGGCCGGTTCGGGTATATCACCCTGACGGCCAAAACCGACGGGCTGCTGGGCCCGGCGGGGACGAAGATCCCCGCCCATGAGTTCCACTACTGGGACACCGACGCGCCGGGGAGCGCCTTCCGGGCGGAGAAGCCCCAGAGCACCCGGGGCTGGGACTGCGCCTACCACACCCCAACCCTCTACGCCGGGTTCCCCCATTTCCACTTCTGCGCCGCGCGGTCGGCGGCACAGAGATTCGTGGCGGCAGCCCGCCGCTGTCAAAACAATCAGGAGGCATTGTCATGACGCTGGAAGAAGTCATTCAGGGGATCGTCCCCGCCGATGAAGAGGCCATGGGTCGGGCGAAGGCCCGGTGGGACTCCATTGCCAAGCCCCTGGGCAGCCTGGGGGCGCTGGAGGACGCGGTGATCCGCATCGCCGGCATGACCGGAAGCCCCGACGTGGACATCTCCAAACGGGCGGTGGTGGTCATGTGCGCCGACAACGGCGTGGTGGCCGAGGGGGTCACCCAGACCGGCCAGGAGGTCACCGCCATCGTGGCGGAGAACATGTCCACCGGGGACACCAGCGTGTGCGCCATGTCCCGCGCCGCAGGCGCGGAGGTGGTGCCGGTGGACATCGGCACCGTCACCCCCCTGAAGGGAGCGCGCATCCGCCAGAAGTGCGTCCGCCGGGGCACCGCCAACATGACCCAGGGCCCCGCCATGAGCCGGGAGGAGGCCGTCCAGGCCATCCTGGCGGGGGTGGAGATTGCCCGGGAGCTGCGGGGCCGGGGCGTCAAGCTGCTGGCCACCGGTGAGATGGGCATCGGCAACACCACCACATCCTCCGCCCTGGCCGCCGTGCTGCTGAACCGGCCGGTGGAGGATATGACCGGCCGGGGGGCGGGGCTGTCCTCCGAGGGCCTGCAGAGAAAGATCCGGGCCATCGAGACCGCCGTCCGGGTGAACCGGCCCGACCCCGGCGACGTGCTGGACGTGCTCCACAAGGTGGGGGGGCTGGACATCGCCGGGCTGGCCGGCGTGTTCCTGGGGGGCGCCCTGTGCCGCACCCCCGTGCTGGTGGACGGGTTCATCTCCTCCGTGGCCGCCCTGGTGGCCGCCCGGCTGTGCCCCCAATGTAAGGACTACATGCTGGGCTCCCACGCCTCCGAGGAGCCGGCCAGCCAGCTGGTGCTCTCTGAGCTGAACCTGCGGCCCTTCCTCTACGCCGGGATGCGCTTGGGGGAGGGCACCGGCGCCGTGGCCGTTATGCCTCTGCTGGACATGGGCCTGGCGGTCTATCGGGAGATGACCACCTTTGAGGATACGAACATTGAGGCATACCAGCCATTAGTCTAGGGGGGACTTTGTCTTCTGAAATCAAGGTGGCTGACGCTTGATTTCCATCGAACCTGCCCCCGGCAGGTTCGACCCTAGATACGGCGGCGGTTCCCAAGGAAACCGCCGCCGATACCCCCCTCACCCGCGCCTGCGCGGGTGGTTGCCCGCCGGTGGCGGAGCAAGCAGTGGTGTGCTGCGCAGGCGCGCAAGGTGAATTGCCCCGTAGGGGCAAGAGAAGGCACCCTGGGGTGTGTCCTGCTCCGCACAGATTTTGATTGGATTTCGCCGCGAGGCGGCGAAACTCTGCGAGGCCGTAGGGCGGGGGCTTGCCCCCGCCGATGGGAGGTGCACGCATGCTGATACTGGTATCCGGCGGCGCGGGGAGCGGCAAGTCGGAGTTTGCCGAGGGGCTGGTCACCTCCTCCGGCCTGGATCGGCGGGTGTACCTGGCCACCATGAGGGTGTGGGACGCGGAGAGCGTCCGCCGGGTGGAGCGGCACCGGCAGATGCGGGCGGGGAAGGGCTTTGAGACCCTGGAGTGCCCGGAGAATCTGGCGGGGCTCACCCTGCCCTCCGGTTGCGCCGCCCTGCTGGAGGATCTCTCCAACCTGACCGCCAACGAGTTTTTCGGAGAGCAGGGCCGTCAGGGGGCCTTTGACCGGGTGCTGGCGGGCATTGACCGCGCCGCCGGGCAGGCCGGGCTGCTGGTGGTGGTGACCAACGAGCTGTTCTCCGACGGGATGGACTACGGCCCGGACACCCTGGCCTATCTGGATGTGCTGGCCCGGCTGAACCGGGCCGTGGCCGCCCGGGCCGACGCGGTATACGAGGTGGTCTGCGGGATTCCCGTGGCCTGGAAGGGGGAGAAGCCGTGAAATCCGTCATCATCGCCTTTGCCATGTACTCCAAGCTGCCCATGCCCCGGGTGGACTGGGAGGAAAAGGCCCTGTCCTGGGCCCTGTGCTGGTTCCCTCTGGTGGGGCTCTTCATCGGGGCCGCCTTGCGGCTGTGGCTGGCCCTGGCCCGCTGGCTGGGCTTTGGGGACATCTTCACCGCCGCCTTTGCCCTGCTGCTCCCCATCGCCCTCAGCGGCGGCATCCACCTGGACGGCTTCTGCGACACCTGCGACGCCCTGTCCTCCCACCAGAGCCGGGAGCGGAAGCTGGAGATTTTGAAGGACTCCCACACCGGGGCCTTCGCCATCATCTGCTGCGGGCTGTACCTGATCGTGTTCTTCGCCGCCTGGTGTGAAGTTTCCGTAGCAGGGCGGGCCGCCCTGGCCCTCTGCCTGGGGCCGGTGCTGTCCCGGGGCCTGTCCGGCCTGTTCGCCGTCACCCTGCCCAACGCCCGGGGCACCGGCCTGCTGGCTACCTTCACCGGCCCCATGGACGCGGCCAAGGCCCGGGTGGTGCTGGCGGCGTGGGCGGCGTTGGCCGCCGTCGCCATGGTGCTCCTGTCCCCCTGGACGGGGGTGGGGGCGCTGGCGGGCGCGGCCCTGGCGTGTCTGTACTATGTGACCACCGCCAAACGGCAGTTCGGCGGGGTCACCGGCGATCTGGCCGGGTTCTTCCTCCAGCTGTGCGAGCTGGGCATGGTGCTGGGGGCGGCTGCGGCCCAGCGGATGGAGGTGCTGGTATGATGCTCATCATCGGCGGCGCGGGCCAGGGCAAGCTGGCCTACGCCCTGGAAAAGACCGGGTACGGCCCCGACCAGGTGGCCCGCACCCCGGAGGAGGCCCGCACGAGGCCCATCTTTGCCGGGCTGGAGCAGTGGCCGGAGCTGGACGAGAACGAGCTGCTCGCCGCCAACCCGGACGTGATCCTCATCTGCGACGAGGTAGGCTGCGGCGTGGTGCCGGTGGAGCCGGCGCAGCGGAGACGGCGGGAGCAGGTGGGGCGGCTGTGCTGCCGCCTGGCGAAGCGGGCGGAGCGGGTGGAGCGGATTTTCTGCGGCCTGCCCATGGTTTTGAAAGGAGAGGGCCCATGGAACTGATTTTGATCCGTCACGGTACCACCCAGGGCAACCTGGAAAAGCGGTTTATCGGCACCCTGGACGTGCCCCTGCTCCCCCAGGGGGAGGAGCTGGCCCGGCGGGTGGGCCCCACCCTGCCCAGGGTGGAGCACATCTACCGCAGCCCCCTGCGGCGGTGCCTCCGGACGGCGGAGCTGCTGTGGCCGGGGGTGCCCATGACGGTGGTGGACGAGCTGCGGGAGAGCGACTTCGGCCCCTTTGAGGGGAAGAACCACGAGGAGCTGAAGGACGACCCCCTCTATCAGGCGTGGATCGGCATGGGGGAGCACCCCGACTTCGCCAACATGCCGGTGGGGGAGAGCGCCCAGCAGGTCACCGACCGGGTGTCCCGGGGGCTGGAGAAGGTGGCGGCGGACGCCGCCGCCCGCGGCTGTGCGCGGGTGGGGGTGGTGTCCCACGGCGGGGCCCTCATGAGCCTGCTCACCAAATACGGCCGCCCGGAGCGGGCGTACTACGGCTGGATGTGCCCCAACTGCGGCGGCTTCCGGGCAGAGCTGAACCCGGATACCCTGGAGCTAACCATTCTGGAGGAGTATGAGGGGGAGAAGGGACTGTGAGCTGGGGCGTATCCCATCTGCTGGCTCTGCTGCTGGGCTTCTGCCTGGATCTCCTGCTGGGGGATCCCCACTGGGCCCCCCACCCGGTGCGGGCCATCGGGGAGCTGATCGCCGGGCTGGAGAAGCTCCTGCGGCGGATCTTCCCCAAGACAACCGGGGGCGAGCTGGCCGCCGGCGTGGCGCTGGTGGCGCTGACCCTGTGCATCCCCACCGGCGTGACCGCCCTGCTGCTGTGGGGCTGTGCCCAGGTGAGCCCCTGGCTGGCCCTGGGGGTGGAGACGCTGATCAGCTACCAGCTGCTGGCCGCCAAGTCCCTCCGGGTGGAGAGCGGAAAGGTCTATCAGGCCCTCAAGGCGGGGGATCTCCCCGCCGCCCGCCGGGCCGTGTCCATGATCGTGGGCCGGGACACCGACCGGCTGGACGAGGCGGGGGTGGCCAAGGCCGCCGTGGAGACGGTGGCGGAGAACGCCTCCGACGGGGTGATCGCCCCGCTGCTCTTCCTGGCCGTCGGCGGCGCGCCCCTGGGCATGTTCTACAAGGCCGCCAACACCATGGACTCCATGGTGGGCTACAAGAACGACAAATACCTCTATTTTGGCCGGGCGGCGGCCAGGCTGGACGATGTGCTCAACCTGATCCCCGCCCGGGTCGCCGGGGTACTGATGTGCCTGGGGGCGGCGGCCAGCGGCTATGACGGCCGCAACGCCTGGCGGATTTTCCGGCGGGATCGGAAAAACCACAAGTCCCCCAACTCCGCCCACACCGAGGCGGCCTGCGCCGGGGCCCTCCAGCTCCAGCTGGCCGGGCCCAGCTGCTACTTCGGCAAGCTGGTGGACAAGCCCACCATCGGCGACGACCAGCGGCCCATTGAGGCCCTGGACATCCTGCGCGCCGGGCGGATTTTATACGCCACCGCCTTTTTCGCCCTGCTGCTCTTCTGCGGCGTGCCGCTGATGATTCTGCTGTTCCCGTGAGAGGGGGGGCGCGTCAAGGATGCCGCGCCCTACAGGCGGGCGGCTGGGTGGCACTTCGTGGGGCACGACGACCCGGCGCGCCCGGCAAATCCGTACGGCAGCGTCTATAGGGGCGGCCTGTGGCCGCCCGATTCAGAAATTTCCCGGAAAGGAGGCCCGCCCATGCTCCCGTACACCCACGGCGGGGACGTGCTCACCGCCCAGGCCCGCTATGGCGGGCCGGTGCTGGACTGCTCGGCCAACCTGAACCCCCTTGGGATGCCGCCCCAGGTGGGAGAGGCGGCCGCCCGTGCGGCGGCCCAGGCGGCCCCCTACCCCGACCCCCTGTGCCGGGAGCTGCGCGCGGCCATCGCCGCCCACGACGGGGTGGCGCCGGAGCGGGTGCTCTGCGGCAGCGGGGCGGCGGAGCTGATCTTCCGGCTGGCCTTCGCCCTGCGCCCCCGCTGGGCCCTGGTCACCGCCCCCACCTTCTCCGAGTATGAGGGGGCCCTGTCCGCCGCGGGGTGTGCCGTCACCCGCCACCTCCTGCGGCGGGAGCGGAACTTTGACGTGGACGAGGGGCTTCTGGAGGCCATCGGGCCGGACACGGAGCTGGTGTTCCTGTGCACCCCCAACAACCCCACCGGGCGGCTCATTGACCAAGAACTGCTGCTGGCGGCGGCGGAGAAGTGCCGGGGGCTGGGGGCGGTGCTGGCGGTGGACGAGTGCTTCCTGCCCCTCGCCTGCGGCGGGCCGGGGCTGGTCCCCTGGCTGGAGGAGTACCCCAACCTGCTTCTGCTGCGGGCCTTCACCAAGAGCTACGCCATGGCGGGCCTGCGGCTGGGCTATGCCCTGTGTGCCGACACCGCCCTGCTGGAGAGAATGTCCGCCGGCGGCCCGCCCTGGAGCGTGTCCACCCCCGCCCAGGCGGCGGGGCTGGCGGCGCTGACACAGTGCCCCCACTGGCCGGAGAAAGCCCGGGCCTTCCTGGAGGGGGAACGGCCCGCCCTGGCGGAGGGCCTGTCCGCCCTGGGCCTGGACGTGGTGCCGGGGCAGGCCAACTACCTGCTGTTCCGGGCGGCGGGGGCGGCAGATCTGAAAGAGAAAATGGTCGCACAGGGCGTGCTGATCCGCTCCTGCGCCAACTACCACGGCCTGGGGGAGGACTGGTACCGGGTGTGTGTGGGACAGGCGGAGCAAAACCGGCGGCTGCTGGCCGCCCTGAGGGAGGTGCTGTGATGGCAAAGGCGATTATGATACAGGGGACGGCGTCCAACGCGGGCAAGTCCCTGCTGGCGGCGGGGCTGTGCCGCATTTTCAAACAGGACGGCTACAGGGTGGCCCCATTCAAGTCCCAGAACATGGCCCTCAACTCCGCTATCACCCCCGACGGGCTGGAGATGGGCCGGGCCCAGGTGGTGCAGGCCGAGGCGGCGGGGGTGGCCCCCGACGCCCGGATGAACCCCATCCTCCTCAAGCCCACCAGCAACGTAGGCTCCCAGGTGATTGTCAACGGCGTGCCCCGGGGCACCATGCCGGCGGGGGAGTACTTCCACTACCGCAAGACCCTGATCCCCGAGGTCATGGCCGCCTACGAGTCCCTGTCCGCCGACTACGACATCATTGTCATCGAGGGGGCGGGCAGCCCGGCGGAGATCAACCTGCGGCAGGACGACATCGTCAACATGGGCATGGCAAAGCGGGCAAAGGCCCCGGTGCTCCTGTGCGGCGACATCGACCGGGGGGGTGTGTTCGCCTCCCTCTACGGCACGGTGAAGCTGCTGGAGCCCGACGAGCAGGAGCTGATCCGCGGCCTGATTATCAACAAATTCCGGGGGGATGTGGACATTCTCCGGCCCGGCCTGGGGCAGCTGGAGGAGCTCACCGGCAAGCCGGTGCTGGGGGTTGTCCCCATGATGGACGTGGATGTGGACGACGAGGACTCCCTGTCCTCCCGGCTGGGGAACACCGGCAAGGTGGGCCTGGTGGACATCGCGGTGGTGCGCCTGCCCCGCCTGTCCAACTTCACCGACTTCAACCCCCTGGAGCGGATGGAGGCCGTCACCCTCCGCTATGTCACCTCTCCCCGGGAGCTGGGGCACCCGGATCTGGTGGTACTCCCGGGCACCAAGAACACCATGGACGATCTGCGCTGGCTGCGGCAGACCGGCATGGAGGCCGCCATACTCAAGCACGCCGCCGCCGGAGGCGCGGTGGCGGGCATCTGCGGCGGCTATCAGATGCTGGGACAGACCGTCTCCGACCCCGACGGGGTGGAGGGGGGCGGCACGCTGGCCGGCCTGGGCCTGCTGCCCGCCCACACGGTGTTCCAGGGGGAAAAGACCCGCACCCGGGTGACCGGCGCCTTCCGGGCCCCGGAGGGTATCTTCGGCGCCATGGCGGGCGTTCCCTTCGAGGGCTACGAGATCCACATGGGCCGCACCGAGAGCGCCGCCGCCCCTCTGGCGGACTTCACCACCCAGACCGGGGAGCGCCGCACCGACGGCCTGAGCGCGGGGAACGTGTGGGGCTGCTACGTCCACGGCATCTTTGACAAGGCCGGGGCGGCGGAGGCACTGGTCAACGCCCTGCTGGCGGCCAAGGGGCTGGAGCCCGGCGCGGCGGCGGTGGACTGGCAGGACTACGCCCAGGGGCAGTACGACAAGCTGGCCGCCGGCCTGCGGGAGAGCCTGGACATGGCGCGGATTTACCGTATCTTGAACGGGGAGGAATAATCCATGAAGGAAATTCAGTTACAGCGGGTGGCCCCGGCGGACATCGAGGCCCGGAGCATGGAGCTCATCGCCCAGGAGCTGGGCGACCGGGTGTTCCCGGCGGAGCAGCTGCCGGTGGTCAAGCGGGTGATCCACACCACGGCGGACTTTGAGTATGCCGACAATCTGGCGTTCTCCCCCGGCGCGGTGGAAAAAGGGATCGCCGCCATGAAGGCCGGCTGCACCATCGTCACCGACACCCAGATGGCCTTCTCCGGCGTGAACAAGCGGGTGCTGGAGAAGTTCGGCGGCAGGGCCGTGTGCTTCATGTCCGACCCGGACGTGGCGGCCGAGGCCAAGGAGCGGGGGGAGACGAGGGCCACCGTGTCCATGGAGCGGGCCGCCGCCCTGGACGGCCCCCTGGTGCTGGCCATCGGCAATGCCCCCACCGCCCTGGTGCGGGCCTGCCAGCTCATGGACGAGGGGAAGATGAAGCCCGCCCTGGTCATCGGTGTGCCTGTGGGGTTTGTCAACGTGGTGGAGAGCAAGGAGCTGCTGCTCACCATGGACGTGCCCCACATCGTGGCCCGGGGCCGCAAGGGCGGCTCCAATGTGGCCGCCGCCATCTGCAACGCCCTGCTCTATCAGGCCAGCAACAACGCGCGGGAGTAGGGGCGGGCTTTGACCGCCCGCGGGCGGCCACAGGCCGCCCCTGCAAAGGCATCGATCTGCGCCCGATTCTGCACATTTCGTCCCCACAGGAGGAACAACCATGGACAGACAAGCCATCCTGGCGGTGTCCTTCGGCACCAGCCACTTTGACACCCTGGAAAAGACCATCGCCGCCATCGAGGCGGAGCTGGCCGCCGCCTTTCCCGGCCGCACCCTCCGCCGGGCCTTCACCAGCGGCATGATCCTGCGCAAGCTGGAGAAGGAGGGCACCCACATCGACGACGTGCCCCAGGCCCTGGAGCGCCTGGCGGACGAGGGGTATGTGGACGTGGTGGTGCAGCCCACCCACATCCTCAACGGCGACGAGTACGACAAGCTGATGGCCCAGGCCGCCCCCTTTGCCGGGCGGTTTGCCCGGCTGGCATTCGGAAAGCCCCTGCTGACGGCGGAGGCGGACTACCGGGCGCTGGCCGACGCCCTGCTCTCCGACCTGCCCGCCCCGTCGGAGGACGCCGCCGTGCTCTACATGGGCCACGGCACGGGGCACTACGCCAACGCCGCCTACACCCAACTGGAGTACCTGCTCCACGACCTGGGCCGGCGGGACATCGTCATCGGCACGGTGGAGGGCTACCCCGGCTTTGACGAGGCCCTGCGGCGGCTGAAGGAACGCCCGGCGGTGCGCCGGGTGGAGCTGCGGCCCCTGATGGTGGTGGCCGGCGACCACGCCAAGAACGATCTGGCCGGGGACGAGCCCGACTCCTGGAAGTCGAGGCTGGAGACGGAGGGCTATCAGGTGTCCTGCGTCCTGCGGGGCCTGGGGGAGAACCCCGGCGTGCGGGCCCTGTTCGCCGCCCACGCCGAAGCGGCGGAAAAACTCCAGGCGGAAGCCTGTTGACATAGTGCTCCGGAAAAGGGAAGTCGGGTGCAACTCCCGCGCAGTCCCGCTGCCGTAAGGGCGGAGCCGCCGGGCACAACGCCACTGGGGAAACCTGGGAAGGCGCGCGGCGGCAGAGAGGCCCGAGCCGGAAGACCTTGCCGGAGCATACCACACCATCAGCCTACGAGGTATAGGAAAGGATGAAGATCATGACAACACAACGCAACCACCGCCTGCTGCGCACCGCGGCCCTGCTCATCGGGCTGCTGGGCCTGCTGCCCATGAGCGCCTCCGCCATGCACATCGCCGAGGGCTTTCTGCCCGCCGGCTGGTGCGTGGTGTGGGGAGCCGTGTGCGTGCCCTTTGTGGCGGCGGGCTTCCTGTCCATCAAAAAGAAGGTGGAGATGGCGCCCCGGGCCAAGATTCTCCTGGCCATGTGCGGGGCCTTTGCCTTCGTGCTCTCCGCCCTGAAGCTGCCCTCCTTTAACGGCTCCTGCTCCCACCCCACCGGCGTGGGCCTGGGGGCCATCCTGTTCGGGCCCATGACCATGGCGGTGCTGGGGCTGATCGTCCTGCTGTTCCAGGCCCTGCTGCTGGCCCACGGCGGCCTGACCACCCTGGGGGCCAACACCTTCTCCATGGCCATCGCCGGGCCCATCGTGTCCTGGCTGGTGTACAAGCTGCTGCGGAAGGCCAAGGCCCCGGCGCCCGTGGCGGTGTTCGCCGCCGCCGCCCTGGGGGATCTGTTCACCTACGTGGTGACCTCCTTCCAGCTGGGGGTGATCGACGGGGGCATGGCGCGGTACCTGATGGTGTTCGCCGTCACCCAGATCCCCCTGGCCATTGTGGAGGGCCTGCTCACCGTGGTGGTGTTCAACGTGCTGGAGAAGTACAGCAAGACCGAGCTGGAAGCGCTGTGCGTGCTGTAAGGAGGGAGAAGCGATGAAGGTTTGGCAGAAAAATTTGATTCTGATCGTCCTGGCGGTGGCCATTGCCGCCCTGCCCCTGTGGCTGCTGCCCAACGCCGAGTTCGGCGGCGCCGACGGACAGGCCGAGGAGGTGGTTCAGGAGCTGAATCCCGGTTACCAGCCCTGGTTTGAGCCCATCCTGGAGCCCGCCAGCGGCGAGGTGGAGTCCCTGCTCTTCGCCCTCCAGGCCGCCGTGGGCGCGGGGATCGTGGGCTTTGTCCTGGGCCGCATCACCAAAAAGCCCGGCGGGAAGGACGAGAGCTGATGGGCACCGACCGCTGGGCCTACCAGTCCCGCCTGCGTCGGGTGGATCCGCTGCCCAAGCTGATCCTCTCCCTGACGGCGCTGGTGGTGTGCCTGTGCTGCGGCAGCGGGGCGGTGGGCCTGGCCACGGCGGCGGCCATGGGCGTGCTGATTACCGCCCTGGGGGGCCTGCCCCCCAGAGTATACCTCCATTTTCTCAAGATCCCCATGGCCTTCCTGGCGGTGGGCTGCGCCACCATGCTGGTGCACAGCTACCCCGCCGGGACGCCGGTGCTGGCCGCCCTCCCGGTGGGGGGGCGGCTGTGGGGCTTTGACGGGGCCGCCCTGGCCGCCGCCGCGGCCCTGTTTTTCCGCGCCCTGGGGGCGGTGGGGGCCATGTACTTCCTGGCCCTCAACACCCCGGTCACCGACCTGACCATGTGCCTGGGGCGGCTCCACGTGCCCCGCCTGCTGGTGGAACTGATGGAGCTCATCTACCGCTTTATCTTCGTGCTCTCCGAGACGGCGGGGAGCATCCGCACCGCCCAGGCCTCCCGCCTGGGCTACCAGGGGCTGCGCCGCTCCCTGTCCTCCCTGGGAACCATGGCCTCCCTGGTGTTCCTGCGGGCCTGGCGGCGGGCCGACCGGATCTACGCCGCCCTGGAGTCCCGGGGCTATGCCGGCAGCCTCACCACCCTGCCGGGGGACTATGCGCCGGGCCGGGGGCTCTATCCCCTGGCCCTGGCGGTGGCGGCGGGGCAGCTGGCAGTCCTGTTTGCGGAGAGGGGGGTGCTGGGATGAATCCAGCCATCGAGACGAGAGAGCTGTGCTACACCTACGAGGACGGCACCGCCGCCCTGGATCACGTGAGCCTGAAGGCTGAGCGGGGGCGGATCACCGGCATCCTGGGGGCCAACGGGGCGGGGAAGTCCACCCTGTTCCTCAACCTGAACGGGGTGCTCACCCCCCAGAGCGGGGAGGTGCTGCTGGACGGCGCGCCGGTGCGCCGGGATCGGAAGGGCCTGGCGGAGCTGCGCCGCCGGGTGGGCATCGTGTTTCAGGATCCCGACGACCAGCTCTTCTCCGCCGACGTGTACCGGGACATCTCCTTCGGGGCGGTGAACCTGGGCCTGCCCGAGGCGGAGGTGCGCCGCCGGGTGGAGGCGGCCATGGAGCGCACCGGGGTGGCCCACCTGCGGGACAAGCCCACCCACGCCCTCTCCTTCGGCCAGAAGAAACGGGCGGCCATCGCCGGGGTGCTAGTGATGGAGCCGGAGGTGCTCATCCTGGACGAGCCCACCGCCGGGCTGGATCCCCAGGGGGTCAGCGGCCTGCTGGCGCTGCTGGAGCAGCTGCGGGACGGGCTGAACATGGCCATCCTGCTGGCCACCCACGACATGGATCTGGTGCCCCTGTGCTGCGACGACGCCTACCTGCTGGGAGGCGGCCGGGTGCTGGCCGCCGGCACGCCGGAGGAGCTGTTCCGACAGCCCGGGCTGCTGCGGGAAAACCACCTGCGCCTACCCCGCATCGCCCATCTCATGGACATACTGCACGACAAGGACGGCCTGGACGCCGGCCCCGCCGCCACCATCGGGGCGGCCCGGCGGGAGATCCTGCGCCTGCTCAAGGAGGAAGAACGATGAACCGAGGAAAGCTGTACGGCGTGGGGGTGGGCCCCGGGGATCCGGAGCTGCTCACCCGCAAGGCCGAGCGGATCATCCGGGCGTCGGCGGTGCTGGCCGTCCCCGACAAGGGGGCGGGGGAGAAGACCGCCCTGAACATCATCGGCCCCCTGGCCCACGGGAAGGAGCGGCTGGACTGCTCCACCCCCATGGTGCGGGATCAGGCGGTGCTGGACGGGGCCTACGACGCCGCGGCGGACGCCATCTGCGAAAAGCTGGATCAGGGCAAGGACGTGGCCTTCATCACCCTGGGGGATCCCACGGTGTACTCCACCTACATCTACATCCACCGCCGGGTGGTGAACCGGGGGTACGGGGCGGAGATCATCCCCGGCGTGCCCTCCTTCTGCGCCGTGGCCGCCCGGCTGGGGGAGCCCTTGTGCGAGAAGGCCCAGCGGCTGATGATCGTCCCCGCCTCCCACGGGGAGGTGGAGGACTGCCTGAGCGTGGACGCCAACCTGGTGTTCATGAAGGCGGGGCGTGAGCTGGGGGCCCTGAGGGACACTCTGGCCGCCCACGGCCTGCTGGAGCGCGCCTCCATGGTGGCCAACTGCGGCATGGAGGGGGAGACGGTCTGCCCCCGCTTCGCCGACGTGCCGGAGGGCACCGGGTACTTCTCCGTGGTGCTGGTGAAAAAGGGGGAACCGACGTGAACATCCGCATGGCCGGTCTGGACTGGCACGTGCCCATCCAGCTCCGGGAGCAGCTGTCCTTCCCGCGCGGGCGGGTGGTGGAGCTGAACCGGCTGATCCGGGACAACCCGGGGGTGGAGGGCTGCGCCCTGCTGTCCACCTGCAACCGGACGGAGCTCTACCTCTCCTGCGCCGAGGGGGCGGAGCCGGATCCCGCCGGGCTGCTGTGCGCCGCCGCCGGGGTGGACGATGCCGCGTTCGCGGACTTCTTCACCACCTGTACCGGAGAGGCGGCCGCCCGGCGGCTCATGGAGGTGGCCGGGGGGCTGCGCTCCCAGATCTGGGGGGAGG
Source organism: Flavonifractor sp. An10 (assembly GCF_002161215.1). Lineage (GTDB taxonomy): Bacteria > Bacillota > Clostridia > Oscillospirales > Oscillospiraceae > Flavonifractor > Flavonifractor avistercoris. Next base: position 61,554 of record NZ_NFMB01000004.1, read on the forward strand.
ATCAGATCCTCACCCAGGTGAAGGGGGCCATCTCCGCCGCCCGGGAGGCGGGGACGGCGGACGGGGTGCTGGAGACCCTGTTCCGCTCCGCCGCCGCCGCGGGCAAGGCCCTCAAGACAAGGGTGCGCCTCACCGGCGTGCCCCGCTCCGCCGCCCAGAGCGCCGTGGAGCGGCTGGCCCGGGAGATCGGCGGCCTGTCCGGGAAGCGGGCCCTGGTGATCGGCAACGGGGAGATGGGGCGGCTGGCCGCCGCCCTGCTGGTGGAGGCGGGGTGCGCCGTCACCATCACCCTGCGCAGCTACCACCACGGGGAGACGGTGGTGCCCGCCGGGTGCGCCGTGGCCCCCTACGAGAAGCGATATGAGGCCATGGAGGGGATGGATCTCCTGATCTCCGCCACCGCCAGCCCCCACTACACCCTCTCCGCCGGAGAGCTCTCGGCGGCGGCCAACCCGCCCCGGCTGCTGGCCGACCTGGCCATCCCCCGGGACATCGACCCGGCGGCGGGGGAGCTGCCCGGTATCACCCTCTATAACGTGGACGACCTGGGGGTGGAGGTGGAGCGAGCCATCCCCCCCGAGGCGGAGGAGATTCTGGAGAAGCACCTGGGCCAGCTGGAGCAGTGGGAGAACTACCGGGCCTGCCTGCCCGGGCTGGAGCGGGTGAAGCAGGCGGTGATCCGCCGGGTGCTGTCCACCGATCTGGACGGGCCGGAGGCCAGGGAGCTGGTGGAGCTGGCGGTGAGCCGGGCGGTGGATCTCCTGTCCGGCGGATTGAAGGAGGGCTTTACCCCGGAGGAGCTGGAGAAGTGCGCCGACAAGATCGACCTGCACACCCCTGCCAAGCCCCGGTGGAGCCGCCCGGCGGAGAGGCCCTTCCGCTTTCCCCTGTTTATCGATCTGGCCGGACGGCGGGCGGTGATCATCGGCGGCGGGGCGGTGGCCTGCCGCCGGGCGGAGGTGCTCAAAGGCTTCGGGGCGGAGGTCATCCTGATCGCCCCCCGCTGCAAGCGGCAGGTGGAGGGCATAGACTGGCAGCAGCGGCCCTACGCCCCCGGCGACGTGGCCGGGGCGGCTGTCGCCGTGGCCGCCACCGACGACCGGGCCGTCAACCGGGCGGTGGGGGAGGAGGCCCGGGCCCTGGGCGTCCCCGTCAGCGTGGCGGACTGCCCGGACGAGTGCACCTTCTTCTTCCCGGCCATCTGCACCGGGGAGCATCTGGTGGCCGGTGTGGCCGGCCGGGGCACCGACCACGCCCTGACCGCCCGGGCCGCCAAGGCCATCCGGGCCACCCTGGAGGGATTGGAATGAATACAATTCGGATTGGAAGCCGGGAGAGTAAACTGGCTGTTATCCAGTCGGAGCTGGTGATGGACGCCATCCGCGCCGCCCACCCGGGCCTCCGGCTGGAGCTGGTGACCATGAAGACCACCGGCGACAGGATTTTAGACCGCACCCTGGATCAGATCGGCGGCAAGGGCCTCTTTGTGAAGGAACTGGACACCGCCCTGCTGGACGGCCGGGTGGACTTCACCGTCCACAGCTGCAAGGATCTGCCCATGGACATCGACGAGCGCATCCCCCTGGCGGGCTTCACCCGCCGGGAGGATCCCCGGGATGTGCTGGTGCTGCCCCAGGGGGTAACGGAGCTGGATCGCTCCAGGCCCATCGGCTGCGCCTCCGCCCGGCGGACGGTGCAGCTGCGGGAGCTGTTCCCCGGCATGGCCATCGCCCCGGTGCGGGGCAACGTGCTCACCCGCCTGCGCAAGCTGGACGAGGGACAGTACTCCGCTCTGGTGCTGGCCGCCGCGGGCCTGAAGCGACTGGGGCTGGAGGAACGCATCGCCCGGTACTTTACGGTGGATGAGCTGCTCCCCGCCGCCGGGCAGGGGATTCTGGCGGTGCAGGCCCGGGCGGGGGAGGATCTGTCCTGCCTGGACGGCGTTTTGGACGCCGACGGAACCGCCTGCGCCCTGGCCGAGCGGGCCTTTGTCCGCGCCTTGGACGGGGGCTGCTCCTCCCCCATCGCCGCCCACGCCGTGGTGGAGGGGGACACCATCACCATCGACGGCCTGTATGTGGACGGACAGGGCAGGGTGAGCCGGGACAGGCGCTCCGGCCCCCGGGAGCAGGGGGAGGAGCTGGCCCGCCGCCTGGCGGAGAGACTGAAAGGGGGATGCCTGTGCCCGGGAAAGTGATATTGGTGGGGGCGGGGCCGGGGGATCCCGGCCTGCTGACCCGCAGGGGGCTGGACGCCATCCGGAGCGCCGACGTGGTGGTGTACGACCGGCTGGTGAGCCCCGCCATCCTGGCCCTCATGCCGGAGGACGCGGAGCAGATCAACGTGGGCAAGGAGGCCGCCCGCCATCTGGTGCCCCAGGAGGGGATCAACCAGATCCTGCTGGACAAGGCCCTGGAGGGGAAGACGGTGGTGCGCCTCAAGGGGGGCGACCCCTTCCTGTTCGGACGGGGGGGCGAGGAGCTGGAGCTGCTGGCCCGGCACCACATCCCCTTTGAGGAGGTGCCCGGCATCACCTCCGCCATCGCCGCCCCCGCCTACGGGGGCATCCCGGTGACCCACCGGGACTGCTGCTCCTCCCTCCACATCGTCACCGGCCACCAGCGCTCGGGGAAGGAGCTGGACATCGACTTTGAGGCCCTGGTGCGCACCGGCGGCACCCTGGTGTTCCTCATGGGTGTGTCCGCCCTGCCCGCCATCTGCCGGGGCCTGCTGGACGCGGGCATGGCCCCGGACACCCCCGCCGCCACGGTGGAGAGCGGCACCACCCCTGCCCAGCGCCGCACCAGCGCCACCCTGGCCGATCTGCCCCGGCGGGCGGCGGAGGTGGGGGTAAAGAGCCCCGCCGTCATCGTGGTGGGGCAGGTGTGCGCCCTGGCGGAGCAGTTCGACTGGTTTGACCGCCTGCCTTTGAAGGGGAAAACCGTGGTGGTCACCCGGCCGAAGGAGCGGGCGGGCACCCTGTCCGGCCGCCTGCGGGCCATGGGGGCGGACGTGTGGGAGTACCCCTGCATTGCCACCGTGCCGATTGACCCCTGTCCCGGGCTGGAGGAGGCCATGGAGGGGCTGGGGGACTACCAGTGGCTGGCCCTCACCAGCCCCGTCGGGGTGGACGCCCTGTGGCGCTGGCTGGAGGAACATAACCTGGACGCCCGGACTCTGGGCGGGCTCAAGCTGGCCGCCATCGGGCCCGGAACAGCCAAGGCCCTGTCCGCCCACGGCCTGCGGGCGGACTACGTGCCGGCGGTGTACGACGCCGCCCACCTGGGAGAGGGCATCCCCGCCGCCGGGCGGGTGCTGATCCTCCGGGCCCAGGAGGGCTCCCCCGCCTTGACACAGGCCCTGGAGCGGCGTAACATAGGCTTTGACGACGTGGCCACCTACCGCACCGTCTACGACAATCCCCGCTCCGAAGAGCTGCGCGCCGTCGTGGAATCCGGCACGGTGGGCATCGTCACCTTCACCAGCGCCTCCACCGTCAGGGGCTTCGTGTCCACCGTGGGGGCGGACGCGGACTTCTCCCGCATGGTGGGAGCCTGCATCGGGGAGCAGACCGAGGCGGAGGCCAAAAGGTACGGCATCCCCGTCCAGGTGGCCCGCCAGGCCACCATGGACGCCCTGGTGGAGCTGATTGCAGACCTGCGGGATTGAGAACGGCGGGGGCTTGCCCCCGTCCTACAACAGATCCCCGGTTATATAGGACGAAAAGAAACGTGGGGCAACGAGGGGAATCTTCCCCTGTTTGAGAACCACAAGCGTAGGGCGGGGGCTTGCCCCCGCCGCGTTTCATGAGAAAGGAAGCGTCAGCATGGAACTGATCCAGCGTCCCCGCCGCCTGCGGGGAAACGAGGCGGTGCGCCGCCTGTGCCGGGAGACCCGGATGTCCCCCGACAGCCTGATCTACCCCATCTTTGTGGACGAGACCCTCAGCGGCAGGCGGCCCATCGAGGCCCTGCCCGGCCAGTACCACTACGGCATCGACGCGGTGGGGCAGGCGGTGGAGGAGTGCCTGGCCAACCGGGTGACCCACTGCATCCTGTTCGGCCTGCCCCGCGAGAAGGACGCCTGCGGCTCCTCCGCCTGGGCCGAGCACGGCGTGGTGCAGGAGGCCATCCGGGCCATCAAGGCCAGATACCCCGACTTCTACGTGATCACCGACGTGTGCATGTGCGAGTACACCGACCACGGCCACTGCGGCATCCTGTCCGGACATGAGGTGGACAACGACAGCACCCTGGAGGTGCTGGCCAAAACCGCCCTGTCCCACGCCCAGGCGGGGGCGGACATGGTGGCCCCCTCCGACATGATGGACGGCCGGGTGGCCGCCATCCGGGCCGCCCTGGACGAGCACGGCTTCCAGAACGTGCCCATTCTGGCCTACTCCGCCAAGTACGCCTCGGCGTTCTACGGCCCCTTCCGCGCGGCGGCGGGCTCCGCCCCCTCCTTCGGCGACCGGAAGGGCTATCAGATGGATCCCCACAACCGGAAGGAGGCCCTCAAGGAGTGCCAGCTGGACATCGCCGAGGGGGCGGACATTATCATGGTCAAGCCCGCCCTCAGCTACCTGGACGTGATCCGGGAGTGCGCCGATTCCTTCGACCTGCCCCTGTGCGCCTACTCCGTGTCCGGGGAGTACGCCATGATCAAGGCGGCCTCCGCCGCCGGACTCATCGACGAGTACAGGATCATGTGCGAGTCCGCCCTGTCCGTGTTCCGGGCGGGGGCCAACATGCTCATCACTTACTACGCCAAGGAACTCTCACAGGCCATCCGGAAGGGGGACATCGGCTGATGGACATCTCGGAACAGCTCTTTGAGCGGGCCAAAAAAGTCCTCCCCGGCGGGGTCAACTCCCCGGTCCGGGCCTACCGGGCGGTGGGCATGGCCCCCCGGTTCATCACCAGGGCCGACGGGGCCTATATCTGCGACGAGGACGGGAAGAAGTACATCGACTACGTGTGCTCCTGGGGCCCCATGATCCTGGGCCACAACCACCCGGTGATCCGGGAGGCGGTGGAGAAGGCGGTGCAGGACGGCCTGTCCTTCGGCGCCCCTACCCGGCGGGAGGTGGACATCGCCGAGCTGATGGTGGAGCTGGTGCCCAATATTGAGATGGTGCGCATGGTCAACTCGGGCACCGAGGCGGTCATGTCCGCCCTGCGGCTGGCCCGTGGGGCCACCGGGCGGGACAAGCTGATCAAATTCGAGGGCTGCTACCACGGCCACTCCGACTGTATGCTGGTCAACGCCGGCTCCTCCGCCCTGGCAGGGGGCCACCCCAGCAGCGCAGGCGTGCCGGTGGGGGCGGCCAAGGACACCCTCACCGCCCAGTTCAACGACCTGGACAGCGTGAAGGAGCTGCTGGAACAGAACCCCGGCCAGGTGGCCGCCGTCATTGTGGAGCCGGTGGCCGCCAACATGGGGGTGGTGAACCCCGCCCCCGGCTTCCTCCCCGGCCTGCGGCAGCTGTGCGACCAGCACGGCGCCCTGCTGATCTTTGACGAGGTGATCACCGGCTTCCGGCTGGCCCTGGGCGGCGCCCAGGCGTACTTCGGCGTGAAGGCCGATCTGGTCACCTTCGGCAAGATCATCGGCGGCGGCATGCCCGTGGGGGCCTACTGCGGCAGCCGGGCCCTGCTGGAGCAGGTGGCCCCCTGCGGCCCGGTGTACCAGGCGGGCACACTCAGCGGCAACCCGGTGGCCATGGCCGCCGGCCTGGCCCAGCTCACCTACCTGAAGGAGCACCCGGAGATCTACACCGACCTGGCCGCCAAGGGGGAGAAGCTGGCCCGCGGCCTGCGCGCCGCGGCAGAGGAGGCCGGGGTGCCGGTGGCCATCAACCAGATCGGCTCCCTGCTGGCCCCCTTCTTCACCCCCACCGAGGTGACCACCTTCACCGACGCCAAGGGCAGCGATGTGGGCCGCTACGCCAGGTACTTCCAGGCCATGCTGGAGGGAGGCGTGGCCCTGGCCCCCGCCCAGTTCGAGGCCATGTTCGTCTCGGAGGCCCACGGGGACGCGGAGCTGGACGCCACCCTGGCGGCCGCCCTGGCGGCCCTCCGGAGCCTGTAACCCTCTAACGTAGAAAGCAGCCCCCGTCCCGGTTCCGGGACGGGGGCTGCCTCATACATACTGCCTGCTTACAGGCGCTTCTCCAGATTGGCCTTGATGGCCCGGATGAACTCCAGGGAAGTGACGCCCCTGGCGGGGGTCTCCCCCTCCCACAGGCCCACCAGATCGCGGGTCATGGTGCCGCCCTCGATGGTGTCGATGGTGGCCTGCTCCAGCTTGTCGGCGAACTGGCCCAGCGCGGCGATGCCGTCCAGCTCCCCCCGCTTGCGCAGGGCGCCCGTCCAGGCGAAGAGGGTGGCCACCGGGTTGGTGGAGGTCTCCTCCCCCTTCAGGTATTTGTAGTAGTGGCGGGTGACGGTGCCGTGGGCGGCCTCGTACTCGTACTTGCCGTCGGGGCTCACCAGCACGGAGGTCATCATGGCCAGGGAGCCGAAGGCGGTGGACACCATGTCGCTCATCACGTCGCCGTCGTAGTTCTTGCAGGCCCAGATGAAGCCCCCCTCGGAGCGGATGACCCGGGCCACCGCGTCGTCGATGAGGGTGTAGAAGTACTCGATGCCCAGCTCGTCAAATCTGGCCTTGTACTCGGAGTCGAAAATCTCCTGGAAGATGTCCTTGAAGGTGTGGTCGTACTTCTTGGAGATGGTGTCCTTGGTGGCAAACCACAGATCCTGCCGGGTGTCGATGGCGTACTGGAAGCAGGAGCGGGCGAAGGAGGCGATGGAGCTGTCCTTGTTGTACTGGCCCTGGAGCACGCCGCCGCACTCAAAGTCATAGATGGTCTGGCGGAATTCCTCCTTCCCGTCGGCGCCGGTGAACACCAGCTCCGCCTTGCCCGGTGAGGGCACCCGGTACTCGGTGCACTTGTACACGTCGCCGTAGGCATGGCGGGCGATGGTGATGGGCTTCTTCCAGGTCTTGACCACCGGGGAGATGCCCCTGACCATGATGGGGGCGCGGAACACGGTGCCGTCCAGAATGGCGCGGATGGTGCCGTTGGGGGACTTCCACATCTCGGAGAGCTTGTACTCCTCCACCCGCTGGGCATTGGGGGTGATGGTGGCGCACTTCACCGCCACGCCGTACTTCTTGGTGGCCTCGGCGGAGTCCACGGTCACCTGGTCGCGGGTTTTCTCCCGCTCGGGCAGGCCCAGGTCGTAATACTCGGTTTTCAGGTCGATATAGGGCAGGAGCAGCTCGTCCTTGATCTGCTTCCACAGCACGCGGGTCATCTCGTCCCCGTCCATCTCCACCAGCGGGGTGGTCATCTGAATCTTTTCCATGGTCTCCTCCTCAGTCGTGATTGAAATTCCAGCTGAGCCAAATTATACCCCGAACGCGGCAAAATGGCAAGGGATTGTGTGCGCTTTGCCACTTGTCCGCCGCCTGGGATCTGGAGTATACTGAAAGGCAGTTTTTGTAAGGAAAAGAGAGGATTGCCCCGTGTTCAGCAAGCAGGCCCTGCGCAGGCTCATCATCCCCCTGATCATCGAACAGTTCCTGTCCGTCATGGTGGGCATGGCAGATATCATGATGGTCTCCGCCGCCGGGGAGACCGCCGTGTCCAGCGTGGCGCTGGTGGATCTCATCAACGTGCTCATCATCAACGTGTTCTCCGCCCTGGCTACCGGCGGCGCCGTGGTGTGCGCCCAGTCCATCGGCGCCCAGGAGCTGGATCGGGCCAACCGGGCGGCCAACCAGCTCATGTACATCGTCACCGCCGCCGCCCTGGTGATCATGGCCCTGGTGCTGCTCCTCCACCGCTGGCTGCTGGGCCTGCTCTTCGGCCAGGTGGAGCCCGCCGTCATGGAGGGGGCGGTCACCTATTTCGTCATCTCCGCCTGGTCATACCCCTTCATCGCCCTGTACAACGGCTGCGCCGCCCTGCTGCGGGCCATGGGCAACTCCCGGGCCTCCATGTATGTCTCCGCCCTGATGAACGTGCTCAACGTCATCGGAAACGCCGTGCTGGTCTACGGCTTCCACATGGGGGTGGCCGGCGTGGCCCTCCCGTCCCTCTTCTCCCGGGCCGTGGCGGCGGCGGTCATGCTGGCCCTCCTCCACAGCGGCCGGGGCCTGGTGCGCATCCACGGCCTGCTCCGCTTCCGGTTTGAGCCGCCCACCATGGCCAAGATCCTCCGCATCGGCATCCCCAACGGCCTGGAGAACAGCTTCTTCCAGCTGGGCCGGGTGGTGCTGGTGAGCCTGATTTCCACCTTCGGCACCGCCCAGACCGCCGCCAACGCGGTGGCCAACAACATCGACAACTTCGGCGTGATCCCCGGCCAGGCCATGGGGCTGGCCCTGATCACCGTGGTGGGCCAGTGCGTGGGGGCCCAGGAGTGGGAGCAGGTGCGCTTCTACACCAAGAAGCTGGTGAAGTTCACCTACCTGTGCACCTGGGGGCTCAACGCGGTGCTGCTGCTGGGCCTGCCGCTGATCCTCGGCCTGTACAGCCTGACGCCGGAGACCCACTGGTACGCCGCGGTGCTCATCTGGATCCACAACGGCTGCGCCATGCTGTTCTGGCCCCTGGCCTTCACCATGCCCAACGCCCTGCGGGCCGCCGGCGACGTGCGGGTGCCCATGGCCGTCTCCATCGTGTCCATGGTGACGGTGCGGGTGGGGGGCAGCTACCTGCTGGGCCTCCACTTCGGCCTGGGAGCCATCGGCGTGTGGATCGCCATGGTGGGGGACTGGATCGTTCGGGTGATCTGCTTTGTGCTCCGCGCCCGGAAGAAGCTGTGGCTGGAGCACCCCTGAAATACGTCGCATAGAATGGGCGGGACCGAACCGGTTCCGCCCATTTTGTCTTGGAAAGGGTGCAGTATATTGCGCAGATTTCTCACCGCCCTGCTCCTGTGCGCCGGGCTGCTGGCCACGGCCATGCCCGCCCTGGCCCTGGAGCCTTCCTCCCGCCCGCTGTACGCCGGCATGGACATCAGCGTCTACCAGGGGGAGGTGGACTTCAATGCCGCCCGGGACGACGGCATCGAGGTGGTCTATATCCGCGCCGGCTACGGCAGCGGAGGGGTGGATGCCTACCTCCAGTCCCACTACCAGGGGGCCAGGGCGGCGGGCCTCCACATCGGCTTTTACCACTTCCTCTACGCCCGCACGGCGGCGGAGGCCCGGGCGGAGGCCCGCTTCTTCGCCGCCCAGCTCTCAGAGCTGACCTACGACTGCCGGCCGGTGCTGGACATCGAGGAGCTCTCCGGCCTCAGCAGCGCCCAGGCCAGCGCCATCGCCGCGGCCTTCCTGGAGGAGCTGGAGTCCCTCACCGGCCAGCCCCCCATGGTGTACACCAGCGCCTACGATGCCAGCCACATGCTGGACAGCTCGGTGGCCCGCTGGCCCCTGTGGGCGGCGGACTACGGGCCCTCCCAGCCCCATGTCACCGCCAACTGGACGTCCTGGGCCGGGTTCCAGTACACCGACCGGGGCACGGTCAGCGGCGTCAGCGGCTATGTGGATCGGGACTCCTTTACGGCGGAGATCTTCTTTTCAGAGGCGCCGGCGCCCGGGGCGGACACCTATACCGTCCGGCGGGGGGACACCCTGTGGGGCATCGCCCGGCGGTACAGCACCACCGTCAGCGCCCTGGCCTCCCTCAACCACATCGCAAACCCCGATCTGATCTACCCCGGCCAGGTGCTCAATCTGCCCCGGGGCGCCGCCCCTTCGGCGGGCACCTACACCGTCCGGCAAGGGGACACCCTGTGGGGCATCGCCCGGCGGTACAATACCACCGTCAGCGCCCTGGCCTCCCTCAACCGCATCGCCAACCCCAATCTGATCTACCCCGGCCAGGTGCTGCGGCTGCCTGCATAAGGAAAGCGGGGGGACGGGATTTGCTCCCGTCCCCCCGCCCAGGCTGTCGAAAAACCCTCCGTGAGGAAAGGCCTCGCAGAGTTCCTGCGGCCGCAGCCGCAGGAATCAAATCAAAATCCGTCATTTCCGGGGACATGCGCCTCGGAAATGACACTTCTCATGGCGGAAGGGGTGACTTTTTCGCAAGAAAACGAACCCCTTCCGCCATGTGGCCTTTCTCGAAAAAGCGGCAAAGCCGCTTTTTCGACACGCTGAGCGGGGGGACGGGATTTGCTCCCGTCCCCCCGCCGGGGGAAGGCCGGTTTTCTGCCTGTGTTCAGTCGTCGGAGAGCAGGATGCGGTCGTTGTCCAGCTCCTTGCCCGCGCCGGCCCGGAACCGCTCCAGCAGATCCTCCACCGTGAGGCCCTGCCGCTCCTGGCCCTGTATGTCCAGCACGATGCGGCCGCCGTCCATCATGAAGGTGCGGGTGCCCAGCTCCAGGGCGTTTTTCATGTTGTGGGTGATCATCAGCGTGGTGATGTGGTGCTCCTCCACGATCTCCCGGGTGAGGGTGAGCACCTTTTCCGCCGTGGCGGGATCCAGGGCGGCGGTGTGCTCATCCAGCAGGAGCAGCTTGGGGGGCACCATGGTGCACATCAGCAGGGTGAGGGCCTGCCGCTGGCCGCCGGAGAGCAGGCCCACCGGCTGGCGCATCCGATCCTCCAGGCCCATGTCCAGGCGGGAGAGCTGCTCCCGGAAGAATTCCTTGTCCGCCCTGGACACCCGGCTGAAAAAGGCCCGCTGGTGCTTGGCGGTGCGGAGATAGGCCAGGGCCAGGTTCTCCTCGATGGTCATGTGGGGGGCGGTGCCCCGCATGGGATCCTGGAACAGCCGGCCGATCTGCCGGCTGCGGCGGTAGGCGGGCAGGTAGGTGATGTCCCGGCCGTCCAGGGTGACGGAGCCCTCATCCACGTAGAAGTCGCCGGCCACCGCGTTGAACAGGGTGGACTTGCCCGCCCCGTTGGAGCCCACGATGGTGACGAAGTCCCCGTCGGCCAGGGTGACGCTCAGGCCATCCAGGGCCTTCTTCTCGTTGACCGTGCCGGGGTTGAAGGTCTTGGAGACGTGTTTCAGCTCCAGCATTTACTTCTCCCCCTTTCTGGCCGCCAGGGCCTTCCGCTTCCTGGCCTGGAAGGCGGCCCAGCTCTTCAGGGTGGGGGCGGCGATGGCCAGGCCCACCACGATGGCGGTGACCAGCTTGAGGCAGTCGATGGGAACCACCTTGGTATAGAGCACGATGGCATAGATAAAGCGGTAGAGGATGCTGCCCACAATCACCGCGATGGCCCCCCGGAACATGGAGCCCCGGCCCACAATGGTCTCCCCGATGATCAGGCAGGCCAGGCCGATGACCACCACGCCGGTGCCCGCGTTGATGTCGGCGGTCTTCTGGGCCTGGCCCACCACCGCGCCGGACAGGCCGGTGAGGGCGTTGGCGATACACAGGCCGATGGTGATGGTGAAGGTGGGGTTGATGGAGGAGGCGCGCACCATGTCCCGGTTGTCGCCGGTGGCCCGGATGGACAGGCCCAGCCGGGTGCCCAGGAAGGCCACCAGCAGCACCCCGGCCAGCACCGTGATGCCGGCGGACAGGAGGATGGCGTTCCAGCTGCCGCCGATGCCGGTGTCCCGGAACAGGGTGAAGATGGTGTCCTGCCGCAGCAGGGACTGGTTGGCCTTCCACCCCATGGCCATCAGGTTGACGGTGTACAGCCCCGTGTTGGTGACGATGCCCGCCAGGATGGAGGGCACCCCCAGCTTGGTCTGGAGAAAGGCGGTGACGAACCCGGCGCAGGCCCCGGCGGCCATGGCGGCGGGGATGGCCAGGAAGGGGTGCCCGGCGGCGGTGAGGCTCACCGACACCGCACAGCCCAGGATGAAGCAGCCGTCGGTGGTGAGATCGGCGATGTCCAGCACCCGGTAGCTGAGAAACAGGGCCATGGCCACCAGGGCGTACTGGAAGCCCAGCTCCAGGGCGGTCTGGGTCACAAAGAGCATAGCGCTCGCGCTCCTTTCAGCAGGGCAAAGCCCCCGGTGCCGGCCGGGGGGCTTGCCTCTGGTTGGTTATAAACTCACTCTTCGGTGGTGGTGACGGCGGCCACCTCGCCCATGGAGTCGAACACGGAGGTGTCGATGCCCAGGGCCTCGGCGGTCTCGGAGTTGACGGTGATGAGGCCGCCGGCCACCTGGTAGTAGTCCTCCAGGCTGTCCATGCCCTCGGTCATGGCCCGGTAGGCCAGGTCGGCGGTCTGGGCGCCCAGGTCGGTGTAGTTGACGCCGCAGGTGGCGAAGGCGCCGTTGCGCACGAAGGAGTCGGCCCCGGTGTAGTGGGGAATGCCGGCGTTGATGAAGTCCTCGTAGATGGCCAGCTCAGCCGCCATGATGATGTTGTCGGTGGGGGTAAAGACCGCGTCTACCCCGTCGGCGATCAGGGAGCTGGCGGCGGCGATAACCTCGTCATTGGTGTTGGCGGTGGCCTCGGTGTAGGCGATGCCCTTCTCGTCCAGATAGGCCTTGGCGTCGGCAATGGGCACCTCGGAGTTGGGCTCGGACAGGGAGTAGAGCAGGCCCACGCTCTGGAGCTCCGGGTTCTGGGCCAGCATCATGTCCAGAATCAGATTGGTGTCCAGGGCGTCGCTGGTGCCGGTGACGTAGTCGATGCCGGTGAGATCGGCCGTCTCGGGATAGGAGATGGCGGCGAACACCACCGGGGTCTGGCTCTCCTCGGCGGAGACGGCGGCCACCTGGGCGGCGGTGGTGGCGATGGGGATGATGGCGTCCACCCCGTCGGCGATGGCCTGGTCGGCCAGCTGACGCAGCACGGTCTGGTCGCCCTGACCGGAGGTCACCTCGTACTGGATGGTGATGCCGTTCTCCGCGGCAATCTCGTCCAGCCGGGCGGCGATGGCGTCGGCGATCTCGTCCAGGGAGGCGTGATCCATCTGCTTGATGACGGCCACGGTGTAGGTATCCCCGGAGCCCCCGGTGGAGGCGCTGGTGTTGTCGGCCGCCGGAGTGTCGGCGGTGCCGGAGGTGCCGCCGGAGCAGGCGGTGAGGGACAGGGCCAGGGCGGCCGCGGCGGAGAGAGACAGGACTCGGTTCAGCTTTTTCATGTTTGGTTCCTCCTAAATATGAATTCCGGGAGGCAGATGGTGCAGAGTGTAAAAAAACGCTTCTGCCCCATTGCTGGGACAAAAGCGTTTCAAACACTTCTGCGATACCACCCAAATTGACGTTTGCACGTCCACTCGCTTCACGCACCATCATGCGTGCCCGATGGATAACGGGTGGGATCCCGTCGGCATCTACTAGGTTTCCCGTTCAAGCCGCCCTCGGAAGTCCATTCGCCGGTCTCCTCAGGCCCTGATCCCACCATCCAGGGCTCTCTTTGCATCGGAAGCGCCGGGTACTTCTCTTCCTCACAGGTTTGCTGTGGTTGACTTGTTATGGTGTATTATATGCACCTGTTCAGACTTTGTCAACCCTTTTTTTCCGCAGGAAGGAGAATTTCGTCTCCGAGCACACCACCGCCAGGAAGATCAGGGCGAAGCCCACGAACATGAGGGGGGTGGGCCGCTCCCCGGCGAAGAGGATGGAGAAGAACACGCCGAAAGGGGCCTCCAGGGACAGGAGGACGGCTGCGGTGGCGGCGGGGGTGTACTTCTGCCCGATGTTCTGGAACAGCAGGGCGCCGCAGGAGGCGAAGATCACCAGATAGGCCAGGCCGAAGATCAGGCTCTGGTCAAACACGCCGGGGGTGAGGGCGGGGCGGGTGACCAGCACACCGATCCAGGAGAACAGGGCAAAGGAGGCGAACTGGAGGGTGGTGAGGATGAAGATGTCCCGGCCCTCAGAGTACTTGGCCACGGCCACAATGTGGGCGGCGAAGAAGAAGCCGCCGATGAGGGTGAGCACGTCGCCCATGTTGAAGGCGGAGGCGTTGCTGCCGGTCACGGATACCAGGGCGATGCCGGCGATGCACAGGAAGGCCGCCAGGATGTTGAACTTGTCGGGGCGGCGTCCGGCGATGGCCCAGTACAGGAAGGGGACGATGACGCAGTAGACGGCGGTGAAGAAGGCGTTCTTGCCGGAGGTGGTCTGCTCCAGCCCGAAGGTCTGGAAGGCATAGGCCACAAACAGGCAGAAGCCCATCACCGTGCCGCCGATCAGGTACTGCCTGTCCAGCACCTTCCACCGCTTGATGAACACCACGGCCAGCACCAGGGCCGCGAAGGTAAAGCGGATGGCCAGCAGCCAGAAGGTGGGCAGCACGTCCACGCTGTTCTTCATCACCACGAAGGAGCTGCCCCAGATGATGGTGGCCAGGACGATCAGGGGGCTGGCGAAGCGGGCCAGGATGCTGGTTTCTTTGTGTTCGCTCATGGTTGTACCTCTCCTTTGACTATGATAAAATCATGCTATCGCTTTCTCTGGAGGTTATCGCCTGTGGATCTGTTCGATTTTGACGGCACGCTGGTGGATTCCAACGGCGTGTGGGTGGATGTGGACAACGGCTTTCTGGCCCGGCGGGGGCTCATCCCCACCCGGGAGTACAGCGATGCCGTGGGCCACTCCATCTTCCCTATTGCCGCACAATATACCAAGGACTACTACCATCTGGACATGAGCCCGGAGGAGATCATGGCCGAGTGGCTGGACATGGCCCGGGACGCCTATGCCCATCAGGTGCCCCTCAAGCCGGGGGCCGGCGAGTTCCTGGCCCGCCGGGCGGGGGAGGGGGCGGACATGGCCCTGGTCACCGCCTGCGTGCCTGAGCTGTGCCGGGCCGCCCTGGCGCGCCACGGCCTGGAGCGGTACTTCTCCGCCGTGGTCTACGTTCAGGAGCTGGGGGTGGAGAAGCGGGATCCCCGGGCCTTCGCCCTGACCCTGGAGCGGCTGGGGGTGCGGGCGTCGGACTGCACCCTCTACGAGGACTCCCCCGGGGCCTGCAAGGCCGCCCGGGACACGGGCATCGCCGTGGTGGGGGTGTACGACCCCTTCTACGCCATGTACGAGGCGGAGATGAGGCAGCTCTGCCGCCGGTATATCCGCAGCTTTACTGAGCTGTTGTAGGGCCGGCGGGCGGTTTCTCTGCCTGTCCGGCTGGGTATATCGATTGCCAGACCCGTAGGGGCGGATATCATCCGCCCGTCTGACTCCGCAGCCGCTGGCCCCGTGGGGCGCGACGACTCGGCGCGCCGTCCGTAGGGGCGACCTGTGGTCGCCCACCATTCGCCGGGCACTCCCCGGGGACGCGCCCGCCGGGCCGCCGTTGGTGCCATGCCTCTGAAATATCATGGCGGTTGCGGCGGCTGGGAAGCGCCGGCGCCCTACAGCTTTTTCATGTACTGGGCGGCGGACTTGAGCATGAGCCGCTTGGTGCCCACGGTGTCGAAGGCGATCTCCACCAGGGCATCGCCCCCCATGGGGGTCACCTTGGTGATGAGGCCCCTGCCGAAGGCCTTGTGCTGGACGCTGTCCCCGGCCCGGAAGGCGGGGGCGGCGGCTTTGGGGGCGCTGCCCGCCGCGGGGCTCTTCCAGTCGGGGGCGGGGGCGCCGGAGGAAGGGACGGCGGACTCGTGCCCCAGGGAGAAGCCCCGGTCGTAGGTGCGGCGCTGCCGGGCGGGGCGGGGGCGCTCCGCCTCCCGCTCCTGCCGCTCGGCGTAGGGCAGGCGGCCGGATTTCTCCACGTACTCCGCCGGGATCTCCCCCAAAAAGCGGGAGGGCCGGTTGGAGTTGGTGCGGCCGAAGAGCATCCGCTGGGAGGCGCAGGTCATGTACAGCTTCTCCTTGGCCCGCGTCATGGCCACGTAGCAGAGGCGGCGCTCCTCCTCCATCTCCTCGGCCTCCCCAATGGCGCGGATGCCGGGGAAGATGCCCTCCTCCACGCCCACCACGAACACCACCGGAAACTCCAGGCCCTTGGCCGAGTGCATGGTCATCATGACCACGCAGTCCTCGTCGGGGTCGTGGGCGTCCAGGTCGGTGTACAGGGCGATCTCGTCCAGGAAGCCGGACAGGGTGGGCTCGTCCTCGGCGTTTTCCAGGTAGTTCTGGATGGAGGAGAGCAGCTCGTGGACGTTCTCCAGCCGGGTGCGGTCTTCCACGGTGTTCTTCTGCTCCAGCATGACGGCGTAGCCGGTGCGCTGCACCAGCTCCTCGTAAAAGTCGGGCAGGGGCAGCTCGCCGGACAGCTTCCGTAGCTCACCCATCAGCTCGGCGAACTGGCCCAGCTTTGGGGCGGCCTTCTGCAGCTCCGGCCAGTCCCGGGCGTGGCTCACCACGTCCCACAGGGAGCGGCCCTCCGCCTGGGCGATGGACTGGGCCCGCTCCACCGTGGTGGCGCCGATGCCCCGGGGCGGGTTGTTGATGATGCGGGACAGGCGCAGATCATCGCCCGGGTTGTTCACCGCGCACAGGTAGGCCAGCATGTCCTTGACCTCCGCCCGGTCGAAGAAGCGAATGCCCCCGATGATGCGGTAGGGGATGCCGTTGCGTTTGAAGGCCTGCTCCATCTGGTTGGACTGGGCGTTCATGCGGTAGAGCACCGCGTGCTCCTTCCACTTCCGTCCGGCGGAGTAGTCCGCCAGGATCTGGGCGGCCACGTACTGGGCCTCGTCGTGCTCGTTCATGGCGGTGTAGCAGTGAACCTTGTCCCCCGCGTCGTGCTCCGTCCACAGCTCCTTGCCCTTGCGGCCCTCGTTGTTGCGGATCACCGCGTTGGAGGCCTCCAGGATGTTCCTGGTGGAGCGGTAGTTCTGCTCCAGCCGGATTACCCGGGCTCCCTTGTACTGGCTCTCGAAGGAGAGGATGTTCTCGATGGTGGCGCCGCGGAAGCGGTAGATGGACTGGTCGTCGTCCCCCACCACGCAGATGTTCTCGTACCCCCCCGCCAGGGTGGAGGCCAGCAGATACTGGAGATTGTTGGTGTCCTGGTACTCGTCAATGAGTACATAGCGGAATTTCCTCTGGTAATATTCCCGCACGTCATCGGATTTCTGGAGCAGGCGCACCGTGTCCAGGATGATGTCGTCAAAGTCCAGGGCGTTGGCGTCCTTCAGGCGGCGCTCATACTCGGCATACACCTTGGCGATCTTCACCAGCCGGAAGTCCCCGGCCTTCTCGCACTCGGCCAGGTAGTCCGCCCCCAGCTTCATGGCGTCCTTGGCCCGGGAGATGTATCCCAGCACCGAGCGGGGGGAGAAGGTCTTTTCATCCAGGTTGAAGTCCTTCAGGATGTCCTTGATCACCCGCTCGGAGTCGGCGGTGTCGTAGATGGTGAAGGAGCTGGTGAAGCCCAGCCGGTCGATGTCCCGCCGCAGGATGCGCACGCAGGCGGAGTGGAAGGTGGAGGCCCAGATATCGCCCGCCGCCGGGCCCAGCATCCGCTCCAGCCGCTCCTTCAGCTCCCCGGCGGCCTTGTTGGTGAAGGTGATGGCGATGATAGACCAGGGCACCGCCGGCTCCACCTGGCAGAGCCGCTCCTGCTCCGCCTTTCGGGAGGGATCGGGGTTGCGGACGTACTCCTCCAGGAAGTCCAGCTCGGCGGGGGTGACCCAGGCGGGCACCTCGTCGCAGTCGGAGCCCCGGCCGTATTTTATCAGGTTGGCGATGCGGTGGATGAGCACGGTGGTCTTGCCGCTGCCCGCCCCCGCCAGGAGGAGCAGGGGCCCCTCGGTGGCCATGGCGGCCTTCCGCTGCTCAGGGTTCAGGTTCTGGAAGTCCAGCGCGATGGCGGCCCGCCGGGCCTTGCAAAAGCGCAGTTCCTCGTCTCGGTTCAGCATTGGGATTCTCCTCGGTAGGCGGGGCCGTCCAGTTTCTGGACGGCCCCCGCATTTTTCTGCCTCTATTTTACCGAAAACCGGCGGCCAGGTCAACCTTCCGGAATGGAATCTTTTCCATGCGAAAAGGGAATGCCTTACCGGCACCAACGTGCAAAACCCGGCAGGCTGTGCTATAATAAAACCTGCTGAATCAACCGGAAAGGAGAATTTCCGTGAACCGCTATGTATTCCGCTCCCCACGGCTGGGGTTCCTGGCGGCAAATCCCGCCCTGGCCGCCCCTGCCGCCGCCTTCTACCGCCGCAACCGGGACGCCTTCGCCCCCTTCGACCCGGTGTGGGACGAGGAGTTCTACACCGAGGAGGGACAGGCCCGGCGCCTGGCGGAGGAGCAGTCCTGGGCGGAGGCGGGCCGCTCCTTCCGCTTCCTGCTGGTGCAGCCCCGCCATCCGGGAAAAATCGTCGGCATGCTGGGCCTCAACGAGATCGTCCGGGGGGCCTTCCAGTCCTGCTTCATCTCCTACAAAATCGACCACACCCTGTGGGGCCGGGGCTGCGGCTCCGAGGCCATCGCCTACGGGGCGGAGTGGGCCTTCCGGGCCCTGGGGCTCCACCGGGTGGAGGCCAACATCATGCCACGCAACACCGCCTCCCGCCGGGCGGCGGCCAAGGCCGGGTTTGTGGAGGAGGGCCTGTCGCGGAAGTACCTCAAAATCAACGGCGTGTGGGAGGATCATATCCACATGGTGCGGCTGAATGGGGAAAACTAGTGGCGCTTTTACAGAATCTTTACACCGTTTTTCGCCTTCCTGTGCTATTCTGAGTCCAGAAACAGCGGGAAAGGGGAAATCCACGTGAAGACCGGAAAACGGTGCTGGCTCCTGCTCCTCCCTCTGGCGGCCCTGCTGGCGGGGTTTTTGGCCTGGATGTACCACCCCCGCAGCCTGACCACTTCCCTCCGCGCCCTCGGCGGGGATATCCAGGTCATCATTTCCACCCATGAGATCCGGGTGGAGGATCATGTGGCCTACCCGGACGGGAAGGGCTATCCGTTCATCGTCGAGGCCGGTACGGAGGAGTACGACGCCCTGCTGGAGCTGCTGGAGGGGTACTCCTGGCACGAGCAGATCAACACCCTGGGCGGGGATGAGACGATCAACGGCACGGGCCGGGGCGATCCGGAGGTGAATCTGGACATCACGATCTATTCCCTGGCGCCGAAGTCCGCACCGTCACAGGGCGATGTCAGCATCTACAATTACAAGGGGGCGCCCAATGCCAGGGTGGACGGAAACGTCTGCCAGCTCGGCTGGGGAGACGACAACGGGGAACTGCTGCTGGCGCTGGCGGAGCTGTTCGGGGTCACGAACCCGCAAGCCAGCCCTTGAACTCCTCCAGCAGCTCGATGGCCCGGAATTTCACCACGTAGCCCTCGTCCTCGCCGGTGATCAGGGACACCTGTCCCTCCGTGAGCCCCGCATCGGCGGCGGCCTCCTCCACCGTCTCGGTGACCGAGCCCAGGCACAGGGGCGGGAACACCACGCACCACCAGTTCTGCCCCGCCCCCTCGCCGATCTCGATGCGCAGGGCGGTATACTGCCCGGCGGGGAGGGCGAAGTCGGTGTAGGTCTTGGTGGGGAACCAGTAGTTGTGCACCAGGGAGGCGGTCACCGGGTAGTCGCAGCCCGCAGCCCCCACCGCCTCCGCCCCGGCGGCGGCCAGGTCGTACAGGTGGGCGCGGAGGAGCTCCTCCGTCTCCTCCCGGGTGATGCCCGGGGTGAGGTAGGTCTCCGCCTCCGCCAGCACCCGATCCCGCACCCGGAGCTTGAGGGCCTGATCCTCCGCCGAGTCGGAGTTGGCCAGCACGTGGAGGCGGATCACCTGGTCGGCCAGGGCGGCCTGGGCCCCGTCCAGCCGGGCCCCCAGCAGGGCGGCCAGAGCCACGCCGATGAGCAGCGCCAGCTCCCACCGGCGCAGGGTCTTGGAATGGGTTGTTTTCACAAAAAATCACCGTCCGCTATGTAGCTTGTGCCTACATTGTGGACGGTGATGTTCTGTTTTATACCAGTTTTTCCACCGGACGGGCCAGAAAGCAGGTGGGACACAGCTGGGACAGGGCGGCCAGCGCCCGCCGGGCCGCCCCCTCGGAGTCGAACAGCCCGAATACGGCGGAGCCGGTGCCGCTCATGCAGGCGCCCAGGGCCCCCTGCTGGATCAGCTCGGTCTTGAGCCGCTGGATCTCAGCGGCCCGCCGGGGGGGCAGGGCGTCCTCAAACACGTTGTACATACGCCGGGCCACGCCGGCCAGATCCCCCGCCGCCAGGGCGGAGAGCAGCCCCGCCGTGTCCGGCCGGCGGCGGATGCGGACGCCGTCCAGCCGGGCGAAGAGCTCCGGCGTGGGCACCGAGAAGGCGGGCTTGCAGAGCACCACATGGCAGGAGGGCAGGGGGGGCAGGTCGGTGAGCACCTCGCCCCGGCCCTCGGCCAGGGCGGTGCCCCCCCGGACGCAGTAGGGCACGTCGGAACCCACCTTTGTCCCAATCTCCTCCAGCCGCTCCGGCGGCAGATGGAGCCCGGCCAGATGGTTCAGCCCCCGGAGGACGGCGGCGGCGTCGGCGCTGCCCCCGGCCAGCCCGGCGCAGACGGGGATGGACTTGTCCAGGGTGATGGACAGCCCGCCCCAGTCCGCCCCGGTGTCCTCCGCCAGGCGGAGGGCCGCGGCGGCGGCCAGGTTGCGCCCGTCGGCGGGGAGGAAGCCCAGATTGCTGCGCATGGACAGGGGCTTGCCCGTGCCGGTCTCCAGCCGGAGCCGGTCGCACAGATCCACGGTCTGCATCACCATGCGCATCTCGTGGTACCCGTCAGGCCGCTTCTCCAGCACGTCCAGGGAGAGATTCAGTTTGGCGTAGGCCAGCACATCCAGCGCGGGCATGGCAGTCGCCTCCTGGTGCAATGATAAAATGATGGCGCGCCGGGTCGTCGCGCCCCACGGATGGAGCCCCTTTCTCGATTACCTGATTTTTCTGGCCTCCAGATAGAACCGCTTGTCGTGGGCCTCCCCCATGGAGAAGGTCTTGCGGGGGAGGACGCCGTCGTGGATCACGGT
This sequence comes from Flavonifractor sp. An10, assembly GCF_002161215.1. Taxonomy (GTDB): domain Bacteria; phylum Bacillota; class Clostridia; order Oscillospirales; family Oscillospiraceae; genus Flavonifractor; species Flavonifractor avistercoris. Next base: position 82,402 of record NZ_NFMB01000004.1, read on the forward strand.
GGGGAAGAGCTGCTCCTTGCCCATGGCGGGCAGGAGGAAGGCGATGTTGCCCGGGTGGGCGGCCAGCTCCCGGGCCACGTCCGAGCCGTGGATGTAGTCGATGCGCCCGCCGTGGGCTTTCACATAGGCATCCAGCACGGGCTGGAGGGTGCCCACCTCCAGCTGGGCGTCAGGGCGGGGCACGGTGACGGCGCCCTTTTTGTCCTGGGCGTACCAGCGCAGCACATGGCCGTCCCCCTCGCCGGCATAGGCGCCGGGGCAGGCGTTCAGCAGCGCCTCCACCACCCCCTCCGGCTCCACGCCGAACACCACCCGGTGGATGGGCTCAAACTCCAGGGAGGCGTCGTGGAGGTTCACCAGCTCGCACAGGGCGTACCGGGCGGGCAGAGCGTCCCAGTGCGACCGCGGGGTGAGCTTCTTCTGCCGCTCATAGCACTCCTTGGCGGTGGCCAGGGAGTGGTTGCCGTCCCCCACGGCGAAGAGGAGCACCGGCTTGTCCACGGTGCCGTACTTGGCGTTGAAGGCGGCGGGGTCGGCCAGGGCCCGCAGGGCGGAGGCCGCCAGGGCCATGCTCTCCCCGTCCAGCTTCCAGCCGGCGATGTGGCCGCCCCGCTCCATGAGGTCGAAGTCGTACACCTGCTCCATCCTGTCCTTCCGGGCGGAGAGAGGCTCGATCACCGTCTTCTCCGGATCGTCGGCCAGGAGCATGATGTGGGGCAGCTCCAGAGGGGCGTTCTTGCGCACCGCCACCCGGGGCGGGATGCGGGACATGACCGTGCCCTCGGTGGCGCGCACCAGGGAGGACGCGCCGGGCTCATAGTCGTACTGCTCCAGATCCACCATGCCCACCAGGCCCCGGCGCAGCCGCAGGTTGTCCAGCCGCCGCTCCACATAGATGAGGGAGGCGGGCAGGGTGCGGAACCGGTCTTCCCGCAGGTAGCGGGTCATGGTGTTGTTGATCTCCATGATGTCGGTCTCCACGTTGGGGCCGTCCAGGCAGCTCTCAGGCAGGATCAGCCGCAGGGTGGAGGGGGCGGAGCCCACATACTCCTCCACCCGCTGCCAGTACTCCGGCTGGGAGGTGTACTGGTCGCAGGCCACCACCGACCACTTGGCATATTCGCAGTCCTGGGGCAGCAGGATGTCGGCCGGGCCGAAGGGCAGGCCGTCAAACAGGTTTGTCATCGTTCTCACTCCCCGCTCTCGTTTTGAGAGCTCTCTATTGGGCCATGGCCCCCCGGATGGCCGCCAGCAGATCGTCAAACCGGTCGAAGGCGGGCAGCTCCGGGTGCTCGGCCTTGATGGCGTCGGTGCTGCGGAACAGGAAGCCGGCCTTGCTGGCCTGGATCATGCCCAGGTCGTTGTGGCTGTCCCCGGCGGCGATGGTCTGGAAGCCGGCGGACTGGAGGGCGCGCACCGTGGTCAGCTTGGACTGGGGGCAGCGCATGCGGTAGCCGGTGATGGCCCCGTCGGGCGCCACCTCCAGGGTGTTGCAGAACAGGGTGGGCCAGTTGAGCTTGCGCATCAGGGGCTGGGCGAACTGCTCGAAGGTGTCGCTGAGGATGATCACCTGGGTCTCCTCCCGCAGCTTGTCCAGAAACGCCCGGGCCCCGGGCAGGGGGTCGATTTTGGCGATGGTGGCCTGGATCTCCTTCAGCCCCAGATGGTGCTCCTTGAGGATGTCCAGGCGGTAGCGCATGAGCTTGTCGTAGTCCGGCTCGTCCCGGGTGGTGCGCTTCAGCTCCGGGATGCCGCTGGCCTCGGCAAAGGCGATCCAGATCTCCGGAACCAGGACGCCCTCCATGTCCAGGCAGGTGATGTACATATCGGTTCCCCCTTTTCTGTTCTGTTGTGTATGTCGGTGCGCCCGGCGGGAATTACCCCTCCCGGGCCTGCTTCTTGCGCAGGTTGGTCAGGAAGTTGTCCATGCGGGTCAGGGCCTCGGCGATGTCCTTCATGCTGGTGGCGTAGCAGCAGCGGACAAAGCCCTCGCCGCCGGCGCCGAAGGCGGAGCCGGAGATGACCGCCACCTTCTCCTCCATCAGGAAGCGCTCGCAGAAGTCGTCGGAGCTCAGGCCAGTGCCCCGGATGTCGGGGAACACGTAGAAGGCGCCCTTGGGCTCAAAGCAGGGCAGGCCGATGCGGCGCAGACCCTCCACCAGATAGCGGCGGCGGCCGTCGTACTCGTCCCGCATCTTCTCGATGTCCCCGTCGCCGTTGCGCATGGCCTCGATGGCGGCGTACTGGCTGGTGGTGGGGGCGGACATGATGCCGAACTGGTGGAGCTTGAGCATCTGCTGGATCACCGGCGCGGGCCCGCAGACGTAGCCCATGCGCCAGCCGGTCATGGCGTGGCTCTTGGAGAAGCCGTTGACCACGATGGTGCGGTCGTACATCTCGGGCAGGTTGGCGATGGACACGTGCTTCCGGCCGTAGGTCAGCTCGGCATAGATCTCGTCGGAGAGCACCATGATGTTGGTGTCCTTCAGCACTTCGGCGATGGCCTCCAGATCGGCCCGCTCCATGATGCCGCCGGTGGGGTTGGAGGGGAAGGGGAGCACCAGCACCTTGGTGCGGGGGGTGATGGCGGCGCGGAGCTGCTCGGGGGTGAGGCGGAACTCATTCTCCGCCTTCAGCTCCACGTACACCGGGACGCCGCCGGCCATGGAGGCCAGGGGCCCGTAGCACACGAAGGAGGGCACGGGGACGATCACCTCGTCGCCGGGGTTGAGCAGGCACCGCAGGGCCAGGTCGATGGCCTCGCTGCCGCCCACGGTGACCACGATCTGGTGGGCAAAGTCGTACTGCAGGCTGAAGCGGCGGTTTAAGTAGGCGGCGATCTCCCGGCGCAGCTCCGCCATGCCGGCGTTGCCGGTGTACTTGGTGAAGCCCTTCTCCAGGGAGTAGATGCCCGCGTCCCGGATGTGCCAGGGGGTGACGAAGTCGGGCTCGCCGATGCCGAGGGAGATGGCGTCCTTCATCTCCTCCAGAATGTCGAAAAAGCGCCGGATGCCCGAGGGCTTGACCTCCTGAATGCGCTTACTGAGGATCTCGTCGTAATTCATGAGAAAATCCACTCCCTCTCCTGCTTTTCCTGCTTTTCAAAGATCAGGTGCTTCTCCTTGTACTTGTGCAGGATGAAATGGGTGGCGGTGCCCGTCACGTCTTCCAGAGTGGACAGGCGCTCCCCCACAAACTGGGCCACCTCTTTCAGCGTGCGCCCGGAGATGATGACGGTGAGATCAAAGGCCCCGCTCATCAGATAGACGCTCTCCACCTCGTCGTACTGGTAGATGCGCTCGGCCACCCGGTCGAAGCCCTCCCCCCGCTGGGGGGTCACCTTGACCTCGATAAGGGCGGTGACCGCCTCCCGCTGGGTGCGGTCCCAGTCCACAATGGCCTGGTAGCCCAGGATAATCTTTTCGTCCTCATACCGCTTGATGGCGGCCTTCACATCCTCCACGGTCATATCGGTCATGGATGCAAGCTGTTCCGGCGTCAGGGTGCAGTCCTGTTCCAGGAGCTGAAGCAGCTTTGCCATAGCAATTCCTCCTATCTGCTGGCCCGCCATGGGGCGGACGGATATATTCTATTATTATAAACGCCCCCGCGAGGGATTACAAGGCCCTGCGGACGCATCCGTACAGTTTTCCTTTCCGCCTGCGGAAAGGCATAAAATTTCTCTGGTTTGACCAAATTTCTGTGGCATTCTGCCGCCCGGCATGGTATGATAGATATGATATGCTGGCCCTGATTAGGGCCGAAGCGGAGGTGTTACCATGGACTATGCCGAGATGGTCAGCCAGATCATGGCCGCCGAGCAGGGGGCGAAGGCCCTGGCCGACGAGGCCAGGGAGAAGCGCCAGCAGATGCAGGCCGGCCTGGAGAAGGAGGTCTCCGCCCTGCGGGAGGACTATATGGATCGAGCCAGCCACCGGCTGGAGGAGGTTCGGCAGACTGAGGATGCCGCCGCCCAGGAGGCTCTCACGCGCCTGGACGAGCGCCTGGATCGCACCATGAAGGCGGTGGAGGCGTCCTATGAGAAGAACAAGGAGCGCTGGGTGGACGCCCTGTTCTCCATGATTGTGGGCGTGGAGCCGTCATGACCGCGGAGATGGCTTACGGCGCGCTGTCCGCCAAGGTGCGCGCCCTGTACGGAAAGCGGCTGCGCTCCGACGATTTCGCCCGGCTGGCCGCCCGGCGCAGCGAGGCGGAGATCCTGGACGAGCTGCGCCAGCACCCGGGCTGGAGCCGGGCCCTGGCCCTGGTGCCCCCGGGCGCCTGGGGATATGTGGGCCGGGTGGAGGTGGAGCGGGCCCTTCAGGAGGAGCTGCGGCTGGAGTATCAGAGTCTGGCCTACTACGTCCCCCGGGAGGACAAGCCCCTGATGCAGTTCCAGCTCCGGGCCGCCGAGCGGTCGGCCATTCTGTCCGCCCTGCGCCGGCTGAAGGCCGGCCTGTCCCCCCGGGAGGCCCCGCCGCCCCCCCGCATCGCCCTCCACAGCAGGCTGGACGAGGCGGCCGCGGCCGCCTGCACCACCTACGACCAGCTGACGGAGGCCGCCAGGGACACCATCTACTATTCCGCCCTGCGGCAGCTGCGGCCGCCCCGGACGGACGAGCTGCCCGACTTCACCCGGGCCGACGCGGTTCTGCGGACGGCCTACTACGCCCATCTGCTGCGCATCGTCCGCTCCCAGTACCAGGGCCGCACCCAGAAGGTGCTGCTGCGGGCCATCGGGGAGCAGATCGACCTGCTGAACATCCTGCACATCCTCCGCCTCAAGACCTACTTCCCACAGACCCCCCGGGAGGATTACGCCGGCGTGCTGTTCCCCTTCCAGTACCGGCTGACGATGGATTTCCTCCGCCGGCTGTGCGAGGCGCCGGGGGCGGAGGGCGCCTATGGGCTGCTGCGGGAGTCCCCCTACGGGGACTGCTTCGACGAGACGGCGGTGGACGCGGTGGAGGAGTACTACCAGCGGGCGGTCTTCCGCTTCAACAAGCGGCAGCTCTCCGCCGTGCCCCCCTCCATCTACACCGCCATCGCCTACCTGGAGCTCAAGGAGCTGGAGCTGGGGGTGCTGGTCAACGTGATCGAGTCGGTGAAGTACGGCGTGCCCTATCACGCGGAATTTGCCAATCTGGTGGGCGGTTAGCGCCTGTATTCCATAGAATCTGAAAGGAAGGAGATACCGCGATGTCCGTTGTCCCGATGAAGCTGCTCACCATTGCCGGGCCCCTGGATCGGTTTGACGATGTGGTGCGCACCTGCGTCATCGACCAGGAGTTCCATCCGGAGAATGCGCTCCAGCTCATGCGCGGGGTGGGCGGCCTGCGCCCGCTGGAGTTGGAGAACCCCTACGCCGCCCTGCTCCGCCGCTCCATAGAGGTGGCCGACGAGGCGGGGATTCCCCTGGACTACGCCCCCTTTGATCCCACGGCCTCTCTGGAGGAGATGGCCGGCTACTTTGACAGCCTGGCCGACCAGGCCTCCGCCCTCCACAGGAAGCAGGAGGAGCTGGAGCACCAGCTGGACGAGGCCCGCAGCATGGTGGATCAGCTGCAGAACCTGCGGGGCCTCGACGTGAAGCTGGACGAGCTGTGGGGCCTGGATCACGCCCGGTTCCGCTACGGCTATCTGCCCCGGGAGACCTATGACGGCTTCCGGGACGCCCTGGACGCGGAGGAGGATCTCTTCTTCGTGCCCACCACCGTGGGCCGCCGGCGGGTGTACGGGGTGTACTTCACCACCAAGGAGTCCCACCACAAGGTGGACTCCCTCATGAACTCCCTCCACTTCACCCGCATCCACCTGGAGGAGCCCCCCCACGGCACGGTGGACGCGGCCACGGCGGAACTCAACGCCAGAACCGCGGACATCCGGAAGGCGGTGGAGGCGGTGGGGACAGAGCTGCAGGAGCTGCGCGACCGGGAGAAGGAGCACATCCTGTCCAGCTATTCCTGCCTGCGCTACCACAGTGCCTGCTGTGAGCTGCGCCAGTACGCCTGCCGCAGCCGCAACACCTTCTACCTCACCGGCTGGGTGCCGGCGGCATCTGTGCGGGAGGTGGAGGGCAAGCTGGCCCAGTTCCCCGAACTGTCCTGCGTGGCCGACGCCGCCGACGACGTGGAGCACGCCAAGCCCCCCACCAAGCTGAAAAACTCCTTCCTGGGCCGGGTGTTCCAGCCCTTCCTGGAGATGTACGGCCTGCCCGCCTATAACGAGAAGGATCCCTCCCTGTTCATGGCGCTCACCTACTGCCTCTTCTTCGGCATCATGTTCGGCGATCTGGGGCAGGGCCTGTGCCTGGCCCTCATCGGCTTTGTGCTGGCCAAGTGGAAGCACATGTGGCTGGGCGGCATCATCACCTGCTGCGGCCTGTCCGGCGCCCTGTTCGGCTGCGTCTACGGCTCGGTGTTCGGCTTTGAGGAGCTCATCCCCGGCTTCAAGATCATGGAGGAGACCACCTTCGCCGGCATGGGCACCGTCAGCAACGTGCTGCTCCTGCTGGTCATGTCCATCTGCCTGGGCGTGTTCATGCTGCTGCTGGTGATGGTGGTCAACATCCTCAACGGCGTGCGCCAGCGGAATTTTGAGAAGATCCTCTTCGGCCCCAACGGCGCGGCGGGCATCCTCTTCTACGGCGGGCTGATCCTGGCCGCCGTGGCCACCGCGGCCTTCGGCGTCAACCTGTTTGTCCCGGCCTACGTGCTGCCGGTGCTGATCCTGCCGCTGGTGCTCATGCTCCTGCGGGAGCCCCTGTCCCACCTGCTCTCCGGCGATCCGGACTGGAAGAACTTCTCGGTGGGGGAGGTGCTGGGCACCGGGTTCTTCGAGCTGTTCGAGACCCTGCTGAGCTACCTGACCAACACCCTGTCCTTCATGCGCGTGGGCGCCTACGCCATCACCCACGTGGGCCTGATGCTGGTGGTTCACATGCTGGCCGACCTGGCCGGCGGCGTGGGGGGCCCGGTGGGCATCCTCATCCTGGTGCTGGGCAACATCTTCGTCATGGGCTTTGAGGGCCTGCTGGTGGGCATTCAGGTGCTCCGTCTGGAGTTCTACGAGCTCTTCGGCCGCTTCTATGACGACGGCGGCGTCCCCTTTGTCCCGAAAAAAATCGATTACGCCGCCCGCATCAACGGGTGAGCGGAGGAGGTAGTCATCATGCTGAAATTCATCGTCCTGTTCTTTGCCGCCTTTGCGGTGTTCTCCCCCCTGTTCCTCATCGGCATCCGCAAATACACCGGCCAGAAGGCCAGGCGGGCCCTGGGCGCCAACATCGCCTCCTTCTTCGCCTTCCTGGTGCTGGCCAGCGTGGTGGGCATCGGCGGCAGCGCCTCCGCCGCCGGCGCTGAGGCCGCCGCGGCCGCCGGAGGCATGGCCGAGGGCCTGAAGTACGTGGGCGCCGCCCTGGCCGTGGGCCTGTCCGGCATCGGCGGCGGCATCGCCGTGGCCTCCTCCGCCTCCGCCGCCCTGGGCGCCATCTCCGAGAACGACAAGGCCTTCGGCAAGGCCCTGATCTTCGTGGGCCTGGCCGAGGGCGTGGCCCTGTACGGCCTGATCGTGGCGCTGCTGCTCCTGTTTGTGTGAGCACTCTAGGGGGGACGCTGTCCCCCCTAGATACGCAAGCGGTTCCCAAGGAAACCGCTTGCGATACCCCCCTCACCCGCGCCCGCGCGGGTGGCCCTGGCCGCCGCGGCCAGGGGTATCGGTGTGCTGCGCAGGCGCATGTCCTGCTCCGCGCGGATTTCCATTTGCTTTCGCCCGCGGGGCGGGCGAAACTCTGCGAGGCCGGGCGATTGGAAATCGCCCCTACATGGGAGCAGCCGGTTGTGGACTGTGTGTAGGGGCGGCTATCAGCCGCCCGTCGGCGGGTGGCCTGCGCGGCCCCTACGAACACGAGGAATCATGTTATGAAATACTTTGTCATCACCGACAGCACGGATACCCAGGTGGGTCTGCGCCTGGCGGGCATCGAGGGCGTGGTGGTGCGGGAGGAGGCCCTGGCACGGGCCGCCATCCAGACCGCCGCCGCCGACCCGGACATCGCCGTGCTGCTCATTACCGAACATCTGGCCGACCAGTGCCGGGATGTGATCGCCCCGCTCAAGCTCACCGCCCAGCGGCCCCTGGTGGTGGAGATCCCAGACCGGCACAGCACGGGCCGCGCCCCCGACTCCATCACCCGGTACATCCGGGAGGCCATCGGGGTCAAGCTCTGATCCCGCGAGGAGGAACAAGTATGCCTGATATCAACCAGAAGCTGGATCGCTTCACCGCCAAAATCCTGGCCGAGGCCGCCGCAGAGAGCCGGCGGGCCATGGAGGAGGTGCAGCGCCGCCGGGAGCAGCGCATCCAGGAGGCGGAGGACGAGGTGCTCAAGGAGGCCTATGACTACATCCACACCGAGGTCTCCCGCATCCAGGCCGAGGCGGGCCGGGGCGTGTCCCGGCACATGCTGGACAACAAGCGCACCCTGTCCCTGCGCCGCAAGGAGATGGCCCAGGAGGTTTTTGCCCTGGTGCGGGCCAAAATCGCCGCCTTCACCCGCACCGACGCCTACACCCGGCGGATGGCCGCGCTGATGACGGAGGCGGCGGGGTACCTCGCCGGCGCCAAGGAGGTGCTGGTCACCCTGCGGGAGGAGGACATGGGCCTGCGCCAGATCCTGACCGACGCGGTTCCGCTGATGCACCTGACCTTCCAGCCCGGCGACTTCCGCATGGGCGGGCTGGTGGCCGAGTCCCCGGATCTGGGCCTGCGGGTGGACGCCTCCTTTGACAGCGCCGCCGAGGAGCTGTCCGGCCACTTTGCCGAGCTCTTCGGCCTGTCTCTCTCTGATGAATCCGAAAGGACGGTACTTCCAGAATGAAGCAAGCGCAGTACACGATCCACGGCATCAACGGCCCCGTGGTCAAGGTGGTTGGCGGCAAGGGCCTGGCCATGATGGACATGGTCAGCGTGGGCGACGAGGGCCTCATCGGCGAGGTGGTGGGCGTGGATCTGGACGCCGCCACCGTTCAGGTCTACGAGGACACCGCCGGACTCAAGCCCGGCCAGCCCGCGGTGGGGCAGGGGGCCCCAATGGCCATCACCCTGGGGCCCGGCATGCTCACCAACATCTTCGACGGCATCGCCCGCCCCCTCAAGGTCATTGAGGAGAAGAGCGGGCCCTTCATCGCCCGGGGACTCAACCTGCCCTCCCTGGATCAGGAGAAGAAATGGGACACCACCCTCCACGTGAAGGTGGGGGATACCCTTGCGCCGGGGCAGATGTACGCCTCCTGCCCGGAGACGCCGCTGATCCTCCACCGCTGCCTGGTGCCCGCCGGCCTGTCCGGCAAGGTCACCCGGGTGGTTCCCGACGGGGCCTACAACGTGACTGAGACCCTGGTGGAGCTCACCGACGACCACGGCGGGGTGCACCCGCTGCGCCTGGCCCAGGAGTGGCCCATCCGCACCCCCCGGCCCATGGCCGACCGCCTGCCCATCGACCGGCCCCTGGTCACCGGCCAGCGGATCATCGACACCCTGTTCCCCATCGGCAAGGGGGGCGCCGCCGCCATCCCCGGCCCCTTCGGCGCCGGCAAGACCATGACCCAGCACCAGCTGGCCAAGTGGTCGGACGCGGACATCATCGTCTACCTGGGCTGCGGCGAGCGGGGCAACGAGATGACCCAGGCCCTGGAGGAGTTCTCCGAGCTGCTGGATCCCAAGAGCCAGCAGCCCCTGATGAACCGCACCATTTTGATCGCCAACACCTCCAACATGCCGGTGGCCGCCCGTGAGGCGTCGGTATACACCGGCATGACCATCGCCGAGTACTACCGGGACATGGGCTACCACGTGGCCCTCATGGCCGACTCCACCTCCCGCTGGGCGGAGGCCCTGCGGGAGATCTCCGGCCGCCTGGAGGAGATGCCCGCCGAGGAGGGCTTCCCCGCCTACCTGGCCTCCCGTCTGGCGGAGTTCTACGAGCGGGCGGGCTATGTGAAGACCCTGGAGGGGAAGGAGGGGAGCGTTACCGTCATCGGCGCTGTCTCCCCCCAGGGCGGCGACTTCTCCGAGCCCGTCACCCAGAACACCAAGCGCTATGTGCGCACGTTCTGGGGCCTGGATCGTGCCCTGGCCTATGCCCGCCACTTCCCCTCCATCAACTGGCTCACCTCCTACTCGGAGTATGCCGACGATCTCAAGCCCTGGTACGACGAGCACGTGGGGCCGGAGTTCGTTTCCAGCCGCCACCAGATCGCCCACCTGCTCCAGAAGGAGTCGGAGCTGATGGAGATCGTCAAGCTCATCGGCGCGGACATTCTGCCCGAGGATCAGAAGCTGGTGATGGAGACCGCCAGGCTCATCCGGGTAGGCTTCCTCCAGCAGAACGCCTATCACGCCATCGACACCTATGTGCCCCTGGACAAGCAGCTGCGCATGATGGAGCTGATTCTCAAGCTCTACCACGGGGCCAGGGACATCGTCTCCCGGGCCATCCCCCTGTCCCAGCTGAAAGCCACGGGGATCTTCGAGTCCTTGGCCAAAATGAAGTACGAGGTGCCCAACGACCACCAGGAGAAGTTTGACGAATACGACAAGGCCATTGACGAGGCCCTCCGCCAGGTCAACGAGGCCAACCGGTAGCGCGGCACAGATTGAGGTGAATCACTGACATGAGACTGGAATACATCGGCCTGTCGGAGCTGTCCGGCTCCCTGATCGCCCTCCGGGGCGTCAAGGACGTGGCCTTTGACGAGATGGCGGAGATCACCCTGGAGAACGGGGAGCGCCGCTATGGGCGGGTGATCCTCATCGACGGAGACCGGGTGGTGCTCCAGGTGTTCGAGGGAACCCGGGGCATCTCCCTGGAGAACGCCTCCACCCACTTTGTGGGCAAGAGCATGGACATCGCCCTGTCCAGAGAGATGCTGGGCCGGGTGTTTGACGGGGCGGGCCGACCCATCGACGGCCTGGGGGAGATCTACCCCGAGGAGCGGCGGAACATCAACGGCTCCGCCATCAACCCCGTCTCCCGCAAGTACCCCCGCAGCTGCATCTACACCGGCATTTCCGCCATCGACGGCTGCGCCACCCTGATCCGGGGGCAGAAGCTGCCCATCTTCTCCGGCTCCGGCATGAAGCACAACGAGCTGGCCGCCCAAATCGTGCGGCAGGCCAGGGTGCCCAACCAGGACGGGGAGTTCGCCATCGTCTTCGCCGCCATGGGCGTGAAGAACGACACCGCCGAGTTCTTCCGCCGCTCCTTTGAGGAGGCCGGCGCCCTGAGCCGGGTGGTCATGTTCCTCAACCTGGCCTCCGACCCCATCATCGAGCGCATCCTCACCCCCCGCTGCGCCCTGACGGCGGCGGAGTTCCTGGCCTTCGAGCACGGCTACCACGTGCTGGTGGTGCTCACCGACATGACCTCCTACTGCGAGGCGCTGCGGGAGTTCTCCTCCTCCAAGGGGGAGATCCCCTCCCGGAAGGGCTTCCCCGCCTATCTGTACTCCGACCTGGCCTCCCTGTACGAGCGGGCGGGCATGATCCACGGCAAGCCCGGCTCGGTGACCCAGGTGCCGGTGCTCACCATGCCCAACGACGACATCACCCACCCCATCCCCGACCTGACCGGCTACATCACCGAGGGGCAGATCGTGCTCAACCGGGAGCTGGATCAGAAGGGCATCTATCCCCCCATCGCCATCCTCCCCTCCCTGTCCCGACTGATGAAGGACGGCGTGGGCAAGGGCTTCACCCGGGAGGATCACTACGACCTGTCCAACCAGCTGTTCGCCTCCTACTCCAAGGTGCAGGACGCCCGCAGCCTGGCCAGCGTCATCGGCGAGGACGAGCTCAGCGAGCTGGACAAGCAGTACCTGGCCTTTGGCAGCGCCTTTGAGGAGAAATATATTAACCAGAATCTGACGGACAACCGCAGCATCCAGGACACCCTGGAGCTGGGGTGGAAGCTGCTCTCCATGCTGCCCAAGAGCGAGCTGGACCGCATCGACTCCAAGACCATCGAGGCCCACTACCGGGAGGACGCGTGGAAGGAGCTCTTCGCCCGCAAGCAGTGAGAGGGCCGTGGAAAGGAGCTGAACCGCCGTGCCCAACAACCTTCTGCCCACCAAGGGCAACCTGATCGCCGCCAAGCACTCCCGCGGCCTGGCCCAGACCGGCTTTGAGCTGATGGATCGCAAGCGCAACATCCTCATCCGGGAGCTCATGGGCATGATGGACACCGCAAAGGAGCTCCAGGGGCAGATTGACACCGTCTTTACCGAAGCCTACGCCGCCCTCCAGGCGGCCAACATCCGCCTGGGCATCTGCGACCGCATCGCCGAGGCGGTGGAGGTGGACGACTCCCTGACCCTCCGGTACCGCTCGGTGATGGGGGTGGAGCTGCCCCGCATCCCCGGACAGTCCCCGCCCCCCCGGCCGGAGTACGGCCTGGGGGAGACCTGCTCGGAGCTGGACGAGTGCTATTTGAAGTTCCACAAGGTCAAGGAGCTCACCCGGCGGCTGGCGGAGGTGGAGACCTCCATCTACCGCCTGGCCGACGCCATCAAAAAGACCCAGAAGCGGGCCAATGCCCTGGAGAACATCGTCATACCCGGCCTGGACGAGACCATCCGCTTCATCACCGACGCCCTGGAGGAGAAGGAGCGGGAGGAGTTCGCCCGGCTGAAGGTCATCAAGCGGGTAACCACAAAAGGGAAGTGAGACGGATTCGTCTCACTTCCCTTTTCCTATGGGCCGGATGCTGGTCAGGATGGCCTCCAGCTCTGCGGGGGAGAGGCCGCCGCTGGCGGAGAGGGAGCAGCTGTACCCGTCCGCCGCCCACACGGCGGTGTAGATCATGCCGCCCTCCCCCCGGCACTGCACCGACCGGGTTCCCACGGCACGGGTGGATATCTCCCCGTACTGGGTGTAGTCCCCGCTGATGTCCTCCGAACCGGGGGCCATGCGGTAGCAGAGGGTGTCCGTCCCGTCCGACCAGCGCAGCTCCGCCAGCTCCCCCGGGAGGCTCTGAGCCAGCAGGAGGCTGTACCCCTCCGGCAGGGCCGTGGGGATTGCCAAGGGCCAGGACAGGGCCTCCGCCAGGGCCTGGGGGCTGTCGTATTCCACCGAGCCATAGCCGCCCTGCACCACCGCCGGGGGCGTGGCCGTGACCGCGGGCTCCCCGTAGAACGGCTGGGCCACAACCAGCACCACACAGCAGGCCACGGCGGCGCAGGCCGCCAGGATCCGCCGCCGCGCTGCCGGAATCACGGGCCTCCGTTCTGCCCGGCGGGCCACCGCCTCCAGCACCCGCTCCTCCAGCTCCGGCGTCACCACCACGGCGTCCATGAGACGCCGGTAGGCGCTTCTATTCCTCAAAGTCATACCCCTCCTTCAGCACGGCCCGCAGCTTTTCCCGGCCCCGGGCCAGCAGGGAGCGGACGGTGGACTCCCTCGCCCCCAGAATCCGGGCGATCTCCACGGTGGTGTAGCCCTCGTAATAGTACAGGTGGATCACGCCCCGGTAGCGGGCCGGCAGGGCCCCCACCGCGTCCCACACCGCCGACAGCTCCGGCTCCGGCGCCCGGCCGGGCAGCAGGTCGCTCAGCTCCTCCTGGGGGTGCCGCTTCCAGTAGCTCAGCCGGTTTTTGCACAGGTTGGCCGCCACCCGCAGCAGCCAGGCCCTCTCGTGCTCCTCGCCGGAAAAGGGCGGGGCCTTCTGGAGATACTGGAGCAGGGTGTCCTGAAGCACGTCCTCCGCCTCCGGGCGCTGGTGGAGGTAGGAGCAGGCCAGGCGGAGCACCGCGTCCCCGTGCCGCCGCAGGGCCCGGGCCGCATCGGGGATCAGAGGGGCCTCCCCCTCCTCCGGCCCGCCGGCCAGCAGCGCCCGCAGCCGGGCCAGCAGGCCGGGCCGGGGCCGCAGTATGCCTTCCATTCCCTCACTCCCTTCACCTGGAATACAAACGGCGGGCCTGATCCGCTGCAAAAATTTTTTTCTTTTTTTGCAGCGGATACCCCGTCCTGTTTGTGTATGGGGCAGAGCGGGCCGCGAGCCTGCCAAACGGAAAGGATGATTCTGATGAAGAAACTGCACAGCCGTGGGCTGGCCCTGCTCACCGCCGCCGCCCTGTCCCTGTCCGCCCTGGGCACCGCCGCCGGAGCCGCGGGGGAGGGAGCCCTGCCCCTCACCGTCAACGGCGCGGCGACCGGCATCACCGTCACGGAGGAGGACGGCGGCTATATCGTCCCCCTCCGGGCCCTGGCGGAGTATCTGAGCTATACCGTGGCATGGCACGGGGAGGACAGCACCGTCACCCTGAACAGCGGCTCCATGCACGCCACGGTGACCTTGGGGGTGAACCGCTACCAGGCCGTCACCAGCCTGGAGGGCATGGTGGGCATGACGGCCCCCTTCTCCCTGGCCGCCGCCCCCTACGCCGTGGACGGCACCACCTATGTGCCCCTGGAGCTCTTTGTGGTGCTCATGGGCAACCCGGCGGACGCGGTTACCGCCAATGACGGCACGGTGGAGCTGACGGCGGAGGCCGCGGGCAGCGGCGCCCAGCTCCCCAGCCCCTGGGAAGAGTACGGCTCCCTCTCCGGGCTGGAGCAGGCCGCCGGGTTCCCCGTGCCCCTGCCCGTCCTTCCGGAGGGTTATGAGGCCGTCCTGTATCAGGCCATCCCCGGCCAGCTGGCGGAGGTGCGCTTCTCCGGCGGCGGGGACACCCTGATCTACCGGGCGGGCCCCGGCATGGAGGATATGAGCGGGGATTACAACGTCTATCCCGCCGTACAGACGGTGGAGGAGGGCGGCGTATCCGTCACCTGTAAGGGGGACGGGGACACCGTGTCCCTGGCCCTGTGGAGCCGGGACGGATACAGCTTCTCCCTCGCCTCGGAGCGGGGGCTGGATATGGCCGCCGTGAGGGCCGCCGTCTCCGGCACGCTGTAAGGCAAGGGGCCCGGCGCTCTGCCGGGCCCCTCTGGGTCAATAGGTATGGGTGCAGGTCTCTTTGATCTTGGCCTGGAGGATCTTCAAATCCTCAAAGGTCTCCGGCCGCTTGCGGGGATCCCGCAGCAGGGCGGAGGGGTGGTACATGGCCATCATCCACACCCCGGCCTTCTCCAGCCACTGGCCGTGCTCCCGGGTGATCTTGAAGTCCTCCCGGATCAGCTTCATGGCGGCGATGCGCCCCAGGCATACGATGATCTTGGGCCTGAGCAGGGCCACCTGGTTGCGCAGGTAGCCGATGCAGGCGTCCTGCTCGATGTTCAGCGGATCCCGGTTCTGGGGCGGGCGGCACTTGACCATGTTGCCGATGAACACCTTCTCCCGCTTCAGGTCGATCATGGCCAGCATGTCGTCCAGAAACTGGCCCGCCCGGCCCACGAAGGGGCGGCCGGTGAGATCCTCCTGCTCCCCGGGGCCCTCCCCGATGAACATGACCTCCGCGTCCCGGGGCCCCTCCCCGAACACCACGTTGTGCCGCGTCTCCGCCAGGCCGCACTTCTGGCAGCTCATACACGCCTCATAGAGGGCGTCCCAATCCATCATATGGTTTCACCTCAGTTGATTTGCTCATTTCTGACATTGTACCACAGGATTGGCCGGGATACAACTTGTGAAAATTTGTGGTTGACATTTTTGCAGGAAGCGGTTATACTACATGCAACAAAAGCGATGAGAACGACCGCCGCCTGTGAGGGCCGCCAGAGAATCCGGGTCACCGACTGAGAGCCCGGTTCGGCAGGATGGGATGGCGCAACACGTTTGAGCCGGCGCTCTGAGCCCTGATGTCAGGGGGTAGGGGCGCACGTCCGCCCGCGTTAGGGGCTGTGAGCGGCCGCGCCAAGGAGGGCGCGGCAATCACCGGGTGGTACCGCGGAGTTTTTCCGTCCCGAAGCTGCATGCAGCTTCGGGGCTTTTTTTATTCTTTTTCATCGAAAGGTTGTGAACGGCATGGAATTTCTGACCAGTCAAACGCGCGCGATGGAGGGGGCCCGGAATAACCAGGCCGTCACCCTTCACGGGGCGGTTCACGCCCTGCGGGATCTGGGCGGGGTCACCTTCCTGACCCTGCGCACCCGGGAGCGGCTGCTCCAGTGTGTGTGCACCGGGCGGGAGGCCCTGGACGGGGCCACCGAGGAGTGCACCGTCACCGCCACCGGCGTGCTGCGGGCCGAGTCCCGGGCTCCCGGCGGGGTGGAGCTGTCCGAGGCGAAAATCACGGTGCTCACCCGGCCCGCCGCGCCCCCGCCGGTGCCGCTGGCCAAGAAGAAGCTGGAGCTGAACCTGGACACCGAGCTGTCCCTCCGGCCGGTGGTGCTCCGCTCTCCCAGGAGCGGGCGGTGTTCCGCATCCAGGCGGCTGTCTGCCGGGCCTTCCGGGAGTACCTGGACGGGGAGGGCTTCACCGAGATCCACCCCAAGCTTGTCCACGCCGGGGCGGAGGGGCGCAAACATCTTCCGGCTGGACTACTTCGGCAAAAAGGCCTTCCTGGCCCAGTCCCCCCAGTTCTACAAGCAGACCATGGTGGGGGTGTTCGAGCGGGTGTACGAGGTGGCCCCGGTGTTCCGGGCGGAGAAGCACGCCACCCAGCGGCATCTCAACGAGTACACCTCCCTGGATTTCGAGATGGGCTATATCGACTCCTTTGCCGACGTGATGGAGGTGGAGCAGGGCTTCCTCCGGCACCTGATGGAGCTGCTCCGCACCCGGTATTCCGCCGAGCTGACCCTGCTGGGGGTGGAACTGCCCGATGTGGCGCGTATTCCCGCCGTCCGCTTCGACGAGGTGAAGCGGCTGGCGGCGGAGAAGTACGGCTACGCCATCCGCGACCCCTACGATCTGGAGCCGGAGGAGGAGCACCACATCGGCCGGTACGCCAAGGAGGAGTGGGGCAGCGACTTCGTGTTCGTCACCCACTACCCCAGCAGGAAGCGGCCCTTCTACGCCATGGATGACCCGGCCGATCCCAGGTTCACCCTGTCCTTCGATTTGCTGTTCCGGGGACTGGAGGTCACCACCGGCGGCCAGCGCATCCACGACTACGCCCAGCAGGTGGCCAAGATGGAGGCCCGGGGCATGGATCCGGCGGAATTCGAGAGCTATCTCATGATCCACAAGCACGGCATGCCCCCCCACGGCGGCCTGGGCATCGGCCTGGAGCGGCTGACCATGCAGCTGTGCGGCCTGGACAACGTGCGCAAGGCGTGTTTGTTCCCGAGAGACCGCACCAGACTGGAGCCGTGAGAGCGCGGGCGAACACAGTTCGCCCCTATGCCAACCGCCGGTGAGACCCGGCAGTAGGGGCGGATAGTATCCGCCCGCAACGAGACCAGATTGCGTGGGGCCGGCGCCTATACCGGCCCGTGGAGGAATGACAAGATGAAAATTACCGAAGAACTGGTGGACTATGTGTCCGAGCTGTCCCGGCTGAAGCTGCCGGAGGGGGAGAAGGCCGCCATGGCGGCGGAGCTGGAGAAGATCGTGGACTATATGGACGTGCTCAGCGGGCTGGACACCGCGGACGTGGAGCCGCTGAGCCACGTGTTCCCCGTGAAGAACGTGCTGCGGGCCGACGAGGTGCAGCCCTCCTGTGACCGGGAGGCCCTGCTCTCCGGGGCCCCGGCCTCCGACGGGGAGGCATTCTTGGTGCCCAGGGCTGTGGAGTGAGGTGAGGACGATGGAACTGCATGAACTTTCTGCCCTGGAGCTGGGGGAACAGCTCCGCGCCGGGGCCGTGACCCAGGAGGAGGCCATCGCCGCCTCCGCCGCCCGGATCGCCGCCGCCCAGCCGGACAACAACGCCTTTGTCACCGTGACGGATGCCCCCGCCCCGGCCGCCGCCCTGGACGCATCCCCCCTGGCGGGGGTGCCCATGGCCTACAAGGATAACATCTGCACCAGGGGGGTGAGCACCACCTGTGCCTCCAAAATCCTGGGGGACTTCGCCCCCTGCTACGACGCCACCGTGGCGGAGCGTCTGACCGCCGCCGGGGCGGTGTCCATGGGCAAGCTAAACATGGACGAGTTCGCCATGGGCTCCACCTCTGAGACCTCCTACTACGGCCCGGTGCGCAACCCCTGGGATCTGACCCGGGCCCCCGGCGGCTCCTCCGGCGGGGCGGCCGCCGCCGTGGCGGCCGGGGAGGTGTGGTACGCCATCGGCTCCGACACCGGCGGCTCCATCCGGCAGCCCGCCGCCTACTGCGGCGTCACCGGCATGAAGCCCACCTACGGCACCGTGTCCCGGTACGGGCTGATCGCCTATGCCTCCTCCCTGGATCAGATGGGCCCCATCGCCCGCTCCGCCGCCGACTGCGCCGCGGTGCTGGATCTGATCCAGGGGAGAGACCCCCGGGACGGCACCAGCCTGGACGCCCCCGCCGGGCACCTGCTGTCCTCCCTCACCGGCGACGTGAGGGGCAAAAAGATCGGCCTGCCGGTGGACTGCTTCGGCGAGGGGCTGGAGCCCGAAGTCCGCGCCGCCGTCCTGTCCGCCGCCGACGTGCTCAGGGCCCGGGGGGCCGTGGTGGAGAAGTTCGCCCTCCCCGTCATGGAATACGTGGTGCCCGCCTACTATATCATCGCCTGCGCCGAGGCGTCCTCCAACCTGTCCCGGTTCGACGGGGTGAAGTACGGCTGGCGGGCCGAGGGCTACGAGGATCTGGGGGAGCTCTACCGCAAGACCCGTACCGAGGGCTTCGGCGCCGAGGTGAAGCGCCGCATCCTGCTGGGCACCTTCGTGCTGTCCTCCGGCTACTACGACGCCTACTACAAAAAGGCCCTCCAGGTGAAGACGGTCATCAAGGGGGCCTTTGACGAGGCCTTCCAAAAGTACGACCTGCTGCTCACCCCGGTGTCCCCCACCACCGCCCCCAGGCTGGGGGAGAGCCTCAGCGACCCGCTGAAGATGTACCTCAGCGACATCTACACCGTCTCCGTCAACCTGGCGGGCCTGCCCGGGCTGTCCATGCCCTGCGGCTTCGATTCCAGCGGTCTGCCCATCGGGGCCCAGCTCATCGGCCCCGCCCTGGGGGATCTGGCGGTGCTGGACGCCGCCCACGCCTACCAGCAGGAGACCGACTGGCACCGAAGGGCCCCCTCATCCGGCCCTTCGGGCCACCTTCCCCCCTGTGGGGGGAAGGCCGCAAAGGAAGGGGTGATCTGAATGACCTGGGAGACCATCATCGGCCTGGAGACCCACGTGGAGCTGGCCACCAGGACGAAAATTTTCTGTTCCTGCACCACCGAGTTCGGCGGCGCGCCCAACACCCACTGCTGCCCGGTGTGTACCGGCATGCCGGGCACCCTGCCGGTGCTCAACCGGCAGGTGGTGGAGCTGGCCGTCAAGGCGGGCCTGGCCCTGAACTGCGCCATCACCCGCTACAGCAAGTTTGACCGGAAGAACTACTTCTACCCCGACCTGCCCAAGGCGTACCAGATTTCCCAGCTCTACGCCCCCATCGCCCGCGACGGCGCGGTGGACATCGGGGAGGGCAAGACCATCCGTATCCACGAGATGCACATGGAGGAGGACGCGGGCAAGCTGGTTCACGACCCCTGGCTGGACCAGACCCGGGCGGACTACAACCGCTGCGGCGTGCCCCTCATCGAGATCGTCACCGAGCCCGACTTCCGCTCCGCCGACGAGGTGATCGCCTACCTGGAGAAGCTGAAGGAGACCCTCCAGTACCTGGGCGTGTCCGACTGCAAGATGCAGGAGGGCTCCCTCCGGTGCGACGTGAACCTGTCGGTGCGGCCCATGGGCTCCCAGGAGCTGGGCACCCGCACCGAGATGAAGAACCTGAACTCCTTCAAGGCCATCTCCCGGGCCATCCAGTACGAGGCCCGGCGGCAGATCGAGCTCATCGAGGAGGGGAAGCGGGTGGTGCAGGAGACCCGGCGGTGGGACGAGAACAAGGACGCCACCTACGCCATGCGCTCCAAGGAGAACGCCCAGGACTACCGCTACTTCCCCGAGCCGGACATCCCGCCCCTGGAGCTGAGTGAGGAGTACCTGGAGCGTCTGAGGGCCGAACAGCCTGAGCTGGCAGAGGCCAAGCGGGTGCGGTATCAGGCGGACTGGGGCCTGCCCGTCTACGACACAGAGATGATCACCTCCCAGAAGGCCCTGGCCGACTTCTTCGAGGAGGTGGTGGCCCTGGGGGCGGCGCCCAAGCAGGCCGCCAACTGGATCATGGGGGAGGTGCTGGGGGCCCTCTCCGTCCACGGCCTGGAGGCCAGGGACATGAAGCTGACGCCCCCCACCCTGGCCCGGCTGATCCAGCTGGTGAAGGAGGGCAGGCTCAACCGCAACACCGCCGTCAAGGTGTTCGAGGCCATCTTCGAGACCGACGGCGACGTGGATACCTATGTAAAGGAGCACGGCCTGGAGCAGGTGTCCGACGCCGGATTGGTGACAAAGGTGGTGGACGAGGTTCTGGCCGCCAACGCCAAATCGGTGGCCGACTACCGAGCGGGCAAGGAGAAGGCCTTCGGCTTCCTGGTGGGCCAGGTCATGCGCCAGCTCAAGGGCCAGGCGTCCCCGGCGGTGGTGAACCAGGTGCTGCGGGAAAAATTGCAGTAGCCGCCGCCGGCTGCGCCCGTGGTTTCCCTGCGCAACAGGCAGTAGAAACAGGCCGGGCTTCCCGATCGGGAAGCCCGGCCTGAGGCTGCAGATAAACCCTCCAGCCGAAGGATTCGGAGGGAAGGATAGTGTGAAAGGCTGCCCCGCAGGGCGTTTCGGAGCGCAACCGCCGCAATGCGGCGGCGCTTGGCGCGGAGATGAACCGTCAGGGTTCCCTTTCGCATTGGATCAAATAACTTTTTGAAACTTTTTTGAAGTTTCAAAAAGTTCAGCAGCCTGTCGAAAAGACTTTTTCGACAGGCTGAGGCCGGGCTTCCCGATCGGGAAGCCCGGCCTGTTTTTGGATCGGCTCACACCTGCTCCAGGGCCTGCTCCACATCCTCCAGGATATCGCTGACGTCCTCAATGCCCACGGACAGGCGCACCAGGTCGGGGGAGACGCCGGCGGCGCGGAGCTCCTCGTCGGTCATCTGCCGGTGGGTGGTGGTGGCGGGGTGGAGCACGCAGGTCTTGGCGTCGGCCACGTGGGTGGCAATGGAGGCCAGGCGCAGCCCCGCCATAAACCTGGAGGCCCCCTCCCGGCCGCCCTTCACGCCGAAGGACACCACGCCGCAGGTACCGTGGGGCAGGTACTTCCGGGCCCGCTCGTAGTAGGGATCCCCTTCCAGCCCAGGGTAGCGCACCCAGGCCACCTTGGGGTGGGTTTTCAGGAATTGGGCCACGGCCAGGGCGTTTTCACAGTGCTTTGCCATGCGCAGGGGGAGGGTCTCCAGCCCGATGTTCAGATAGTAGCAGTTCTGGGGGGAGGGGATGGCCCCCAGATCCCGCATGAGCTGGGCGGTGGCCTTGGTGATGTAGGCCCCCTCCAGGCCGAACTTCTCAGTGTAGGTGATGCCGTGGTAGCTCTCGTCCGGGGTGGTCAGGCCGGGGAACTTGCCGGCGTGGGCCGTCCAGTCAAATTTGCCGGAGTCCACGATGGCGCCGCCCACCGCGTTGGCGTGGCCGTCCATGTACTTGGTGGTGGAGTGGGTGACGATGTCCGCGCCCCACTCGAAGGGCCGGCAGTTCACCGGGGTGGCGAAGGTGTTGTCCACGATCAGGGGCACGCCGTGGGCGTGGGCGGCCCTGGCGAACTTCTCGATGTCCAGCACGGTGAGGGCGGGGTTGGCGATGGTCTCCCCGAACACTGCCCGGGTCTCGGGCCGGAAGGCGGCCTCCAGCTCCGCCTCCGAGCAGTCGGGATCCACGAAGGTGAAGTCGATGCCCATCCGCTTCATGGTGACGGCGAACAGGTTGTAGGTGCCGCCGTAGATGGAGGAGGAGCATACCACGTGCTCCCCGCAGGAGACGATGTTGAAGATGGCAAAGAAGGAAGCCGCCTGCCCCGAGGAGGTGAGCATGGCCGCCGTACCCCCCTCCAGGGCGCAGATCTTAGCGGCCACGTGGTCGTTGGTGGGGTTCTGGAGGCGGGTGTAGAAGTAGCCGCTGGCCTCTAAATCGAAGAGCTTGCCCATCTCCTCGCCGGTGGCGTAGCGGAAGGTGGTGGACTGGACGATGGGGATGTTGCGGGGCTCCCCGCTGCCGGGGGTATAGCCGGCGTGGAGGCACTGGGTGCTGATGCGGTGGCTCATGGGCAGGACTTCCTTTCTCTTTGGGTATGCTCAATATCCTACATCCTCGCTATGGATGTGTCAAGGGGCCTGATTCGGGGCGGCCAGGGACTGGTCGGGGGAGAGGGGTTGCCCCAGGGCGGCCCCCTCCACCAGCAGCTGCACCTGCTCCACCCCCTCCACCCCCGCCAGGGTGTTCACCAGGGCGTACACCGCCAGCCGGGCCTGGCCGCTGTCGGCGGGCAGGCCGTCCAGAAAGGCCTGGGACAGATCCACCGTGCACAGGCCGTCCTCCAGGGTCACGGAGCGCACCTCCGCCCCCTGGGGCAGGGCGGCCTTCAGCTCCTGGCCGGAGGGGCCGTCGGCCCAGCTGGTGAGCACGTCCTGGAGCAGGGTGTCCCCGGCGGCCAGCTCCCGGGTCTCGGCGGCCAGGCCGGTGCCGTCGGCGCGGGGATACCAGAAGGGGAGCGTGACCGAGGCGGGGGCATCTCTGCCGTCGGAGAGGAACAGCTCCTCCGGGGTCAGGGCCTGGACGGGGCGGTAGGGGATCTCCCGGCCCTCCACGGTGACGTACACCGCGTCCACCCCCTCCACCTGGCAGAGGGTGAGGGTGAGGCAGGCGTCCGCCACGGTGAGATTCACCCCTGACAGGCCGCCGTACTGCTCGGACAGATCCAGGTGGAGCACCCCATCCGCCAGCTCCCAGCCCAGCAGGCGCACCCCGTCGGGGAAGGGGGAGGTCAGGCCGGGGGAGTCCGGCCCGTCCAGCAGGGCGGCCACCAGATCGGGTATGGGCTCCTCCGGCGGGGCGGAGCCGTAGGGCTCGCTGGCCAGGGCCTGCTGGGCATAGCGATCCTCCAGCGCGGAGTAATACACCTGATAGCCGTCCTCCGCCTCCTCCGGCGGGGCGGAGCACCCCGCCGCCAGGAGCAGCAGCCCCGCCAGGGCCGCGATTCGGATGCGATTCACCGCTGCGTCCCTCCCTTCTCCGCCAGACGGGGGAAGACCACCTCAAAGCAGGTGCCCTCCGGCTCCCGCCGCCGGGCCGTCACCGTGCCGCCGTAGCGGCGCACCGTGTCCCACACGATGGACAGGCCCAGGCCGGTGCCGCCGGCGGCCCGGGAGCGGGCCTTGTCCACCCGGTAGAAGCGGTCGAAGATCTTGGGCAGATCCTCCTCCGGAATGCCCACGCCGGTGTCCTCCACCCGCAGGCGCACCTGGCGGGCGTCCCCCTGGAGGGTGACATAGACCTTTCCGCCGGGCAGGTTGTACTTCACCGCGTTCTCCATCAGGTTGAAGGCGATCTGGTACAGCTCGTCCTCCGTGGCCGCGATCAGGCAGCCGGGCTGGAGGCGCAGCTCCAGCTCCACCTCCACCGCCCGGGCCAGGGGGGTGAGCATGTGCTCCACCCGCTCCACCACCGCCCCCACGTCCACGGGGACGGCAGCCGCCGCCGGGGCGGTGTCCAGGCGGGTGAGGGTGAGCAGCTTCTCGGTGATGCGGGTGAGACGCTCGGCCTCGTCCCCGATGTCGGTGAGGAATTCCCGGGCGGTTTCGCTGTCCATGTGGTCGGCCTGGAGAATGGAGTCGGTGAGCAGCCGGATGGAGGCCAGGGGGGTCTTGAGCTCGTGGGAGGCGTCGGAGACAAAGCGGCGGCGCACCTCCTCGGTGGTCTGGAGGCGGCCGGTGAGCTCATTGAACTCGTCGGCCAGGCGGCTGAGCTCATCCCCCCCGCCCATGGACACCCGGTGGCTGTACTCGCCCTCCCGCACGGTGCGGATGGCCCCCAGCAGCAGGGCGATGCGCCGGGTGAGGGCCTTGGCAAACACCACGCCCATCACCAGGGTCACCAGACAGATGACCAGGGAGATGAAGCGCAGGTTGGTCTGGATGCCCTGGAGCATGGCGCCCTGCTCGGCGTCGTACTCGTAGAGATACACCGCCCCCTGGGTCATGGAGCGGTAGGTGACCGGCACCGCCGCCCGGCTGTGGAACACGCCGTCGGCGTAGTCGGAGCGGAACACGTCGTTGCCCTGCAGGGCGGTGACCAGCTCCCAGAACAGGGCGTACTGGCCCGTGGTGTCGGTGCGGGCCGTCCCCTCCTGAAAATCGCAGAGCACCAGGCCGTTGGGATCGGTGACCACGATCCGCGTCACGCCCAGGGAGCCCAGCAGCAGCTCCACCGTCCGGGCGGCGCCCTCGGCGGTGAGGGCCTCCGGCCCGGTGGCCAGGGCGGAGGCCAGCACGGCGGCCTGGTTCTGCATGGAGGTCTCCTTGGAGCGGTAGGCCAGATCCTGGGACACCATCACCGGATAGGTGTTGAGCAGGATGAGCACCGCCGCCACGATGAGAATATAGGTCATGGCGAACTTGGTCTGGAGGGAGCGCCAAAAGGGCACCTTTTTGGATTGCGGCAAGAAAACACCCCCTGGGGCAGTGAAGAGTGGACAGTGAACAGTGGGGGGTCAGTTTCCTTTCAGGTAGTAGCCCACGCCCCACTTGGTGAGGATATACTGGGGGTTGGCGGGATCCAGCTCCAGCTTCTCCCGCAGGCGGCGGATGTGCACGTCCACCGTGCGGTAGTCCCCGGCGTACTCGTACCCCCACACCACGTTGAGCAGGTTCTCCCGGGAGTACACCCGGCCGGGGTTGCGCAGCAGCAGCTCTATCAGATCGAACTCCTTGGCGGTGAGCTCCACGCTCTGGCCGTCCTTCCACGCCGCCCGGGCGTCCGCGTCCAGAGTGATGTGGCCCATGGTCAGCTTGCCGCCGCCTCCCTTCTGCTGGGCGGCCATGCCCGCCCGGCGGAGCAGGGCACGCACCCGGGCCTTCAGCTCCAGGATGTTAAAGGGCTTGGTGATATAGTCGTCCGCCCCGCACTCGAAGCCGATGATCTTGTCCGTGTCCTCGCTGCGGGCGGTGAGCATGATGACGGGCACGTTGGAGAACTCCCGGATGCGCATGCAGGCCTGCAGCCCGTCGATCTTGGGCATCATCAGATCCAGGATGATCAGGTCGAAATTGCCGCTGCGGGCCAGCTCCACGGCCTCCTCGCCGTCATAGCCGGTCTCCACCTGGTAGCCCTCGCTCTCCAGATTGAACTTAATGCCCTTGACCAGCACCTTTTCGTCGTCCACGACCAGTATTTTCACGGTTTGCCTCCTATTCCACGGTTACATAGTCGATCAGGCCCGCCAGGATCCCCTCGCCGATGCCGGGCACGTCGGTGAGCTGCTCCACCATGCGGAAGGGGCCGTTGGCCTGCCGGTAGGCGATGATGTCCGCCGCCCGGGTCTCCCCGATGCCGGGGAGGGTCATCAGGGTCTCGGCGTCGGCGGTGTTAATGTTCACCGGAGCGGCCGGGGCATCGCTCTCCGCCGCCTCCGGAGTGGGGGAGGGCAGGGCGATGGGGGTCTCCTGCACCAGGGTGCGCTCCACCTCCACCCGCACGGGCTGGGGGCTGGCCTGCCCCCGGAGGAACCAGCCCGCCGCAAAGGCGGCGGCCGCCACGGCCAGCACAATAGCCAGCCACTCCACTCTGGAAATCTTCACAATTCACCACCGCCTTTCCCGTTGCGTCCCGGGATCCGGTTTGCTATAATAGGAACAGACGCCGCGGCCCTGCCGCGGGCACTTTCTGACATTATATCATAGATCACGGGAGTTTCCTATGAAAAAATCACGACTGCTTTCCGCCCTGCTGCTCCTGGCCCTGCTGGCCGGCCTGCTGACCACCGGGGCCTCCGCCGAGGAGGCCGCGGAGCCGGCCGACGGCGGCAGCGGCAGCGCCATCCTGGACGCCATGGACGTGGACGCCACCGCCGCCATCCTGGTGGATCCCGACTCGGGGGAGATCCTCTACGAGAAGAACGCCCATGAAAAGCGCTATCCCGCCTCCATCACCAAGGTGATGACCTGCCTGCTCACCCTGGAGGCGGTGGATCGGGGGGAGCTGAGCCTGGAGCGGGTGGTCACCGCCAGTGAGAACATCTACACCGGCATCGGAGAGAACGCCTCCACCGCCGACATCAAGGTGGGGGAGCAGGTGCGCGTCATCGACCTGCTCTATGCCGCCCTGATCCCCTCGGCCAACGAGGCGTGCAACATCATGGCCGAGGCGGTGAGCGGCGACGTGGCCTCCTTTGTGGAGCTGATGAACCAGCGGGCTGGGGAGCTGGGCATGGAGGGCACCCACTTCGCCAACGCCCACGGCTACCACGACGACAACCACTACACCACCGCCTACGACATCTATCTGATGTGCAGGGAGGCCATGACCCATGAGACCTTCCGCACCATCGTGGGCTCCCTGAACTACACCATGCCCGCCACCAACATGCACGCCGAGCCCCGCATCGTCCGCTCCACCAACGCCCTGATCTCCAATTTCCGCATCCTCGGCTATCTCTACGAGTACGCCACCGGCATCAAGACCGGCTCCACGCCGGAGGCGGGCTACTGCCTGGCCGCCTCCGCCACCAAGAACGACCGGAACCTGATCTCCGTGGTGATGGGGTGCGAGCGGGTGCCCGGCTCCACCGGCAGCCAGGGCCACACCTATTTCAGCGAGACCATCCGCCTGTTTGACTGGGGCTTTGACAATTTCTCCACCCAGACCATGCTGGACAGCAGCAAGCGGGACATCCCGGAGGTGGAGGTGAGCCTGGGGAAGCAGCCCAGTGTCACCCTCATGCCGGAGGGGGAGATCTCCGCCCTGCTGCCCAACGACGTGTCGGAGGAGAACTTTACCTACCAGTACACCATCGACTCCCCCGTGGTGGAGGCCCCGGTGGAGGCCGGGCAGGAGCTGGGCCGCATCACCGTGTCCTTCAACGGGCAGGAGTACGGCATCCTCCCCCTGGTGGCCACCTCCTCGGTGGAGCGGGACAACTTCCTCTACTACCTGGATCGGGTGCAGAAGTTCTTTGACAACCTGCTGGTGCGCATCCTGCTGGTGGTCATTCTGGCGGTGCTGGTCATCCTCATCGTCCGCCACATGCTCTGGGGCGGGCGGAAGGGCGGCCGCAGAAGCTACGCCTACAGCGGCCGGGGCCGCTATACCGGCAGCCGTCGCCGCCGCCGCTGAGACAGCACTACATAAAAGGGGCCCACCGCGCCGCAGGCGCGGAGGGCCCCTTTGTGTCTACAGCAGCTCAATACCCAGCAGGGGCATCAGTTCCGCCGCCTGGGCGGGGTTGAGCTTCATCCCCCGCAGCTCCCGCAGGCTCTCGGACACGGTGAGACCGCCGATGGAGCAGTCGGAGAGATCCAGGCCGGACAGGCTGGTGCGGAAAAAATCCGCCCCCTGGAAGTCCACCCGGCGGGGGAGCAGGCCGGACACGTCCGCCTGGGCCAGCACCGCCCCGCCCAGGCGGCAGTCCTCCAGCCTGGTGTTCCGCCAGCGGGTCTGGCTGAAATTGGCGCAGCGGAAGGAGCTGTCCGTCAGCGTGCAGTCCCGCCAGCGGCTGCCGGTGAACTGCCCGCCGTCCCCCTTGCAGCCGTCCACCGACACCTGCCGCCACACGCTGCCCCCGAAGCGGCAGTTGGAGAAGTCGCAGCCCTGCCAGGCCGCCTGCTCGAACACCGCGCCGCTGAAATCGCAGTCCACGAACCGGCACTTGCGCAGCGTGCACCGCCGTAGCTCCAGCCCGGCGCAGTCCAGTCCGGTGAGCACCTCGCCGGACGCCTCCAGCGCCTCCAGCTCCCGCTCCTCCCGCAGAGCCAGGATGATTTCCGCCTCCAGCATGGCACCGCCCCCCTACATCAGAAGAAGGGAGAGCAGCACGGTGACGATGCCGCACACGCCGATGGCCAGGCCGCTCATGGCCCCCTCGGTCTCGCCCAGCTCCAGGGCCCGGGAGGTGCCCACCGCATGGGAGCAGGCACCGATGGCCAGCCCGGCGGCCAGGGGCTCCCTGACCCGGAACAGCCTGATGAGCAGCGGGGCGGTGATGGAGCCGAAGATGCCGGTGAGCACCACCGCCACCACGGTGATGGAGCCGATGCCGCCGTGGGCCTCGGACACGCTGATGGCGATGGGGGTGGTGACCGACTTGGGCAGCAGGGAGGCGGTCATGGCCTCATCCAGGCCGAACAGGCGGCAGAGCAGGAGGACGCTGCCCATGGATACCACGGAGCCCACCGTGCACCCCACCAGAATGGGCAGCCAGTTGCGCCGCAGCAGGGGGAGCTTGCCGTAGATTGCCACGGCCAGGCAGGCGGTGGCGGGGGAGAGGAACAGGCTGATGAATTCCGCGCCCTGGTCGTAGGCCTCATAGGGGATGCGGAAGAGGAGCAGCACACCAATGGTCAGCACCACCCCGATGAGCAGGGGATTGCAGACCACCAGGCCGGTCTTTTTCTGAATGCGCACCCCCACCCAGAAGGTAAAGATGCTCAGGGCGACGCCGAAGAAGGGGGAGTAGAACAGCTCAGACACGGTTTTTCCTCCTCTCCAGCAGGCGCAGGGTGAGGCGGATGCTCCAGGCCGTGGCGGCGAAGGTGACCACCGTGGTCACCAGGCAGATGACCACCAGGGCGACGGCGGAGGAGCGCAGCAGGTCAAAGTAGTTCATGATGCTGACGCCGGCGGGCAGGAAAAAGAACGCCATATTGGCCAGCAGGAAATCGGCCTTCTCCTGGATGTGCTCCACCCTCAGCAGGCCGGAGGCCAGCAGGAGCAGCAGCAGGATCATGCCGATGACGCTGGCCGGAAAGGGGAAGGGCAGCGCGGCCTCGATGAGCTGGCTGACCCAGCACACGGCGAAGACCACGCCGATCTGACAGATGATTTTCATGGGTGCGCCTCCTGGTTTGCAAGCAGATAACCCCAAAATTGTACTCCTCCGGCCGTCCGCCTGTCAACCGCCGGCCGGACTCTTTCCCCTGTCGATCTCTCCAAAATTTGGCCCGGCGGCAGGCCGTTTTTCCGCAGGGGGAAAGGGGGCAGATGAACAGTTGATGAACAGATCCTTACGAAAGGCAGAAGATTCTGGAGAAAGCTGAAAGCCTTTCTTACAGAGCCGTGAAACCGCGCCAACTCCCCTTGCCCTGCCCGGAGATCCGTGTTATCTTGTGTCCACCACTTGAAAAGGAGGCGTTTCTCATGCAGCACCGCAAACTGTTTCTTGCCGCGGCGGGTGCGGCCCTGGCCATCGCCCTGACCGCCTGCTCCGGCACAGGCGCGCCCGCCGGCACCCCTGCCGGCACGGCATCCGCACCCCAGGAATCCGCCGTGGTGGAGACCCAGACCCCCGCGCCGGAGGCGGAGAGCCACACCCTCCAGGCCACCCTCAATTCTGTGGATACGGGCCTGGACTTCCTGGTGGCGGTGGACGAGAATGGAAATTACTGCCGCTTCAATCTGGGCGGCGTGGACGCCGACGGCCTGGAGCCCGGCGACAGCATCCAGATCACCTATACCGGGACGCTGTCTGACGGCGAGGGGGAGCCCACCGCCACCATCACCGCCCTGGAAAAGACATCCTGAACAGATACTGATGAAGCAAGACGGGGGCCGGCGCAGATGCGCCGGCCCCCGCAGGCTGTCGATAAACCCTCCGGCCGAAGGATTCGGAGGGAAGGATAGTGTGAAAGGGAACCGTCAGGGTTCCCTTTCGCGTTGGATCAAACAACTTTTTGAAACTTTTTTGAAGTTTCAAAAAGTTCAGCAGCGTGTCGAAAAGACTTTTTCGACACGCTGAGACGGGGGCCGGCGCAGATGCGCCGGCCCCCGTCTGCCTATTTCTGCTTGCGCTGGAGCTGGAGCCCGTCGGCGATCATGGCGATGAACTCCGAATTGGTGGGCTTGCCCTTGGCGTTGCTCACCGTGTAGCCGAAGTATTTCTGCAGGGTCTCCAGATCGCCCCGATCCCAGGCCACCTCGATGGCGTGGCGGATGGCCCGCTCCACCCGGGAGGCGGTGGTGCCGAAGCGCTTGGCCACCTCGGGATAGAGCACCTTGGTCACCGCGTTGATCACATCCATGTCGGCCACCGCGATGAGGATGGCCTCCCGCAGGTACTGGTAGCCCTTGATGTGGGCGGGCACGCCGATCTCGTGGATGATGGAGGTGACCTGGCTCTCCAGGCTCTCTCCCTCGACGCTGTCTTCCGGAGTGCCGCCGGACGGCTGGCTCCGGGCCGCCAGCTGCCGGACGCGCTCCACCACGGTGGGGATGCGGCAGGGCTTCATCATATAGTAGTCCGCCCCGTGGGCGGCGGCCAGCTCCGCCACATTGCCCCGGGCGAAGCTGGAGAGCACCAGCAGGCGGGGCCGCTCCGGCAGGGCGGCCAGCTCGCCCAGCACCTCCAGCCCGTCCATGCTGGAGAGCACCAGATCCAGCACCACCACGTCGGGGCGCAGTTCCCCGGCCAGACGGACGGCCTCCTCGCCGTCGCCGGTCTCCGCGGCCACCTCCATGGAGACGTCCGCCGCCAGAGCCTCCACGATCAGGCGGCGGAACTCCTCGCCGGCGTCTGCCACCAAAATCCTCGTTTTGCTATCCAATGTTGACACCCTTTCCGGCAGGTCTCCCTGCCCTATGTTTGTGCCTGGCCAAGGCTCTTTACCGGTTGGCTATAATTTACCATAATCAGACAGCAAACGCAAGGGATTTGCTGGAAATTTGTGGATATAATCGCTCGACTTCGTTCGACCTTTTTCTCCGTCCCGCGACACCGCCGGCGGCCTTCCGCCCACGTTCGACCAGCACTCCGCCGGGATTTTGAAAATGCCCTTTGGGCCTAATGGCAGAAGACGGGAGATAAGGCGGCCCCCGGGGCGGATGCCCCGGGGGCGGCAGGTTGGGGAAATGCAAAGGGAGGGTGAGGGATCAGGTGCCAGAAGAAATTCCAGCCCCACCATCCGGAATGTTGGTCAGCGTGTACACGTAGTCGCCGCCGGAGACTGTTCTCGAAAGGCTGCCGGCAGTGATGGTAAGATTGGCATCCGAGCAGGTGAACTCCAGATAGTAGGTTCCATCCTCATTCACTTTGGAGAGGGTGGAGGAGCCGAGGCTCGCGCCGGTCTCAGCATCCCATGCAGTCACACCACTGCTGAAGGTGACGGTGGGATTGGCTTCGAGACGTACACCGATGATCAGCTTGTTGCTGCCGCTGTCCACATCCGCCAAATCTTCGCTGGCGATTGTGTATACGCCATTCTCGTCAGCCGTAAGTTCAGTCGCAGAAGCATCGCCTGCCAGCATCCAAGTCACGCGCTCCAGGTGATAGTCATCGGGGATCTGTACCGTAAAGGTGACATCCTCCGTGTTGTCAAAGTAGCTGTTCTCACTGATGCCGATAATCACGTCCTCAGCATCCACGTCATCGTTGCCATTCATGACGAAACTGCCAGTCATGGCGGAATAGATGGCGCTCTGGGTCACGGTGATCGTGACATCGCTGCTGGCTGCTGCGGCAGAGAGGGTGTAGATCGTGCCGCCGCCGGTGCAGGTTCCCTCGTCAGATGTGTTTTTCCACGCAACCGACTGGATGCTCATATCATCCGCGGGAGTAACAGTAAAGGCAACGGCGGTACCCTGTACCGCATAGCTGGGATCAAAGCCCTCCGCGGCTGCGCCATTGTCCTCAACAGTGACCTGAACCAGGGCCTGGCGGGTCACAACAATGGTATAGGCCCGGCTGGAATAGTCATCGGCAGTCAGCAGGATAGTGATGGCAGCAGTGCCGGCAGTGGTCTCGAAACTCTCGCTGTAAGAACTGAGGCCGGAGACGGCGATGTCGGTGCCGCCGAGTATACCGAGGGCCGTCATGACCTGGGCCGCCTCAATATTGGTGATTTCATCCGATTCGGTGAAATTACTGGAACTCGCAGCGCCAGCCAGAAGCATGCTGAGAGGCCGTCTGAGGTTTCTCATCTTGGATTTTCCGCCTTCTAAGATTTGAGGCTCAGATTTCCCTATTCCACCAATATCCGGTGAAATAGGGAAACCAGAGGCGTATGACGAACCTTGTATCGACTCGAAAGTGAGGAAATCGTATGGTATATGACAGTTTTGAAGACGCTTGCAAGTCAAAAAGTGCCCTTGATAAACATTTAGTAGACCTGAGGCGGCAAAAGAAAGGGCGCGCAGCGGGAAGCCGCTGCGCGCCAATGGGTTGCGGGATTGAATTGGTAGACATCTGGTAGACTCGGACTCCGGTGGCTCACTCTGCGGCCTCGGTGAGGGCCAGGTGGAACCGCACGCCGGGGTCGCCGGCAAAGACCACCCAGCCCCCCTCGGGCAGAGTGGCGGAGGTGTCGCCCCAGGCCCAGGAGGCCGCCACGTTGGCCCCGTTGGCGTCGTAGACGGCGAAGCCGCCGTGCTCCGGCACCTGGACGGTCAGGGTCTTGCCCGCCGCGTCCGCGCCGATCTGATACCACCGGGCATAGCCGTCGGCCTGGATGGTGGAGTGGGAGGAGGGGCCGCCGTAGAGGGTCTCGATGGTGGTTCCGTCCACATAGAGGCCCCCCATGAGGGACAGGTACTCCACCCCGTCCTGCTCGGTCATGGTGATGTTCTGCCAGTCCCGGCCGTACAGGCTGGGGATCTGGGCCGCGCCCTCGGCCCGGTTGGCGTCCACGATGCGGTCAAAGGCCATGTAGCCGGGCATGTTCACCGGGTCGGTGGCCAGGGCCGCCGCGGGGAGGGCCAGGGGGTAGTTGATGTTGGTGTACTTCATATTCAGGGCCAGGTAGAGCTTGCCGCTGCGGGCATCCCAGGCGGCCTGGGTTTCCGGGGAGACCGGGTTCTCCGGCAGCTTCACGTAGATGTAGGAGGAGCTGGGCTGCTCCCCCAGGCCGGGAATGGAGGAGTAGCCCTTCTGCCACAGGTAGACCTGGCCGTTGTCCTCCTCCACGAACTTGAGCATAACGATCTGGTTCTCGTCCCGGAAGGAGCCGTCGCTGTAGTAGTACAGGGGCGTGTTTCCGGTGGACAGGACGCCGTCGGCCGTCACGGTGACAATGGCCGCCGAGGAGGAATCCCCGTATATGCCGGCGTAGTCCATCAGCTCGGCGGGCATCTCCGCCCGCTCCGCGGCGGGGAGGGTGTGGGCGGTCTGATCCACTTCCACCCCCTGCTGAGCCAGGACGGCGATGAGCATCTGGCCCGCCGCCATCTCGTTGTAGGTGCTGACGCCGCCGGAGGACAGCACCGCCGCCGCCAGGTTGTGCTCGGGGATCACCACCAGCCCGGCGTGGTAGACGATGGTGTCGCCCCCCTTGGCCGCGGCCTGGATATCGCTGTAGGCGAAGGGATACCAGTGGACGCTGTCCCAGCCCAGGCCGTAGCTCACCACGTCCTCGTCGTCCTCCGGCCACAGGCCCCGGGCGTACTCGTCGGCCAGGGCGGCGGTGCGGCTCTCCTGGTTGAGCACCGCGTCGGTGCACCACACCTGCCCGCCGAAGGCGGCCAGGTCGGAGGCGGAGGCGTAGATGCCGCCGGTGCCGTGGATGCCCACCGTCTCGTTGGGCAGGGCCCGGGTGTCCTCAGCGGTGAGATAGGTTTTGGCCAGCAGGCTCTGGTCAAAGTCCTCGCCGGGGAACCAGGTGTTGTCCAGCCCGGCGGGCTCCAGAATGGCCTGGCGGACGTAGGCGTCAAAGTCCATGCCGCTGACCGCCTCCACCACCAGCTCCGCCAGGGTGAAGCCGTCGTTGCAGTAGACGCTGAAGGCGCCGGGGTCGGCCTTCAGGGTCTCACCAGAGAGCTCCTCCAGCAGGGTGTCCGCCGCCAGGGTGTCCGGATCGTTCAGCAGGAAGCCGTTGGCGGTGGTGGAGCCGGGCAGGCCGGAGGAGTGGTTGAGCAGCATCCGCACGGTGATATCGGTATAGCGCTCATCCGCCATGGTGAAATCGGGCAGATAGGCGGTCACCGGGGCATCCAGGTCGATTTTTCCCTCCTCCGCCAGGTTGAGCACGGCGGCGGCGGTGTATGCCTTGCTCACCGAGCCGATGCCGTAGAGCATATCGTCGGTGAGGGCCCGGTTCTCCGTCCGGGAGTAGTCCCCGGCGTGGCCGGTGAGGATAATCTCCCCGTCCTGCCAGACGGCGTACTGAATGCTCTGGGCCCCGCCGGTGGTCAGGGCGGCCTGGGCGGCGGTCTGAGCCGTCTCCTCCAGGGTGGCCGGGGCGGCCTCCGCCGCGCCGGCGCCGGGGATCACCAGGGGAAAGACCAGGGCCCCTGCCACGAGCAGGGAGCAAATTCGTTTCATATCCAAATCCTCCTTTTTG
Organism: Flavonifractor sp. An10; assembly: GCF_002161215.1. Classification (GTDB taxonomy): domain Bacteria; phylum Bacillota; class Clostridia; order Oscillospirales; family Oscillospiraceae; genus Flavonifractor; species Flavonifractor avistercoris. The sequence goes on from NZ_NFMB01000004.1 coordinate 116,840, forward strand.
ACGGGGCAGCCCGGTTCGGCCGGGCCGCCCTGCGGTTCCAGGGAACCATATACCCTCCACACGGTGGAAGGTCAAGTAGACTTACGGTTGAACGCTGTGGATTTTGGGATTCTCCTCTCCTTCCCGATGATTTCCGACGGACGGCCCGGGCGGGGGCAAGCCCCCGCCGCAGGGTTCCGCCGGAAACATAAAAGCGGTGTTGAGTGCATAGCTCAACACCGCCTGATTGTGCTCAATCAAAGCGAACACGCGACTCCGATTTCCTGCTGTTCAGACTTGCAATGGGCACACTCCAACAGTATAATGGGAGTACGGTGCGGTCAAAACCGTGGTGCTGAGTGGTGCGTCACTCATCATCGGAGCATGGCGGGCGGCCACCCGCCATGCTCTGCCGCTATTTATGTTTCCACGCCAATTCTAACCGATAGCGGTGAAAAATGCAAGAGCCTTTCCCGGTGAAACGGCCCCCGCCGGCGCACAGCGCCCGGCGGGGGCCGTTCTATGTCTCCGGCAGGCTCAGGCCAGGCCCAGCAGGCGGGCGGTGGAGGCCGTCAGGAGGCACAGGGCCATGCCCACCCCGGTGGGGAGGGCGATGGACAGGGCCGTCCACTTGATGCTCCTGGTCTCCCTGGCGATGGTAAGGCAGGTGGTGGAGCAGGGCCAGTGGGCCAGGGAGAACAGCATGGTGCACACCGCTGTCAGCCACGTCCAGCCGTGGTCTGCCAGCAGGGTTTTCAGCGCCGCCAGGTTCTCGTATTCCACAAGGCTCCCCGTGGAGAGATAGGCCATGATGACGATGGGAAGTACGATCTCGTTTGCGGGGAAGCCCAGCAGGAAGGCCATGAGGATCACCCCGTCCAGGCCCAGCAGGCGGGCGAAGGGGTCTAAAAAGCCGGTGCACCAGTTGAGGATGCTGTCTCCCCCCACCTGCACGTTGGCGCACAGCCAGATCAGCAGGCCCGCCGGGGCGGCCACCGCCGCCGCCCGCCCCAGCACGAACAGGGTGCGGTCCAGCACTGAGCGCACCACCACCTGCCCCACCCGGGGCCTCCGGAAGGGGGGCAGCTCCAGAGTGAAGGAGGAGGGCACCCCCTTCAGCACCGTGGCGGACAGCAGGCGGGAGGTCCAGAAGGTGAGCAGGATGCCCAGCAGGATCACCCCGGTCAGCAGCAGGGCGGCCAGCAGGCCCCCCGCCAGTCCCCCCGCTGTGCCCGCGAAGAACATGGAGAGGATTGCAATGAGGGTGGGGAATGGGCCGCCAACGAAAGGGCAAACTCACAGCCGGCAGAGAGCCAGGGTCAGCGTCTCCCCGTCCCACCGGCACCCCTGGAGCATGGCCCGGCACAGGGCCCGCTGCTCCTCCCGGTTCAGCGCCGCCCCCGCCAGGGCTTCGTATTTCCCGGGGAGCTGCTCCAGCACCCGGGAGAGCACCAGCGCGTCGGTATCCGCGCCGCTGAGGTTCTGGCAGGGGCAGGCCCCCGTCCCGCCCCGCAGCTTGGCCCGGCAGATGTAGTCGTAGGCACCATCTTTCCGGGCCTTGGGCAGCATGGGAGAGCCGCACCGGGCGCAGAGCAGCAGGCCGGACAGCAGGGCTTTGGGGTTGTGCACCGCCGGGGCGCGGCCCGGATTCAGCAGGGCCTGGGCGGCGACCCACGTCTTCCCCGGCACCAGGGCCGGGTGCCTCCCCAGGGCCACGATCCACCTCTCCACCGGGTTGCGGGGGGAGCGGCCGCCGGTGTAGTCCCGCTTCTGGTAGGCCAGCAGGCCCCGGCGGGGGTCGCAGTCCGGCCGGCCGAAGCACAGATCGGCCCCCCGCTCCGCGAACCAGGCCCAGGCGTCGCCGTCGGCGGCGCAGTACACCGGGTTCTGCAAAATCTCCCGCAGGCCCGCCGGGGAGAAGGGCTTCCCCTGCCGGTTGACCACCCCCATGTCCCCCAGGGCGGCGGGCAGGCCGGTGAGGCCCTGCCGGGCCAGAAACAGGCGGAAGATCTCCCCCGCCGCCCTCCATTCGGCGGGCTCGGGGACAAGGCGGCAGGCGGTGCGGCAGCGGCCGTCCACGATCACCTCCGCCGCCCGCTCGGCCCGGAAGCCGGTGGGGGGCACGCCCCCCAGCCACCGCCCCGTCCGGGCCAGCAGGCGCATGTTGTCCCGTACCCGCTGGGCGATGGTCTCCCGCTCCAGCTGGGCGAACACGCTGGCGATGTACATCATGGCCTTGCCCATGGGGGTGGATGTGTCGAACCTCTCCCGGATGCAGAGGAAGCCCACCCCCCAGCCCTCCAGCTTCCGGATCAGATCGGCGAAGTCCCCCACGCTGCGGCTCACCCGATCCAGGCGGTAGCACACCAGGGCCTCCGGCCGCTCCCGGCGGATGTCCTCCAGCATCCGGCGGAACTGGGGCCGCTGGAGATCCCTGCCGGAAAAGCCCTCGTCCTCGTAGACGGCGATCTCCTCCGGCCCCACGTCCGGATACTGGGCCGCCAGACAGCGGCGGCACAGCTCCACCTGGTTTTCCACCGACTCCCCTCGGTCGGTGAGCACCGATTTGCGGCTGTAGATGGCAAAGCGCACGGTTTCCACCCCCGGTTTCCATCTGTACGCGGCGAGGGATGGGAAGTTGCGGGAGTTGTGGGCGCGCCGAGTCGTCGCGCCCCACAGGCCGGGCCGCCGCGCCCTACGCGTGTAGGGGCGCACAGCGTGCGCTCGCCTCACAGGGGCAGGCGGAAAAATTTCTCTTGACAGGAGAGGTTTGTTCGGATAAACTAGTTTTACAGAAAGGTTTCTTTGAACAAACCAACCAGGAGGACGAGCCTATGGAGGAGTATAAGCTGTTTGACGCGGAGTACCGGCTGATGGATCTGGTGTGGAGCCTGGAGCCGGTGAACTCCACCGCCCTGGCCAGGCGGTGCGAGGAGGCCTTCGGCTGGAAGAAGTCCACCGCCTTCAACCTGATCCGCAAGCTGGGGGAGCGGGGCTTCCTGCAAAACGACCACGCCACCGTCACCGCCCTGGTGAAGCGGGAGCAGGTGCGCCAGTACGAGAGCGCGGCGGTGGTGGAGCGGGGCTTCGGCGGCTCCCTGCCCGCCTTTGTGGCGGCCTTTTTGAAGGGCAACAAGCTGTCCCGGGAGGAGGCGGAGGAGCTGCGGCGGATGATCGACGAAAGCGGGGCGCGCCATGACTAATCTGTTCCTCATGTTCCTCCAGATGAGCCTGATGGCCGCCGGGGTGACGGTGATCGCCCTGCCCCTGCGGTGGCTGTTCCGGCGGCTCCGGCTGCCCGCCCTGGCCTGTGTGCTCCTGTGGCTGGTGGTGGCCCTGCGGATGGTGCTGCCGGTGGGGATGGTCACCTCCTCCTTCTCCCTGATGGGGTGGCTCACCCCGGCGGTGGAGGAGCGGGTGGACGCCCTGGCCCGGATGGAACCGGCGGCAGAGGTGCCGCCCGCCGCTGTCCCGGCGGCGGAGCCCGCCGCCACGGCCCCGGCGTCAGAGAGCGCCGCCCCTGACTTTGTCATCCCCGAGCCGGAGCCCGCCCCGGAAACGCAGACCGAGCCGGAAGGGCTGTCGCTCCCGGACATCCTGGCCCGGGTGTGGCTGGCCGGTGTGATCGCGGTGTGGGGCTATACCCTGTTCTCCTGGCTGAGAACCCGTGCCCTGCTGTCCACCGCCGTGCGGAAGGGCTCCATCCGGGAGGGATGGTGGTGGGAGAGCGACCGGATCCCCACCGCCTTCGTGTTCGGCGTGATCCGCCCCAGGGTGTACGTCCCCGCCGGGCTGGAGGGGGAGAACCTACGGTGGGTGCGCATACACGAGGAGAGCCACATCGAGCTGGGCCACTCCCGGTGTAAGCTCATCTATTTTCTGATCATGGGCGTCCACTGGTTCAACCCGGTTCTCTGGCTGTCCTGGGTTCTGCTGGTGCGGGATCTGGAGCTGGAATGTGACGAGAGAGTGCTGAAATCCTGCGGCAGCCCCAGGGAGTACTCCGCCGCCCTGCTGGCCCTGGCCTCCCCCCGTCGGGGGCCCCTGCTGCCCCCCGGCTTTGGGGAGACAGGGGTGAAGGATCGGATCAAGCGGGCCCTGAAGTGGAAACCCGCCGCCCGGTGGGCCGCGGTGGTGGTGGCGGTGCTGGGGACGCTGCTGGTGTTTACCCTGGCCGCCGACCCCACCTTCCCGGACACCGGCCTGGACGGCCAGTACCCCACCCTGCGGGTTCATCTGGACACGGACGACACGGAGGGGGAGACGGTGGTGGACATGGGCGCGCCGGAGGACGCCGACTGGCCGGAGACGCTGCCCGAGACGGCGTGCACCGCCGCCACACCCAGCCCCTGGGTGGATCTCTACCTGGACAACGGGCAGTTCCCCGACCAGTGGGTCATGACCGAGTACCTGGTGGAGGACGGCACAGCCGTCAATCCCCGGGAGGTGGAGCTGTCCACCCAGCGGGCGGAAAACGGCTTCCTCCTGCGGGTAGAACCCCGGGAGGACGCCCCCGGCACGGGCATGGAGACCCGGGTGTACGTGCTCTCCTGCACCTGGCAGGCGGGGCTCCGCACCCACGAGCTGGAGTACGCCTTCCGGCTCACCCTGCCCTCGGTGCCCCCCGGCCCCCTGACGGAGCCGGTGGTGGTGGCGGGTGACCAGCGGGTGGACTTCACCGGGGACGCCTCCGTGACGGCGGCCATGGGAGAGACCCTCACCATCATCCACCCGGACGAGCCGGGAAGCTATATGCTGTACTGCGGCGATCCGGCCGGGCCAAGCGGCAATACGGCGCAGCTCGGGGCCGGGATGTGGAACAGTTCCGGCTGGGATTCACTGACCCTCGGATACCTTGCGGATGGTATGATGCGGGCCGCCGAGCCCGGTGATCCCCCTGCACAGGAACAGCACTATACCCTGTCCTACACCTGGGAGGACGGAAGCCACGAGAACTATTACTTTACGGTTTATGCCTACCAGCCCAAGCCGGAGTGGGACGCGGAAAACCTGCGCATCCGCTTCCCCGGGGAGACAGAGTGGGTCAATCTGGACACCCTGATCCCCGTGCCCGCCGAGTGGGCCAACCAGGATCTGGCGGGCCGGAATGAGGCCACCGACCTGGTGGGCCTGCTGTCCGGCACCGGCGGGATGGTGGACGGTCTCAACGGCTGGTTTGTGTTCACCATCGGCCCGGCGGCGGGCAACGCGGACACCTACGTCTACCGCACTCACGACGGGGGCCGCACCTGGACGGAGACGGGGCGGCCCACCATGGCGTCGGAGACGGAAACGGTACACTGGTTTCCCTCCTGCGCCTGTTTTGTGACCGACGAGATCGGATTCCTCGGCTTCAGCCACTTCAACGGCGCCCCCGTGTTCCGCACCACCGACGGCGGCGAGACCTGGGAACGGATCACCCTCCCCCTGTCCGACGAGAGCTGGGAGCTGAGCAGGATGTACGCCAGCGGCTCCGGCGTGCTGGCGGTGATGACAAACTACCGGAGCGGCGAGCCGGAGAGCGCCGTCCTGTTCAGCCGGGACGCCGGGGAGACCTGGGAGACCCTGGAGCTGCCCCAGACCCAGTATGACAGCCTGGGCGAGCTGACGGTGGACCCCGACCAGTGGCTCAGCGCCCCCGTGCGCCTGCTGGGGGCCCTGCCCGACGGAAGCGCGGCCCTCTACGGCCTGAACCCGGAGGAGACCGGCCTGGACGGCCTGCTGGTGGAGTGGAACGGCAGCCTGTCCTATTTCTCCAATTTGACCTACAACACCGGCCCGCAGATCATGCTTTCCGGCCTGTCCCTGGACGACTACGACGGGGACGGGGCGGAGGAGCTGGCCGCCGCCACCTGCACCGGCACGGGCACCGGCATGTCGTCCTGGCGGCTGGATCTCTTTGAATGGCAGAACACCGGCGCCCAGTGGCAGCCCGCCGGGGCCCGGCTGGCCGACTCCCTGACGGAGGAGGAGCTGGCGGCGCAGATCAACGCCGCCGTGGACAGCACCTACGACCCGGAGAACAGGAGCTATCTGCTCCAGACCGGCGTGGAGACCTGGACGGCGGATCTCTCCTCGGAGGACGCCGACGCGCCCCTGGGCGGCCCGGTGGTGTGCGGCTCCTGGTTCCAGTACGAGCCGGAGGAGCAGCTGGCGGTCTATGCCCTGCTCTATCCCCAGGACATGCCCATGACGGCGGTGGCAGCCTATGCCTCCCACGTGAACTATGAGGACGGCCTTCTGGAGCTGAACACCGCCACCGGCACCCTTATGCCGGATGGGGACTACCCGCTGACCTTGCAACCCCCCGAAGCGCCCGCAACGCCCATCTCAGACCCGGAGGCCATCCTTCCGGATGAGCTGCCCTGGCCGTCCTATGAGGTGGAGGGGGAGTTCTGGCCCGACAACTACAACTGGCACGAGGCCCCGGTGAAGCTCATCGGCCTCTCCAATGACCGCGACCGCACCGCCGCGGTGTTCGCCTTTGACGGGTACGAAACAGGACAGGAGGGCCTGATGCTGTGCGTGGGCGGGCATCTGGCCTACTTCCCGGAGCTGACGTACCAGGTTACCTCCCAAGTGCACCCGGCCAATCCGGTGTGGGGGGATTTTGACGGGGACGGGGCGGACGAGCTGGCCGTGATCCCCACGCCCGGCACGGGCACCGGCGTCCTCATGCAGGATCTGTACGTATTTGAGTGGGACGGGGCGGAGCTCACCCTGGGCGGGGCCATCGACGCCTATGAGGTGGCAGACATGGATCTGGGCCTGCCCGCCAACCGGGGAGCGGAGAGCATCGTCCTCTTCGGGGCGGAGGGGGACGCCCTCCAGGTGAGCATCGGCGTGACCGACGGCAGCATCTTCAACTATGTGGGGGAGCTCACCGGCCCGGTGCGCTATGACGAACGGGGCCTGACCCTCGACCCGGCGGCGCTGGCCTACACGGAGGACACCAGCTTCTAGCAGGCCCGCAGACGCAAAAGCACCGGGACGCGATGCGTCCCGGTGCTTTTACGCTTCCTTCTTATACTGCTTGAGGGCCTGGGCCAGCTGGTCGGGGCAGGAGGTGGGCTTGAAGCCGCACCGGATGCCGTCCAGGCGGCGGATGGCCTCGTCCACGTTCATGCCCTCCACCAGGCGGGAAATGCCCTGGAGGTTGCCGCTGCACCCGCCCAGCACCTGGAAGGAACGGATCACGCCGTCCTCAACCTCAATCTGCATCTGCTGGGAGCACACGCCCCTGGGGCGGTAATTGATGGTCATGTCGGTTTCGCTCCTTTTCTGGTTTCGGGGGATATCATAACATATCTTTTCCAGGATTGCAATTCCTCTGCACGATGTGGTATAATGTTCCCTAGCGGGTTTCTATGGAATCCCCGGAGGAGGTGAGGCGGATGGCCCCCAGCACCAAGCTGGCTCTGGCGAACGCCCTGAAGGCGCAGCTGCAAAAAAAGTTCCTGGACGACATCACGGTCAAGGAGCTGGTGGAGGCCTGCGAGATCAACCGCCAGACCTTCTACTACCATTTTCAGGACATCTACGACCTGCTGCGCTGGCTCCTGGAGCACGAGACGGGGGAGGCCCTGGGCGGGGCGGAGGACTGGCAGGCGGCCCTGCTGGACGCCTTCCGCTACATCCGGGACAACCACATGGTGATCTATCACATCTACCGCTCCGCCGGCCGGGACAACCTGCTGGACTGCCCCTTTTACAGCCTGGCCCGGGCCATTGCCTCCGCCAGCCTGGAGCGGGAGGCCCGGGAGCTCCGCCTGCCGGAGGCGGACGCCGACTTCCTCACCGACTTCTACATGTATGCCATCGCCGGGGTCATGATCGGCTGGTTCGCCGGCGACATGCGGGAGGAGCCGGAGGAGTTGGTGGGGCGGCTGTCCCGCCTGCTGGAGGGGGAGTTCCGCCGCTCGGCGGAGAAATTTGCCCCAGAGGAGACGGCTGTCTGACCGCACAAAGCACCAGGGCCCCCGGCCCGCCGTTCGGCGGGCCGGGGGCCTTTTTGCGCCCTCCGGCGCATATCCTGTGGGGGAAGGAGGCGGTTCCGTGGGGAAAAACAGACCCCGGCGGGTGGTCGTGGAGCCGGCGGCGCCGGAGGATCCGGCGGCCCGGCTGGAGGTGCTGGAGGCCCTGCTGGCGGGGGTCAATTTGCCCTTCGGCCGGAGGGGGGAAACGCCCGTTGCAGGGCACAAAGCTGTTGGTGAGAATGGCGATGAGCCGCTCCCGGGGGGAGTCGATGATGCGGCAGCCCACCACCCCGGCGGCGTTGCAGCCGAAGCCCATGGACATGGTCAGCGCCTGTTTGCCGCAGGCCCGGGCCTTCTGGAAGGCGTGATCCAGGACGAAGGCCACCCGGGGGAGGTAGCCCAGATCCTCCAGCAGGGTGAACAGGGGGAAGAAAATAGCCATGGGGGGCAGCATGACGGACACCACCCAGGCCAGCACCCGGTACACCCCGTCCACCAGGGCGCCGAGGAGCCAGGCGGGGGTGTTGAGCCAGGCTAACAGCTCTCCCAGCCGGTCTCCCGCCCAGAACAGGGCGGTGGAGAGAAGCCGGGAGGGCACATTGGCCCCCGCGATGGTGAGCCACAGCACCCCGGCCAGCAGCAGGAGCATCAGCGGCACGGCGGCAATGCGGCTGGTGAGCAGCCGCTCCGCCCGCCCCCGCAGCGCCCCGCCGGGGCCGTCACCACGCCGGCGGCCGCCTTCTCGGCGGCGGACACCAGGGCGGCGGCGCACGCCCCCAGCCTCCGGCTCCACCCCGCCCGGCGCAGCCCGTCCGGGCCTGTTCCACGGCCCGGGACAGGGCTCGTCCATGGGCTCCGGCAAAGCTGCGTCCCCCTCCAGCAGGCGCAGGGCCGCCTGCCGGGCGGGGAGCCGTCCCCCCAGCCGCCCCTCCAGCAGGGGCCGCAGGGAGGAGACGGCAAACTCCACCGCCGGCGGATAGCGCACCTCCATGGCCCGGGGCGGCTCCGGGGCGGAGACGGTCTCCTCCACCGCGTCCAGCAGCTCAGACAGGCCCTCCCCCCGCCCTGCCGAGGCACCCACCACGGGCACCCCCAGCCGGGCGGACAGGGCCTCCAGATCCACCCGGATGCCCCGGCGCTCCGCCTCGTCCAGCAGGTTGAGGCACACCACCGTCCGGGGCATCAGCCCGATCACCTGGAGGGCCAGGATCAGCCCCCGCTCCAGACAGGTGGCGTCGCACACCACCACGGCCCCGTCCGCCCCGCCGGAGCGGAGGAAGTCCCGGGCCACCACCTCCTCCGCCGAGCGGGCCAGCAGGGAGTAAGTACCGGGGAGATCCACCAGCACATAGCCCCGGCCGCCCCGCTCGCACCGGCCCTGGGCGGTGGTCACCGTCTTGCCCGGCCAGTTGCCCGTGTGCTGCCGCAGGCCGGTGAGGGCGTTGAACACGGTGGACTTGCCCACATTGGGGTTGCCCGCCAGGGCGATGAGCCGGTCGTCCGGCCGCTCCCGGCGGACGGCCCGGCCGATGTCCGCCGCCCCGGCGCCGGTGGCGGCTCTGGTCAGTCCCATGCCGGCCCCTCCCCCAGGCGGACGCCTCCGGCGTCCTTGCGCCGCAGGGCGATCACCGCCCCCCGGATCAGGTAGGCCGCCGGATCCCCGGCGGGGCTCACCGCCGCGCAGGTCACCCGGGTGCCCGGCACCAGGCCCAGCTCCAGCAGGCGGCGGCGCATGGCGGGCTCGGCCTCAATGTGGCTGACAAGGGCGCTCTCCCCCACACGGAGGGTATTCAACGAGGGATTCATAGGTCTCCGCTCTCCTTACATACATTAGGTTGCGGGGACGGAGCCCCGCAACCTATCCTATTGCCCGCCCGCGCCGTTGGTGCGGCGGAGAGGAGGCCTTCCATGCGTCCATACCGCCGGCGCCGTCCGGGCGGCTCCATCCGCCCCCATCTGGCCGTTGTGCTTCTGCTGCTTGGCGTCCTGATCCCGCTGCTGCTCCGGGAGCCGGCCCCACCGGCCCCCGCGCCCCTGCCGGAGGGGGAGGTGCTGGAGTCCGTCCGCGCCGCCCTGCCCGAGGATCTGGAGCCCCTGCGGCGGGCTTTTGTGGAGGGCGGGGCCGCCCTGGCCGGGCGGGTGGGCTACTTCTGGGGCGGCAAGTCCGACGCGGTGGGGTGGGACGCCCGCTGGGGCGTGCCTGCGGTGGTCACCGCCCCCGGCAGCGACACCACCGGGGAGAGCATCCCCTTCGGCCTGGACTGCTCCGGCTTTGTGTCCTGGTGCGCGGTCAACGCCGCCGGGGACGCCGCCGCCGGAGCGGTGATCGGCAGCGGCGTGCGGGATCAGTGGGCCCGGTGCACCCCCGTGGCGTGGGACGAGGCCCAGCCGGGGGATCTGCTGGTTTTCCCGGATCTCTCCCACGTGGGCATCGCGGCGGGCCGGGGAGCGGACGGGAAGCTGATGGTGCTCCACTGCTCCCGCAGCCTGGGCGGCGTGGTGTGCTCCCCCGACGCCCGGGCCGTGGGCTTTGCCGGTGCGGGCCGCCCGGCGTTCTTCGGGCCGTAGGGCGGGGGCCTGCCCCCGCCGCGTTTCCGGGGCACCCAAGGAACGAGAATGGCGGCACCCCCTCATCCGTCACGGCTGCACCGTGCCACCACGGGGTAAGGAAGGGTTCCTTTTATCGGACTGTCCCCCGGACAGTCCGACCCCCCACGGGGGAAGGCTTCGGACGGATGACACACGCCCCCGCGTGGGGCGCGATGTCCGCTTTTTGCTGTACCGAGAACATCCCTCCCGGCGTGACAGCCGGGAGGGATGCTTTATGGCAGCGTATACAAGCAACTATCAGCTGCACCAGTGGGTGCCGGAGGACGACTTCCTCCGCACGGATTTCAACGAGGACTTCGCCAAGATCGACGCGGCGCTGGGGGAGGCTGCCACAGAGAGCGACTTGGCAGTGATCCGAGGGAATCTGTTGGACAAGTGCAGGGCCTACTGCGGGACATTCCTGGGGGATGGCACAGCGTCCCGGGTGGTAAATATCGGTGTGCGGCCCTATGCGGTGATCGTGACCAGCTCGGTCAATATGTTCGCCACCATGATTGTGGGCTCCACGCCGCTGGGCCCGCTGTCCATCGTTGACAACGGGTTTCAGACCGGTACCGGCGGCAACATTCCCCAGAACGAATCGGGAAAGCGGTATTACTTCTGCTGTCTGCGGTAAAAGCAAGCCCCGCCCCCTGTAAAGGGGGCGGGGCTATCAACTAATCGGAGAATCAGATAATTCTCAACTAGTTAGGCGCTAGCACTCATGGAGAGCTGAGCGTCTGCAGTACCCAGAGTGAGGGTAAAGGTCCAAGTGCCAGTCTGGCCGCTCGTCGTGGCCACAGTGCCGGTAGATCCGTCAGGACCAACAATGCTATTGCCGGTGCCGGTTACACTCAGAGTCAGATTGCCATTTGCAGACCCAGTGGCGGTCTGCGTAACGGTAACCGTAATCTGATCACCGGTCTCGCCGCTCAGGCGGTCAGTACTGACGTGATAGGTACCGAAGGTGGTGAGTGCCTGATCATTGTTGTTCGGCAACAGGACGTTGACGGTCACAGGGGTATCATCCACGCCCACAACGATATCCGCAGCAGGCATAGTGAAGTTGAAGGTCTGACCAGCGGTGGTGGGAGTAAAGCTCTTGCTCTCAGTACCGTAGGTTACGGTTACAGTTCTGCCAACGTTGCAGGTCAGTTCAACCGTCTCACCAGCGGCATAGTAGTAATCGCCGCCAACCTGTACCATGTCGCTAGTCTCGTTGACGACAGCATGCATATTGCCATCGACCTTCCAGCCGTCCACGATCACAATGTCGGTTCGGCTACCCACGGCCACAGGAGCGTTCAGAGTATAGATGTACTCACCGGCGTTGGGGCTGCTGACACGGGCAGAGGCATCGGCGTAGGTGGTTACACCGCCAATGGTGCTGACAGACAGAACCACGGGGCTGTTCACGTCGATGGACTCACCCTGAGCCAGGAAGTAATCGCGGTTGTTGTAGGTGATGCGGCGGACATCCTCGATGAGGACATCATAGATGCTGCTGTAGCCGTCGGTCTCCTCGATGGTGACCTCATAGGCATACGGAGCAGAGCCGGAGCGGATGGAGACACGCTCAATATCCATGCCCTCCATCTCGTCGCCGATGAGCTTGCTGACGTCGCGGCTGCTCAGATCATCAAAGACGTACTTACGGATGGTGATCACGTTGCCGGTGACGTCGTACAGGTTGGGATCATACACGCCGGAGACGTGGCCGGGGGTGGTGTCCTCGTCCTTATCCCACACCCAGGCGGTGCGGATGTTCTCGCCGCGGTCGCCGCCGGTAACCACAACAGCGTTCTTGTCGTTGTAGGTGAAGGAACCAGCGGTAACCTCCTCGTCGGCGCGGGTCACATCGGTGACATCCCACACGTTGGTGCTGTCCACGATGGTCAGGTAGTTCTCATTGCCCCACTCCACGGTGTCGCGGCGGATCAGAACGCCGTCATTCACGCCGATGGGGGCCTTAGTGGAGACGTCGTAGGTGCCGTCAGCGTTCTCGGTGTAGGCATAGGCCTTCATGTAGGAGTCCTCGACGTCGAAGTCGTGGTTGCCGTCGTCGTCGATCTGGATCTCAGCGGCGGTGCCGTCCTCAAACACCACGTTCAGCCACAGCTCGTCGCCGCGGTAGTAGTTGGCGTCCAGAACCAGCATGTAGTCGTTGCTGTCATTGGTGGGCGCGGAGTTGAACAGAACCAGATCAGCCAGACGGGTGGCCTCCCAGCCGCCCTGGCCGTCCTTCTGGAGCACGGGGTAGACCTGCGCGGCCGCGCCAGCGTCCACGTCGCTCATCTTGTCCCAGCCGGTAGCCACGCCGTAGGTGTCGCTGTCCACATAGTAGAAGGCGACGGTGTCCTTGTCGATGGCATAGGCAACATTATCACCGCGGGCATTGGGGTTGTCAACGTTGTTGTTGTTCTTCACGGTCAGGTACAGGGTACCGTCGCCGGTGCGGTAGTTGCTGCGCACCTCGTACTGGAGGTTCTGGTTCATGCTGGCGGAGGCGTTGTTGACGATGTAGGCGATGTCAGTATCCTCGTCGTCCACGTCCTCCAGAGGATCGCTGTTGGCGGCCTCACCAGTGTAGCCGTTGTCATCCAGGGTGTTGAGGTTCATGATGTTCTCGATGGTCAGCTCGTCGCCGGCATCGTTCAGGCTGTACTCGATGACAGTGCCGATGGCGGCGCCGGTGTTCTGGCCGCCCAGCACGTCGCGGGTGCCCAGGTAATCCTCCAGGGCCTCGTCACGGACGGTGCTGGAGGTGCCCAGGTAGGCAAAGACCTTGCGGGACTCGCTCCAGTTGATGTCGAAGGTCTTCTCAGTGCCGTCGGCCATGAGGACCTTGACCTCGCCGGACTTGGTCAGGGCGTTCTGCGTCCAAGCGGACTCCAGAACCAGGGCGTAGTTGGTCACCTTCTCCTCGGCGGGGCGGATGGCGATCACGTAGCCGTTGGAGTCCAGGATGAAGTCGTACAGATCATCGAAGCCGGGCTCGTTCTTGGCGTTGGTGATGTCAAAGCGGGTGACATCCACGTCCACCAGGGAGGCGGCATCCATGATATAGGACTGGCGATACTCGTCCGCGTCGTCCACGGTGATGTAGAGCTCGTTGTCCTTGTCGCGGTCGACACGGGTCATGGTGCCGGTGACGATCTCGGGCAGGTACACATAGGTGCGGCCGCCGTACTCCACGTACAGGATCAGGTCGTCGGTGGCCAGATCCAGGGCGTCGGTGGTCACCACGCCGCCCAGGGACACGGACTCGGTGTACACCACGTCGGCCAGGTCACGGGTGGCGGTCACCAGGGTGTCGCTGGTGGCCAGGTCGCCGTCCTTGTCATAGGGGGTGTAGAAGGAGAGCTCCTCGTTGCGCTCGCTGTAGCGGCTGACCTCGGAGAGGGTCTCCACCAGGTACAGGACATAGTCGGCGGTGCCGTCGTCATCGTTGTCGATGACCTCCACCTCGATGCCGTTCAGGTCAAACTTGCCGTCGCGGGCATAGGTGGTGTGCTCGTTGATCAGATCGATGGCGGCGTTCTCGCTCTCCACCGCGCCATAGTTCACGTAGTACTCGGTGTCGTTGTCCGCAGTCACGCCGGTGCCCTTCAGGTAGTCGCTGGAGGTGTCCTCGTTGGACACGTTGGTCAGCACCACGTTCTGGTCATCGTTGGTGGCCACGCCGATGACGGTGGAGTTGGACAGGATGGTGGTCTTCTCCACGTACAGGGTCACGGCCTTGCCGATGTACTCCACGGGGGTGGACACGTTGAAGGGCACGATGCCGTCAACCACGATGCCCTCTTCCACGCGGGTGTTGGCGGTGGTGGAGTCGTACCAGACCACGTTCTCCAGGTTGGTGCGGCCCTCACGCAGGGAGGCGTCGGAGTTGGTTCCCTGCAGCTGCGCCCACTCGTTGCCCACAACCACGCCCTCGACGCGGATCACGCCGAACACGGAGGACAGGATGGTGCGGTGGTCGTCATAGGCGATGGCGTAGCCGTTGCGGTACTCCTGGATCAGCTCCACGTCCAGGGCGTTGTAGATGAGCAGAGCGGCGTCGTCGCGGCTCAGAGGCTCGCTCACGTCCTTGGTGAAGTTGCGGAAGATGCCCAGCTGCTGCGCCAGGGCGGCGGTGTTCAGCGCCCAGTCGGGGCCCACCAGGCCCTCGATCTCAGCGTTGTAGCCCAGGGCGGCCAGCAGCATCTTGGCGGCCTCAACGCCGGTCACGTTGGCATCGGGGTCGAAGGTGTTGTCGCCGCGGCCGGCGATGATGCCGCGGACATAGCAGTAGTTGATGTAGCCGCGGGCCCAGTTGGCGGTAATGTCGGTGAGGCCGCTGTTCACGTTCGTGTAGAGCGTGTCGCAGTCCTCGTTGTTGGTCAGGGCGACAGAGATCATCTTCGCCATCTGCGCGCGGTCCACGTCGCCAGTGGGATTGTAAGAGCCGTCGGGCTGGCCCTCAATAATGCCCAGCGTGGTGAGCATGGAAACCGCATCCTTGTTCACGATCTCTTCCCGGTCGGAGAAATCGTTGTAGCTCACAGCGCCGGCGCCGACGACCATCAGGCCAATGACCATAACGACGGCCAGCACCAGGCTGAGAGCCCGTTTGAGGTTTCTCATCTTGGATTTTCCTCCTTCTAAAATTTGAGGCCAGTTTTGCCACTTTCATCCAATTTGCACCCATTTTATCCCAATATCAGGTAAAATAGGGAAACTAGAGCCGTATGACGACCCTTGCACGGGATTAGAAGTGAGAAAATCCTGCGGTATGCGGGTGTTTTTAGCCTGATTTGCAGCTTGGAAGTTCCCGTGGTAGACATTTGGTAGACACGAGACGGCAAAAGAAAGGGCGCGCAGCGGGAAACCGCTGCGCGCCAATGAATTGCGGGATTAAATTGGTAGACATCTGGTAGACACGGACTCAAAACACAAGAAAAGGGGCCAGCCAGGCAGCTTTGGAGAAGCACAATGTGTCCTTTCGCCAATGCGGTGGGCACGGCGTTGGCCACGGCCAGCTCCTCCCGGGCGAAGTAGTCGCGGAGGGTGAGGCCAAGCGCCTCCGCCTGTGCCCTGGCGGACGCATCCACCCGGCCGGCGCATACCACCTGCCCGGGGCGCAGGGCAGAGAATACCTCTGCCAAAGGGAGAGACTGCCGGGACAGGGGGGTATTGAGCCGGCCGTCCCCGCCGGCCGCCGGCAGGGGCAGCACCACGCAGTCGGCCAGCTCTGCCTCCGCCAGACCTTTCTCCTGCCGAACGCCCTCCAGCGGGCCCAGCTCCTCCAGGGCGAAGGTATGTACCGTGTGGCCGTCGGCGGAGAGCAGCTCGGCCAGCTTGGCCTGCCGCATATCGCCCCCCACCACCCAGAAATTCAGTTCGTTGCGCATGGGTATCCTCCCTTCGAGTGGTCTGCCCCATCCTATGCGGCGGGCCCGGAGAGGTGCGGGAGCCGCCCCATGTTCCCCCGTACCGCGAACATCCCTCCCGCTTCCACGAGCGGGAGGGATGCTTTTTGGCAACTTATACAGAAAACTTTGGCCTGCACCAGTGGGTCCCGGAGGACGACTTTCTCAGGACGGATTTTAACCATGATTTTCAGAAGATCGACGAGGCCATCAGGGCTGTGGCAGACACGGCGGGGCTGGTGGCAGACAAGTGCGAGCCACTGACCGGCGTTTTCACTGGCGACGGAGAGCCGTTTCGGGACATTGAGCTGGGAGTAGCGCCCAGAGCGGTCTTTCTGGTTAACCGCTCTACGATGGACATCTACCTGGCGACAGAGATCTGCGCCATGGGCTCTTTGCTGACCACGGAAACCGGCTTCCGTACCGGTGTCAACGACCGCACGGACCAGCAGAACAAGCGCTCCGTTGGCTATCTCTATCTGGCCCTTGCCTGAAGGACGGCAAAAAGGCGCGCCCACAGTGCGGGCGCGCCTTTTTGCGCTAGGTCAGGGATAATGCTGCGTAACGCTGGAAATCAGGGAGCAACGTCAGTAACATTGGAGATGGTCAGCTCAGGCTTCACGCCGCTGTCACCCATGGTCCAGGTGAAGGTGGCCTCGAAGTCGAGGACGGTGTCGCCGTTCGTGCCGGTGAAGGTGATGGTGTCAGTGCCCACAGTAGTGGTGACGCCGGCGGGATCGTTGTTATCCTCATCCTCCACATGATAGAGCAGCTTGGCAGTCATAGTGCTGTCGGGACTACTGGACGCATTGTCGTCCATGGTAAAGGTGGCGGAGGTGCCGCTCAGATCGAAGCTGCCGTAGACCTTCACGGTGAGGGTGGCGCCGGGCTTGGCGAAGATGTAGTCCGGGCCGACGGGGACAGAGGTGCCGTCCTCCAGCTCAACCTTGATATCGGTAGCCGGATTGGTGAAGGCGGAAGCCTCCAGCACGAAACGATAGTAGCCGGTGGAAACGACGACGTCGTGGGCGGGCATTTTGACGAACTTGCCCCTGGTATAGTTTACACCGTTGTCGACAGTATAGTAGGTGTTAGCGGTACCGACCTGATCCGCAGCGGCGAGCGCGCCAGCCGGATGGTAGGACACCTTGCCGTCGGCGGTCAGCTTGTAGACCTGAATCAGATCCATGCTGGTAGCGGCGCCGCTCCCGGTGTAGTCAACCATGAGGAAGCGGGAGATGCCGTCGGGATCGGTGTAGCGGATGGCCATATCGGTCCAGGCGGTGACCTCAATGTCGGTGCAGCCGTCGTCCTTCATCTTGGCCAGCAGGGCGTTGAACATGTCGTCAGTGGTGAGCAGGGTGCCGTCCTCGATGTAGAAGGTCGCATCGTTGTAGCGGCCGGCATTGGCGCGGAACACCTGAATCTCGTCGCTCAGAGTGGGAGCGGGAGAGGTGCCGGGCTTGGCCCAGATCCAGGCGGTGCGGACGCTGTCGCCATCGTCGGGCACAAACACGGTGTAGACGCGGACGTTGGTGAAGGAGCCCAGAGCAGCGGTATCATCGGAACGCTCCACATCGGACACATCCCAGATGCTCACGCCGCTGGGCAGAGACCAATACTGGTGGGTGATGACATCGGTGGTACCGGTATCGAAGTCGATGGTATCCCGCTTCAGCAGGTAGGCGGAACCAGCCTTAGACTCGCCCATGTCGCCGATGGAGTAGTTGCCGTCGGCCTTCTCACTGTAGGTCCAGGCCTTCATGAAGTGGCTGTTGTTGTCGGGATCGAAGTCGCCCAGGTCGTCTTCGTCCACATTGACAGCGGACACAGTGCCATCCTCAAAGACCACAGTCAGTTCCCACAGATCCTTGGTCTTGGCGTTGGCGTCCAGCACCAGCATATAGTTGGCGGTAGTGGTCTGAGGCTCGGCCTCAAACAGGATGACCTCGGCCAGATCGGAAGCGCTGTAGGTGCGGTTGGCCTCCTTGGTCAGCACGGGGTAGACCTGCACGTCGGTGACGTTCTCAATAGTGCTCATGTTGTCCCAGCCAGTGGCCACGCCGTACTTCACGGTATCCTTACCGTTGACGCGCTCGGTCCAGTAGTAGAAGGCAACAGTGTTGCGGTCCACGGCGTAGGTCTTGGTGTTGCCATTGTAGGTGTAGCTGTCCGTGTCGTTGTAGTCCACAGTCAAGCGGCTGCTTCCGGTGGTATAGCCGTTGATCTCATACTGCAGGTTGCAGGAGTCAGTGTAGTTACCAGCCGTGGTATCCAGGTAGATCACCACACCATTGTCGGACACGCCGGCGGTGGAAGTAGTGTTGATGTCCTGGATCTCCAGGCCATTCTCACCGGCCACATTGCTGTAGCCGTCGGCATCCAGCTCCAGGCTGTTGCCCTGAAGAACACTTTTGATGGTAAGGATGTTGTCCTCAGTCAGGGAGTAGGTGATCACAGAGCCGGTGGCGCCGCCGGTACGGCCGCTACCGTCCATAACGTCGCGGGTACCCAGGTAGTACTCCAGCTTCGCAGAGTCGCTCATGCCATCCACGTCGTCGCCACGGATGTCAGTCACCTCAGCAAAGGCATCGTCGGACTTGTTCCAGTTCAGAGTGTAGGTATTCTCAGTGCCGTCGGCCTTGAGGATCTTTACCTGACCGGAGCGGTCCAGGGCGTTCTGAGTCCAGGCGGAGTCCAGAACCAGGGCGTAGTTGACCTCGACCTCCTCAGCAGGACGAACGGCCACCACAAATCCATTGGAGTCCAGGATGAAGTCGTACTCGGTGTCGAAGCCGGGAATGTCGCGGGCGTCATCAATGTCAAAGTGCTCCATGTCCACGTCCACCATGGAGGCGGCATCGGGGATGTAGGACTGATAGTAAGTCTCGTCGTTGACAGTGATGTAGAGCTGGTCGTCACGGTCACGGTCCACACGGGTCATGGTACCGGTGATGATCTCAGGCAGGGACACATAGGTCCGGCCGCCGTACTCCACGTACAGGATCAGGTCGTTGTCGGCCACATCATCGGCAAATACCACATCGTCGAAGTCGCGGGTGACGGGAGAAGCGGTCAGATCCAGACGGCCGTTGGTGCGGTCGGGCACATAGAAGGTGAGCTCCTCGTTGCGCTCGCTGTAGCGGTAGACCTGAGACAGAGTCTCAACTGTGTACAGCACATACTCGGCGGTGCCGTCATCGTTATTGTCGATGACCTCCACCTCAATGCCGTTCAGGCCAAACTTGGCATTGTTGGTACCATGGAACGCGTTAGCGTACTCGTTGATCATCTCAACAGCGGCCTCACCGTTCTCGCAGTAGCCGTAGTTGACGTAGTAATCAGTCTCGGTAGCGGAGACAGATACGCCGGTACCCTTCAGGTAATCCTTTGCGGTATCCTCGGTCTCTACGGTGGTGTTGATGACGTTCATCTCGTCATTTGTAGCCACGCCGATGACCTTGGAATTGGCAAGAATGGTGGTCTTCTCCACGTACATGGTCACGGCCTTGCCCATGTAGTCCACGGGAGTGCTCCAGTTGAAGGTGATGGGTTCATCCTCCTTCACGCCCTCCTCCACGCGGGTGTTGGAGGTGGTGGAGTCATACCACACCACGTTGGACAGGGTGGTCTTGCCCTCGCGCAGAGCCTGGTCGGAGTCGGTCTCCTCCAGGCGGGCCCACTCGTTGGCGGTGACAACGCCCTCGACGCGGATCACGCCGAACACGGAGGACAGGATGGTGCGGTGGTCGCTGTACACCAGGGCGTAGCCGTTCTGGTACTGCTGGATCATCTCAACGTCCAGGGCGTTGTAGATCAGCAGGGCGGCGTCGTCCCGGTTCAGGGGGGCGTTCACGTCCTTGGTGAAGTTGCGGAAGATGCCCAGCTGCTGCGCCAGGGCGGCGGTGTTCAGCGCCCAGTCGGGGCCAACCAGGCCCTCGATCTCAGCGTTGTAGCCCAGGGCGGCCAGCAGCATCTTGGCGGCCTCAACGCCGGTCACATTGGCGCTGGGGTCAAAGGTGTTGTCGCCGCGGCCGGCAATGATGCCGCGCACATAGCAGTAGTTGATGTAGCCGCGGGCCCAGTTGGCTGCGATGTCGGTGAGGCCGCTGTTGACATTCTGATACAGAGTGTCACAGTCCTCGTTGTTGGTGAGGGCGACAGAGATCATCTTCGCCATCTGCGCGCGGTCCACGTCGCCAGTGGGATTGTAAGAGCCGTCGGGCTGGCCCTCAATAATGCCCAGCGTGGTGAGCATGGAAACCGCATCCTTGTTCACGATCTCTTCCCGGTCGGAGAAATCGTTGTAGCTCACAGCGGAAGCGCCGACAACCATCATGCCGATGAGCATGGCAGCGGCCAGCACCAGGCTGAGAGCCCGTTTGAGGTTTCTCATCTTGGATTTTCCTCCTTCTAAAATTTGAAGCTTGGATTGCCATATTCCACCAATATCCGGTAAAATAGGGAAATCAGAGGCGTATGACGACCCTTACACGCGATTAGAAGTGAGGAAATCCTGCAGTATGCGGGTGTTTTTGGCTTGATTTGCAGCTTAAATGTTCCCATGGTAGACATATGGTAGACGCAAGACGGCAAAAGAAAGGGCGCGCAGCGGAAAGCCGCTGCGCGCCAATGGGTTGCGGGATTGAATTGGTAGACATCTGGTAGAATTCTTCTAAAAACTCTGAATGACAGAAGGCCAATTACATGAGGCTACCATGCAGGGGTGTTCCGCCTCATGTACGGAGATGCTTTTGTGTCAGGCGTGCATTTTGCCACAGTCAGAACCCTGGTGGTTGGGTGGGACAATCTTGTTTAACTGAGCATTTTCATCCCGAAGGGTGGAGCAGCTCTATGACCGCCGGAAGCCTAGACCCTCTGGCCGGCGGCGCATTTGCGCCGAGCATGTAAAATCTCCTGCGGTACCCATAAAAATAACCACACCTTTCGGTGTGGTTATTTTTTTGGTGCAGTAGCCGCACCTAAATCCGAACCCTCCACGTCCTGGAGCGAAACAGTCTTAGACCCGTCTTTGTAGTTGAATGTCAAGACGATTTTATCGTCATAGAGGTAAATCGCATTGATAAAGCTGTCGATCAGGCGTTGCCGCTCCGTGGGCTTGGACATATCCATCGAGCGGAAGCGGTGGAGCCAGAAAAGAAACTGCTCCCGGCTGATAATGGGCTTTTGCAACTCGGCCAGCGTCAGACTGGTTTCAAGCTGGGCCTTTGTTTCCTCCAACTGTTCCAGCCTCGCCTTTGTGGAGGGGGTCAAAATACCCTGCTGGATGGCGTTCAGCAGGTTTTCAATGCCCTGCGCCGTTTCCGCAAGCTGTTTTTTCAAAAGGGGAATGTCGGTGTTCTCCCGCCTCTGGAAGTCCACCAGCTTGTCCGCCAGCGCCTCCATGACGGTATCATCGTACACCATACGCATGGTTTCCCGGACAACAAGCTCCTCTATCCACTCTTTCTTCACAGATTTCTTGTCGCACCCTTTCCGCTTCTTGGCGGTGGCACACTTGTAATAGCGGTGGACAGTCCCCGAGTGGCTGGTGCCGCTCTCCCCAATCATGGAGGCCCCGCACTTGCCGCAAAAGAGCTTTGTCGTCAGCAAGTATTCCTCGTCCCTGGCCTTTTTCCGGGCCGGGGCTTTCTTATTCTTCGCCAGACGCTCCTGCACCCGGTCAAACAAGTCTTTGGGGACGATGGCGGGAATAGCGTCCTCTTTCACAATGTCCCGGTAGCGGTATTCCCCGATATAGCGGCGGTTGTGGAGAATGCGGGTCACAACGTCAATCCGCATAGGGCGGTTGACCTGTGAGCGCAAGCCCCTTTCGTTGAGGTAGTCCACCAACTGCTTGATGGTGGCCCCCTGGTCGTAGCGGGTGAATGCCTCCAGCACCAGCGGGGCGGTGATGGGGTCGATTTGGAAATGCTGTTCCCGGTCGATGGTGTAGCCCACGGGGAGGCCGCCGCCGTTGTACCGGGTCTTTAGGGCGTTGTCGGTGAGGCCCCGGATCACTTTCTCGGACAGCTCGGCGGAGTAAAACTCGGCGTAGCCCTCCAGCAGACTTTCCAGCAAAATGCCCGTGCTGTCCTCGGCTATGGCCCCCTTTGCGGAAACGACCTTGACCCCGTTCTTGCGGAGGATGGCCTTATAGTGGGCGCTGTCGTAGCGGTTGCGGGCGAACCTGTCCAGCTTCCAGACGATTACCACGTCAAAAAGCTGTTTGTGGCTGTCCTTAATCATGCGCTGGAACTCCGGGCGGTGGTCTGTCTTGGCGGACAAGGCCCGGTCTATGTAGTGGGAGAAAATTGTAATGCCGTTGCGCTCTGCGTACTCCATGCACTCCCGGAGCTGGCCCTCTATGCTCTCCTCTCGCTGGTTGTCGGAGGAGTAACGGGCATAAATCACGCCTTTCATGTGGTCACGACCTTTCTTTATTCGTGGGCGGCTGTCGCCGCCGCTCGGTGGGGCGGTTCCCTTGAGTACATGACATTCAAAAAAATTCCTCTGTCAAGGGCTGATACCACATCAGTTCACTTCACCCTTGACAGAGGAATTTTTTTGAATATACTCCGCAAGGGGAACCGTCCTCCCGTCCGCTTCTCCCGCAATTATCATTTCTCCGGCAAATACTTATTTGCCAAAAACAGGCTTGCTTGCCGTGGGAAAATGTGCTATTCTTGTTCCATCGAGATAAATAGAGGCAGGACGTGGAGAGTTCGCACCTCCCCACGTCCCTATGCAGGAGAAGCGTCCTCCCACACAGCAGAGTTTCTGCGCCACACCCATTATGCCGATAACAACCCGGCATTTCAAGGGCGTGTTTTTGGTGAAATAGGTCTGTGGCGTTCCTCGGCGGTGTAGGGTAGTCATATCCTGCACCGCTTTTATTTATCTCGACGGGAAGCCCAAAGGGGGCCGGGAGCAATCCCGCCCCCAGCGGGCGGCACCGTTGAGAGAAAAGGCCCCACGGCCACACAGGAGGAGAACACAGTGAAAAAGGCGCTTATATTTGCCCTGTCTTTTGCATTGGCCTGTACACTGGCCGCTTGCGGCGATACAGGCAGCCAGACAGGAGGCACCAGTACAGACCCAGCAGACACCAGCACCACGGAAAACGCCCCGGAGCCAGCAGACACCACCCCAAGCCAGGGTGAGGACGGCAACGGGACAGAGAAAGTCATAACCATAGATGATGAAGATGGAACCATCTACGGCACCATTACCCTGTCCAGCTGGATAGACACCGGGAATGATGAATTTACCTTTGCGGATGGGGGAACTAAAAATTGGGTGTATTGGGACGTGGGGCTTGGAGGCACCTGTACCGTTGAACCCTCTGAACTGATAGGCTATACCTATATCCATTTGGTGGGCTACGAGCAGGAGAACGGGGTGTACTTTTTGACTGAGTAGGAAGGTTCCCCATACCACAGGCTCTTTGCAGACGGAGAAATTCATAATATCGCATTTGGCGACCAGGGCGGGGAATATCCGACCGCCAGCTATGGACACCCGGCTTATTTCACGCTTGGCCCTAATGATGGAGGCGAGCCGAATGTGGAGGGTGATCTGGACGATTTCACCTTGAAAGCTGACGGCACCATGTATCTGCTTGAGATCGAATTTTACGGGGAAGATGGTGAATATCTGTACAGTTGTCCCTCTCCGTTCTTTGTACAGGGAGGCAACGAAGAAGAACCACAAAGCGAGGGCAACACAATCGAGATAGAGGGTATCTCTTTTACCTATCCCGAGGGAATAGAAGCCACAAAACTGAATGAAAGTACGACCGAGCTTTCTTCAGGAGTTGCCCGGCTTGAAATTTCGGTGACACCACAGGAATATACAGGCGGCTTTTATGATGGAATTGTTGAGCATGGGACAAGGGAAACCAGCTCTGGCGGCGACCTCTACTACTATCAGGCGGATGAATACGGCTGGACAATCGCCACAGACAGCGGTGTGCTGATTGATATGACCGGGGACAGTGATTGGCGGTCAATCGCCGGTGCGGTAGAGTGGAGCGTTATCCAGTAAAGCCATATTGTTGTAGAGTGACAGAAAAAGGAGCTGAAGAACAAAAAGAAACATCAAAGTAAAAAGTGTTGCTCTCTAAAAATTATATCTTTGGGAGGGAAAAAGGATGAAAGGGAAACTTCTAAAGGCAATCTCCGTATTGCTCCTATTGGCAACCTTCTTGGCGACACCACCAGTGGCGTATGCCGACAGCACACAGGATTTCAGGAACAGCGAAACCTATCTGCGCACTTCATACAATAATGATAACTATGTAGAGTTGTCTATTTCCGGGAACTCGCTGACCGTCAGGGGGAAGCTCCAACTGGATGGCTTAACGGGGATTATGGTCAGATGCGGGGAACAAGGCCGCAAATATATTGATGCGGCCAGCGGGCAAGAGTTCTCCGTTCGCGTCGCTTTGTCCCATAGTGGGTCACTACCGATTAGTATATATACCCAAAAGAGCGGAGAAAGCTCATACTGGAGTTACGTTTGGGATAAAATATTTATTGAAAAGACAAGCGGAGGATACCGCATTATGCCCTCCCTTGTACTCGACCAAAACCTCTCCTTTGTCCAGGCCTATGTTGACCCAGACAATTTCCGAGACAGCAGCAAAGTCCCGGATTCCGTCAAATCCCTGTCAAACCAGATCGTCGGTGGAGAAACAGACGACTATGCTAAGATTTTTCTGCTCCACAAATGGGTAGCAGAGAACATTTACTATGACTACGATGCTTATCGCAGCGGCAAGAGCACTTTTTATGATTCGGCAGATATTCTCGTTAACAAACGTTCTGTGTGTGAAGGCTATGCCAATTTGCTCAGGGATCTTATCCTTGCGCAAGGGATTCCTTGTATGAAAGCAACGACCTACTCGTTAGGCGTTAGTACGAATGGCGGCTCTTTTTCCGTGAGAGCGGATGAAATTAACGCAGCTCGCTCCAATCACGCCCATGTCGAAGCGTGGGTTGACGGGCGCTGGGTCATCATGGATGCCACATGGGATTCCAATAACAAGTACGAGGACGGAAACTACAATACAGATCTGCCAAACGGATTTTACTATTTTGATATTACGCCGGAAGCTTTGGCTTTCGACCATAAGTACATCACCCGTGCCAATGGGCAACTAAAAATGCAAAATGGGACAGTCACCGGCGCGGATACCCCCACCGTACCCACCGAGCCGTCTGGCCGAGTTTTCTCCGATGTTCCCGCCGAAGCTTACTATGCCTCCCCTGTGGAGTGGGCTGTGGAGCAGGGAATAACCAGCGGCACCAGCGCAACCACGTTTTCTCCCGACAGCACTTGCACCACAGCACAGATTTTGACGTTCCTGTGGAGGGCGAAAGGTTCTCCCGAACCGGCCAGCGCCGCAAGCACCTTTACCGACATTCAGGAGAGCGACTATTTCTATAAGGCCGCACTTTGGGCCAAAGAAAACGGTTTGGTGACGGGAACAACTTTCAATGGCGATACCCCCTGCACCCGGTATGCCACTGTGACCTATCTGTGGAAGCTGGCGGGTCAGCCGGAGCCGGAGGGGGACAATCCCTTTACCGATGTTCCCAGCGAGGTACAGCCGGTCGTGTGGGCTATGGAGCAGGATATTACCGCCGGTACAAGCGCAACGACATTCTCACCCTCTGCAACCTGTACACGAGGCCAGATCGTGACGTTCCTCTATCGGGCCTATGCTGATAAATACTGAAAGATTGATTTCATGCTACATCTAAAAGGAACACAAAGTTTGCGGAAAATTACACAAGAAAGACGGTCAGGCTTGCTCCCTGGCCGTCTTTCTTCATGTAGGGAAAGCCCTTGCAGTAAGAAGCTACAAGGGCCTATTTATTTACGTTTGGAACTTCTGGCGCTGGATTATTTCCATCACTTCTGGTGTCATAAGAGATATATCAATAAACGCATATTGCCTTGTTTGTTCCTCTCTGTTTTCGTCTAACAACACATCTTTGAATTTCTGTATTTTCTCGTTTCTCCACTCCGCTTTAATAAATTCAGAAACATTTGCGTTCTCAGCCTCGTAAATTCCGTTTAAATAGGAGTTAAAAGATTCACTAATAGATATGGCGAAAAACAATGAGTCTATTTTGAGCACTCCGAACTTCCAGTCATCGAATATCGCCGCTGAACCAGATATATGAACGGAAAACCAACAGAATTTCAAGAGAGTGTGTATACTGTACTATACAATTACGATAAGATAGAAGTTGCCATTCAGGATGATGGCAAAGTGGTGACACAAGAACAAGTCAAAGCAGCGGCGGACGCCGGTACACCTATCCAGATGGTTTTTCAAGCCCTGGAATTCACCATTAAGGGAAAGAGCCAGTGGGAGGTACAGGCCAACGCATGTGCGAATAAGGCCCAAATTGTTAAGGGATAAGCCACCGGGGCGGCGAATCTCGCCGCCCCCCATCAAACCCCAATGACAGGAGGTTGATACTGATGCGGTTTTACTTCGAGGTCTTGCGCGGTTCCCTTGTTAATGCAATATGCAAGCCGCACCTTGGCCGGCGTGCAAGTGTTTTCATGGCCGTTATAGCGGCGCTGTTCGTCCTGTCCGCCTGTTTGGGAAACGGCCTCCTGCGCTGGGTGTGGTGCCCCCTGCCCGTCCTATATGTCGTACTCCACTATGGGGAACCGTTGCGGCGGCGGAGACTGGCTCATTTCTTTTCCCGGCTAAGGTTCTGGGGATATGATGGGAGGCTCCCCGTCTATTGGGGGCAAGACATTGTTAACAAGTATCTTGTGCTTGTCCGTTTTCGTTCCACAGTCCCCCCGACCCAATGGGAGAAGTTAAAGGGCGATTTCGAGATTTTTTATAAAATGCCACTATACAAAATGGAGCAATCCAGAAAGGATAAAAGAGTAATGAGCGTATCTTTTATCAAGGAAGAACTCCCCCACTATATCGAGTGGAGGGATAATCTAATGGAAGCTAGCGCGCGGTTCGCCATCGGGGAGAGCTACACCGGGAAAGTGGTGTGGGACGCTTCCGCCATGCCCCATGGTCTGATCGGCGGCTCCACCGGGAGCGGCAAGACGGGCCTCCTCCGCTGTATTATCCATCAGGCCATCAAGAAGCATTGGAATATAAGCGTGCTTGACTTCAAGGGGGGCGGGGATTATACCACCGTAGAGCGGCAATACCAGGATTTAGCAAAGGACTACGGCCCGTTTATCATCAGCGAAGCGGAGGAAGCCCGTCAACTGCTCATGGGGCTGACAATCGAGGTCAAAGGCCGGCTTGCGGCGTTCAAGGAGGCCGGGGTCAGCAATATCGAGGAGTACAACGCCCGGGGCCGGGAGCGGTTTGTCCCCTGGCTGTTGGTAGTGGACGAGGCGGCGGAATTGCTGGACGTGAAACCGAAAGACAAAGCCGAGAAAGAAATGTATTCCGAGATAGACCACTACCTCCGTACACTGGCCCGCCTGTCCCGAGCGGCGGGGGTGCATATCCTTATGGGCTTTATCCGCCCATCTGCTGACGTGCTTGACGGGCAAATCAAGAATAATCTCCTGTGGCGTGTGTGCGGCTACTTTTCAGATCCAGCGGCCTCCCGTATCGTGCTGGACAGTGAGAGGGCCACGGAACTGCCGCCCGAGGTCAAGGGACGGTTCATCGTGGGCGAGGAGGAAACACAGGCATATTATTTTCCCGTACCCCCTATTGCTGTGGAGGCCGAGGACGGCGGCGAAGCGGAGCGGGAGCCGTCCGCCCCGGCGTCCCCTGCGGAGCAGGGGACTACTTGACTAAATAACATATATCGATACCTGGGGGGAGGTGGTGCCTATTGAATGGACTGTATGTGAGCGGAAGCGATGTCTATCAGCGGGATATAGCGACATTGAAGCAATACCGGGAGGACTACTATCGGATAACGCTCCATAAGCAGATACGCCGTGCGGGATATGAGGCGATAGACGGAGATGGGACGAAAGGGAAAAAGAACACGGCGGGGAATGAGCGAAAATTAGCTGAAAGCCTTTCCCGGACGAAATCAACAATATTTGAATTGGCGCTCTGCAATCCTTGGGAGTGGTTTGTAACTCTAACACTCAATCCAGAATACCACGACAGGGGAAATTTGAAAGTCTATCAAAAGAAACTATCTGAATTTCTAAAGAACTATAATAGGCTGAACAAGACAGCGATAAGGTACTTATTGATACCGGAACTACATAACGACAAAATATCATGGCATATGCACGGGCTAATGATGGGCCTGCCAGAAGAGCATTTGGAAGCGTTCAGCGAAAAAGAGAGATTGCCACTACAAATACTAATTGAACTAAAACGGGGAAATCAAATATATCACTGGCCTGCCTACGAAAAGGCATTTGGCTACATCACAATATCGAAAATAAGAAGCGGCGAAGCCGTGTCAAAATATATAACAAAATACATCACAAAAGAATTGAACGAAACAAGGATAGACCTGAACGACCATTTATATTATTGCTCAAAGGGATTGAAGCGGGCGGAGAAGTTATATCAAGGGCCGCTGACAAGAGAGATAGAAGCAGATTACAGCAATGAGTATGTGCAGATCAAGACAATACGAACATTAGAAGAAGCCTTGACATATTTCACCGACGAGTAAAAAGGGCAAGCTAAGATAAGCCACCTTGGAATAACGGCCCACAGGCCGCACCTTAGAAAAAAGGAGGAGGCACAGGAAAGAAACAGTGAGGAAGAAACGTAGAAGTTAAAGTGTAGGCCCCTATATTTATATAACGCCCACGCATGGGCGCACCGCTGAAAAAGGAAATCATATAGGGAACTGTGCGGCGATGTATGGGAGCGCACAAGTGCTGGATACCCGACCACGAGCTGGAGGCCCTGGCCCGGAGCTTGTTCCCGGAGATACAAGCATATTTCGAGAGCGAGGAGGGCAAGCGGGAGTTTGCGGCGTGGCAGGAGGAGCAACAAGCCATAAAGCGCAAGGCCACGGCAACAGAGCAATAAAAGAAATGCGGACACACCAGAAAAGGTGCGTCCGCATTTTCGTTAAACCGCCTTTTTCTTCCTTGGGCCTCTCGGCTTGGAGGTGGGCCTGCGCCGTACCCCGTTGCGGAAGTATATGGCCTCGTAGCGGTCAAAGAAAACAACAAACCCGAACCCCTCGCCAATCAGCGTTAGGTTCGGATTTGTTGCGTTTGGTACGAATGGCGATACAGAACTTTTCAAAAAATCCCGTAATATCAACAGTTTCCGGGCTTGCCGGATAGCAAATAACTTGTATTAGACCCCCTTTTTCTATCCCCAAAATCCAGTGTGTGTTTTAGGGTGGGAAATCCCCTGTTTTTTCGCCTTTGGGCGGCGCAAGCGAGGCCACCTATATCCTTTCCCTCATGGGAGGCCGGGCGGCGATATGGGGGCGCAAACCCGCCGAAACGAACACTTTTCAAAATCAACGGAAGGAGGTATCCAACATGGCGGTATTCCGCATTGAGAAAACCCGCGATTACACGGTGATGTCCAACCATCACCTGCGGGACAAGTCGCTCTCGTTGAAAGCGAAGGGCCTTCTCTCCCTCATGCTCTCCCTGCCGGAGGAGTGGGACTATACCACCAAGGGGCTGGCCCGGATCTGCAAGGATGGCGTTGACAGTATCTGCGCCGGGGTGCGGGAGCTGGAGGAACACGGCTATGTGATCCGCCAGCGGGTCCGCAACCCCAACGGCCAGCTCGGCGCCATCGAGTACACCATCCTGGAGCAGCCCAGACCGCCGGAACCAAAACCGCAAAAACCTGAACGGGAAAATCCAGTCTTGGATAATCCTGAACAGGCTTCCCCTGTCTTGGAAGAACCTGAACAGGGAAACCCCGCACAATTAAATACTAATAGATCAAGTAAAGAAAAATCAAAAAAAGATCTATCAAGTACGGAAGGATCAAATCCTATCCTATCAAGCCCCCAAACCCCCAGGGGCTCGGATAGGGCCGGACGGGATTGGATGCGGGAGCGAGAGAGCTATCGGGAATTGATTTTGGAGAACATCGAGTATGACATCCTCGTACAGAATGAGCGCCTGGACCGTGACCGTCTGGATGAACTGGTGGAGCTCATGGTGGACACGGTCTGCTCCCACCGAGAGATGATCCGCATTGCCGGAGACGACTATCCGGCGGAGGTGGTCAAATCCCGGTTCCTGAAACTGAACAGTTCCCATATCGAGTATGTGCTGGACCGTATGCGGGAGAACACCACCTATGTCCGGAACATCAAGAAATATCTGCTGGCTGCCCTGTATAACGCTCCGGCCACTATTGACAGCTACTACACTTCCCTGGTGAGCCACGATATGTACGGCAGCGGAGAACGGAGGTGATGTGAGTGCAGGAAGAAATCACGCAGCGGACGGTATCCCTCTCGGTGGAGGCCGGCAAGATGACGGCGGACCTGCTCCAAAAGGCCGTGAAAAAGGTGCTGGAGGAGATGCAGAAGAAGCCCTCCCAGCGCACCCTCCACCAGGGAAAGCAGACCCTGCACCAGCTCAAACAGCATGGGGCCTCCCTGACCAACATCGAGATCACCGAACAGAACATCAAGGCGTTTTCCGTGGTGGCGAAAAAGTATGACATCGACTATGCCCTGAAGAAGGACCCCACCACGGCCCCCCCGCATTACTATGTGTTTTTCAAGGCGAAGGATAAGGACCAGCTCCAGCCGGCCTTCAAGGAGTTCACCGCCATGACCCTGGATCGGGAGAAGCGCCCCACCATCCGGGAGCGGCTGGCCCAGGCTCAGGAACAGTCCAAGACCAAACACTGGGAACGGGAGAAGGTCAAGACCAAGGACCGGGAGGTGGCACGATGACCGATAAGCTGAAAAAGCAGCTCATCCTCAACCTTCCGTATCTCGTCTTTGTGTATCTCTTTGACAAGCTCTGCCAGGGCGTGCGGCTGGCTCCTGGGGTTGACGCCTCGGAGAAGCTGCTCCATATCGGGCAGGGCTTTTCAACGGCCTTCACAAGTCTGGCGCCCAGTTTCCATCTGCTGGACCTGTGCGCGGGTGCCGCCGGCGCGGTGCTGATCCGGCTGGCGGTCTACTCCAAGGGCAAAAACGCCAAGAAATACCGCCGCGGCATCGAGTACGGGAGTGCCCGTTGGGGCACACCGGCCGATATCGCTCCCTATGTGGATAAGGACTTCTCCCAAAATGTTCTCCTCACCCAAACGGAGCGGATCACCATGTCAAGCCGCCCAAAGGAGCCCAAGTACGCCCGGAACAAAAATATCCTGGTCATCGGCGGTTCCGGTAGCGGCAAGACGCGGTTCTTCGTTAAGCCCAACCTGCTCCAATGCCATTCCTCGTATGTGGTCACGGACCCGAAGGGCACCATCTTACAGGAGGTTGGCGCTCTGCTGGAGCGCAGGCAATACCGCATCAAAAGCCTGAACCTCATCAATTTCAAAAAATCCATGAAATACAATCCCCTTGCGTATATCCGTAGCGAAAAGGACATTTTGAAACTGGTGAACGCCCTCATTCTCAACACCAAGGGAGAGGGCGAAAAGAGTTCCGAAGATTTTTGGGTCAAGGCCGAGCGGTTATACTATTCTGCCCTCATCGGCTACATCTGGTATGAGGCGGAGCCGGAGGAGCGCAACTTCATCACCCTGCTGGACCTTATCAACGCATCGGAGGCCAGAGAGGATGACGAGGAGTTTCAGTCCCCGGTGGATCTGCTGTTTGCCAAGCTGGAGAAGGAGCACCCGGACCACTTCGCCGTGAAGCAGTACCGCAAATTTAAGATGGCGGCGGGCAAAACTCTGAAATCCATCCTGATTAGCTGCGGCGCCCGCCTCTCACCCTTTGACATCCAAGAGCTGCGGGACCTCATGGCGGAGGACGAGCTGGAGCTGGACACCCTGGGCGACCGGAAATCGGCGCTGTTCGTGATTTTGTCAGATACGGACAGCACCTTCAATTTTGTGGCGGCGCTCATGTACTCCCAGCTTTTCAACCTTCTGTGCGACAAGGCGGACGACTTCTACGGCGGCCGCCTGCCGGTCCATGTGCGGTGCCTCCTGGACGAGTTCGCCAACATCGGGCAGATACCAAACTTTGACAAGCTGATCGCCACCATCCGGAGCCGGGAAATCTCGGCTTCTATTATTTTGCAGTCCCAAAGCCAGTTAAAGACCATCTACAAGGACGCCGCGGATACCATTGTTGGCAACTGCGACAGCACCTTGTTTTTGGGAGGCAAGGAGAAATCCACCCTGAAAGAAATCTCGGAGCTGCTGGGCAAGGAGACCATCGACAGCTTCAATCAATCCGAGAACCGGGGCAGCCAGGTCTCCCACGGCCTCAACTATCAGAAATTGGGAAAGGAGTTGATGACACAAGACGAATTGGCAGTAATGGACGGAGGCAAGTGTATCTTCATGCTGCGGGGCGTGCGCCCGTTTCTCTCGGACAAGTACGACCTGACCAAGCATCCAAATTACAAATACACCGCCGACGCCGACAAGAAGTACCTCTTTGATATGGAACGGTACATGAAACGCAAACCGGCTGTTGTAAAGCCGGATGAGCCTTTCGAGATGTACGAATTGACAGCAGCGGACCTTCAATAACAATTCTACAACGAAGAAAGGAAATATGATTTATGGATTTTTTCACTAATGCTATCGACGTATTGCAGACTCTGGTGATCGCCCTGGGCGGCGGCCTGTGCGTGTGGGGCGGCATCAACCTCCTGGAAGGTTACGGCCAGGACAACCCTGCCTCCAAAAGCCAGGGCATCAAGCAGCTCATGGCCGGCGGCGGTGTCGCCCTCATCGGCCTGACCCTGATCCCCCTGCTGTCCGGCCTGCTCTCCGCCTGATGTCTGCCAGCAGACCCCACGGGAGGCCCCGGCACACGGGGCCTCCCGGAAAGGAGGTGATCCCCGTTGATCTTTGACGCGATACAGGAGTGGTTCCAGGAACTGCTCATCGACGGTATCATTTCAAACCTGACCGGGATGTTTGATACCCTGAATACCAAGGTGGGCGAGATCGCCGGGGAGGTGGGCATGACGCCCTCCGCGTGGAACAGCGGCATTTTCAACATGGTCCGCAACCTCTCGGAGACCGTGATCGTCCCCATCGCCGGCATCGTCCTCACCTTTGTCATGTGCTACGAGCTGATCCAGCTCATCGTAGAAAAGAACAACCTCCACGACTTCGACACCTGGATCTTCTTCAAGTGGATCTTCAAGACCTTCTGCGCGGTGCTCATCGTCACCAACACCTGGAACATCGTCATGGCGGTGTTCGATGTGGCGCAGAACGTGGTCAGCCAGAGCGCCGGCGTCATCATCTCGGACGCGGGCATCGACATATCCAGCGTGACCGCCGACCTGGAGACCCAGCTCGCGGACTGGAGCATCGGCGCCCTGCTGGGGCTGTGGTTCCAGAGCATCTTCGTGGGGCTGTGTACGCAGATCCTCTCCATCTGCATCTTCCTGGTGATCTATGGCAGGATGATCGAGGTGTATTTGGTGACCTCGATAGGTCCCATCCCCTTTGCCACGATGGTGAACCGGGAATGGGGCAACACGGGGCAGAACTATCTCCGCTCCCTGCTGGCCCTGGGCTTCCAGGCGTTCCTCATTATGATCTGCGTGGGCATCTACGCGGTGCTGGTGGAGGGCATCTCCCTGAGCGGCGACAACATTTCCGGCGCCATCTGGGGGTGCATGGGGTACACGGTGCTCCTGTGCTTCACCCTCTTTAAGACCGGCAGCCTCGCAAAGTCCCTGTTCGGGGCGCACTAAAGGGGGGTGGCTGATTGAAAATAGGATTGATAGACGTGGACTCCCACAACTTTCCCAACCTCTGCCTGATGAAGCTCTCCGAGTACCATACCAGGCGGGGCGACCGGGTGGAGTGGTGGAGCCCCAAGGGACGCTATGACCTGGTTTACAAGAGCCGGGTGTTCACGGACACCTACTCCAAGGACACCATCGTGGTGAACAACGCGGATAAGGTCATCCAAGGCGGCACCGGCTACGGGCCGGGCGGAAAAGACCTCCCCTATGAGATCGAGCACATCCGGCCGGACTACTTTTTGTATCCGCGGTTTTTGGGAACGGCCTACGGCTTTTTGAGCCGGGGCTGTCCGAGGAACTGCGGATTTTGCATCGTCAGCGGCAAGGAGGGACGCAGGAGCGTCAAAGTCGCTGACCTTTCTGAATTTTGGCGCGGTGAGGATGAGATCAAACTGCTGGACCCCAACCTGCTGGCCTGCCCGGATCATGAGGCGCTTCTGGAACAGCTTGCCGCCAGCCGGGCGCTGGTGGACTTCACCCAGGGGCTGGACATCCGGCTGACGAACCCGGACAACATCGCCCTGCTGAACAGGGTGCGGACCAAGGCGGTGCATTTCGCCTGGGACAACCCGGAGGAGGACCTGACGGAGCACTTCAAACGCTTTGTGGCGCATACCGCCATCCGAAGCGACCGGAACCGGCGGGTGTATGTACTGACCAACTACGGCAGTACCCATGAGCAGGACCTCTACCGGGTGAACACCCTGCGGGCCTTGGGGTATGACCCCTATGTGATGATCTATGAGCGCCCTACCGCTCCAAAAATCACCCGCCATCTTCAGCGGTGGGTGAACAACAAACGGATTTTCCACACGGTAAAAGATTTCAAGGACTATGCTCCCATGAAAAAGGAGGTGCATTGATTGGCCTATGTAACGATCCCGAAGGACCTGAGCAAGGTACAGAGCAAGGTCCTGTTCGGGCTGACCAAACGGCAGGTGATCTGTTTCGGAGCGGCAGCAATTATCGGCGTGCCGCTTTTCTTTTTGACCAAGGGGGCACTTGGCACCACCACGGCGGCCCTGTGCATGATCCTGGTGATGCTTCCCTTCTTCCTGTTCGCCATGTACGAGAAGAACGGGCAGCCCCTGGAGGTGTTCCTGGGACATCTCATTGAAAACAAATTTATCCGCCCAAAGACGCGGATCTACCAGACCAACAACCTGTACTCCGCCCTGGTGCGGCAGTACGAATTGGAACAGGAGGTGAGAGCGATTGCAGGCAAAAACGGCAAGACCCGCAAAACCGGCAGGGGCAAGGCGCAAGCTGACCCGCGCCGAGCGTAAGCAGATCGAGGCGGTGGTCCGGCAGGCCAAGGGGGACGGGAAAGCCCATACGGTGCAGGAGAGCATCCCCTTCCGTAATATGTTCCCGGACGGCCTGTGCCGGCTGGAGGGCGGGACCTTCTCCAAGACCATCGCCTTCGAGGACGTCAACTACCGTCTGGCTTCGCCGGAGGACCAGCGGGATATTTTTGAACACCTCTGCGATTTCTACAACGGCTACGACCCCACCATTGGGGTGCAGGTGTCGCTCAGCAGCCGGTATGTGGAGCATGGGCCGGAGGAGGACCTGTTCGGCATCCGTCCCCAGGGGGATGACCTGGACCCTGTCCGGGAGGACGCGGCCGGAATACTGCGCTTCCAGTATGAGCGGGGCAGCAACGGCTATGTGAAAACCAAGTATGTGACCCTGACCATCGAGGCGGAGAACCTTCCGGCGGCGCGGGCGCGGTTCGCCCGTATTGAGACCGACACCCTCAACCGCTTCAAGGTCATGGGCGCCGCCGCCCATGTGCTGGACGGGAAAGAGCGGCTGGAGCTGCTTCACGGCATCCTCCACCCGGCAGACGGCCGCCGTCCGGAGGGCGGGAAGTTCGCCTTCGATTGGGACTGGCTGGCGCCCAGCGGCCTTTCGGTCAAGGACTTCATCGCCCCGTCCTCCTTCCACTTCGGGGAGACCCGCACCTTCCGCATTGGCGAGATGTACGGGGCGGTGAGCTTTTTGCAGATCACCGCCCCGGAGATCCACGACCGCATTTTGGCGGAGTTTATGGAGACCGAGGGCAACATCCTGGTAACTATGCACATCCGGGGCATCAACCAGAACGAGGCCATCAAGATGGTCAAGCGCAAGATCACCGACCTGGACGCCATGAAGATTGCGGAGCAGAAGCGGGCGGTACGCAGCGGCTACGACATGGACATCCTCCCCAGCGACCTTGCCACCTACGGCGGCGCGGCAAAGACCATCCTCCAGGACCTGCAAAGCAGGAATGAGCGAATGTTCAATCTGACCTTCCTGGTCATGCACATGGCGGAGACCAAGCAGAAGCTGGAGATTGCCGTGTCCCAGGCGGCCAGCGTGGCGCAGACCTACAACTGCCTCCTCACCCGGCTGGACTTCCAGCAGGAGGACGGACTGATGAGCAGCCTTCCCCTGGGGCTCAACCGTATCAAAATCGAGCGGAGCCTCACCACTTCGGCGCTGGCGGTGTTCGTCCCCTTCGTCACCCAGGAGCTGTTTATGGGAGGGGACGCCATGTACTACGGCCTCAACGCTTTGAGTAACAACATGATCCTTCTGGACCGCAAACAGTCCAGAAGCCCCAACGGGCTGGTGTTCGGCACGCCGGGCAGCGGCAAGTCCATGAGCTGCAAGCGGGAGATCACTTTCATCATCCTGACCACAAAAGATAATGTCATCATCTGCGACCCGGAGGACGAGTATTCGCCCCTGGTGCGCCGGCTGGGCGGGCAGGTCATCCGGCTGTCCCCGTCCAGCACCGACTATGTGAACCCCCTGGACATCAACCTCAACTATTCAGACGAGGAGAACCCCCTGGCGCTGAAAAGTGATTTTGTCCTGTCCTTCTGCGAGCTCATCATGGGGAGCAAGACGGGGCTGGAGGCCATCGAGAAAACGGTCATCGACCGGGCGGTGCAGAAGATCTACCAGCCCTACTTCGCAGACCCCCGGCCGGAGAATATGCCCATCCTGGGCGACCTGATGGAGGCGCTGCTGGCGCAGGGCATCCCGGAGGCCGACCGTGTGGCGCAGGCGCTGGATCTGTATGTGAACGGCTCCCTCAACTTCTTCAACCACCGCACCACGGTGGACATCCGCAACCGGCTGGTCTGCTTTGACATCAAGGGCCTTGGCAAAAACCTGAAAAAGCCGGGGATGCTCATTGTCCAGGATGCGGTGTGGAACACCGTCACCATCAACCGGGCCATTGGGCGCTCCACCTGGTATTTCGTGGACGAGTTCCACCTCCTGCTGAAGGAGGAGCAGACGGCGGCCTATTCGGCGGAGATCTGGAAACGGTTTAGAAAATGGGGCGGGGTGCCCACCGGGGCGACCCAGAACCCCAAGGACCTGCTCTCCTCCCCGGAGATCGAGAACATCCTGGAAAACAGCGATTTCATCTATATGCTCAACCAGGCCGCCGGCGACCGCAAGATTTTGGCGGAGCGGCTGGGCATTTCGGCGGAACAGCTTGCCTATGTGACCAATTCCGAGCCGGGCCATGGGCTGCTGTTCTTCAACAATGTGATCCTGCCCTTTGCGGACGACTTCCCAAAGGACACGGAGCTTTATAAGCTGCTTACCACCAAGCCCAGCGAGGTGGAGCACGCGGCGGAAACGGAGGCGTGAATATGAACATGGAGATATTCAGAAACAGTGAATTTGGCAGTATCCGCGTGATCGAGGAGGACGGGAAATACCTGTTCTGCGGTTCGGATGTGGCAAAGGCCCTGGGGTACAGCAATCCCCGAAAGGCTGTCCGTGACCATGCGAGGGGTGGAACGAAACGTTCCATCCCCACCGCAAGCGGTGACCAGACAATGACCTTCCTCCCGGAGGGCGACGTCTACCGCCTGATCGTTCATAGCCGGCTGCCCGGCGCGGAGCGGTTTGAGAAATGGGTGTTCGATGAGGTGCTTCCCACGATCCGCAGGACCGGGGGCTACATGACGCCCTCCCTGCTGGAGGAGGCGGCCAGGCACCCGGAGATCCTGCTCTCCTTTGCGGACCAGCTCCTGGCGGAGCATGAGAAGAACCGCCGCCTTACCGGGGAGGTGGAGCGGCTGCGGCCGAAAGCGGATTTTTACGACGCCTTTGTGCGTCCCGGCAACTGCACCAATATCCGGGCCACAGCCAAGGAGCTGGGCGTGGGCGAGCGCGACTTTTGCCGCTTCCTGATGGAGGAGGGCTTCCTCTACCGCTGCCCGGCCGGATACCTTCTGCCCTACGCCAAGCCCTCCAATAAGGGGCTGTTCCAGGTGAAGGACTTCTGGAAGTACGGGCATTTCCGCCAGCAGACCCTTATCACGCCCCAGGGGAAGGACCTCCTGCGGATGATGCTCTGCGGTGGACAGATGAGCATGGAATTTGATTTTTGTGAAAGCGAGGCGTGAATATGAAAAACAAGATCTACATTATCGAGGGCAAGACCTATCTCAACCACATCAACGATGAGGTCCACCTGTACGGCCTTCTCCACCAGCTCGCCTTCCTGGCGGGCCGGATCAAGGACGAGGAGGACGTGTTCCATGTGCTGGACGCGGCGAAGCGCTACGGCGAGATCGCCGAGGAGAAATTCCAGGGCTGGGGCATCCCCGGCCGCTACCTGGTATTCGGCGACCCGAAGGACCTGAAGGACCTTATGGCAAAGGAGCTGGCGGAGGCCACCCCGGTGCCCGTGGAGGAGCCGAAGCCCAAGAAATATAAGGATGAGTACATCATCCCCGGCTACGGCTTCCGTATGCTGGTGGGCGACATCCACCACCTGATCGTCCTCTACTATTCGCTGGCCCGCCGCCTGTCCGAGGCGGAAACGGAGAAGGACTTCCTCCGGCTGAAGAAAAAGGCCGGCGGCTATGAAAAGGTGCTGAAAAAGCTCTTCCGCAGCCTGGGCCTCCCGGAGGACAGCAATGCCGCCCAGGACGTCCTGGAGGAGTCCATCATCCGCCGCCATAACCTGGTCCGCCTGGAGGATGTGGAGGAGCCCCAGGACGAAGGCGATCTTGAAGGGGACGAGGTATGGAGCGACTGACCCATGTGAGCCTGTTCTCCGGCATCGGCGGTCTGGACCTGGCGGCGGAGGCGGCCGGGTTCGAGACCGTCTGCCAGTGTGAATGGGCGGACTCCCCCTATTCCGTCCTGGAGCGGCACTGGCCGGACGTGCCGAAGTTCCGGGACATCACCACATTCACGAAGGAGGCGTTTTTTGAGAAAACAGGACTTGAAACAGTCACCATCATCTCCGGCGGCTTCCCCTGCCAGCCCTTCTCCACCGCCGGAAAGCGGCGGGGCTTTGCGGATGAACGCTACCTGTGGCCGGAGATGTGCCGCGTTATTGCCGAACTGCGGCCCCATTGGGTGCTTGGGGAAAATGTTGCTGGCTTCATCAATATGGGGCTCGACAAAACGATTTTTGACCTGGCAAAAGCGGGATACGCTGTTCTCCCATTCGTATTTCCGGCTTGCGGCGTCGGCGCGTGGCATGAGCGCCAGCGAACTTTTATCGTCGCGGCTGATGTTTCCCACACCCCTTGCCTCCGACAAATCCACCTGCAGGGACGCGGCAAACCTGGATGTGTACCTGTCGGACAATGGGATCTTCCGCAAGCGGAACAGGGATGGGACGATCTGGAGCCTGAGCCTTTCGGCGGCGGTGTTCTACCTGACGCCGGCGGCGTCGGAGGGCTACCGCTCCACCCTGAAACCCACGGCCTTCCAGGGCAAGTCCCCGTCCAGCAACCTGTCGGCCCAGGTGATCCACCAGGAGCAGCCCCTGTCGGAGAAGGCGGCACTGAACCCGGATTGGGTGGAATGGCTCATGGGCTTCCCGAAAGGATGGACGGCCGTATCCTCTGGCGAGAGGAACCCGCAGATGTCCCCCGCATAACTGATGACACGAAGGACCGGGCCCTGCGCCTGAAAACCCTGGGCAACGCAGTCTGCCCGCCCCAGGCCTATCCCATTTTTCACTATATCGCGGCGATTGAGACCGGGGCGTGCGCCAGCATCTGCCCCTATGGAGGAGGTGACGGATAAATGCAGGAATGGAAAGCCTCCGAGAAGGAGGCCCAGAAGATGACCCGTGACGGGGCCATTTCGGTGAACCTGGTGACCGGCGAGGCCACCCATATTTCAGACCGTCCCCCGGAGCAGGATTATTCTTCTGCGGATGAAACGGCAGGGGCATTGAACCGGGCGGCGGACGAGGTGGTGGGACACCGGGAACGCCGACAGGCGAAAAAGGCGCGGCGCAAGCGGCGCGACACCTTCCGGGAGGGGGAGGCGGCCAGGGACCGCCCTTCCTCCCGTTTGCAGTTTTCCGAGGCAGACCGGGCGGCGCCGGAGCTGAAAAAGGCTGTCCGAAAGTCCGACAAGGCGGCGGATAAGCTGGACGCGGCAAAGGCCGCCGTCCCCGTGAAGCCTCCCGGCAAGGAGCATGGCAATCCCTTATCCCGGCCGGTGCAGGAGGTCAAGTCCACCCTCCACGGCGAGGTGAGCAAGGTGGAGGGCGACAACTCCGGCGTCCAGGCCGGCCACCTGGGGGAGCGGCAGATCGAGAAGGCCGTGGGCTATGGCGGCCGCCGCTTCCACCAGGCGCGTGCGAACTGTAAGCTGAAACCCTGGCGGGATGTATCAAAAGCGGAGCAGGTAGCGGTGAAGGCCAATGCGGATTTCTATTGGCAGAAGTCCGTTATGGAGAACCCCCAGCTTGCGTCCAGCAATCCCATCTCCCGGCTGTGGCAGAAGAAGCGCCTGCAAAAGCAGTACGCCGCCGCCCACCGGGCAGGGACCGGCGCGGTCCAGGCCGCGGGCAAGGCGTCCCAGACCGCCGCCTCCGCCGCAAAGAAGGGCGGCGGGACCATCGCCCAGAAGTTGGGCGGGCTTGTGGCGAAGAACAAACACACCCTTCTCATTGTGGGAGGGATCGGCTTGATCCTCATGCTCATCATGGGGCTGATGCAGTCCTGTACCTCCATGTTCGGGGGCGGGACTTCCGGCCTGGTGGCGTCTTCCTATCTCTCCGAGGACGCGGACCTGACCGGGGCCGAGGCCGCCTATTGCGGGATGGAGGCGGAGCTTCAAGAATACCTGGATACCTACGAGGCTACCCACGACTATGACGAATATCACTTTGACCTGGACGAGATCGAGCATGACCCTTATGTGCTGCTGTCCATCCTGTCGGCGCTCCACGAAGGGGTGTTTACCCTGGACGAGGTGCAAAGCGACCTGGAAATGCTCTTTGACAAGCAGTACATCCTCACTGAAACTGTGACCACCGAAACAAGGTATCGGACGGAAACCCGGACAGACAGCGAGGGCAACGAGTACGAAGTGGAGGTGCCATACACCTGGTATATCTGCACCGTCACACTGGAAAATTTTGACCTCTCCCATGTGCCGGTCTACATCATGGGCGAGGATCAGCTTTCCATGTATGCCGTGTATATGTCCACCCTGGGCAACCGGCCGGATCTGTTCCCATCCTCCGGATATGTGGGCAAGTACATCGAGAACCCACCTACGGCCTGGGACATCCCCGCCGAGTACCTGACGGATGAACGGTTTGCCACCCTCATCACCGAGGCGGAGAAATACCTGGGATACCCCTATGTGTGGGGCGGGAGCAGCCCGGAGACATCGTTTGACTGTTCAGGCTTCGTCAGCTATGTGCTGACCAGCACCGGGCTTTGTAACACCGGGCGGCTGGGCGCCCAGGGGCTCTACAATATCTCCACGCCGGTATCCGACCCCCAGCCGGGCGACCTGGTGTTCTTTGTGGGCACCTATGACACCAGCGGTATCTCCCATGTGGGTATTTATGTGGGCGACGGG
Organism: Flavonifractor sp. An10; assembly: GCF_002161215.1. Taxonomy (GTDB): domain Bacteria; phylum Bacillota; class Clostridia; order Oscillospirales; family Oscillospiraceae; genus Flavonifractor; species Flavonifractor avistercoris. The sequence continues at coordinate 158,538 of NZ_NFMB01000004.1, forward strand.
ATGATGCTGCATTGCGGAGACCCGATTTCCTACACCAATTTGAACACCAGCTACTGGCAGTCTCACTTTTATGCCTACGGCCGGCCGCCGTACAACTGATGGGAGGTGGTAAAGCATCAATATGGTTTCCTACGGGGGCGGTGTCAACAGCACCGCCCTTTTGATCGGCCTGCACCAGCACCGCATCCCGGTGGACCTGATCCTCTTTGCGGATACCGGGGCGGAGCATCCCCACACCTATGCCTACCTGGACATTATGGACCGCTGGCTGAAGGGCCACGGGATGCCGCCCATCACCAGAGTCTACAAGACCACGCGGGACAGCAAGCGGCTGACCCTGGAGCAGGAGTGCTTGCAGAGCGGCACCCTGCCCTCCATCGCCTACGGCTTCAAGCGGTGTTCCCTGAAACACAAGATCGGGCCGCAGGAAAAGTTCTGCAATCACTATTTGCCCTGCCAAAAGGTATGGGCAGCGGGCAAGCGGGTGGTGAAATTCATCGGCTACGACGCCGGCGAGGGCTACCGCAGCGACAAGGTGCTGCTGGGCGACCTGGCCGACCCCAAGTACAGCAAGTGGTATCCCCTGATGGAATGGGGATGGGACCGGGCAGCGTGTATGCAGGCCATTGAAAATGCGGGTCTGCCCCAGCCGGGCAAATCCTCCTGCTTCTTCTGCCCCAGCATGAGGGCGGAGGAGATCATCCACCTGCGGGACCACCACCCGGACCTGTTCCGAAGGGCCATCGCCCTGGAGGACAACGCCCGCCCCAATTTGAAAACGGTCCAGGGCCTGGGCCGTAACTATTCATGGAAAGAACGATATGGAAAGGAGTTTTGCACACATGGCAACTGTTGAGAAGATCCGCCGTGACATTGAAAAGACCAAGGAGAAAATCTCCGAGCAGCAGAAGCGCCTCCGCGCCCTGGAGGCCCAGCTCACCGAGGAGGAGAACCTGGAGATCGTCCGCATGGTCAAGGCGGTGAAGATGGACAACCGGGAACTGACGGCCTTCCTGAAGGCCTACGCCAGCGGCCTCATCACCCTGCCGGAGGGCATGATGGAGGCGGAGGCCGCGGCGGACCCCGGCGAGAATGAGATGGAGGATACCGAGTATGAAGAATAAGAAGATCATCCGCCTGTTTACGGCGGCCCTGGCCGTGGCGCTCTGTGCCACGGCCTTTGCTGTCCCCGCTTTCGCCGGCGGTGGGGAGGGCGAACCCTACTACACCGAAATGGAGGCAGACCTCACGGAGGATGACGGGACCCCGGAAATTACGGTTTCCGATGATGAAGATACTGCCGGCGGCGATAATGCGGAGACCGGCGGTGACACCCTGGACCAGCTCACCGAACTGTTGGGCAGCCTGGGAACCGTGACAGTCACCGAGGATGGTATCCTGTTCACCCCCAACCTGGAGGGGCTGGAGCCCCTGCGCACCGGCACCGTGACCACCTGCGGCGGCAATCTGAATGTCCGCACCGGCGCAGGGCTGGACAATGACGCTTTCACCCAGCTTCCCAACGGGGCGCAGGTGGAAGTCATCGGCACCGAGGGCGAATGGGTCAAGGTGCTTCTGCCGGAGCGGGAGGGCTATGTTCATTCCGACTACCTGACCATCACGGACACGGGCAGCTTCTCCCTCTCCCTGGACGGGACGGACCTCTCCGCCCTGTTGGAGCTGTTCGCCTCCGGCCTCTCCGGGGGCGGAGGGGCAGCCCTGACCCCGGATGGGAACCTGTCCCTCATTGACGACCTGGGCGGGACATCCTCCGGCAAGCAGTTCATCACGGTGGAGACAAAGGGCGGCAACGTGTTCTATCTCATCATCGACCGGGATGACGAGGGGGCGCAGACCGTCCACTTCCTGAACCAGGTGGACGAGGCGGACCTCCTGGCACTGATGGAGGATGGCGAGGCTCAGGAGGCGCCGGCGGTCTGCACCTGTACGGAGAAATGCCAGGCCGGGGCGGTGAACACCTCCTGCGAGGTGTGCGCGGTGAATATGGCCGAGTGCGCCGGCGCGGAGCCGGAGCCGGAACCCGAACCGGAGCCGGAGGCGGAGAAGTCCGGGGGCATGGGCGCCCTGGCGCTGGTCCTGGCGCTGGTGGTGCTGGGCGGCGGCGGAGCCTTCGCCTATATCAAGTTTATCCGTCCCAAGCAGGCGTCCAAGGTCAGCGCAGACCCGGACGACTATGATTTTGCGGATGAGGAGGAGTATATCAACGAGGACGAACCGGAACCGGAGGAAGAAATGGAGGATACGAAATGAAGCTGGTGATCTGTGAGAAACCGAGTGTTGCAAAAGCCGTCGCGTCGGCCCTGGGTGTCACATCCAGGGCCGATGGCTGTTTTGAAGGAAATGGGCTCATCGTTTCCTGGTGCGTGGGGCATTTGGTGTCCCCGATGGACGCAGCCGGGTACGACCTTGGTTATAAGAAATGGAAGTATGATGACCTTCCCATCCTGCCGGAGCCCTTCCGCTATGTGCTGGCGAAGGGCAAGGAGGACGCCTTCCAGAACTTGAAGCACCTCATGGAGCGAGAGGACGTCACCGAGCTGGTCAACGCCTGCGACGCCGGGCGGGAGGGCGAGCTCATCTTCCGGCTGGCCTATGAGATGGCGGGATGCCAGAAGCCCTTCTCCCGTCTGTGGATCTCTTCCATGGAGGACGCGGCGATCCGGGAGGGCTTCCAGGACCTGCGCCCCGGCGCGAAGTATGACCCGCTGTACCAGTCCGCCCTCTGCCGCCAGAAAGCAGACTGGCTCATTGGGATCAACGCCACAAGACTTTTTTCTGTCCTCTACCACCGCACCCTGAATGTGGGGCGGGTGCAGACCCCCACCCTTGCCATGCTGGTGGACCGGGACAGCAAAATCACAATGTTCCGCAAAGAGAAATACCATCATGTGCGCCTGACCCTGGGCGGGGCCGAGGCGGTGTCGGAGAAGATCGCCGCCCCGGAGGAGGCGGAGGCCCTGAGGGCGGCCTGTGCCGGCGCGGAGGCAGTCTGCGCTTCCGTCACCCGTGAACAGAAGAAAGAGGCACCGCCCAGGCTCTACGACCTGACCACCCTCCAGCGGGAGGCCAACCGCATCTTCGGCTACACGGCGAAACAGACGCTGGACTACGCACAATCCCTCTATGAGAAAAAGCTGCTGACCTATCCCCGGACGGACAGCCGGTTTTTGACCGCCGACATGGCGGAGACCGCTTCGGTGGTCCTCCACCTGGCGGCCAAGGTACCGCCCTTTGACGGGTGCGGGAGTTCTTCCCGGATGTGTCCTTGCTGGTAAATGACAAGAAGGTGTCCGACCACCACGCCATCATCCCCACGCTGGAGCTGGAGAAGGCGGACCTGTCCGAACTGCCCGTGGGTGAGCGCAATATCCTTCTGCTGGTGTGCCGGGAGCTGCTGTGCGCGGTTGCGGAGCCCTATGTGTACGAGGCGGTGACGGCGACCTTTACCTGCGGCGGGCAGACCTTCACCGCCAAGGGGCGGCGCATCCTCTCCGAGGGCTGGCGTGAGATCGACCACATTTTCCGCGCTTCCCTGAAGGAGCAGCCGGAGGGCGAGGCGGAACCCGCCGCTCTGCCGGACTTCACCGAGGGTCAACTTTTTGACCAGGTGGAGGCCGCTGTCACCGAACACTTCACCGCCCCGCCCAAGGCGTACACGGAGGACACCCTCCTGGCGGCGATGGAGACTGCCGGGAAAGAGGAGATGCCGGAGGACGCCGAGCGCAAGGGCCTGGGCACCCCGGCCACCAGGGCGGCGATCCTGGAGAAGCTGGTGGCGGCCGGGTTTGTGGAGCGCAAAGGGAAAAGCCTCATCCCTACCAAGGCGGGGATCAACCTGGTCACCGTCCTGCCGGATACTTTGACCTCTCCCATGCTCACGGCGGAGTGGGAGCAGAAGCTGACCGCCATCGCCAGGGGTGAGGGCGATCCCGCCGCTTTCATGGCGGGGATCTCTGACATGGCGCGGGAACTGGTGAAAACCTATTCCCACATCTCCGAGGAGGGCCAGAAGCTGTTCGCCCCGGAGCGGGAGGCCGTGGGTCTCTGCCCCCGCTGCGGCAAGCCGGTCTATGAGGGCAGGAAGAATTTTTACTGCTCCGACCGCGCCTGCCGCTTTGTCCTTTGGAAGGACGACCGCTTCTGGACCTCCCGCAAGAAGGAGCTGACAAAAAAGATGGCCGGCGACCTTTTGAAGAAGGGCCGCACCTCCGTCAAGGGGATGTGGTCTGAAAAGAAGGGCGCCGCCTATGACGCGGTGGTGGTGCTGGACGATACCGGCGAGAAGTATGTCCGCTTCAAATTGGAGTTCCCCAAACGGAAGGAGGGCGTGAATGGCAGATAAAGCAATCCCGGATATTTCCCTGGGCGGCGCTGAACAGAACATGAGCCGGGAGGAGCTGGCGGCGGTAGCGAAAGCCGTTGCCGCCCTATCCCAGGAGGACCGGGATCTTCTGGCCGCCGTCCAGGAGTCCCCCTATCGGCTGACCACGGCGGAGCAGTTCCTGGAATTTGAGAAAAATGTGGACTGCTTCGTGCTGGAGCCCCATGTTCGGACCCTGGAGGACCTGGGCTGGGAGTACCTGGAGGAGAAACTGACCATCGGCCTGACGGACGACCTCCGGGCCGCCATTGACCCCGCCCCCTTCGGCCGGCGCGCCCTGGAGGAGGACCGGGGGTGCTTCACCAGCCGGGGGTATCTGTTCCCCACGGATGACCCATGGCAGCACGACCGCCCCCAGGCGAAGCAGGCGGACCGCAAGCCCTCCATCAGGGAGCGGCTGGAACAGAGCAAACAGGAGTGCAGGAACAAAAATAAGGCCCAGGCGCCCCGCAAGGGGAAGTCTGAGCCGGAGCTGTAAGGAGGTGCGTATATGCCCCATTATGAATATGACAAGGATTATCCCTTTGCCGCCTTCATCACCAACCTGGGCAAGTACAACGAGGGCGACCTGGTGGGCGAATGGGTGAAGTTCCCCACCACGCCAGAGGAGATGCAGAAGGTGTTTGAACGGATCGGCATTGGGCAGAAGGATGACTTCGGCCAGCCCTATGAGGAGTGGTTCATCACTGACTATGACTGCTATGTGGACGGCCTCTACGACAAGCTGGGCGAGTATGAGAACCTGGACGAGCTCAACTACCTGGCCTCCAAACTGGACGAGATGAGCCAGGGCGAGTACGAACAGTTCCAGGCGGCGATGGAGATCGGCGACCATTCGGGCAGCTTGCAGGAGATCATCAACCTGACCGAGAACCTGGACTGCTACGACATTTACCCCGACATCCACGACCACGACGACCTGGGCCGGTATTACATCGAGGAGCTGGACGCCATGCAGGTGCCGGAGCACCTGCGGAACTACATCGACTATGAGGCCTACGGCCGGGACGTCGCCCTGGAGGAGGGCGGCGAGTTCACCGACCTGGGGTATGTGCGGGACACCGGGAGCAGCTTCCATGAGTATTACGATGGGGAGCATGGCAGCATCCCGGAGGAATACCGGGTGATGACCTTCCAGGACGCGGAGGAGTTGACCGAGGAGGAAAAATCCGAATGGGCGATGGACATCGCCTACGATATGGACGAGTTCTTCCGCCAGCACGACCCGCAGTATGCCGCCGAGCACCCGGAGGAGCACGCGGCCAAGGAGGAGATCTACGAAAATCTGATGGCCGGCCGCATTTCCGCCCTGGATGAGAAGCTGGCCGCCCTGGGGCAGACCCAGGAGGACTATCTCCCTTCGGAGATTGAGAAATTCAAAGACGCCACCGGCTATGAGGAATTTCTTGACTTTGATCCGGCTGTAATCAAAGCGGCATTGGAGGACCCGGACAAGTCCCATGTGGACGAGATGCTGGCCTTTGCGGAGCAGGCGGGCCGGGAGTATGAGGCGGAGCTGGCCGGACAGACCCCGGCGCCCTCCCCGGATGACCGGGAGACCGGCGAAACGGTGCGGACTCCCAGGGGCACCTTCTATGTGACGGATATGAGCCGGGAGCAGATGGAGGCGGCCGGGTACGGCTTCCACCATCAGTCTGACGATGGGAAGTACCTCATCATGGGCAACGGTTCCCGTTCCTTCGCTATCCGCAGCGAGGAGGCCCAGGAGCACGCCGCCCCGGAGAAGATGACCGTCCTGGTGGTGGAGCCGATGAAGGAGCCCTATGTGAAGGAGATCGACCCCGGCCTCCATTCGTTACAGGCGGAAGTGGGCGGCGACATTGCCACCGCCTATCCCTTCTCCGACCCGGTGGGGCTGGTCTGCAACGATGAGGGCAAGCTCATCGGCCTGGAGCTGAACCGGGGCCTGAGGGATGAGCATGGAGAGATTTACGACATCATGGCCGGCACTTTCCTGGTGGTGGGGCTGAGTGAGGACAGCTTCACCTCCCTGACCCCGGAGCAGGTGCAGAAGTACACGGAGCACTTCAAGCAGCCGGAGCAGTTCATCAGCCTGAACGGGCAGATCATCGCCCTGCCAGCGGAGCCGGAGAACCCGCTCCGCACCGCCGAGATGACCCTGGAGGACGACTACGGGATGATCGACGGGGTGCTGAACAACGGCCGCAAAGGTGAGGAGCAGGAGAAGGCCCAGGGCGAAGCGCATAGGGGCGCCCCGGAGAAGCGCCCTTCCATCCGGGAGCGGCTGGCGGAGGCCAAACGGGAGTGCGGCGAGCGCAAGCCCCCGGACAGGGCCCAGCAGAAGAAGCCCCCGGAGCATGACCTGTGAGCCGGAGCAAGAAGTGGCGGCTGGAATGGTCCTTCTTCCTCGGGGAGAACGGCCGCCGCAGATATAACAAGATCTGCAAGGGTTGTGTCCATCCCTGCAAGCAGAGCTTCCGGGCAGTCCTCATCGCCTGTCCCCATTACCAGTCCGCACGCTCGAAAAAATGCGGGAATAGGGGTTGAAAACGGGCTGAAAAATCGCCTGTGGCGGCTTTTCCGGGAGCCGCCCTTATGATTTCCCCATGTGGGCCTCTCCCTCTGATTTGAGGGGGGACAAAGAGGCTGTTTTGAACACTTTTCCATAACAGAGTGGGAGCGCCGCCTTCGGTTTAGGCCGAGGGTGACGCTCCCGCTTCTTTTTTTGTTCTCTTTTTTCTCTTTCAATCAGGATCGGACGGGAAGGATATTCGCCGTAGTAGGCGCTGTGGGAATGTGCGTAAACGGTCATGCTTGCGGAACTGTGGGAAACGATGTTTGCGGGCTGTGGGAAAGCCGGCGGCTTTTCCATCGGGCCGTGAATATCTGTTTTCCATCGGCGGAGCGGCCGTTTTCCACATTTCCATAGCGCAAAATGGTCAGAGAACGCTCTTGTCTGTTGCGTTTCCGTGTAGGAAGATGTATAATGAACATAGTTAGTCTTTGCTAACCTAAATTTCAACTTCTGGAGGCAGTTATGGGGATATGGAAGGCTTTTTTCAATAATACCCGCAAGCCGGAAGGTTTGCTGGGCAAGTGTATGGTGGGCAGTATGAACCATGCCCATGCCGCCCTCGCGGATTGGGGCCTTAGTCATTTGCCGGAAACAGGTCCGGCCAAGATTGCGGAGCTGGGCTGCGGCGGCGGTCGGAATATTCGGGCGCTTCTGCGAAAATATCCGGCTGCAACTATTACTGCTCTGGATTATTCAGAAATATCCGTAGAAAAGGCTAAGAGGGTCAATCGTGAGGGTCTGCAAGCCGGCCGCTGCCAGATTTTGCAGGGAGATGTATCCCGCCTCCCCTTTGGGGATGGTTCGTTTGATCTGGCGACCGCATTTGAAACCGTATATTTCTGGCCTGGCCCGGTGGAGAGTTTCCGGGAGGTGTACCGCACCCTGCAACCGGGCGGCATTTTTTTAATCGTCAATGAGTCGGACGGGGAAAACTCCCAGGACAACAAATGGCTTTCTGTCATTGATGGGATGAGAATCTACAATGGAGACCAGCTTGCCCGTTTTCTCACCGAGGCTGGTTTTTCTAAGGTCATCATGGATAAAGACGCCAAAAAGCACTGGCTCTGTGCGCTGGCGATCCGGTAGAATACGGGGCAAATCCATAACAGAGAGTTCCTTATGAAAAACGCAGTAGGGCAGGAGAATTTCCATGAACTGGACGCGCACCATCCTGGACGGGCTTGCCATGGCGGCCTACTTTAACCTATTTGCCGCTACGGTGGCGCTGTATCAGCCCCGGCTGATGTTTCCCAGCTATCCGCCCGCCATCATCAAGGCGGCGAACAGTCCGCCTACCAGAGAGGAAAACCGTTTTTACTGGCTTTGGATCTGCTTTGGAGAGCTGCTGCCTCTCCTTCTTTATGGTGCGGTCAGCGCTGTGGAGGGCGGGACAACCGGATTCTGGCGTCTATCCCTGATGGGATACATCCAGTGGATGATGATCAACATAGGCGATCTTCTTTTTCTGGATGTGTGGCTGATCCAGAAAAAAGCGAAAGACCGTTTTGTGATCCCTGGTACAGAGGGACATCCCGGCTATGAGTTCACAGACTGGATGAAGGGCTATGCGCTGCCAGAGCACCTGCTCCAATGGCCGCTGCTGCTGTGCCCGCTCATGGCGGCGGCTCAGGCGGGATTGGGGCTGTTATTGCAAAAGATAGGATAGGAGATGGTTCAAATGAAACAACATCAAAAGCAACAAAAAATAATCCGACTCGGCACCCACGGCGAGGACTACGGAAGCTGGATGTCTAACCCGGTTTTTTACATGATCGGTGGGCTGTTGACCCTGTCGGCGGTGCTGGCAGCGCTATCCTTTTCCATGTTTCATATTGCCGCGCTCGGCATCCTGTTCTCTGTTGCCGCAGCGGCGCTGCTTGCCCTGCTGATCTGGTGTGCATGGATACGGAAACAGTACGCTTTCGGCGGCGGAGGAATGATGGAGCGGGTCCATCAGGTCGTCCTCTCCCATCTGGATTTTGACGGGCAGGGACAACTTCTGGAGGTTGGATGCGGCTCCGGCGCACTGAGCATACGGGCGGCTCTCACCTGGCCGGACGCCCAAATCACCGGCATGGACTATTGGGGTGTGGCCTACGGCTATGGTCAGGCCATGTGCGAGAAAAATGCCGAGAGCGAGGGCGTCGGCTTCAGGTGTGCGTTCCGGCACGGGGATGCCAACAAGCTGGATTTCCCTGATGAGAGTTTCGACGCCGTGGTGAGCAACTATGTCTACCACAATGTAATGGGTGCGGACAAGCAGGCTCTGCTGTTGGAGACCCTGCGGGTGCTGAAAAAGGGCGGCGTCTTTGCGCTCAACGATGACATGAAGCCAAAAATGTACGGGGACATGGATGCCTTTGTCCAAAAGCTGCGGGACATGGGCTATGAGGACGTGCGCCTCATCGACACGGCCACGGAGGTCTTCGGCTCCCGCCGGCGGGCGGGCATGATGATGCTGGGCGACTCCCGGATGCTGGTGGGGCGGAAGTAAGACGGAGGTTTGTCATGACCTATACATATTGTGAAAGGCTGATGTGGGCTGCCATCGCTCCTGCCGCATTTCGGTATCTGGCAAGGCAGGAGTTGGGATGGGATATTTCTGCGTTGAAGCAGCTCTCTAAGCAGATTTACCGGCAAATGGTATCCCGTACCCCGGATATTGGCTCCATGATGGAAAACCCGTTGCGGGTCTGCCTGACTGGTGGAATTCTATGGCTGTCTATCTATAAGGCGGCAGAAGAAAAAATGAGTGAAAAGTGCTTTGAGGGCATGGTAAGTGCCAGTATGCGTTCTCCTCTGGTTGTGACCGCCTTCCGGGGCAAAGCCAAGACTGCATTTACTTTGAAGGCTCAATATAAGCGAGCAGCGACTGCATCTTTGGCGGATGCAGATAGGAACCCCTTTCAGTGGAATGCCGAGGTCATCTTCGGCCGGGATGCAGAGGAATATACGATCCTTTACCACCAGTGCGGTCTGTGTGCCCTGGGCCGACAGGAGGGCCTTCCTCATCTGGTTCCCTATCTATGCGCTCTGGACACGATGTCCGTCGACTGGATGGGTGGGCGGCTCTACCGTACCAAAACGCTGGCTGCCGGCGGTGACTGCTGTGACTTTTATATCTGCAAAAAGGGTTCCCGTTGGGACAAAGAACGGCAGGGAAAATAGAAATCGGGAGATGGAAGATGGTTCAAATGCTGCTGGCAGAGGGTATGCTCCTGTGTTCCTTGTTTTGGGCTTTTTGCTGGCTGGGCACCGGGAGCGACGAGAAAAACATCCGTAATTTTTCTACTTACCCGGACGAGGTACAGAAGATTGTGAAAGCCCGCCCGGAGCTATCAGGAAATATTCGGCAGCGAGGTCCTGCGGCCATCTTCGCTGGAAATCTGCTTTTGTTTACTGCGCTCCTGTTTGCGATGGGGCTTCTCACCCGGCAGGAATATTTTGCAGGCAACTTTTTGAACACTCTGCTTTTAGGACAGGCGCTGAATCTGTTTGATTTTTTGGTGATCGACCTGCTTTGGTGGCGGCACACAAAACGGGTGCGGTTTTCCGGCACCGAGGAAAGTCCGGAATTATATGCGGACCCCCGCAAACACTTTTACGCTTTCCTGCGGGGAGTTCTTCTGTTTTTGGCTGTTGCTTTAATCAACGGGTATCTGCTCACCTGGATCTGAAAGGAGGAGTTCCATGACACTTGCAGAATTTCGCCGGGTTTATCCAACCGCTGCCTTCACGGTCAGCAGCGGGAAACTCTTTACCTATCGCTACTATCAAAATCCCCAGGCCAAAGCCACGCTGGTCCTGCTCACGGGCGGCATTGGGCTGTCCGACCTGTTTTATAAGCACTTTGCCCGGTTCGCCAGGGATTTTTCGGTGCTGACCTTTGACTATCAGCTCCAGTTCGGGGACAACGGCGAGTTTGCCGATGCCGTGGCTGAACTACTCCGCCACCTGAAGGAAAAGGTCTGGCTGGTGGGACAGTCCCTGGGCGGCGTAGTGGCCCAGGTCATCGCCTCCCGCCACCCGGAAGTGGTGGAGGGGCTGGTCCTCTCCAACACCTGCTCGCTGTCCGGCAACATGAGCAAGGCCGGGTATCAGGATCTGATGAAGATAATCGAAAGCCAGCGGAAGTTCAAAAAATGGCTTGCCTTCCTGCCGTTTCCGCTCATCAAGCGGATGATGAGATGGGCGGTGATGAAAAAGAAAACCGATGGCTTTACAGCCCAGGAAAAGGCCGCTATGGAGGAACTGTGCGGCGCTATGATGGAACTGCTCACCAAGCCCTATGAACAGCACATGATTGACTTTCTCTGTGACGCAGAACACTACTTTGGCATGACCCGCAATGATTTTGCCCCGTGGGAGGGGCGGGTGCTGCTGATTTTGTCCGAGGACGACACCACCTTCACCCCGGCCTGCCGGGAGGACCTGATCGCCCTGATGCCAAGTCCCACGGTGGTCACCGACCTGACCGGCGGCCACCTGGCGCTGATGGTGCGGCTGGAACAGTATGCGGATCTGGTAACAAAATTTATTCTGGAGCGGACACCATGAGGAGAGCCGGCTGGTCAATGCCAGCCGGCTCTCTATCATTTGTCCATCTCAATATCCCACGATCAGGCGGTAGATGGTGAGGGGCACATACCACGCCGCCACCAGCAGACGCCACACCAGGACGAAGCCCCCGATGAGGCCGCCGATGATGAAGTTCAGCACGAACAGCGCGGCGCCGCCGCCCAGGGAGCCGCCGCCCGGCACGATCCAGACGCACATCCGATGGATGCCGAAGGGCAGGCCGCAGAGTATCCAGAGCCAGAGGAGATCCAGCTCTCCATTCCTGATGCAGGCGGATTTGAAAATGCAGTACAGCAGCCCGGCGATGGCGACGGGCAAAACTGCCTTCTTGAAAAATTCCTTGATGGTTTCGGTTCTCGTCATTGGCGGCACCTCCATTCCTGCCTCCATTATACCGGGAAAATCTGACCGCGCCCAGGGGCTTTTGAAAAGCCTGGTAAAGGCGCACAACCTCCGCTATTCCAGCTCGTTATTTCGCTGCCTCTGCGGTTCGGCCTCCCTCGGCTTTTCCAGTAGGGCCTCCACATTCTGACGGAGGGTGTCATACTGCCGTTCCTCCCGCTGGGCCTTTCTATATTCCGATTGCAGGGCGGCTTTCCTGGCGGTGAGCTCGTCCATCTCGGCCCGGAGCCGCTGGGTGGCAGGCAGGGGTACGGCGTCCAGGCGTTTCAGTTCTCTTGCCGCCGCCTCAAACAGGATGATCTCCCCCTCATGCCCCCGGAGGAATTTTTCCTTGTCCCTGGACTGGCGATATTGGTCATACAGGGGACGGAGCTGGCGGTAGGTGGCGGCGTGCTTCATGGTGAGGGTCAGCCGCTCCATTTCCTTCTCCGTTGCCCGGAGATCCGCCTTCACCCTGGCGGTGGCGGCCGCCGCCCCGTCGCACCGCTCGGACAGATCCTCCAAACTTCCAATACCATGCTCCGTCAGGAAGTTCAGCGTTTCCGCCGCCCGCTTCAAATTCTCGATAGTCGCCCAATGCTTGTAGCCGGCGCTCTGCTGGGCTTTGAGATTGTTCTGGATGTCGATGAGCAGGCTGGGCTTCCCGGTGCGCTGCTGCGGCTGGCGGGAGGGGCTGGGCCTTCCGGCCATCCGGGCGGTCAGGGCCTCCTCGGCATAATCGGCGCCCAGGGTTTTCAATCGGGTGAACCGTTCCTGGCCCGGAGCCCTGGCGGATATGTACTTGCCCCGTTTCAGTTCGTACCCTTCCCGCTGAAGGCGGCGGAGCAGGTCCTCCAGGTCAGAGCAGCCGGGCAGGAGCCGGTCAATGGCGGCACGCAGCTTCGCCTTGTAGCTGGTGCCGTTCTGTTCCGCCTGATGCTCAATGTAGCTCTTGCCCTTGTCCCGGCCGGGGACGATGACGGACAGGCCATGTTCTTTGCAGATCCGGTCACTGGTGCGGCGGATGAAGTGATAGCTCCGCTTATTGGAGTGATAGTGCTTGTGATCCTGGAAACTGACCGCATTGAAAATCAGGTGGTTATGGACGTGATCCCTGTCTATGTGGGTGGTGAGGACAAACTCATATTTTCCGCCCAGGACCTCCCGCGCCAGCTCCATGCCGATGCGGTGGGCCTCCTCCGGCGTGACCTCCCCAGGCTCAAACGCCTGGATGAGATGCCGGCCCAGGTTCGTGCCCTTGTCGATGGCATGGCGGCGGGTCCATGCAAATTCAATATCGGCGGTCTCCACGGTGCAGCCGAAGGAGGACACCAGCAGCTTCCCGTCCGTCTTGTCTGGATTGCAGATATAGTCGATGGCCGCTTTCAGCGTTGACTTAATAGGATGCGTCTTTGTAACTGCCATATCTGCTCCAATCTCTCCAGGATCTCCTCCATATCGGCTTGATAGGTTGGGCCGCCGGCGTTCACCCTCTTGGCGATTTGATTGATGTTCCGGCCGATGGAGCCCAGGGCCTTTGTCATCTCCTTGATGTCGGTGGTGTCCACCTGAATGATATACCCGTCAATCGCCATCTTCCGCAGATATGCCCCATACCGCTTTGTGGGGAGCTGCGCCATCTTCTCGTCGATGAGCCGCTTCTCCCTCCTCCGTCACCCAGAACTTCATCTGGATGTTCCGCTTTCTGTTTACCATTCCGCTTCGCCTCCGTTTCTTATAAGGGTCTGGGACTATCCCAGCAAGCAATTTTCGTGTTTAGGGGCAGGGGGTTCCCTAAAGCCAAAAATCGCAAGCGGGTACTCGCTTGCTGTGCTTGCTATCGTAACTCTATCCTCGTATTCTCCCTCTACTAATACTACAATTCTTGTGCTTCCAAATGGCAGAAGGGAAATAAAATAATTCAAAAAAGCTGTTGCAGGTCAGATAACTCTGCAACAGCTTAACTTTACTTTGATAAAGGAACATAAATCCGACATTTTCAAATCGTTGAACGGAATACTTATAGTTCTCCCGGTGTAATTCCATATCTTTTCCTAAACGCCTCTATGAAGTGACTTGTATTGCTGTAACCTACCATCCATACAACGTCTTTCACCTTGTATCTCTCTTTCTGCAACAGCCTATAAGCCATCTCCATACGTTTTTCCACGATATATTCATAGACGGTGCAGTTAAAGCAGGTTTTGAATCCCTGCTTTAATTTTGTTTCGCTCAAAAAACACTCCTGCGCGATCTGCTGGATGGTAAGGGGATGGAGAAAATGATGGTCGATCATTTCCCTTGCATTCTGTAGGCAACGATGATCTTCTCTTGAGATTTCTTTATCCCCACTCTGTTTCCCAACGACTTCATCGCAGAACAGGGACAAAAGTTCCAAAACTTTCCCTTCCAAGTATATTTTCCTCAATTTCCGTTCTGGAGGGCAATCGACAAGATGTTGCAGCACCAATCGAATCTCGGATGTAGTAGGAAACACATGAGAACAGATTTTCTGTTCCGGGCAAATCAAATGGACTGTTTCTAACTGTTCTGTCAATTCTGCAAACCGATTTCTTTCCATAACAATGCCAAGGGTGCGATATGTTTCTCCCGGCTTATAGTAGCTGGAGCACTTGGAAAAGCGCCCACACTGAAGGCTACACTCTGTGGGTGAAATCTCATAATGTCCACCTTTACCCGTTTCAAAATTCCACTCCATACAACCATTCAGGCAAAAGGAAAGCTGAAGGACTCCACTTTCGGGATATTCTTCACGTAGTTCTGTCTCCCGGTTGAATGTCATCTCCGAGTGGAGCAAAAACAGCCCTGGAGACAGTTCCTGCGTATCTACACGCTGGCTTGCACCCTTTCTGCATCGTCCCGAGCCTTTTTCGGGCAATGCGGATGCTTTTTCCCAGACACTTTCTGAGATTGGAAGGTCGTGCTGTATGCAAATCGGCGTATGTACAGTTGAAGGCATGTCATGCGCCTCCTTTCATCTTTACGGGTTAGCAATGTCTAACCGCCTTTAATATTACCATAGCGAATGCAAAAAATCAAGGTGCGAGAATAATCCGCCGGATTGGGGTATGGAATTGCCGGCTTCGGTTACAAAAGCGAAAAAGGGCCTGATAAACTAAGTGTGTATCTGAATGTGTGTAATCCTCTAAAGAAAGCCAGGTGAAACGATATGAAGAAAGAGAAAGTGAAGCGTGAATCTCCCTACAAAGGGATTTTCCGCTTTACCAGTGCAAAAAAGCAGCAACTAACATTTTCCGTTATTCTGTCTGTTCTATCTTCTATATTCGGAATTGTTCCATATATTGCGGTAGCGGTGTTGCTTCAATTTGCTTTGGAAAGCAAACTGACGATGGAATGGGCGGTGCTGCTTCCTGTAATTGCCCTGTGCGGATTTTTCTTAAAACATTGGCTCTATGCCAAATCTACCTTGTGCTCCCACAAAGTGGCCTATGAAATTATTAAAAATATCCGTGTTGCTGTTATGCGAAAGATGTCCAGAGTATCTATGGGTACGGTACAGAGTAAATCTTCCGGTGAATTTAAGCAGCTTATCATGGACGATGCAGATCGTTTGGAAGTACCTATTGCCCATGCGATTCCTGAGATGATCGCAAGCACACTGGTACCTGTCCTTGTCATTTTATATCTGCTTTTGATTGATTGGCGCATGGCTCTGGCGGCTCTTGCCACCGGCGTTATTGGCAATGTGATTTATTACTGTATGCTGATTGGCCGGGGCGAAATGATGAAGGAGTACATGGCTTCCAATGCCAATATGAATGCCACGATAGTGGAATATGTGAACGGTATGGAGGTCATCAAAGCGTTTAACCAAACGGCCTCATCCATGGATCAGTTTCAGTCCTCCGTTTTGAAAGTACGGGATGTAACAACAAAATGGTATAGACACTGCTGGCCTTTTATGAGTATCAGTCAGGCCGTTTTACCGTCCTCTATCGCTTTTGTCCTGCCGGTTGGCATGGCGCTTTTTTCTGGCGGTGCAGTTAGCCTATCCGAACTCATTTTGTGCATTTTGCTTTCTATGGCTATTGTAGGTTCCTTACAGACCTTTTTGGATTTCTGGGAAAGTACTGCTGTTGTTGCAGAGGTACAACCCCGTATCCAAGCGCTTCTTGATATGGAGGAACTGCCAGAGCCGACACAGCCAAAACATAGTACTGGAGCGAATGTGGAGCTGAAAGATGTTCATTTTGGATATGGAGACAGTGAGGTCATTCATGGCGTTTCCTTTGCAGCAAAGGCGGGAACGGTCACAGCTTTGGTAGGGCCATCCGGTTCAGGCAAATCTACGCTTGCCAAGCTGATCGCCCGTTTCTGGGATGTCGATGCAGGTGCGGTTTTGGTAGGCGGCACAGATGTCCGGGAACTTTCCCTTTCCGATTTGACAGAGAAAATCAGTTTTGTATCTCAGGACAATTTCTTATTTAATATGAGCTTGCGTGACAACATTCGCATTGGAAAACCGGACGCTACTGACAAGGAAGTGGAGTGGGCGGCTGCGCAGGCTGGATGTGACGAATTTATTGCACGTTTCCCCAAAGGTTACGATACGAATGCCGGTGACGCCGGGGCAAGGCTTTCCGGTGGTGAGCGCCAGCGTCTTGCCATAGCAAGGGCAATCTTGAAAAATGCACCTATTGTGATTCTGGACGAGGCTACTGCCTTCACAGACCCGGAAAATGAAGATAAATTGCAGCATTCCATTGATAAGCTGACAAAAGGTAAAACACTGATCGTTATCGCCCACAGGCTTTCTACTGTCATGTATGCAGATCAGATTTTGGTTCTTGAAGATGGTCAGATTACTTCACGAGGCACACATGAGCAGCTTCTTACCAGTTCGGAAACCTACTTGGATATGTGGAAAGCTCATATCAGCACAATGGACTGGAGTATGAATCAGGAGGTGAGCGAATCATGCTGAAAATCATCCGTCGCGTATTGCGTTTGAGCGGCAACCTATCAAAACGAATTTGGGGCAGCTTTTTCTGCGGCTTTTTGGAATCCATGTTTGGCCTTCTGCCAATCGTTGCCGTATTTTTCGTATTAAACCAATTACAAAGTGGCCTTGAAATTACCGGCCAGACTTGGGGTATCGTTCTTACCCTGATTATAGGAGGACTTGTGCTGCGCAGCATTTTCAAATATCTCGTGTATCGCCTGCAAAGTACCGCAGGATTTGAATTTGTGGCACGGGAACGAATCTCCTTGGGCGACCGGCTCCGCAATGTACCGATGGGCTTTTTTCACGACCACAGCATGGGCGAGCTGACCGCCACCATGACCTCTGACCTGAATTATCTGGAGAACTACTCCATGCATATTCTGGACAAAGTGACATCTGGCGTTTTGACCATGATTGTTATGGCGATTTGCGTTCTGACCTTCGACTGGCGCATTGGAATTGTATTCCTGCTGGGGATTTTTCTCTCTTTCCCGGTCTACAACCATATGCAGAAAAAGGGAAAGGATCTGTCCGAAAAACGGCAAACAATTCAGGCGGATGCGATTGCGGCCACTCTGGAATATGTGCAGGGGATTTCGGTGGTTAAATCCTTTAATATGTGTGAAAAGAATGTCAGTGAGATTGAAAACGCTTACGAAAAAAATGCGGATTCTGCCTATGAAGTAGAAAGCGTGTTTACACCGCTGAACATGAGCTACTCTTTGGTGTTTCGCATTTGCGCCTGCATTATGATGTTCTGTGCAGGGCTCTTGGCTATTGGCGGTGAACTCACCTTTGCAAGACTTTCCGTTATTCTGCTTGCCTCGTTTACCATCTTCAATCCCCTTGAGGTCATGGGACAGATGACTACGTTAATTCGTATGCTGGATTCCACGCTTGACCGGGTAGAACGTATCAAGCAGGCAAAGAGAATTGATGAAAATGGCAAAGACATCTCTTTGGATTCCTTTGATATTGCCTTTGACCATGTTTCCTTTGCCTATGAAAATGGTAATCCGATTTTGAATGACGTGAGTTTTTCCATTCCGCAGGGAAGCATGACTGCGATTGTCGGTCCTTCTGGCAGCGGAAAAACTACGATTACGCGACTGATTGCCAGGTTTTGGGATATACAGGACGGCAGCATTACTGTTGGCGGCCACGATGTCAAAGAGTTTACCTGCGACAGCCTATTAAAGAATATGAGCATGGTGTTTCAGAATGTCTATCTATTCCGCGATACCATCGAGAATAATATCAAGTTCGGATTCCCGGAAGCAACACATGAACAAGTTGTGGAGGCCGCGAAAAAAGCCTGTTGCCATGATTTTATCACAGCGCTTCCAGACGGATACAATACGGTCATCGGAGAAGGCGGCTCTACTTTATCCGGCGGTGAAAAGCAACGAATCTCTATCGCGCGTGCCATGCTAAAAGATGCACCGATTATCTTACTTGATGAAGCTACTGCCAGTGTTGATCCCGAAAATGAAGTGCATTTGCAGCAGGCCATCAGCGCCTTAGTAAAAAACAAAACGCTGATTGTTATTGCCCACCGGCTGTCTACCATCCGGGATGCCGATCAGATTTTAGTGGTGGATAACGGAAAAATCGCACAAAAAGGTGTTCATGCCGATTTGATTCAGCAAAAAGGAATCTATCAAAACTTCTGGAATATCCGGCAGAAAGCACGGAACTGGAAACTTGCACAGTGATTTGTGGACTGCGGCGGGCAATATGCCGCCTGCCGCAGTAATCTTTACAGCATGGTTAGCTTGGATTAACCGGGAAAGGAGGGAAAAGATGAAATCTTATTGGATAAAACGGATTGTACGGTTGCTGATTTTGCTTTTGGGCGTAAGTGTTCTGTGTTTTGTTCTGACTGCGCTATCCAGCACAGATCCAGCCGTTTATATTATACGCCGTGGCAATCTCTCTCCCACACCGGAAATGATAGCGCAGGTACGCACAGAGCTTGGCTTGGATCAGCCTCTCCCTGTTCGATATTTTAACTGGATTGGCGGGATCTTTCACGGTGACTTCGGAGAATCTGTTTTTTCAACAAACGAAGTGGCGGAAGATTTGGCGAGATATTTCCCGCAAACACTGCAATTAGTTGTCCTTTCACTGGCTGAAATTATTGTGTTTTCCATATTGCTTGGGGTTTTATGCGCAGCAAAAAAGAATAAGCTAACTGACCATATTATGCGGATTATTTCGCTGTTTGGGATTTGTATTCCACCTTTTTGGCTTGGTTTTTTACTATTGCTTGGCTTTGCTGTGGAAATCCCTATTTTCAGTGTAACACCTGCACCGGGAATCGTAGGGTTGATATTACCATCCATCACACTATCCTTTCCTGTAATTTGCTCTACTGTCCGCGTATTTCGGGCTTCGTTGCTGGAGGAAATGCACCGTGATTATGTAAGCTACGCCCGTGCCAATGGAATGACGGTGAACAGAATACTTTGGACAAAAGCGTTACGCAATGCATTGCCGCCCGTTATCACTTTGTTCTGTCAATATGTAAGCTATTTAATTGCGGGAAGCGCCGTAGTTGAAAAAGTCTTTTCCATCAAAGGCGTAGGCAATTATTTAATGAATTGTATTATGGCCGCTGATGCCAATGCGATAGGCGCTTGTATGCTGATTATTGCAACGCTGTATCTTTTGGCTGAATTATTTGGAGAAATACTCAACCGTTTACTGTGTCCGTGGAGAAAGGAGGAGAGCGATGTTGCGTAAAATATTGAAAAATCCGCAAGCGGTCATTGGGCTTGTTTTGATTGTATTGATTTGCGCCATCGCAATCCTCGCACCGATTCTGGCTC
Source organism: Flavonifractor sp. An10 (assembly GCF_002161215.1). Lineage (GTDB taxonomy): Bacteria > Bacillota > Clostridia > Oscillospirales > Oscillospiraceae > Flavonifractor > Flavonifractor avistercoris. The sequence continues at coordinate 178,274 of NZ_NFMB01000004.1, forward strand.
CACATTCGCCGGACGAGGTAAATCCTTTGATGAAATATCAAGCGCCGAGTGCGAATTATCCCCTCGGAACCGATCAGCTTGGGCGGTGTGAATTATCCCGCTTGCTTTACGGTGCAAGAGCATCCCTTGGGCTGGCGCTCCCTATTTTGATTTTGCTGGGAGGAATTGGTTTAGTTCTTGGGATGATGACAGCGTGTATCGGCGGGGTATTTGACCGCATTATGACGGGAATCAGTCAGGTGTTCATCGCTTTCCCCACGCTCATTATCGCCGTAGCGATTATCGGCGTTTTGGGAAATGGCCTGCAAAATATTATTTGGGCGGTTGTCATTTCCATGTGGGCGAGGTTTATGCAGCTTATTCGCACCTACGCTAAAACGGAACTCGGACGGGATTACATTGTCGCCGCAAGAGTGTCTGGCTGCGGGATGTGGCAGCTTATCATCCACCATTTAATTCCCAATATACTTCCTCAATTTTTGGTGTATTTTTCAACAGGCGTAGCTTCTGCTATCCTCACTGTTTCCAGCTTTTCGTTCCTCGGCCTTGGGCTACCAAGCGGAACAGCTGAATGGGGCGCAATGCTGGAAGAAGCACAGGCGGCACTATATTCCCACCCGGAACTGCTTATTTACCCTGGTATCTGCATTTTCATCGCCGCCGTAGGCTTCAATTTGTTTGGAGAGGCACTTCGAGACATTCTCCAGCCACAGGAGGATGTGTTATGAGTAAAAAACTGTTGCAGGTAGAACAACTTAGTATTGCTCTTAAAAATCCACATCAGCAATTAATCAGAGATATTAACATTTCGCTGGAGGAAGCAAGCGCAGCTATCCTTTTGGGCCAGTCGGGAAGTGGGAAAACCATGACCTGCCGGGCAATTCTGGGCCTGCTTAATCGTAATACTTTTCAAGTGGATGGTAACATCCAGTTTGATGGAGTATCGCTTTTACAGTTAAAGGAAAAAGAACGCACACTTTACTATGGCAGCAAAATTGCTTTTGTGCCGCAAAACCCAATGACATCCCTTGATCCTTCCAGAAAAATCGGCGTTCAAATGGCTGGATTTCTCAAACTTCATCAAGATCTGAAGGGAAAAGACGCGCTTTCTCTTTATGAACAGGCATTATCACGGGCAGGTCTTACAGACACCAAAAGGATTTTAGGCAGCAGACCGTATCAGCTTTCGGGAGGTATGCTCCAGCGCTGTCTCATTGCTCTTGCGATTGCCGGTAAAGCAAAACTGGTAATCGCAGATGAACCGACTACCGCTTTAGACGCGATTCACAGGGACAAAGCAGTTGAGCAATTTTTGCATCTACAGGAGCAAGGCTGCGCCCTTTTGATTGTGACCCATGATTTTGACGTTGCCCGGCATATCGGTGGCCATGTCCTGATTATGAAGGAAGGCCGGATGGTGGAACAAGGCCGAGCTAAAGAGGTTTTGCAAAATCCGCAGGCTGCCTATACGAGAGAACTGATCGAGGCAATCCATTTAGGGTGGAGGTGAGTGTGTGCTGGAGGTGAAAAATGTAAGTAAGCAATACAAAGGTGAGGATAAACTGCTGTTTGACGCAGTTTCCGATGTGAGCCTGTCTATGGCGGATCACAGGATCTATGCTTTGGTAGGTGAAAGCGGCTGTGGGAAGAGCACTTTGTCACGACTGATTTTGGGATTGGAATCCCCTTCATCCGGGCAAATCCTACTGGATGGTAAACCGATTTCCCGTAAAAGAAAAAACAACCGGAAAGAAACAGCGAAAGCAATTCAGCTTGTTTTACAGGATGGAAAAAGCGCGCTTGATCCGCATTTTACGGTTTATCAGGTGATTGCCGAACCATTGCGAAATCTGCTGGCCTTACCGAAGGATAAGGAACGGTCAAGAGTTTATGAATTGCTTGACCGCATGGAACTGTCCAAAGAATCGGCAGCAAAGAAAACAGGGGAATTATCCGGCGGGCAGCAAAAGCGCATAGGTATCGCCCGTGCTCTGGCTGCGTCCCCGCGCTACATCGTCTTTGACGAATCCATCAGCGGTTTAGATGTCATCTTGCGAAAAAACATTTTAGAATTGCTAAAAAGAATTCAGGAGGAAGAACAATGCAGTTATCTTTTCATTACCCATGAAATTGACGCCGCGCTTTACCTTGCGGACGAGATTCATGTTATGCAAAATGGGAAACTGATTGAAAGCCGCAGGTGGTGCGGAAATCTGGATGTATTCAAAAATCCATATACCAAACAGCTTTTGCAGGCTTCCCACTTGATTTAAAACAGGTATATACGCTCCTAAAGGGCGTGATATATACAAAAAAACGAAAGGACGGTAATGTTATGAAACTAAAGTCACTTGCAGCACTGATGATGGCCGGTGTTATGGCTCTCGGCCTTTGTGCTTGCACAAACAGCGGAACGCCGGATGATTCCTCGACTTCTGACACTTCGGAGGCAGCAAATGCAGAACCGGTAAGCATTACAACAACAGAAAGCTGGGATTTTTCCACAGGTTTTTATCCCGCGCTATCTGCGGGCAGTTCCAATGGAACGATGGGATTTACCTATTATGCCCGTAACTGCTATGATACGCTTGTTGTTCGTGAAGGCAGTGAATTTAAGGGCGGGCTTGCCGAAACATGGGATATCAGCGACGATGGCCTGACCTACACTTTCCATCTCAAAGAAGGCGTAAAGTTTTCGGATGGTGCCGACTTCAATGCGGAGGCGGTAAAGACCAGTATTGAAGCAGCTTTTTCCAATATGGGACAGAGTATTGCCCAGTTTGGCAAGATCGGTGTTCTTACGGAATCCATCGAAGTAATCGACGAGTATACTGTCGCATTGCACCTGACAACACCGTATTACGGCGTTTTAAGTGACCTTGCCATGTGCAATCCAATGGGAATCGTATCGCCCAATGCGTTCAATGAGGATTTGACCACCAAAGAAGAACTGATGACCCAGACAATGGGAACCGGCCCCTACATGTACGCCGGGGACAGTGACGGAACCTCTTATACCTTTGTCCGTAATCCGAACTATTGGGGAGAAGATCCTGATGTGGACGAGTTTACCGTAAAGGTAATCGCTGATCCGGAATCTGCTGTTCTTGCGCTTCAAAGCGGCGAAGTAGATTTGCTTGCCGGTACATCCCGCTTGAGTTTTGCAGGGTTTTCCGAGCTTTCCTCTGCGGATGGAATTGGGACGACAGTGGACGACAGTGTTTCAAATAGCCGTTTTATTGGTTTCAACACACAGAAAGCCCCATTTAACGATGCGGCTGTTCGTCAGGCAGTTGCCTATGCGATTGATAAAGAAACTATCAGTTCCAATGTTTTCTCTGGACTGGAAACAGCATCGACCTATCTGCTTGATACATCCCTGCCGTATTGCGATGTAGAAACTACTACCTATAGCTATGATCCTGAAAAGGCCGCAGAACTTCTGGAAAGTGCCGGTTGGGTAGACAGCGATGGAGATGGGATTCGAGAAAAAGATGGTACAAAATTGAGCGTCACGTTGGACTATATCACCAATCAAGGAACGCTGGATGATGCTGCCCTTGTCATTGCGCAGGAATTGGGCGAAGTAGGCTTTGAAGTAACGCCACGCGGTGCAGACAATATGACTTGGTTTACACAGGTTTCCACCGATTTTGATTTCTCGCTCCACACAACCTACGGTGGCTACTATGACCCGTTCCTCACCATGACAAATATGAACCCTGAGATGATGTCCGACCCGATTTTGTGGCAGGTTGCTTTGACGATGGAAAATGGCACAAACATCATAAAGGAATTGGACAGCACCGCCGATCTGGATCGTGTGCAGGAAATCTATAACGAGGTGCTGACCTTTACAGCAGATCAGGCCGTACTGGTTCCGTTTACTTCGGCTCATCAGTATGCGGCATTTAACAGCGACAAGATTGAATCTTTCAGCTTCGGCAGTGACCAGCTTTTCATTGAGATTGCCAATGTAAAGGCAAAATAACGGTAGCTAATACCCAAAATACTCTGGATGGGAGGTGTGCCAATGGCTTTGACATCAGCAATGGAGGACTATCTGGAGGCAGTCTTGATGATGCAGAAAAGACATGGTTATGTCCGCTGTGTGGATGTGGCAGAGCATTTAGGAGTAAAAAAGCCCTCTGTAAGCCGGGCTGTCAAGGAATTGTCCAAATCCGGGCATCTTGTAAAAAATGCTGACGGCACACTCTCCCTGACAGAATTGGGATTGCAGTTTGCCGAACAGATTTATGAAAAGCACCTGTTTTTCACCCAGCAGTTGCTTGAAGTAGGAATTTCCCCCGAGTTAGCTGAACTTGATGCGTGCCGGATGGAGCATGTCATCAGCCAGGAGTCCTTCGAGCATCTGAAAAATGCTTACAAAACAAAAGAAGAATAAACTGCCCGCATAGCAAACGGGTGAAACAGTAACGCGGCCGGGCACATCGAACCCGACCGCGTTACTCACCTTTCTGGAAGGCTTCCGCCTGTTTGCAGAGCGCGATAAATTTTTCGATCTCTGCTTCACTTTTCCCGGCAAAGAAGTCTACGACTGTTTTCGAGACTGTCTGATTTACCATTTCCGGGAAGATGGCGGCGTCCACGCTGATATTCAGTTCTTTGGCGACAAGGACCACCGTTTCAAATTTCGGATTACTCTGGCAGGTCTCCAAATCTATGATCGTGCGGGAGTTCATACCGAGGCGTTCAGCTAACTGCTTCTGCGTTAGATGCTGGCGCTTCCGTTCTGACCGCACCTTCCATGCAAATAGATCCAGCGGATTGTTCACTACACATCACCTCTACATCATTGTAGAGTGTGCTTCCGCTCATATAAATAACATTAGAACTCATATAAAGCGAGTTATAACTCATATTCTGGAGTAAAGGGAGATATGGATGAGAACGCCAACATAAAGGAGGTCAAAATAAGGCGGGGTTCACCGTTTGTACGGCGGACACCCATGCCACTACAAAAAATATTCCAATAACACAGCAGCGAGCCATGCTCATGAAAGTGAGTTATGGCTCGCTTTTTATATACTGTTGCTCACATCTCGCAAAACCCGTCTCTTTGAGTGCCTGGGCGTAGGCTGCCGCTCCCCGCCCCGTTTCGTTCCGGCCTGTCAACCTGAACGAAACGAAAGGAGCCAATTATGAGCGGCAAAAAATTTTTTCAGATAGATCCAGAAAACCGGCCAAACCGGACCACTCGTGAACGAGTAGTGAGCGAAAGGGGAAGAAAAGAACTGCCTCCCGGCACGAAGGGAGGTGAGAACTTGAAACCTGACCGCCACTACGAGCACAAGCAGTACGCCTTTGACAGCTACTGCAAGAAGGTGCTGAAATGCGAGGCGTTCAACGGCTATCGCCAGATCAGCCGCCGCCAGAAGCGTTTCACATCTTTGGAAGAACTGTCCGAGGCAGAAATGGCCCAGCTTGCGGTATATGACCGCTACCCGTGGGAATACACGACCTTCCCTGTGGGAGGGGCCGTGATCCTGATCGAGGACGACGGGCTGGCCGAGGCGCTTCTGGGGCTGTCCCAGGAGGACCGGGAAATCTTTATGATGCACTGGTTCCTGCGGATGACCGATGAACAGATCGCCAGGTACATGGATATGGCCCGCCGGACGGTCAACACCCGCAGGCATAAAGCCTATCGGCTGCTGAAGGAGCTGATGGGAGGTGAAGCGGATGAGTAAATCTGCACGCACGCGGGCATCGCTGATCCCTTACCCGGTGATCGCCGCCGCTGTGGGAGGAGACCCCGAAGCGGTGAGCCGGGTAGTCCGGCATTACTCCGGCTACATCGCCGCGCTGTCTACACGGACGAGCTATGGCCCTGACAGCTATCCCCGTCCCCAGGTGGACGAAGATCTGCGCGGTCGGCTGGAAGCAAAGCTGATTATCTCCATCCTGGATTTTGACCTGAGCTGATCCAGGGCCGGGCGCTGTGTGTTCCCCTTTCCACACGGCGTCCCTTTATAGCTCCTTGACAAAGAAAGCCCGGCGGGAGGCCTCCGGCGCAGTATAAGGCAGACGGATACGATCTGTCTGTGTGGAGCCGGTCGGCCGGTGCGCCAAGATCCTGTTGCAAGTCCGCAGGACGGGACCCCTACCAAACAGGAGAGCGACAAAACCGGGCCGTAAAACAGGTGTGGCAGCCTGTGGGCGAGGACGCGCAGGCAGGATAATGAGACTCGCGCATTGGACGCCCGCAAAGCATCGTGCGCCGCACCCATCAGTATGGGCCGGGGTGAAATTCCCGTGGAGCTGTGCCAGCAGCCATCCGTTTTCTGCCTCTTTCGTATTGATCTTTCTTGCGAAAGGGGGTCATTTTATGCAAGAAAAAACTATTGCCGGTAAGCCCGGCTCTTCCAAGAAATCGTTAGATGAAAAGACGACCTATCGCTTCGGCAATAGGTCGTTTGTCGTTGAACCCGTTTTTCGGCAAGATGGCCCGGATACCCTGGGCAGCATCCTTCTGCGGCTGATGAAGTCCGAGAGCGAGGCAAAGTAAATCTCCCGGACCCGGCTGACAGGGACAGCGGATGGCGGTATAATGAACATAGACAAGTTATATTTGCTATTCGGCTGTCCCGGAGGAAGGAGGACTGAATGAGACAGTCGAACAACCGCAAATCCCGTGCTGTAACCGCATTCCTCTATGAGCGGCTTTCCCGCGATGACAACCTGGAGGGCGAGAGTTACAGCATCGGAAATCAAAAGAAACTGCTGACCAAGGTGGCGAAGGAAAAAGGTTACACCAATCTGGTCCACTTCCTGGATGACGGCATCTCCGGCGTCACGATGGACCGCCCCGGTTTCAACGACATGATGGAACAGCTTGCCGCCGGCAAGGCCGCCGCCGTGTTTGTGAAGGATCTGTCCCGGCTGGGCCGCAACTACATTGAGGTGGGGCGGCTGACCGAGGAGTTTTTCCCGGAGCACGACATTCGCTTGGTAGCGGTCTCGGATAACATCGACACCGCTGAGGGTGAGAACGAGCTGGCGCCCATCCGCAATCTGTTCAATGAGTGGTACGCCCGTGACATCAGCAAGAAGCGCCGGATCAGCAATAAGATCAAGGGCAATGCGGGCGAGCCGATGGGGCAACCTCCCTACGGCTATATCAAGGACCCTGACAATCCCAAACGGTGGATCGTGGATGAGGAGGCCGCCCAGGTGGTTCGTCGGATTTATCGTATGACCTTGGATGGTTATGGAACAGAGCAGATTGCAGCAAGTCTTGAACAAGACGGTATCCTGACGCCCCGCGCCTACTGGCTCAAAAAAGGCATTAAACGGCCCGGCAAAGGAAAGGAGCAGGCTCCGACAAAGTGGAACAGCTCCAGTGTTACCAAAATACTGTCTTTGCAAGAGTATTGCGGCGACATCCTTAATTTCAAAACCTACTCCAAGTCGTACAAGAACAAAAAGCGAATTGAAAATGACCGGGAGAACTGGGTTATCTTTAAGGACGTCCACGAACCTATCATTGAGCGGGCGGTCTTTGAGCAGGTCCAGCAGAAGCGCGGCAAGATCCGCAAGCGCCGTACCCACGAAGGGGAACGCAATATGTTTTCCGGCCTGCTGGTCTGCGCTGATTGCGGACACAACCTACACTTTCATTTCAATCAGGGCAACCCCGACATCAAGTATTTCAACTGCTCCAACTACAAGGGCAACCGTGGGACCTGTACTTCTACCCATTATATCCGTGTGGACTTCCTGGAGCAGGTGGTGTTAGGCGAGATCCGGAGGCTAACTAAATTTTCCAGTCAGTTTGAGGATGAGTTTGTGAAGGCTGTGATCGGCCATTCCCAGCAGGCAGAGGCCACCGACCGAAAGCTGAAGGAGAAAGAGCTGAAAGCCCTGCAAGCCCGCGATGAGGAGCTGGACGGCCTGTTCGAGAGGATCTATGAGGATAATGTTTCCGGCAAACTCTCGGATGACCGTTTCGCCAGAATGTCGAGGCGGTATGAGGAGGAGCAGAAGGAATTGGCGGAGAAGATCAAGGCGCTCCGCGCCGAGATCGACAAGCAGAACAGCCAGTCCATGACCACGGATATGTTCATCTCCCTGGTCCGCAAATACACCCGCGCCCGCAAGCTGACGCCCCGGATGCTGAACGAGCTCATCGAGAAGATTGAGGTATTCAACGCCGAGAAGGTAGACGGGGTGTGGGAGCAGCGGCTCCGTATCCACTACAACTGCGTGGGCGCCATCGAGATCCCCGACCTCATCCCGCTGCCCGCCCCGGAGGTGTCCGTAAACACAAGAAAGGGCGTAGTCGTCAACTACGCCCCATCCACCATCGCCGGATGAAATTAACAAAAAAAGACGAGTGTTCTTACAGCATTTCAAATGCTATAAGAACACTCGCCATGGTGCGCGAGGCGGGACTTGAACCCGCACGTGCGTAATGCACACTAGAACCTGAATCTAGCGAGTCTGCCAATTCCACCACTCGCGCAGCTTGGCGCAATCATCAGCGCGAGGAATATGATATCACACGATATATGGATTGTCAACTCTTTTTTGCTCAAAAGGGGAATAATTTTGCAGCCAGCCTGATCAAGGCAGAAAAAAGGGGGGAGGGAAGATCCCGCGGCAGGCGCAGAAAGCGGGCCCGTGCCGCTTCCGGCAGAGAAGGCCTTTGCGGATCCTGCTATTTCAGGTATAATGGGGTCAGGAAAGGGACTCAGGGAGCAACAGGAGGATCATTTCATGACGAACACCACCAAGCAGGCCCTGGAGGCATCGCTCAAGCACATGCTGCTGAAAAAGCCTCTGGACAAGATCACCATCCGGGACATCACCGAGGACTGCGGCATCAGCCGCATGGCGTTTTACTACCATTTCAAGGACATCTACGATCTGGTGGAGTGGGCCTGTATTGAGGACGCCTCCCGGGCCCTCCAGGGAAAAAAGACCTACGAGACCTGGCAGGAGGGGCTTTTGCAGATCTTCGAGGCGGTGCTGGAAAACAAGCCCTTCATCCTCAACGCCTGTCGCTGCATCAGCCGGGAGCAGATGGAGCGCTTCCTCTATCACCTGACCTACGGGCTGATCCGGGGGGTGGTGGACGAGCAGAGCCGGGGTGCAGCGATCTCCGAGGAGGAGCGGGCATTTATCGCGGAGTTTTACAAGTACAGCTTTGTGGGGCTGATGCTGGACTGGATCCGCCAGGGGATGAGTGCCGATTACCGGCAGCTTGTGGAAAAGATCAGCACCACCATGCGGGGGAATATCGCCAACTCCATCCGAAATTTTGCGGCCGGCGGCTGAACCGGTCTCTTTACAAAACCGGCCCGGTGATCAAAATCTGATCACCGGGCCGGTTTTGTAAATGGAAGCGCCGGCGGAACCCGGTTAGAATAGGGCCGAAACAAAGGATGAGCCGCCCCCGGGCGGCAGCATTCGGAAAGGTGGCCTGATTCATGGCAAAAAGTATGGAGAAGCTGGCGGCAGCGGCCGTCGGACTGGCGGCCGCGAGCGCGGCCGGCATGGCAGTAAAGAAGCACGCCGGAGGCAGAAAGGCGGCGCCCGATGCCGCCCCCAGCTCCTACCGGAATACAGAGCTGGGGAAGCAGCGGAAAAACCGCAGGGGTATCTATTACTCCAGCGGCAACTACGAGGCATTTGCCCGGCCTGAGAAGCCGGCGGGCGTGGAGGAAAAGAGCGCCTACATCGTGGGCAGCGGCCTGGCGGCCCTGGCGGCGGCGTGCTTCCTGGTGCGGGACGGGCAGATGCCCGGCTCCCACATCCACATCCTGGAGGCCATGGATCTGGCCGGCGGCGCCTGCGACGGCATCTGTGATCCCAGCCGGGGCTACATCATGCGGGGCGGTCGGGAGATGGAGGATCACTTCGAGTGCCTGTGGGATCTGTTCCGCTCCATCCCCTCCCTGGAGAAGCCGGGCGCCTCGGTGCTGGACGAGTTCTACTGGCTCAACAAGCGCGATCCCAACTACTCCCTGTGCCGGGCCACGGTGAACCGGGGCCGGGACGCCCGCACCGACGGGAAATTCAACCTGAGCCAGAAGGGCTGCATGGAGATCATGAAGCTCTTTATGACCCCCGACGAGGATCTGTACGACAAGACCATTGAGGACGTCTTTGACGACGAGGTGTTCTCCTCCACCTTCTGGCTGTACTGGCGAACCATGTTCGCCTTTGAGAACTGGCACAGCGCCCTGGAGATGAAGCTCTACTTCCAGCGTTTTCTCCACCACATTGCCGGCCTGCCCGACTTCAGCGCCCTGAAGTTTACCCGGTATAACCAGTATGAGTCCCTGATCCTCCCCATGCAGAAGTACCTGGAGGACGCGGGGGTGGATTTCCGGTTCAACACCGAGGTCACCAATGTGATCTTCGACAAGAAGGACGGCAGAAAGACCGCCACCGCCATCGAGTGCCGGGTGGACGGCGTGGAGCAGGGCATTGTCCTCACGGAGAATGATCTGGTGTTTGTCACCAACGGCTCCTGCACCGAGGGAACCATCTACGGCGACCAGGATCACGCCCCCAACGGGGACGCGGAGGTGCGCACCAGCGGGTGCTGGAGCCTGTGGAAGAACATCGCCAGGCAGGATCCCGCCTTCGGCCGGCCGGAGAAGTTCTGCGGCCAGATTGACAAGACCAGCTGGGAGTCGGCCACCATCACCACCCTGGACGACCGGATCCTCCCCTATATCACCAGCATCTGCCAGCGGGATCCCCGCACCGGGAAGGTGGTCACCGGCGGCATCGTCAGCTGCCAGGACTCCAAGTGGCTGCTGAGCTGGACGATCAACCGCCAGGGACAGTTCAGGGAGCAGGCGCCGGAGCAGGTGTGCGTCTGGGTATACGGCCTGTTCACCGACGTGCCCGGGGACTATGTGAAAAAGCCCATGCGGGAATGCACCGGAAAGGAGATCACCCAGGAGTGGCTCTACCACATCGGGGTGCCGCTGGAGCAGATCCCGGAGCTGGCGGAGCACAGCGCCGTGTGCGTGCCCACGATGATGCCCTACATTACCGCCTTCTTCATGCCCCGGGCGGCCGGCGACCGGCCCGCCGTGATCCCGGACGGATGCGTGAACTTCGCCTTCCTGGGGCAGTTCGCCGACACCCCCCGGGACACCGTGTTCACCACCGAGTACTCGGTTCGCACCGCCATGGAGGCGGTCTACGGCCTGCTGGGGGTGGATCGGGGCGTGCCCGAGGTGTGGGGCAGCGTGTACGACATCCGGGAGCTGCTGCACAGCTCCGTCTGCCTGATGGATGGCAAATCGCCCCTGGACATCGGCCTGCCCGGGCCGCTGGAGCTGCTGAAAAAGCCTCTGCTGAAGGGAATCCGGGGCACGGTTGTGGAGAAGCTGCTGCGGGAGCAGGGCGTCCTCCGGGACGGGATGCGGTAAACCCGCCTCCCGTCCGCCCTGGGAAAGCCCTTGTCCCGCGCTTGGGCGGGACAAGGCTCTGCCGATTATAACCTCATGCCCTCTCCGCCCGATTCCATTCTGAGAGAAGACGCTCCGCGGCGCCGGTTTGACAGGCCGCCGGTTCTCTGATAGAATGGCTTGTAAGATCTGAATCTGACTTCAGGTCAAGACTTTATCGGGAGCTCAAAAGATGTATACAATCGGACAGGTCTCTGAGATGTTTCATATCCCCGTCTCCACCCTTCGGTATTACGACAAGGAGGGGCTCTTCCCCGGGCTGGAACGGGCATCCGGCATCCGGCGCTTCGGCGACGCGGAGCTGGAGGCCCTGCGGGTCATCGACTGCCTGAAAAAATCCGGGCTGGAGATCAAGGACATCAGGCAGTTCATGCAGTGGTGCTGCGAGGGCAGCGGAACCTATGGAAAGCGCAGGGAGTTGTTTGAGCGTCAGCGCCGGGTGGTGGAGCAGCAGCTGCGCCAAATGGAAAAGACCCTGTCCATGATCCGGTTCAAATGCTGGTATTATGAGCAGGCCCTTCAGGACGGCAGCGAGGAGCGGGTCACCCGGATGATGCCGGATCACCTGCCGGCGGAGATTCAGAGGCTCTATGACGATGCGCGGTCATGAGCCCGGAAGGGCTGGGCGCGCCCGCGCACAGCGCCGTCTGTCCTTGGATGAATTGCAGAGACTCCAGCAGGGGCACTCCCGCAGATGCGGGAGTGCCCCTGTTGTCCGATTGGCGGCCGTCTTCCGGTCACCACGTCTGATAGCTCCCCTTCTCCGCCTCGGATGCCGGGTAGAACTGGATGGCGGTCTGGGCGGTGTGGAAGGCGCCGAAGCCGTTCCAGATCCCGGATCTGTCGTACTCCTGGGCGGTCATGGCGGGGTAGTTCAGCCATTTGACCTGGTGGGTGTAGTTGATCCAGGAGTCCAGGAGCCACCCGTCCTCCACCGTCTCCACGCCGTAGGTCAGATAGCCCCGGCAGTACTCCCCCCGCCGCGGCAGGGAGAAAAGGGCGGTGGGGTCGGTGCTCTGACTCTCCCCCCAGAAGAAAGAGTTGGTGGTGTATGGCTCCGTGGAGATGCTGTAGTAGTCCCCTTCATAGGTGGTTCCCTGCCAGTCGAAGAGCAGCCGGCCGGTCACCTCCCCCTCCTGCCGCCAGCCGTCGAAGCCGTCACGGGTGGTGGGCCACAGGCTGATGCACTCGGTGGTTCGCAGACCGGGCTCCGCCTGCCAGAGGAAGTGGTGGATGATCCGCCAGCGCCCGCCCGGCAGCTCCACGGCGATGTCGCTCAGGCGCAGCTCCCGCACGTCGTAGACGGTTTGGACGTGGATGGTTCTCCCTGAGACGCTGCGCTCCTCCCGCCCGTCGTTGAAGGGCTCCTCGTGCACCTGGGCGGTCACGCTGAGGGCCCCCTCCAGCAGGGCCAGATCCCCGGGCGCCAGATCCTCCGCCACCTGCTCCGGCATCCCCAGCGCCAGCAGGCTGTCCCGGATCTCCTCCAGCTGCTGCTGTTCTCCGGCCTCCACCGGACTCCACTCCATGGGATAGCGGCAGAACGCCGTCCCCGCCACCAGGAGCCCCGCTGCCAGGAGAACCGCCCAGGTGATCCACACCGCCAGTTCGGACAGGCGCGCCCCGGCGGCCCGCACCACGTAGCCCGCCCCGTCCAGCAGGGCGGGCAGCTTCGCCAGGCTGCGCATGATGCAGATGTAGAGCCCCAGAAAAATCACCGCGAAGAACAGCCCCTGGAGCTGGAGATTCCCCCCGCCCAGCAGGCCCAGGGCCACCAGGGCGCACTGGAACGTCAGCAGGGCCGCCGCCGCCCCGGCCCTGTCCTCCTGCCCGGCACACCGGCGCACCGCCCGGATCCCCCGCCACAGGCAGAAGCTCCGCACCAGGCCCAGCAGGGCCAGCGCCGCCCCCAGGGGCGGGAGATCCCGGGCCCAGATGGTGGCGTCCATCACCCGTCCCACATAAAAGGAGGCCAGATCCAGCAGGCTCAGCCCCCAGCAGAGGGCAAACCAGCGGTTTTCCCGCCGCAGGGTGCGGAACCCCAGGAACAGCAGCACCACTCCCACGGCGGGGAGCAGGTAGTTCAGGTACCAGAAGTTCAGGGTCAGGGTGGTCAGGCCGGTTCCCCACACGATGCGCACCATGGCCCGCCGCCAGGGGTTCACCTCCGCCACCGTATCGTCGGGCAGGGGCAGCGCAGTCAGCTCCTCCTCCAGCATCCGGTCAAATTCCCGGTCATCACCCATCCAGCTCACCTCCCAGCTCCTTCCGCAGGCGGCGGCGGAGCCGGTGCAGCCGGCCCTCCACCCCCCGCGGGGTCAGCCCCAGCTCCGCCGCCATCTGGGCGGTGGACTGGAGGTAGTAGTATTTCCGGTACAGCAGCTCCCGCTCCATACCGCCCAGCCCGTCAATGACCTCCGGAGCCGCCGCAGCCGCTCCTTCCGCAGCATCACTCCTCCGGGCCGGGGAGGGTCGGGGCGTCGGGGACAACTCGGAAGCTCCGCCGCCGCGGCCTCCCCGGCGCGCAGGCGGTTCCTCGCCGTGTTCCGGGCCACCGCGGACAGCCAGGCCGGGAATCCGCCCCGCCCCCGGTCATACTGCCCGATCCGATCCCAGGCCCGCATGACCACGTCGTTCAGGCACTCCTCCCGCTCCCGGGGATCGGGCAGAATGGGCGCGATGATATAGCGCAGCATGGGGCCGTAGCAGCGCAGCAGCTCGTCCGCGCCCCGCTCCTCCCGCCGCACCAGCAGCTCCACCAGCTCCCGGTCGTCCATGGGCCTCCCCCTTTCTTCCTTCCTATATGATTATACACGCTGAACGGGGCGGATCCCATGCCGGCGGGGGGAAAATTTGAAACCGGACAGGCCGGAGGGTTTATCGACAGCCTAAGGCCGGAGGGGGAATCCCCCTCCGGCCTATCCGGTTGGTTCGGTTCGGGCGGCAGTTATCTGCTGTGAGGCGCGTCCTGCCCGCATGCCGCGCTTACTTCGGCACCGCCACTAGAATGCGGATGCGGCCGCCGGCGGCGCAGTCCAGATCGTCGTACCAGCCGGTGAGGCGGTAGTCCTCGTCATTGATCTCGGACAGGGTGGTCACGTAGTAGGTGTTGGAGCTGCTGCTGTCCTTGAGCAGCACCTCCAAGTCGTCGGCCAGCATGTATTTCTTGTTCCCCGCCATGGCGTACAGGTCGGAGAGCTGGCTCAGGGTGACGGACTCCAGCTGGCGGATGCTGCTGATGCTGCCGTTGTTGTAAATGAGGGCGATGCCCCCGTGGGTGATGTTGTAGTTGGTGGAGCCGCTGACGGTATAGGTCTCCCCGTCCAGCAGATAGGTGTAGGAGGCGGAGATCTCCAGATTCTCGGAGTTCACCTCGCCGTCCACCAGGAAGGCATAGGTATAGGTGTCGCCGGTGACCTGGTTGAGAATCAGCCGGTCGATCTCCCCCAGCTCATTGAGGGAGTAGTAGCTCACGTCGTCGGACTCCAGCTCGGCGCCGGCCAGCCGGTCGGGGTAGATGCGGGCGTAGCCGCCCTCGTCGTCCACGTCCAGGATCTCCACGTCATCGGCGAAGTCATAGCTGCCCAGGCTGCTCCCGTCCCGGGATACGTCGCCCTCCAGCCCCTTGGAGCTCAACGTCCGCAGGCGGGTGGCGCCGTCCTCTATGGTCACCGACACCACCCGCCCGGCGGAGTAGGCCGAGCCGCTGTGGTAGAAGGTGCGCTGGGTGCCGTCGGTGCAGGCCACCACCGTGGTGGTCTGGACGCTGGTGCTCTCCTCGCTGGTGGTGGAGCCGTCGGCGGCGCCCTTGGTGCTGGAGAGCACCACGCCGTAATAGGTCATATCGGCCTCGGCGGCGGAGACGGCCTGCACCACCTCGCCGTTCATGCCCAGCAGCAGGGTGACGGTGTCGCCGGCGGAGAAGTCCCCCTGGCTGGAGAACTGATAGACGGCGGTGGAGGTGCCCAGCTCATAGGTGCCCCCCGCCACGGTGACGGAGGTGGGGGCCGTCGTGCCGGGGGAGACGGCGGTGAGGGTGCCGGTGACCCGGTCGCTGTAGATCCACACGGTGCGCAGGTTCTCGTTGTAGTAGTACACGTCGTACTGCTGCACCGCCGACAGCCCGGAGGCCGTGCCGTTGCGGTAGACCGTGATGCCGCTGGTGGAGAAGGGCAGGCTCAGGGAGCCGGAGTCCGCCACGTAGGGGCCCTTGGTGTCGGCGGTGACCAGGGTGGAGTAGTCCACCTCCCCGTTGGTGACGGTGTAGCCCAGGGTGGTACCGTAGACGGTGCCCTCGCTGTTTTCACTGACCAGCAGGTTGTAGAACAGGGTGACGCAGTCCTGCCGGGTGAGGGTCTCCCCCTGGGACACGTCCAGATCATCCAGCAGGCCCAGGGAGCGGGCCTTGGACAGCTGGGCCTCGGGGAAGGAGCCGCTCAGGCTGCCCGAGTCAAAGCCCAGCAGCCGCAGCAGGGCGGTGCAGGCCTCCTCCAGAGTGATGGAGCTGCCGGGACGGAAGGAGCCGTCCACGTAGCCGGTGACCCACTCCTGCTCCACCGCCAGCTGGATATAGCCGTTGGCCCAGTAGCCGCTCTTCACGTCGGTGAACAGGGAGGCCCCCCTGTCCGGTGCCCACCGCGTCCTGGTAGGTGGAGGCGGCGGTCATCATCTTCACAAATTCCGCCCGGGTCACCGGGCTGCTCAGGTTCAGGTTTCCGCTCTCGTCGCCGGACAGGATGCCCAGGGCCCGGATGGTCTCCAGCCGGGTGTCCGCGTCCGCCGCCAGGGCCGGCGCCGCCAGGGACAGGGCCAGGCACAGGGCGGTGAGCAGGGAAAGAAAGCGCAGTTTCAAGTTGATTCCTCCTTCTCAGTCGTAGCGCAGCGCGTCGATGGGGTTGAGCTTGGCGGCCTTCTTGGCGGGCAGGTAGCCGAACAGGATGCCGATGCCCACCGAGATGCCGAAGGCCAGGGCCACCGCCGCCAGGGTGGGGGCCACCGCCAGGGTCTCCTCCATGAGGCGGGTGACCACCTGGGAGGCCGCGGCGGAGAGCAGATAGCCGAACAGGATGCCGAAGATCCCGCCCAGGGCGCTGGTGCAGGCCGCCTCGATGACGAACTGCTGCATGATGTACCGCTCCTTGGCGCCCAGGGACTTGCGGATGCCGATCTCCCGTGTGCGCTCGGTGACGGACACCAGCATGATGTTCATGATGCCGATGCCGCCCACCACCAGGGAGATGGCCGCGATGCCCGCCAGCACCCCCACCAGGATGTTGATCATGCTGGTCATGGTCTCCACCATCTCCGCCATGCTGGTGACGGTGTAGTAGTCGTCGCTGGAAAAGATCTCATAGAGGGCGTTCTCCAGGGCGGCCACGCTCTGGTCGAGCTGGTTCTCGTCCTTCACAGTGACCACATAGCTGCTCACCTCGCCGGAGATGCGGGAGGCGGTGGTGTAGGGCAGGTAGAGGCAGTCGTCACCGCTCCCCTCCTCCAGAGTGTCCTCCTGCTGGGCGAGCACCCCCACCACGGTGAGGCTCTGGCCCCCCACCCGCAGGGTCTGGCCCACGGCGCTGCCGCCGAAGTAGGCCTGGTCCAGGTAGGCGCCGATGACGCACACCTTGGCGCGGAGCTTCATGTCGCTGTACTGGAGGTTGCGGCCGCTGGAGACGGAGGCGCCGGAGATGTCCACATAGTCCTCGCTGACGCCCTGGACGGAGGTGGAGCTCACCGTATCCGAGCCGATCTTCACATAGCCGTTCATGGACACCGTGGGGGAGCACAGATCCAGATAGTCGCTGTTCTCCTCCACGATGTCGTACATCTCATCCACGCTGAGGCTGCGGGTGGAGCCGCGGGACATGACGTTGACGGTGAGGGTATTGGTGCCCAGGCCGGAGAAGCTGTCGGTCATATACTGCTCCAGACCGTTGCCCAGGCCCACGATGACGATCACCGCCGCCACGCCGATGATGATGCCCAGCATGGTCAGCAGGGTGCGGGTCTTGCTGGAGAGGATGTTCTTGACGGCCAGGGAGAAGGATTCCAGGATGCTCAAGACGCCGCACCTCCCTCCGTGCCGGCGGCCCGGGGCGTCACCACCGCATCAGGGGCGTCGGCGGGGCCGTCGTAGATCACGTGGCCGTCCTCCAGGCGGATGATGCGCTGGGCCTGGACGGCGATGGAGTTGTCGTGGGTGATGAGCACCACCGTGTTCCCCGCGGCGTGGAGCTGCTGGATGATGCCCAGCACCTCCCGCCCGGTGCGGGAGTCCAGGGCGCCGGTGGGCTCGTCGGCCAGGATCACCGACGGATCCCCCGCCAGGGCCCGGGCGATGGACACCCGCTGCTGCTGGCCGCCGGACAGCTCGGAGGGCTTGTGCTTATACTTCTCCCGCAGGCCCACCATGTCCAGGGCCAGCAGAGCCCGCTCCCGCCGCTCCGCCCGGGGCACCCCGGCGTACATCAGGGGCACCTCCACGTTCTCCACCAGGTTCAGCTTGGGCAGCAGGTTGTACTGCTGGAAGATGAAGCCCAGCATCTCATTTCGGATCTCGGCCAGCTCGTTCTTGTTCATCTGGCTCACGTCCCGGCCGTCCAGCAGGTAGGTGCCCTCGGTGGGCACGTCCAGGCAGCCGATGATGTTCATACAGGTGGACTTGCCGGAGCCGGACTGGCCCACGATGGCCACGAACTCCCCCTTGTAGATCTGAAAGGAGATGCCGTCGGCGGCCTTCACCACCGTGTCCCCCATGTAGTAGTACTTGCACGCGTCCCGGAATTCAATGAGCGCCTTCATCTCAGAAGCCCCCCGGGCCGCCGCCCATGCCGCCGCCTCCGCCGCCGGGCATGCCGCCCATCATGCCCATGTCACTGTCCGAGGAGGTGGTGGGTATGTAGACCACCGTGTCCCCCTCCTGCAGGCCGGAGGTGATCTCAATATAGCTGTCGTCGCTGATGCCGGTGGTCACCTGGACGGAGACATACTGGGAGGCTTCGTCCCCGGCGGTCTCCGCGTCTCCGCCGTCTGCGGGAGTCTCCGCGTCCGTACCGTCCTCCGGCTGCTGGGCCTCGGCGTTGGCGGCGCTGGGGGAGTCGGCGGTGAGCAGCACCGTGTCGCCCCGGTTGAGGGCGGCGGAGGGGATGGCAAGCACGTCCTCGGCGCTGTCCAGGGTGATGGTGGCGTCCACGCTCATGCCGGGCAGCAGCCCGTCGGTCTCGTCGATGCGGATGGTCACCGGGTAGGTGGTGGCGCTGCCGGAGGAGGTGCCCGCCACGCTGACCTTGGTGACCACGCCCTCATAGGTGGTGTCCTCCACCGCGTCGGCGGTGACGGCCACGGTCTGCCCCACCTGGATGTTGGCGATGTCCAGCTCATCCACGCTGAGGGTCATGGTGAGGTAGGACAGGTCGTAGATGGTGTACAGCACCTGGTTGGCCTCGGTGATCTCGCCGGCGTTGTAGTATTTGTCCACGATGGTGCCGGTGATGGGGGCGGTGACGGTGTAGTCGTCCAGCTGCTCGGTCTGCTTTTCATAGGAGATCTGGGCGTTGCGCAGGCTCTCCTGGGCGCTCTGCACCTGGTCGGAGAGCTCCTCGCTGGTGAGCTGGAGGAGGGTCTGCCCCTTGCTTACCCGGTCCCCCTCGGCCACGGAGATGGAGGACACGGTGCCCGCCACATCGGCGGTGACGGTGGCCTCGCCGGCGTAGGCAAAGGTGCCGCCGGAGCTGCTGCCCACCCCGTTGACCCTGGCCGAGGCGGACTGGCTGGTGGACAGGCCGCCGGGGTTGGATACGTCAATGGTCACATTGCGCACGATCATGTTGCCGGTGAGCACCTCGGTGTTGCCCGAGATCTCGCTGACCGTGCCGGTGAGGGTCTCAAAGGTGGAGTCCAGGGTCACCGTGGCGCTCTGGCCCACGTAGAAGCCCGCCGCGTCGTCGGCAGGGAAGGGCACCGTGAGCTCCATGGTGTCCGAGTCCCGGATGGTGGCCACCTGCTGCCCGGCGGTCACCTCGTCCCCCACCTCCACGTCCAGGGTGTAGATCCGCCCGGCGGTGTCGGCGGTGACGGTGAGATCCTCCAGGCTCTCCACCGTGTTCTGATAGCTGCGCTCCGACTGGTTGAGGGAGATCAGGGCCTGCTCCAGGGAGTTGGCCGCGTCGGAGTCGTCGATGGTGTAGAGCACCGTGCCCTCCTCCACCTGATCCCCCTCCTCAAAGTCGGCGGTGAGGATGGTGCCCTCCAGCAGGGTGGTCACCGAGTAGGAGTCCGCCGCCTCCAGGGTGCCGCTGCCGGTGATGGTGGAGGTGATGGTGCGCCGCTCCACCTGGGCGGTGGTATAGGCGCTGTCCGCGGCGGCGGCGGTGTTCTGGCTGCCGCCCAGGAAGTACCAGCCCCCGCCGCCGGCGATGGCCAGCACCACCGCCAGGGCGATCAGCCGCTTCACCGGAATCCTGCGCCGCTTCCTGGGCGGGGCGCCGTCAACCGCCGCCAGGGCGCCCTCCGCCGCCTTCCCGCGCTTCCACTGCAATTTCATATCGTTCATCCGTCCTTTCCTGAAACGGGTTTCTGGTTCGGTACCTATTGTACCGGCGGAAGGTGAACATTCCCGGCGGAAAATCGAAACAAACTCGAAACAGCAGCCAAACAATGGAAAAACAAAGCAGGGGGCGCCGCGTCTGCGGCGCCCCCTCAGGCCGTCGATAAACCCTCCGTGAGGAAAAGCCTCGCAGAGTTCCTGCGGCCATCTCGGCCTAAGAGCCGCCGCAAGCGGCGGTTGGCCTCGAAACGCGCCTGCGGGCGCAGGCAGCCGCAGGAATAAAATCAAAATCCGTCATTTCCGGGGACATGCGCCTTGGAAATGACACTTTTCATGGCGGAAGGGGTGACTTTTTCGCAAGAAAACGAACCCCTTCCGCCATGTGATCTTTCTCGAAAAAGCGGCTTTGCCGCTTTTTCGACACGCTCAGGGACGGTTGAGGCGGTAGCCCGCCCCCCATACCGTCTCGATAATCCTCGGGTTGGAGGGATCATCCTCGATCTTGTCCCGGATGCGGCCGATGTGGACGGTGACGGTGGCGCTGTCCCCCAGGTAGTCATAGCCCCAGATGGCCTCGAACAGCTGCTCCTTGGAGAAGACGATGTTGGGGTTCTCCGCCAGGAATTTCAGCAGCTCAAACTCCCGGTTGGGCAGGCGCAGCTCCCGCTCTCCCTTGTACACCTTCCAGCTCCGGGGGAGGATGGGCACGTCGATCTTGTCCCGCAGCTGGCGGCAGATGTCGTAGCCGTCCCGCCCGGGCAGCATCACGTCCAGCAGGATCAGATCGTACTCGCCGGACAGGGCGGCGGCCGCCGCCGCATCCCCATCGGCGGCCAGTCCGGTGGAAAAGCCGGCGATCTCCAGATAGTCCCGCTCCAGCATGGCGATGTCGTTGTCGTCCTCCACAATCAGAATCTTACGCATACAGCTCCTCCTCACAGGGCAGAGAGATCTCAAACACCAGCCCGCCGTCGTCCCAGGCCGTCACCGTGCCGCCGTGGGCCTCCACGATGTGCCTGACGATGTAAAGGCCCAGGCCGCTGCCCTCGCCGTTTTTTCCGCTGCGGGAGGCGTCCCCCCGCCAGAACTGCTCAAACAGGAAGGGCAGCTGCTCCTCCGGCACGCCCCGGCCGTTGTCCGCAAAGCGCAGCCGCTCCGTGCCTCCCCCCCGCCAGACGGTGAGGGTGAGCACCAGGGGCTCCGCCCCGGCGTAGCGCAGGGCGTTGTCCGTCAGATTGGCCAGCACCCGGCCCATCTGCCCGGTGTCCATGCGCACCGGGTGGGGGGCGGGCGCGCCCCGGAGGACAAACCGGCCGCCCCGCTGTGCCAGCTCCCCCTCCGTGCCGCGGATATAATTCCGGACAAACTCCCCCAGATCCGCCCGCACGGGGGACAGGGGCAGGCTGCCCGTCTCCATCCGGGAGAAGTCGAACAGCCGCTGGAGCAGCACCTCCATATCACAGGCCTTCCGGTAGGCGATGTCCACGTACTGCGCCCGTTTTTCCTCCGTGCTGGCCACCCCGTCCCGCAGGCCCTTGAGGTACCCCTGCACCGAGGTGAGCGGGGTGCGCAGATCGTGGGAGATGCCCGCCACCAGGTCGGTGCGGGCCCGCTCGTAGGCGGCGTTTTTCTCCCGCTCCTCCAGCAGGTGGCGCTGCATCTGCTCAAAGGCGGCGCACACGGCGGTGAACTCGTCCTGCCCGCCGTAGCCCACCGGCCGGGTGTAGTCCCCCGCCTCCACCCGCCGGGCGGCGTCCGCCAGGGCGTTCACCGGGCGCATGATGTGCTTCACCTGAAAGTGGGTGGATATCAGGCTGAGGGACACAATGAGCAGGATGGCGGCGGCGCCGATGATCAGCAGGGAGAGCAGGGACGCCTCGGTCTGGGGCCGCTGCCGCCCGAAGAACTCCGGCAGATCCGGGCGGCTCATGGCCACCAGGGTATAGCCGCCGGACTGGATCCCCACCAGCAGGGCCGCGCCGTTCCACAGCTCCGCCGCCTCCCCCTCCGGCCAGGAGGCGGGAATCCCGCCGTGCCGGAGCAGGTCGCTCTGCAGGGGGCTCAGGGAGGAGAACACCTCCGCGCCGTCCCGAACCGCGTAGAGCTGATAGCCCAGCGCCTCCAGCTGCAGGTTCAGCTCCTGCCAGCCGCCGCTGCCCTCCCAGGACTCCAGCAGCTCCGCCGCCTGGGCGGCGCCGGGATCCTCCTCCGGCGGGGCCTGGCTGGTATAGTGGTCGCTCACCCGGCGGATCACCTCGCTGCTGATGAGCAGAAGGGCCACCAGCGCCAGCACCACCACAATGGTATTGGTTATAAAGATGCGCCGCTTCATTACAATCACCCACGATAGCATAGCGGGCAATTGTAAACGCTTGGCTGAGATTTTCTAAATTTTTTGCAAACTCCTGGAAAAGCCCGGGCCCCCGGGGCGGATGCCCCGGGGGCCGCAGGTTGGGGAAATGCAAAGGGAGGGTGAGGGATCAGGTGCCAGAAGAAGAAATTGTAGCCCCGCTGTCCGGAATGTTGGTCAACGTGTACACGTAGTCGCCGTTGGATCCCTGCCTCGAAAGGCTGCCGGCATCGGTGCTAAGATTGGCATCCGAGCAGGTGAACTCCAGATAGTAGGTTCCATCCTCATTCACTTTGGAGAGGGTGGAGGAGCCGAGGCTCGCGCCGGTCTCAGCATCCCATGCAGTCACACCACTGCTGAAGGTGACGGTGGGATTGGCTTCGAGACGTACACCGATGATCAGCTTGTTGCTGCCGCTGTCCACATCCGCCAAATCTTCGCTGTCGATTGTGTATACGCCATTCTCGTCAGCCGTAAGTTCAATCGCAGAAACATCGCTTGCCAGCATCCAATTCACGCGCCCCAGGTGATAGCCATCGGGGATCTGCACTGTAAAGGTGACATCCTCCGTGTTGTCAAAGTAGCTGTTCTCGCTGATGCCGATAATCACGTCATCAGCATCCACGTCATCGTTGCCATTCATGACGAAGCTGCCAGTCATGGCGGAGTAGATGGCGCTCTGGGTCACGGTGATCGTGACATCACTGCTGGTTGCTGCGGCAGGGAGGGTGTAGGTCGTGCCGCCGCCGGTGCAGGTTCCCTCGTCAGATGTGTTTTTCCACGCAACCGACTGGATGCTCATATCATCCGCGGGGGTAACAGTAAAGGCAACGGCGGTACCCTGTACCGCATAGCTGGGATCAAAGCCCTTCACGGTTGCGCCATTGTCCTCAACAGTGACCTGAACCAGGGCCTGGCGGGTCACGACAATGGTATAGGCCCGGCTGGAATAGTCATCGGCAGTCAGCAGGATGGTGTAGGTAGCAGTG
This sequence comes from Flavonifractor sp. An10, assembly GCF_002161215.1. Taxonomy (GTDB): domain Bacteria; phylum Bacillota; class Clostridia; order Oscillospirales; family Oscillospiraceae; genus Flavonifractor; species Flavonifractor avistercoris. The sequence continues at coordinate 201,608 of NZ_NFMB01000004.1, forward strand.
CCGGCAGTGGTGCCAAGGGTGGCGGTGTTGCTGTCCAGAGCCGCGGCCCTGCCGGCAGTGGTCTCGATACTCTTGCTGTAAGAATCGGGGCCGGAGATGGTGACATTAGCGGACACATTAGTGGTAATTACAAACAGAGACTCGTCATTCATGGCAGACGTACCCAGAGTGACGGTGCCGGTGGTGCCGCTGAAGCTCACGGCCACGCCCTTGACGGACAGGGCGGTGATGCCCAGCTCGCCTTCCTCCACGTCGGAGCTGCTGCCGCCGCCGGTGGAGCCGCCGGAGGAGGTGCTGCTGTCATAGCAGACATAGACCTCGGCCACCTCGCCGTCGTCGTTCAGGAAGACGTAGACGGTGCCGGTGAAGGAATCCGACGTGTCATAGTCGCGGGCCAGGCTGCTGGCGGTGACGGTCTCGGCGTCGCCGTCGTCGTTGACAAAGATGGTGTAGTCGTCGGCCAGGGCCAGATCCACCGCCACGTCGTCATTCTCGAAGGAGAGCACGCCGCTGGAGTAGATCACGTCCACATCCTCCAGGCCGTAGTAGTCGAAGTCGCCGTCCTCGCCGGTGATCAGCTCGGCGTCGTTGACGTACTCGTCGCTGTCATAGGAGATGTCGTTGTACAGGCCGATGTCGGTGAAGGTGCTGTTGTCGGAGGCGCGGATGGTGCCCACCTCGCCGTTGACAATGGCGTCGTACTCTTAGTAGCTGTTGCCCTCGCTGTCCACGCTGCGGCTGGCGCTGTCGTCCAGGATGTAGACCCGGTCGTCGCTGCCGCCGGAGACGGACATGTTGTCGGAGTAGATGTACACCGCGTCGGCGTAGCCGTCGTCGTCCATGACCCAGGCCACCACGCCGGTCTCGCCGGAGCGCAGGGTGACGTCGGGCACGTTGCGGATGCCGGTGTAGGAGGACACGTCGCCGTCGTCGTTGATCACAAAGACGGTGGAGCTGTTGGCGCGGATACGGTCGCCGCTGCTGTCGCCGTAGTAGACATAGGCGCTGCCGGAGACGGCGATGTCGGTGCCGCCGGAGGCGCCGGTCAGGGTCTCACTGCCGCTGTCGGAGACGTCGTTCAGCTCATAGCTGCCGTCGCTCTGCTCGTCGTAGTCGTACCACTCGTTGATGGTCTCGTAGCTGTTGGTGCTGTCCTTAGCAATTTCGATCAGGGTGTCCCCATTATGGGTGGCCTCGCTGTCCTCATCCAGATCGATGACGGCGTAGGTGCCGTCGGTGAAGTAGGCGCGGGCCTCATAGTCGCTGCTTACGCCGCCGGTAGCCGCCACGCGGGAGATGAACACGTAGTCGCTGGTGCCCTCGGTGGCGTCGGAGTACACCACGTAGCCGTACTCGTCCAGCACCAGGGTGTAGGCCTCGTTCAGATCGTAGTCCAGGGCGGTGGAGTCGGTGGCCAGGCCGGACTCAAAGGTGCGGTTGTAGTAGTAGCGGGTGCCGTCCACGGTGACGCTGGAGCCCTCGGTGTAGGCGGTCACGTCGCCGTCCACGGTGTCGGCCAGGGCGATGGTCTGGATCTCGCCGTTGGCCACGGTGAGCAGCACATAGTCGCCGTCGGAGAAGGTGTCCAGGTTGTCGAAGTCCTCGTCATAGACGGTGAGATCCGTGGCGGCCATGGCGGTGCCGTCCAGGGCGTCCAGATCCAGCTCGCCGTCGGTGGAGTCGTAGTCGCCCTCCACCTGGGCCACATAGGTGTGGATCATGGTGATGGTCACATTGTTGTCGTCGTCCACGAAGACCTCGGTGAGCACGCCGTTGCCGGTGCGCTGACCACTGATCAGATCGCCATCGCCGTCCCGTACGCCTGCGGTATCGTCGCCGTTGCGGGCGATGAAGTCGTCCAGGTCGAAATCCGCATAGTCCACTTCCTCGCCGTCCACATATACATCCAGATCGGCGGAACCGTCGTCCAGATCACTGTAGACCGTGCGGCCCACCGCGTCATAGAGCTCGCCGGTCTCGGCGGTGGTGGTAAAGGTGGCGTCGGCGGTCTCGGAGAAGGTGCCGATCTCGGTGCGGCCGTCCAGCCAGGTCACGGAGGGGCGCTGGAAGCTGTCATAACCGGTCTCGTCCTTGGTCAGATCGGGGAAGTAGTACTCGCAGAACTGCTGCACCTCGTCGCCGTCAGAATAGCCGCGGTAGTCGTCCTCCTGGTCGGCGGCGATGGTGTCGGCGGCGCCGGTGATGACCACGGAGCTGCCGTCGGGAGTGGTGACGGAGGTGGAGCCGCTGCCGGTGTAGGTCACCATGTCGGCCTCCAGGGTCTGGAAGGCCATCTGGGCGGCGTCCTCACGGGAGATCACGTTGGCCAGCACCAGGCCGGAGGGGCTGATGCCCGCGTTTACGGCGTCGGCGGCCACGTTGATGGCCCAGTCGGTACCCACATAGCCCTCGGAGTCGGCATTGTAGCCCAGGGCCACCAGGCACATCTTGGCGAAGGCCAGGCCGGTCAGCTCGCCCTCGGGATCGAAGGCGCCGTTGCCGGTGCCGGCCAGGATGCCCTGCTGGGCGCAGTAGCCGATGTAGCCGGCAGACCAGCGGTCGGCGGACACGTCGCTGAACACCACGGAGTTGGTGGTCAGCTCCTCGGCATCCTCGCCCAGGAGCATGCGGCAGATGATCGCCGCGGCCTGCTCACGGGTCAGGGTGCCGTTGGGATCGAAGGCGCCGCTGTCGGTGCCCTCGAATACACCGAGGGCCGTCATGACCTGGGCCGCCTCGATGTTGGTGATTTCATCCGAATCGGTGAAATCACTGGAGCTCGCAGCACTGGCCCCGACAACCATCATGCCAATCAGCATGGCGGCCGTCAGAAGCAGGCTGAGAGTCCGTTTGAGGTTTCTCATCTTGGATTTCCTCCTTCTAAAATTTAAGGCAAAAGTTTCCATATCCACCTGTTTATGCTTGATGCGGGGGCACTAGCGGCGTATGTCGACCCTTGCGCGGGATTAGAAGTGAGGAAATCCTGCGGTATACGGGTGTTTTTAGATTGATTTGCAGCTTAAATGTTCCCATGGTAGACATTTGGTAGACACGAGACGGCAAAAGAAAGGGCGCGCAGCGGGAAGCCGCTGCGCGCCAATGGATTGCGGGATTGAATTGGTAGACGTCTGGTAGACGTTGCCTAGAATTGCATCGGACAGGAAACTTTTGCGCCGTTTGTACGTCTAAAAAAATAGATCTGCCAAAATTAAGGTTTCCGTAAGAACTTGTCACTGCTTTGTAATGCCAACGGGCGCGGCTTGTGCTACAATAAGCTGGAACAGGCAGTGCCAACCAAGGGAGGAAGGATTATGACAGAACAGCAGACCCCGGTGCTCACCCCGCCGGTGCAGCCGACCGCCCCCAAGGGGCCCAAGAAAAAGCACAAAGGACGCGGCAAGACCATTGCCGGAATCATTGTGGCCGCTGCGGTGGCCATCGCGCTGATTGTCCTGGTGTGGTACTTTGTATTCCGGGACACCACGGCGCTGGGCGACCCCATGACCACCACGGTCTACCGTGGCTCGATCCAGTCCACGGTGGAGGGCTACGGCCTCACCAAGGCCAAGGACTCCGCCACCATCACCCCCGGCACGGGCACCATTCTGGAGCTCTTTGTCCAGGAGGGCGACCAGGTCACCGCCGGGCAGCAGCTCTACCGCATGGACGACACCGTCGCCCGGGACGCGGTGGCCGATGCCCAGGAGACCGTGGACAACTGTCAGAAGGAGCTGGAGGCCGTCTACGAGAAGGTGGCCGAGCTCAACATCGCCGCCCCCCACGCCGGCAACCTGCGGGAGGTGGCCGATATCCAGGTGGGGGACACGGTGAGCGAGGGAACCACCATCGCCAAGCTGGTCAACGACACCAAGCTGCGGCTGTCCCTCTACTACAGCTATGCCTACGAGAATCAGATCCACGTGGGCCAGTCCGCCAAGATCTCCATCCCCGCCGTCATGGGTGAGTGGAACGGCACCGTGGAGCAGATCAACAAGGTGCGTTTTGTCTCCCCCGAGGGGGCCATCCACTTTGAGGTGGTGCTGTCCCTGGACAACCCGGGCACCCTCACCGAGGGGATGGACGCCTCCGCCGGCATCACCGCCGCCGACGGCACCGCCATCTACCCCTACGAGAACGGCAAGCTGGAGTACTATGAGACCACCGAGATCAAGGCCAAGGCCAGCGGCCCGGTGGAGAGCGTCAACCTGCTGGACTACGCGGATGTGGCGGCCGGGCAGACCCTGGTGCGCCTGGGCGCCCAGGATACCGACGCGGAGATCGCCGCCGCTGAAGAGGCCCTCAAGGCCGCCCAGGAGAAGCTCACCACCGCCAACGAGGAGCTGGCCGCCTACAACGCCGTGGCCCCCATCGACGGCACCGTCATCCAGTGCAGCCTGACGGCCGGCCAGGAGGTGACCTCCGGCCAGGGTCAGGGCATCACCATTGCCGACACCTCCGTCATGACCATCGAGATGCAGGTGGACGAGCGGAACATCCAGTACGTATCCACCGGCATGCCCGTGGACATCGACTACAACGGCAACTACCTCATGGGCACCGTGGTCTCTGTGTCCATGACCGGCACCGCCGAGAACGGCATGTCCACCTTCCCCGTGGTGGCCCAGGTGGAGAACCCCGACGGGCTGATCATGAGCAACTCCTACGCCAACTACTCCTTTGTGGCCAGCCAGTCCAACGACTGCCTGCTGGTGCCTACCGTGGCCCTGAAATACGTCAGCTTTGCCAACATGAGCGTGGGCGGCGACGGCATAGCGGACGATGGCATGGTGGATGGCGGCATGATGGTGGACGGCGGCGAGGTGGAGGTTATGCCCCAGTCCTATACCGGCGGAGCCGCTCCGAAGCCCCTGATGGCCGTGGCGGTGCCCATGCCCGGCGGTTCTTCCGGCGGCGGCACCATGGGCGGCGGCACCATGGGCGGCGGCACCATGGGCGGCGACGGGAGCACCGGCTATGTGGTCTTTGTCAAGGCCGACCAGGCCCCGGACAACGCCATTCTGGAGCCGGATCCCACCTGGGGCTGCCCTGAGGGCTTCTGGACGGTTCCCGTGGAAGTGGGCCTGTCCAGCACCACCGAGGTGGAGATCGTCAGCGGCCTGAATGAGGGCGATGAGGTGTTCATCGGCTACCAGAACCCGGACGAAGTCATGGGCTATGGCTATTAAGAGGACACCGCCATGCTCATTGATGTAAAGAACCTCTATAAGATCTACAACGAGGGGGAGGAGAGCGAGGTGCGGGCCCTCAACGGGGTCACCCTCACCATCGACCGGGGGGAGTTCGTGGCCATCATCGGCCAGTCCGGCTCCGGCAAGTCCACCCTGATGAACATCCTGGGCTGCCTGGATATCCCCACCTACGGGGACTACCACCTGGACGGGGTGGACGTGACCGAGCTCACCGACCGGCAGCTGGCCCACATCCGGAACAAGCAGATCGGCTTCATCTTCCAGGGCTTCAACCTGATCCCCGCCCTCAACGCCTGGGAGAATGTGGAGCTGCCCCTCATCTACCAGGGCATCCCCTTCTACAAGCGGGGGGATCTGGTGGAGGAGGCCCTGGAGCGGGTGGGCCTGGCCGACCGTTCCAGGCACAAGCCCACCGAGATGTCTGGCGGCCAGCAGCAGCGGGTGGCTATCGCCCGGGCCATCGCCACCCACCCCCCCATCATCATGGCCGACGAGCCCACCGGCGCCCTGGACTCCAAGACGGGCAAGCACGTGCTGGAGATCCTCCACGGGCTCCACGACGACGGCTCCACCGTCATCCTCATCACCCATGACAACGGCATTGCCGCCACCGCCGAGCGCATTGTCCGCATCTCCGACGGCACCATCATCTACGACGGCGGCAGAGAGGGGGCCTTTGCATGAATTTGAAGCAGGCCTTCAAGATGGCCGTCAAGTCCATTGTCTCCAAGAAGATGCGCTCCTTCCTGACCATGCTGGGCATCATCATCGGCGTGGCCGCGGTGGTCATCATGGTCTCCGCCCTCCAGGGGCAGAACAAGAAGACCATGGAGTACATTGAGAGCCAGGGCACCAACAAGCTGGAGGTGAGCGCCTACAGCTACGCCGGCAAAAACGTGTCCCAGGAGCTGTACGACTACTGCCTGGGCCTGGGCGATCTGGTGCAGGGCGTCACCCCCAACGGCCAGATTTACTCCGAGGTGGTCATCAAGTTCGGGAGCAAGACCATCTCCACCCAGAACTATGACGACTGGGAGAATACGCCCACCATCTACCTGGGCAGCGATCAGTACGGCCTGTGCAACAACTACACCATCGCATCGGGCCGGGAGATGTCCCACCTGGACATTGAAAAGGAGAACAACGTCTGCGTGCTGGGCGGCCGGGTGGCGGAGAACCTGTTTGACTTCGTAAACCCCGTGGGCCAGACCATCACCCTCAACGGAAGCCCCTTCACCGTGGTGGGGGTGTATGAGCGCAAGGACGTGGACAACTGGCCGGAAATGGACAACATCATCGTCCTGCCCTACACCCTGAGCCGCACCATGAACGACAACCAGCCCATCGAGAACTACTCGGTCAAGGCGGTGGACGCCACCTCCGCCTCCCAGGCCAAGGTGTGGATTGAGGGCTTCCTCCAGGGCCTCATCGGGGAGAACGGCTACTACTATGTCCAGAACTACAACGCCTCCATCGAGTCCTCTAACGAAATGCTGCTGATGCAGTCGCTGATCATGGGCTCCATCGCGGGCATCTCCCTGCTGGTGGGCGGCATCGGCATCATGAACATCATGCTGGTCACCGTCACCGAGCGCACCCGGGAGATCGGCATCCGCAAGGCCATCGGCGCCGAGCGCCGCAGCATCATCGTCCAGTTCCTCATCGAGGCGTCCATGCTCTGCGGCATCGGCGGCATCCTGGGCATCTTCATCGGCTACCTGGGGACGCTGATCGTGGGCAAGCTGCTGCTGAACATGATCCTATATCCCAGCATGCTCATCACCGTGGGCGCGTTCGTGTTCTCGGTGGCCCTGGGCATCGGCTTCGGCCTGTACCCCGCCATCAAGGCCTCCGGCCTCCAGCCGGTGAACGCCCTGCGGGCGGAGTAGTCCGCGGCAGCCCCTCCTGGGGACGGCTGCGATACATTATATTATATAAGGAGAACATGCGTATGAGATTCAGACGATTCCTGTCCGGCCTGCTGTCGGCGGCGCTGGTGGTTGGCCTGCTGGTGGTGCCGCCGGCCTCGGCTGCCGGCACCTCCGGCTTTACCGATATTGCCGACGCCCGCACCGCCGACGCCGCGGAGATGCTCCGCCTGCTGGGCGTGGTGGACGGCACCGGCGGCACCAGCTTCAAACCCGGCGGCACCCTGTCCCGGGCGGAGTTCTGCAAGATGACCGTGGAGATCATGGGCCGCGGCGACGAGGAGCCCGCCCAGCGCAGCCGCACCATCTTCACCGACGTGGGCCCCACCTACTGGGCCCGGGGCTACGTGAACCTGGCCTCCTCCATCACCATCGGCGGCGGCACGGGGGAGGACGCCTCCGCCGGCACCCGGCTGATCATGGGCGTGGGGGACGGCACCTTCCAGCCCAACCGGCCCATCACCTACGGGGAGGCCGTCACCATCCTCATGCGGGTGCTGGGCTACAGCGACGGCGACGTGGCAACCGGCACCAACTGGTATGACGGCTATGTGGGCCTGGGCCAGTCCAGCGGCCTGGCCGACGGCCTGACCATCTCCGGCGGGGACAACATCACCCGGGGCCAGGCGGCCATCCTGTTCTACAACCTGCTGTTCACCGAGAGCAAGGGCGGCGACCAGATCTACCTGACCACCCTGGGCGGCTCCCTGGAGAACAACGCCATCATCCTGTCCACCAACGCCACCGCCGACGACGGCACCACCGGCTCGGTGCTCACCACCTCCGGCACCTACAAGACCGACCGGGCCACCTTCGACGAGACCCTCAACGGCACCCGCGGCCAGCTGGTGCTGGACAAGGAGAAAAAGCTGCTGGCCGTCCTGCCCGAGGAGGGGAGCACCCTGCGCTCCGTCACCGTGATGGGCACCCCGGAGGCCAACGCCATCCCCGTCCTGGGTGATGAGACCATCTCCGTCACCCTCCAGACCCCGGTGTACAAGAGCGACAGCCAGAGCGCCGACACCTATGAGCATGTCTGGACATCCCTGCGCTCCGGCACGCCCCTGAAGCTGTGCTTCAACGGCTCCGGCCAGCTGGACTACATCTACATGTCCGCCGGCGGCGCCGTGGTCAGCGACGACAACGTGCTGGTGGCCAAGAACAAGCCCAGCGGCACCTCCAACCCCTTCGCCTCCCTGTCCGGCGGCAAGACCCCCCAGATCTTCAAGAACGGCATCCCCGCCGACCTGACCGATCTGCGCCAGTACGACGTGGGCACCTATGACGCCGGGAGCAACACCCTCTTTGTGTCCGATCTGAAGCTCACCGGCCTGTACGAGAACGCCTACCCCAACTCCAACGCCCCGTCCACCGTCACCGTGATGGGTGCGGAGCTCAACGTCCTGCCCAGCGCCATCCCCGACCTGGCCCAGTTCAAGGTGGGCGACCGGATGACCCTGCTGCTCACCACCACCGGACAGGTGGCCGGCGCGGTGTCCACCGACGTGGCCAAGTCCAACGCCGTGGGCGTCGCCAAGGTCACCGCCGGCGGCGAGGGCTCCGACGGCACGGCGGAGATCACCCTGCTGGACGGCCTGATCACCCTCAAGGGGAGCACCACCGGCTCGGAGAAGCTCAACGGCTGCCTGGTCACCGTGTCCTCCGGCCGGAGGGACTACCTGTCCCTGAGCCGGGTCAACGGCAAGGGCGCCAGCGGCATCCTCAACCTGACCACCAACCGCGTGGGTACCAAGGCCCTGTCCGAGGGCGCACGGTTCTTCGAGCAGGTGGGCAACGGCGAGCTGGTGGAGATCGAGCGCAGCGACATCACCGTGGACACCGTCCCCGCCAACAAGATCACCTACGTGGGCTACGACTGGGCCGGCCGGGTGGATAAGCTGGTGCTGGACGACGTGACCGGCGACCGCTATGACTACGGCATGATCTACTACCGTCCCGCCGGGCCTCAGGACGTGGAGAACGCCGTTCCCGACCCTGACACCGGCAAGGTGCCTCAGACCTACCAGAACGGCGAGATCCGCGTCACCAACGGCGCCACCGGCGAGGGCGGCATCAGCTACGTGGTGGGCTCCGTGGAGGGCGCCAAGAGCGGCCGCTACGGCGGCATTGCCGGCTCCCTGGACACCCTCAACGGCAAGCACCGCCTGGCGGGCTACGTGCCCCTCACCTCCGCCGACGGCATCCGCCGCAGCCAGATCGACACCTCCACCATGGTGCTGACCACCAACGAGATGGTTCTGCCCATCTCCAGCCAGGTGCAGATCTACAGCGAGGCCACCGGCGGCTGGTACACCGTGAGCAAGGACGCCTCCGCCAAGGATAACCTGGAGCGGGCCCTGGCCTTCTCCAACGACATGACGGTCTACTATGACCGCACCCCCGGCGAGGGCGGCAAAGTCCGCATCATCGTCCTGGAGTAAACCCATAAAAACGCCGCCCGGGTGTACGGAAACGTACCACTCCGGGCGGCGTTCTTCTGTTGGGTGGGCGGGACAGGCGATTACCGACATACCCTGCAGGGGCGGATATCATCCGCCCGTCTGCCCCCGTAACCGCTGGCCCGTGGGGCGCGACGACTCGGCGCGCCGTCCGTAGGGGCGACCTGTGGTCGCCCGTCTGGTAAAAGCCCGGCTGGCGCGGAAATTGCCATGCACTGTAGGGCGGGGGCTTGCCCCCGCCGTTATTTGCCGGGGTACCCCCCGGGGGGGGGCACGCCTGCGCGGCGGGCGCCCCCATTTCTTCCCGAAGAAATGGGGAGAAAGAAGGGCCGGGGGGCTCCGCCCACCCTGGCCCCCCAGTACGGGGGTTCATGGCGGCGGTGGGCTGTACGGACAGGGCAGAGGCCAACCGTGCATTGCCGCCCGCTCCCTTGGCAGTTACGTGACAGGCGCTGCCGCGCCTTGGGTGGCACGCATTGAGGTTACCCTGCAAGCCCTGAAAGCGGCTGCGCTGTACCTGCCTGGCCCGCCGGGCCGCCGTCGGTGCCATGCCTCTGAAATACCGGGGCGGGCACGGCAGCCATCCGCAGGCCGGGCCTCCAGGGATCCGCCACAGGGCCCCGGGGATACCCGCGAAACACCCCGGAGGCGGTCGGAATTGGGGGCATTGGGAAGGGCCGGGCGGAGTTTTACAGGTTTGTTACATTTGGCCCGGGGGTGTTGACCTTTGGGGCGGGATGGTTTATTATCTGTCCAGAGGCAAGGGGAGTCATACTTGGCTGAACTGGTCAGTTCGTGTCGAAATGCCCCCGGAAGCTCAAATTTTAGAAGGAGGAAATCCAAATGAGAAACCTCAAACGGGCTCTCAGCCTGCTTCTGGCTGCCGCCATGCTGATCGGCATGATGGTTGTCGGGGCCAGCGCTGCCGGGAGCCTCGACGACTTCTCCGATAAGGACGAAATCGTCAACCAGGACGCCGTTTCTCTGCTCACGATCCTTGGTGTGATCGAGGGTAAGGAAGACGGCTCCTACTTTGACCCCACGGGCAATGTGACCCGTGCCGAGATGGCGAAGATGATCGCCACCATCCTGAACCAGGGCGCCGACGTGGACGGCCTGTACACCGGGATGAACACCGGCCTGACCGACGTGGCGGGCCACTGGGCTGAGAGCTACATCAACTACTGCTACAGCCTGGGCATCATCGCCGGCCGCGGCAACGGCAAGTTTGACCCCGGTGCCACTGTTACCGGTAACGAGGCCGCCAAGATGCTGCTGGTGGCCGCCGGCTACGACGCCAGCATCGAGGGCCTGACCGGCAACGACTGGGCCATCCGCACTGCCGCTCTGGCCTCCACCCTGGGCATCTTCGACAACCTGAACGCCCCCACCGGCGCCCCCCTGACCCGCGACAACGCGGCCCTGCTGGTGTACAACGCCCTGGACATCGAGATGATCCAGAGCTACCAGAACGGCTATGCCATCGCCTATGATGACAACCGCACCATCCTGTCCACCAAGTACGGTGTGTACCGCCTGGAGGGCGTGGTTGTGGGTAACGAGTGGGCCTACCTGGACGGCACCGACTCCGACGAGGCTCTGGCTGCTGGCAAGACCCGTCTGAGCGACATCCGCCTGGTGGACTCCGACACCGTCAACACCCGCCCCGGCGTGGATGACGGCCAGTCCCGTCCCGACACCACCTTCAACGTGTCCACTTCCGTTGACCTGCTGGGCCAGACCGTGACTATGTACGTGCGCAACACCACCGTGCTGGCCAACGCCGAGGTGCTGGGTGTGTATCTGAAGGATGGCGCTAACACCGTCGTCACCAGCGTGAACACCGAGGATACCCTGAAGGACTTCCTGAAGGGCACCGGCCTGAGCGAGGGCAACGGTACCGAGTACTACGTCAACTACGGCGAGGTTGCCAGTGTTGACGATGCTACCGCTGCCATGGACTTCGGCAAGGACGATACCCATCTGGACAACGTGCAGGATAAGGCCAACGGCTACGGTGTCGAGCTGACTGTGATCGATAACGATCAGGACGGTATCGTGGACTATGTGCTCTACCTGCAGGAGTCCCTGTCCCAGGTCATTGCCAAGAACAATTCCAAGGAGACCACCACAATCAATGCCTTCAACAACAACAAGGCCATTGATGATGCCGACATCGTGACCGAGGCCGACCTGGCCGAGAGCGATCTGGTTCTGGTGGTTGAGTATGGCGGCCGCTACTATGTGTCCGAGCCCCAGGTTGTCACCGGCCAGATGGAGTCCTATCAGGCCAGCAAGACCAAGGAGCAGACCATCAAGGTGGACGGCACCGACTATCACCCCTCCTACATCCAGTACAAGGCCGCTACCGCTGACAACACCTACGAGTTCGATATCCAGCTGTGCGACCAGGACAACGGCTACACCGAGGGTGTCCAGTTCGACACCGACTACGACTTCATCCTGGACTCCAACGGCAACGTGATCGCCTTCCAGCCCTCCGAGGCCGGTCTGTACGACTACGCGCTGGTTCTGGATTCCGGCTATGAGCCCGGCGCCTTTGCTTCCGACGCCTCCGGCAAGGTGAAGGTCCTGCTGCCCGACGGCACCGAGGGCACCTACACCCTGAACTTCTCCGCCTCCGCCAAGAACGTGGGCGAGCAGATTGCCGATGTCCAGAATTTCTCCTACAAGAAGAACCAGGGCATCCAGGAGCTGAAGGGCTTCCTCGGCACCGCCGACTCCGATCTGTCCGCCACCGCTCCCTGGGACGACGCTCAGGGCACCCAGGTCTTCGCTGACGAGGACAAGAGCGACACCGCCTTCCGCGACGGCAACGCCAAGGGCTATGTCATCGGCTACAGCCTGACTGAGGACGATGTGCTGACCATCACCTCCATCGTGGGTTCCACTGATGACATTGCCAGCAACGCTATCGACGAGTACAACGACACCAACGTCAACTACGACACCGACGCCAACTACAGCTCCGGCTCCGGCCGCATCCGTTTCGACGGCAATGCTGATCAGGTGGCCGTGGATCGCAACACGGTTGCCTTCTACTACACCAACGGCGGCGATGACTACGGCGTGGCCGTGGGCTACAATGAGATGAGCGACGTGACCAACGCGCCCTTCGTAGCCGAGCATGTCCGCAGCACCACCGATCTGGCCGGTGTGGTCCTGTTTGACGCTGTGGGCGTCCAGGCTGAGAAGGACTACGTGTTCGTGCTGAGCAAGAACACTGTCTCCTCCAGCCGCGCGATCCTGAACGTGGTCTACATGGACGGCACCGTGGGCCAGATGACCATCGATCGCGACGACTACGATGACATCTTCCGCAACGATACCGACTTCGGCACCGCCTATGCCTACCGCACCGGCTCCAACGGTATCTCCACCCTGACCCCCGCCGACGACGATGTGGACGATCTGCTGCCCGTGATCCACGGCTATGCCTGGCAGGTCAACGACGGCACTGTGGCCGTGTACAGCGACAAGGCCGGCAGCAACCGCATCGACCGCGACGATGCCTATGACGGCACCGACGGCACCCTGAAGAACCTGGACGGCTACACCTTCTCCTACGACAAGCAGATCTGGAACGTGGAGGACGTGGACGAGGGCGACGAGAAGGCCCCCGCTGGCAGCTTCTCCCGCAACGTGGGCCGCGAGGTCGTCATGATCCTCGACACCAAGTGCAACGAGGTCCGTGCCGCTTACATCCTGGACGTGCTGGACGGCGGCGCCGCTTCCGGCGACGAGGTGGGCGCTGACTTCCGCATCACCTGGGACGAGGACAACGCCACCGTGCGCATCTTCAACCCCGAGCATGTGGGCGCCATCACCCTGATGAACGAGATCACCAACCTGCTGGAGCGCGAGGGTTATACCGATGTTGAGTTCAACAATGCTCTGACCGTCAATGCTGAGACCATCACTACTCAGATTGAGGCCCGCATCGGTGACAACGGCCCCATGATCCGCAACATCCAGGCCATCAATGTCTACCAGGTGACCCGTGACGGCAAGAGTGCTCAGTATCTGGCCAATGGCGAGGACTACGAGTTCAAGGGCACCAACGGCGATACCTATCTGGTGAATAAGACCACCGCCTCCGCCGCCGACGTGACGGTTAACGCCGCTGGCGAGGGCAAGTACACCGTTGTCAGCACCAACAAGGATGCCAACAATTGCTTCGATCTGAAGACTGCCTACTCTGTTGAGCCCGGTGCCAACCTCACCATTAAGGACTCTGCCTCCACCCCCAACACCGCTACCAACGGCAGCGCTCGGTTCTGGGTCAGCGGCACGGAGCTGACTGTGGTTCCCGACACCAATTACGCTCTGGATCCTGACTGCGCTCTGGCTGATCTGGTGGACAGCAACATGAAGTTCGAGCTGGAGGGCAATGTTGCCCCCGCTGATGCTGTTGCGGTTCGGGCCAACATCCAGATCACCTTCACCGACGCTGGCTCCACTTACATGGATGCCCGCGATCTGCCCCGCGATGTGACCGTGATGGAGAACTCCGAGTACACTCTGCCCGCCGCGGTGACCGCCAAGACTGGCTATCAGTTCATCGGCTGGAGCGATGGCTCCAAGCTGTATCAGGCTGGCGACAAGCTCAACGTTAGTAGCAGCCCCATCAACCTGACCCCCATCTTTGTGGGCCTCGTCCCGACTGAGTCCACTGCTGTGGCTAACGGTCAACAGGTTGCCACTGCTTGCGGGTATCTGGGGATTGCAACCAACCTGCCTGCTTCTATGAAGGCTGCCTTTAAGAGTGTTGCGGCGACTGTGAATGCCGACGGCACTACCTACACAGATGTAGCCAGCACTTCTAACATTTCTAGCAACAAGCTTACGTTCACCGATTTTGCCAATAGTTCGGATACCATTACCACTTGGACTAGCGGCGACAGCATTGAGCTGGTTGTGACCGTCACCTTCGAGGGCGGCGCTACCACCACCTTCACCGCTACTCTGACCGAGTAATTCTACGCTTCGACAGCACCGAAAACCCCCGGGCAAAGCCCGGGGGTTTTCCCTATTTCACCGCCAGATAATAATATGTATACCCCTCGTTATTGGTCTGCTCGCCGGTACTGCCCCGAACCACCCGGAAACCTCCGGAGGTCATGAAGAGGCATGGCTGGCCGTCTTGTGGGGCCAGGGGGCCGCCGGCTACCGCCATACCCGCCCGGGCCTGGGTAACGCCGCCCCGGGCGCCCCAGGAGGTCTCCACCAGCACGCCCCGTGGCTGAAAACCCAGGTTAATCAGGCGATTTTGTGTGCCGTCCCCGGTGTAAGTGCCGGTAACGATTTCCGCCTTGCCCTGGGCGGTTGACAGAGCCGCCTTGATCCCCGCGTCGATCTTCTGAAAATCGGTATTGAAGTCGGTGCGGAGAAAGTTGTCGCCGGGCACCCACTGGTGGAGCCCATAATTTGCCGTATAGGTTGCCATGGTTCATCCCTCCCGGCGGCGCGGGAGGGCGGCCCGGCGCGGTACGGGGAGCCGCGGCCGCGTCCTGCCGTCCCGCGCCGCCCTGCGGGCGCCGGCACCCGGGAGGGATTTTTATGGCAAGTTATACAACCAATTATCAGCTGCACCAGTGGGAGGCCAGCGACGACTTCCTGCGCACGGATTTCAACGAGGACTTTGCCAAAATCGACGCGGGCATCAAATCGGCGGCGGACGCCGCCGCAGGCGCGGCCAGCACCGCCGCCGGAAAGGCCCGGATCGTGACGGGCTCCTACACCGGCAACGGCTCTTCCAAGACGGTGAGCCTCGGGTTCCGCCCCAAGGCTCTCTGGGTGCATGGGGGTGTGTACGACACAATGGTCACCCAGCAGGGCGGACACAATATGCTGGGTCTAAACACCACCGGCTTCATCGTGCAGTTTGTCAGTGGCTATGGGGACTACTGCGCAAACAAAAACGGCCAAAGTTATACCTATGCCGCTATCCAATAGGTAAAAAGATCCCCCCGGGCAAATTGCCCGGGGGGATCTGACCTTTAGGAGAATTCAGAATTCTCTAAATTAGTCGTGAATATCTCCAGCTGTGACGTTACCAGAAACCGTAAAGCTATAGATCCCGGTCTCACCGGTAACGGGGGTCAGGGTGATGGTGCTGCTAGTGGGAGTGCCCGTCGCGGTTACAAACAGCTCAGTGCCCACAGCAACAGAATTGCTATAGGTGAGCTCAGGGCTACCAGTCTTCGCGTCGCTCAGCGAGGCAAAGATCTTAACATCGCTGTCAGTCTGGTCGGCCACGGTATAGGCATCCCAAATAAAGATCTCACCGTCATCGCCGTTGGCACCCATATCGAGTGTATACACAGCCTCTCTGCCGTTGGCGTTGATAACCGTACCAGCCACAGGAGTGCCAATGTTGGTATCGATCAAGAAGCTGGTAGAAGTGGTGTCAAAGTACACCAGATCGTTATCCTTCCAGAAGCCCAGGCTGTCACCATTGTAGAACACCTCGGCAACCTGGAGCTCGCCAATGGTGACGGGCTTGGTCACGGTGTACTCAGTGGTGTTCTTGGTGCCGCTCAGACGGTACGGGTCGGTAAACGCGACGCCGTCCTCGGTGAACTGCACGTACTTGCCGGAACCAGCCTTGTCGCCGGTAACCTCGAGTACCACACCGTCGGCCACATAAGTGGTGGAGCTGGGAGTATAGGTCGCATCATAGGTGCCGTTGCCATCGCTGTCGTACTTGAAGGTCACGCCGCCCGCGGCCTTAACCTGATAGCCGTCAGTGAGGGCAACATCCATGATGATGCCAGGCCAGGAATAGGTGAACTCGCTATTTCCGGTCGTGTAAGACACGCCGCTATCCTTGACGTCGACCTTGCCCTCAATGATAACCGCCACGTCTCCAGTGGTGTCTTTCTTCAGAGCTTCAGAAGCATCGAAGGTAGCAGTGTAACCAGCATTACGATCCATCCAATAATACTCTCCGCCATAAGAGACGTAGTGAACCTGGATAGACTCGACCTCGTACATGCCCCAATCACTCCAAGAGTCGCCGCCGGTGGTCACATTCCAGCCGCCAGCGGTACCGATGGCGGCGTCCCAGGTAACACTGACGATGTTCTCGCCCAGGAAGTCGGCCATCAGGTCGCGCACGTCGTTGATGGTGGGGCGGGAGCTGTTGACATCATGCCAACGCAGCTCATAGGCGCCGGTGAGGCTGTCGCGGGTGACGTTGTCGGTGTAGCGGGCACCCTGGACGGGAGTCTCGGTGGTGTCGTCGATCTCCCACACGAAGGCGGTGCGGATGGTGCGGCCGTTCACGGTGGTGGGAACGATGACGGAGTGGCACTCGATGTAGGAGAACTCACCCTCACGGATGTCGTCCTTGGCGGTGGTCATGTCGGTGACATCCCACACGTCGGCGTCGTCGGGCAGCGCGTAGATCTCGTTCTTGGTATTCTCCACGGTGCCGTTGAGCAGCAGCTCGGCGTTGTAGTCCTCGATGCGGGTACCGTCAACGATGTCGTAGGTGCCGTCGGCGTTCTCCACATAGGCATAGGCGTTCATGTAGCAGGTGGTGTCCTCGGGATTGAAGGTGCTCTTGCTGTACTCGTCGATTTCAATCTCCTTGGCGGTGCCATCCTCAAAGACCACGTTCAGCCACAGGGTGTCGTCCTTGGTGTAGGCGTTGCGGGACAGAACCAGCATGTAGTCGCGGCTGGTAACCACGGTCTCGGCGTTGATCAGAACGACCTCGGCCAGGTGGGTGGTCTCCCAGGTCTTGTCGGCGGTCTTCTTCTCCACGGGGTAGACCTGCACGTCCACGTTCAGATCCTTGTTGTCCTTGTTATAGGCGTCCACGTCGCCCATGTTGTTCCAGCCGATGGCGGCGCTGTAGGAGATGGTTCCGTCAGCGTTGCGGACGAAGTAGAAGGCCACGGTGTTGCGGTCAATGGCGTACTCCACGTCGTCGTTGCCGACCTTGCTGGTCAGGAAGATGGAGGCGTCGCCCTTGTCGTAGTCCTCGTCCAGAGTCCACTCCAGGTTGCTGTCGGTCTGAGCGGCAGTCACAGGGGCCTTATCGTTCTTGTCGATATAGGCATAGGTGTCGTCCTTGCCGTCGCCGAAGTTGCGGTCGGTGTTGGTCTTGGGAGCGGTCACGAGGCCGTCCACAATGCGATCCTCATGCAGGCCCAGAACCTTGTTGATGGTCAGCTCGGTCTCGTCCTCGTTCAGGGAGTAGAGGATCACGGTGCCCACGGCGGCGTTCAGGTTGCTCTGAGCGGAACCGCCGGAGGTGTTCACGTCGCGGGTGCCCAGGTAGGCTTCCAGCTTGTCGCTGTCGTCACCAAAGGCGGGATCCACGGAAGCATCCCAGTCGATGTCGTACTTGGCGGTGGTGCCGTCGGCCTTCAGGATCTTGATCTCGCCCTCCTTGGTCAGGGCGTTCTGGGTCCAGGCGGACTCGATGACCAGGCCGTAGTTGATCTCGGGCTCCTCAGTGGGCCGGATGGCGACCACGTAGCCGTTGGAGTCCAGGATGAAGTCGAACATGTCGTCGAAGCCGGGCTCCGTCTCACGGGTCTCGGGCTCGTCGATGTCGAAGTGGGTCAGCTCCACGTCCACCTTGGAGGCGGCGTCGGGGATGAAGGACTGGCGGTACTCCTTACCATTGTCCAGGGTGATGTACAGCTCATTATCCTCGTCGCGGTCCAGACGGGTCATGGTGCCGGAGACGATCTCGGGCAGGGTGATGTAGGTGCGGCCGCCGTACTGGACGTACAGCACCAGGTCGTCGGTGGCGATGGTGTCGCCGTTGGGGTACACGGCGTCCTCGAAGTCCACGGCGAAGGAGTCAGCGGTGTTGTCCAGCTCGCCCTTGGGGTCGCGGCCGGGGGCGTACAGGGTGAACTCCTCGTTGCGCTCGCTGTAGGAGCGAACCTCGGACAGAGTCTCCATGGTGTACAGGACGTACTCGGCCTTGCCGTCGTCGTTGTTGTCGATGACCTCGACCTCAATGCCGTTGGCCACGAAGTAATCCTCGGTCTGATCCAGGTCATAGTTGGCGTGCTCATTGATGGTCTCAATGGCGGCGGCCTCGTTGGCCTGGTAGCCGTAGTTGACATAGTACTCGGTGTCCTCGTCCACGGTCACGCCGGTGCCCTTCAGGTAGTCCTTAGAGGTGTCCTCGGTGGAGGCGGTGGTCAGGATCACGTTCATGTCGTCCTTGGTGGCCACGCCGATGACCTTGGAGTTGGACAGCACGGTGGTCTTCTCCACGTACAGGGTCACGGCCTTGCCCATGTAGTCCACGGGGGTGGTCACATTGAAGGGCACCACGCCGTCATAGCGCACGCCCTCGTCCACCACGGTGTTGGCGGTGGTGGAGTCGTACACGATCACGTTCTCCAGGGTGGTGCGGCCCTCGCGCAGGGCGGCCTCGGAGTCGGTCTGCTCCAGCTGAGCCCACTCGTTGCCCACAACCACGCCCTCGACGCGCATCACGCCGAACACGGAGCTCAGAATGGTGCGGTGGTCGTCATAGGAAATGGCGTAGCCGTTGCGGTACTCCTGGATCAGCTCCACGTCCAGGGCGTTGTAGATCAGCAGAGCCGCGTCGTCACGGTTCAGAGGCTCGCTCACGTCCTTGGTGAAGTTGCGGAAGATGCCCAGCTGCTGGGCCAGGGCGGCGGTGTTCAGCGCCCAGTCGGGGCCGACCAGGCCCTCGATGTCGGCGTTGTAGCCCAGGGCGGCCAGCAGCATCTTGGCGGCCTCAACGCCGGTCACGTTGGCGCTGGGGTCGAAGGTGTTGTCGCCGCGGCCGGCAATGATGCCGCGCACATAGCAGTAGTTGATGAAGCCGCGGGCCCAGTTGGCTGCGATGTCGGTCAGGCCGCTGTCCACATTGGTGTACAGGGTATCGCAGTTCTGGTTGTTGGTCAGAGTGACGGAGATCATCTTCGCCATCTGAGCGCGGTCCACGTTGCCAGTGGGATCATAGGAGCCATCGGGCAGGCCCTGGATAATCTCCAGCGTGGTCAGCATGGAAACCGCATCCTTGTTCACGATCTCTTCCCGGTCGGAGAAATCGTTGTAGCTCACAGCGCCAGCGCCGACGACCATCAGGCCAATGACCATAACGACGGCCAGCACCAGGCTGAGAGCCCGTTTGAGGTTTCTCATCTTGGATTTTCCTCCTTCTAAAATTTGAGGCCGGAGTTGCCATATAGTCCCAATATCCGGTAAAATAGGGAAATCAGAGCCGTATGACGACCCTTACATGCGGTTTGAAGTGAGGAAATCCTGCGGTATTCAGACAATTTTAGCTTGATTTGCGGCTTAAATGTTCCCATGGTAGACATTTGGTAGACATGAGGCGGCAAAAGAAAGGGCGCGCAGCGGGAAACCGCTGCGCGCCAATGAATTGCGGGATTGATTTGGTAGACATTTGGTAGACATGACCTCAAAACACAGTGTGGGTATAGAACCTGGGGAAACGGGGTATTTTGAAGGTTAGAAGGCGGCGGAAAAAAGAGAAAGAAATTTTCTTTGATTTTATCCGGAGATCTGCTATAATGTACTCGTATTGGAGCGCTCTGCCATGGAGCGTACCTGTTTTTGAACATACAACGGGCCGGCGAACCTCCGGCTTTTGGGATGCTGCCGGGCCTGGAACGGGCTGCGGCGGAAGGAATAGAGGGTTGTAGCTTTGACAAAATATGTGATTCACGGCGGAAAGCCGCTTTTTGGAGAGATCGATATCAGCGGCGCCAAAAATGCCGCTGTTGCCATCATACCGGCCGCCCTTCTGGTGGACGGTGTTTGCCGCATTGAAAATATTCCCCAGATCAGCGATGTGACACTGATCTTAAATATTCTTCAGGAGCTGGGGGCCGATGTCCGCACCGTCAACCGCACCACGGTGGACATTGACTGCTCCCATATCCGCAATTCCCGGGTGCCTGACGAGCTGGCGCGGAAAATCCGCGCCTCCTACTATCTCATTGGCGCTCTGCTGGGGCGGTTCGGCTCGGCGGAGGTGCCGCCGCCGGGCGGCTGCGACTTCGGCGGCCGCCCCATCGACCAGCACATCAAGGGCTTTGTGGCCATGGGGGCCGACGTGGACGTACGGGGCGGCTTCATCCATGCCAAGGCCAAGTCCGGGCGGATGCTGGGCACCCAGATCTATCTGGATATCGTATCCGTGGGGGCCACCATGAACATCATGCTGGCCGCCGTGCTGGCCGACGGCATGACGGTCATTGAGAACGCCGCCAAGGAGCCCCATGTGGTGGATCTGGCCAACTTCCTCAACTCCATGGGCGCCGACATCATGGGCGCCGGCACCGACGTGATCAAAATCCGCGGGGTGGAGCGCCTGAGCGGCGGCGTCTACTCCATCATTCCCGACCAGATCGAGGCGGGCACCTACATGGCGGCGGTGGCCGCCGCCGGCGGCGAGGTGCTGATTAAAAACGTGATCCCCAAGCACCTGGAGTGCATCACGGCCAAGCTGCTGGAGATGGGAGTGGACGTGGACGAGCGGGACGACGCGGTGCTGGTGCGCCGCACCGGCAGGCTCACCCGCACCAACGTGAAGACCCTGCCCTATCCCGGCTTCCCCACGGACATGCAGCCCCAGATCGCCGCGGTGCTCTGCCTGGCGGAGGGCACCAGTGTACTCACCGAGGGCGTGTGGGACAACCGCTACCGCTATGTGGACGAGTTCCGCCGCATGGGGGCCCAGATCCAGGTGGACGGCAAGATCGCCGTCATCGAGGGGGTGGAGAGCCTCACCGGCGCCAAGATCCAGGCCTGCGACCTGCGGGCCGGGGCGGCCATGGTGATCGCCGGCCTGGCGGCCCAGGGCACCACGGAGATCAGCTGCATCCACCACATCGAGCGGGGTTATGAGGACATTGTGCGCAAGCTCTCCGGCGTGGGGGCGGACATCCGCGTGGTGGTGACCCCCGACGAGGGCAAGCAGATGCAGGTGGGATAACCCTTCAAAAAAGTTTCAAAAAGTTCAGCGGCCTGTCGAAAAGCCTTTTTGACAGGCTGGGGGGGGCGCAGGCCCCCCTTTTTTATGCGATCATCTTACATAGCAAGGAGCGACTTCTGTGCTGGAACTTTGTACCCTGGCCAGCGGCTCCAGCGGCAACAGCCTGCTGGTGAGCGACGGCCGCACCCATATCCTGGTGGACGCAGGCATCTCCTGCCGCCGCATCACCAACAGCCTCAAGGCCCTGGGCGTGGATCCCAGGGAGCTGGCGGGGGTGCTGATCACCCACGAGCACACCGACCATATGGCCGGCCTGGCCACCCTGACCAAGCAGCTGCGGCTCCCTGTGTATGCCAGCCGGGGGACGGGGCGGCAGCTGTGCTACCGCATCGCCTTTCTGGAGGAGCTGTTCCACCCGGTGACCCCTGGGGAGGGCTTCTCGGTGGGCGGCATCGACGTGGAGAGCTTTTCCACCCCCCACGACGCGGCGGAGAGCACGGGCTTTGCCCTGTCCGCCGGGGGGCGGAAGGCCGCCGTGGTCACCGACCTGGGCTATGTGACGCCGGAGGTGCTGAAGGGCATCCGGGGGGCGGATCTGCTGGTGTGCGAGGCCAACCACGACGTGGAGTGGCTCCAGTCCGGGCCCTATCCCTACTATCTGAAGGCACGGATCCTGGGCGACCGGGGGCACCTGTCCAACGAGGCGGGGGCCGAGCTGGCCTGGACAGCGGTGGAGGGCGGCGCCCGCACGGTGGTACTGGCCCACCTGTCCCACGAGAACAACACCCCCCAGCGGGCCCACGAGGTGGTGCGCGCCCTGCTGGAGCGGCGGGGCGCGGCGGTGGGGCGGGATGTGATCCTGGAGGTGGCCCCCCGCAGCGAGGCAGGCAGGAGGTATCCGGTATGAAGGGCATCCATGTGCAGCTCCTCTGCGTGGGCAAGATGAAGGAGAAGTTCTACATCGACGCGGCGGCGGAGTACGTCAAGCGGCTGGGCGCCTACTGCAGGCTCCAGGTGGTGGAGCTGCCCGAGGAGCGGCTGCCCGCCAATCCCTCCCGGGCCCAGATCGACGCCGCACTGGAGAAGGAGGGGGCCGCCATCCGGGCCAGGCTGGCCCCTGGTGCGGCCCTGGTGGCCCTGTGTGTGGAGGGGGAGGAGAAGTCCAGCGAGGCGCTCTCCCGCCTGCTGGCGGGCTGGAGCGCCGCGGGCACTGGCTCCCTGGCCTTTGTGATCGGCGGCTCCTACGGCCTCCATCCGAACATCAAGGCCCTGGCCCGGCTGCGCCTGTCCATGTCTCCCATGACCTTCCCCCACCACCTGGCCCGGGTCATGCTGCTGGAGCAGCTCTATCGGGCTTTCAAGATTGACGAGGGCTCCAGCTACCACAAGTGAGACCCGGAATTTTCCATGATTCGTCAAAAGACAGGGTAGCTATTGCCGGTTATTTGTGATATAATCACAACAGCTGGAAAGCGTTCACGCCCGAATTTTGACAGATTGGTATTGGAGGTAAGTCCCATGTCCTATCGTGATGTGTATGAAAAATGGCTCAACAGCCCCGCCCTCAGCGAGGCGGAGAAGGAGGAGCTACGGGGCATCGCCGGCGACGAGAAGGAGATCGAGAGCCGGTTCTTCGCCCCTCTGGAGTTCGGCACCGCCGGCCTGCGGGGCACCATGTGCGTCGGCCTGCACCAGATGAACGTCCACGTGATCCGCCACGCCACCCAGGCCTTTGCCGAGGTGATCCTGGCCGAGGGCGAGGCGGCCGCCAAGCGGGGCGTGGCCGTGTGCTACGACTGCCGCAACCACTCCCAGGAGTTCGCCCGGGAGACCGCCTGTGTCATGGCGGGCAACGGCATTCCGGTGCGCATCTTTGAGTCCCTCCGCCCCACGCCGGAGCTGTCCTTCGCCGTGCGGGAGTACGGCTGCATCGCCGGCGTGAACGTCACCGCCAGCCACAACCCCAAGGAGTACAACGGCTACAAGGTCTACTGGCAGGACGGGGCCCAGCTGCCCCCCCACCACGCCTCCGCCATCGCCAAGAAGATGGAGGAGCTGGATCTGTTCGACTCCATCAAGCGGATGGACTATGACGAGGCGGTTTCCAAGGGCCTGATCACCGTCATGGGCGAAGAGACCGACGAGAAGTTCCTGTCCAACGTCATGGGCCAGGTCAACGACAAGGCGGCGGTGGACAAGGTGGCCGACACCTTCAAGATGGTGTACACCCCCTTCCACGGCACCGGCTACAAGCTGATTCCCGAGGCCCTCAAGCGCCTGGGCATGAAGCACGTCATCTGCGTGCCCGAGCAGATGGTCATCGACGGCAACTTCCCCACCGTGGTCTCCCCCAACCCGGAGAACCCGGAGGGCTTCGCCCTGGCGGTGGAGCTGGCGAAAAAGGAGGGGGCCGACTTCATTCTGGGCTCTGACCCCGACGCCGACCGGGTGGGCATCATGGTCAAGACCGGCGACGGGGAGTTCAAGGTGCTCACCGGCAACCAGACCGGCGTGCTGCTGCTGGACTACCTGATCGGCGCCAAACGCCGCACCGGCAAGATGCCGGACAAGCCGGTGGCCCTCAAGACCATCGTCACCACCGAGATGGCCCGCAAGGTGGCCGAGGACAACGGCCTGGCCTGCTATGACACCTTCACCGGCTTCAAGTTCCTGGCCGAGAAGAAGGACAAGCTGGAGAACGCCGGCGAGGGCAAGGTGATCTTCGCCTACGAGGAGAGCTACGGCTACATGCTGGGCGACTACGTCCGGGACAAGGACGCGGTCACCGCCGCCCTGGCCCTCACCGAGATGGCCGCCTGGTACGCCGGGCAGGGCATGACCCTGTACGACGCCCTGCTGGCCTGCTATGAGAAGTACGGCTATTACGGGGAAAAGACCCTGAACCTGGTGATGCCCGGCCTGGACGGTCTGAAGAAGATGGCCCAGCTGATGGCCGATCTGCGGGCCAAGCCCCCGGTGGAGATCGCCGGCGTGGGCGTGCTCCAGCAGAAGGACTATCAGGACGGAAGCGTGGTCAACGTGGCTGACGGCGCGAAGAGCACCATGGAGCTGTCCGGTTCCAACGTGCTGCGCTATGAGATGGCCGACGGCACCAGCCTTATCGTCCGGCCCTCCGGCACCGAGCCCAAGGTCAAGGTCTACATCCTGGCAAGAGGCGCCGACCGCGCCGAGTGCGACGCCAAGGTGGCCGCCTATACCGCCTGGGCCGAGACCCTGAAGAAGTAAGGACGGATATCATCCGCCTGCCTTACGGAATCGCCGCCCTCGGCGGCCCGTCCTGCCCGTATTCCCCTGTACCGAAGATCCCTCCCGGCTTTGACAACCGGGAGGGATTTTTTATGGCAAGCTATACAACCAATTATCAGCTGCACCAGTGGGAGGCCAGCGACAGCTTCCTGCGCACCGACTTCAACACCGATTTCCAGAAAATCGACGCCGCCGTCAAGGGGGTGGAGACGGCGGCCAACACGGCGCTGGCCCTGAAGGCGGACAAGACGGAGCTGACCCAGGCGTGCGGGGCGCTGGATGAGGCCAAGTGCGAGACCCTCACCGGTAGCTACACGGGCAACGGGGCCAACACCAGAACCATCGACCTGGGGTGTGCGCCCAGGGCGGTCTTTGTGGGGGAGTTCCTCGCTGTGCCGGGTATGACAAGCAACTATCTGCTCAGTCTTACGGCCAGCGGCTTCCAGGTGCGGGACAGCCTGGGCACCAGCACCAACAGCTCCGGCGAAACCTACTATTATCTGGCACTGGTATAAAAGGAGCCCCCGGGCCATCGGCCCGGGGGCTCCATAAGTCAAGGCTTCAGGGAATTACTCGGCGGTAGCGATGAGGTTGATAACCATCTCAACGCCGTCCACATAGAGAACGATCTCGCCGTTCTCAGGGAATGTCCAGCCACCAATCTGTCCAAAGATGGCGCTGACCAGAGTGTTCTGGGAACCGGAATCACCGTTGTAGGCGTTGTCGGAAGCGTCATACCAGGCGCTGCCCTTCACAGGCTTATCGCTGGCGTTCTTGGCATCGTCATCCCACACATAGGTCACGCCGTCAAACTTAATCTGAGAGGCGTGGCCCTGGTGATACAGAGCGCCCAGGAAGCGGGACACATCGTTGGTGATGAAGCTGTGATCCGCATCGCTATACTCCTTGCTACCAAAGTCAGCGGTCAGGGTATTGCCGTTCACAGTCCAGGTAGCCGCAGTATCACTGTACCCAACGATCTTATTATCAGAGCCAACAGCAGAGCTGGCAACATCATTGACGAACTCGTAATACCACTTCTCGGTGTTAATGCCGCCGTTGGTCTTGGTGACGCGGGCGGTCACGCTCTGCTCGTCGGCGTCGAAGCGGGTGATCTCCACATCGACAGACTCCCCGTTGACGTTCTTGTTGTAGTAGCCGAGCAGCTCGTCGGTGATCAGGGTGCGCAGGTCGGAGGTGCTGGGCTCCTCACCGGTGTACTCGATGGTGATCAGGCGGCGGCCGCTGGCGTTGTCGTCCACGACCACATCCACCAGCTCGGTGTCAGTGTCGAAGTCCACATCGGGGGTGGTGGGAGTCTCACGATCCCAGATCCACGCGGTGCGGATGGAGCCGCTGTCGTTGAAGATCACGACGGCGTTCACGTCAGTGCGGGTAGAGAAGGCGGAAGCGGTGGCCTCATCGCCGGCGTTCTCCACATCGTTGACGTCCCAGACCTGCGCGGCGCCCAGAATGGCGGCGTAAATCTGCCTGCTGTTCACCTCATCGGTGAAAGCAATGGTGCCGTTCTCCAGACGGTGGGCAACGCCTCTGCCGGTGCTGGCATCGTCGCCGTCAATGCTGACATCGGTGTCCACGCCGCGATACATGCTGCCCACGTCATAGGTGCCGTCGGCGTTCTCGCTGTAGCTCCAGGCACGGCCATAGGAATTGTTGTTGTCGACCTCGAAGTCGCCCAGGTTGTCTTCCTCTACCTCGATGGCGGCAACAGTACCGTCCTCAAAGACCACAGTCAGGGTCCAGATGTCGCCGCGGCGGTTGGCGTTGGCGTCCAGAACCAGCATGTAGTCGGAGGAATCAGTCTCGTTAGCGGCCTCGAAGAGGATCAGACCGGCCAGATCAGAGGCCTGATAGGTGCGGTTAGTGGTGCGCTCCAGCACAGGGTAGACCTGCGCGTCGGTGCCGGCGGCCACGTCGCTCATGTCGTCCCAGCCGGTAGCCACGCCGTACCGCACATCGCCCTCGTCGTCAATCCAGTAATAGAAGGCCACGGTGTTCAGATCCACGGCGTAGTTGCGGCTGACGTCGGAGAGATCGTCGGAGATGCCGCTGCCGCCATCAGGATCGTTGACAGCGCCGTTGTTCACGCCGTGAACGGTAATGGTGCCGTTGCCGTTCTCGTAGCCGCTGGCGGCAGTCTCAGCGACATTGCCCACATTATACTGCAGGTTGTCGTCGTCGGGATCAGCGCCCAGGTACAGGATCACGCCGTTGTCGCCCACACCGGCGGTGGTACGGGTCGTGTTCGCGTTGTGGATCTGCAGAGGAGTGCTGGCCTCATCGGAATCGGCGGTGAAGCTGTTGCCCTGCATGACGCTCTCGATGGTCAGCACGTCGTCGTCGTCCAGCGTGTAGGTGATGACGGAGCCCTCGGCGGAGTTCACACCATACTGGCCGGTGACATTATGCACGTCGCGGCTGCCCAGATAGAGCTCCAGCTTGGTGTCGTTGGGCAGATCTTCGATATCCTGCGCAGGACTGCCAGCGGGGGTGTAAGTATCATCGCCATTGATGGAGCTTACGCGGGCAAAAGCCTTGGCGGACTCATCCCAATCGATGTAGTAGGTGCCCTCAGTGCCGTCGGCCATGAGGATCTTCACCTGACCATCGCGATCCAGGGCGTTCTGGGTCCAGGCGGACTCCAGCACCAGGGCGTAGTTGGTCACAGTCTCCTCGGCGGGACGGGTGGCGATCACGTACTGCTCGCTGGCATCCAGAATGAAGTCGTAGGTGGTGTCAAAGCCCAGCTCAGTACGGGCCTCATCAATATTGAAGTGGGTCAGCTCCACATCGGCCATAGAGGCGGCGTCGGGCAGATAGGCCTGGCGGTACTCCTGCTCGTTGTCCAGGGTGATGTACTGCTCGTTGTTCCGGTCACGGTCCACGCGGTACATAGCCTCGGTAACGATGGGGGCCAGCTGGATGTAGGTGCGGCCGCCGTACTCCACGTACAGGATCAGGTCGTCGGTGGCGACCTCGTCGTTGAACACCACGTCCTCAAAGTCGCGGGTCAGGGTGTCCACGTCCTGGCTGGGCGTGCCGTCGTTCTCCAGCTCGGGGATATAGAAGGAGACAGTCTCGTTGCGCTCGCTGTAGCGGGTGACCTCGGACAGGGTGTCCTGAACATACAGCACGTACTCGGCGGTGCCGTCGTCATTGTTGTCAATGACCTCCACATCCACGCCGTTCACGTTGTAGTAGGTGTTGGTCTCCCCCAGATCCTCATTAGCGTACTTGTTGATGAGGGTAACGGCCTCAGTGGCGCCGTCCTCGCACCAGCCGTAGTTGACATAGTACTGGGTGTTCTTGTCGGTCTCAATGCCGGTGCCGTCCAGCAGGTCGTCCAGGTTCTCCTCGGTGGCGGTGGTGGCATGGATCACATTGGCCTCGTCGTTGGTGGCCACACCGATGACGTTGGAGTTGGCCAGAATGGTGGTCTTCTCCACGTACATGGTGACAGCCTTGCCCATGTACTCCACGGGAGTGGAGACATTGAAGGTGACAGGCTTGTCTTCCTTCACGCCCTCGGGCACGGTGGTGTTGGAGGTGGTGGAGTCGTACACCACGACCTCGTCCAGGGTGGTCTTGCCGGTGCGCAGAGCGGCGTCGGAGTCGGTCTCCTCCAGGCGGGCCCACTCGTTGGCGGTGACAACGCCCTCCACGCGAACCACACCGAACACGGAGCTCAGGATGGTGCGGTGGTCGGAGTACACCAGGGCGTAGCCGTTGGAGTACTGCTGGATCATCTCCACGTCCAGGGCGTTGTAGATGAGCAGAGCGGCGTCGTCACGGTTCAGGGGCTCGCTCACGTCCTTGGTGAAGTTGCGGAAGATGCCCAGCTGCTGCGCCAGGGCGGCGGTGTTCAGCGCCCAGTCGGGGCCCACCAGGCCCTCGATCTCAGCGTTGTAGCCCAGGGCGGCCAGCAGCATCTTGGCGGCCTCAACGCCGGTCACGTTGGCGCCGGGGTCGAAGGTGTTGTTGCCGCGGCCGGCAATGATGCCGCGCACATAGCAGTAGTTGATGTAGCCGCGGGCCCAGTTGGCGGAAATGTCGGTGAGGCCGCTGTTGACATTCTGATACAGAGTGTCGCAGTCCTCGTTGTTGGTCAGGGCGACAGAAATCATCTTCGCCATCTGCGCGCGGTCCACGTTACCAGCGGGGTTATAAGAGCCGTCGGGCTGGCCCTCAATAATGCCCAGCGTGGTGAGCATGGAAACCGCATCCTTGTTCACGATCTCTTCCCGGTCGGAGAAATCGTTGTAGCTCACAGCGCCGGCGCCGACGACCATCAGGCCAATGACCATAACGACGGCCAGCACCAGGCTGAGAGCCCGTTTGAGGTTTCTCATCTTGGATTTTCCTCCTTCTAAAATTTGAGGCCGGAGTTGCCATATAGTCCCAATATCCGGTAAAATAGGGAAATCAGAGCCGTATGACGACCCTTGCATGGGATTAGAAGTGAGGAAATCCGGTGGTATGCGGGTATTTTCGACCCGGTCTTTGGCCGAAAAGTTCCGATGGTAGACATTTGGTAGACACGAGACGGCAAAAGAAAGGGCGCGCAGCGGGAAACCGCTGCGCGCCAATGGGTTGCGGGGTTGAATTGGTAGACATCTGGTAGACATGACCTCAAAACACATGGTAAGAAGCGGCATGCTGCCCCGGGAAATCCCGACGGTTGTATATTGTGTGGCCGCCGGCTTTCAGCAGAAGCTCCTGTTACAGCGTGTCGGCCTGATAGGCCAGGGTGTGCGCCTGACCGGGGGAGAGGGTGATGCAGTGGGGCTTGCCGGCGAACTCCGTCCCCTCGCTCCAGGAGGCGGCACAGCCGTGCCACGGCTCGATGCACAGGTAGGGGGCTTTCTTCCCGGGCATAGTCCAGAAGGCCAGCATGGGGAAGCCCGCAAAGGATACCCGCACCCCCTTGCCGCTCTTTCTGCCGCGCAGGGTGACGCTGCGGGATTTCAGCCCCTCCAGGATCACGGTATCCAGCTGGTCAAACCAGCGGTAGTCCAGAGGGAAGGTATCCGTATCCTCCAGGCAGGGCATGGCCGCCGGCCGATCCAGCAGGCCGTCCCGCAGCAGCAGGGTGGGGCAGGTCTCCCTCTCCGGGAACACCAGCTCGTAGTCCTCAAACCGCTCCCCCTCCGCCAGGGGGCAACGGAAGCCGGTGTGGGCGCCCAGGCAGAAGGGCATGGGCGCCGTCCCGGTATTGGTCACGGTGACCGCCGTGGCAAAGCCGCCGTCGGTGAGCCGCTGCTCCACCGCCAGGCGGAAGGGGAAGGGATACATGGCCAGGGTGTCCGGGCTGTCCGTCAGCTCCAGCCGGGCCCAGTCCTCCCCCTGTTCCGCCACGGCAAATTCCTGCCGCCGGGCAAAGCCGTGGCGCTCCATGGCGTACTCCTTTCCCCCGATGGTCACCTTTCCGTCCCGCAGGTTCCCCACCACGGGGAACAGCAGGGGGTTCCGGCCCGCCCAGTAGGCCGGGTCGCCGCCCCAGATGTACTCCAGGCCGTCCTCGTCCCGGTAGGATACCAGCTCAGCCCCCTTCGTGTCAATCCGGGCGGTGCGGCCGCCCCGTCTCAGCTCCAGCTCCATTTTGAGCGCCTCCTTCTTGATTCTGAGGGCATGATACCACGTCCCGGCGATCTTTACAAGGCCGGGTTGGGCGGCTGGAATCTGTTTCAAAAATGGTTTCGATGTGCCGTTTGGTTTGACAGACGGCCCATTCCGGGATACAATAGGAACACGAACTTAAGAAAGGAGCAGCCCAATCATGCTGTTTGCCCAATACGAGCGCTATCAGTACGCCCGCCCCCCGCTGGTGGAGGTCATCTGCCAGCTGCGCTTCCCCACCATCCTGGCTATCGGGGCCCAGGAGCCCGCCGCCTTCCAGGAGGCCGTGCGCCGGGACTTTCCCCAGTACGCCGCCCGGCAGGAGCAGCTGCCCCCCAAGGTGGTGCGCAAAGGCAATACCGCCTCTTTGGAGGCCCAGAAGCCCATCACCAACTACAACTTTGTCTCCCAGGACGGCCGGTGGAAGCTCAACCTGACCCAGAATTTCATCGCCCTGTCCACTGTGGGCTACCAGCGGTGGGAGGACTTTGCCACCCGGCTGGATCAGCCCCTGGCCCAGTTCATCCAGATCTACCAGCCCGCCTACTTTGAGCGCATCGGCCTGCGGTATGTCAACGCCGTCTCCCGCCAGCGGCTGGGCCTGGAGGGCCAGCTGTGGGACGATCTGATCCAGAGCCAGTATATCGGCATACTGGGGGAGCCCGACGTGGAGGAGAGCGAGATCGCCAAGTGCTCCCTGGAGGTGGACACCCCCCTGGTGGGCGGCTACCGGATGAAGCTGCGCACCGGCCCCGGCCTTGTCGGCGGCGGCAAGACCGACAAGGAGGTCAAGTTCGTCCTGGACGCGGACTTCTCCACCGCCGGAAAGATGACCGCGGAGGCGGTGCCTGAGAAGCTGGAGCGGATGCACCGCTTCGCCGTGTGCTTCTTCCAGGGCGCCATCACCAAGGAGCTCCACGAGGCCATGGGCCCCACCCCCATGGCGGATTGACCGCACAGCCCCGGAAAAGTCCTTGCTTTTCCGGGGCTCTTGGTATAAAATAGTCAGGTGTCTTGACAGCTTGGAGGCGGTACGGATGAAGAGACTGCTGCTGGTGGTGGACTACCAGAAGGACTTTGTGGACGGGGCCCTGGGCTTTGCCGGCGCGGAGAAGCTGGACGGGCCCATTTCGGCCAAAATCGCCCAATACCGGGCCGCGGGGGACGACGTGGCCTTCACCATGGACACCCACGGCCCCGACTACCTGGACACCCAGGAGGGCCGGAAGCTGCCGGTGCCCCACTGCCTCCGCGGCTCCGACGGCTGGCAGCTCTACGGCGAGACCGGGCAGGCCCTGGACAGGGGCCGGGACAAGGTGCTGGAGAAGCCCGCCTTCCCCTCCCTGGAGCTAGCCGAGTGGCTCCGGGGCCGGGGGTATGACCAGGTGGAGCTGGCGGGGCTGGTGTCCTACCTGTGTGTGCTCTCCAACGCCGTCATGGTCAAGGCCGCCCTGCCGGAGGCGGAGATTATCGTGGACGCATCCTGCACCGCCGGGCCCGATCCGGCTCTCCACGCCAAGGGCCTGGACGTGATGGAGGCCCTCCAGATCACGGTACTGAACCGATAAAGGTTGTGAAACAGATGAAGGAACACATGAACTATACCCTGCTCTGCGACTTCTACGAGCTCACCATGGGCAACGGCTACTTCCAGACCGAGGGATACGCCGATCAGATCTGCTACTTCGACGTGTTCTTCCGCAACGTGCCCGACGGGGGCGGCTTCGCCATTGCCGCGGGGCTGGAGCAGGTCATCGACTATATCGAAAACCTCCGCTTTACCGAGGAGGACATCACCTATCTGCGGGGCAAGGGCTGCTTCTGCGAGGAATTTCTGAACTATCTGCGGGACTTCCGCTTCACCGGCGACATCTGGGCCGTGCCGGAGGGCACCCCCATCTTCCCCCGGGAGCCCATCCTCACCGTCCGGGCGCCGGCCATCGAGGCCCAGTTTATCGAGACCTTCCTGCTGCTCACCCTGAACCACCAGTCCCTCATCGCCACCAAGACCAACCGCATCGTCCGGGCCGCCGACGGCCGGCCGGTGAGCGAGTTCGGCTCCCGCCGGGCCCAGGGCCCCGACGCGGCCATCCTGGGGGCCCGGGCGTCCTACATCGCCGGCTGCGCCGGCACCGCCTGCACCCTGGCCGACGAGATCTACGGCTCCCCCGCCGGGGGCACCATGGCCCACTCCTGGGTGCAGATGTTCCCCGACGAGTATACCGCCTTCAAGACCTACTGCCAGCTCTACCCCCACTCCGCCACCCTGCTGGTGGACACCTACAACGTGCTCAAGTCCGGCGTGCCCAACGCCATCAAGGCGTTCCAGGAGGTGCTGCTGCCCCAGGGCATCACCCATTGCGCCATCCGGCTGGACAGCGGCGATCTGACCTACCTGTCCCGCAAGGCCCGGAAGATGCTGGACGCGGCGGGGCTCACCGAGTGCAAGATCGTGGCCTCCAACTCCCTGGACGAGTATATCATCCGGGATCTGCTGCTCCAGGGGGCCAAGATCGACTCCTTCGGCGTGGGGGAGCGGCTGATCACCTCCAAGAGCGAGCCGGTGTTCGGCGGCGTGTACAAGCTGGCCGCCGTGGAGGACAAGGCGGGCAACATCATCCCCAAGATCAAGATCAGCGCCAACCCGGCCAAGATCACCACCCCTCACTTCAAGAAGGTGTACCGCCTCTTCGACAACGAGAGCGGCAAGGCCTTTGCCGATCTGATCACCCTCCACGACGAGACGGTGGAGGAGGGGAAGCCCCTGGAGCTCTTCGACCCCGACGCCACCTGGAAGCGCAGCGTGTTCACCAATTTCACCGCCAAAGAGCTGCTGGTGCCCGTATTCCGGGCCGGTAAGCGGGTGTACGACTCGCCCCCCATCGCCGAGATGCGGGCCTACTGCGCCGGGCAGATCGACCTGCTGTGGGACGAGGTCAAGCGCTTTGAGAACCCCCACAACTACTATGTGGATCTGTCCCAGAAGCTGTGGGACATCCAGCAGGAGCTGCTGGAGCGGGAGGGCAAGTAACAGAAAGCCCATCCCCGTTACCACCGCCCCATGGAGGCACCGGCCTCCCGGCGGCGCGCCTGCGCGGCGGGCGCCCCGCTTTTGATGGCAAAAGCGGGGGGAAAACCAGCAGGGGAAGGGATTTCGATTTCCCTTCCCCTGCACCCTATCCTTAAAACGACCAAAAAGGGGGCTCCGGCCCCCTTTTTGGATTTTCCCCCAAGCTGTCCTACAGGTAGCTTACCAACCGAGGGGGCTTACTTTGTAACGCCCCCTCGGTTCGCGGCACGCGGCGGCCCCGGCGCACTCTGTAGGGGCGGATAGTATCCGCCCGAATCCGTAGGGGCGACCTGTGGTCGCCCGCCCCATGGAGGCACCGGCATCACCGCTCTGTGGCGCGCGACGACTCGGCGCGCGTGTCACCCCCGTGTTCCGTCATACCTCAAACATCCCTCCCGGCTGTCACGCCGGGAGGGATGTTTATGGCAACGTATACAGAAAATTACCAGCTGCACCAGTGGGTGCCCGAGGACGATTTCCTCAGAACCGACTTCAACACGGACTTCCAGAAGATCGACACCGCGCTGGCGGGACTCCAGACCGCGCTGGACGGGAAGTGCCGCATCCGGGAGGGAAGCTACAACGGCAACGGGAGCACATCCCTGCGGACGGTGGCCACGTCGGGCACCCCCAAAGTGCTCCTGCTGTCCACGGGGAGCAGCGTCTTTGCCGTCCTGGACAACGGCAAGACCGTCAACCGGGTCACCGTCATCAACAACGGCTTCCGCATCGAGGCCGGTTCCGGCGACCCCAACCAGAGCGGGAAGACCTACCACTTCGCGGCCTTCCTGTAAAAAAGCCCCCCGGGCCAGATGGCCCGGGGGGCAAGTGCCAGTGTCTAATGGTTGCGATTAGCGGGTGGTGTTGTCGTAGCTCACGCGCAGGGTGACGGTGTCGGTCACGGTAGCGCTGCCGTCAACATCGCCCTTGTCGGAGGTCAGGGTGACAGTGACATCCACGGTGTAGCTGAACGCGCCGGTTCCGGTGGTAGCGTCCCAATCGGGCTCGTTGCTGAAGGAAACCTTCACGTCGCTGCCCCACTTCGCCATGGCCTTGATCTGCTTCTCGATCTCGTCCTTGATGGCTTTCTCAGTGACCTTCTGATTAGTGACCTCGTAAGCCTTCAGGCTGTCCAGACCGTCCGCGATCAGAGCCTTGTCACGGTCAACGCGCTCCTCGCCGTTGGCGGACTTGACAGTCACGGTGATGACCTGATCCTTGCCCTCCTGAATGCCCTTGAAGGTGAGGGTGAACACACCGTCCTTGGGGGTGGCGGTAGAGATCACATTGGCAATGTCGCTGGAGGTAGTACCCTTGCCGCTGACGCGGTTCGCGAGGTGGGTACCAGTCACAACGTCGACATCCTTGTCAACAAGGAGCGTGTAAGCATCGTCGGAGCCAGTCAGCTCACCAACAGCACCGCTCTTGTTATCGCTGTACAGGGTCACGTTAGCCTTCTGAGCGGGCTGCTTAGACACAACGACAGTCAGATAGTAATAGTCAGACTCAGTCCCATTCTCAGCTTCAATCTTGAACTTGATGGTGCTGCTTCCGCCGTCCACAACATCCTTCAGAGCCGCAGTGCTTTCCCACTCATTCCCACCAAGGCCGAAATACTTACCGGTGTCGTGACCGATGGCAACGACATCAGCGTTCTTATCAGCGGGCGTAACCTCAACCTTCTTCTCGGTGGTGTTGATGGCCTGCTCATAGGTCAGCTCCACAGTATACTTGGTAGCATCTTTGGCATCCGCCTTAGCAGCCACACCCTTGACGGTAATGCTGCTCACATCGGTGTTGTCGCTCTTCTCGAGGACAGTCACAGCGATGGTGTAGGTGACGGTGACGGAGCCCTCCTTCACCAGACGGATGTTGAAGCTGTTGGTGCCGTTGGCAGTGATCTCAACCTCGGCCTTCTCATCGTTGGCCTTAGCAACAACATCCTTCACAGCGATGGGGGCGTCACCGGCCTCGGTGGCGCTCAGGGTCACGGTGCCGGTCTTGGTGGACTGGTTCAGAGTGACCTTCACTTCTTTGACAGTAACGCTCTCCAGCTTCAGGTCGGAGACCACGGGCTCCTCGGTGCTGCCGGTGCCGTTGGCGTTCAGGGTGCCCTCGGAGGACTCGTTGTAGCCGTCGGGCTTCACGGTGACGGTCAGGACGCCGTTCTTGTTCACGGTGACGCTGTTGGCATCAATGATGGTGCCGGGCAGGGAGACCTCGCCGTTGTTGATCACCACATTGTAGCCGTTGACGTCCATGTTGCGGATGATGCCGTTGGTCTGCTTGATGTAGCCCTTGGTGGAAGCAGAACCGACGGTGATGTCGCCGGTGGTGCTCACATCAGTGGCATTGGCCAGGTTCAGAGTGCCGTTGACCACATCAACGCCGCCGTAGACGGTGAAGTCGCCGTAGACGGTGACCACACCGGCGTCAGAGGTGTTGCCGATGGTCAGGCCGCCGGAGCAGATCAGCAGATCGCCGGAGGCAACCAGGGTGTTGTCGCTGTACACGGCCGCGCCGCGCTGGATGTGGTAGTTGGTGGCCTCCAGGTGACCGTTGACAGTGAGGGTGTCCACGTTCACGTCGCCGCGCACGTACACGCTGCTGTTCACGGTCAGGTCATTGACATAGCCGTGATCGCCGGACTTGTCGGCATCCAGGATGCTGCCATACACGCCGATACGGGCCTTGGTGGTGGTATCCTCGGTCAGGTACAGGTTGCCGCCCACCTGAGTGGGAACGGTGATGGTGCTGTTGTTATCGCCGGTGGTGTTGTCCACAGTGTAGTCACCGGTGACGCGGAAGGTGCCGGCGCCGGTGATGCTGTGGTTGTTCTCGACGACATCGCCGTCAACCTGGAAGATGATGCCCTCGGGGATCACCAGGTCGCTGTTCAGGGTCATGTCGCCGTGCCACAGGATGTTCTTGCCGTCGCGGTAGGCCTCGTAGATCTCCATCTCAGCCCACATGCCGGTACCGGCCCAGATGTCCACGTAGTTGGTCAGATCCCAGTTGAAGTTGTAGCCCAGGCCGGTGGTGTCGTCCTCGTCCAGATCCCAGATCCAGGCGGTGCGCACCTGACCCTCGGACACGATGGCCACGGTGTTCACGTACACGTTCTGGTGGAAGGTGCCGGTGGACACGTCGTCGCCGCCCTTCTCAACCTCGGTCACGTCCCACACGTTGGCGGTGGTGGGCAGGGACAGGTAGTCTTCCACGCCGGTGCCGTCGTTCAGGGCGATGGTGCGGTTGATCAGCAGGTCGGCCACGCCGAAGGTGTTCCACATGGTGCCGATGTCATAGGTGCCGTCGGCGTTCTCGGAGTAGCTCCAAGCCTTCATGTAGTGGTAGTCGTTGTCCTTGTCGAAGTAGTCACCCTCGTCGTCGACCTTGATGGTCTCGGCGGTGCCGTCCTCAAAGACAACGTTCAGCTCCAGGGTGTCCTTGCCGATGGCGTTGGCGGACAGAACCAGCATGTAGTCGGCGGCCACGGTGTCGGGCTCAGCCTCGAACAGGATCACGCCGGCCAGGTCGGAGGCCACATAGGTGCCGTCGGTCTTCTTCTCCAGCACGGGGTAGACCTGGACGTCGGTGTTGCGGTCAACGTCGCTCATCTTGTCCCAGCCGGTGGCCACGCCGTAGACATACTCGTCATCGGTGGTGGAGGAAGTGTTCTTGTCGTCCAGGTAGTAGTAGAAGGCAACGGTGTCCAGATCCACCGCGTAGGTCTTGGTGCCCTGGCGGCTGGGCAGGCCCTCGCCGTCATCCAGATCGGAGGCAGCCACGGTGATGCGGCCGTAGCCGTTGTCATAGCCGCTGGTGGTGGTGTACTGGAGGTTGTCGTTGTTGATGGGGTTGCCGTCCATGAAGATCACGGTGCCGTTGTCGGCGACGCCGGCGGTGGTCTTCACGTTGGTGTCGTCGTCGATCTCCAGGGAGGCCTTCTCGGCGGCGTCATCGTTGGCGAAGGTGTTGCCCTGCAGCACGGACTCGATGGTCAGCTCGTCGCCGGCCTCGTTCAGGCTGTAGGTGATGATGGAGCCAGCGGCGCGGCCGGTCTTGTAAGCGTCGGTCACGACGTTGCCGTCCTCATCCTGCACCACGTCGCGGGAGCCCAGGTAGTACTCCAGCTTGGTGTCGTTGCTGGCGCTGTCGGCAAAGGTCTTGACATCGATTTTGTCGATATCCTCGAAGGCCTTGGCGGACTCCTTCCAGTTGATGTCATAGGTGTTCTCGGTGCCGTCGGCCATGAGGATCTTCACCTCGCCGCCGCGGGTCAGAGCGTTCTGAGTCCAGGCGGAATCCAGCACCAGAGCGTAGTTGGTCACGATCTCCTCGGCGGGACGCAGAGCGACCACGTAGCCGTGGGAGTCCAGGATAAAGTCGTAAGCGGTGTCGAAGCCGGGCATCTCCTTGGCGTCGTCGATGTCAAAGCGGGTGACGTCCACGTCCACCAGAGAGGCGGCATCCAGGATGAAGGACTGGCGGTACTCCTCGTCGTTGACGGTGATGTACAGCTCGTTGTCCTTATCGCGATCCACGCGGGTCATGGTGCCGGTCACGATCTCGGGCAGGGAGATGTAAGTCCGGCCGCCGTACTGGACGTAGAGGATCAGATCCTCGGCCTCCAGCTCCAGAGCGTCGATGGGGGTCACACCCTCCAGGGACACGTCCTCGGCGCTGACCATGTCGGCCAGGTCGATGGTCACGGTGTTGTGGGCACCGTCAGCGGCCAGCTGGGTGTTCTCGTCACGCTCGGGGGTGTAGAAGGAGACGGTCTCCTTGGTGGCATTGTAGCGGGCGACCTCGGACAAGG
This sequence comes from Flavonifractor sp. An10, assembly GCF_002161215.1. Taxonomy (GTDB): domain Bacteria; phylum Bacillota; class Clostridia; order Oscillospirales; family Oscillospiraceae; genus Flavonifractor; species Flavonifractor avistercoris. Next base: position 239,987 of record NZ_NFMB01000004.1, read on the forward strand.
TCTCCTGCAGGTACAGCACGTACTCGGCGATGCCGTCATCGTCGTTGTCGATGACCTGCACCTCAATGCCGTTCAGGTTGAAGTCATTGCCCTGGGCCTCGGTGTAGTAGTACTCGTTGATCCAGTCAATGGCGTCTTCCTCGTTCTTGAAGTAGCCGTAGTTGACGTAGTACTCGGTCTCGTCGTCGTTCACGGCCACGCCGGTGCCCTTCAGGTAGTCCTTCACGGTGTCCTCGGTGGCGGCGGTGAAGTTGATGACGTTGGCCTCGTCGTCAGTGGCCACGCCCAGCACCTTGGAGTTGGCCAGGATGGTGGTCTTCTCCACGTACATGGTGACAGCCTTGCCCATGTACTCAACAGGGGTGGTCACATTGAAGGTCACGGGCTCGGTCTCCTTCACGCCCTCCTCCACGCGGGTGTTGGAGGTGGTGGAGTCATACCAAACCACGTTGGCCAGGGTGGTGCGGCCCTCGCGCAGAGCCTCGTCAGAGTCGGTCTGCTGCAGCTGAGCCCACTCGTTGGCCACAACCACGCCCTCGACGCGGATCACGCCGAACACGTAGCTCAGGATGGTGCGGTGGTCGGCATAGGACAGCGCATAGCCGTTCTGATACTGCTCGATCATCTCCACGTCCATGGCGTTGTAGATCAGCAGAGCCGCGTCGTCGCGGTTCAGAGGAGCGCTCACGTCCTTGTCGAAGTTGCGGAAGATGCCCAGCTCGTGGGCCAGGGCGGCGGTGTTCAGCGCCCAGTCATCGCCCACCAGGCCCTCGATCTCAGCCTCGTAGCCCAGCGCGGTCAGCAGCATCTTGGCGGCCTCCACGGCGGTCACGTTGGCGGAGGGGTCGAAGGTGCCATTGCCGCGGCCGGCAATGACGCCAAGGGTGTAGCAGTAGTTGATGTAGCCCTTGGCCCAGTTGGCGCTGATGTCAGTCAGGCCGCTGTTGACGTTCATGTACAGATCGTCACAGTTCTGGTTGTTGCTCAGCATGACGGAGATCATCTTCGCCATCTGAGCGCGGTCTACATTCTCGCCGGGCGCATAGGAACCATCGGGCTTGCCCTCGATGATCTCCAGCGTGGTGAGCATGGAAACCGCATCCTTGTTCACGATCTCTCCGCGGTCGGAGAAATCGTTGTAGCTCACAGCGGAAGCGCTGACAACCATCATGCCGATGAGCATGGCGGCGGCCAGCACCAGGCTGAGAGCCCGTTTGAGGTTTCTCATCTTGGATTTTCCTCCTTCTAAAATTTGAGGCCGGAGTTGCCATATAGTCCCAATATCCGGTAAAATAGGGAAATCAGAGCCGTATGACGACCCTTACATCAGACTAGAAGTAAGGAAATCTAGAGATGTTTTGGCGTTTTGATCTGGTTTACAGCTCAAAAGTTCCCATGGTAGACATTTGGTAGACACGAGGCGGCAAAAGAAAGGGCGCGCAGCGGGAAACCGCTGCGCACCAATGGGTTGCGGGATTAAATTGGTAGACATTTGGTAGACATGAATATAAATAAAGTCGGCAGAGTGCGCGGAACAAGAATAGGGCTTCGACCTGCGTTTTCCCGTGCGTAATTCGTGTGTAAATTTGACCCTTTTCTTCGGAATTTCAATCCAATATAAGGAAGCGAACAACTAAACATGGAACCCGCGAAACGGTTGGGAGAGTAATAAAAAATCCGCAATCCCTTGTAATCAAAGAATTGCGGATTTGGTGACCCGATGCGCTTGGCGCTCGAACACCTTCGGCCGCTCCGTCTATCTCCGCCAATGTGATCGTGCGGTTGTCCCCGGAGTAATTGAAGGTGATCGTTACCCGGTCATCATAGACAAACACCGCATTCACAAAGATGTCAATAATCCGCCGCTGACTCTCCGGCTCGTCAAAATCCAGGGAGCGGAATTGCAGCAGGAAGAATTTGATATGCTCCCGGGTCAGCCGAAGGCCGCTGATCAACTCCGCATCCGCCAAGGCAGTTTCCAACGCCGCCTTCTGTTGTTCCAGTTCGTCCATGCGGGTTTTGGTGGCCGAACTTAAGATCCCTGCCTCCAGCGCACGCACCAGGTTGGCGATGGCTGTCTCCACCTGTTTCAGTTCCTCATGGAGCGCATCTGTGTAGGAGGTTTCGGTATTCTGCTCGACATAGTACTGATAAGTCCTCTCCGCAATGAAGTCGATCATCTCGTCGCTCATTACGATGGCCTTGGCCTTTTCCAGTACCAGTTGTTCGATCCACTGCTTTTGAACCGCCTTCTTTTTGCAGGTGCGGTTCTTTTTCTTCTCCAGGCAGTTGTAATAGAAATATTTTGTCCCGCTCTTTCCTGTCCCACATTCGCCTACCATGGTATGGCCGCACAGACCGCAGAACAGTTTGCCTGTCAGCAAATACTCCGCCTTTGTCCACTTCCGGGCCGGCGCCCGCTTGTTCTGGATCAAAAGCCGCTGGACTTTTGCAAAGGTTTCTGCATCAATCAAGGCCGGGATCTGCGCCTCCGGGTACTCCTTGCCGTCGTAATGGTAGACGCCGATATACTTTTTATTTTTCAGCACAGAGCGGATACTGTTGATGGTCAGCGGCTTCCCTTTCCTTGTCCGCAAGCCCTCCGCGTTGAGATGTTCGATAATCTCCTTCTGGGTGTTCCCAGCGGCGTACATCTCAAAGATGCGCCTAACCAGCGGCGCGGTCTTAGGATCAGGCTCCAGATGCTTGTCCGGTCCCGTCCGATACCCCAGCGGGAGCGTACCGCCCACACTCTGCCCCTTGCGGGCCACATTGTCCATGCCCCTCTTGACATTGGTGGCCAGTTGAACGGAATAGTATTCCGCCATCCCCTCCAGAACCGCCTCCAAAATGATGCCCTCCGGGGTATCCGGGATGCTCTCCGCCGTATAGAGTACCTTGACGCCGTTCTTTTTGCATCGATATTTGTTGAAGGCGATTTCTTCCCGGTTGCGCCCAAAGCGGTCGATCTTCCAGATAATAATCGCCTCAAACTGGTGTTTTGCTGTGTCCTTCAGCATCTGCTGGAACTGTTCCCGGTCATCATTTCTGCCTGTCTGTGCCCGGTCGATGTACTCATGGATGATGGTGTAGCCGTGTTCCCCAGCGTATTTGTAGGCGGAGGCCAACTGTCCTTCAATCGACTGTTCCCCCTGCTTGTGGCTGGAGTATCTGGCGTAGACAACGGCGTTCATGTTGTCCCGCCCCCTGTCATGGATGGCAGATCCAGAGCCATCCGCACCATCGCTTTCTCTTTCTGGCCCGCCTTGTCATAGGCCCGTGCCACCTGCCGAGCCTCCGCTGTGATGTCCGTGGGCTGATAGCGCCGGTCACCGGTCCACACCTCCAGCGGCACCCCCAGCGCATCCGACAACTGCATGGCAATGGGGAGGGGCGCGTCCTTCATCTGGCGGATGATGATCGTCCGCACCTGCCGGTCTGTCAGTCCGCTGATCTGCGTCATCCCCGGAATGTCCAGCCCCATCTGCTCCATCACATCCAGGAGAATTTTATAAAAGGGCGGATGATCCTTGGGGCACAGGGAATTGAAGGCCGCCTCCTCCGCGGAATCCCCCATCAGGTAGTCGGCGGACACGTTCAGCCTCTTTGCGTATTCCTGCACCTGGGTGATCTTCGGGATGCGCTGCCCGATCTCGTAGCGGCTGAGGACCTGCTTGGATGTCCCCAGCATCTGAGCAAACTCGTCCTGGGACATCCCCTTCTCCTTCCGGATGGCCCGCAGGCGGTCACCGAAGGAGGCATAGGTCACATCCACGGCCACATCTGTATCCGGATATTCCTTCTTGAAAAACTCCATACGCCGGTCCTCCTTTTGGAATGCCTAAACCTATTAAAGCACATCTTGTCAACAAAATCAAGTTTTATTATGCAACTCTCTGATTTTATCACCGTATAGTTGACTATATTGATTTTTCATGCTAAACTGGCCTCATCGATCCTCTGGATGCTTTTCTTTTATCCGAAAAGTCACCATTTGATTGACAGGTAAGGAGGTGATATAAAACTGATACCGCAATCCAGATCATCCCGAAACTGATCCCACGGGTGGAACAAAAAATACTGTGCGCCACATTTCTGGAGGCGGTGTTCCGATTTTACGAGGACCCGAAGAACCGGGACGCCTTTGAGCGGTGGCGCGCGGGGAAAGGAGGAAACGCGATTGGACAAACGGACAGCGGAGCAGTTGCGGCGGAACTACCCTGACTATGTCCCTCTGGACGTGGCGGCGAAATATCTGGGCGTCTCCCGCCGGCAGCTCTCCTGGCTGATCGCCGAGGGACGGGAGCCCTATGCGTCTGTCGGCGGCAACATCGGCAAGAAACAGCGGTATGCCCGTGTCTATACCGAGCCGCTGATTGCCCTGCTCTGCGGGGATCGTGAGGCTGGCGAGTAAATCGCTCTGCGCCGGGCGGAGCGGGGCGGCAATTCTGCCGTTTCCGCATCCGTCCGGCAGTTTTAAGGAGGAATGTGATGAAGAACAAACTGCACGAAAACCAACTATACTTACTGCGTCACCTGGCCCGGTTCCAGATGCTGTCCTACCCGGATTGCCTGGAACTGCTGAATACAGTGGGGACGAAGAACCGCACCGCCCTCTCCTATGCTTTTCGGCCGCTGACGAAGAACAAATACGTCTCCAAACAGCGGGACGGCTGTGTGTCCATCTTGGCGAAAGGCCGCGCCCTGTTTCCTGGAGTAACGCCCCTGATCTCCACCGGTGGTGGAGCCGCGGAGCGCCGCCGGGTCATGGAGGTGTCCCGCATGGCCGCTCTCATGGAGCGCAGTGGCGTTCCCTGTTTCGGAGAACTTCAGGAATTTGTTCAGCTGTATTTCATTCCCTCCGCCTGCTGGCGGAAGATCGTCCTCGGCATCCTGTCCACCACCCGCTTTGCCGGGATGCTGATGGCGGGGGAGGAGCGGCTGGCGGTCTATGACATTGGGGACGGCCGCATAGAGTGGCAGGGGCGGGCGGAGGGCTCCCTGTTCCATCCCCGGTACGGCTCTTATGCGGTGCAGGCCACCGGGATGCTCTTGATCTGCCGGGACGGGCTGCGAAACAGTGTGGCGGAGCAGATCATCCGCTACACCATGTGGCAGAGACGACAACTGCTCTGCGACCGCCTGCCCGCCCAGCGGGAACGGCCGGTGCGGTGGTCACGGGCCCCTATCCGCCTGCGGAAACTGTATGGGCGGGTCTATCTGACCACCCCATCCCGGTTCCGCCGGGATCTGGAGCGCATCTTGGCTGTCCCCGGGGAGATCCGGGCCCGGTGCGGCGATGACGGTATTCCTCTGCACGACCCGGCCCAGGGGGACTATGAGCGGGGAAACTACCGGGGCTTTGTCTGCTACGCCGCCGATCTGCTGAAGTACGTCTACTTCTTTTCTGCTGTCCGGGCACTGATGCGGATGCTGGACGCTCCGGGCACCCAACCGCCGGCTCTGCGGTATGAAATTTACATCCATGAGGGGGACGAGGGCCTTCTGGCCCTGTACCCGGACTGCCTGGACTTGGAGGGATTGAACATCTATGTATATCAACCTAAGGAAGACCCTGCGGGACATTGAGCGGCGTCTGCCAGAGTGCCGGGAGCCGACTCAGAGGGAACTACGGCAGGCCTACGATACGGTGCTGCGGTTGCGGAGCCAGGTGCTGGCGGCGCTGCGGGACCGGGAGGATTTTGAAGGGGCACAGGGGCCGGAGGGCGAAAGGATCGCCGCCCAAAAGAGCGGCGGGGCATTGTGGGGGCGGACGGTGATCCTCAGTTTCCAGGAGCCCCTGCCTTCTCAAAAAGAACTGACGGCGGCGGTGGAGGAACACTGGGTAGATATGCTGCACGCCGCCTTTCAAAAAGCGGCGGAGCAGGGGACGCTTCCCCATTTTCAAAAGGCCCTGGTGGTGATCCACATCGCAACGCCCAGGGGCAGCGACAACACGAAGGTATGGGACACCTCCAATCGGGCCATCCAGGTCATCCTCAACAACCTGAAGGGCGTGCTCTTCCCGGACGATGATATGGAGCATATGGCCTTCGCGGTGGCGGGATATTGGGCAGGGGGGGATGGGTACACCATCGTCCAGGTCTCCGATTTCAGCGAATGCCAGCAGTTTTTCCGCATTCCCTATGAGCGTCTGAGATCCTCATTGGGAATCGACGCGGCAGATCTGCAAACTGACACATTGGGAACTGAAATTCAGTGAACTGCACAAATCGGCGTAAACGCTTTATCATGGGGAATTCCAACCGTGGAGGGGTTCTGTGCGTTGTTTCCCGGCCAAATTTCCCCGCAAGGGTGAGCGCCCCGGTGGGAATGGCGTCCGCCATTCCCACCGGGGCCAACTCTCTTTGTATGTCGTTCTCCGGGGCGGTTCTCCCTGCGCTTTGGACAGACGGCAAATACCGGTTCCGTTGTCCTCCGATGCAAGCCTAAATCTGAAACCGCCGGATGCAGGTCAGGAGCGTAACGCACAGTTCCTGATACACGTCCTCGTCAAAGAGCCCGTTCACCACCGACTCCTTCATCAGAAGGGGCTGGTAGAGTGACAAAAGTTTCTCCTGCGCTCGCTGATCCCCGGCCTGCGCCCGGAGCAGCAGTTCCTTAAAGTTCAAGCCCATCACCTCGTAGCATCTCTCTGATCTTATAGATCACTCGGTAATAAGCGGCGGTCACACCCTTGTAAGTCAGGCCAAGTTCAGCGGCCAACTCGGTGAACGTCCGCTCGTCCAGGACATGAGCGTAGAAGATGTAGCGGTCCCGTTTCTCGATCTGGCGGAGGATCTGCTCCAACCCGATGGTATCAAACTGCGTGGGAGAATTGAAGTAGACGTCCACCGTGATCAGGCCGGGAATGTCCTGCCAGGAGTCATCAAAGCACTCGTGGTCACAGACCCGGCTTCTGATACGGAAGAGGTCGATCTTTCTCCGCTGGATGGCCGTCTTTAGATACCGGGTGAATTGATTTTGCAGGATGTTGGACTCACCCTGCCCGTTGTTCCGAAAATTCAAATGGTTTCCCTCCTATGCACCAAAGTTTTGCAAAACTTTGATAGCACGGGAGGGCCACGGCATCCGGCGGTGCCCCAATTTAGGAGGCGAAAATCGTCCGGCTCGCACCGTCAATTCTTACAGCATCCGCATGACGCACCTCACAGTTTACTCGATTTGAATGGACACGCTCCCGGTCACGCCCTCGCCCCAGACACCGAGATAGACGCTTCCGCCGCCCACCTCGATGGTGCCGGAGTAATCCCCGCTCTTGGACAGCAGGAGCACCGGGTCCTCAGAGCCGGAGCGCAGGAAGATGGTGGCCTCCCCCTCTTCGACGGTAAGGGAGCAGGTGACCTCCACCGTATCCCCGGCCTCCCGGTCCAGCGTGGTACCGCCAAAGAGCAGTTCCGTACCGGAGAAGTCCTCGTAGTCAGCCGCATAGGTGCCGGTGTAGTCGTCCTCGCCCCGGACACGCTCCCCCTGGAGGGAGCGGTCCGGCGTCAGCGCCCAGGAGCCGGCGGTATCCATCAGCGAGCTGTAGGCGTCCAGAATGGCGTCCTTCACTGAGTCATCCGTCGCGTCGGCCGCGGCGTCGAGGGCTGTGTCTGTCATATCCGCCAGGGCGCCGGTGACCTGGCCTGTCCCTTCTGCCAGGCCACCCAGAACCGCATCCGTTCCATCCGCCAGGGACTGTAGCATACCGGAACAGCCGGACAGCAGAAGGGTACAGAGCAGACCGCACAGCAGCAGCGGTGCCCATCTTCTTTCTCGTTTTTCTTTCATTATGTCCTCCTTGCCTGCCGACGGCCCCGGCCCTTGGCCTTCTTCGGTTTCACCTGCGCTCCCTTGCTGCTGGGGCGGGACATCAGCAGGAGCACCGCAGTCAAGGCGATGATAGCCCCCATGCCCAGAAGGGACAGCGGAATGCTGGGTGCCTGGGTGGCCCCATTGTATTCCTGCATATCAAAGCCGGCCAGCACCAGCGCCGCGGAGAATGGGTAGGCGGAGAGCAGAAACCCGCTCTTGAAGAACAAAATGCAGTAGCCCAAGAAAAAGGTCAAGATGGAGCCGCCCAGATAGGCGCCCCGCATCTGCCCAAAAATCAGGATCATGGGCATACACACCAGGAAGGTGGTCAGCGCCGCGGCCACCACCTGTCCCCCCTGCTGGAGGATCACCCCAGGCGTCAGCCCTGGGAGGCCCGCCAGCGTCCCTGTGAGCACCGTCACGGCCACGCTGTAAAGGCCGAACAGCAGGGACAGCAGGCCGGTGACCGCCAGCTTGCCCCCCAGGAGCCTGGGGTAGGACACCGGAACGGTGAGCAGGTTCTTCATGGTGTCGTGGGTGCTCTCCCGGTCGATCAGCCATCCGCCGATCATCACCAGGGAGATGGGGAGAAACACCTGGGTGTTGCCCCACACCACATTGGCGAACAGGTGGAGCATATCATAGTTGGGGTCCCGGATCTCCGGGTTCACGATCAGCTGGCTGCCGTACTGCACCACCGGACAGAGGGCCAGAGCCACAATGCCCACCAGCAGGATCTGGCACTGCCGCAGCTTCCACCACTCCGTTTGAATCATCTTCCACATATGCAACACCTCCTCAAACGCCCTGGCGCTTGTAGACCAGCGCGATCAGGGCCAGAAACACCGCGGCCTCCGCCCCGGTCACCAGAAACGCCTGGGCGGTGGTGACGAAATAGGGGCTGACCCGCTCCAAAAGCCCCAGCATCTCGGCACCGGCATTAGAAAAGTCGAGATACTGGAAGTACCACCGGAAGGTCAGCGGCCCAGGGAGCAGCGTCCCCAGGTTCAGGCCGAAGGGCTGGGTGATGAAGAGGTCGTTCAGGCCGAAGATGTAGTTGACGGCGGTATAGAAAAAGGTGATGATCACGGAGATGATGTAGCTCCGGTTCAGCAGCACCACCAGCAGGATACAGGGCAGTGCCCCGGCCCACATCATGATCCCCTGGCCGATGCCCACAAAGAAGAGCCGCCAGAAGCCCACCGGCTCCCATCCGGCGGCCAACACGATTAACAGAACCACCAGACCACCCACCGCCATGAAGGCGATGGAAAAGAGAAACAGCAGGGCCATCTTTGCCATGGCCAGGGCCGGCTTGCTCACCGGCACCGTCATCAGGTTTTTCAGCGTGTCATTGTCCTGCTCCTCAAAGAGCAGGTTGGAGGCCAGCACCACCAGGGCCGGCATGAGCAGCAGATAGGCGCTCATCTGGAACAGGGTGGACATCATGCCGTCCACCGCCTCAGCCCCGCTGGTGAACTCCTGAAAGTCCGGCAGGAACAGGGCGCATCCCAAAGGGATCAGGGCGGACACGGCAGCGGCGGCAAAGAACAGGGGCTTGCGCCGCAGCTTGGCAAATTCACACCACAGGAGTTTAAGCAATGCCCTCACCCCCTGTGATGCGCTTGAAGTAGTTCTCCAGGGTGTCCTCGTAGAGATGGGCGTCGGACACCACCAGCCCCGCCTCCACGAACCGCCGCACCGCCGCGCCGGTGTCCAGACGGAGATCCCGGACAGTCAGATCCCGTTCATTCTCCACTGTGACGGCCTGGACGCCCATCTCCTGCTGGAGCAGCTGGGCGGCCACCGGCGCATTGGACACGGTAAAGCGGAGGACTTTCCCGTTTTTCCGCTCCAGCTCCGCCAGGCTCTCCTCCTCCAGGAGGACACCGTGGTCGATGATCCCGATGTCGTCGGCCAGCAGGGCGATCTCGGAGAGGATGTGGCTGGAGATCAGGATGGTCTTTCCCCGTTCGTCACACAGCGCCCGGATGAAATCCCGCACCTCGGCGATGCCGATGGGGTCCAGGCCGTTGATCGGTTCGTCCAGAATCAGCAGCTCCGGGTCGTGCATCACCGCCAGGGCGATGGCCAGCCGCTGTTTCATGCCCAGGGAGTACTGGGCGTAGCGCTTCTTGTCCCGGTACGGCAGGTTCACCAGCTCCAGCGCCCCCTTGATGTAGTTGGGACTCTTGAGGCCCCGGAGCCGGGCGAAGATCTGAAGATTCTCCGTCCCGGTCAGGTTGGGATAAAATCCCGGGGACTCGATGAGGCTGCCGATGCGGGGCAGGATGCGTTTCTCGTTCCCCTTCAGCGGCCGGCCGAAGATGGACACTGTGCCGGATGTGGGGGCGGTCAGCCCTAAGAGCATCTTCATGGTGGTGGTCTTGCCCGCCCCGTTGCGCCCCAGGAGACCGTAGATACGGCCCCTTTGCACATGGAGATCCAGGTTTGAAACGCTGACCTGGTCCCCATATCGTTTGGTCAGGCCTTTCGTTTCGATGATACAGTCGCTCATAAGCGGTACCTCCTTTGCATGGTAGCAACAGGATAGCACCCGAACCTTGAGATAACGCTGAGCCAACCTTAATTTTTCTCTGAGATTTTTCCGCGGGCATAGGCAGGCCGCTGCTTTGGTGGTATCATAAAGCCAAAAGAAAGGAGGCGGACCGCATGGAACATAAGATTTTGTTGGTGGATGATGACCGGGACCTGTTGGAGATGCTGTGCTCCATCTTCCGCCGGGCGGGCTATACCGAGCTTGTGACCGCTTCCTCCGGCCAGGAGGCCCTCCAGGCTTGGCGGGAGCAGCAGCCGGCGCTGATTGTCCTGGATGTGATGATGCCGGGTATGGATGGTTTTGAGGTCCTGCGGGAGATCCGCCGCACCAGCCATGTCCCCGTCCTGATGCTCACCGCCCGGGGAGAGGCAGAGGATCGTATTGAGGGCCTGGAGATCGGGGCGGACGACTATCTCCCCAAGCCCTTTCTGCCCAAGGAGCTGCTCTTGCGCGTGCAGGCCATCCTCCACCGGACTTACCCGGAACCAAACCGGACGGTGGTACTGGCGGCCTCCACAGTGGACCTGGAGAGGGCGGAAGTTTGGAAGAACGGGGAGCGATTGCCCCTGACCGCCAAGGAACTCCAGCTGTTCCAGAAACTCTATGAGAACGCCGGGCGGATCGTCACCACCGGTATCCTGTGCGAGGCCATCTGCGGGGAGTTCTGGCAGGGCTACGAGAGTACCCTCTCCACCCATATCCGCCACCTGCGGGAGAAGATCGAGGAAAACCCCTCCAAGCCGGTCTCTCTGGTGACGGCCAAGGGGCTGGGATACCGGCTCAATCTGAAGGGGGCGAAGTCGTGAACCCGGTACAGCGGTTTTTCCGGCGATACATTTTCTCTACCATTGGCATTCTGGCGCTGTTCCTCGTGGTGAATCTCCTGCTGGTCCTGACGGTTCTGACCGCTGGATACATGAGCGGGACAGACAACGGATTATCTGTCCGGTCGGTCTCCAGCCATGTGACGGAACAGGGCGGCGTCTGGACGGCGGACGACACGGCGCTGGCCCTGCTGCAAGAACATGACGCCTGGGCCATGCTCCTGGACGAGAGCGGCACGGTGGTCTGGGAACAGGGGCTTCCCGAGGAGCTGCCACGGTCCTACACCAGCGCCCAAGTGGCCTCCTTCAGCCGCTGGTATCTCCAGGACTATCCGGTGAAGGTGTGGAGCCGGGAGGACGGTGCCCTGATGGTGGTGGGCTTCGCGCCGGACACCTTAGTGAAATACTACTTTTCCATGGAAAAGCCCTCCCTGCTGATGTTCCTGATGGGCTCCATCGTGGTCTTTGTGTGCAATCTGCTACTGATGATATTTCTGATGCTGCGGAATGCCCGCCGGGTGGAGAAGGCCATGTCACCCATTTTGCAGGGCATCCAAGATTTGAGCCGTGGCAGTTACCAGTCTTTGGACGAGCGCGGTGAACTGGCGGAGATCAACGCGGGGCTGAACCGTGCCGGGGATTACCTGATGCGCAAGGACAACACCCGGGCGGAGTGGATCCGCGGGGTATCCCACGACATCCGCACCCCCCTCTCTATGGTGCTGGGCTACGCCAGCGAGCTGGAGGACGACGATGCCCTCCCAACTGAGGCCCGGCAGCAGGCGGGGATGATCCGTCGGCAGGGGGAGCGTCTGAAATCTCTGGTGGACGATCTGAACCTGACCACCAAGCTGGAATACGCCCTCAAGCCCATCCGCCGGGAGGCAGTAGATCTGGTGGAGATCGGGCGGCAGGCGGTGAGCGAGGTGCTCAACAGCGGTCTGCCGGAGCGGTATGAGATTGCATTTTCCGAGGCACATCCGGGCCGCGCCGCCAGAATAGAGGGCGACGCCGCCCTGTTGCGGCGGATGCTGGACAATCTGATCCGCAACAGCATCGTCCACAATCCCCAGGGATGCCGAATCTCTGTTACGGTAAGCGTGGAGGATGGACGATGCACCTGCACGGTGACGGACGACGGCACCGGGATGGGCGCCGCCCGGCTGGAGGCGCTGAACCGGGAGGCGGACGTCCCCAGCACCCAGGGCGGCGAGCACGGCCTGGGCCTCAAGCTGGTGCGGCAGATCGTGAAGGCCCACGGGGGAACGGTGCGGTTCCGGCAGGCTACACCGCAGGGGTTGAAAGTTTCTATTGTCTTTTCTACAAGTCATGATGAATGAAAAATTGTCTTTAAAGACCATCCGCCTTTTCTATATCTGTTCAGCCGTGCTTTAAACTTACTTGCAAAACACTTGTGTGCCATTGCACCGGTTTTTGTTGTTAACAGAACAGAAAAAGAAGATGAATTGCCTTGTTTCTCGGCAATTCATCTTCTTTTTCTATTGGTGCACGAAATCGTGCGATTTTTTATTAATTGTGGATTATATTTATTAAAAATCTTTGTCAACCACCAATTATGTTGACGGAAAAAACCGTGAGGTGATACAATGTTCCCAGCGGGGGGTGTCTGCATGAAAATGAATCGGCTACTTATTAGCAGTTCTATGATAGCTGCAATGTGTGAAAAAAGCGCAACTGATAATCTTAAACTGCTGGAACCGTTTGTAATAGTATGCCTTTCAGATTTATTCGTTCCTGGTGAACAGATAAAAAAAGAAAAAGTTATTTCGCTCTTAGAGCAACGATTTGCTTTTCAAGAGATGCCAACAGCTGTCTTAGACAAGATACTATCCCGCATATCCCAAAAAGGGGATAAGATTGTACGTTCTCTAAAGATAAGTGGTGAAGATGGAAGACAATTCATATTTGTTGAAAAGCCAGAAAACCTTTTGACACAATTCAAAGTACAAGAAACTCAGGCTACTCATGATACAGACGAAGTGTTGCACAAGATATCTGATTGGGTAAAAAAAGAAGCCCCATCTCTGAAAGTCACAGAAGATGAATTGAGATGTTGTTTAGGGACATTTTTTGAAGATCATGGGTTTGATGTACTATATGAAGTAGACGAATTGCGAAATTCAACCATTGGGAATACTGATGCAATCCATTATCAGATCGGGCGCTTTATATTAGACTGCCAAGAAAATGATTCTAGTATATTTGATAAAATTGCCCATTTAGCAGAGGGTATGATGATCGCATCGGCTATTTATATTGATACCGCACTTCCTTCAAGACATGTAGCAAAGCGTCGATTATCTGAGGTTAATGTGTACCTTGACACAACTTTTTTGCTATATGCTCTTAATTATAAAACGCCATTTCAAAAGGCTTCTGCAGATGCGTTGCTTAATCTGTTAAGAAGTAACGGTGCACATCTCTATGTTTTTCAGCAGCATTTTTATGAAATAGAAGATATATTGAAATCTTTTCGAGACCGGGATGGCTATAGCACAAAAAATTACCAGCATTTAGAAAGACTGGAGGAAGAAGAATATACTTCGATAGAGATTGATCTCGAAATAAAAAAATTAGAGTCATCTTTGAAGACTCTAGATATTTTAGTTGCCCACAAAACATCTTATACAGATGGAAATGGAAAACTATTTTCGGAAAAGACATCTTATATTGACTATAATGGATTAAAAAGTCACCTCGCCAATAAGATACCACAATATGGAAAACGCCCAACAATGCTCATTAATGATACTGAAGCCATCAGTTCTGTTATAATAGAACGATGTGGCTTGCGCTATGATAACATAGAATCTTGTCCAGCTATTTTTGTAACAACAAACTATGCTCTTGTGCGAGAAAGCAATCAATTTCTTCGCTATCCAGTTTACTCGATGCTCATAAACCCAATAATGAGTGACATTGATATCACAACTATTTTATGGCTAAAGTATGGGATGAAGAGCACAAATATACCATCACTAAAACTAATCGAATATGCTAGGTCAGCGATGGCACCATCTGCATCTGTAATGGAAACCTTTTATGGCATTACTAAACGATTGGCTGCATCAGGAGAGCTTACTGAGGATGAAGCGGCAGACCTTCGCTATAGTGCCTATGCTCGTGCAGAAATTACTGCATACTGCGGTGGAAATGCAGCAGTTTTAGACGATACCTCTGTACTGGTTGTGCGTGATCGTTTGAAAAGAAAATATACCGCAGATGTAACTGCTCAGTTACAGGAAGCCCTTGCTAAAACAACGGCAACAGAGGATATGGCTAAACAAGCAAATAAGAGAGCTACCTCCAGTGAATCAAAATTATCTGATGCAACTAAAACAATTAGAGCAAATATTCGAAAAATATACCGTTCGGCAGAAGATGATGCAAAAAAATTTGCAAGCAAATGTGCGTGTATTATAAAACGTATCATAATAGCCGCTATTGCAATACTTACAGCGGTTACAACTGGAGCCGTTGCAAAAATCACTTTTTCCACAGAGGATATAAATCTTGTGTATATAATTTCTGCATTAACGACTGTAGCCAGCATAATCATAATGTGGATTCCCGCTTTTTCGTTGTCCTCAAAAATTTACAATACAATTTATAGGAAATGTTTTGATAAGCGCTATGCTAAAAATATCTCCGGTCAGGTAGAATAAATTTCGCAAAAATAAAAAGAGACATGGTTTGCAGATCTCTGGTAGAATGAAGTCGCGACACACCATTCGAAAGGAGACAGCAAACCATGTCCGAGAAAATTGTACAGCTAAACGAAGAAGTTATCAAGGGGCAGCTCAAGGAACTTGTACGCGGAAGTGTAGAGGAAACCCTCAACGAGCTGCTGGAGGCTGAGGCAGAGAAATTGACTCAAGCAGCCCGGTACGAGCGTAATGAGCAGCGCCAGGGCTACCGCAGCGGCCACTACAACCGCAACCTCACCACCACTTCCGGGGATGTCACCCTCAAGGTGCCTAAGCTGAAAGGGATCTCCTTTGAAACGGCTATCATTGAGCGGTATCGCCGCCGGGAAAGCAGCGTGGAAGAGGCTCTCATTGAGATGTACCTGGCCGGCGTATCCGTCCGGCGCGTGGAGGACATCACCGAGGCCCTCTGGGGCAGCAAGGTCTCACCCTCCACCATCAGTGAGCTGAACAAGAAAGCGTATGTCCACATTGAGGATTGGCGGAACCGCCCTCTGCAGGGCGGACGCTATCCGTATGTCTATGTGGATGGGATCTACCTGCGCCGTAACTGGGGTGGAGAGTTTGAAAATGTGGCTATTCTGGTGGCGATTGCGGTCAATGAGGACGGATATCGTGAGGTTCTTGGCGCTGCCGAGGGTATGAAGGAGGACAAAGCCAGCTGGGTCAGTTTCTTCCAGTGGCTGCATAGCCGTGGCCTGGATGGCGTGAAGCTCATTGTTGGCGACAAGTGCCTTGGCATGCTGGAAGCTGTGGGAGAAGTGTTTCCTGAGGCCAAATACCAGCGTTGTACCGTCCACTTTTACCGTAATGTGTTCTCGGTCACACCTCGCTCTAAGGTGAAGCTGGTAGCCAAAATGCTCAAGGCGATCCATGCTCAGGAGAGCAAGAAAGCTGCCCGGGAAAAGGCCAAGGCCGTGGTGGAGGAACTGCGCTCCATGAAACTGAAAGAGGCCGCCCAGAAGGTGGAGAATGGCATTGAGGAAACGCTGACCTATTGCGATTTTCCCAGTGAGCACTGGACCCGTATCCGTACCAATAATGTGATTGAGAGGCTGAACCGAGAGATCCGCCGCCGTACCCGTGTGGTTGGCAGCTTCCCGGACGGCAACTCAGCTCTAATGCTGGTTTGTGCCCGGCTGCGCCATGTAGCCGGTACTCAGTGGGGCAACAAGAAGTACATGAACATGAAGCACCTGGAGGCGACCTTGGAGGATGCCTCCATTGCTGGCTGACTTCATTTACGGCAGAGTCTGCGAACTAAAGTGCGAAAAATTCTTGACACGACCTCTCCCAAAACCAATCAAAAATTGACGAATGGAAAACGCTTCTTGACGCCATTAGTTTTAATAAAGTTTAAGAGATAGAGCCAAGGCCTTACGACCTTGGCTCTATCTCTTCGTTTACCGCAAATACATTCTTCACCACAAAGAGGGTTCGTATCTGCGCGTTTTGGGTTCAGACTCCAATCTGGATATTTTTGTTCAGCTATTCTCCAACTTTTGATTCTTCCCAATATCCCACCATATAGGTCATTTGTATCTGATAGCAGGAACCTGTTTTACCTTCTTACCAGCCCGCATTCCTTTCCGGTGCAAACACATATTTGAAGTTCGTTCAAAAAAACGATATCCCTTTTCCAACTGATCCCACACTTACAGCAGCACAGACCAATAAACTACTGCTTCATTTTTCGACCACAATTTAGGCAGACTCGCTTACTACTTATCTGTGTCCCTCCAACGGGTGGTAGAATTGTCAGGGTAGGAAATCAAAGCTTGTGCCCGCGCTTCCCCCTCTTGGGTAATTCGGATTAGAGATTTTCCGCAGTCGTTGAAGACCAACCCTGCATTATTCAGCCAGGCGAGAGTGTTGCGGTAGTAGTCCTTCCGGCTCAAGCAAAGCTTCTCTGCTGTTAGGATTGCTTTGTAGCGGATTCCTTCGATAGGGTATTCCTGCCAGGAAGTCAGATACACAAGTAAAACGTTTGGGACCACTGCTTGAAGGATATATGGGGCTTGTAAAGTACTGTCACCGCCATCTCGTGGATGCCAAGCTTTCTTGATATTCGATTTTACAATAAAGTGCGGCCTCACCAAACTCTGAATTATAAGAGACCACAGGCCATCGAAGATGCTTACAAGCCTGTTTTATCGGAAAGTGCTGTCTAAAGTTAGGTAGTGTCAAGGATTGGACCTGTTGACAAAGTTCCTCAAAACTCCAACCCTATGGTATAATTGAAATAAGGGGGATAGAGGATGATGGGACGGCAGAGCGGTCAGATAAGTATGTTGGTTCTGGACATAGAGGAACTGATTCCCGAAAATCATTTGCTAAGGCAAATCAATCAGCTGGTTTCATTTGATTTTATCTATGACCTTGCAGCACCGTATTATCCTGCCAATGGCCGTCCATCTGTCGATCCTGTCAGTATGCTTAAAATGCTGCTGGTGGGATACCTATACGGTATCAAGTCAGAGCGTCGGCTTGTCCAAGAAGTCCAGTTAAACATTGCGTATCGCTGGTTTTGCGGTTTCGAGCTCGGAGAGAAAATACCAGATCATTCTACGTTCAGCAAAACAAGAGTTCGTAAATGGAATGAAAGCAGCTTTTTCCACCAGGCTTTCCTTAAAACTGTTCGTTGTTGCATAGAGCAGAAACTGATAGATGGCAAAGAAATGGCCTCGGATGGCAGCTATATCCCCGCTGAAGTCTCCCGCAACAGCTGGATTGACGTAGAGGTAGAAGTCGAACAGAGTATGCTGAGCTATCTTGACGATTTGGATCAAGAACTTGCATCACAGCCAGGGTTCAAGAAGCCTCCAACCCGCACGGTCACAAAAAAGATTACAACAAGCACAACAGATCCTGAGTGTGGCTATATCCACCATGGGAGCAAACGAGGTGTGGGATACCTCATGGAAGCGACCGTAGATTGTAAACATGGGATTGTTACAGGAGTAGATGTATTCCCGGCAAATGAAAAAGAAAGCCTCTTAGTTTTGCGGCATCTGGAACGGCAGAAAAAACAGTTGGGCCTGTCTATGGAGAAAGTTGCTTTGGACAGAGGGTACGACACTGGTGCTGTTCACAGAGGGTTGGAACTATTGGGAATTACCGGGTATATTCCCGCCATCCGCTTTCCCAATGCCCCAAGTAAATATGGATTTTCATATGATCCGCAACAGGATACATTTATTTGCCCAATGGGACAATCTCTTGTATATCACCGTCTGAACTGCAATAAGTTCACAGGAAAATATCTTCGTTGTTACCAGGTACAGGGAGATGTCTGCCAGAAATGCACTCCCCGTAAGACTTGTTTTGATACGACCGGGGTGCGCAGAAGAATTTTGGCCAGCAGCTGCTATCCCGCGTTTTACAGAGGGCATTTAAGGGTCAATACTCCAGAATACCTGTGCATGATGAGAAAACGGAAAATTTGGGCTGAAGGCAGCTTTGCTGCTATGAAAAGAGAGCATAACATTTTGAAAATCAGGAAACGAGGCATTCTCGCAGCAACTGAGGAGCGCCTCCTGTCTGCCATGGCATTAAACCTCAAGAGGATGGCTAAGGCCATCTTTTCTGCAATATATGGATAAAATGTGGGCTGAGACGTAAGCGTCAATTTAAGCAGCGACTTGCCAGGGAAGAATGCCTCTGCCAAACTATAAGAGTCTGAAATAGTACAAGGTAGTATCGGAGAGTATTCAAGACTCTGAGATAGTGAGGTACAGGCATGGAGAAGACTGCAAGTTTACAGAGAGCCAATCAACAACACCGGTTGGTGGAATGGAGCCGACGTGTGGAGGCCTGCCGGAACAGCGGGCTATCGGTAGGTCAATGGTGCCAGGAAAATGGGATCGCGGTATCTACCTATTTTTCCTGGCAGAGGAAAGTGTTTCAGGCCCTGAAAGAAGTCCAGGAGGTGACCTTTGCAGAGGTGCCAATCATGGAGCATTCCCAGCTCTCGGGACATATCGTAGCCGCTATGGAGGTAAGCGGTGTGCAGATTCAGGTCTATGAGGGAGCGGATGAGGCCACACTGCAGGCAATTCTCCAGGCAGCAAAGTCATGCTGAACGATTTTAACTGCAGCTGCCCGGTGTACATTGCCTGCGGATACACAGATCTGCGTCGAGGCATTGATGGACTGGCCACTCTGGTAAAGAGCCAGTTTCAGATGGATCCCTTTCAGCGAGCGTTGTTTCTGTTCTGCGGAAGAAGGCGGGACCGGATTAAGGCGCTGTACTGGGAGGGAGACGGTTTTCTGCTGTTGTATAAGCGCCTGGAGAGCGGCAGTTTTCAATGGCCTCGGAGTACGGAGGAAGTGCAGGCCTTAACACCGCAGCAGTATCGCTGGCTGATGGAGGGGCTGAAGACCGAGCAGCCGAAGGCAAATAAAGCGGTGTCCGGCCTGAGCGTAATCTAATGCCGGAAAGCACTGAAAGCATTGGCTTTTTAGCTTGTTTTATGGTATCATTTACTCATGGAACATGAGAAGAACACTGCCGTAAGCACCCCGGAAATGGTGACCATTTCGCGGGCGGAATATGAAGAGTTAAAGCTCCAGAACCAATGGCTTCTGGAGCAACTTGGTCTTGTGAAGAAGCGGCAGTTTGGGGCATCCTCAGAGCGGCTCCAGGAGGGCTTGATGGACCAGCTGTCTCTCATGGCAAATGAGGCGGAGGCCTATGCCTATGGGACAAAAAATGCCACAGCGGAGCAGGTGGCGGTAAAGGCCCATGCCCGCAAGCGGCAGAGCGGCAATGTGCTGGATATCGTACCGGAGGGAACCCCTACGGAAGTGGTAGAGCACCGACTTTCTGAAGAAGAGCGCATCTGTGATGCCTGTGGTGCAGTCATGGAGGAGATTGGGAAAGAGGTATGCCGGAGCCTGAAGATGGAGCCGGCCCGGTTCTGGATCCGGGAGGATGTGTACTACACCTACGCCTGCAAGCAGTGCGAGACGGAAACAGGCGAAGGCAATCTCCGGAAAACGCCCAAACAGCCGACGCTCTGCCCGAGCAGCTTCGCCTCCCCGGAGGCGGTGGCCCATATCATGACCCAGAAATTTGTCATGTACTCACCGCTGTACCGCTTGGAGCAGGACTTTCAGCGGCAAGGGCTGAAGCTGTCCCGGCAGACCATGGCCAACTGGATCCTGCAGGCCTCGGACACCTGGCTGCGGCCGGTGTATGACGCCCTGCACCGGAAGCTGTGCAAGGAAACGGTGCTGCATGGGGATGAGACCACGCTGCAGGTGCTGAAGGAGCCGGGCAGGACTTCTACGAGCAAGTCCTACATGTGGCTCTACCGGACCAGCGACTGCGCTGAGTATCCCATTGTCCTGTATGAGTACCAGCCCAGCCGGAAGGCGGAGCACGCCCAGGCCTTTCTGAAGGATTTCTCCGGCTGGCTGCATGCGGATGGCTACCAGGGCTACCACAAGCTGCGGTCGAACATCCGGGTGGTGGGCTGCTGGGCTCATGCCAGGAGAAAGTTTGACGAGGCGCTGCAGACGCTGCCCAAGGAGAAGCGGCAGGAGTCTCTGGCGGCAACCGGCGAGTGTTACTGCACCCGGCTGTTTCAGCTGGAGCAGTCTCTCATGGAACTGACGCCGGAAGAACGCTATACCAAGCGGCTGGAACTGGAGAAACCGGTTCTGGACGCTCTGTTGGCATGGGCAAATGAGGCCAGCGCCAAAACGGCACCCAAGTCTGCCTTGGGCAAGGCACTGCACTATCTGCGGGAGCAGTGGCCCTACCTGGTACGCTATCTGGAGGACGGGAGGCTGGAGCTCTCCAACAACCGTGCCGAGCGCAGCATTAAGCCATTCGTCATGGGCCGGAAGAACTGGCTCTTTTCCAACACCCCCGCCGGCGCCCAGTCCAGCGCTGTGATCTACAGCCTGATTGAAACCGCAAAAGAAAATGGCCTGGACCCCTACCGCTACCTGGTTTGGCTCCTGAATAACGCACCTGGGCTGAGCCAGAAGGATGAAGCCTGGGCGGAATCTTTCCTCCCGGTGAATGCGCCCCAGAAATGTAAAATTCCAAAACCATAATGAAAATGCAGACCGCCATCTCTTTGCCTGTGCGCTGAGATGGCGGCCTTTTTATACGCCGGAAGATTTTACGGTTACGCTGAGACTATGATTTCTCAGCCTATATTTTATCTTTGTCGACAGTGTTAGCGTCAGGCGATAATCGCCATTCCGGGTCAGGCGAAAAACGCCAATTTTGGTCAACTGAAAACAGCCATTTACAATTTGAATAGTTCCTTTACACTGGAGGCGTAGCCAGCCCCCGGTGAAAGGAGATAAGATGAAACAACCCAATTTCGCAGCCATGTCCCCGGTTGTGGCAAAGGCCATTGAGCAGATGATGGCCGAGCAGGGAGACAAGTTCTCGCTGGAGAAGGTCAATCTTGCAGGGCTGAAGCGCCGTACCGGGATTTCCCGCGCCAGACTGCGCCGGATGAAGGAGCACGGCTTTGAGGACACTGAGCACGCCGCAAAGGGCTGGAAAGCGAGCACCACGCTCCTGAGCGGCTATACAGGTATCCTGGATGGTCTGCTGAAGAACGGCGTGACAAACTCCGCTGTGTGCCTCAGCAGGCTCCGTGCAAACGGATATACTGGCAGCCAGACCACGATTAAAAACTACATCCTGGCGCACCAGCATCTCATTCCGCCTGCTCGCTATGCGGTTGCTCCGCAGGGAAACCGTGGGCGGCGGTACACCACCGGCCCCGGAGACGCGTTCCAGATGGACTGGGGCTTTACCAAGGTCCAGTCTTTCACCGGAGAAGAATACTCTGTTGCCTGCTTTGCTATGGTCTGCCACCACTGCGGTGAGCGGTATGTGGAGTTCTTCCCCAACGCCAAGCAGGAAAACCTGTTCATTGGTATGCTCCACGGGTTCCGGTACATGGGCGTCCCTCAGTATATCCTTACGGACAACATGAAAAGCGTGGTTATCCGGCGGGACCAGGACGGGCATCCCCTTTGGCAGAAGGACTATGAGCAGTTCATGCGGACTGTGGGTTTCCAGACTAAGCTCTGTAAGCCCCGCCACCCCTTTACGAAGGGCAAAGTGGAGCGCCTGGTCCGTTTCGTGAAGGACAACTTCCTGGCCGGGCGGAGCTTTTGGAATGTAACCGATCTAAACCTCTCCGCGCTGGACTGGTGTGACGAGCAGAACACCACCTTCCACCGGGGATTGGGTATTCCGCAGGACATCCACAGGGAGCGGTGTGGCTCTGTGGTTACGAAACTGGACGACAGCCCTGAATTGTTGCTCTACCTTTGCCCTGAGCGGAGGATTTCCTTTGACGGGTTTGTGAACTACGAGGGGCGGCGCTTTGGCGTCCCCTACGCCTATGGCGGCAAGACGGCCCGTGTTATGCGAAACGGCTCCTGCCTTTATATTTACTCCGCAGATATGGCCCGCCTGCTCGCTACCCATGAAGTGACCTGGGCTTACCAGGACAGCTTCTGTGCTAACCAGTATGCGTTCCCAGAGCAGCCGGAGGAGTTTCCCTCCATGCCGGTGAAAACGGTGATTAGGCAGCTCCCGCAGACCTCCACCGACCTCTCCTTTGAGAAGTTTAACTTCACCAAGGAGGACGACGAGGATGACTGACTCTCTGTTTGAAGCGGTGGCCCATGCCACCCGTGAGCTGACAAAGTATGGTTTCTCCACCCAGGAATTTGCAATGCTGGTACAGCAGCACAACATGACCGATGCTGAAGCCCTCGCCGTGGCAAAGGTATTTGACTATCTCCTGGAAAAGAGGGAGCGTTCCACAGTGGATTTCCTGCTCCGCACCAGCCACCTCCCACTGAAGGTCCCCAAGACCTTTGACAACTTTGATTTCAGCCGAGTCACCGGAAAGAATGTTGACAAGCTCCGCAGCCTCCCCACGCTGTCTGCCCTCTATGCTCACAAAAACCTTGCCTTTATTGGACGGCCTGGTACGGGCAAGACCCATCTGGCCCAGGCTTTTGGGCGTACCTGCTGTGAGCATGGATTTAGGAGTTACTTCATTAAGATGACAGAGCTGCGGGACCGCATGACTTCCGCACGCCGTTCCGGCCGGGAGAGCAACCTTCTGTCCTACCTTGTCCGCCCTTCCTGCCTGATTATTGATGAGGTGGGACACTGTGAGTTTGACAAGGAGAATACCCGGCTGTTCTTTGACATGGTGGACCGCCGCTACCAGAAGGAGGGCTACTCCAACATGGTCTTTACCAGCAACCGTGACCCTGCTCAGTGGAAGGAGAACTTCTGCGAGAACGATGCTCTCCTGTGCGCCTTGGACCGCATCTTTAACGATGCTGTGGTCTTTACCATTAAGGGGGAGAGCTTCCGGGGCAGGAAGCTGGAGACGGTTGCCTTGCGTACTTCTACTGGCTCACCGGCTGACCCGCAGCAGGCCGGGTAAACAATACTACCTGGGGGCTGGCTACCCCAGATTGGTGATTTTCGTTTGACCAAAATTGGCGATTTTCTCCTGACCCGGAGTGGTTAATTTCGCCCGACCCTAACAACAGGTCCCTTATTCTACCTTATCTATTTAAAACCAAATAATAAAAGGCGGAAAACCCTATGCTACAAGGCTTTCCGCATACAATGATCCCCGCTTTTCGATAAAACAGTTCGAAAAGCGGGGATCGTTCAAATTTTTACTTTAGTACAACTCTGTAAACTTTTTCTTTACCATGTAAAAGGTTTCTTCGATTTTTTTTTGGAATTCCGGATTATTAGTGAACGGAGGATCTAGAACTAGTTCCTCCAATTCCGACAAGATTTTCTCTGTCATGGGTTTAACGGAATTACGAGATTCCATCAGCTGATAGAGCGTGAGCAGATCAATCCTACGTAGAAAGTACTGCTCTATTTTAGAACTGCGAAAATGCCTTAAGAATGCATTCAGCGTATTAGGCCAGTCACCACCCTCGTCCTCAAATGGCATACTGCCGTAGTTTGGCTTATCGTAATAGGCCAGATGATAACCTCTATTTGCAGCGCTATACTGAATATCACTTAGAAGTAAATGGTAGAATTCATCTTCTTTATCCAGTTGTCCTCTCTTGATTGCACCAAAAAAGAGTGAAAGACGTACAGAAATATGTTTTTCTATGTTAAACGCTTTATTCAGCCTTTCTTCCTGTTCCGTGCATGCCAGTCGAGATACATGATAAATAGCGTGAACCCGGACCGCTATAGATGTATTGTCATCGGATCCGGCATTTAACAGATATTGTTCGAAAATGTTAGTGGCAATCTTTTCCCTGTCATGCTCGGAACATTCTTTCCAAATAGCTCGAAAGTATCGATTAATTTCAGGACGCACAACATATCGCAAAAATTCCGGATAAGGCTCTCTTTTATAGAGACTAGCGTGATAGAAAACATTGGCCACAAGAAACTCTAAAAACTGCTCATGAAAAGTGCCGTATATTTTTCCATTTGCAATATCAAAGAGTGCATCGAACAGAGTCGTATGATAGGATATCCGGTACTCTGGCAACAAATCCTCCTGTAACATACGAAAAGCATTGTCAATTTTTGCCTGTCTGCCAAACACCTTTTCACGATACACTAACCAAGCAAAATAGGACCAGATTAGAACCAGAACATCTTCCCCGAATTCGGAGCTCGTCCTGTGGATTTCCCTTTTTGCCATCTCATAAAGAAAGGCTTGAAACAACTGTACCCGTGTGGAGATTGTTTCAGGAATAGTCATACGGTTCGACTCTATAACCCATAGCAACATGGTAATCAGCAAGGGACTGTCCAATAGACTACATAATTCGCTATTGTCTGCTAGCAAACCGTAGACCCTTTGAGAAAAATTATTATCCATTCCTTTCTTTGAACAGAAATTATTAATATACCCTTTTGCCTTCTCAATATTCCATTTATTGATTCGGATTCGGACAGAAAAACGGTTCATCAGTTCATAATTGCCTAGATAGCGACATGCGTACTGAATCCGGCTAGTCAGCATTAAGGGGCACGAGAATATGCTAGAATTACTGATACGGCTAACACTAGCGGATGGTATTTCCTCTGCAAGTTCATCAAATCCGTCCAAGTAAAAATATGGCCTAATATCTGAAATATCTAAAAAGGGGTACGGTTCTAAATTTAAAATTTCTGCAAAGCTTTCCTCAATATAGCGTGAAAATTCAAAATGGTAGTCAGAGTTTTTGTCCTTCAGCCAAATATAGAAGGGCATATTATAGTCATCCTCTGAGTTGAACCTGTCCACATGTTTTAAAAAACTTTTAGCCAGGATAGTTGTCTTACCGTATCCCGCTTCTCCGTAAATCAATATGGACTTTGCGGCCAATAGCCCGGAAACGATCATGTCCTCCAAGGTGTTTTCGGAAGCAAACAACTCACCGGACTCTTGTGTATATTCGGGTTCTATATAATAGCCTTTACGAAATACATCCTCTAAAGACATAGAAAAGCAGGTAGAGGTTTTACGGGCGAGCAGTTTCTCCTTCTGCGCATTGATAAGTTTTTTAAGCCAAAATCGGGATAAGCCCTTTAATTTGCCTTCTACCTTCACTAACAAGTCCGGAATCTCATCAAAAAAGGAAATCCAGTTGCTACACCCATATTCATCATAAGCGTGGCTAAGTTTGTCAACAAAGTGTAGGGTATCAACAGAACTAACATATTTGCATTGATAGTTCGCATCAAACTCCGTCACGTTCTGCCCGCTAGCCATTAGATCAACTTTATAAGCGTGCGTTTCGTCCCAAGTTTTCTTGTTTACAAATATAAGACAGGGAATATGGTTTTTTGTTGCAGAAAGATATTCCTGCATTGTAATTGAAGCTGTAGAAGAGCCATAAAAAATACCTCCATAGCGTTTATCAATGATCAAGATCACTACATTCGTACGTTTTAGCGCGGTAATGCAGCTTTGATGAGAATGCTGATCCGGTTCCACCGGAAATTCGGGCAACTCAAAGGCAGAGACACAAACACCTGATGCTGCCAACTGATTGATGATGGCTTTACGATAATCGTGCAGGTCATAATCTGTTGATAAAATGCCAACTACCCAGCGCAAGGCCATAATCTATTCCCCCTAGGTTTTCTTTTGGAAGATAATAATTTCCTCATGGTCGACACCACCGAGCCTATTCCATTTGTAGCTGATATTGCGTGATACCTCAAATATTTTCTGAAAGTGAAAATCGCGGACGACCATATCGCTGAGATCACCGATGGTATCGTAGCCATCTATAACTTTTGCTTTCCCCTGTCCAATGATGAAGCAAAAGAATTTGTCCTTTTTCAGCACGCGTTCCGCCTCACCACAAAAAGCCTTCATATCGTCATAAAACTTGTTTATAACCTCCTGCCCGTTTCTTTTCCTATAGGCTCTCGCTCCAATCTCCTGGCTTGGAAGACGATCAAAGCCCTCATTTGGGAAAAAAAGATTGATCAATCGCATAGTTTTTATATAATCCTGGGCACAGAGATATGGAGGTGAAGTCAGGATAAAATCGACACTTAGATCCTCAACCAAGTTCAGATTACGTGAGTCTCCACAATAAATAGCAGATCGGTTGATCAGTTCCACCAAGTCTGCCTTCCTGTTGCTCACAACAAACTGCCTTAAAAAATCGTCAATAGAAAGAATAAGCCTGTCTAGCATAGCAAGATAGGTAGAAATAGCACTATAATATCGTAACTGTGACGGTCTACAATTGTCTGTAATATAGGTAAAATGGCCTCTTTGGGAACAGACATCCTTCAAAATTGCAGTGAAAGCGCATTTTCTGGTACTACACACCCCTCTCTCGCGATCCGCGTGGATGAGCTCATACAACCGAAGTAACTCGTTTAATGTGTCGATATGATACCAGAGAATCAGTTCCTCGTTTAGGCCCAAAGATTTCATTCTATCCATCATCTCTTGAGGGTATTTTTTCCTCACGGTGTCCATGTTTTTCCCATCATATAATTCCTCATCACAGATGCGTTCTATTTTACCGGAGAGGAGCGCACCGTCTCGCTTTCTCACAGATTGAAGTAGTTTGGGGCTAATACTACTCTCTAGTAAAATTCCAACTACATTTCTTACCGTATCTGTAGCAAATGGATTTAGGTCATTGTAAAGAAATGGACGGTTCTGTTTTATCGCTTCGATAACGGTTGTACCGCTTCCCCCAAAAGGATCAAATACAACATCCCCCGGTTCTGTTAAAAGAGCAATGAGAAATTTGGGGATTGGTGGCGGAAAGGTCGCCGGATACCAAGAAATAGAGTTCACGTCCAGCGGAAAACGCTGGCTGTTATAATCAGAAAAGTCCCAGTTGACTTGTTTCAAAGTCTGTATCAGGTTTTCCATTTTCGTTACTCCCGTACAGTGAAATTTCGAAGTTCTTCAGTACGCCATTTTTCAATAACTCTATCAGAGCATCCTTCTGAATAGAGATAGTTTTTCTGCATTTCTTTCCGCTTGCTTCCCCCTCTATATAATAGCTATTTCCGTAGGGGGTAAATAACCCTAAAAGAGCCCCCTGGACGTTCTTCTCTTCCTTCTGAGCATCTTCTTTCCAATTCCAGAGTCTTTGTCGATTTGTAATTGAACGCTTTCTTTTATCAGGATAAAAATTGGCGAAAACAGGGTGATTTTCAAAAAAATCGGAATGCATTTCTTTTGTTTTTCCGACTATAGACATCAGGAATTCCCTTACTTCATCTTCAATCTCATCTATATGGTTGTTAATAAAGGCAGATACACCGTCTCCCTTGACATAAAAAATTCCAAGGCAGGTGAACGGTCTGCACAATAATACTCGTTGCATAATTTCGCGGCTCTTATTGTGCTTTAGGAGAAAATCATATGTAATCTCGGAATCCGTCAGTCTCCAGGAGTTAATATCCAGCTGAACTACGCTCTCATCCTCTTCCAAAAGGTAGCCGATTGCTTTTTTGATCATTGTTTGATAAGCGAAGTCATCAATACTTTCAAAAATAGCGGTGTATTGTAAATCCCGAATTCGCTGCCACTCCTTAATTTGTTTATCATAGAATGCGTTCAAGCAGATTTTCCCATCGCTGATGCAGAAAGCATTTGCAAGGTTTTTCGCCAGTTTCCCGCAGTCTTCAAAGATAAGGCCCATTGCGGAGGTAGCCCTAAAGATATTGTCTATATTATCTAAATCCATTCCGTCGCTGTTTACTAGTGGAGCGAGTAACTCCCCTGCATCGCCAGCTGCTAGCTTCGCTATCCGGTGGAGGTCAAGGCCAAGTCGTCTTGCCTTGGAACTTTGGCAGATACTCATAAGCTTCAATCTTTGACCCTGATATATCTGCGCCAGCGTTCCATCAAAGGAACCGCTAGTACCCATGATGAGGTCTTTTAGGTTCTGCTCATGATCAAAACCAAACCTCGCCTGTAATACCTCCTCCATCGCATGTGCAAAGGGAGGTGTTCCCACATCGTGGTACAGACAGGCAATCATTAGTTCGGTAGCATCTTTTTCCTCCAGTTTCAGGCTCTTGGCGCAAATAGTGGCCAAGTAGCATACCCCTAGCGAATGTTCATAGCGGGACGCCGATGCAAAAGAGGGAAAAGCAACAAATTGATTATTTGCCATCCGCACATCCCGTAACCGCAATAGTCCTGGACAGTTCAGCAGTTCCTGTATAATCGGAGGAAATTTCATTTCCCCATATAGTCTGTCATATATTTTCATTCAGACCTCCGTTTAAAACCGATGGTTTCCACAGCTAATAAGTCATAACTATGCTTGTAGCAACAAACTATATGTTTACCATTTGGTACTAAACAAGCGCTATGGGATATATTTTTGACGAGGATTAAGCCTTATTTGAAAAATCGAGGGAATTGTTTATAAAAAACAATACGGTAATAGCGGCCAGGCAAGCAAAAGATTGGAATGAGGCATCCCGGTTGTCATACCTGGTGGCAATTCTGCGGAACCACTTGATTTTCTGAAAAATACTCGATCAGATGCCGCTCCTTGTACAGATGCCAATCTACCGGTCAAGGCGCCGGAACATTACTTTGTGGCGGAATCATATAGCTGGCCCCATTTAGCGAATCGGGTATACACACAGAATGCAGGAGGTCGTAGGCCTCCGGTAGTTCCTGCCACTGAGCGCCAATTCGGGCAATCCAGAGCATCCCGTAATTATATACTTGGACGTAACCGAAACCTATCCTTTACCATCTTGTCATCTCTATAGGGCAAGTCCGCATAAAATTGCTTATAAGCTTCCTCAGACAGATGTAAAATTTTTTCTCTGCTCAAATTAGCATTTTCGTAGACAATCTCCCCCCACAACCAGTTGTCCTTTAATAGATAGCTGACCCATTCCCGTTCATCCGCAAAATATTCCATATATAACGGAGTCCCTGGATAGACAAATAGGGGATTGTAATGAGCAAAATCGAGATTCAGCTTTGTTGAATTCTCTATAATTCCTCGGACATCCGCCTCGGTCTCATCTCTCCCACCAAGAATAAAGGTTCCAGCAGCTTGGATGCCAGTGAGAGCTTTCATGTACTGAATCTGTTCTGGTAGACCATGCAAAGGAATATGTTTCCCAAGAGCCTGTAGTCCAGCAATAAAGGTCTTCTCAATCCCCAGATTCATCTGGCGGCAGCCGGCTCTTTTTAGCAACAGCAAATCGGTCTCGTCCAGCTGTAAAAAGGTGTCGCAACGGATCTCCATCTGCCAAGTCATAGAAAGTCCCCTGCTAATCAAAGTATTACAAAAATCTGCTACCTCCTGATGGATATTTTGAGGATTGCTGAAGAAACAATCGTCATAGAAAATTATATCCTTAATTTGATAACGCTCCTTTAAAAACTGCATTTCATCAACAATATTTTTGTTACTCCGTTTTCTGAAATTTTTGTAGTTTAGGTTGCCAGATACACAATAGCGACAATGGTATTTACAACCTCTGGAGGTAATCATACTTGCTGATAAAAATTGGTTTTTTTGTCTCCGTCTCAAGGAAAAGACATTTTCCGCGAGATATGGCCGTTCTGGGAAAGCAAGTTTATCGATATCTACAACCTTATTATGATAAAAATATCCCCGTCGACTCACACAGCTACAATTTTCTAAGCTTCTGCCATTTTTGAGACAACGAAGCATTTTGCAGACGGCTTCTTCTCCATCTCCTTTTATTATATACCGAATCTTCAAAAACTCAAAGAAAAGCCATTCTTGTCCATCGATTGAAGCTAGTGGACCACCCGCATATACCCGCTCAGGCCCATAGATATCCAGACAGTAGCACGCAATAATTTGCAAGGCTCTCAGCTGTGTTGTAATACAGGGGCCTATCCCGACAAGAACAGGCTCATAGGTTTTCAAGGCATCTTGCAAATTTTTCGCAAAGTGGTTTAAATCGCTTTCAGCGTAGGAGTCAATCATAGAATAGCCGTTGATTACATCACAGGTATAGCCTTCTTCGTTGGCTGCTGAAATAAGATATCCTAAACCGAGGGGGAATATAGTACCGCTCCCATTTCTCCTGTGAAAAGGGGGATTAATTAACAATAAATCGACTTTTTTCCTCTCGTTCATTCTATTGCACCTCACGGACTTTTTATAGCTATGGTTTTGTAGTTTTTGATTCTTGCTGTTCTGGAGCTATATGTTCCATTGAGTTGCTATCGTTATCCCAGCATAATTCTTGATAGGCAAAAATAATATTTCGGACCCAATATCTATAATACCTTTTGCTCCTAAACAGCAAAATTAGCAATAAAACAATCATTATACCCAAAATCATAAGGGAGTAAAAGAATGCAAAATATTCTTTATGAAAGAAAAAATCCGCTCCGAAAGCAAATGTAATAAGCGATAGAATGGCAAGAACTATGCACAGTGTACCGCACATATTATAAATAATATTCAGTTTTACATAATCGCCAGATTTCTTTTTGTCTTGTAGTCTTTTGTTCATCCGATGAAATAAGAATTTACTCTCATCCCTCAATTTCTCCGGCTCAGATTGAGAAAAGTCGTTACCATTGTTTAATGATTTCAGAAAAGGCATCAGATTGCGGAGTTCTTGATTGTTTAAGATCCCTGCATTTTCGTCTAACAGCAGGGTGCGGGGATCAGCCTTCAGATAGATTAATCTATTCTTCAAAATACTGCTAAGTTCGTGAAGAATCATCCCACAAAGATAGGAAAATGCCAACAACACTAGAAGTTCATAGATATCCGATGGAGTAGCAATATTCATTTGCAAGATGAGTCCTAACTTTCCAATCATTCCTGGCGTTATGGAGATGAGTCCGCTCAAGGATATCATAAAATCATAGAGGGATCTAATGCCAATCAAAAAAATTACGCCAGGAAAGAGTACTATCCAAATATCGTATAGTCCTATCTTATCAAAAAATTTTTCCATAATTTCTCCCCAAGCATCCTCTCAATTTCTAAATCAGCACATAATTCAAGATTATTTTTTACTATCATATCATATTCGCCGAAATTTTCCAATCAATATTATTTCACATATCTCTTTTGAACACTTTCCTAGATTTAGTTTGAAGCAACTGTCATGATTAAGGTCTATATTCTGCCAAGCACACATTTCGGGTTTTATTTTACTCTGCCTGTGTTTGACTGGTGACATAGAAAAGCTCGAAACCCCACAGGACCAAGCATAAAATACCCCTACCTGATCTGAACAATGACATCTCTTTGTTCAAATCAAGTAAGGTCATTCAAATTTATATATTTGTGCAAACGGTGAATTATACTATCAAGCGCAACAGTTTAGTTAGATAAAAAGAGTTCATACAGCCCCCAGTGGTAGAATGGAGTAACCACACACCCCAAACACCAGGAGGGGACTATATGAATTACCATCATCTTAGCATAGAAGAGCGCAGTTGTATACGGAAATATTATGTGGATGGGCTGAGTTACCGAGAGATCGCACGGCTGGTAGGAAGGAACGCGAGTACGGTCTCACGGGAGATACGACGAAACTGTACACATATGTATGACATTCTCACTTACTATCCTCATACAGCACAAAAAAGTATCTGCTACGGCGCAAAGGGAAGAGCCATGGGAGCAAGGAAACGCGTGGAAAATACAGTAAGGGCAAGTCGATCCACAAACGGGACAGATCCGTGTACAGCCGAAAAGAGGCCGGGCACTGAGAAGCGGATACGGTGGTGAGCGGCCAGGGCAAGAGCAAGGCCTGCTTTGCTACCCTAGCGGAACGTAAGACACGCTTTTCATTGCGGTTAAAATTCCTGACCGAAGGGCAGAGACCATGGAGAACGCGATCGTCTCTGTGCTTTCTGCCTTCCCCCGCCATTTGGTCAAGACGATCACTTGTGACCGGGGCGCGGAATTTGCTAACTGGCGCAGGATCGAAGAACGGCTGCACTGCGATGTCTATTTTACCGCCCCCTATTGTACCTGGCAGAAAGGCACAAACGAGAATCTCAACGGTCTGCTCCGGGAGTTCTATCCAAAGGCAGGAATCTATCCAGGGTCGCTCCTGCCCCCCTAAAACGAAACCTGGCGTTGATCAACGCCAGGCCTCGCAAAGTTTCGAATTTCCATTCCGCACAGGAATTATGGGACTTTGAACTCAATTCCTGTTGCACTTAGTTTGACTATTCATTTAAACTTTTTAATGCTCACACTTTCTTTGAGCTATGATATATTTTTGAATATCTTCTATGGAAGGCAATTGATTCTGCGGTTCCTCTGATAGGTTGCTGGTGACCTAATATGCGCTGACACCGATGGGTTTGCTCATATCTTTGAGGGAGTACTCCGCTACGAAGTCGTTCTTGCTCTTGCAGAGCAACAGACTGATGGACGGGTGGCCCTGCTCCTTCTTCAAAATCCCATTCACTGTGGAGAGATAAAAATTGAGTTGGCCTGTGTATTCCGGCTTGAATTCGCCGGTTTTCAGCTAAATCGCCATATAGCATCGCAAATTCAAATTATAAAACAGAAGATCAATGTAGAAATCGTCGCCGCCTACATTGAGGTGATACTGATTGCCTAGGAACGCAAAACCAGTTCCAAGTTCCAGCAGAAGCTTGGTCACATCCCTGACCAGCGCTTGCTCATTATCCCGTTCCACCATATCTTCTTTGAATGGAATAAAATCGAAGATATAGGGGGCCTTCATTGCCTGCCCAGCCAATTCACTTTGTGGCGACGAAAGCCGGTTCTTAAAGTTAGAAACCTTATCCGCTAACGCCTGACGCTGGTATAACCCACTTTTGACCTGATGGATCAGTACATTGTGGGACCAGCCATTTTCTATGGTTTTCTGAATATACCAAATTCTTTCTTCTGGACCTTTAACTTTGTCAAGAATTGCTATGTTGTGTGACCAAGAAACTTGTGCAGACAGCGTCTGCACAAATTCACGATTTGGATAGGTACGGGCGAATTTAGCCATATACTTTAGGCTGCATACGGAATAGCCTTTGCTACCTGGAAACTCTCGCCGGATATCTGCAGCCAGGTTTTCAATAAATTTATTGCCCCAGGCTTTGCGCTCACTGATCACTGTGCCGATGCTTGATATTGCGCTGTCTTGAACTCTCGCTTGAGCTGCTCAACGATGGCAAGGTATTCACCTGAATTCATCAACATGTTCATTTTTCCCTTCCACCATCAGGCACCTAAGTAGCCCTTGGCAACCCGCCAACACGTCCCTCCAGGTGGCATCGAAGTCATCGGCGTACCAGGGGTCTGCCACCTCCTGCTCCGGGCGGCCGGCGTATTCCATCAGGAGGTGCATCTTGTCGTTGAAGTCGCCGCCGCAGATGTGGTACATATTGCGGAGGTTGGCCTTGTCCATCCCGATGAGCAGGTCGTATTCCTCGTAGTCGATGTTGCGAAGCTGCCTGGCAGCGTGTCCGCCGCAGGAGATGCCGTGCTCCGCCAGCTTTCGCCGGGCTGGTGGGTAGACCGGATTGCCAATCTCCTCCCGGCTGGTGGCCGCCGAGGCGATACGAAACTCGTCCTCCAGTCCCGCTTTCTTCACCAGGTCTTTCATCACATACTCGGCCATTGGACTCCGACAAATATTGCCGTGACACACAAAAAGGATTTTCCTCATGCTCCAGACACTCCACACTCACTGTATTTTCTTCAGTATAGCAGGAATCCTGCTGTTCGTCGAGTGTGGATTGCAGCCATGCCCCGGCCTGGATCTGCTCCAGCAGCTCCGCTTTTGCCCAGTGGTGCTCCAGTGCGGCCCGGAGATACCAGGCACGCTCCCGGTTGCTCTCACAGCCCTCCAGGATAGCTACATTCTGTGTCCAGCCCAACTTCAGGGCCAATTCCAGCAGCTCCTGGTGATCAGCATAGGCACGGTGGAATTCCCGCATCCGCCGCAGGTTACGGGGTGAGAAGCCCCTGGCCCCGGGGTAGGTTGCCTGGAGATGTTCTGCAGCCATCACTGCCGCGCCCTTCTCCGGGCGGGCGCAGACAATTCTGCCGATCTCGAAGCACAGTTCTACCTCTGTTAGTTCGGTTTGTATTATGCTGCCCAAGGCGGCGTACATCGCGGTATAGTCAACTGGCTTTCGCTTGTTCATCGTTCTTATCCTTTCCGGCGCATTGCCTCAGCCAGAAGGCCGCAAAGGAAAAGGTGGCGGATCAAACCGCCGCCCTTTCCCTTACGGCCTTCTGCTATAGAACCTGTACGATCTGTTCCCGCAGCACAATGTGCTTCTGGTCTATTGCCTGATTGAGATGGTGGTGCCCGAACAGCCAGTAGTGGTATTGCGCCCGGTCTTTGACCTCCTGGAGGAAGTCCGTCAGGTGATCCGCCGCGTTGTGCCGGGAGAACTGGAGGGCAATGCCGGTGGGGGCGCAGTGGGTGAGGATGTAGTCCACCGCCCAGCCGTGGGCGTCCAGGTTTCTTCTGGTCTCTGCATATTCCTCCTCTGAGGGCAGTTCTTCCTTCCACCAGGACAGGTGGTCGATGCGGAACCGGGCTCGCTCTTTCCGCTTCAGTATCCGGTATTTCCGCTCAAAGCTGGGGTCGTCCAGACTGAGGATCCCGTCCTCAATGTCATGGGAGGCCGCGCCGCCCATGGTGAAGAAGGTGAACCCGGCCAGTTCATAGACCTGTCCCCGCATCAGGTGGAGCACGTGGGGCCGGACGGGCTGCACCTTGCCGCCGTGCCAGGTCTCCACCGGGTATCGGGCCAAGGCATCGTAGTTTTCGTGGTTCCCGGAGACGAAGGCCACAGTGAAAGGCAGGCCCTCCAGCCAGTCCAGTGCCTCGTCATCCCGTTCATCTCCGAACCACACGCCGCCGAAGTCCCCCAGCTGGAGCACCACATCCTCCTTGGTGAGCTCCTGCCCCTCCGGAAAGTATTCCGGGCGGAACCGTTCAAAATTTCCATGGGTGTCGCCTGTAGCGAAGATCTTCATGCCAGCTTCCTCCTTCTTGGCTGTGCCACATATTGCTCAACCTCCCGGCCATCCCGGAAGGTCACTCGGATTTTCTCCCGGGAGAGCACCGTCACCTTCTCCAGCAGCTGGTGGATTACCTCTTCATCCCACTCTGTCAGCGCCGCCGTCATATGTTCCATGGCGGCTGATACCGCCCGCAGGCGCTGGTTCACCTTCTGGTTTTCCTGACAGATGCCCTCCAGCCTGGCCTTTTGCTCCCTGAGCCGTGCGGTGGACTCGGACAGCTCCCGGAACCGCTCCGTGTAGTCCGCCCCGGGGGTGGCGGACGCCTCCGCCAGCAGGCTGTTGAACTGGCTGCTCAGCTCCTCCAGGGCACGGTCGATGTCCGCCAGGCTCATGCTCTCTCCCAGAACTGGGGCCAGCTCCTGCTCCATGGCAGCGGTGAGCTGCCCGGTCAGAGCGTCGTGATCAGCCATAGCCGCGTTGACGGCGGCCAGGACGGCCTGCTGGAGGGGTTCCTCGTCCAGGGTAGGGGAATGGGTGCAGAACTTCTTCCCATAGTCCAGGCGGCTGACACACCGCCACACGGGACGCTTCATCCCGTGCTGGGTCCACACGCACCGGCGGTAGGCGGTGCCGCACTCCCCACAGAACAGCAGGTTGCTCAACACATACTTGCCGCTGTACTTGCCCCGGCCGGTAGGGGTGCTCTTTCTCGTGGCGCCCGCCTTGGCGTTCCGCCGGGCCATCTCCAACTGCACGGCGTCGAAGGTCTCCCGGCTGACGATGCCCTCATGGTGGTTCTGAATCAGGTATTTGGGGAGCTGACCGGTGTTGGGGATGACCTTCTTGCTGATGCAGTCCTGGATAAATGTTTTCTGGAGCAGGACGTCCCCGCAATATTTCTCGTTGGTCAGGATGCTCCGGATATGGGAACCCATCCACACCTCTTTTCCGGAGACTGTGGGGACTTTCCTCTCTTCCAGGGCCGCCTTGATTTCCTGGATGCTGTCCCCAGCCAGGTAGCGGTCGTAGATGAAGCGCACCGCCTCCGCCTGCTCCGGGACAATCCTGGGCTTTCCGTCCGGCCCCTTCTCATAGCCCAGCAGCTGCTTGTACTGCATGGTGACGTGGCCGGACTTCATGGCCTGGCGCTTGCCCCACCGCACCCGGCTGCTGGTGCTCTCGCTTTCGGCCTGGGCGAAGGCCCCGTGGAGGGTGATCAGGAACTCGCTCTCGGGGTAGATGGAGTTGATGTTCTGCTCCTCGAAGATCACCGGGATGCCCAGGCCCCGCAGCTCCCGGGTGAAGTTGAGGGTATCCACCGTGTTGCGGGCGAATCGGGAGACGGATTTGGCCAGAATCATGTCGATTTTTCCCTGCCTGCACTGGCGGATCATCCGCAGGAACTCCTTCCGCTTGCAGGTGGAGGTGCCGGTGATGCCCTCGTCCGCGAATACCCCCGCCATGGTCCAGCCCGGTTCCTTCATGATCTTCTCGGTGTAGTAGGTCAGCTGGTTCTCATAGCTGGACAGCTGCTCCTCGCTGTCGGTGGACACCCGGCAGTAGGCAGCCACCCGCAGGTGGCGCTTCTTCTCCTGTTCCTGGGGTGTCTCCACTTTGGCTGGGATCACAATCACTTGGGGTGCGGTATCGTTCATGCATTTTTTCCTCCTTCCAAGGTCTGATTATTTTTCAGCAGGACGGTGACCGTCCCGTTGCTGACGGTGATGCGTCGGACACTCTCGTGGAGCAGTTCCTGCTCCAGTTCTGCCATGGGTGCCCGCCCCTGGAACAGCCTCCGAAGTCGACGGGTTTCATACTCCTCCGGCCCGATGGCGTCCAGTTGGAGGGCGGCCAGCCGGAAGGCCAGGTTCTTTGCCTGGGCCTCATCCACCGGCGGGCGGTGCAGGAGCCCGTCCAATTCCCGGCGCAGCTTCTTTGCCTCCGGCATGGGTTCGTCCTCTATGACTGGGCAGGTAATGAGCTCCGGGTGCTGGATCAGGCGGTTCAGGAGGCCAAGTACCCGCTGTTCCACCCAGGCCGGCGGGCTGCCGCCGCACAGCTTCCGCAGTTCCTTCTGGGCAGGCGTCTTTTTGCAGGGGCTTGCCCGTTCTTGCCGCCGCACTTGGGTCATGTGAAACTGTCCCTCCGGGATGATGGACGGATATCCGGCCTCGCCGGTGTACCGGCGGTCCGCCAGGATGCGGGCCGCCATGTTTTTGTTCCAGGGCTTATCCACGTCATAGGGGACGTCCCGTTCTCGGAGCTTGTCCACCAGGGCGTTGTAGCTGGCCCCGGCCAGGTAGCTGTCGTAAATCCAGCGCACCGTCTCCGCCTCTGCAGGGTGGAGCACCACTTCCCCAAACTCCATTTTGTAGCCGAAGGGCCGCTTCCGGTTGCTCCCCATCACCGCACCGTCCTTTCGATAGGCTCTGTCAGCTCCAGGCCGTTGACCAGCCGGAACCGCAGGCGGTCATTGCTCTCCACGATGATCTTGTCTACGAGCTCGCGGAACAGCTCCCCATCGAAGGCGTCCAGGAGGTCCGGCCCGGCCTCCAGGGCTTCTATCAGCTCCTGGGTCTGCAGGATCGTCTGATCCTCCTCGGCCTCCAGGAACCGTTCCTTCTCCAGCTTTGCGGCGCGGAGCTGTTCCGCCAGCTCGTTTCGGCGGGATATAAAAATGTCAGGATCAACAAGCCCTTGCTGCTTGAGCTGGGCCAACAGTCGATCCTGACGGGTAATGTCTGCAATTTTCTGGTTGAGTGCCACGATGTCCAGGCTCCAGAGCAGCTTGCCCTTCCGGGCGCTCTGGAGGTCTGCAAGCAGTTGGGTGAGGATGGGCAGACCCTGATGCCGAAGATTATAATGTAGCCGAAGAAATGCCCGCTCGATTTTAATCTCAAGAACTGGCATAATTGGGCAGTCATCTGTTCGGTTTTTATCTCTTCCAATACAGACCCAATATATATTCCCATCCATTGTTTTTCGGCGGAAAACCGAATTGCAGGCACCACAGAAAATTCTCCGTTTAAACGGGTACGTATGTAAAGAAGGCGGTATGATTTTTTGTCTTCTCTGCTCCATCAGCAGATTTGCGGCACGAAATTCCTCTGGTGTGATGATACCTTGATGGGTACTGCGTACATAGTAGGAATCCACTTCACCATGATTCACTTTTGACTGAAACGGAAGTGAGGTGGTCGTATAGTATTTCTGCCAATGAGAATCCCCTATGTATTTTTCGTTGGATAGGATATACCGTATCCCCGTTGAACTCCAGGCTGGCGTTCCGCTTCTGTTCGGAACATTGTCTCTGCGTAACCCAGCTGTAATTTCTTCTACATTGATACCGGATAAATACTCCTGAAAAATTCTATGAATAACTTCAGCTTGCTCCGGATGAATCTGTATTTCCCCATCTTTGTGAATGAAACCGTAGGGGAGATATGAGGGGCGGTATGTGCCATTCCGCATTCGCACCTGATAACTCCATCGCATATTATGAGAGATATTCTCGCTTTCCTTCTGATCCATCATGGCGAAGATGGCAGTGAGCAGCTCGCCGGCCAGTTCAGAGGTGTCAATGCCCTGCTCCTCAAAGCACACCCCTACCCCCAGAGTTTTCAGTTCTCGGATGATCTCCAGGCACTCCTTGGTATTCCGGGCAAACCGGGAGGAGGACTTCACCAGGATCTTGTCAATCCGGCACCGCCTGCAGTCCGCCAGCAATCGCTGGAAGTCCTCCCGCTTCTCCGCCGAGGTTCCGGTAATTCCTTTGTCGGCATAGACGTCCACGAACTCCCACTCCGGGTTGGCGGTGATAAGCTCCGTGTAGTGGGCGTTCTGGGCGGCGAAGGAGTTGAGCTGATCCTCTGAACTGGAGCTTACACGGGCATAGGCCGCCACCCGCAGCTTCCGATCCCTGACTGGATTGCTGGCCGGGATGGTGATCACCCGAGGTGCTTCGTCCAATGCCAAGGAACCTCTGCCCTTCTTCTGCTCGTCCACGGAATCGCCTCCTGTCAGCAACACACAATACCAGTACTTCCACAAAATATCCATATCCAAACGCAACAAAAATCAGAGAGAATAAATGACGTCCGCCCCGGTTTCTGTCCGGAGCCGGACGGCAATCCTCCTGGCCTCCTTCCGGCTGACAAGGCCGGCATTCTGAAGATGCCGGAGGAGGTTCACCATCCCAATGTAGTTGATGTTCTGGTTCATCCCATATCTCCATTTCAAAATGGGGGCCGTTATGAGGCATATGGCCGCAGAACGGCCCCCACTGAGTTTCTCAAAAATACATTTCGCTGGTTAGCCCTATTCGACACTACTTCCCGGGCCATGGGCGGCAGCAGACGGACTGTGTTGGCACACATCACGGGAATCTCACCCCTCCGAGGATCTCTCCGAGCTGCCCCCATTGCTTGCTCCCGGTATCACCCGGGGCTGTGGCTGGACAGGAGTATCATTACTAGATTGCTGACGAGGGTCGGGCTGGGTAAACCAGCTGCAATGCGAAACAGCCCGCCACAGGCAGCTTTGTGGACGGATGGGCACCGCTCTGCACCTTCCTTGGCCGTCTTTGATGCGGTCTCCCGCACAGGTGGTCTTGGCGCATCCTCCAGTGTCGCTTCAGCCCTCCTCCCGGAGGGCCTCTCGTCAGCGGATGTATCCCGCTGCCGGATATGAAATTTTCAAAGTTGCCGGGACACTTTGATTTTTGGCTGGTATCCCGTTCCGTCCTGATTTCCGGCCCCCTGGCCGGTTCCTCTGAACTGCCTTGATCGTAACATGGTTTCCGGAATTTGTCGTTTCCCTAAAGAGCAAACTTTTGGAAAAGTTGTTGCTCTAAACGGCAATAACTCAATTTGATGTACAGCTATTTAGTCAATGGTAACCCAATTACCATTGCTTCTGCCGCATGAAAAAATACATCTTGTTTTTCCGCAGGCAGGTTCTGTATCATTTTTGCAAGCTGGTACAGCCTGGATTCGGTCTGCTCTTGTCTGCGTAGCCATTTCGGACATAGTTCATCCAATGGTACCTGAAGCACTTCGGCAATCCGGAAAAGACGATCCACTTTCATCACCATCTGTCCGGATTCATAACGGGAGATTTTCCCCTTATCCGCTCCGATTTCCATTCCCAGTTCTTCCTGCGTCATCCCAATCCGCTCCCGCCACACCTGGATATTCCTGCCAAACTCAATTAGATCGGGATTATCTATGGGAGCTTTCCTTTCCCTGGGAGAGTACCTAGTGTTGGGAAAATCTGCTGTTTTCATAATCGCTCACTCCATCTCAAAATTTTGGGGAAAATTTGAGATGAAGCTCATGGATATTTTGCGATGTATGGTTGCCATCGTCTGACCATAGAGCCCTTTCCGCTTTTTAGCGGAGCATAGGGCAAAAAACAGAGCCTTACACATAGCTAAAAAGCTATCTGTAAGGCTCCGAACTCATTAATCCTGCATACTAATTTCTCATTATGATTTGTGCAGGTGGCTGGTACGCTTGATAAATTTATTTTCGATGAATTACCAACATGTAACGGAATTGGATGTAACAAGTCCTGTGTCAGAGCCGCCATCAGATCCTCTAGCATATGCCTGAAGGGTCACACGGTAATCAACTCCAGACTCACCATCAAAATAAGCAAACCCAATATGTCCAAATGCATCGTAGCTATAGAAGTCCGGATGCTGTATACCTAACTGTGTCTCATACGGGATCCACTCCTCGCCGTTATAGTAGTCAATGTAAAGCGCTTGGGCGCCAACACAGTCCATTAGCCCTTTCCCGTCTACATGGTAAAAAATTTCTATGCGCCCATTGCCTTGGGCCTCCAAAGAGATCCCATAGATTGAAAGGTAGTCGCTGGCCCTGTCCTCTTGTGCATTAGCTACCCCAGCGGTCGAAAAAATAAGAGAAAGTACCATCATCATAGCAACAATCCGTCTTCTCATAACATTCTCCTTATTCTAATGATAATAAGATTCCTTCAGCTTCTTCTTCAGATATATTTCCTGTTAATGTATAGCTATAGTTATCATCAACCCAATATATCTGCATCCAACCTTTATTATTGACTATCTCATATTTCTTGCCTTGAACAGATAAGACAGTTACCTCTTCCCGTAGATCCTTCTCTATGAAACTGCGCTCATCCATGTGAGGTAATGGTAATACTCCATAGACAAGCTCGCCCTCATCAGCATGGTAATAAATCCACAGCTTAAAACAGCTATCTGCCGACTCGCTTGGAATGTTTTGAACTGTTATTGTATCTATACTAAATCGAGATGGTATCCATGTGATTACGGCGGCATCCTCTGCATTATAGTCTGACAATGCTTCTTCTAATGAGGTGTATCCACCATTTGGTTGCGGAAGATTGAGCGTCCCTGACGGCCCCCAAGTCACGTTTCTAATTAAGACCTCACCTGCATCAGTTATCACTACAAATGGATCTCTTCCTGTTGCAACAACCCCGAGGCAAAAAATTCCTATTACAAGAGCTGCCGCTATGACTGTAGTACGAAGAATCTGCCGGACAGATCTGCGACGTTTCTTCTCTGTGGGCCTGTCCTTATCACCACCTTCCTGCTGAAACAGATTCGCATGTGCTTCCAAAAATTCCCGACAAGCTGTTTCAACATCCACCTGTTCTCCAATGGGTGTCCGCTCATCCAACAGGGATTGCGCCGCATCGAACAGCTCATCGTCGAATTCTTCCCCTGGCCGTTCCATTTCCTGCTCCATGATTGCCAGCAATTCTTGATTGGAACAATCACACAGGGCGCAAATTTCTTCGCGTGTGGAATCACGCAGTCGAACCTCGACAGGCCCGCCCTGCTTTTTCCCCGGCATACAGTTACCTCCTCGTTATTTAATATCCGGTGATCAGAGATTTTCGGGACATCTGTCAAAACTATTTTCCCGAGATGTCCTCCGTCAATAACTTTCTGCACTTTGCCACAGCACGCGCAACACGTTTTCGTGCCGCCACTTCTTTGATTCCCAGAAATTCTGCAATATCCTGGAATTCTGCGTTTTCTTCGTAGCGCATTCGGAGCAGCTTCTCTTCTGCCTGAGAAAGGCCTTTGGGAATTAGGTCGGAAATACTCTTTCTTTCATCGGTATATATTGCGTCAAAGGCACTCAATTCCATCGATATTTCCATGCAGTAACTCTTGCGCTCCACCTCATGCGTGCATTTGTGATATAGCGTTTTGTACAACCATTTTCTGGGTGCCGTGTGCTTTCGAACCTTGCGGATGTCTTTCCATGCCGCTAAATAGGTCTCCTCCACCAAATCCTCTGCCAAATATTCATCTACCCACCGTTTGGCGTACCTCAAAAGTTCATTTATGTAGTCTTTATACAATTTCAGGAAAAATTCTGTATCATTCACGCCGACCACAGCCCCTCTCCGTTAATAAAAGGACTGTCAAATTCCAACTAATTCGACAGTCCTAATATCTTCCGATAGAATTGGATTTCTTCTTTGCAGAAAGCTAGGATGCGTTCCCGAACCTCTACGGTAGCACCTTCCAGTTCTTCTGCAATTTGAGCCTCCAAAATTTTCTTCCGCCCAGTTGACAGGTTTGCCCCCAGCAAGGTATTGATATCTGTATCTAGGGCATTCGCTATGTCAACTAGAACCGGAAGGCTTGGTTGTGCCCGGCCTGTTTCGATATGACTGATATGTTGTGCTGAAACGTTAATCTTCTCGGCAAGATCCTTTTGTTTTAAATTCTTCTGTGTGCGGTGAATGCGGATGTTTTTTCCAATCTCTCCATAATCTATCTTTGACATATTATGCTCCCATCTTAATACCCTGCCTATCTATTAGTATTGTAAATGGGCTACAAAATATAATAAATGGATTATATAGCTATAATCGCCTGAATTTATATAATATATCATCTGTCTAAACTATCTGTTTTACGTTATGCTCGTGGATAAGCGCTTCTGCTATTTATACAAAACCAGTTTGGCCTTTTTAAAGGATCTCCAATCGAGTCGCTGTCCGCAGCGATCGCAAAACCGCTGATACTCACGTTCCATGGTAATGCCGCACCTTGGACATACCGGAAACCCTGTAGTCCCACCGGAATAACGAAAACAGCGTATCTGCAACACAGGCATTGGTTGCCGATATGTAAGTTGCTGACAAATATCCATCAAGGACGGGCTATTTAGTGTTCCATGATAGTTTGCACAGATCTTTTCTGTGGTAACAGAAAGAAAATCTGGCTTCTGTTCGGTTTGGTTTAAAATATTTCGTCCACACCACTTTCTATCAGTAGGTAAACTATCTGTCTCATAAAGTACGAGCTTATACTGTCTGATACAATAATAAGTCACTTTACACTCTATGTAGCCATATTTTATATCCGGCTGCTTCTAAAATTTGGGACAATATATTGGAATTTTATTCTGCATATTATTCGTTAATGCTGTATAAATACTATAATTCCTGGTAAAACACCCCATTTTGATGGCTACCAAATGGGCTACCCAAAGATTAAAAATGTCCACAAAATGATTCTATATTTGAGGTTTTTTAGGGGAGGTTTCCTCTTCTGCGTTGACACGCTGCGCAGCCGGCTGAAAACTGCTGGGGTGCAGGCAGGACAGGCAGACCGCTGGAACCGGGACAGCCGCCGGCTGCGGGAGCTGGAGGCGGAGGTGCGTCTCTGCGCAAGCAGGTGTCCGAGAAGGATGAGGTGATTGAAGTCCTAAAAAAATCCGTCGGCATACTTTCCAGACCATAGAGGATAAATACCGGTACATCAAAGCCGGCCGCACGGGAGTCTCTGTGGGAAAGCTATGCCGTCTGCTGGAAATCCCCCGAAGCGGATACTATGCCTGGCGTACACGTGGGC
The DNA here is from genome assembly GCF_002161215.1 of Flavonifractor sp. An10. Taxonomy (GTDB): domain Bacteria; phylum Bacillota; class Clostridia; order Oscillospirales; family Oscillospiraceae; genus Flavonifractor; species Flavonifractor avistercoris. The sequence continues at coordinate 284,258 of NZ_NFMB01000004.1, forward strand.
AGAGCCGGTGTACACAACGCAATCAGGTGTAGCTGCGGGAACTGGTGCGTCTGCACGAGAAATATCCCGCGCTGGGGTTGGATGGTCTGTACCATATGGTCAAGCCCGCGTACCCCTGCTCGCGGGGGCGGGTGTACCGGCTGATGAAGGCCGCCGGCATCCACTCCACGCGCAAGAAAGCCTGCAAGACCACCACAAACTCCCGCCATAGCCATCCCATCGCGCCTAATCTGCTGCATCGTCAATTTTCCTTTGAGCGGCCAAATCAGGCCTGGGCGGGCGACATTACCTACATCCCCACTGCCGAGGGCCGGCTGTATTTGGCCGTTGTCAAGGACTTATGTACTAAAAAGGCGGTAGGCTGTGCCTTTTCCAGCCGCATCGATACCCAGCTGACTCTGGCCGCGCTGGACATGGCCGTACGCCGTGAGCGGCCCGGCCCTGGGCTGATTTTTCACAGCGACCGGGGCGGCCAATATGCCGCCGCAGCCTTCCGTGACCGGCATGTCCCGCAAGGGCGACCCTTATGACAACGCCGTGGCCGAAAACTTTTTCAGCTGCCTGAAATGCGAGCTGGTTTACTTGCGGCGCTATGATTCCCGCCGCGCCGCTGCGGCTGATCTCTTCGCCTATATTGAGGCCTTTTACAACACCGTCCGCCCACATTCCGCCCTCGGTCGGCTCCCTCCCCGCGCTTTTGATCACCAGCTGCACACTTTTACCGCATGACTTGAGTAATTTTGAGTATGCCTGCGATTCTTTCCGTTTTTCTGCGTTTTTTCCTGTCTACTTTTTCGGGAAGGGCTCATCTGCCATTTTGTCAGCTTTGACAGACAGCGTCAAGAAGTTCGGCTGCCCGGTAAAGAGCAACGGAGCCCGCAGGCTTAAGCCTGCGGACTCCGTTCAGCCTGTCGAGAAAGGCAGATTATGCATAAGGGATAAGCTGGGTTTCTGGCAAATAAGGGCCAGGCCAGGAAAAAAGCGGAGGGAGAAAACAACTTCTTCCACAACTAATTTGCCAGTTTTTTGAGATTCATGGCAACAAATTTAAGCTTCACCCAGTTTGTTACCTGGGCCAAGCCTCTGTACTGGGTATAACGCATAGCGTGTTTTTCCTTGGCGTCGGCAAAGACCCGTTCAATAGTTTCTTTCCGCCGCTTGTACAGCTCCCGGTACTTCGGCGTATAGCGGGCATCGTCAGCCAATTCCTCATAGTCCTTCCAAATATGCCTGTGCATGGTTTTGACACAGTCTTTGGAATGGGTACACAAATGGCGTGTAGGACAATTGAGGCAGATGTTGGGATTACTCCTGTACTCCCGGTATCCGTCCCGGTTGGTGGTGCGGTAGGTCAGGACTTGGTATTCCGGGCAAATCACACAGTCATCGTGCTCATCATATACATACTTCCACCATTCGTGTCCGCCCTTCATGGTCTGAGGCCGCTTATATGCGGTGGACAGCACACGTCCATCTTCAAATACCTTCTTGCAGATGTGAGGCGTCTTGTAGGCGGAGTCGGCAACAATCGTCTCTGCTTCCGGAAAAGCTGCTGTCACACGGTCATAGACTACATCAAATGCCACACTGTCATGTACATTTCCGGGCGTAATGACTGTCTCCAGAATAAATCCATGTTTGTCGCAGGCCGTGTGGGCTTCATAGGCAAACTGCCGTTTGTGCTCTCCCTTTACAAATAAGCCGCTGTCCGGATCGGTTGCGCTCCGGGTCACCGTACGCAGCTTCTCCTTCTTCTGCCGGACCAGCCTCTTCTTGGAGGTATTGTCCCGGCGCTTCTTTGCCGGAGCCGGAGACTCGTCGTTGTCATCAAACGGCTTCTTTCCATGGGCCTGGCGGTCTGCATTTACCTCTTCCATCAGCTCCCTGGCGCACTGTTTGGAGGCCACAGGAACCTGGATCTTCACCTGTTTTTTCGTATTGGCATTGGCCTTAATGTGCGTGCCGTCAATAAATACCGCCTTGGGTGAAAGGCAGCCCGCCTCCGCCGCTTCCCCAAAATCCAACGGAATCTGGTCTGCCGTCTCCTCTGTAAAGCGATGCCGGAAATTATAACTCACCATGGAAAAATGCGGCGTCTCTTCCTGCAAGCTATATCCCAGAAACCAGCGGTAATAAATACTGCCCCTTATCTCCTCCGCCGCCCGCCGCAGTGACGCCAACCCATACACATGCTGGATCAGTACCATTTTGAACAGCACCACTAGGTCTACGCTTGGTCTGCCATTGTCCTCACAATACAATGGCTCCACCATTTCGTACACCCGGTTGAAATCCACTGCCTGATCGATTTTCCGAAGCAGATGATCTTGCGGTACCAGGCTGTCTATTCCTACTATCTCAACCGCATCTCGATCCATTTTCTCTCGTTCCAGCATCTTTCTCACCACCAGCTCTATTTTATCTCATTTATAGCAAAAAGCCCAGCTTTCGCTGGACTTTTTCGACAGCCTGAACGGAGCCCGCAGCCTTAAGCCTGCGGGCTCCGTTGTTCCGCGTTCCCAGTCAGGACTGCGCCCATCCCACAAAAGCCATCTCGTCCTCTGTAAGGGTGATCATCCCCATATTCTCCGCATTCCAGTCCTGGAGCATCTGATAGAGGCCGAGTACCCCCGCCCGATACTCCTGCGTATCCTGCTGATACTGCTGGAGCATCTGGAACACCGAGTGCCAGGTATCCGGATTTGCGGCCACATAATCGGCGTACTTCTCCAACATCTGAATGGCATCTGCCGGGCGGTCCATCTGGAAGTAATACTCCGCCAGATAGAGCGGGATGGTGTTGGAATCCACTCGGGACAGCTGGGCGGCGTAACCGTCCGCCTGGTGAATGATGTCCAGGTTGGACTCGTCCAGCGACTCCGCACTGTAGACGTAGGAGAGCATGTAGTCGGCCCATTCAAAGCGGTCAATGGCGATCGCGTCCTCCAGGGTATCAAAGGTGGGCGACTGATCCACCATCCTCCGGGCCTGCAGGTTGAGTCCGAGAAGTACCGCATAGGCGACCATCAGTGCGGCAAGGCCCACCACCATCCATCCGCGGATCGTGTCCATGCTGGGGAGCAGGGGCAGCGTATCGCCGCAGCACAGGCTGATGAGCGCGAATACGCCGAGAGCCAAGATGAGATAGGAGTAGGAGGAGAACACAACCTCCGTGGCGGCGTGGCCCGCCATGAACACCAGGGCCGCGCCTAGGGCGGGGGCCAAGGGATGGCTGTTCTCGCCCTTCCGCCGCTCTTTCCAAATAGCCACAGCGGCGGTAGCAAGGACGCCCACAAAGAGGATCAGGCCGATCACGCCGGTCTCCGCCAGCGCCTGGATATAGTGGTTGTGGGCATATTTGGTCTCGTAGTAGAAGGACTGCACGCTGACGATGCCGTTCTCAAAGGCGCCCATGCCTAGGCCGATCACGGGACTGCGGAGGAACAGCTTGATGCCGTCCTCAAAGAACACAGTGCGCTGGATGGCGTTCTGGTTGGCAAAGAGCCCCTGGAGCCGGTTGGCCATGAAGCCGGGCAGCAGCTTGTACCCCAGCTTCAGCTCCCCGGAGCCACCGTCTCCCTGATAGGTGACCGCCTCCACGGTGCCCCCCTCCGGGGCGGTGAAGTTGAAATAGACCACCAGACTGTCCTCCGGGACGGTGAACGCGGCCCCGTCGGCATCGCCGTTGTAGAGCACTGTGCTGGTGTGCATCATGGTGTCCTGCCGGTTCTGGCTCTCAATCATCACGGTAAGAGGGGCATCCGCCGTGACATCCAGGGTATAGGCGCCGGGCTCCGGGTAGGCCGACCGGCGGAGCCCGTCCCCAGCCGCCAGAGTCGCGCTACCAGTGAGATTAAAGGCCAGCAGGATGAAGCCAGCCAGCAGGGCCAAAACCACCACAATCAGGAGTAGCACCGCCTTCCCCTGCTCACGGAGCTTGGCGGCTAGGCGTGCGCCGACGAACTCATCCACCACGCACAGAAGCACAGCGCCCGCAATGAGGCAGAGAAGGGGGATGGGCTGGAAGCCGCTCCACTCGTCCAGGGAAGTAATGGACACCAGCATGGCGGCCGCGACGGTGAGAATCAGGGTCTCCACCATCAGCAGGAGCAGGGAGGCCCGCCGCTCCCGGCGCTCTATAATCAGGTACATCAGGAACGCCACCATAATCACGCCGCTGGCGCCCATGCTAAAGGCCAGGACGAAGGACATAGCATTAGCAAACAGACAGACCAGATGGAACCGGCGCATGCCCTTCCGCTGCTCCGTGACGGCGAGGCCCAGGGAGAGTAGCACGCCAATGCCCACACAGCCGGCAAAGGTGTTAGGATTGGTGAAAATGGAGTTCATGCGGATGCCGGACTCCACCGGGATCAGATTGGCGTAGTCCTGGGAAAAGAGGCCGAGGAAGCCCAGGAAGGGCGTACTGAGCAGGCGGGTGGAGAGCAGATCAATGCTGAACAGGCCGGCCAGCGCCGCAGCACACTCCAGGATCCCGGCGATTCCCCGGCCCAGATCCGCGCCCTTCCCCCGGGCGAACGCCACGAAAATCATAAACAGGGAGAAGGCGACCAGCATTTTCAGGAACTCAGACAGGGCAAACTTTCCGGAGACGGCGTAGAGCGTGGAAGTCCCGTTCATGATCACCCACAGGCAGACCGCAGCCAGCGGGATGGTAAGGCGCTTGTGCAGGACCGGAAAGCGGACAAACATCCCGATTACGGCGGCGATGGTGACCACCATCGCCACAACCTTGATGGTTGAGGCGGAGCTGAGGCATTGGATCAGGAAAAATACAATGATCAGCGCTGCAAACAGGCCGATCTGCTTCGGTGTCAGCGCCGGCAGGGAGACCAGCGTCTCCGGGACGGCCTTTGGGAGATGTACGGCCGGCGCGGGCTGCGCAGCCTGTTCGGCCGGCGCCGCCGGGGCGGCTGAGGCCGTGGCCGGGTTAGGGGCCGACGGTGCTGCGGCCGGCTTTCGGTTGCGGCGGTTCTTCTTGGACATAGGTTTCCCTCCAGGTCAATGCAGTTTTTCTTGGTTGATAATCCCCCGGAACAGGGTCATAAATAGGATTTTTATATCAAACAGCAAGGTCCAGTTTTCAATATAAAAAATATCATGGCGGATGCGGTCCTCAATGGAGGTGTCCCCACGCAGCCCATTGACCTGAGCCCAGCCGGTGATGCCGGGGCGCACCTGGTGTTTTACCATGTAGAGAGGGACTTCCTCCTTGAACTGCTCCACATAGTAGGGCACCTCCGGGCGTGGCCCCACCAGGCTCATGTCCCCCTTCAGAACATTGAAAAACTGCGGGAGCTCATCAATGGAGCACTTCCGGATAAAGGCCCCGAACGCGGTCTTGCGGTCGTCGTGTACCCGGCTCCAGCCGGTGTCCTGGCTGGCGTTGACCCGCATGGAGCGGAACTTGTACATGTTGAATTTCTTCTTGTTCCGCCCCACCCGCACCTGCTTGAAGATCACCGGGCCGGGGGATGAGAGCTTCACCCCGATGGCGGCAAACAGCATGATGGGGGAGGACAGCACGATCAGGACCAGGGAGCCGCAGATGTCCATCAGCCGCTTGGCAAAGGCGTTCATCCAGTTGTCCAGCGGGATCCGCCGGATGTTCATCAGCGGGATGCCGTCGATGTCATCAAACTGGGGGTTGGATGGCATGTATTCGGCGTAGAAGGGGATGATGGACAGCTTGACCCCCGCCTTTTCGCACGCCTCGATGATGGACGGGGTCGCCTGGAACTCCTCTGCCGGGAGGGCGGCCACCACCTCGTCCGGGTGCCGGCGCTCCAGCACATGGCCCAGCGCTTCCACACTGCCGTAGTAGGTCAGGCCGGGAAAGACGGAGTGGCTGGCCACATAGCCGTCCACCTGATAGCCCAGCTCACGGTCGGACTGCACGGTCTCCCAGTACCGGCGCGCCATCATGCTGTCCCCCACCAGGATCACGTGCTTTTGATTGTACCCCTGCTGGCGGTAGTAGCGCAGCAGGCTTCGCAGGATAAACCGCTTGCACGCAAACCCCAGCAGCGAGAGAAAGTAAAAGATAAAAAGGGTGCCGCGGGAAAAGTGCATCTCCTTGAACAGGAACAGGAAAGTCTGTAGCAGGACGAAGTCCAGGGAGCAGGCCCAGAACAGGCGGCCCAGCTCCTGGTAGAGCCGCTTCTTTCGGAAGGACTCATACAGGCCGAAGGCGGCGAAGGTGACCAGGTAGACCGGCACCAGGGCCGCCGTCAAAATCATGTAGTGGCTGAATGGGACGTTGATAATACCGTCCCGCAGGACGAAAAAGCGGATCACAAAGGACATGGGCATCGCAAGCAGCAGGATCAGTCCGTCCAACAGGATGTTGAGGTAGTTCAGCATCCGTTGATTTTCCTTGATCATCCGGCGAACACCCTTTCCGACAATTTAACACTTTATTTTACTTCGGATTTAGCTATCTGTCAAACCACAACAGCTGGAGTTTTCACAAATTTTTCGCATTTCATCCCGGCTGGATCCGGCGTTTTTCTGCACCAATGACAGATGGGACTCTGCCGCAGGATGTTCTCTTCCGCCCCAGCCGCAGGCGCACAAAAATTGCAGGGGACTGCCGTAATGACAGCCCCCTGCGGCTTCTACTGAAAAAGATTTCACGAGATCTACTGATAGCAGGTGCTTTCCATCAGATTTCGGCGGTTTTTTCAAGATAATCTTCTGTTTCAGGCTCTAAATCCGCTCCCTCAACACCTTTTTCTTGAGCCCCGACGGTATAATTCTGGCCGAACTGTAGCTCCGGCAGCTGTTCCCGCTGGCTTTGCACCGTCTTATCCTGCTTTTTTGCCATAACAGCATGTCCATTGAACTGTCCGCCGTCTTCAACGACTAGGGCGGCCGTTTCAATATCGCCTTCAAGGTACCCCGTCTTTTCCAAATAGAGACGCTCTTTTGCCGTCACGTTTCCCGCGATCTTTCCAAAGACGCGGATCACATTTGCCGTTACCGGCCCTTTTACCATACCGGAGGCCGCGACCGTGAGGGTGCCGTCCAAAACGACCTCGCCCTCGATCGTCCCCTCCACCTTGACGACCCCATTCCCCCGCAGGGCGCCATTGACGGTCATTCCCCTGCTGATCACCGTTTGCGCCGATTGCGGATGAGGGGGCATAGATTGCTGTACCTGCGTTTTTTCCATGGGCTCTTCCCTCTCGTCCATAAATTCTTCGCCCCCGCCAGGTTCCGTTACGAATTCATTCAGCCCATCCTTAAATGATTTGAAAAGACTCAATTTGCTCACCCCAGTCCTGTGATTGCTGCAATACCTCCGCATGTCGAATGCGGCGTACAACAGCTGATATCCACCCATATTTTATACAAAAGTGATCACTTCTTCAAGTGAAAATCGAAAAATATGAAGCTGCACCTGCTTTTTGGCGCAGCAGATCTCTACCCGGCCAGTGTCTCAGTGAGAACTTTGGGCGGGATCCCCCCGTGCCGCAGATCCCCTCCCGCCCGCGCAGCCGAGGAGAGATGTCAAATGGCACCGTGACAGCAAATTATCAGCTCCGCCAGCGGGAACCCCGGGACAATTTCCTGCGGACGGACTTCAACCAGGACTTGGCCAGGATTAACGCCGCCTGGCGCGGCTTCCAAGGCGGTTTTCTGCTCATGCACTCGTTGGGCACTTTTCCCTGCATGGTGCCGGGGCCGTTTACCAGATCACCGTCATGGAAACCGTTTTCTTGATAGGGGCCGGTGGAATCCTTCTCAACGCGTCGGAGCCCCCGTACATTTACCACGCTTTGATCTGACAAAAAAGAGTTTCCGGGCATATGTGCGGGGAACGCCCGGCAGGAAATGCGCCGGACTCAGAAAGGCGGGATGAGACCGAGAAGCTGGGCCGCTTCTTTGAGCGCACGAACCAGTGAATCCAGCACAGGTCTGGAGCTAATCGCCATGACATCTTCGCAACAATCCGTAATATATGAAAAAAATATGAGCCATTGGAATCAGCAGATGATTCCAATGGCCCATTATGATAGATGCGCTTAGACGGAAACCGGCTCCCGCATGGGCACCCCCAGCGGAATAAGGCGGTTATACTGATCCAAAATCTGCGGCAGCACGGTCTCCAGGGAATAGGGCCGCATGGCATCCTGTCCGGCCTTTGCCAGCCGCCCGGCCAGCTCCGGCTCCTCGATCAGGCGCATAATCTGCTGGGCACATTTGTTGTCATCGCCAAAGGGGAACAGCAGCCCGGTCTGCTCGGAGCGGACAAGGTCGCGGTTTCCTTTTACATCGGTGGCGACCACCGGCAGGCCGCAGTACATGGCCTCCATGATGTTAAAGGGCAATCCCTCGCTCCGGCTGGAGGAGACGGCGCAGTCCGCCGCCGCATACCAGGGGTTCATGTCGGCAATTTGCCCGGGAAATACCACGCGGCGGCTCACCTCCAGATTTTCCGCGTAGTCCTTGCACTCGTCCAGGAGCCCCCCGCGCCCCGGGAGCAGAAGGCCGACGTTGTCCGGCAGCTTGGAGAGAGCCCGAATCAATACCTTTTGTGATTTCCGCTTAGAAAATTCCGCCGCGTAAATAAGAAGAAACGCATCCGGGCCAAATCCCAGGGAAGCGCGGATGTGGCGGCGCTCTTCCTCCGAGACCGGGGTGAAGCGGCTGAAATCCACGCCGACGCCGGGGATCTTCGCGATCCGGCGGCCCAGCTTATGGGCGCGGGCATATTGGTCATCCCAGCTGTTCATGGTCAGGAGGAGATCCGTCACCGGCGCGGCCAGCGCCTCCGCCCCACCCAGCAGGACTTGATCCTTCCCGGGGCTCCCGTCCACAAACAGATAGCCGTGAACTGTGCAGACCACCTTCGGGCGGCGCCACATACCGCGCACCGCCATGCGGGTGAAGAAGGAAGCCAGGGAGGTATGGCAGCTCACCAGCTCATAGCGCCGGGAATGGATCAGCCGCCGGAGCCGGAGCATCGCATTCGCGTTCTGAATAGAGGCCATGCTCTTTTCAAAGGGGATATGTATGACGTGATCCGCCTCCGGGATTGCCATGGCGCTCCCGCCGCAGGCCACGTCCACCTGCCACCCGCGCCTCTTGAACTCCCGCAGGTACGGGCGGTGGAAGTTGACAATATGGGAGTATGTAGAGGCCGTAAAAAGGACTCGGCGCATACGGAACGCTCCTTCTCAGAGGGAATGGGGATTTTCGGATGTCTTTACAGGCATTATAACACAATATCCAGGCCGCGTCCACGGCAATGTATGGCCGGTCTGGCAGTTTCCCCGCCGCGTTCCCCCGTGCCGCAGATCCCTCCCCGCGGAAACAGCCGAGGAGGGATGCCAAATGGCAACATACACAGCAAACTATCAGCTGCACCAGTGGGTGCCGGAGGACAATTTCCTGCGGACGGACTTCAACACAGACTTTCAGAAGATTGACGCGGCCCTGGCGGGACTAAAAGCGCTGGCGGACGGGAAGGCGGGGACGGCGGCCCTGGAGGCGGTGCGGCAACTGGCGCAGGGCCGGGCACGGGCGGTCGTGGGCGGTTACACCGGGGATAACACCACTACCAGAGAGTTTAACGTGGGCGGGACGCCGCTGGGCGTGTTTCTCCTGACGCCCTATAACGGCTATTTCACCCTGTTCACCGGCGGAACCGTCAACCAGCTAACCATCACCACCAATGGCTTCCGGGTCGATTCCGGCAGTCTGGCCCTCAATATGGGGGGCCGGCTCTACACCTATCTCGCGCTGGTATAAAAAGAGAGGATCCCGGGCTTTCGCCCGGGATCCTCTCTTTAGTTCAACGCTAGATTACCTTGTAACCAGGTGTTAGGCGTTGGGACCCAGAGTCATAGTGAAGGTGCCGCTGATGGTATCGGTCTTCTCACCATTCACCAGGCTGACGGTGACGCTAACCTCCACAGGACCGGTCTCGTTGGCGTTCCAGCTGCCGGGGATTGTGGCGTTGGTCACGGTAATCCTGGTTCCCCAGAATCCCTCAGAATCCAGCTTCGTCTGGATGTCCTGAACCAGGTTGGCGGATGCGCTCCAGTTAGCGCCAGTATGGATGGACATATTGCGCAGAGCAGTCTCGACCGCAGTCTTGTCCAGGCTCAGCATCTCAGCCGCGTCAATCTGACGGAAGGTCACAGTGACGGTCTGGTCATAGGCCGTGCTGCCGGCCGGAGCGTTCTTGCCCGCGAAGGTCACGGTGAACCGGCTGGTATCCTTGGTGACCTTGTAGGCGTAGTTGCCATCGGACAGCTCGGTATCCGTAGTGTCGTTCCCATCCACCACGCTCAGGTAGGCGATAGCCTCGTCACGGTCAGCAGGCAGGCTCCCCACCAGAACCTCGTAGCTGCTTCCATTCGTGCTGGTGCTGCTGATGGTAGCGTTATTCTTGTGGGCATCGGACACCACCAGCTGAACATTGGCGCGCACGGGAGTCAGGACGCCCGCAACAGAAATCGCAATGTCGCCGGTCACACGAGCGGCGGGGATTCTGTAGGTGTTGTTGCCCAGATTCTCAGCAGTCTGCGGCTGAGTAGTGGTGACCGTATCGCCGGTGCCCGTAGTAGTAACAGTGTAGGTCACGGCGTCGGGGGACACGGTGTAGCCACTATTGGGCGTCACGGTGAAGGTCACGTCGGTGAGAGCCGGGACACTGCCGTTGTTTGTCACGCCACTGACGGTCGCGCCGGTGGCGCTGACAGTGACAGAATAGGCGTCACGGACAATCACGGTGATCTGGTAGGTCTGAACAGAGCCGTCGGGCCCGGCGACGTCGATGCGGATGACGTCGTTGGTTGCAGTGCTAAAGTTACCGGTGCTGGGCATGGTCCGGTTGTTCAGCATCACGGTCACAGGATAGGCAGTCGCGTCAGCGGACAGGGTGTAGGTCACGGTTCTGTCAGTAATCCCAGTGTTGCTGTTCATCAGGACAACGCTTCCGGTCCTAGCGGTATGGTTCATGGTCACGGCCACGCCGTTCACTTTCACGCCGCTCAGCCAGTTGCTGGAGGGGGCGGGCACGTTGGTGCCGCCGCCGACGATGATCAGGCCGCTCGTGTTACCGGACAGGTTGGCGGGCGTGCTGGTCACGGTCAGGCTGCTACCGGTACCCATGACCACGCTGGGAGCCACGATGGTGCCGGGGATGCTCACGTCGCCGTTGATGGTCACAGTGCCGGTGGACACCATGTTGTGGGTCACGCCGTTGGGCTGGCTGATGACGCCGTTGGTACCCACGGTGACGTTGCCAATCGGGCTGGCGGTGGTGCCGACGGAGGCGCTGCGGGTCAGGGTCAGAGTGCCGTTGTTGACAATCAGGTGACCGGTGTAACCCGCGCCGGAAGCGATGTTGCCGTTGACGGTGGCGCTGCCGGCGCTGGTGCCGCCGATGGTCAGGGTGCCGCCGTACACGGAGATGTTGCCCAGGGCAATCAGGGTACGGGTGCTGTTGACCACGCCGCTACGGATATAGTAGTGGTTGGCCTCAATGTGGCCGTTGACGGTCAGGTCACGGACCTCCACGTCGCCGGTGACATACAGGCCGCTGGCGGAGTCGACGGTCAGGTCATAGAAGCGGTGGTTGACATCGCCGGCAACATCGGAGTTGGTGGTGTTGCCAATGACGTCGCCAGCCACACCGATCCGAGAGGCGGTGCTGGTGGTCTCGCTCAGGAGCAGATCGCCGCCGACCTGGGTGGAGACAGTGATCCGGCTGTTGTTGGTGCCGTCAGTGGCGCCGTTGTTGTTCACCAGGTAGTCGCCACGGACACGCATGGTGCCGCCGCCGGCCACAGAGTAGCCGTGCTCGTCCAGATTGCCCTCAACCTGAACAATCAGGCCGTCGGGGATGTACAGGGTGCCCTGCAGCTCCAGGTTGCCGATCACGCGGACGTTCTGGTTGTTGGACAGAGCCTCCTGGATCTGGTACTGGCCCCAGGTGCTGTTGTAAGCGTACACAGTCTGGAAGCCGTCGGTGTTCCAGTTGAAGTTGAAGCCGCTGCCGATGGTCTGGTCATCGTCCAGATCCCAGATCCAGGCGGTGCGCACCTGGCCCTCAGAGACAACCACAGCGGTGTTGACGTAGTTGTTCTGCAGGAAGCGGCCGGTGGTAACCTCGTCGTCGGCGTTGTCAGCCTCGGTCACGTCCCACACGGCGGCGCTGCTGGGCAGAGCCAGGTAGTTGCCGTCGTTCAGGTCGATGGTGCCCTCGATCAGCAGATCGGCGGTACCCCAGTCATTACCCATGACGCCGATGTCATAGGTGCCGTCGGCGTTCTCACTGTAGGTCCAGGCCTTCATGAAGTGGTTGGGGTTCTCCTCGTTGAAGGAGCCCTCATCATCGACGGTGATGGCCTCGACGGTGCCGTCCTCGAACACCACGTTCAGCTCCAGCAGATCCTTGCCAACAGCGTTGGCGGACAGGACCAGCATATAGTCGGCGGCGATGGTGTTGGGCTCAGCCTCGAACAGGATCACGTCGGCCAGGTTGGAGGCCTTGTAGGTACGGTTGGTGGTCTTATCCAGCACGGGGTAGACCTGAACGTCGGTGCCGTTCTCCACGTCAGACATCACGTCCCAGCCAGTGGCAACGCCGTACTCGCCGCTGTCAACCGCGCCGTCGTTGTCCTTATCCAGCCAGTAGAACGCCACGGTGTTCATATCGACCGCGTAGTTCTTGGTCACATTCTGGCGCAGGTACATATCCTCGGTATCGTCCAGAGCGGAGCCGGAGACAGTCAGACGGCCATAGCCATTGTCGTAGCCGTTGGGCGCCACATACTGCAGGTTGCTGTGGTTGTTGGGATTGCCGTCCAGGTAGATCACGTAGCCGTTGTCAGCCACGCCAGCGGTGGTGGCAGTGTTGACATTGTCGGCGATCTCCAGAGAGGCGGTGTCGGCCACCAGGTTGTTGCCCTGGAGCACGCGCTCGATGGTCAGCTCGTCGCCAGCCTCGTTCAGGCTGTACTCGATCACGGAACCGGCAGCGTTGCCAGTGCTATAGGCACCAGGCACACGATTGCCGTCCACGTCCTGCACCACATCGCGGGAGCCCAGGTAGTACTCCAGCTTACTGTCGCTGGCAGTGCCGGAGCTGGGGGCGGTGAAGGTGCGGGTACGAATCTGAATGATGTCGTTGAAAGCATCGGCAGAATCGTCCCAGTTGATATCATAGGTGTTCTCGGTACCGTCGGCCATCAGGATCTTCACCTGGCCGCCGCGGCGCAGAGCGTTCTGGGTCCAGGCGGAATCCAGCACCAGGGCGTAGTTGGTCACGATCTCCTCGGCGGGACGGAAAGCGACTACATAGCCGTTGGAATCCAGGATGAAGTCATAGGTGGTGTCGAAGCCCACCGCAGTCCGGGCCTCATCAATGATAAAGCGGGTCACATCCACGTCCACCAGGGAGGCGGCGTCCAGGATGTAGGACTGGTAGTACTGGGTGTCGTTGACGGTGATGTACAGCTCGTTGTCACGGTCACGGTCAATCCGGGCCATGGTGCCGGTGACAATCTCGGGGGCGGACAGATAGGTCCGGCCGCCGTACTGGACATAGAGAACCAGCTCCTCGGCCTCGAAGGCGACGTTCTCGTCAGCGACCACGTTGGCCATGTCCACGGTCAGGGTGGAGTGGCTGCCGTCCAGGTCGTCGCGGGAGTCGCGGTCGGGGCTGTAGAAGGAGACGGTCTCGTTGCGCTCGTTGTAACGGCTGATCTCGGACAGAGTCTCCTGCAGGTACAGCACGTACTCGGCGATGCCGTCATCGTTGTTGTCGATGACCTCGACCTCAATGCCGTTCAGGTTGAAGTCATCGCCCGGGGTCTCGGTGTGATAATACTCGTTGATCCAGTCGATGGCGGCGTCCTCGCTGTTGAAGTAGCCGTAGTTGACGTAGTACTCGGTGTCCTCGTCAACGGTCACGCCGGTGCCGTCCAGATAGTCGGCCACGGTGCCCTGGTTCTCCACGGTGCCGTTGATCACGTTCATGTTATCGTTGGAGGCGATGCCCAGCACCTTGGAGTTGGCCAGGATGGTGGTCTTCTCCACGTACAGGGTCACGGCCTTGCCGATCAGATCCACGGAGGTGGAGTAGTTGAAGGTGACAGGCTCGGTCTCGCGGACGCCCTCGTCCACCACGGTGTTGGCGGTGGTGGAGTCGTACCACACCACGTTCTCCAGGGTGGTGCGGCCCTCGCGCAGGGCGGCGGCGGAGTTGGTCTCCTGCAGCTGGGCCCACTCGTTGGCGGCCACAACGCCCTCCACGCGGATCACGCCGAACACGGAGCTCAGGATGGTCCGGTGGTCGTCGTAGGAGATGGCGTAGCCGTTGCGGTACTCCTGGATCAGCTCCACGTCCAGGGCGTTGTAGATGAGCAGAGCCGCGTCGTCGCGGTTCAGGGGCTCGCTCACGTCCTTGGTGAAGTTGCGGAAGATGCCCAGGTTCTGCGCCAGGGCGGCGGTGTTCAGCGCCCAGTCGTTGCCCACCAGGCCCTCGATGCTGGCGTCATAGCCCAGGGCGGTCAGCAGCATCTTGGCGGCCTCCACGCCGGTCACATTGGCGCTGGGGTCGAAGGTGTTGTTGCCGCGGCCGGCGATGATGCCCAGGGTATAGCAGTAGTTGATATACCCGCGGGCCCAGTTGGCCGCGATGTCGGTGAGGCCGCTGTTGACATTCTGATACAGAGTGTCGCAGTCCTCGTTGTTGGTCAGGGCGACAGAAATCATCTTCGCCATCTGAGCGCGGTCCACGTTGCCGGTGGGGTTGTAGGTGCCTTGGTCGGTACCTTCAATGATCCCCAGAGTGGTCAGCATGGAAACCGCATCCTTGTTCACGATTTCGTCCCGGTCGGGGAAATCGTTGTAGCTCACAGCGCCGGCCCCGACAACCATCATGCCGATCAGCATGGCGGCAGCCAGAATCAGGCTGAGAGCCCGTTTGAGGTTTCTCATTCGGATCTTCCTCCTTCTAAGATTTAGCCCGTGAAGGAGAAGGGGAAACCTCCTCTTTTTCTGATGGCCACAGCCACTATAAAGACGGCAAAAAATCTACTTTTATCAGTTCTTGACGCTCTATGTCGAAGCTGACAAAATGGAAGATGTTTCTACTGCTCTAAGAAAAGAAGGAGGCTATTATGTCAAGAAAAAGAATTGAAAAAAACCTTGCGTACGATGATGAAAAAAGACTGTATTATGCGTATTTTGACTATGGAAAGGATGAAAGCGGTGCCCGAGTCCGGCGTACGCAGACCTTTGAGGAAAGAGATCGAGCCAAGGAGGCGCTATATCGTTTTGAGGTTGAGCATCTCCAGTATCGCCGTACAACACCGACACAAATGACGGTAAAGGACTGGCTTACCTACTGGCTTGATGAGGTCATACAGCCTAACCGTGAGCGGACAACCTACTACTGCTATCAGAGCATCATCAAGAACCATCTGATCCCGGAACTGGGGTCAGTCCGGCTGCAGCAACTGACCCCCAAGCAGATTCAGTCCTACTACACAAAGATGATGCGGAGTAAGTCGCTCAGCCCCAACACTGTCCATAAGCACCACATCCTGCTACACACTGCGCTACAGACCGCTTTTCGACAGAATCTGCTGACCGAAAATCCGGTTGACCGGGTGGAGGCACCTCATCTGCAGGCGCCAAAGCAGCTCTACTATAATCCGCAGCAGCTTCGAAAGCTTTTCCAGCTTGTAGAGGGGAGCTGGCTAGAGGTAGTTGTCAAGCTGGCGGGCTACCTTGGCCTTCGTAGGAGTGAAATCTGCGGCTTGAAATGGAAGCATATTGATTTTTCCGAAAACGTCATACAGATCCGGTTTGTCCGTACAACGGCCGGCGGCCAGGTCGTGGAAAAGGAGCCCAAGACCCCCCATTCAGTCCGCACCCTGTCTATTGCTGGCCTGGACGATCTTGTCCAGACCCTACTCAAGCAGAAAAGAAGCCAACAGATGCTGGCCCTGTCTTCTGGTGGGTTTAAGGACAGCGGATACGTCATAACTCGGGAGGACGGTCTCCCACGGCATCCAAACCAGGTCACCCAAGCTTTTCATATCATGGTTCAGGAGTGTGGGCTACCGCCAATCACAATTCACGGGTTGCGGCATACTTTTGCCAGCGTGGCAAATTTCGCCAAAATCCCTCTGCTTGATATTGGAAAGGCGCTGGGCCACAAGGATGTGTCGATCACAGGGCGCATCTATACCCATCTATTTGACCAGACCCACCAGGAGGTGGTCAGCGCTGTGGCCGCCCAAATCAAAGTATGATGGGCGGAAAGGTGGGTGCGAAAAATGTAAATTACATAAAAACAAGTTGTAGGACGTTGGATCTTATGCTATTCTTGTAAAGAGGTGGTTGTCATGACGACAGGTGAGAGAATTAGGGTCAGGCGAAAGGAACTCCGCCTCCCGCCGCGGGTGATGGCAGCGGCCGCGAACATAAGCTTGGCAACGGTCTATCGGTATGAAAATGGGCAGATCGGGAAACTCCCGGTGTCCGTTCTACTGTCGTTTGCCAAGGTACTTCAAACCTCGCCGAACGATCTGCTGGGCTGGCCGGAAGAGGGAAATGGTGAGCCTGCCTACCTGAGAAACAAAAAGTTTATGAGAATAGGAACTGCCGGTACGCAGCCCCCGGCGGTGGAATTTGAATATCAATGTGTGGGCAATGACCTGTCGGCTTCCAGGATTCTGGATGGGGACACCGTATTAATCCGGCGGCAACCCACTGTGGAAAATGGACAGATTGCGCTTGTCCGCCTTGGCGAGGAGCGGGTGCTGAAACGGATCTATCAGGGGGAAGACTATGTGGAGCTCCGGTCAGAGAATCCCGCCGTCCCGCCGGTGGTTTTGCGTGGGGGGGAGCTCACCCAGTCGAACTATGAGGTGATTGGCTTGGCGGTTGCCTTCTGCAGCGCTATCCGATAGCATCTGGCCGACGGCAATCTCCATGCAGCAGGCTGGCCATATATGGAAAAACGCGGGCGCCCTTTCAGTAAGGTGGCCGCATTTTTCCATACCCAAAATCCCTCCCCGCCGGTACGGCCGAGGAGGGATGCCAAATGGCAACATACACAGCAAACTATCAGCTCCACCAGTGGGTAGCGGAGGACCAGTTCCGGCGCACGGACTTCAACACCGACTTCCAGAAGATTGACGCCGCCCTGGCGGGGCTGAAAACCCTGGTGGACGGGAAGGCGGGGACAGCGGCCCTGGAGGCGGTACGCGCTCTGGCGGAGGGGCGCACCCGGGCCATCCTGGGCGGCTATGTAGGGGATGGGAACAGCCCCCGGGAGATCAACGTGGGCGCCGTCCCGGAGGGGGTATTCCTGATCACCCCCACAGCCGGGTATTTTTCCCTGTTCACCGGCGGAACCGTCAACCAGCTGACGGTTACCAGCACGGGCTTCCGGGTCGAGCCGGGCGACCTGCTGCTCAACGGAGGCGGCCTGTACTATACCTACCTGATTCTGATTTAGCAGAAAGTAAAAAAGTTCCCGGGCATAAGCCCGGGAACTTTTTTTGTGGTTTGGTCGCTCAGTTCGCGGCGAAGGTCAGATCCACACTGACAGTAACAGCGGGGAGCTTCGTACCATCGGCGAGAGTGATAACAACCTCGAACTCAACCACACGGGAGTCGTTTACGCTCGGGGCGCTCCAGTTGCCGGAGTAGGTGGCGACTACGCCATTCTCATCAGCCAGAGCAATCTTCTGGCCGTTCTTCAGCCAGCTCTGGATCTTAATGACCTCCGCCTTCACAGCCTCTGCAGCAGCGTTCTGGGCGGCCTCCTTGGTCAAGCCCTGCGTGGTGCCGGTCAGAGTCTCGGCCAGAGCCTCACGGATCGCGGACTCATTGCGGGCCGCAGCCTGAGCCTCGGTAACATTCACGACCTTGACGGTCACGGTCTGGTCGTCAGCGGTGCTGGCATCCTGGTTGCCCTCGAAGGTGCCGGTGAAGGTGTCGCCCTCCAGCTTCCAGGTACCCTTAGTGGAGCCCTCACCGGAAACAGTCACCAGATCGGTGATCGTGTCCTCGGTGATCACGTAATCATGGGGCACGGTCAGGGTGTAGCTGTCGCCGGAACCATCCAGCTCAAAGGCCAGTTTCACGCTAGTCTTCTCCGTCAGAGTGACGTTGGCGTACACGGGGGTCGCCGCAGTGTTTACGGTGATCACGATGTCGCCGGTCACATGGCTGGCGGGGATGGTGTAGCGGTTATCGGCGGTGGCATTCAGGGTGTAATTGCCCTGGCCGCCGACGGTGTAGCTCACGCCGGTGACGGTGTAGCCCTCAGCGGGGGTCACGTTGAACACCACGGCGTCGTTGGCCACCACGTAGTTGGTGCTGTCGACCTGCTGAGCGTTCTCCACCTTGGTAGCCGTCACGTTGCTGTTAGCGGCGAAGCTGACCTTGTAGCTGGCGGAGGCCACGGTCACGGTAATGGTGTAGGTCTGCTGCTCATTCGCGGCGTTGGTGATGGTCACGCGAATGATATCGCCGTTCTTCAGAGCGGTATTCGCGTCGTCGGCAACCGCAGCGCCGTTGAGGGTCACAACATAGTTGTAGGCGGTGTTGTAGAGCACGACGTTACCATAGACCCGAGCGTTGGCCGTAGCTACGTCGCCGGCCAGAACCACAGAACCGGTCTTGTTGTTCTGGTTCAGGGAGACAGCAACACCCTTGACATCCATGGAGGTCAGCCAGTTGCCGGCCACGGGGGTGGTGGTGCTGCCGCCGGGCAGGATGTCCATGTTGGCGTTGATGCTGCCGGTGCCGTTCAGGGTGGTGTAGACGGGGTTGCCCACCACGGTCACGTCGGCGGTGTTGTTCAGGGTCAGGGTGCCGGTCACGATGGTGCCGGAGATGGACACCACGCCGGAGATGGAGACGTTGGCAGCCTCGAGGTTACGGGCGGTACCGCGGTTCTGATAGATCTCGCCGTTTTTACCAACGGTCACGTTGCCGGTCATGTTGATGGAAGCGGTGTTGCTCAGAGTCAGGGTGCCGTTGTTCACGTTCAGGTTGCTGCCGGAGATCACGCCGCCCACAGTGGCGCTGCCAGCGGAGGTGTTGCCGATGGTCAGGGTGCCGGGGGCATACACAGTAACGTTGCCGCGGGCGATCAGGGTGCGGGTGCTGTTGACCTCGCCGCCGTTGATGTAGTAGTGGTTGGCCTCAATGTGGCCGTTGACGATCAGGTAGTCCACCATGACGTCGCCGTAGACGTACACGTTGCCGGTGGCGTCAACGGTCAGATCCTGGATCAGGTTGGCAGCGATCGTGGCGTTGTTGGTCGTGTTGCCGACGATGTCGCCGTACACGCCCACGCGGCTGCTGATGCTGGTGGTCTCGGCCAGCAGCATGTCGTTGCCGACCTGGGTGTTGACGGTAACGGTGCTGGTGAGATCGGCCTTGCCGTTGTTGTTCACATAGTAGTCATCGCGGATGCGCAGAGCGCCGTCGCCGGTCACGGTATAGCCGTTCTCGCGCAGGTCGCCCTCCACCTGGAGGATGGTGCCCTCAGGAATGTACAGGTTGTCAGACAGAGTCAGGTCGCCAAGGACGCGGACGTTCTTGTCATCGAACAGGTACTGCTGGATCTGCCACTGGCCCCAGCCGGAGAAGGGATAGACGGTCTCGAAGCCGGTGGTATCCCAGTTCCAGTCAAAGTCGCCGCCGATGGTGGTGCTGTCGGCGTCCCAGATCCAGGCGGTGCGCACCTTGCCCTCGGACACGATGATGACGGTGTTCACCACCACGTTCTGCTGGAAGCGGCCGGTGGTGACGGTGTCGTTGGCGCTGTCGACCTCGGTCACGTCCCACACAGCGGCGGTGCTGGGCAGAGCCAGATAGATGCCGTTGTTCAGGTCGACGGTGCCGTTGATCAGCAGATCAGCAGTGCCGCTGTACTGGGCGGGAGTGCCGATGTCGTAGGTGCCGTCGGCGTTCTCGCTGTAGGTCCAGGCCATCATGAAGTCGGTGCGGTCATCCTCGTCGAAGCTGCCCTGGTCATCGATCTGGATGGCCTCGACGGTGCCGTCCTCGAACACCACGTTCAGCTCCAGCAGATCCTTGCCCACAGCGTTGGCGGACAGAATCAGCATGTAGTTGTCGGCCACGGTGTCGGGCTTGGCCTCAAACAGGATCACATCGGCCAGGTTGGAGGCCTTGTACTCGCGGTTGGCGGTCTTCTCCAGCACGGGATAGACCTGAACGTCGGTGGGCTCATCGATGTCGCTCATCTTGTCCCAGCCGGTGGCCACGCCGTACTCGCCGGAGTCAGCCACGCCGTCGCCGTCCTCATCGAAGAAGTAGAAGGCAACCGTGTTCAGATCCACAGCGTAGGTCTTGGACTCGGTGCGGCCAGCCATATCGCTGCGGGCGGAGGGGCTCACGGTGATGCGGCCATAGCCGTTGTCGTAGCCGTCATAGGCCACATACTGCAGGTTGTCGCTCCGGGTGCCGTCCAGGAAGATCACATTGCCGTCGTCAGCCACGCCAGCGGTGGTCTTGACGTTGGTGTTGGCGTCGATCTCCAGGGTGTCGCCCAGACCGCCATCGCTCTCAAAGGTGTTGCCCTGCAGCACGCGCTCAATGGTCAGCTCGTCGCCAGCCTCGTTCAGGCTGTACTCGATGATGGAGCCAACAGCGCGGCCGGTGCGATAGCCGGTGTTGCCAGTGTCGTCATGCACGTCGCGGGAGCCCAGGTAGTACTCCAGCTTGACGTCGTTGGTCTCGCCCTTCACATCATCGGCGGCCTTGATGGAGTCAATGCCGGTGAACGCCTTGGCGGACTCCTTCCAGTTGATGTCAAAGGTGTTCTCAGTGCCGTCGGCCATCAGGACCTTGATCTCACCGCCGCGGGTCAGAGCGTTCTGAGTCCAGGCGGAGTCCAGAACCAGGGCGTAGTTGGTCACAACATCCTCAGCGGGACGGACAGCAACCACGTAGCCGTTGGAATCCAGAATGAAGTCATAAGTGGTATCGAAACCGGGCACGTCCTTGGCGGCGGTGTCGATATCGAAGTGGGTGAGATCCACATCCACCATGGAGGCGGCGTCCAGGATGTAGGACTGATAGTAGGTCTCGCCATCGTCAATGGTGATGTACAGTTCGTCGTCCTTGTCGCGGTCCACGCGGGTCATCTTGCCGGTGACGATCTCGGGGTTGGCAACATAGGTGCGGCCGCCGTACTGGACGTAGAGGATCAGATCCTCAGCCTCCAGGGACAGGGTGTCAGTGGTGGTCACGCCGTTCAGAGACACCTTTTCGGCGCTAACCACATCGGCCATGTCCTCGGTGACATTCTCGGTCTTGCCGGTCAGGACATTGCGGGTGGTGCGGGTGGGCGCATAGAAGGACAGGGTCTCGTTGCGCTCGTTGTAGCGGATGACCTCGGACAGGGTCTCCTGCAGGTACAGCACATACTCGGCGGTGCCGTCATCGTTGTTATCGATCACCTGAACCTCGATGCCGTTGCGGCCGAAGTCGCTGCCGCCGTCATCGTAGTAGTTCTCGTTGATCCAGTCAATGGCGGCATCCTGATCCTTGAAGTAGCCGTAGTTGACATAGTACTCAGTGTTGTCATCCACAGCCACGCCGGTGCCCTTCAGGTAATCCTTCGCGGTATCCTGGGACTCAGCAGTGAAGTTGATGACATTGGCGTCATCATCGGTGGCCACGCCAATGACCTTGGAGTTGGCCAGGATGGTGGTCTTCTCCACGTACATGGTCACAGCCTTGCCCATGTACTCAACAGGGGTGGCAACGTTGAAGGTGACGGGATCGTCCTCACGGACACCCTCAGGCACCACGGTGTTGGAGGTGGTGGAGTCGTACACAACCACGTTATCCAGGGTGGTGCGGCCCTCGCGCAGGGCGGCGTCGGAGTCGGTCTCCTGCAGCTGCGCCCACTCGTTGGCAACCACAACGCCTTCCACGCGCATCACGCCGAACACGGAGCTCAGGATGGTGCGGTGGTCATCATAGGAGATGGCGTAGCCGTTGCGGTACTCCTGGATCAGCTCCACGTCCAGGGCGTTGTAGATCAGCAGAGCCGCGTCGTCACGGTTCAGCGGAGCGCTCACGTCCTTGGTAAAGTTGCGGAAGATGCCCAGGTTCTGCGCCAGGGCGGCGGTGTTCAGCGCCCAGTCGTTGCCCACCAGGCCCTCGATGCTGGCGTCATAGCCCAGGGCGGTCAGCAGCATCTTGGCGGCCTCCACGCCGGTCACATTGGCGCTGGGGTCGAAGGTGTTGTTGCCGCGGCCGGCGATGATGCCCAGGGTATAGCAGTAGTTGATATACCCGCGGGCCCAGTTGGCCGCGATGTCGGTGAGGCCGCTGTTGACATTCTGATACAGAGTGTCGCAGTCCTCGTTGTTGGTCAGGGCGACAGAAATCATCTTCGCCATCTGAGCGCGGTCCACGTTGCCGGTGGGGTTGTAGGTGCCTTGGTCGGTACCTTCAATGATCCCCAGAGTGGTCAGCATGGAAACCGCATCCTTGTTCACGATTTCGTCCCGGTCGGGGAAATCGTTGTAGCTCACAGCGCCGGCCCCGACAACCATCATGCCGATCAGCATGGCGGCAGCCAGAATCAGGCTGAGAGCCCGTTTGAGGTTTCTCATTCGGATCTTCCTCCTTCTAAATTTTAGCCCGTGAAGAGGAGGAAACCTCCCCTTCACGAACTTACATGCATAATATACACGCCTTTGGGGCACCCGTCAAGCGCTCGGACGGGTTTGTAACAAAAGAGTAATATTGCTGCCAACCCTTTTCTTGCCCTGGAATTTTGTGATACAATGATAAAACAGATAAGCGAATTTATTTGCTTTTGGAGGGATTTGATGCTGAAACTATCTGACGCCGCCGCCCTTGCGGACAGCCGGGGGGAAGCGCCCGCGCCGCCGGAGCTGCTCCACCTGGCCGGGCACTACCGGCTCAACCGGATAACCCAGCCCGTGCTGGAGGATCTGCGCCAGCGGCTCTCCCGGAAGGGGGTCAGCCTGGCCGATTTCCAGCAAACCTACCTTCCTTATATAAAGGTATTGCTGGAGGCCGCCGTAGCCAGCGGTAGTCTTGGCGAAGTTCCCCGCCTTTTTGACTACGACCTCCAGCCTCTCCCCTTCCGCGCGTGTTGTCCGCCCTGGCTGGAGGACTTTTCCACCCGTTGCTCAAAGGCCACGTTGACCAGATATCAGGGCATCATTAAGCGCTTTTTGACCGTTTATTGGGGGGACACGGATCTGAGGGAGCTGGACGGCCCGGCGATGGACGCCTACCGCAGATATTACCTGGAGCAGCGGGGCGGCGCCCCCTCCCTCTTTTCCTCCCATATTGCCATCCTCTATTCTATTCTGGACTTCTATGTGGCGAAGGCCATCGCGGAGCACGGGCAGGACTCCCCTCCCCAGCCCAAGGAAAAGCCCCTTCTGTTAAAGGATGTGGCGCCCTATTGGCTGGAGAGCCTGCCGGCGACCACCCCCGACGCCCTGAAGGAGACGTACAAGGCCCATCTGGAGCAGTATCTTCTCCCCAATCTCGGCCTGTCCGACCTGCGCAGGTTCAACCCCCGCCGGATCCAGGACTATCAGGCCGCGCTCAAGCGCAGCGGGGGCGCCCCCTTTCTCAAGACCCACGTTGATATTCTGAATCAGATCCTCCGATACGCCGCGAAGAAGGGGCTCATGGACGCCATCCCGGCGCTCCGCGCCCCCCAGAAGCGCCGGCCCCATGACTCCCATCCGGAGCCCTCCTCCATCCCTCCCCGCGACCGGATGATGGAGGTGATCAACAGCGATCCCTCCGGCCTTGATGTGCTCATTGTCCGGCTGGCATGGCAGCTGGGCCTCTTCAGCGACGAAATCCGCTTCCTGAAATGGTCCCAGCTTGACCTGGCCGCAAAGACGGCCCATGTCAGCGGCAGGGAGATCCCCATCCCTGATGAGCTGTGCGGATATCTGTCCAAGCGGCGCGGGGCCGCCTTCGCCTCCGGCGACAGCTATGTCGTATCTACTGCGTCCCATCCAGAACCCTATAACTCCAGTTATATTTTCCGCCTGGCAAAGGAGCTTCTGTGGCGTTTTGGACTGGGGTATCTCTCCTTCGAGGAGGTGCGCCAGGACTACTACCGCCGCCAGAAGGACGCCTATATCAAAAAGCAACTGGGCATCTGAGAAAAGACGGCTCGACGCCCAGCTGTGTGCCAATACGGCTGGAAAAGACGTAGCCTGCCACCTTTTTGGTGCATAGGTCCTTGACGAGTGGATTCTGGCAGCCTTCATCAACCGATGCACACTCCTTGCGAATAGGGACATCGGGGCTTGAGCATATGATACAGGCTGTCCAGCCCCAGTGCGGGATATTTCTCATGCAGCCCCACCGGCTCCCGCGTCAGCACTTGACTGTGCTTGCCCGCTGTCTTATCCAGTAGGTGTACAGCACCAGGATTTTCTCTTCCATGTGCAACTTTTGCAGAACTCTTCCATGCGTAACTTTTGTAGAATGTAGGATTACAATACATATTGGACAAGTGAAGAAAAAGGATGAAGGATAAGGCCTCATCGGTTAAAGTTGGAGTTGCAGACAACAACTTGACGAGAGGGGGCCATATCCTTCATGAGCAAGAGTATAACACAGGACATGGCATATCGGCAATCCCTGATGAAGTACGCGGAGAAATACGGCGTCAGCCGGGCAAGCCGGAAGTATAACAAAAGCCGGTCGTATATCTACTTTTGGAAGAAACGCTGGGACGGCAGAGCAGAATCCCTGGTTTGCCAGTCCCGGCGGCCCCACAGCCATCCAAACCAGCACACAGAAGCAGAACTAAAACTGATCCGGGATATGCGCCGCCGCAATCCGAATCTGGGTATGGTGGAGTTGTGGCACCGGCTGCGGCAGCGAGGCTACACCCGCCGCCCAGAGAGCCTGTTCCGGGTGATGAGAAAGCTGGGGCTGTTCTCACCTAAAGAGAAGAAAACGGCCTACAAGCCAAAGCCCTACCAGCAGATGACCTATCCCGGCCAGCGGGTTCAGGTAGATGTGAAGGTGGTTCCCCGCCGCTGTATCACAGACCCTGAGCTGCGCCTGTACCAATACACTGCTATTGACGAGTTCACACGCCTGCGCTTCCTGGCTGCCTACCCGGAGCACTCCACCTATTCCTCTGCGGATTTTCTGAAAAAGTTGTTCAAGTGGTATGCGCGCCGCGGAATCCGCGTGGAATGTGTCCAGACCGACAACGGTTTTGAATTTACCAACCGATTTTCCAACAGCAAGCGGGATCTCCCTACTTTGTTTGAGACCACCGCCGCCCACCTGGGTATCCGCCACAAGCTCATCCGACCCTACACGCCTCGCCACAACGGTAAAGTGGAGCGTAGTCACCGCGAGGATCAGAAACGCTTCTATTCCTGCCACAGTTTTTACTCCCTGGATGACTTCGCAATGCAGCTCGCTGTCCATAACCGCCGCTCCAACAACTTCCCCATGAGGCCGCTTAGCTGGCTTTCTCCGAATGAATTCACTGTCCAATATGTTTGACAAACCTACAACTCTTCCATGCGTAACTTTTGTAGAACACCTTGCTATATTGACGCAAAAGTGCTATTCTTATAACAATATAGCTATCCTCTTAGTTCAGCCTGACAGAAGAAGCGATGGCCATGGCGAGATGCTCCAGCAGGGAATTGCCGATGTAGCGGTGGCTGAAACGGAAGCAGTACTCGTTCAGATAGGCCTGAAGGTAGGTTTTAGGTAGGCCGTGGTAAGTCCCCAGGCTGAAGGCTTTGACGTTGCTGACCACAACGTGCAGCCAATGTGGCAGGCCGGAGCTGAGACCGTAAGGTCTGTACTCATGGATGTAATCTAGTCTGTCTTTCCAAAGATAAGGTTACAGGGTTCTGTGCCCTACTTTTTGATGCTTGAAAAAGTGCCCGACAGTCAGTATAAAGTCGCTCCAGCGAGATGCTGGGCCTACTCGCCTTCACATGCCATGTCGTGTGCCTGCCCCCTCAAGTCTATTATATACCAAATTACAACTTGCTGTGTCTAGGGCTTGTTTGAAAATTGGCGATGTGCCCAGCGGCGAGGGATTTTGGGCCGCTGGCAAGCAATTTTTTCGCGGGAATCCTGACGGATTTCAAGGAAAAATTGCGCCGTCCAGGGGACAAAAGACCCGTCGATTGGGCATGTTGATATTTTTCAAACAAGTCCTAGGTGCACTGTGTTTCATTCTTTTTGGTGCTTTGGAGTGCAGTGGAAAGAATCATAAAAATGAGCACAATATAAAGGCCTTCGCCCAGCGCCAACTTGAAAAGGCAGAAAACATTGGTTATCGGTTATTTGTGTTCAGCCTGGCCAGTGGAAGCCAAGTCCACAGGCCGCTGATTATCCGACGTTGAAAGGAAGTCCCTGACATTTGCATAATAGCGTCGCAGGGACTTGTTAACCCCCGCTATTATGTAGACATAAGTAAGAGGTTTTTGCTCGGCGCGTTTTACGGTCGAGAAACTGGAATACCGGCTTATCCGCTGGGGCACTCCGAAGATGACAGCCTATACCGTTAAACTGTGTCTTGTGGAGGTATGGAGCGCCATGCTTGGGGGGTGTTGTTGCGCACGCTCTTTTCCCCGGACTGATTGGGTATGGGGGCTGCCCCGGCTAATGCGACAAGGGCCTGCTTACGTTCAAAACGGCGAACATCTCCAATCTCTGCCATGATCTGAGGGCCGAAGGACACCCCAACGCCGTACATCTCCATGACCACGGGGTGTCCTGGGAGCATAAGGTCAGATGGTTTATCTCAGCACGGTAGATCTCTACAGCTCGGGATATGCTGGTGACTTGCTTGGCGGCTTCCTGCACAAATCGAACACTGCGAATAGGACTTTCCGACGGACGTAAAAGCCGTTGGAATAGTAAGTCAGGCCATTATCTTTCTATTCTAATAGTTTAGGCAACGAGATGTCCCATGCCTATGGCAGGCTGTCATAAACCAAGGGGCAAATCTATAGTAACCAGGTATAGTCATAAAAATGAAGTCCATTGTAATCAACGCTTTACAATATAAACAAAATAGTTCAGGTATTGGCGTAATGATACATGAGTTGTTTTCACGATTTGTAGCGATTACACCCCGTCCCAGTACGGTTATTCTTCCACGGGATGGACCTGAATTTAAAGCCAGTGGAAAGGCAAAAATCGTTCCGATTCCATGGACATATGGCCAAACGATTCGCAGGCTTTTTTTTCAATCAGTTTGGTTGGGTCGTCTCTATGGAAAAAATTCGATTTTGTTGACAACAGATTCGAAAACGCCGTTTTTCTTGCCGAAAAGCTGTACATTAATTCCACTTGTAACTGATCTGGCTGTGTTTCGTATGCCGGAGGTGTATCAATGGTCCAGAGTATTGTGGTGGAAGCTTCAATATCGATACTTGTGTAAGCGCGCAGATTTTTTCTTGACGATTTCACAGTTTACAAAGGAAGAAATGATAGACGTTCTCAAAATCCCGGCTGAGAAAATCTACGTTGTCCCCTGTGCAGCTTCTCCACGGTTTGCCCCAATGACCGACCACACGCAAAAGGATACGGTCCGGGAAAAGTATCGCTTACCCCAGAAATTTCTGTTATTTGTCGGGAACAACAATCCAAGGAAAAATCTAAAGAGGATTATGCAAGCCTTTGATATTCTAAAGGATCAAGAAAAAATCCCGCATCAATTAATCATTGCTGGCGAACAGGGGTGGAAATTTAAACCGGAAGATGTGCTGCGTATCATTCAACACCCAGATGCGATCCGCTTTATTGGATTTGTTCCGGACGAAGATATGCCAACCCTCTATTCGATGGCCGATTTATTTTTATTTCCTACATTATATGAAGGGTTTGGAATCCCAGTGCTTGAGGCACAGATGTGTGGGACCCCGGTCCTTACAAGCGGCAGTTCATCCATGCGTGAGGTCGGCGGTCAGGGCGCAGTCTATGTGAATCCATACCGTGAGGCCGACATTGGGGCAGGGATTTTAGAAGTGTTAAAGGATCCGAGGGCTGCACAGGATCTGATTGCCAAAGGATTTGAAAATGTAAAACGTTTTTCCTGGGATAGTTCGGCTCAGTTATTAAACACGATTATTGAAGAGGAAGTTAAGGAATGAGAAACATTCAAGAGATTTACCAGCGTTGGCTGGTACAGACCACAGAAAATAGAGAACTCCATGACGAGTTGATTTCCATTCAAAACGATACGGCTGCGATTGAAGATCGGTTTTATCGAGACCTAGAGTTTGGCACCGGTGGACTTCGGGGCGTTTTAGGCGCCGGCAGTAACCGAATGAACATTTACACGGTGGCCAGAGCAACCCAGGGATATTGTAATTATTTGAGAAAACATTTTGATATCCCCATGGTGGCTATTGCGTATGACAGTCGGATCCACTCAGATTTATTTGCACAGACTGCGGCTGGAGTGTTTGCGGCGAATCGCATTATGGTTCATCTGTATCCTAAATTGATGCCGACTCCAGCCCTTTCATTTGCAGTGCGCGATTTTCATTGCAACGGCGGCATTGTAATTACAGCTAGTCATAATCCATCGAAATATAACGGATATAAAGTCTATGGTGCGGACGGCTGTCAGATTACTACTGAAGCGGCGGAAGAGATTCAACAGGAAATCGATATGATTGACCCATTTACTCAGGTGGCGAGCATGACGTTTGAGGAAGCGATTCAATGTGACATGGTTTCCTATATCGGAATAGACGCTGTGCGGAGATACCTAAGTGCGGTGAGTAAAACCTCAATTTTACCAAACAATGTATCAAGAGACGTTTCGATTGTTTATACCCCCTTGAACGGAACCGGTATATCTTGTGTTCCGCAATGCCTCGAGAGGAATGGATTTACGAATATTGTTATTCCAGATGAGCAAAAGAAGCCAGATGGAAACTTTCCAACCTGCCCCTATCCAAATCCGGAAGTGAAGGAAGCGCTGACCGTGGGGTTGGACTGGGCCAAGCGGACGGAAAGCGACTTATTGCTTGCGACGGATCCGGATTGTGACCGGGTGGGTGCGGCCATCCGAAGCAATGACGAGTATGTGCTCATCACCGGCAATGAAATGGGCGTTCTTCTGCTGGATTTTATCTGCAAAATGCGCCTAGAACACAACACAATGCCCCACGATCCTGTGGCGGTGAAAACCATTGTGACTACCCCTATGGCGGCCAAAATTGCGGCTCATTATGGCGTGCAGCTCATCGATGTGCTGACTGGATTTAAGTTTATCGGTGAACAGATCGGCTTGTTGGAGCAGAAAGGCGAGACCGACCGGTATATTTTCGGCTTTGAAGAAAGCTATGGCTATCTGAGCGGAAGCTTTGTCCGGGACAAGGATGCAGTGAATGCGTCGCTGCTGATTTGTGAGCTGTTTGCCTACTATAAAGCACAAGATAAGTCCCTGCTGGATGTGTTGATGGAGCTATATCAACAGTATGGGTTTTATGAGAGCCGCCTTCTCTCCTTTGCCTTTGAAGGGGCTAGTGGATTTGCGAAAATGCAGGCATTTATGGAAGATTTGCGAAAGAATTCTCCAAGGGAACTAGCAGGTTATACCGTAGAAAAGGTCATTGACTACCAGACCGATGCAACGGGCCTTCCCAAATCAAATGTTTTGCGATTCTTCTTAAACGGAGGGGGGGAGGCTGTGATACGGCCTTCCGGTACAGAGCCAAAGTTAAAAGTATATTTAACAGCAATAGGAACGAGTCGCAATGAAGTGAAATGTGCAACAGTACAGTTGTCAGATTGGTTTTATCAAATGATGAAAGATAAAGGAGCTCCTTGAATGGATAATACACCATTGTGGAAGAGGGCTGCAAAAAAAATCACTTCGCAACATACACGCGAATGTATAAAACGAGCCATTTTTCAAGGCTATTTTAGTATCCACAACATACATTCCAAAAGAGGAATCAACAAGAAGTTTGGTGTAAATTTGGTCGGACACATACGTGGTGACTTTGGATTAGGAGAGAGTTGTCGTATTTTAGCAAATATATTACAGGAATCCGAAATTCCTTTTTCTGTATATAATGTTTCGCAAAACAGTACGGCTTCTGAAAACGACATGACATGGATGAGTTTTGAACAAGAGGACTTTCCATATGCCATAAATTTGATACACTTAAATCCCAATGAAATCGCAAGCGTGGTTTGGACACTACCGTATAAACAATTAAGCTCATGTTATAATATTGCTTTTTGGCTGTGGGAACTGCCAGAATTCCCCAAAGAGTGGAATTATGCGTTTCAATTGTTTGATGAAATATGGACACCCGCTGAATTTGTTTCTGAAGCGATTCAAAAGTGTACTTCTAAGCCAGTTTTTACGATACCATATGGATTTAATGAACCAATAACAGATGTTGCTTATAATCGAACGTTTTTTGCTCTCCCCCAAAAAACATTTCTCTTTTTAATTTCTTATGATGGAAACAGCGTCTCTGAGCGCAAGAATCCATTAGGAGCAATTCGTGCATATTGTGAGGCTTTTTCTGCAGATGAGCGCAATGTTGGGATTGTGATTAAGGCGACACACGCGAAAGGACAGGATTTAGAAGCTATTAATCAATATTTAAGTGGATATCCAAATGTGTATATATTAACTCAAAGTTATAACAAAATAGAATTTAACAGTTTAATTCGATGTGTTGACGCATATGTCTCACTACACCGTGCAGAAGGTTTTGGACTTGTGATGGCAGAAGCAATGCTGCTTGAAACACCAGTCATTGCAACGGCGTGGTCAGCGAATCTTGAGTATATGGATTCAAATACGGCCTGTTTAGTGGACGCTGACGTAGTAGAACTGACGGATGATATTCCACCATATCATAGAGGAAATCATTGGGCACAGCCAAATGAACAGCAAGCCGCACAGTGGATGCGTAAGTTATATGATGACCGACAGTTTGCAAAACGGATAGCCTTAAATGCAAAGGAATATATGGGACTTCATATGACAACGAAGTGTGCCGCTCAAAGGATGAAAGAAAGGTTAGGGCGACTGGAGTTGACTCTGGAAAATGGATAATATGAAATGCTATCCGTTGAAAATGCTTCCCTGCTACAAGGAATACTTGTGGGGCGGGAATCGTTTGAAAAGAGACTACGGGAAGGCGGATGCTCCGGACGTGACCGCAGAGAGTTGGGAGCTTTCTTGCCATCCAGATGGCTGTTCCGTGGTTGAAAACGGAGCCTATAAGGGCTGGGATATCCGGCAGCTGGACGAATTCAATCATGACGGGTTTTGTGGAACGGAATGCCAGAAAGATCGGTTTCCGCTTTTGGTCAAGCTGATCGATGCGAAACGAGACTTATCCATTCAAGTGCATCCTTCGGATGAGAGCGCTTTGTCCGCTCAGGGCGAAAGCGGGAAAGCAGAGATGTGGTATATCGTGGACTGTGAACCACAGGCCAGTATTTATTTGGGATTTTCCAAACAAGTGACGAAGGAAGAGTTCCTTCGTCGGGCCTCCGATGGGACCATCTGTGATATACTAAACAAAGTACCGGTTTCCCGAGGAGATGTATTTTATATTCTCCCCGGGACTATCCATGCCATCGGCGCGGGAATTGTCATCGCAGAGATCCAGCAGAATTCAAATACCACGTTCCGCATTTATGACTATCAAAGGCGAGGAGCGGATGGTAAGTTGCGGCCGCTTCATCTGGAGCGCGCCGCAGAGGTTTTGGACTATGCACCGATTGTTCCGGAGGAGTGCAAGGCAAACAGTTGCGTGACGTTTCCTGAGTTTACCATAACCGAGATGTTTTCCTGCCGCTACTTTCGGGCTCATCGTGTCGATGTGCATAAGGGTGTGGAGCTGGTTTGCGATGGACGGTCCTTCCAGCACATTTTATGTGTGGAGGGGAAAGGGAGTATTTCTGTGGGCGGAGGGATCTATTCCATTCGAAAAGGGGATTCATATCTCATGCCTGCGGCATCGGGAAAATATAAAATTGAAGGAGAGTGCCGCGTACTGGTCTCTCGGGTATGAAAGGAAGAACGACTTTGAAAAAAACAGCGTTGATTATGGCCGGCGGCCGCGGGGAGCGTTTCTGGCCCAAGAGCCGAAAGAGCCTTCCGAAGCAGTTTTTGTCTCTGACCGATGACGGCAAGACGATGATCCAACTGACGGTAGAGCGCATTTTGCCGTTAGTCAATATGGAAGATATCTATATTTCCACCAACCGAGACTATAAGGATCTGGTTCGCCAGCAGCTACCAGATATTCCAGCGGAGAACATTTTATGTGAGCCGGTGGGAAGAAACACAGCCCCCTGCATTGGCCTGGGTGCCGTCTATATGGAAAAGAACTATGGCGACGCGATGATGATCGTGCTGCCTTCCGATCATCTGATTAAATACAATAAGATTTTTATCAATACGTTAAAGGATGCCTGTGAGGTGGCGGAGCAGGGGGAGAATTTGGTGACCCTGGGCATTACTCCGGATTGTCCAGAGACCGGGTACGGCTACATCAAATTTTTGCCGGAGACTACATTAGGCCGGGCTTTTGCAGTGGAGCGGTTTGTGGAGAAGCCGGATTTGGAGACCGCAAAAGCATATCTCGCGTCTGAGCAGTATCTGTGGAACAGCGGTATGTTTATCTGGAAGGTATCCAGTATTTTGAAGAATCTGGAGGAGTACCTGCCGGAGACCTATGCGGGCCTGCGCAAAATTGAAGAAGCCATTGGGACAGAGCAGGAACCGCAGGTGCTGGAGCGGGAATTTCATTCGTTCAAGTCGGAATCCATTGATTACGGCGTTATGGAGAAGGCAAAAAATATCTACATTCTGAGCGGCTCTTTTGGGTGGGATGACGTGGGGTCCTGGCTGGCCGTAGAACGGATTCGTACGAGCAATGAATTTGGCAACGTGATCAACGGGAATGCCATAACGGTGGACACAAAAAATACCATTATCCAAGGCGGCAATAAGTTGATTGCCGCAGTAGGCTTAGACAATATGATTGTAGTGGATACCGAGGACGCACTGTTGATTTGTGCGAAGGAGCATGCAGGAGATATTAAAAAGGTGTTGGAAAATTTGAAAATCTGCAACCGGACCGAATATCTCTAAATGGCTGGATCAAATAAGTAGAAAGGGAATAAGACTATGAAACGTGCATTGATTACTGGAATTACTGGTCAGGACGGCTCTTACCTGGCGGAGCTGCTGTTGGAAAAGGGCTATGAGGTCCACGGCATGACCCGGCGGGCTTCGCTGCCCAACACAGATCGGATTGCCCATCTTCTGGACAAGATTACGCTGCATGACGGCGACCTGAGCGATTCCAGCAGCATCATTCGGATCATGAACCTGGTTCGCCCGGACGAGATCTACAATCTGGCGGCCCAGAGTCATGTCCAGGTGAGCTTTGACGTGCCGGAGTATTCCGGCGATGTGGACGCGCTGGGCGTGCTTCGGATGCTGGAGGCCATTCGGATTCTGGGGATGGAAAAGACCTGCCGGTTCTATCAGGCGTCTACTTCGGAGTTGTATGGAAAAGTGGAAGAGGTGCCTCAGCGTGAGACCACCCCGTTCCATCCCTATAGCCCCTATGCCATTGCCAAGCAGTACGGCTTTTGGATGGTGAAGGAGTACCGGGAGGCCTACGGCATGTTTGCCGTCAACGGCATTCTGTTCAACCATGAGTCGGAGCGCCGGGGAGAGACCTTTGTAACCCGGAAGATCACCCGGGCGGCCGGTCGGATCGCCTGCGGGCTTCAGGATAAGCTTCAGTTAGGGAATCTGGACAGCAAACGGGACTGGGGCTATGCCAAAGATTATGTGGAGTGTATGTGGCTGATGCTCCAGCATGACACGCCGGAGGATTTTGTCATTGCAACCGGCGTACAACACACGGTTCGGGAGTTCACCACGCTGGCATTTGCCCACGACGGCATCGAGTTGGAGTGGCAGGGCAGCGGCTTGGAGGAGAAGGGGATTGACAAAGCGACCGGGAAGGTGTTAGTAGAAGTCAACCCCGCCTGGTTCCGCCCCACCGATGTGGACAACCTGTGGGGCGACCCCACTAAGGCGAAAACCGTACTAGGCTGGAATCCCCAGAAGACCAGCTATGAGCAGTTGTGTGCTCTTATGGCGGAGCACGACCTGCAGTTGGCCAAGAGAGAAAAGGCGGCACAGCAGGCATGAAAAAAGCGATAATAACCGGCAGTCAGGGGTTTGTGGGGCCATATCTGCGCCGGGAACTGGAGGAATGCGGGTATACCACGGTTGGACTGGACCTTCAGGAGGGGGACAACACCATAGTGGTGGATCTGCTGGACGCCGGTCAAGTTCGGACAGTGATTGCTCGGGAAATGCCGGACGTGGTCTTCCATCTGGCGGGCCAGGCCAACGTGGCCCGGTCCTGGAAGATTCCCCAAAAAACTGTGGAGCTCAACGTAGTGGCGGCTTTAAATCTGATGGAGGCAGTCCGGGTGGTAAGCCCGGACTGCCGTATGGTCATGGTGGGCTCCTCGGATCAATACGGAAACCTGGGTGAGGCGGGGCAAAGGGTGGACGAGTCCATCGTCACCCGGCCCCAGACTCCTTATGCGGTCTCTAAGAATGCTCAGGAGGAGATGTCCAGGATCTATGTACACGTCTACGGGATGAAGATCTGTATGACCCGTTCCTTTAACCACGGGGGAGCCGGACAGGCCAAAGGTTTTTTGATCCCCGATTTTGCCTCCGGCATTGTGGCGGTGGAGCAGGGAGAGGCCACCTGTTTGCGGGTGGGCAACCTGGAGGCCCAACGGGACTTCACCCATGTGAAAGATGTGGTGCGTGCCTACCGTCTGATTGCGGAAAAAGGTCATCCAGGCGAGATATACAACGTGGGTTCTGGAACCACATATAGTGCTCAAGAAATTTTGGATAAACTGTGCGCTATGGCGAAGTGTGAAATTCCAGTTCAGCAGGCCCCAGAAAAGATGCGCTTAAACGATACTCCAGTGATTTGCTGCGACCACAGTAAACTGACGCGGGATACCGGCTGGGAGCCGACAGTGACAATGGATGAAATGTTATCACAGGTCATTGCTGAATGGCGTTCCAAATAGTGTAGCAGGGTGGGAGATTGCGTGTTTTGGACAAGTAAAATGTTGCGAGAAATAGATTTCTTTTGGTATAGAAATATTTTAAAAGAGCTTCCTCCCTTATTAAAAGTATACCCTAGCTTTGAAATACCTGTGGGCATTATACATCGGAAGAATTGGGAATGGGCTTTTATTATTGCGGTGTTAGAAAAAGCAGGTATGCTGCGAGAAGGAAAATGTGGTTTAGGCTTTGCAGTTGGGCAAGAACCGCTTCCATCCTACTTTGCGTCAAAAGGTGTAAAAATACTGGCAACAGATTTATGGGAAGAAAATGGTGCGGATCGATGGTATGAGAACCAAAACTTGCATGGGAATAAACAAGTGCTGAATCAATATGGTTTCTGCGGCGAGGAACAGTTTGACAAGAATGTGCAGATCCAAAATGTAAACATGAATGCGATACCAGACGATATCGGTAAGTACGATTTTTGCTGGTCATCATGTGCAGTTGAACACGCAGGAAATCTTGCGCTTGGCAAAGAGTTTTTGATAAAGCAGATGGAGATTTTGAAATCTGGTGGTATTGCTGTTCATACAGTGGAATTCAATGTTTCTTCTAATACAGATACAATAGAAGAGGGTGATACGGCAATATTTAGACAGTGTGATATTCAAGAAATTGCCGCGTCTGTAAACCAACATGGTGGGAAAATGGTTTGCTCTTTTAAGCGCGGCAACCGTGTGGGGGACCATTTTGTTGATACACCACCCTATTACCATACTAATCCTAAGTATCATCTTCATCTTGACAGCGGAGGATATAATTGTACTTCTTATGGGATTGTAATTCGAAAGTAAGCTGAACCATAAATTAAATCAACGGAGAAACAATATGCTGGAAAAATTGAAGCAAAACCAGTTTCTATTTAAAGAACTTGTAAAACGAGATTTTACGAAAAAATACAAACGTACCATTTTGGGCATGGCTTGGAGCATTCTGGCCCCCCTGATGAATCTGCTGATCATGTGGTTGGTGTTCAACAATTTCTTTGGAAATAATGTAGATCACTATGTAGTCTACTTGTTTGCAGGGCAGCTGGTTTTTTCCTATTTCAGCGATGCGACCAATCTGGGTATGAACTCCCTGGTCAGCAATGCAGGAATTTTTACGAAGGTAAACGTGCCCAAATACCTCTTCTTATTTTCGCAAAATGTATCTTCGTTGATTAATTTTGGCCTGACACTTCTCATTTTCTTTACGTTTGTGGCGATTGATGGGATTCCGTTTACTTGGAAATTTTTCTTGCTGGCATACCCAGTGGCCTGTCTCATTGTCTTTAATCTGGGGATTGGTTTGATTCTTTCTGCGCTGTTTGTCTTTTTCCGGGATATGCAGTATCTGTGGGGGATACTAACCCAGCTCATCATGTGGATGTCGGCCATTTTTTATACGATTGACAGCTACAGCTATACCGTGCAGTGCGCATTTTTACTCAATCCGCTGTACCTGTATATTCGCTATTTCCGAAAAATCGTAATCGACGGAGAGATTCCCACTCCGCAATTTCATCTTCTCGCAGCTGCCTATGCTCTCATCGCATTTGGAATTGGCGCTTATATGTATAAAAAGAATAACCATGAATTTTTGTATTATGTTTGAGGAGTCCTATGGAAACGATGCTGAATGTGGAGCATGTCTCCATAAGCTATAAGATTGGTGATTTTAAAGACATTGGCCTGAAAGAATGGGCAATGCGTCATTTGAAGGGACAATACCATGTAGAGAATTTTATGGCGGTGGACGATGTTACCTTTGAATTGCAGCGGGGCGACATGTTGGGGATCATTGGCACCAACGGCGCGGGGAAATCAACGCTGCTCAAGGCTGTGATTGGTGTGATGGAACCGAGAAAGGGAACGATCACTCGTAATGGGACGATTGCCGCGCTGTTAGAGTTGGCGTCTGGATTTGACGGAGATTTGACGGTACGGGAAAACGCATACCTTCGCGGGGCGATGCTGGGGTATACCGAGGGGTTTATGGACGAGACTTATGCGCAAATTCTGGAATTTTCCGGCCTGAGACAGTTTGAGGACCGGCCATTCAAGCAGCTGTCTACAGGAATGCAGTCTCGTCTGGCTTTCTCTATTGCCTCCATGGTACAGCCTGAAATCTTAATTTTGGACGAGGTGCTTTCCGTGGGAGACGGCGCGTTTCAGGAGAAAAGCGCTGCGAAAATGAAGGAGATTATTGCCAACGGCGCAGCCACAATCTTGGTGTCTCACTCGCTGGATCAGATTCGGGAGTTGTGCAGTAAAGTTCTTTGGCTCGACCATGGAAAGCAAATTGCCTACGGGGAGACCGAGACGCTGTGCGACCAGTATGAGGCGTTTTTAGAGGGAAAGCTGCGGTTGGAAGAGGTAAATAGCACTATATGAAGACGAATAAACAAAGAAAAAAAAGACAGTTTCGCTTGAAAGCTCTGCTGATTATTGAAATAATTGTCTGTTATATGGCATTCTTAAATGTGATTAGCCATGCAAGGGGGCCGCAAAATTATGAGGCGGTAACAGACGCACCTCTGCTGACGGCGTCAGACTTTATCGGTTTTGACGGTGGGCGTGCAGAGCAGGGGCTGGTATTCAATAACCAGACGATGGGGGCAGCGGTGGGCTATCAGGCTGAGTTATCATTGGATGAGTTGGAGCGTATTCTTATTTCCTTTACAGTGGATTGTCAACCGGAATATATTGGCTCGACATTATATGTGGATTTATATAATGACATAGCGAACTACGATAACCCAGAACAGGAGTATCACTTAGTTCTTCAAGAGGGGTTAAACAATGCGTCGACGGTATTGGAGCCTGGGAAAAGTGCGCCTGAAAATGGTCAGCTGCGCTTCTTTACCGTAGAACCCGCTGACTATACTCTTGAAGACCTTCAAATATATCAGGAAATTCCATTGCCTAATGTTACAACTGATATGATAGCAGTGGCTGTGGTACTTTTTCTGGGGATGGGTATTACAGCGTTTATCTATTTCAGAAAGATCAATTCTTTGGACGAAACAAAAGGTAGACCATGAAAAGAGGACGAACGATGCATATGGATCATTTAGAAGAAAAGATCTTATTTGATAAGTTGAACGGGAAGCTACCAATTTATGATTTGCCCGGAAAGCCGACAGAACAAGAAAAGCCGAGTTCTGTTGAAAATACCCATACCCCCAAGTCAGAAGATGAGATTGTTAATCAATATTTAGCTGAGCTCATACAGAGAATTGCTGCAATGGAGGTGAACCGCGTCAACGAGGCGTTCCGCCCCATCTATTCATGCAGAAAATATATCGGAAAACTTATCGTATTCTGTAAACGAGTGGTTCGAAAGTGCTTAAAATGGTATGTGGAGCCAGTGTGCGTTCAGCAAACTGACTTTAATAACGCTGCAACCCCTGCAATTGGCAGATTGACTGAATTACAGGGCATTTTGTGGAATCAAATAAAAGCCGGCAAAGCGGCTCAGGAGGGCACGACGGCGCAGTTAAACCATTTGCAGGCTAACATTGAGTCAATCACGGTTGACCAGAAAGGCTTCGCAGAGTGGATGGAGGATATGGACTCTGCCATGGAAGGCAGTAAAGCCATACAGCAGGCCACGGTAAAACGATTGGAGCGAGTAGAGGAAATCTCACAACAGTGCGAACTGAAAAATCAAGAGCATGAGCAGAAGATCGGAGTTCTTACAGTTGAGCATAACGGCCGCTTGGATGCCTTAGAGGCACGTTTTGCTGAGATGGAACAACAGTATGCCATTAGTTGCCAAGCATTGCATTGGGCCCAAGCTCGTCTCCAGGAACTCCAGGAGCAGGGGGCGTTTTTAGAAAGTGAGAGCAACTCGCATTTGATTCGTTGTTCCACTTCACAATCCGGAGAGGACACGATCTTGGCGTATATTTTTATGGTATTGGGATTTAAGGAGAAAGAATGTTCCTATTTAGATTTAGGAGCGAATCATGCCAAAAAATTCAGCAATACCTACTATTTTTATCAGAAAGGAGCGCGTGGAGTTTTAGTAGAGGCCAATCCAAAACTAATCCCACAATTAAAATTTTATCGGAATGGCGATGTAATTTTAAATCGGTGCGTCTCGGAAAAAAGCGGGCAGCACGTTGATTTTTATGTTTTGAACGGTGACGGTCTGTCCTCGCCAGATAAAGAACAAGTCGAAGAAGTGATTGCATATAACCCAGCGTTAAAAGTGGAAGATGTTGTGGCGGTCGAGACAATCACGGTGAATGAGATTTTCGATACCTATTTTGAAGGCGCCCCAGTGTTTTTAAATATTGATATCGAGGGCGAGGAAATGAAGATCT
Source organism: Flavonifractor sp. An10 (assembly GCF_002161215.1). Taxonomy (GTDB): domain Bacteria; phylum Bacillota; class Clostridia; order Oscillospirales; family Oscillospiraceae; genus Flavonifractor; species Flavonifractor avistercoris. The sequence goes on from NZ_NFMB01000004.1 coordinate 323,782, forward strand.
TAGCATCAATCGACTTTTCGCGGCATCGTCCCTTGGCAATTTCGATTGAGACGATTCCCTATCGGACGCATTTGGTCGTTGGAATGAAACGCCAGGATATCGTTGCGTTTATGGAAGAGAAGGACTATGTAGAATACGCGTTTACCGGAATCAATTCCATTTTTATTGATAAAAAGCAGATTGCTGAGGTGTTGGAATGAATATTGCCTTTGATGGAGTAGCGCTACTGGGACGTATGTCTAAAAATCGAGGTATCGGAAACTATACGTTGAATCAAATTCGCACAATCTTGCGGAATGACAGAAACAACCGCTACTTCTTTTTCAATACAATGGAAAAAACAGATATTTTTGAACAAGAGATACAAGCGGGACTGCTGCAAGAAGATGATTTTTTCTGCATGAAGAATGGATATTTTCTATCTTCACCAGGGATGCAGGAAGTATATGAAAGCCTTGTGAAAAAATATCTTGAAACAAATAAGATTGATCTGTTCTACATTACTAGTCCATTTGATGGTTCTTTGCCTATTTATAAGAAAGAATGGTTTCAAAACACCAGGGTTGTTGCTACGGTATACGACGTTATCCCCTATGTGATGCGCAAACACTATTTTCCTCGTGAAGAGGATATGAAGTGGTACATGGAGCGAGTGGACATGCTCCGGTGGGCAGATCGCCTTCTTGCGATTTCTCAAAGTGCGAAAGACGACTTGGTTCAATATCTCAATTTTGAAGAAGAGCGGATTGATGTTATTTGGGGGGCTGCGGGTGAGAAATTCAAAAAGATTGAAATTTCCTCAGAAGAGCAGCACTCGTTATTGCGAAAGTTCCATATCGATAGTCCCTATATCATGTGCACCGGGGGTGATGATGAGCGGAAAAATATTGCGGCTCTGATTGAGGCGTTTGGCAGGTTGCCGGATGCGTTGAAAAGGCAGCATCAGCTTGTCATTGTCTGTAAGCTGCAACAGGCCTCTGTAGATCGGTATATAAAATTGGCCAAACAGTGCGGGATTAAGGATCGGGTTGTTTTGACCAATTTCGTCACCGATGAAGAACTGGTGCGATTTTATAACCTAGCGGAATTGGTCGCGTTTCCGTCTGTCTACGAAGGTTTTGGACTGCCGGTGGTAGAGGCGTGGGCTTGCGGGACGCCTGTTTTGACTTCCAACAACTCCAGTCTTGTTCAGATTGCGGGAGACGCCGCTATTTTGGTAGATCCATATTCTGTGGATGACATCAAACGGGGGTTGGAGACAGCCTTAACAGACTGTGACTTGCAGGAGCTTACCCAAAAGGGACAAAAGCGAGTAGAACTGTTTCAATGGAACCGTGTGGCACAATTAACCGTGGATTCCTTTGCTAAGATCGAACCGAAAGAAGCGTCGCCCCAGCCACGGCGTCATATTGCCATGTTTACTCCCCTTCCCACGATTCAAAGTGGAATTTCTGATTATAGCGTGGATATTCTCTGTGTGCTCAGTGAGTATTTTGACGTTGATGTTTTTGTAGACAATGGATATCAGCCAAACTGTAAGCTGCCGGAAACGGTCCGGATTTATCCACATTCCCAATACAGCAGACGACAAGAGCAGTATTACGATACGGTCTATCAGATGGGGAATTCGGAATACCATGTGTATATGTGGCCCTATATCAAACAGTATGGTGGTACCTTGGTTCTTCATGATTATAATATGCATGGAATTGCTCAAGCTGTGGCAATTTATATTCAAAAAAATAATTTTTCTCTGTATAAAGAAATGATGTTAGAAGATTTGGCACCGGAGAAAGTGCAGATGTATTTAAATAATTTGGAGCGCGGTCATAGGATCAATAGCGAAGAGATCGAGTTAAACGGATTCGTGACAAATTACGCAAATAAAATCATTGTGCACAGCCGGGAAGCCAAGGAAAAGCTGCTAAAAAGAAATATTGGCCGCAATGTCCGGTGGATTCGTCACTACGCACGTCTTGAATCGTTGCCGGACGTGAGAACTGCAAAAAAGAAGGTGGGCATACCGGAGGATACGCTCCTATATGCTGCCTTTGGCCATGTTCATGAGACGAAACGGGTTATCCCAATTTTGCGGGCGTTTGCGAAAGTTGCGCAGCGGCAAGAAAAGGCGCGGCTTGTGTTTGTGGGAAAACTGGACTCAAATCTTGAGCCGCTGTTTTCCCAGGAAGTTCAGCGTCTTGGTTTTGGGGATAAAGTCCATGTAACCGGATATACCGATCTGGAGGAGTTTAAGCGTTATATGGACGCGACCGATATCTGCCTCAATTTGCGTTGGCCCTATAACGGGGAGACCAGCGGGAGTCTGATGCGCATTCTTGCAAAGGGAAAGTGCGTCATTGTAAATAATATAGGCAGTTTTGCGGAAATCCCCGACGATGCCTGCGTTAAAATCCCGTCTGTTGAGAGTATGTCCGCAAAGGCCGAAGTAGATGCCATTTTTGAAGCGATGAGTAAGCTGGCGGAAGATGCGAAGTTGCGAGAAGATGTGCAGCATTCTGCCCGTCAATTTGCGGAAGAATGCCTGGATATTAAGAAAATAGCGGAGCAATACGCGGCATTTATTTTAGAGAGTTTTGAGCCGGTTGTGACAGAAGATTTGGTTGGAAGACTGAAAAAGGAAGCGGCTGAAAAGCGGTTCTCTGAAGCGGAGCTGCATAGTCTGGCGCATACGTTGGGATATATAAAGTTATAATGATCTATGTGATTTACGCCTGTGAATGTAATTCTGCACAAAGTTGAGCATTTGAGCACCGCAGATATTGTGGTCAATCGACCTCTGAGCCGCACTTGATATGTGAATGGTCGGTTTATGAGACAGGCGTGGTTTGTCACAGTAGAGCTTATTGTTTTGATGAAAAGAAAACATAGAGCAAGATCAGCTCACGTGGAGGATAAAAAGTTGGCAAAGATTTTGGCTTTTATTAAAACGGAGGCACTATGATGAGAAACGCAATTGCGCTGGTAAAAAGGCATCCAATTCCAGCGCTTATCCTTCTGGCTGAAGTATGTTTGCTGATATATTTCAACCTATTTGAAGGAAAAAACTATATGGGGTATGACGCTTCAGTATACTACCTGCAGACCATCGAAACATGGGAACAAAAGAAGCTTTTTTTGGATAACTGGGAATGGCAGACGACCTTATGCTGGGACAGTCCGATCCTTTTATCAGCGCTTCTTTATGGAATTCTTGGAGATGTATTTCTGGCATATGGATTATCCTGTCTCGTTTTTATTGCAGTGTTTGCCGCTGTGTTGTACGGGATAGGAACACAGCTTGCATTAAGCGGCCGCTTCAAGCTGTGGTTTTTCTGCATTCTGTTTACGCCGTATCTGGCAGGTATCGAAGTTAACAATAATCTTGGATACTTTTTTATGATGTTCTTTGATAGTTCGGCGTATCTGGTAAAAAATTGTATTATCTTTTTCGTGCTTTATATTAGCGGTCAGATTTACAGCAAGGGACTAGAGGGAAAAACCAAGTATTTGGCGCTGATATCTTTAATCGCAATCTATGTCAGCTCAATGTCCAGCGGTTTTTATGTCCTGGTCTTTGGCATACTTCCTGCAATAATATGTTATGTTATATGCTTGATTCTAACCAACCATTTGCGAAGGAATATCATTATTAATGGAGTTTACCTGTTCCTCTGCGCTGTAGCGGCAGTAATAGGAAAAATTAGCGTTGCCCTTATTTATGCTTACCAAAGCCAAGACACAACTGCTATTTTAACGTCTATCGGGCAATTTTGGGACAATTTTTTTGCCATTTTTTCGGGATTGCTTGCATTAACCGGTGTAATTCCTGAATATGAAGGTATTTCTATATTTTCAGCTAACGGGATCGGCTATTTATTTAGACTTCTACTGATTTTTTTAATATGCTGTGGACTAGTTATCGCCTTGTACGGCATAAAAACAAGGAGAGCAGAGGTCAATTATACTGTCATAAATTTGGTATCCATTATATCAGTCAATCTTCTAATGCTGATGTTTTGTTATACAAGCTATGGATCGCCAATATTTGAATATAGATACCTGATTGTTGTTTTTATAGCCAGTATGTTACTGGGCGTTCTAGGAATACAGTATATTGTTTCAACGAATAGCAATAGAGTTTTACGAGTATTAATACAAAGCGGACTATGCATTAGTATTATCGCAACTAATTTTTATTCGTATTATTATTTGAATTTAACCCGGTATGATTCCGTGTTTATGCAAACGGTTATGGGTGAAGTTGATAAATATGATGCGGCGGTCGTATATCATATCGGGAATGGCATACCTTCCTGGGTGCGCAATATAAGAGTATTAGATCAAAAACATTTTTATAATACTGGTGCAAGCTATAATGTGCCACTCTATTGGGGAACCTATACGAAGTATGCTGACGCGGGTCAATATGCAGGTTCGACAATTTTGATCTGTGCGGATGAGGATTATCAAGCGCTTCCGGATTTCATAAAAAATAAATATGTTTATCAGTCTAGAGTCGGAGATGACACATTGGGCCTATATCTGGCGGATGACAATCCGTTAGATTATAAAGTAGGTATTTCAGGCGAGGTCTCTCTTGATTATATGTATTCGCCTGGAATATATACAGCCAATGGCAGTTTTGACAGGGAAGGTTATTTCGAAACAAATGGCACAGAAGGCTTTGCGATCTGGGGGCCGTACACAGCGGTGCCTGAGGGGATCTATCAATTTACGTTAAATTATGAAGTGATGAGCAATCCCAACGAGCTGCAACAGGTGGGAGAATTTGACGTGGCAGTAGACGCCCAGAGAATAGCGGTCATCCCGCTCACCCCAGGCGAGCAGTCTGTTACGCTGGAGGTAGATTTTGATGGGTACACACCGACCGGCCAATTGGAATATCGGACCTATGTATCTACTGGAGTACAATTACGTCTGAAGTCGGTCGAAATTGTAAAAGTGTTGGAATAAAGGAATGGTAATAAGCATGTTGATGAATAATCAGGATAGAAAACTTACAATAAGCCGCTGGATATTTATAGTAGCATATTTCTTTATGATTATATTATGCGCCTGGCAAAGTGACGATGCTTATCATGGCTATACGATGTCGAAACATCTCGCAGATGGATATGGACTAGTATACAACATTGGAGAGCGAGTCAATGCAAGTACATGCCCGCTGTATACAATATTGATTGCTATAGCATACAAAATAACAGGGGAAATGTATTTCACTTCATTGGCTGTAGGAATCGGGTTGTCCATTACGGCAGTTGCCTTAATTTTTTGGAAATTATGTACAACCTATTGGCATGTAATTCTTACATTTATTCTTTTATGCAGCCTATCCTTTGTCAGCTTTACAACATCTGGCCTTGAAAATAGTCTGCTCTATTTGCTCTGCACGTTATTTGTAATAGTAGTATTTTCTGAGGATTATTCACCTAAAAAACTCTTTATACTTGCGCTATTAAGCGGTTTGGTTGCTATGACACGCATGGATAATGTGTTGATCTATCTTCCGATTCTGATATGGGTGTTTTTCATTCATAAAAGGAGTGTTTCTCTTCTAAAATCTACATTAATTGGATTTGCTGGAGTCTTGCCGTTTATACTATGGGAGCTGTTTTCCCTCTTCTATTACGGATTTCTCTTTCCGAATACTGTTTATGCAAAACTTGGCACTGGGATTTCGCTGGGACGGTACATCAAAAAGGGGATCGACTACTTTTTAGTAACTGGCGCTTATGATTTAGCAGTTGTCGTGATTCCTATTTTGGCGGTCATAGCAGTGTTTTTTATTAAGAATATAAGGTATAGATTATTGGCGGGCGGAGTCTTCCTTTATATGCTCTATATACTGCGGATTGGTGGAGATTTTATGGTCGGACGCCATTTTACAGTTATTTTCTTATTGAGCATATGTATTTTATTGAAATGTCATAGTGAAATCGCCTTGAAAAATGCGCAGGTATTGGAAGGAAAAGGAAAAATTGTATCTTCGGCTGTGTGCATATGTGTGGTAATGTACTCCTTTACAGCAGGGCATCTCGTAACAAAGGATTTTTTATATTTTGGGAAATATAATTCAGCAATGGGCATAGCTGATGAACGAGCATTTTATTATCCCAATACTGGGCTATCGAATAATATTATATCACTAGTAGTTACTGGGAATTTGTCTGTTCCTAATACATGGTCTTTTGAAGAAATTAATGGTTTGAGATCACAAAATATTACAAAAGCAATTGTGAGCTGGGCTCCCGGTATCCTAGTCTACTATAACTCGGATATGTATTTGGGGGATCCATATGCCTTGGGAGATCCCTTATTAGCTAGGCTTCCTGCACTCCCTACTTATGGTGATAACTGGAGGGTCGGCCATACACCCAGAAACGTGCCTAAAGGTTATGCAGAGTCTGTACAGAATGATACAAATGAAATTATAGACCCGAACATAAGGCAATACTACGAAATTATTAAGCTAATTACGCGGGGAGATCTCTTTGATATAGAGAGACTAAAGGCAATCGTAGACATCAATCTGGGGAAATACAATTATTTGTTGGAGGTAGATGAAAACACAAAGCATTTTTATGATACAGGGATATCCGTTGCCAATGGCCGTTTTGAGGCTGATGGCACTTATGTGACCGATGGCACAGAAGGCTTTGCGACCTGGGGGCCGTACACAGCGGTGCCTGAGGGGACCTATCAATTTACGTTAAATTATGAAGTGATGAGCAATCCAAATGAGCTGCAACAGGTGGGAGAATTTGACGTAGCAGTAGACGCCCAGAGAATAGCGGTTGTCCCGCTCACCCCAGGCGAGCAGTCGGTTACTCTGGAGGTAGATTTTGATGGGTACGCATCGACCAGCCAATTGGAATATCGGACCTATGTATTCAATGGAGTCCAATTAAAGTTAAAGTCTATTGAAATTCAAATGGTAAATACAGATGAGAATTAAGTGAGGGGGCTTAATAATGATTAAAACACTTCAAGTAGATTTTCAACACCAGGATGCGCGTGGCCAGCTGATTCAGCTGATCCATCAGGGGTATGAGCAGATCAATGTCCTGGAATCCAAGGCAGGTGTATTTCGCGGCGGCCATTACCACAAAATATCCACGGAGGCTTTTTACGTGGTAACAGGCTCGGTGGAGGTACATGCCACGCGGGATAAAGAAGAGGAGAAAAAGACCTTCCATGCCGGAGACTTCTTTGCTATCGAACCATACGTTGTACATAGCTTTAAGTTTCCAGAGGATTGCATTATGGTACAAATGTACAGCATTTGTGTACAGGGCAGCGATGGGACAATGGACATCTACAGTGAAGGAGATAAATAGTCATCATGGATAAAACGAGCAGAATATGTATTGTTGGTGATAAAGGTGCATTGGGAAGCGCGATTAAGAGCCAACTGTTACAGGAAGGGTTCTCCAATATATTGTCCTGTGATTTGCCAGAGGTTGACTGTACTTCGCAGCAGGCAGTAAAACAATACTTTGAAGCGAACAGGCCGCAGTATGTGTTTTTCCTGGCGGCGATTTCAGCGGGAATCGAGTATAAGAAGAAGTATCCTGTGGAGATCCTGCTGAAGAACTTGCAGATGGAGACCAACATTCTCTCTTGCAGCCATGAGTATGGCTGCAAGAGACTGCTGAATGTTTGCAGCGCGCTGCTCTATCCCAGTGCGTCTCCTATGCCGTTGAAAGAGGAATATGCGACGCTGACAAACCTGAATGAGATCGATACGCCCTATTCCCTGGCAAAGGCAGCAGGATTCCAACTGTGCAAGTACTATCAGCAACAGTACGGAGATGACTTTTTTACCGTAGTTCCCTGTAATTTCTTTGGGGAATATGCGGCCTTTGATGGAGATAAGGCGGGGGTTGTCCCGTCTCTGATCAGAAGGATCTCGGAGGCGAAAGAACAAAATCAGCCAGAAGTTGTTGTTTGGGGGACAGGCAATGCCTGCAGAGAATTTCTGAACAGCAAAGACGTTGCCAGCGCCTGCATTTTCCTAATGAAAGCGCCTCAGACAATTCCCTTGATCAATATCGGCCGTGGGCACGAATATACCATACGAGAGACGGCAGAAACCATCCGAAGGGTAATCGGCTATACGGGAGAGCTGGTTTTTGATCCGGAAAAACCAGAAGGCAGGCTTCACATGCAGTTAGATACCACGGCGTTATTCGGTTTAGGCTGGAAGCCCACAATGAATTTGGAAGAGAGCATTCGGGACGCCTATACCTGGTATGTTGCGCAACGATAGGGAGAGTTGACATGAAACGATGCAAATATTTGATTTTGGGGGCAGGGCCCGCAGGACTCACGGCGGCTAACATGCTGCTGGACAAAGGGATCGAGGATATTGTCCTGTTAGAAAAAGAGGCGGTAGCGGGCGGCCTGTGCAGAACGGAATATGTCAATGGCCAGCCGGTCGATTTTGGCGGGGGACATATCCTAGATACAAGAAGCAGAAAAGTAGATGACTTTGTATTCCGCTTCCTGCCTGAAACAGAGTGGAATGCTTTTACTCGGGATTCTCAAATTTATTTTAAGGGGAGACTGATGGGAAGCCCCTTTGAGGCACATATTTGGCAACTCCCGGTGGAGTGGCAGGTGGAATATCTCAAGGCAATTGCGGTTGCAGGCTGTAATTTGGGCACAGAGAAGCCAGAAAAATTTGTGGACTGGATCGTTTGGAAGCTGGGGAGTAAAATAGCGGAGGACTATATGCTACCCTATAACCGGAAAATGTTCTCTAAAAACCTGAACTCCTTAGGGACTTATTGGCTGGAAAAGCTGCCAAATGTCTCGTTTGAAGAGACGTTGATGAGCTGCATAGAGCATAAATTTTACGGCAGTCAGCCATGTCACTCCAATTTTTATTATCCCCAAAAGGAAGGATTTGGAGACCTGTTTATACGCATGTCTCAAAGATTGGGAGAGCGTTTTTACGCTAATGAGACAGTACACAAAATCGATTTTACTAACAATTCTGTTAATGACACGTTTAGCGGTGAGACGATCCTGGTGTGCATGCCGTGGACCGACATTCAAGAATTTGTGGGGATGCCGGATAGTATTGTGGACGGCATCAAGCGGCTGAAATATAGTTCGGTTCAAATCGACTACTACGCAAAATCCCTGCCCTATGAAACAACAGCGCAGTGGATTTACTACCCCAGCGAGGAGTACAGCTTCCATCGCATTATGGCTATGGAAAACTTTGCGCTGGGCTCTCACGGTTACTGGACTGAAACCAACGGTGAACGCGTGAGTATTAACAAGGAGCGCAGCGATTTCCACTACCTCAATCAGTATGCATATCCGCATAACACATTGGATAAGCCTGAAATTATGGAAAGATTGCTGGATTGGACCGGAAAGCATAAAGTTTACGGCTTGGGGCGCTGGGGAGAATGGCAGCACTTTAACGCTGATGTTGTAATCGAACGTGCTATGGACCTCGTGGACCGCCTAAGTGCGCAATAGGAGCAGCTATGAAAGAATCAACGACAGACTTCCAGTCGGCAACGATTATTCTTCCGGCAATGAATGAAACGTTTTCATTCGAGCAGACAGTAGATGTTATTGTAGAAGAGTGTGACCGGGCAGATATATGTGAATTCATTGCTGTAGTCTGTGATCGAACTACAAAAGAATGTCTTTCGTCTATTGAAAAATCAAAGAAAAAATGCCAGGAGCTGGGGTACGAGTTTACGGTTCTGTGGCAGACACGTCCCTTCGCTGGGGGTGCCATTCAAGATGCCATTGATATTGCGAAAGGCTCTCACTTAGTCATGATGTCTACTGATTTGGAGACAGACCCCCATGTGGTTGCGAATTTGATCGCCGTGGAAAAACAATATCCAGAGGATATTACTACCGCCTCAAGATGGCTGAGTAAGGGGAATTTTACGGGCTACGATAAGAAGAAAGAGATTCTCAATTACTGGTTTCAAAAAATATTTTCCCTATATTACGGAGTGAATTTAACAGACATGACATACGCATTTCGGATCTTCCCTACAAAGCTTATGCAGAAAATTGCCTGGGAAGAACTCAAGCACCCGTTTTATTTGGAAACGGCATTAAAACCGGTGCGTCTGGGAATAAAATTCCATGAGATTCCTGCGAAATGGGTGGCCCGGCAAGAAGGAGAGTCCCAAAATACATTCCTTCAAACCTTTGCATATATTAAACCGGCGTTAAAATTTCGCTTATATAGTAAGAAAAAAATTGTAAAAGAGAACGAAGATGTATGAATTTTGATAAGATAAAGCATCTCATTTACCGATATCGAGATGTCATCTCCTATGGTTTTTTTGGCGCATGTTCTACACTACTGAATATTGCTGCGTATTATGTCTTGGCATATCAGTTCCATTTCGGTACCATTATCAGCACGATCTTCGCATGGGTATTCGCGGTATTGTTTGCTTATGTGGTAAACCGCCTTTTTGTGTTTCAAAGTCAGGTACGGGATGCAAAGGGCGTGATTCGTGAATTCTACATGTTTATGGGCTGTAGGCTTGGCTCAGAACTTTTGGATATCGCGGCCATGTACTTCTTTGTAGACTGTATGCATTACAATGATATGATTATTAAAACAGCCGCCAACGTTATGGTCATTATCGTCAATTATATTGCCAGCAAGTTTTTCATATTCAAGTAAGGAAACTGCTTGCGAACATTATCTTTTTTTACATAATATGAGTGGAAAGGCGTTGGCCGTTAAGATGCGGTGACCATCTGCTTGGTGAGGATGGCATTCTGGACACGATTCATTGGTATCAAACCCATCAAGCATGGATGAATCGTATCTGGCACTTATCAAGATTACTACGCAAAAATGTATAAGGCTGCGAAAGATTATGTTCGCAAATACCAAGTTCCGAATAGCAATCAATAATGCAGAAGGGTAAATTATCACATGAGAGATAGAAACTTAGGCGTGCTGTACCGAATGATTCAGGTATTGCAAGGCGTCATCATTGGCATAGGAGCGGTGCTGCCCGGAATCTCGGGCGGCGTTCTCTGCGTGGTGTTCGGCATCTATAAACCAGTGATGGAACTGCTCAGTAACCCGTTGCGCAATTTTAAAACACATGTTCCGCAGTTAATGCCAGTCATCGTCGGTGTTGGCGTCGGCTTTTTGGGCGTGTCCAAAATTCTAAGCTTTTTCCTGGAGACATATCCAGATCCGTCTGTCTGCTTGTTTATCGGTCTGATTGTTGGTATGCTTCCATCCCTGTTTCAAACGGCGAAGAAGCGGGGACAGCCAAAAGGTTGTTGGATTGCACTGTCGATTGCCTTTATCGTGATTATCACGCTGCTTGCGTTACTTAGTCTGTTCTCCGTTCATATTGTGTCGAATCTCGGCTGGTATATGTTTTGTGGGGTTTGCGTGGCGCTGAGCGTTATCGTACCGGGGATGAGTTTTTCTACTCTATTGATGCCGCTGGGACTATATACTCCGTTTATCGACGGCTTAGGGAGCCTCGATTTCACTGTACTGGTTCCAGCTGGAATTGGCGCAATCGTCACTATGATCTGTTTAGCCAAAGCAGTGGATGCGTTATTTAACCGTTTCTATCCGTATGCCTTTCATGCAGTGATCGGTGTTGTGGTTGCCGCAACCATCGTGATTGTCCCCTTTGATAGTTTTATTCACTCAATCAGCGCATTATTGATAAATATTTTCTGTGTTATTATTGGTAGCGTCATCGCTTTAGCACTAAATAAATTTAACCAGAGTATTTCCCGCAAGAAATGTTGTAGGCAGACTTGGGGGGTGGACGAAAAGTTGGACCTGGAAGAGGTAGGAGGAGCGGCATCAACGTCGGAACAAAAGGGCTAGGCCTTGTTTGAAAAATTGTGAGACTTGTTCTAAATCAACAAAATTGCAATGGCGGCAAGGTGGACGAAGGCCAGGAATGAGGCATCCAGCTTGTCGTATCTGGTAGCAATTCTGCGAAACCACTTGATTTTTTGGAAAAAACACTCAATCAGATGCCGCTCTTTGTACAGATACCAGTCTACCGGCCAGGGATTAGACACATTGCTTTGGGGCGGGATTACGTAATTCGCCCCATGCTCTGAGATATATTCCCGAATGGATTGAGCACCATAAGCCCGGTCTGCCAGCACATTACTCCCGCTGAGTTCAACGTTTTCAAGCAGCTCCACGGCATGAACACAATCATTATCATTTCCGGCTGAGAGAAGAAACTCCACCGGGTTGCCAAGCCCGTCTACAATGGCATGGAGCTTTGTGTTCAGACCGCCTCTGGTACGGCCAACGGCCTTATCCGCCGTTTTTTCCCCCGCCATTGGCGCTTTCGTGTACCTTGATGCAGGTGGAATCTATACTTAGATTTTCCATGTCCGCATCCTCAGACAGTGCATGAAATACAGTTTCCAGTGTGCCGTCATCCCGCCATTTGGCAAATCGGGCATACACGGACTGCCAGGGGCCGTAGGCCTCTGGCAATTCCCGCCACTGGGCGCCGCTTCGGGTAATCCAGAGCATCCCGTTCAGCATCGTCCGGTTATCCTTCCGAGGGCGGCCTCGTTTCCCTGTTTCTTCCGGCGGCAGAAGAGGTTTGACACGGTTCCATTGTTCCGTTGTTAATTCATAACGTTTCATACTTCTAGTTTCGCATATCTGCTTCTTTTGTGCAACTTTTATTTTTCAAACAAGGCCTAAGCGGGGTACCAATGTCATTTGGAGCAATCCCACAAATATCAACAATATCGTGCACAAGCACGGCGGTAAAGAGTAACCATCAAATCCCCAGGCGAATAGATAACTATGAGACAATAGTAGTGGAACGAACCGGAAAAAGCGGGAAGATCCGCTACTATTGCTATAGGGGGCAGGAAACATGACGTCAGCCGAATTAAAGCACGAGGCGCATTTACAGAGATGGTCAGCAACGATTCAGGGATGCAGAAGCAGCTGTCTGTCTGTGAAGGGTAGTGTTGCATATTTCGCTCCAAGAAGTCCATCCGCACGGTGAAATAAGTCCACCGTCACGGGAAACCAAGTCCACCGTCATGGAGAAGAAGTCCACCCGGTCTCCGGTACCGGGGACCGGGTGGTGGTGAAGCAGATGTCCTAATGGCTTGAAGGAGCGTTTGGAGCCCCGCACTGAGACTATCCCCTATTTTGTGTAAACCTCTGATGTGGTGTAGATTAGAAGCACCACATTGGAGATTGGCTTGCGCCCTCGGCACGGCTGCCAGTCGCAGGTTCTACACTGTCCGCTATATCCGCCTGCCGGATCTGCTGGTGGAGATCTCCGTGGCCAGGGCCAACGGAACCTACCGGGACTACATGAAAAAGCTCAAGAAAGAGAAACTTCTCATCCTGGACGAGTGGCTGCTCTACCCTCTCAAGGAGACAGAGACAAGAGATGTGCTGGAACTGGTAGAGGTCAGAAACAAGGTGTCCTTCGCCATCTTCTGCTCCCAGTACAACACCAGTGAGTGGTACGAGAACCTATACGATCCCACCCTGGCCGATGCAATCTGCGACCGAATCATGTACAACGCCTATACCATCCAGATTGAGGGTGAGTCTATGCGCAAGCGCAAGGCCATCCCCGAGTAAGCTCCGGCATGGAGGCCCGGTACTCCACACCTCCGGCCGCCATGTACCATTTTCCCGGAATGGATGCACCATTCGTACGGAACTAGTGCACCTCCTTCAGCGGTCATACTGCACTCTTGGGGCGGTATATGCAGAAACGCATATATAGTAACAACTCCTGTGCGCTATCCAACCACTTTCGAGGGAAAACAGCTCTATTTTGGAACTCATTGCACCTCTTTTGAATACTTAAGTATCATAGTCTGCTCAACATTGACCAATTTCTATTGTCCCTGTCTTGCCGCTTATCGTACCCGATAATCATTGGATGTACATCCCCCATTCTCTCGGAACCTCGCCTGCTTCTCTACCCGGCCCTGGCGGATCAGCTCCGCCAGGGCTCGTTTTATGGTCGAGCGTGAGAGGCTGAGCTCTTTGGCCATGGTACCAATGGCGTACCAGCTCTCGCCGTCCTGGTTGGCCCGGTCGTGGAGGTACACCAGCACCTGCTTGGCCTTGGCACTCAGTTCCGGGTTGCCGTAGATCTCACCAAAATAGCTCATGGCGCTGTTTCCTCCTTTTTCGGCGTGCGGTAGTTGTTCTGGCGGGCAGGTGCGGGGAACGCCCGGTATATGGCATGGGTCAACTCCGACTTGCTGGCATAGTAGATCTTCCGGGGGGCCCTTTGGGGCACATGGTAGGGCTCCCCAAAGGTGATCCCCCACTCCAGGAACAGCCGCAGGCGGGTGCGCATGGGGTGGGTGCCGGTTTTCATGACGAAGAAGTTTCCCTTGGGGATGGACTTGAGCTCGTCCGGGGTCATGAGGGGACGCTCTATCATCTGCAGGCTCTGGCTGGATTCGCCCTTCCCCCGGGAAATGGAGCCGCTCATGACGGTGCGGCTGCCCAGGGCCTTGGAGAGCACCTCGGCGGTCTGGCTGTTGGGGGCAAAGCCGCCGAAGACGGTGTCCTGCACGTTATCCATGATGATCTCTGCCCCCTCCTTGCCGTAGTTCTTCTCTATTTGGGCGATGCTCTGGATGATGGGCACCAGGGTCAGCCGCCGGGAGCGGCCGGCGGAGAAGAGGGGCAGGATGTCGAAGGCGGGCATGGTGCCCAGCTCGTCGCAGAAGAACACCACCCGGCTGGGCAGCTTCCCACCGTGAGCATCTGCTACCTCGAACAATTCCCGGCTGAGATTCTGGATCATCAGCCCGGCCATGAAATTTTTGGTGGCATCTTCCTCTGGAAGTATCAGGAAGATGGCGGATTTCTTTGCGACGAAGCTCTCGGCGTCCATGGCGCTGTCGAAGCAGAGAACCTGCTCCAGCTCCGAGTCCAGAAAGGTGTTCAGCCGGGAGAGGACGGTGGACATGACCGAGGCCATGGCCTGGTCTGCGGCAGTGAGGGCAGAGCCGGAGAACCAGCGGGCCTTGTGTTCGTCCGGCAGGCGGTTCATGAGAAGCTGGAACTCGTTCTTGCCCGGCAGGGCACTGGGGGCCAGGAGCTCCTGCACCAGCTTGAACACGGACACGATATGCCGCCGCTCCCGCGGCTCCCCGTCGATCTCTCTGGGCGGCAAGTACTCCGCCAGCAACAGAGTGACGGCGGTGAGCACACCCTCCGCCGCGTCGTAAAAATATTGATTTTGTGCGTAGTTCTCCCCATCTGGGTTGATGATGGTCTTGGAAAGGATTTTGGCGTACTTCTCCGACTTGGCCCGGGCGGCCAGGTTGGCGGGATCCTTCCGGCACACGTCCATGTAGTGGTTGATCAGGGTGAGCAGATTGTAGCCATCCGAGCGGGTGGGGTTGCGGAGATCCACCACGGACACCTGATAGCCGTAGCAGTCCCGGGCGATGGATCCATAGTTTCGGGCCAGATCTCCCTTCGTGTCACTTGAAAAGAAACTCATGCCGCTGGCACAAGCATATTGTTGCGATAGGTAAGCCTTTGAGGTCATCTCCGGCTTTTCCCCCGCTTAGCACCGTGCATGAGAGTTTCCCCTCACACGGCGCCCCATCAATATTCACTTATATGAATCAATTTCACAATTTCCAACAAGCTTTCTAAGCTGATTCAGCCTCAGAAAATCAATCTTTATACCATTAAGCTTCTTCAGATAACACTCTATAGTTGCTCTATCCGTCGCATGGACGAGCCTGTGAACATCTGTGGTCACCCATACCAAGTTTTCATACAGGTCACCGCCGCCATCCTGTTGGCTCTTTTTGTGGTGGACTTCCATTTCACCCAAACGAAGCAGTTCTCCTGTGACATAGCACCGGCCCTGCTGTCCAACATAGAGCGATATTCTGTTGTCATTGTATTCAACGCTGGTATTCCCAACCGGGTTTTCCATCAGGCTATATAGGATTTTCCTATCAATTGCCTGTAGAAAACTGTGGATTTTCTTTCTGCCCTCCGGCGTGTAACTGCAAATATCCTGGGAAAAATTCCTGGGAGGGCAGTTTTTAACAGATACAATGGGGAACAGAACCCTGCCCCGTACAGCGTACAATTTTCCTGTGTAGCTGCCATAGAATTTTTGATAGGCTTTAGACTTAATGATATTTTTGCTGAGGATGTTCTTTAATCTGCATTTCAGGCTTTTTTTGACCTCAAAGGCAATCCGGTCAAAGTCAAGGTAGACATTGGTCGCCATATTGAAATAATTGTGCAGGCACAGCACCGCAGCGTTGAACTCGTTAACGCTTTTGGGCGTAGGAGATTTTTTGGAGCTTCTTTACCTTGTCTTTGAGGGTTGATTTGGCTTTTTCAACTGCCTTGTCATGCACATGCGCTTTAATGACCCATTTATTTCCTTTGTGCCACAGCTTCATCTTGATCCCCAAAAATTCTGAGTAGTGCTTTTTAAGGTTGACTACCTTTGATTTCTCTTGGCTGATTTCTAGGCTCAGCCGTTCTCTTAGCCACATCTGTACAGCCTGGAACAGCTTGTCCGCGTCGCTCCGCTTTTTGCAAAATAACTTGAAATCATCGGCGTACCTTACAATGAAAACCTCTTTTAATTGCGAGGTTTCTCGCAGCATCTTGTACTCGTAGGAATGCGACGAATAGTGACGCTTTGGTTGGAAAGTCTCCCATTGGCTGGCTATCCACCAATCTAATTCATTAAGAACGATGTTGGACAAAAGCGGACTGAGCAGCCCACCCTGAGGGACTCCCCTGATTGGAACACCTTCCCCAGCAATTTCCGCCTTCAGCATTTTCGATAAAATACAACGCAGATTCTTATCCCGGATACCTAGAGCCTGTTTGAAAACTAGCGATGTGCCCAGCGGCGAGGGATTTTGAATCGCTGGCAAGCAATATTTTCGCAGGAATCCTGACGGATTTCAAGGAAAAATTGCGCCGTCCAGCGGGCAAAAGGCCCGCCGATTGGGCATGTTGACAGTTTTCAAACAGGCTCTAGTGTTCATATCTGCTTGAGCAGCTTGGCATGGTTGACATGATCGAAAAATCCTTTGATATCAATATCAACTACAAACTGGAAGTTGTTCCTGCTGGTGAGGAAGTTTGCTCTGGCGATTGCGTCTCTGGTTCCTCGGTTGGGCCGGAACCCATAGCTGTGAGCATAGAATTTTGCCTCACAGATAGGTTCCAGGACTTGAAGGATACACTGCTGAATCAGCCTGTCCTCAATCGTGGGAATGCCAAGGGGCCGCATTCCTCCATTTGGCTTTGGAATCTCCACCCTGCGTACAGGGTGAGGGGTGAACCAATCCAGGCGGTTCCGCACATAGGATATCAGTACCTTCGGATTTTCCCCCGCAACAGAGAGAATTGTACTCTGATTGACACCCTTTGTCTTACTGCCCCTGTTCTTCTTGATATTGCGATAGGCGAGTAAAATGTTTTCTCTGCTGGTGATGTACTGCATCAAAGCCTTGAAGATAAATTCCCTTTGGCTTTTTGCGTATAGGTCATCAAATAGCGCCTGCGTATCATAGTACTCATTATTTCTGATTTTCTGCTTCTTGGGTCGCTTAGGGCTTGTTTGAAAAATTGTGAGACTTGTTCTAAATCAACAAAATTGCAATGGCGGCAAGGTGGACGAAGGCCAGGAATGAGGCATCCAGCTTGTCGTATCTGGTAGCAATTCTGCGAAACCACTTGATTTTCTGGAAAAAACACTCAATCAGATGCCGCTCCTTGTACAGATACCAGTCTACCGGCCAGGGATTAGACACATTGCTTTGGGGCGGGATCACGTAATTCGCCCCATGCTCTGAGATATATTCCCGAATGGATTGAGCACCATAAGCCCGGTCTGCCAGTACATTGCTCCCGCAGAGTTCAACGTTTTCAAGCAACTCTACGGCATGAACACAATCGTTATCATTTCCAGCTGAGAGAAGGAACTCCACTGGGTTGCCCAGTCCATCTACAATGGCATGGAGCTTTGTGTTCAGACCGCCTCTGGTACGGCCAACTGCCTTATCCTCTGTTTTTTCCCCCGCCATTGGCGCTTTCGTGTACCTTGATGCAGGTGGAATCTATACTTAGATTTTCCATGTCCGCATCCTCAGACAGTGCATGAAATACAGTTTCCAGTGTGCCGTCATCCCGCCATTTGGCAAATCGGGCATACACGGACTGCCAGGGGCCGTAGGCCTCTGGCAATTCCCGCCACTGGGCGCCGCTTCGGGTAATCCAGAGCATCCCGTTCAGCATCGTCCGGTTATCCTTCCGAGGGCGGCCTCGTTTCCCTGTTTCTTCCGGCGGCAGAAGAGGTTTGACACGGTTCCATTGTTCCGTTGTTAATTCATAACGTTTCATACTTCTAGTTTCGCATATCTGCTTCTTTTGTGCAACTTTTATTTTTCAAACAAGACCTAGCTGCTGCTGCCATAAGTCGGCCTCCTTTCGGACGCCTCTTTTAGTCATACCCGAACCTTATGCAGATAAAATCTGTCGTGATTTGATCCCTTACTGTAAATACTGACTGGTGGCTATCCCTCCACTGTCCTGTTAGAACAGCTTCACAGGTACTGTGCCACCACCTTCATCTGTGTGAGGGCAGGTTATACATCATTTGCTTTCCCTGCCGCCACTTCATTGGGATTACGCCCTCCATGTCACAGACTTACCACGTTCCGATAACCCTATCCAAAACCGTTTCCGGCTTTCAAGAATACCCTTAGGTCTCTCTATGAGCCTGTCTGCTGGACACCGCCTGTAACGGTGTAAGGTGGTTCATAACTTCGAATTTTACTAAACCTCACAGACCTCGCATGGTGCGAGTACAGCCATTACGCTGATTCCCGATTTAGACCCGTACATTCAAGAGTACGTCATCCGCAGTTTCTTGCTGCGGACATCCTCACCATAGGTATCCATAGACCCCCGGCCTAACACCCACAACCACCTCTGGTTTGCTTTGAAATATGGCTGTTTCTCTTTGTTAACCACCAATATTACGAGTGCATTCAGCCGACTTCACCGAGCTTATGACACAGCAGTGCGTAATCATTGCTGCGCCATTCGGAGTATCAGGGCAGGCGTTTCCGGGCGTTACCCCTTCATTCCACCTGTCGGGTTATCAGTTCTGCAAGTTGTTGTTTTCAGGGACTCCTTTCAATTCCGCTTCATTGGACTTGCGCCTGACCTTTTCAGTCAGGAACGTGTCACACCGATATTGGGGTACAGGAAGAAGGCGGTCTTGCCCACGCCGGAGGCGCCGATCATGAGGCAATGGATATCGTCACAGTCCACCAGGGCGGTGAGCCTGCCGGGCTTGCCCTCGCACCCCAGCACCAGGCCCTGCACCTCGGGAAGCCCGTTCTTCTGCCGCCACAGGGCGGGCTGGAAGGGGATGGAGCGGTAGGTTTTCCGCACCTCAGCCGGTGTGGCCCAGCGGGCCGTGCCGTGCTGGCCGTCACCCACATCCTTGCTCTTGATACTGTCCAGGCTGCCCCGGTTGGAAAAGGAGACGATGGCTATCAAGGCCCCAAAGGCCAGCGCCAACAGGAGGATCAATGTCCAGGTGTCATCGATCATTGTGATTACCCCCTTTGTCTGTTCTCTGTATTTGATCTACTTCAAGTGTGACCTTCTTGGCGGTCCAGGCTGAACCAGGCCCCGGTCCAGCGGCAGGGCGCACCGCCCCCTTGGCGGGCGGTGCGGTTCTGCCGCCTACACGCTCTACTCCATAGTCATTGCAGGGCCAGCCACGGCCTGCCCCTGTACCAGGTCGTCATTCCAGTCCTTATGCACAGGGAGCAGGATACCGCTGCGGTATCCTGCTCCCTGTAACTCTTCCTGGAGGCGCCTGGCCGAGGTCTGGCCGGGCTCATCGTGATCCAGGCAGAGCACCACATCGTAGAGATGCGTGTTCTGCTCCAGCAGCCAGTGCATGGCCTGGCCACCGGTGCCGCACAGGGCCACATAGCTGTGTTCCTGCCAGCTATCCGGGTACATCGTGAGGAAACTCAACAGATCAACCGGTGCTTCAAAGGTGTAGAGGATACTGTCCCGGCCCGCGTGATGAAAGCTGTATTGCGGCCTGCTGCCCTCCACGTTGGCCTTGAAGGATTTGCCCTGGCTGTTGGTGCTCCGCTTGTGGGCGTGGCGGGGAACGCCCTGCTCGTCCGTGCCCACAAAGACGCAGTTGTGGTACAGGGCGTCCTCGTACAGCAGGCCGTCCCGGGCGAAGTGGGTGATCACCTCTCGGCTGATGTGCCGCTGTTTCATCAGATAGGCGTACACACGGCGCATATCGGTGTGGGGCGGGGGCAGGGCAAAGGGTTTGGGAGGCTCCTCCCGCTTTGGCTGCGCGGCGGGATATGCCTCTCCCAACTCGTTTCCCAGCAGGAGTGCCATGGCCTCCTGATAGGTGGCTCCGTAGTAGTGCTGGACGAAGCTGACCGCGTGGCCGCCCTGCCTGGCGGCGTGGTCGTACCACTCGCTGCCCCGGACGGTGATGCGGTGCCGTCGCTCCAGCCGGAACTCTCGCCCGGAGCGGAGCAGCTTCTCCCCCCGCCGCCGCAGGAACTCCTCCAGGTCAACGGAGTTTGCCCGCTCCTTCTGCTCGTCGGTAAAGTGGATATAGGTTCCCGTCTTTATCACCTCTCCATGCAAAAGGACGCTGTGTGCAGCTGCACACGGCGTCCTTTACTCGCTCTGATTGATTCTCCTAAAACAGGGAGAGCTGCTGGGACGGCTCCACCTCCTCATAGGCCAGGGCCGGGGGCGTCCGGCGGAGCAGCTCCCCGGCGGCCTGGGGGCTGTGCACCCAATCGGCCAGTTGCTCCCGCTCCAGCACCAGGGGCATCCGGTCGTGGATGCCCGCCATGGAGGGGTTGGCGGCCGTGGTCAGGATGACGCACCGCCGCTGCCCGCCGTAGTCGTTCCACAGTCCCGCCAGGTAGAGCGCCCGATCCCGGCCGGGGAGCTGGAAGCGGTACTTCCGCTTCTGCCCGCTGGCGGGCCCCCACTCATAAAAGCCGGTGGTGGGAAACACGCACCGCCGCCCCAGTACGGACTGGCGGAACATGGGGCGCTCCAGGGCGGTCTCGCTGCGGGCGTTGATGATGGAGCGGCCCTTGCCGCCCACCCCAGGATAACCCCACACCATTACCTCCGGCGCCAGTTCCTCTCCCGCCTCCATCAGCACGGGGACCGGGTCGGTGGGGAAGATCTCCCCGGTCTTGAAGTTCCCCTGCACCTGCCTGATGATGTCCATGATCTCCCGGCTCTCCTCGGGGGACAGGCTGTATCTGCCGCACATCGTACTCACCTCGGTATCATATTGTACCACAGAATTACCAGAACTTACTCGTAGATATTTGGGGAGGCGCCACCCTATACTGATACTAGAACGGATGTACGGGAGGCGGTGTAATGGAGCGGGTGATTCTACACAGTGATCTGAACAACTTCTACGCCAGCGTGGAGTGTCTGGACAACCCCGCTCTGCGGGGAAAGCCGGTGGCGGTGTGCGGCGACCCGGCCCTGCGGCACGGCATCGTGCTGGCCAAGAGCGGCGAGGCAAAGTCCTTCGGCGTGGCCACCGGGCAGGCCATCTGGGAGGCCAGGCTGCGCTGCCCCGGCCTGGTGGTGGTGCCGCCCCGTTACGGCCGCTATCTGGAGCTCTCCCGCCAGGTGCGGGCGCTCTACCTCCAGTACACCGACCAGGTAGAGCCCTTCGGCCTAGACGAGAGCTGGCTGGACGTAGGCGGCAGCGCCGGCCTGTTCGGGGACGGGAGGCAGATTGCGGATACCCTGCGGACACGGATCAGGAAAGAGATCGGCCTGACCGTGTCGGTGGGGGTGTCCTTCAACAAGGTCTTCGCCAAGCTGGGCAGCGACTATAAAAAGCCGGATGCCACCACGGTGATCACCCGGGAGAACTACCGGCAGGTGGTGTGGGCCCTGCCGGTGGGCGATCTGCTCTACGTGGGGCCGGCCACCGCCAAAAAGCTGGGGCGGTATGGCATCCGCACCATCGGGGCGCTGGCACAGGCCAGCCCTGCCTTCCTCCACACCGTACTAGGCAAGGTGGGGGTGATGCTGTGGCGCTTTGCCAACGGACAGGACCTCTCCGGGGTGTCCACCTACTACGCCATGCCGCCGGTAAAGTCGGTGGGCAACAGCACAACCGCGCCCCGGGATCTGGTCAGCGATGACGACGTGAAAATCACCCTCTACGCCCTGTGTGAGAGCGTGGCCGCCCGCGTGCGGGAGCAGCGGAGCCTGTGCTCCACCGTCCAGCTGGGCATCCGGGACAACACCCTGCTGCGCTATGAGCGGCAGGAGAAGCTTGCGTTTCCGGTGAGCAATTCCAGCGACCTGTTTGCGTCGGCCTTCCGGCTGTTTTGCGCCAATCGCCCGTCCCGGCCGGTGCGCAGCCTGTCCGTCCGGGCAGCGGGGCTGTCCCCGGCGGACGAGGAGCCCCAGCTCTCCCTGTTCCCCGAGGATGTCCGCCGCCAGAAGCGGGAGGATCTGGAGCGAGCGGTGGACAGCATCCGGGCCAGGTACGGCTACACCGGCATCCGGCGGGGCGTCCAGCTGCTGGATCCCGCCCTGGATCTGGACGCCAAGGGCAGCCACATCATCCACCCCATCGGCTTTCTGGGGACGCTCTCGTAGTCTGTTGTCTCCACGACTACCTGAATTGCGGAAAGTCCTCATGGTCATCCGCCTTGTGTCCCAGGGCCATGCGCTTTTCCCGGAGCATCCGGCGGCGCTTCTTATCGATGTGCAGGCCGGCCTGGATGGTGTCCGCGGCGGACTGTTCCTGGAAGATTCGGCCCATGTTATAGAATAGCTGAAGTACACAGCGGGCGGCATCTGCGTGGGATACCGCCCGCTGTGTCTGTGTATGTTGGTGGGATGTGGCTTTTCGCTGTGGGTCATGTGCCCCTGGTGACGCACCGGATTGCATAGACGGTGTGCTCGGTGGGGTGGACATGTGTACCACCTCATCTGCCGCGGGATGCTCACCCCACCCCAGTTTGAGCACCTCACGGATGACCATATTGCGCACAGCCTTGAACTCCTTCTGACGGGAGAGGGGCAGCCGCTCCGGAAACTGCTCGGAGTAGGTGCGGCACACCTCCTCCCGCATCTGGTTCCACAGGTCATAGGCGGTGGCGACGCGCTCGTCCTTTACCAATTCGTCCACGATGGCGTCTACCACCGCCTTGGTTCCCGGCGGGAGATAGCCATAGACTTTCTTGCCCTTGGTGTTGTGCAGCCGTTCCGCCAGCTCCAGCACCAGCCGTTCAAGGTTTTCGTTCTGCATCTGGCCGTGCGCCATCTGAGCGATCAGCTCCGCCATGGCGCGCTCCGCATCCCGGCCCAGGGCGTTCCGGTATTCGGTTTTCTGCTCGTAGACGTGGATGAGGTCCTGTTGGAAGATCCGCCGACCAAAGGCGGACTTCACCTGCTGGATGCCCTGTTTGGTGAGATAGCCCTCCTTGGGATCTGTGGAGAACACCACCATGTGGATGTGGACGCTGTCCTCCTTGCGGTGGAAGGCGGCGTACCACCGCAGATGCTCCAGCGGGATTTTGTACCCCCTGGCAATCTCCGGCGCACAGGCGCACACCAGTTGCCGCCAGCTGTCCGCGTCGTTGTAGCCCAGCCGCTCCGCGTCCTCCCGCCGGATGGCCACCACCGGCGTCCACACGCTGCCGGTGTGCTCTGCCACCTCCCGGACGGCCTGGGAGAGGTTGCGCACCTTGCCCTCTGAGCACCAAAGACCGTGCTCACCGTCCAGCTGCACACCGGGGCGGTGGGACACGTAGTCCAGGTAGTTCTCCATCCGGCTCATGGGCTCCGCGAAGTCCTCCTGCACCTGGCGAATGAAAGTATCGGCGTTTGCCTGTGTGGGCGCGTTGCGGTAGTCCTCATACTCCAGCAGCTCCTCCGCGCCTGGGAAGTCCCGCAGCAGGCGCTGGACATAAGCCTGTTGTTTGTTCGTGGCGGGCAGGTCCCCGTGCTCACCCCTGAGCACCTCCACGCCGGGCCGGGTGGCGATGTAGCGGGCTCGGTTGACCAGCTTGCCGGTGTCTCGGCCGCCCTTCAGGTAGGGGGACATGAACCGGACGCGGCTCATCCGTCAGGGTAAACCTGGCGCTGGAGGTTCAGCGCGTCGTCGAAGCTGATCTTCCCATTGGTGCGCAGCACCTCGTCCACCGCGTAGGCCCGCAGCTCCCGGCGGTTCACCGGGTCCGCCCGGAAGTGTGCGGCCACGGTGTGGCCCATCATGTTGACCTCCACGCACAGCTTGAACAGCAAAGTGCGCAGCCGGTTCTCGTTGTCCGCCAGGGTTCCACGCAATGTGTCCACCAGGGCACGGGAGAGGTACTCCGAGGTGTCCTCCGTGGCCAGATAGCCCATGTAGAACCGCAGGGCCTTCTCGATGAACTCCCGCCGGGTCTTGCAGTTGTCCTCCTCCAGCCAACCGTCCATCCGGCGCAGCAAGTCTGGTTTCAGCCAGAGGGTGATCTTTTCCCTGTTCTGCTCGCTCATACGCTCTCCTTTCTCATCACGGCGGAGCGAAAGGGCGGAACCCCTTGGAATTCCGCCCTTTCAGGAAATCACCACCGCTCTCCCGCGTCCTTTTGAGCAACAGAACGGCGGTGCTCCAAATCCGGGAAAGCCCCGCACTGCGGGGCTTTGTGGCCGGAGCGCCGGGGCTCACCACGGCGGTCCTTTATCCTAGTACAAAAATCGAACGCCCCAAACCGGGGCGAAACCGGCCCCAACGGGGCGGTTTTTCGGTTGGGCGGGGCCCTGGCCCGCTCTCCGCCTGAAACCGGCACACAGGGCCCACACGGGGCCGACGGCGCGCTCACAGCTGGGCCAGGCCGGGGGCCTGGCGGAGCTGCCGCTCCTCCGCCAGATACCGGGCCCGGAAATCCGCCAGCGCTATGCCGGCCTGCTCCTGGCAGCAGGCGTCCATCTTCTCCAGCAGCGCGGCCTGCTCCGGCTCCGTCAATGGATACCGGAAGGCGAACTCATTGCCGTCCCCGCACACCAGGGTGACGTCCAGGGCGGGACAGGGCTGGCCGGTGTCCAGGTCATAGACGGCGTACACGTTGAGCCAGTCATCGTTTTCCGCTGTCGCCACATGAGTGCCAAAGACCGCGTCCGGATCAAACGTCACCGGCATATAGAACAGGAAACGGCCGTCGCACTCTGAGAGCTCGTCTGTAAAGCTCACCTTGTCCACAGGGATGCGGCGCTGCCCACCGGTGAGCTCCGGCGGCTCCGCCTCCTCCCGCACCAGCAGGTGGTTGTACTGCTGCGCCAGGGAACGGCCGGTGCGCCGCTGACAGCACGCCTCCATCTCCCCGCGCAGGACGTCCCGCTCTGCCCGGTTGAGGGGATAGGTGAACGGGTGCTCCTCCTCACCGTTATTCCGGCAGAGGGTCACATCCACATGGTCCGCCACATCCTGCAGGGCCACATCGTAGGCGGCATAGAGCTCCAGCCAGTCACCAAGCTTGCCGGTGTCCAGCTCCGGGCCAAACACCTCCCGCTGGATCTGTTCGCTGACGCAGTCAAACTGGAAATCCAGCTTGTGGCCGATGCGCAGGATCTCCTCCGGGAACACAAAATCCCCCTGCCGCAGATCCCGGCGGTGGGGCAGCACAGGGACACTCACAGGCTCATCCCTCCAAGAACCGGGCCGCTGCCCTGCTGCTGTACGCTGTGCGCCTGGTCCTGCTGGAGCTTCAATTCCTCCAAAATCTCCCGGGCCCGGTTGTCCAGCATCGTTCCTCGTTCTGCCGCCCACGCCAGGTAGCCGTCCAGCTTCATGCCCTGTCCCAGCAGGGCTTCCGCCGCCGCCGACGCGTGCTCCCGCAGGCACACGTTCATGGCATCATAGTCCTCCGGCCGCACCCGCAGGCTGTCCTTCAGCAGATGCGCCACCCTCTGCCCGTCGTATGCGGTGAGCAGAGGGAGCAACAGGGGAGCAGCATGGTCGCCCGGCTGGAGGCCCTTTTGGAGCAGCTCCGTGAGCATGGGCAGGTCACGGGCATAGGCGGCGGCGCACAGCAGCTTGGAGGGCGCGGCGGCAACCTGTTCCGGCGCGG
The DNA here is from genome assembly GCF_002161215.1 of Flavonifractor sp. An10. Taxonomy (GTDB): domain Bacteria; phylum Bacillota; class Clostridia; order Oscillospirales; family Oscillospiraceae; genus Flavonifractor; species Flavonifractor avistercoris. The sequence goes on from NZ_NFMB01000004.1 coordinate 349,972, forward strand.
CCCGGCGGATGAGCTCGCTGCCCATGGCGGGATTTTGCAGGTAGGCATACTGCAACACCTCACCTGGCAGGGATGGGGACGGGGCGTCCACCTTGTCCATCGTCCGATCCAGCATCATCTGCACCCGCTGGAGGTCTCCGGTGTCCACCGCCCGCTTGCAGGCGTCCAGCCAGACGTCCTCCGGGTACGGCGTCTTTGCCCCGAGCATCAGCTTGGCCATCCGCCTGCCCACCGCGCCCGGCCTGCCCGCCGACTCCACCAGCAGGCTGCACCGCTCCTCCGGTTTTGTCACCTGAAGGGCCAGGGATGAGAAGGCGTACAACTCCCCGTCCCGGACGGCCAGCACTGCCCGGTCTTCCGTGCTCATGTGCAGGGGGCGGGCGCCCACCTCGTCCATGTAGGCGGTGATGCTGCCTGCCATGCGCCGCAGGAGCTGCTCCGTATTCGTCATCTGAGCCTCCTGGCGCATCCGCTGTTCCACCAGCGCGTCCATGAGCACACGCTTTTCTTTCGGGCTGAGATGGAGCACCGCCCCATCCGCTTCCGTGCCGTCCTCCAGCCTCTGGAATCTGGCATAAGCGCCGTGCTCACCGTGGAATGCCTTGGTGATGGCGGAGGAGATGAGGAACATCCGGTCCATATCAGAGCCGCTCTCGCCCAGGGTCTTGCCCGTGGCGAAGGTTTTGATCACAGGCTTGCCGTCCTCCCCGTACCACTTCAGGCGCACGTCCAAGTAGATGCCCTCGCTGGCTCCGTAGTCCGTGGTGCAGAAGAGATCCGCATCCCGGGGGACCACCTTTCCGTCTTCCCAGACATCGTCCAGCAGGAAATACTCGTCCGGCAGATAACCCATACCCTCCAGCCGGTGCTTCAGCTCCTCGTATACCTCCTGGCCGGTGCGGCCGCTCAGTTCAATGGTCTCCATCTTTCGCTTCCTCCTTCTGTGGTTGTGTGGGTTTGGATGCTGCCGGCCGCCGACGCCTGCTCCTGTCCGGCCGGCACCGGGCGTCCAGGTAGGCCCGGGTTTCCGCCGGGACATAGGTTTCGTACAGCTCCTCCAGCGCCCGCTGGAGCTCCTTCTGGGGTGTGCGCTTGTTCTTGGCGGCAAGAAAATACCGGAGCGCGTCCAGCCGCTCCGGCTCCATACTCACCGTCAGTTCCACTTTTTCCACGAAGTCCACCTCCATAATCTGTTATGCGGCCTGCTTTGGAGCTGCCAGCCGCCCGCCTCCAGCGCGGAGAAAAACGCGAAGGTCTCCGGCGTCAGGCACTCCATCTGCGCCGCCTTTTCCGCATTGCCGCGGTTGGCTATGTAATAGGCAAAGTAATCCGCGAAATATTCCCGGCAGCCTGTCCCGGCGTAGGCACGCAGAAAGGCGGAGGCCGCACCGGCCTCCGCCTCGTAAAAGGAGCTGCGCCCGGGCGGGAATCCGAGCATGCTGTCCAGGAAGTGCCCGAACTCATGGACAGTGGCCTTTGCCTCCGACACGTAGATGTGCTTTTTATCGTAGTCCGCGGCGCCCGTACAGCTCGTGCCATACCGCCGGGTCAGGCTGGCCAAGTGCTGGAAGTCCACCGCATACGTCCAGCCGCTGTCCGCAAAGGCCCGCAGGATGGACTCCGGCACCCGGCGCAGCTCCAGCAGATAGTCGTTCAGGTTCACTTCGTCGGGGTTCTGGATTGGAAACTCCGTGAGCATGGGCGGTTCACTGACCTGAAAGTCACGGGTCAGCAGGGCGTCCAGCAGCGCCGCGGCTTCGTCCCGGGTGACCAGCTCCATTGGCTCCGTTCCCGCCGGGCACAGGCCCAGCTCCGCCCCCACCCGCAGGCAGTTCTCGTAGGCGGACAGGGCCTCGCCGCCCGGATACAGGGTGCTGTCATAGATGTGCAGCCCCGCGGCGGCAAAGGCGCTCTGGTACAGGGCGCCGCGGCAGAGGCCGCTCTCCGGCGCGGCCACGGCGGTGACGGGCAGCCAGCCCCGGTGGTATGCCTCGGCCACGCAGCCGCTTTCAGAAGGGGTATCCAGACAGGCCCCGCACAGCATGGCTGCCCACTGCCGGACGGTAACAGGGTCATCCATTTCGCCCGCGGAAGCGGCCAGCGCCGGCGTCCGCAGCAGGAGCACCAGAACCAGAACCAGAGCCAGCAGGCCGGAGCATATCTGCCTACATCGTGTAGAACTCAATATGGATCTTCCTCTCTACCTCATCGGGCTGGAAGGACTCCGGCTGGGCAAAGTGCCGGCCCCAGCGGTCTATCTGCTCCGGCGTAAGGGAGCAGAAGCCGCCGTCCGGGGTGTTCCCGGCCAGGAAGAATGTGCCGGCAATGATGTCGTCCCCCAGCCTGCGGCTGCCGGGCAGGCCCATCAGCTTGCCCTCCTCATTGCACACCAGGCAGACGTCCTCCAGGGGGATGACCTCAATGTACCCGCCCACCATCTGCTGCATGGCCTCCAGGGTGTTGGGAATGGTAACGACCTCCGGCGCCTTGCCGGGCTCTATTTTCAAGACCTGGATGGAATCTTCTTTCATTGGATGCAACCTCCTGACAGAAATCGGACGCATGAGAATCCACAAGCGCCGCCTTGAAGCAGTGCGGTATGAATATCTTGTTTCATAGTGCCCTCCATGGTATAATCAATCCAATATTGATGATAAAGAACAGCACCCGGAGGAGATCGGATATGGACAGGCTCCCTGATTTTGTGGAAACCCACCTCAGAGAGATGGGTTATTTTACGTTTCTTCTTCCTGTAACCGCGTTTGGGTATCAGGACGACATGATTATGGAGGTCAGCGTGGAGTATGGCCTCTCCGGTGACCGGACACATTATCAGGCCAATGTGTGGGCGCGTCAGGATCGTTCCCACACTAAGCACATGATCTATACCCTGTCGGTTCCTGCGGCGGGTGGGCCCGCACCCGATGAGATCTTTTCAGCACTGAACAGCGATGACGGGTTCACCGCCGTGATGCATGACTATATTTACGAGGCGGCCAAGCACCGCGAATAACCGTCCGTACTTTGGGGTAGATATCCGTATAATGCCGATATGTCCCTATCCAGATGCCGGAAGGTAGTTCCTCGGATTTGTTCTCTGGCCGTTGACGCGCACCTCGAAGTGGAGGTGGGGGCCGGTGGACCGGCCGGTACTGCCGGCCAGGGATATAATGTCGCCGGTCTCCACCGTCTGGCCCACCCGCACCAGCAGCTGGGAGTTGTGGGCATAGAGGGTGGACAGGCCATTGCCGTGGTCAATCATCACGTAGTAGCCGTAGCTGCTGTGGTATTGGGCGGCAACAACGGTCCCGGGCAGGGCAGCCCGGACGGGGGTTCCAGTGGGCACTGCCAGATCCATGCCGGTGTGTCCACGGGTCTCCCCGGTGAAGGGATCGTTCCGGTAGCCGAACTCCGACGTTACCCGGCTCTCCCAGCCCGCCCCAATGGGGGAGCAGAAGCCGTCCGCCCCGATGTAGGGCATGTCCGCACCGGGAATCCAGCCCTCCGTGCCGGTGGATACGCCATACTTCACCACGTTGTACACGCTGTCCGCGTTGCTCTGCTGTTCCGGGGTGATCTCCGTTCCGGTGAGCTGCTGGATGTTCTGCCAGACCTGCTGGAGGTCTGAGATCGGGACGGCTACGGTGTAGGCCTCCTGGGTTTCCACCTCATTGCCGTCCTCATCCACAGTGGTCACCGTGCGGGTGCACTCCTCATAGGTGACGAAGCAGTCCACAAAGCCCTGCCCGGCGTGGGCTGCCGGGTCGTCCGCGCCGAAGTACAGAGCGTAGAACATTGCCTTGACCCGGATGTCATCCAGGGTATCCCCCTCCTCCATCTGCCCCTCCACTGCCTGTATGGCGGCATCCAGCAGGGCAAAGCTGTCCCGCATCTCCTCGATGTATGCCCGGTACTCCACCGGGGTGCCCTCCGGGATGGCCCCGCCGCGAAAGCACAGGTCTACTGCGGTACGGTTGTGCTCCGCCCCGCCGGAGAGCAGAGCGCAGAAGAACACTAACAGGAGGATGATGGGGGAGAGCACTGCCACCAGCACCCACCCCACGGCCTTCCGGCTCTTTTCGCTGGTGAGGATGGACGCGGCGGCCCTGATTGCCAATGCGGGGCTCATGTGGCACACCTCCCGCAGGAGCAGGGCAGGTTGTCCTCCGGGAACACCTGGGGGAGGGCCAGCTGTCCCTCGTCGTGCTCCAGGAAGTCCCGCCAGGCCCAGTTCCGGCCCAGCCCCTTGACGGCGGTTAAATGAGGCCGGGCCCTGTCCTCAATGGTCAGGGCCCGGCTTAATAGTTCCGGATATTGGTGGTAGAGAGTGCGGATCTCCCGCCGCTTCATGCTGGGACAAAAGAAGCATGAGGACTTCCCCGGCAGGGGAAGCCCGGCTTCCTGGATGACCCGGATGCACTTGTTCCGGTCCCAGCCCCACTCCATGAGGGGGTATTCCTTCTGGTATTTCTTATCTGTCATATCCCGCTCCCGGACTTTCTCCCGCCGCTCCGGTTCTCCGGCGTCATAGCCGATGAACTTGACCACCCGGCCGCCGCCGGCCCACACCGCCTGGCAGCGGGGGTCGTGCCGGCAGAACTTTTCTTGAGGCATGATTTTGTGCTTGAGGGAGCACTTCTTATAGCCATAGGCGATGGAGGGGAGGGAACCGGAGCGCAGGCATTCCTGCTCCAGGGTGAGCCGCTGCCCATCCCGGGTGGTGTACCACACCCGGGTGATGGGCGGCATCCCGTGCTCCGCCAGCCAGCGGCCCATGGTATCCAGATAGGCGTAGGTGTGGGGCTGCTCGCCGCCGGGATCCGCGAAGAGGATGAGATCCACCGGGACGCGCCTCTGCCAAAGTCCCACCAGCATGGCGGTGCTGTCCGTTCCAGCGCCGTATCCCACCACGTTCATCCCTCTCCTCCCACAATCAGCGCGTGCTTGTGGGGCGGGGCGTGGACGTCCAGCAGGTTGCGGTCCGCGCCGCACTTGAACAGGCAGACGCCGTTATTGGGGGAACTGATCAGGTCGTACTCGGCGCTCTCCAGCTGGAGGTTGTCCATGTAGAACTTCTTGTCCACCTTGCCGCCGTGGAAGAGGAACTGATGGGTGGGGATGGCAAACAGGGGCCGGGTCAGCTCCCGCACCCCCTGGATGTCGAAGTCCTCCAGGTTCTGGGAGGCCAGGATCAGGGCGGAATTGCGCTTACGCACCCGCTTGAGGCAGTTGCGGATGTACTCAATGGTGGTCAGGTTGGACAACCAGAGGTAGAGCTCGTCCAGAGTGGCCACAGTGTTGCCCTGGGTGAGGAGCCGGTCGCTGAGGTAGGACAGCAGGTTGAACAGCAGGGCGTCCTTGACGGAGGAGTTGGCGTGGATCAGATCCTTGACGCCAAACACCAGAAACCTGGTGCTGGTGATGTTCGTGCGGCCATTGAAGTAGACGCTCTCCGCCCCCCGGCACATGGAGTGGAGGCTCAGCAGGAGTTCCCGCAGCAGCTCCCTGGGATAGAGGGGGCTGTCCTCCCGGTCATAGTGCTCGTAGGCGTCCTCCAGGACGGCGTACAGATCCTCGGCAATGGGCCAGTCCTCCGGTCCCAGGGCGGAGAAGTCCGTCTTGTCCGAGATGCCCCACTTCCGATACAGCCGCTCCAGCATCAGCTCCAGGGTGTCCACCTGCTGGTGGGTGAAGGGCTTGTAGGCCCGGAAGAAGTCCTTGAGGAAGGAGATGTGCTGGGACAAGGGGGAACGCTGGCGGAAAGCGTTGGGCGCGGTTGGATCGTCCTCCCCGTCGTCGCCAACATCCCACCGCTTGACCTCCAGGAAGTTGATGCGGTACTGCCCGCCCATGAGATCCGCATAACAGCCGCCCAGTTTGTCGCAGAGCCAGGTCAGCTCCTGCTCCGGATCCAGGCAGATCACCGTCTTGCCGCTCTCCAGCAGGTTGCAGAGGAGCAGTTTCAGCAGGTAGCTCTTGCCCTCGCCGGAGTTGCCCAGGATAAGCACGTTGGAGTTGGTCTTGTCCGGCGTGCGGCGGTCCAGGTCCAGCAGGATGTCCGAGCCGTAGTGGTCATTGCCGATGTAAAACCCGTGGGGGTCATTCTTGCCGGAGTAGTTGATGGGGTACAGGTTGGCCACGGAGCTGGCGGGGAGCACCCGCTCAAACTGGGCGCCCAGGGCATTGCGGCCCGCCGGGTTGGCGGAGAGGAAGCCCTCCCGCTGGCGGAGCAGCAGGGGGTCTGCCGCCAGCTTGGCGCGGGTGAGCTCGGCGCCCACCTCATCCCGCAGCCGCCGCAGCTCCTCGGGGCTTTTGGCGGCCAGCTCCAGGAACACCGCGCAGTGGATGAGGGGCTCCCGGTTCTTCCGGGCGCCGGCTATGATGGCGGCCACGTCCTGGAGGTTGGCCTCCGCTGTGACGCTCCGCTTCAGGTTGTCCTGACTGCTCCGATCCAGCCGGTTCTTGTTGACGGCCTTATGGTAGATGGCGTCCTCCTCCGCCGCTGTTACCTGGCGGGCGTAGAGGTGGAGTGTGGCGCCGGCCTTGTTGCAGATGTGGGAGAGCAGGGCCAGCTCCTCAGTGACGGCGGGGTAGCCCCGGAGGGCCAGGACACAGCGGTACAGCCCGCCCAGGACATAGGAGTCCGTGTTGAACTTGACCGCCGCCGGGGCAATCATGTCCAGAAAGTCCTTGGGCTGGAACATTTGCACCGATTTTTCCACCGGCTGTTTCCGCTTCTTCTGTGCTTTAGCCATGGTCGGTCACCCACCTCTCTCCGTCCACCTGGTCAAAGTGCTCGGTCACCACGTCCTGCTGGTAGTACACCGCCAGGATGCGCTTCACGTCCTGCTCCCCGGCCAGGCGGACATGGAAGCCGTGGTCCTGAATCTGCTTCTCCAGCCGCCGGGGCAGCTCACGATCCTCCGCGGCCTTGCCGTCCAGGCGGCACACCAGGGCAAACTCCCGGGAGGCGGCGGTGGAGGACTGCCTGGCGTCCAGGTGCTCCATATCCTGCCGGAGCAGCTCCCGCAGGGCGGGCTCCGGCTCCTCCTCCAGCCGCCGCTGGTAATACTGCTTGTTTTTCAGGAAGGACTCCCGGGAGTCCAGGGCCAGCAGTTCCAGGGAGGCCATCCCCTGGAGAAGCCCGGTCAGGGCCCGCACCCGGCCCCGGATGCCCTCCGGAGAGAGGATGGACAGGTTATCCGGCCGGAGCAGGTAGAAGATCAGCTCATCCCGGCCGCACACCGCGCCGTGCTCCGTCAGGCGGGTGACGCCCATGAGCTGCCGGGTGGTCTGGCGCTGGCGCAGAAGCTGCTGTTCTTTCCTATTCACAGCTCTGCCCCCATTCGTAATACTGCTGCTGCAGGAACAGGAAGCAGGCCGCCCGGCGGAGGAAGTCCAGGACGCTGGAGCCCTCCACCTGGATGGCGAGGAAAGCGTACAGCACCGTGCCTACCAGGGGGATCATGCTCCCAGTCTGGGCCAGCGCCAATACAGAGAGCAGAAAGGCCACCCCGATGATGGCCACGTCCCGCAGCTGCCACAGCCACAGGGTGGCCTTGGCCTTCAGGTTGTCTGGGTAGATGAACAAGAAAACACCTCCGAACGCGAAGGGGCGCCAGCCATACAGGCCGGCGCCCCTTCTGTGGGTCATTCTGCTGTGCCGCTTTCCTCCGTGTCCTCATCCTGGCCGTTGCTATCCGCCTCCGCTTCGCCGTCAGGCTCAGCGGAGGCATCCGTAGCCTCCCGTTCCTCCTGAGCTTCTGCCAGGGCCCTGTGGATGCAGTCCAGGAAGAAGGCGTTCTGCTTGATGCCCCTCTCCTGCAGGTAGTCCTTGAACCTCTCGAACAGCTCGCCGGGTACCTGGAATGCCACCGTCCTCTTGTCTGTGTTCATCGTGTTTTCCTCCTTATTTTGATTGTCGTAGAATGTCTGGATCAGCCATGTCATGTACTGGCCCAGGGTCTGGCCGGACGCCTCCTGTGCCTCCCGCACCCGGGCATGGAGCCCTTCCGGGATGGGTGCGCAGAGGTTTTTCACTTTTCCTTCCATATTGCAGCTCCCTTCCTTTTGTGGTAACGCAAGTATACCGATCTCACCGGCAAATAGCTATGACCAACACCAACAAGGATTTTGCCGGAAAGTAAGCAGAAGCAACAATGTTAATCCCCCTCCGCCGCCCGGGCGATGCCGGCCATGATATACTCCACGCAGGGGATGGCCACGCTGTTGCCCAGGGCCTTATAGCGGGCGGAGTCCGAGGAGCCGGGCAGGTCTGTCCAGCTGTCCGGGTAGCCCTGCAGGCGCTCACATTCCAGCGGGGTGAGCCGCCGGATGAGGAGGATCGCCGGTGCGTCACGGCCAGGCTGGCAGACCAGGTCTGTGGCGTCCTTCTGCTGGCGGGCGCTCTGGGTGGAGGCGATGCTGTCCTCTCTGAACTTATCCACCCACTGGCGGCTGAATACCGCGTGCCTGTCTGCTCCAGTCAGGGTATAGGCCACATCCCGCTGAATACCGATTCCGTTGCCGCCGTTGCGGGGCTGCCGGTCAATGGCGTTGCCGCAGATGCAGATGACCGGTTCCGGCTGGAGGGCCAGGGGCAGGTTGTTTCCGCCGGTGCCCGCCCGGGCGGAGAGGGTGGGGCACACCGGGTGAGGCCCTGTGTACCGGCTGTCCACGCCGTGGTTCTCAAAAACCAGAGGCTGATGTCCGTGCTCCTTCGTCCTCACAAACTCCATATCGCTCATTTCTGCGCAAGCGCAAAAAGTTCGCTCATTCCGTTGCTCGTCCTCTCCCCAAAAGGCTGTACAGCCTTTTGAGGGCCCCATTGGGGTACCGGTCTTATCTTCCGTGCAGTCCATGACGCTGCCGCCCTGGTCGTTGAGGCAGAGGACGGAGGGCATGCGGTTGCCGCTCTGGCCTGCCTTCAGTGTGGGGGCAACACGCTCCGAGTACCCAATACTGCCCGCGCTGGCCCCCGCCCCGGCGGAAAATCCAGCCGCAAAGCCTGGTGTCCCCGTAAGGCCGCTCTCATTCTGACTGGCCAGCCCAGCCTGTACCAGCAGCGCCCTGTGGAGCTGGGGCGGGAGGGGGCGGCCTCGCTCCCCCGCCCGGCGCAGGATGCCCAGGCAGGCTCTCCTGGTCAAATAGTATTTTCGGGGCGGATTGTCCTGCAAAATCAGCGACAAGGAACACCCTGCGTCTCCGCTGGGGGGTGCCGGGCCAGTATTGAGCGTCAAAGACCCGCCACGCCAGGGAGAACGCAGATCCCAGTAAAATTCGCCCAGCAGGTTGCCAGCCCCAGGGGTGAGGTCGAGGGATAAAAACGGCACCGCAGTTAATGCCGATGATCTGCTGGAGGACGAGCTGGAAATCCGCCCCTTTGGGGTATCCGCTGCTGAACACACCGGGCACGTTATGAGCAGAAAGCAATTATGCGTGGTCCCTCTCTAAAAAGCAGAGGAACAGCAGCGTTAAGCACTGTTCCTCTGCACATAATAATTTGGTGAAAGCGGATCATCCAAGGGATGAGAGCCAATCAATGAGTTCGCTGTCCTGTTCCCAGTTAGTGACCGGGGGCAGCCTTAGATGCTCAGTAGCCTTTTCCAACGCAGACCGTTTCGCTTCGTTGTCTGCCCTTGCATAGATTTCAGTAGTCGAAATATCCGCATGGCCGAGAAAATCCTTGATGTAAACAGGATTGACGTTGGCCTGTACAAGATGCATGGCCTTCGTGTGGCGGAGCTTGTGCGGAGAAACATTCAACGGCATATCGGATGAAACACCCTGCGCCATCTCAACGTATTTCCGCAGGATATAGGTAACACCTGACCGCGTCAGTTTTTTTCTGTGAGTATTCCAGAACAAGGGCAAGTCAGAGTGCCGGACAGGATCAATGCGGTTCTCCTCGAAATATACTTTCAGCAGATCAACCGTCTGCTTCATTAGTGGTACGGAGCGTATCTTCCTGCCTTTTCCGTGGAGTGTTATCACAGCGGGAACATCAAGGCGCACATCGCATATACGGATATCAATCAACTCGCTGACACGCGCCGCTGTATCATATAGGACCGTGAGCATGACCATATCTCGCCGTCCTTTTTTCGTAGAGCGGTCAGGCATGGAGAGCAGGAGCTTCAGATTGTCCGCAGTAAGATACTGAGCAGGGGGAGATGCAGCAACTTTTCTGGGGATATTGTGGATCTGGATGCATTGCTCCATGTACCCCGGTTCCTCCGCCATCACATAATCGAAGAAAGCATGGATTGCGCAAAGTCGCTGGTTATAGGTAGACGGCGACGCCCCCCGGGTGTTAGTCAGCCAAAGCAAAAATTCCTCCATGCAGCTCTTTCCCAATGTCGTCAGTTTTAATTTGGCAATGTTGTACCCTTTTACATCCCGACAGAAAGTAAGAAGCAGCTTAAATGTATCCCGGTAGGAACAGATCGTATTGCTGCTCAAATTTCTCTGAACCGGAAGATAGTGCGTTAGATACCGGGTCAGCAGAACGGAGAAGTCAACCGTCTTCATGCAAAACCTCGCTTTCGGGAATCAGATCACCAAACTGTTCTTCCAGCCTTGCGGTAATGTCTGGGTACATTTGGGCAGTTAATTGCAAATAATTCTGCGTCCCTCTAATGCCGGCATGTCCCAGATAGCGGGAGAGTACCGGCAGTGCAGCAGTGAGATCTTCTCCGGAGCGCACCCAGCTATTAAGGCAGTGAACAGCGAAGGTATGGCGGGTATCGTGCGGGCGAGGGCCTCTCCCAGCTCCAAAATATGGAATATTTGCATGGCTGAGAAGGTATTGGAATTGCACTTGAAGCCATGTGGCTCCATAAGCCCCACATTTACCCCGACGCGCTGGACTTGGAAACAGCAACATCTCCCCGGATCGTGGAGAAAGTACCTCCAAATATTTCGTCAGAGCATCGGCGACAGAATCGGAGAATGGCACAATTCGGTTTTTATGAAATTTTGTATCCCGGATCGTAAGCGTATTCTTTGCGAGATCCACATCTCCAACACGCAGCTCTCGCAACTCAGCGGAACGCAGACCACAGTTGAACAGGATACGAAACATAACCGGAAGCTGGTGGTGGCGGAGCGGGTTTTGCTCTGTGGGAGGGATGTAGTCAGCAGCGTTAAGCATCCGCTCAATTTCATCATCTGAAAAGATATATGCCTTGAAATTGCGGATTTGCTTTGGCAGCGAGCGACGTGGAACTTTGTATGCCGTAAAGCCTTTTCGAATCACGAAGTCAAGAAAACCATTGATAGCACTCGCTTCCCTTTGAACGGTGCTGGCCTTTTGGTTCAGCCTGTTGCCAATATGTCCGAGAACATACTCCTTTGTAAACTCCACATTGCCGTCCTCCGGGTTCTCGTAGTCCTGCAGAAATCTTCGGATGCAGTCCCTGTCAGTTTTTCCAACAAAGCCAAGTGCTTGGCGCTCATCCATGTACTGCTCAAGTAATTGTTCCGTCGTCACGACAAATCCTCCTTTCCCCGTAAGATAATGCGCACCTGCGGAGCGCCGGAATATCCACCTTGGTATAGGCAATGGTTGTTTTAGGTGTATCGTGGCCGAGAATATTACTGATCGTCATGAGGGGAACACCATCCTTGAGAAGCGTGCTTGCCACCGTATGGCGCATGGAGTGTGCTACCTTGCGTTTTCGGATTGTCATCCCGGCCTGTCGCATATACCGTTTGATATTTTCGGATAGTGTGGAACTGGAAGCAATCGGCCCATACGGATGGACGTGACGGATGAATACATTGTCGCAATCAGAATCCAGCCTGCCATTTTTCAGATAATCTATGATCGCATCTCCAATCGGAGACAGCAGAGGCAACGCGTTGATTTTTCCGCTTTTTTGCTGTGCGTAGGTAATCACCTTCTTATGCCAGTCGATTTCACGGAACTTCAGCGCGCATATATCTCCCGCCCGCATCCCTAATACCGCTGCCAAAAGGATCATCGCATAATCGCGTTTTCCAACTGCGGTTCTGCGGTTGATCGCAGACAGAAGCTGCCAGATCTCCTCCGGTGTCCATGTCTCTGGGAAAGACTCCTCTACGTAAATCTTTGGTCTTGGCACATCGCCGGACAGATCGTCTTTCAGAACACCGGTCATATAAAGGTAGCGGAAAAAGTCTCGCAAAACACTGCTGATGATGTGGATAGTCGATCTTTTATACCGATACAATGTGGTCATATAATCCGAAACGACCGAAGCCGTGATATCCGGCAAATCTACCTGCCTCCCATCGAGATAACACAGAAATTGCTTCAGCTTTGTACGCTTGACATCAATCGTACCAGCCGCCCCGTTGTTTTTGGCACAGTAACCAAGATAATTCTCCAGTATGCTGGCGTACCTGACCGGCACCCTGTAATCGTGGCGGCTGATTCGCCGGGCGCAGCCGAATTGGTAAATGTCATCCAGGAATCGAATTGTCCTGCGGGTCGTTCGCTGTTTTTCATTAAGCTTGATGGAGGGGTCCGTCATATCCATACCATAACGCTGAAAAAAGTATGTGATCCCCGTATCCGGCCTGTAAATCTGTATCGCATTTTGAACACAGTAGTCAGCAAAATCTCGTAGTTCCCTGCAATGCCAGTAAATTGTCCCCTGTGCGAGTTGGAGTCTTCGCAGTTCTCTATCTGCGATATCCAGCATTTGGTCGACTGTTATCTGCGCTGCATCTACTGACATTCCCATCGCCACCATCACTGTTATTCCGGTACTTGCCGGTATGTCTATGGTAACGGGTTATGCGCAGAATAACCAGTCTGTTATTTATATTTTTTGCCAGATACACTGAAAGATTGGCCATTGACTCTGCATAACATTTTTTAATGCATAATGTCCCTTATGCACTTCAACACATAAGGGACATTCTCCCAGCAGAACCATCTGGGGCGAACAGACTTTCCTGCCCGTCCACGTTGTACGTCCGCATTCCGCATCTCCTTTGTCACCCGGATCTGCTCCAGGAACAGCCCGGATCGCGCGCCGGTCAGACCAGCGCGGGTGCAGGATGCCACGGACAAGTCCTGATTATTCCGATATCGGAATAACCAGGATTATGCCGAGGAAATAGTTATTCCGAAGTAATTGCTGGAAACCCTGTAAATCAGGAGATTTCTGCAAAAACTTCGGAATAACGCACGGTTCCACAATCTTGTATAATGCTGAGTGCAGGCATCAGCCTGACACCAACATCTATAAGGAGGGGCCATGAAACATGTTGAATTTGCTGCGGCTACAGGGTACAAATCAAGTTTAACGTTGCCGCGGGCGCCTATGTTGCGGCAAGACATTTGGAAAAGCATACCCAATGCAGAGCAGCTTGCTGACCCGGAGGACGTTTTTGCCCTGGCATGGAGAACCCATAGAGCGATGTCAGCGCTTGGCCTCTCGGAAAAGACAGTCGAGCAGTACACAAAAGGTGGGTTAGTCATCATCTTAGATCGGCACTATGACGCTGGAACAGATCGATATTCGGATAAAATTCTGGATCGACTCGTCGGCGAGAGACGGCTTCAATATGAGCAGGGGCAAACCACCAGAGCTCTCTACCAGAACTTGCGGAAATCCGCCTATTGGTTGCGGGAAATGCACCGTACAGGCAACATTACAGTGGGGAGGATTCCGAACTGGGGACAGAGGGAACCTGTTGAGCCGTTCCAAACACTTTTGAAAGAATTTAGCGTGAGTGCAGAGCGGACTATGGCAAAGACCTCACTCAAGGTAGCCAGAAGCGCCGTCCGCCGTTTCCTGTTCGAGCTGGAGGATCACGGATTCAGCACGTTATCAGACATCTCCCCAATAAATGTGAACAGATGCGTTACCAGTTTTACTTCACATTATGCCGGTGGGCTGGGTTCCGCAATCTCTTGTGTACGGTTGTTCTTGCATTTTCTGCATGAACGCGGCTTGACGGCAACTGACCTGAGTTTATCCCTTCCAGAACTTGTAGCAGCCAGGAAAATGTTCCACGAAGGCTTTGCCGAAGATGAACTGGATCGGCTGCTTGCACATCCTGATAGGGATACAGCCATTGGAAAACGAGATTATGCCATGATGGTTCTGGCTGCACAGAGTGGTCTGCGGGCCTGTGACGTTGTCCGATTGGAATTGGGCAGCATTAACTGGAGGACAAGAGAGATTTGTCTCACCCAGCACAAAACCGGTGAACCGCTGTCCCTTCCCTTGGAACCCGAAAGTGGAAATGCCATAGCGGATTACATCCTCAATGGCCGTCCGGACACAGCGATTGCAAATATTTTCCTGTGCCATACCGGAGTGACCCGCCCCCTTGATGCACGTTCTGCCAGCGCAGTTATTTCCAGACACATGAAGCAGGCGGGAGTCCCAGCCGAGCGCCGAGCATTTCACGCGCTTCGCCGGACTTTTGGGACGAGATTGCTCCAAAATGAGGTGTCCTTAGAATTGATTCAACAACTCTTGGGGCACAGAGATATGAATTCCATGAAGCCGTATCTGTCCATTGACGAGCAAGGGCTGAAGATGTGCTCGCTGCCACTGCTTTTTCGAGGAGAGGTTGGTGGCCGCAGATGATCTACACCTTTAAAAGCCGCTTTGCCACCCGAATTCAGGAATTTATTGCACAGAAAAACGCATTGGGATTTGGCTATCTGGAATCCTCCCGCCTTTTGAGGGACTTTGACCGCTTTTGTCTGACTTATTTTCCAGATGCAGATTCCTTGACAGAAAATCTCTGCCTTGCCTGGGCAACAAAAAAGGACACGGAAGGGAATAACACCTTTCGCAACCGTATGATGCCAGTGCGTGAGTTTGCCCGGTATTTGAATCGTAATGGAGAGACAGCCTACGTCCTCCCGCCGGACATTGCTCGGAAAGATACGCCGTATGCCCCGTACATCTACACTGAGGCAGAAATTCTGGCAATCTGGGATGTCCTCGACCACTTGATACCACGCAGCGGTTTTCCTGTACGGCAATTTGTGATTCCTGCCATGGTAAAACTACTGTATTGCTGCGGCTTGCGGCCAGCGGAGGCCAGGCGATTGCGTGTTGGAGATGTGGACATGGACAAAGGGCGGCTTAATATTATGGAGAGCAAGCAGCACAGAAGCCGCATTGTTATGATGACAGATGATGTGGCGGAAATGCTCTCAGACTGTAATACTGCTGTCTCTGCCGTTATGCCGGATCGTGAGCCGTTCTTTCCCAACTCTGAGGGCGGCTTTTATGGGAAACGCGGATTGGAAAAAACCTTTCGGCAGACTTTAATGAAAGCCGGCATTGATGGAACTGGACGCCGTTCTCCGCGCCTTTATGATTTTCGCCACACGTTTGCGACCCACCGGCTGTACCATTGGATGTGTGAGGGTAAGGACTTGAATGCTATGCTTCCATACCTGAGTGCGTATATGGGACATGCACAACTCTCTGACACCTACTATTACATTCACCTGGTTCCCGGCTTGATGGAAGAAATGTCCGATTTTGCATTTTCTTCTGCCGAGGTGCTCTTGCCGGAGGTGGAAACCGATGAATGACTTTTTTGACACAGTACGACGCTTCCTGCTGGATTATCTTCCCAAGCAGCGTTGTCTCAGTGTAAATACGGTCCTCTCCTACAAACAGACACTGAACCTTTTTGTTTCTTATATGCAGGATGAGCGGGATGTTACAGCTACAAAACTGACCTTCTCTCGTATTGACCGGGATGTGATCCTTGGGTTCCTGACTTGGCTGGAAACCGCGCGAAAATGTAGTGCCAGTACCAGAAACCAGCGTTTGATGGCGCTGCGTTCCTTTCTGGAGTTTGCGGGACAAATGGATTGTACACAGATGGCGTTGTACCTTTCTGCCTGCAATATTCCCTCAAAAGAGTCACATGGCCGAATCGTTGAGTTTTTGACAGAACCATCATTGGCTGCGCTGCTTCAGCAACCTGACCCATCTAAGCCTAAAGATTTGCGGAATCTGGTATTTATGATCCTCATGTACGATACTGCCGCCCGGTGCAGTGAGCTCCTCGATATGAAAGTTTGTGATTTGCGGCTTGATGCAAAACACCCAATTGCGTATCTGCACGGGAAAGGGCGCAAAATCCGCACAGTTCCCCTTCTCGGCAAGACAGTTCAGCATTGCAAGCAATATCTGCACAAGTTCCATCCGACCGCAGATTACCATAGCGAAGCGCCACTTTTCTTTACTGTGATTCATGGGACACAGCAAAAAATGTCTCCTGATACGGTAGCTGCATTTTTTGCAAAATACGGAAGTATGGCAAAGAATGTTTGCCCGGAAGTCCCAGAGCATATCCATCCGCACATGATGCGGCACACACGGGCGATGCATTTATACCAGTCCGGAATGCCCATGGTGCTCCTCGCTCAATATCTTGGTCACACGCAGATTGAAACAACGATGATCTATGCTCATGCAGATACCGAGATGAAACGTGCCGCAATTCAGAAGGCTGATGCTGTCCGCAAGACCAAACCCATACCTAATGAAATTTGGGCTGATAACGAGGAAATGATTTTGAAGTTGTCTGGCCTGCGCTGATCTGGTTGTCATTATATGCCCATTACGTTATTCCGAAGTTTTTGCAGAAATCTCCTGATTTACAGGGTTTCCAGCAATTACTTCGGAATAACTATTTCCTCGGCATAATCCTGGCACGGGCTGCCCCCGCAGATGATATCCACCGGCGGCAGCTTCGCCCCGTCCAGTCTGGTGATGTCCCCAACGTGGAGCATCTCCGGGAAATGATGCTTCGTTACCTGGATGGGGAATGGCTCAATCTCGCTGGCCCACAGCGGAGTGATGCCCTGACGCACGGCGGCCAGCGGGAAGCCGCCAATGCCGTCAAACAAACTTCCGAGGGTAAGGGTCATCTTACCGCCTGGACAATGGTGCGGGTGGTATTGACAGCGGCCTGGGCAGTGTAGACGGCGCTCATGATATTGGCTCTGGTGGTGGTGTCCAGGCCGAAGGCCCCGGCGATGCGGGGCACCTCTCCGGCGGCCAGCATGAGGCCAAGCCCTAAGAGGGCCTTTTCGCTGAATACCATGAGCCCCGCCACCAGGATGGTGGCCTGGAGGAACGCCGTCAGGCACAGGCCGATGACCTGCTTGCACCACTGGGTGAAGCCGTCCGTGTAGCCCCGGGGTATGGAGAACATGTACAGGGAGCCCACGGCAATCTGGATGAGCAGGATGCCGCCTCTTTTGAGATTGCTGAAAAACACCTTGATCACCGCATAGGCCATGAGGATCATGGCAAAGAGAAGCATGATGGGGTTGGTGCCCAGGCCCCATTTGGCCTGGGCCGCGATGTCCAGCAGACCGGCGCCCTCCATATCCGCCAGGATCTCTGAGCCCAGCTCTCCGATGCTCTTTCCCGCCCCTGTAATCTCCATGGCGAAGGTGCCCTGGAGAGAGACGGAGAGGGCGTACAGCCGGACGGGCACGGTGGTGAATAGGCTGACGGCGAAGAAGCCCTTGATGGCGTTGAGAGCGGGCTGCTGGAGGCTGCCCCGGCCGGAGGCGTATTCGATGCCGCATTCGAAGGCGGACACCACTACACTGACGGCAAACAGGGCCCAGCCCAGCTGGGAGAAGAAGCGCACCACCGACTGTACCCAGGAAAGGTCGAACAGCTCCACCCCCATGTCGCCCATCTGGGCAAAGAAGGAGCCCAGGAAGCCCACCATCTGGCTGTAGAACCAGTCCAGGATAGACTCCATCACCGGGTTGGCCGCAAAGTCCCAAATAAAAATAACGGCTCACCGCTTTCTCATAGGCTCTGGCCAGAGAGCCCAGACCCCCTGCTTTGTTCCGGGGCCGGACTTTTGTAATCACTGCCCCATTGGGTCTCCCGCGCCTCCGGCGTCCATTCTGTCCAGACGGAACGGCCCGAATATTTTTTGACCAGACGAGGCAGAAAGCTGCGGCCGTCCTCAGCCCTGTGCATGACGCCCACCCCATCGCCATACTGGATTTCCGCGTGCATTGCATCCAGCAGGCCCGTGTCCAGCGTGCAGAGGGAATCGGGCAGGAACCACTCCCCCGTGCGCTCACGGTAGACGTCATCGGCCACATAGGAAAACGCCTCCAGGGTACATTTCCGCCCGATATCGAGTTCTGCAAGGGAATCCGGGCATCGGAGCGCGGACAGGTAGACCTCCTTCCCCTGCGAAATCAGCCAGGCGCGGAAATAAGCAAAGCTGTCATCCGAGCAGAACCTCTTGATCAGGGTCGCAGCCTCCCACAGCCCCGGCATATAGGCAATGGAGCGGTACTCCATCATGATGCCATTAAACTGGCCCAGCTCCTCGTCTGAACATGCAGACAACTCCCTTTTCACTGCCTGAAGAAATTGTCTGTCATCCTGGCCTGCCGCCTGGCGGCAGCGGCCGATCAGGTTCCAAAATTCATGCTGATTCAAATGCTTTCCCTCCTTCAGATACCCACGATGTTCCAAATGTAATTGGGCGCCAACAACACAAAGATTAAGCAGACGAAAAGGATGGCGGGTCCCGTCCACTCAAACTGGCCATGTTTGCGATAATCAAAATACGCCATCGCGAGTTTGACAAAAAAGGCGATGGCAAGCACCAGGCTCAGCGCGGGGAACACCACGGTGTCCACCACGGTCTTGATCTGGCCGGCGGCATCTGTCCAGGTCTGCTCCACGGCGTCCGCCACGTTGCCGGCGGAGGAGGATGCGAAGGCTGGAACCACGCACAGGGCGGCCACCACCAGGGCCAGGAGCAGGATCCGGACGCCCTTTTTTCTGATACTCATTCATGACACCTCCATAAAATGAAAGGGCCGCCCGGGTTGGGCGGCCCTCCTGATGATGGTTTGCCGGAATCAATAGCCGGTGCGGGGCAGGGGGTCTGTGGGCTTGTAGACCCTGGTCACCCACCGGGAGGTGGCCATGATCCACTGGCCGTTGTACACGCCGCCCACATCCGCCTGGTTGACGAACTGGCTGCCGCCGGTGAGCCAGGCGTAGACGGTGGCATAGACCTGGGGCGTCTCCACCTGCCGGAAGTTGGCGGGAACCACGCCGAAGGACACCATGAACTCGGTGACATACTCGTTGTAGGCCAGGCCCAGGGCGGCCTTGGAGGCATCCAGCACATAGTTCTGCTGGGTACTCAGGTTGTCGTACATGGTACGATAGTTGGGGTTGAGGTTGGTCTTGTAGACCACCTTATAATTCCCTGGCACGTTGTAGGTGCCGGTAACAATCTTGTCCAGTCGCACCGCCTGGCCGGGCAGGGTATCGCGCCAATAAAATGAGGTGAGGCTGGTGGTGGAGTTGTTGGCAATGCCGCTGAAATCGTAGCGGATCTGCTGGCCGGGCATGACCTCCACATAGCCGGTCTTCTGGATGCTCACATTGGTGTAGAGGCTCTTATTGGTCATGGCCGCCTTGACAATCTGGCCGGCAAACTCAATCTCCACCTCGATGGGGGTCTTGTCCAGGCCGTAGAAGTCCGCGGCCTTGGACTCCACGATTTTGTACCGGCCCAGGGGCAGCGGCCGGGAGGAGGCGACGCCGTTCTTGTCCGTCTGGATGGTGTCCACCAGATTGCCTGTTTTGGCGTTGTAGATCTCAAACTCCGTGCCGGGGATGGGGGTACCGGCGGGCCAGCCGTTCATGGAGTTATAGTCCGCCGAGGTCTTGGTCACCTGGATCTGCCCTGTGATGGGGGTGTTCTCCCAGGCGATTTCCGTGGTCTCCCCGGACTCCACATAGACGGTCTTTTTCTCCGTGTCGGGGACGTAGCCTTCATTCTCTAACTCTCTGAGATAATACCGGCCGGCCTCCATGCCCTCAATCAGCACATACCCCTCGTTGTCCGAAGTGTACTGGCCGATGGGGGTGTTGGTGTCATCATAGAGGATGAACGATACCCCATAGATGCCCTCGCCGGTGGTACTGTCTGTCTTGTGGATGAGGATGGCGCTGACCGGCGTGTTCTCCACCCGGAGGGTGGTGGTTTTGCCGTTCTCCACCTCAAAATAGTGGGGCGTATCGTCCAGACGGAAGCCCTCCGCGCTCTCGATCTCCACAGCGTAATACGACCCGTCCTCCAGGGACAGGAACGCCCGGCCATTTTTGTCGGTGGTCACGGTGTCCACCAGGGCATCATCCATGCGGCGGATTTCAAAGGTCACATTGGGGATGCGCTCCCTGGTGTCGTCCGCATTGACCTTGATGATCTCCACGCCGCCGACGGGGTCGTTATAAAACGTGAGCGTTTGTGTATCCTCTGGATTTACCTGAACCGTCTGGCTCTGGGTGGCCGGGTCGATGGTGTAGCCCTCGATGGTCTTGGTCTCCCTGGCCACAATGGTGCCGGTGACGCCGGAGATGCGGATCTCGCCGTTCTGGTCCGTGGTGTACAGGCCCAGGCTGGACAGGTGGCCGTTTTCGTCGTCCACATAGCCGCCGTCGGCGTAGGTCAGCTCAAACTCCACCCCGGCAAGCGGTTCCTTCGTCACGGAGTCCAGCTTGCGGATCACCAGGGTGCCCTTGGCCTGGTTATAAAACCTAAGCGTCTGCACCTCGCCCGCCTTGATCTCAATGGACTTGGGGGCTCCGTCCAGGACATATCCCTCCAGGGCCTTGACCTCCCGGGCGGTGATGGTGGTGCCCGGCTCCAGGCCATCAATCACGATGCGGCCCGCCTCATCGGTGATATACTCGCCGTTGGAGGGGCCGACTACCGCACCGGAGCTGTCCGTGACCAGGAAGGTCACGCCCTCCAGAGGCGTGGTGGTGCCCTCGATATACTTCTCGATCACCAAGGTGGTGCTGGGCGTGTTCTCAAAATAAATTGTCTGCGTGTCATTGGCATTGACCTGAACCGTCTGGGTCTGCTTGGCGGGGTCAATGGTGTAGCCGGGGATGGTGGCTGTTTCGGTGACCACCAAGGCGCCCACCACGCCGTCGATCTGGATCTTGCCGTCCTTGTCGGTCTTGTAGATGCCGTTGCTGGAGAGGTAGCCATTCTCATCCGGCACATATTCACCTGTGCTGGTGGTCACTTTGAACGTAACTCCCTCCAGAGGTTCGCCGGTGAGGGAATCCCGCTTGTCGATGATGAGGCTGCCCGCCTTGGAGTTGGTCACCACCACCGTCTGGGTGTCGCCGCCCTCTCCTATGACTACATTGGTGGATGGGGCATCCATGACATACCCCTGGGGCGCCTTGATCTCCGTGAGCACGTAGGCGCCGGGGGCCAGGTTGGTGACGTGGATCTCACCCGCCGAATCTGTGGTAAAGATGCCGTTCTGGGTCAGCGTGGAGTCTCCAATGACTCCATCCAGGCCCACCTCACAGCCGGCGGCGGTCGTGATTCTGAACTCCGCTCCGGCCAGCGGCTGGCCGGTGGCGCTGTCCCGTTTCTGGATGATCAGCTCACCCTTGGGCTGATTCTTAAAAGTGAGGCTGACCGTCCGGCCCTCTTTGATCTGTACGGTCTGGGACTGGGTATCGATGAGATAGCCGGGAGGGGCCTGGGTTTCCGTCACCACCACGCTCTTGCCCGGCTGGAGGCCGGAGATCAGGATTTCGCCGGTCTCGTCGGTGCGGAAGATGCCGTTGGAATCGCCAATGAAGCTCCCGTCCGCATATGTAATCTTGAACTCGGCGTCGGCCAGGGTCACGCTGGGGTTGACCGAGCACACCTTGCGGATGAGCAGATTGCCGTCCGGCATATTTTCAAATCGAACGGTAATGACACTCTGTTCTCCGTTGTCCGCCAGATAGACAGTCTCGGAGGACTGGATGATGCTGTACCCATCCGCCGGGTCTACCTCCTCGACCACGTATGCCCCGGGCTCCAGGCCCGTCCAGATGGCCATGCCGTTGGAGCCGGTCACCTTCTGGCCGATCACCGTGCCGCCGGTGCCGGAGGCGCCGCCCAGGAAGCGGAGCTGGAATCTGGCACCGCCCAGTGCCTCGCCGGTGACGCTGTCATATTTTCCCACCACGATAGCGTTGAGGGGCACATTCTGGAAGGTCACCGTCTTGTCCTTGCCGCCGGTGATGTAGAGCTCCTGGGTGGCGGGTTCCTTGATGGTGAATCCGGGGGCGGGCTCCAGCTCCGTCACCTTGTACCAGCCGTCCCGCAGGCCCTCCAGAACGATCTGACCGTTGGCGTCGGTGAAGTGGGTGCCCAGGTCGTTGAGCTCGCCGGTGTCGGTGTCATTGCTGCCGTACCATACCTGGAACTTGGCCCCCTGGATGGGGCTGCCGGTGATGCTGTCCACCTTCTGGATGGTGAGGGTGGGCTTTTTGTGGTTCTCAAAGTAGACGGTGTGGTTCCGGTTGGGGTAGAGGGTCACCAGCTGGCTGGGGGCGTCCAGCAGATAGGGGGAGGGCACGGATTGCTCCGTGATCTCATATACCCCGGGCAGCAGATTCTCCAGGGTGGCCGTGCCGTCTTCCCCTGTCTTAATTTCATCCACGCTGTGGCCGTCCGCCGCCTCCACCAGGAATACGGTGTCCGGCACAGGCTCCCCGGTGTCCGCGTCCCGCTTCACTACCGTCAGGTTGGGCCGGATGTCGTTCTCCAGAATGATGGTGGAGGTCTTGCCGGGGAACAGCTCCACATGGCGCTCCACCGGGTCGATGATGTGGTCCGAAACCGTATCCAGCTCCTTGACCGAGTACACCCCCGGCTCCAGCCCGGAGATCAGGATTTCGCCGTTCTCATCGGTGGTGCGGTCCAGATACCGGCTGCCGTCTTCAATTTTAGCGATACGGAAGGTCACGCCGGCCAGCCGGGAACCGTCCGCGCTCAGCTTGATGAGGTGCAGGGAGGGTTTCACAGAGTTGGTGAACACGAACCGGGCCGTCTGGTTGGCCTCCAGCTGGATGATCCGCTGGGCCTCGTCGATGATGTAGCCGGGGCATTCCAGCTCGGTGACCACATAGGCCCCGGTGGGCAGCTCGGACAGGTCGATCTCTCCGTTCTGGTCGGTGGTGAACTCCGCCGGGCCCCAGGAACCGTCCACCGCCTCAATGCGGAACCTGGCGTTGGGGATCACCTTGGACGGGTCGGCGCTGTCCACCTTGACCAGCCAGATGCCGGGCTTCTGGTCGTTGAAGAAGTACAATTCCTTGATGCCGTCCCCGGCTTTCAGCTCGATCTCCTGGGGAGTGGAGTCCACCAGATGTCCGCTGTCCCCGGTGTCCACCTCCTGCACCCGATAGGTGCCGGGCTGGCAATCGGTGAGCAGGATTTCGCCCAGGGCATCGGTTTCGTAATCGCCCAACAATACACTATCCCGCCAGATGCGGAACGTGACGCCGGACATGGTTTCATGGCTCAAACGGTCGTATTTGATGATCTTCAGGCCGGGCAGGGCCTCGTTCTTCAGGGTGTAGGTGACGCACTCCCCGGCGACGACGGTGGTGGTATAGGTCTGGGGATCCCGTTCCCAGCCCTCCGGGGCGGACAGCTCAACAATCTCATAAGCTCCGGGTTTCAGCTCCGTGAAGGTATAGGAACCGCCGGTGGCCGTCTCGCCGGTGTAGACGGCGCCGCTCTCGATGTGCTTGATCTGGATCCGGGCCCCGGCCAGGCTGGCGCCGGTTGCCGCATCCACCTTGATCACACGCAGATCGCCGTAGGGTTCATTTTCAAAATCCACTTCGGCCACCTCACCATAGCGGACGGTGACCTGCTTGACCGGCTCCTCGCCCAGCAGATGGTACTCCGGGGGCACCCGCTCATAGATGGTGTAATTACCCACCTCGGTGAGGGGGATGGTGATGGATCCGGACTCCGGCGTGGTGTAGACGCCGATGGTGTCGCCGTCCGGGCCCACCACCTCGAAGGTGGCGCCGGAGAGGGTGACAGTAGTGCCCGTCTCATACTTGGTGATCTTCAGGGCGGTGTTCTTAGGCTCGGGATCGGGTTCATCCGGCTCCGGCGTGTCTGAGTAGTTGGAGATGGCGTTGCGGAGCAGGCTGGTCTTGGGGTCTGTGTCACACAGGTAGCTCTGGAGATTGCCGTACTGGTCTACCTCCTGGCACAGGGCGTAGAACACCACGTACTGGTACACGTCGGCGGAGAGAGTGAGCTGGACGCTGCCGGTCTGGCCCGCCACGCTGTCCTCGGGGTAGAGCACCTTGAAGGTGCCCTTATAGCCGCTGCCGGTATTGGAGACCGTGACCTGGGTGATGTCCTGATTATTTTCGTCCACGATGCGGGCGCCCTCCGGCACATCGGCCCCCTCCTGGAAGGATACATTGACCGCCAGGCCGTCTACCCAGGTGGGGGAGGTGACGGTAAACACCTGCTGGCGGTAGGCCGCCCCGTCAATAGTGACGGGGTAGGCTGTCTCCTGATCCGGGGAGGTGGTGAGCTGGGGGTCTGCCACGCTGGTCCACCGGGTGCCCTCCGTGTAGATTTTGACGGCGGCGTTTAGAATGTTCTCCCCAATCTCCCGCTCTGTACCGGTGAGGCCGGGGGCCACAGTGACGGCGCTGATATCCCACTCGGGGATGAGGTAACACCACAGCGCGATCTTGCCGGCGTAAAACGCCTGATACTTGTTGGCTACCCCTAGTTCCGCCAGGGAGCGGTGGGGATACATGTTGGCAACCAGGCCCACCACCTTGGGGTCTGAGGCTTTTTCCTCCGCCAGGTAGCGGATGCTTTCTCCCTCATTCACGGTCTGGGGCACGCCGTACTGGTTGGGATTGACGCAGTACGCTGGGATTTCTTGGGTCTCCCCGGCGCTGTTCTCATAGAGGAAATAGGTATAGGATTGGGTCTGTACCTTTCCATTGACGGCCAGGTACTTCATGGAGTAGCCGCCGTCATAGATGTTGACCTCACCCAGGGCCTCCTCCGGGGTGGAGGCCGCGCCCGCCGGCAGAACCAGCAGAGACAGCGCCACCGCCAGGGTGAGTATCAGGCTGATAATCCGTTTCATAGTCAAGAATTCCTCCTTAACAAAAAAGCGGGAGGCTGTTCGCCTCCCGCCGGCCTGAGCAGGACGTAATCCTGTTACGTCCCTCTGATATTGTACTCTGTATAAAGGTATTTTCCGTTGTGGTACACGTCCCAGGCTTCCACCTCAAACTGGGCCCCCGGCGCGGAACAGAACACCTGGGTGAGCTGATCCTCCTGCCAGGGCCAGAACATCTGCACCGTGTTCTGCTCCGTGATGCCAAGCCGGAGATTCAGGGGTTCTGTGCGGCCGGCTGCGGCGTTGTAGATGGTGTACTCCATCCGCCGCGTCTCATAGAGGTTTCGGATGTGCAGGTTGTCCCCATACTCACTTTGAAACCGGCGCACCTCTGCCTTCGGCAGCTCCAGCTCCGGGAAGCGTGTCTGGTCATAGATGGGCAGGGGCTCCGGTTCCTCCCACAGCCGCATGTCCGTGATCTCATAGACAGTGCCGTCGTCGCACAGCACTTGGTCGCCCTCCTGTAACCGGAGGGGCTCGTCCGTCTGCGGGATAGTGACCACCCCGGAGGGGGTGGATGCCGTGGCTTCCTCTGTGTAAGGGGAGCTGGTGTCTACCAGGACGCGGTTGGTGCTCTGGTCATACTCCACACCGAAGTCCACCGCCCGGCCGATGTCCCGGAGCTGCACATAGTTGTGCCCATTGATGACGTATGCCTCCAGATCCACCTGCTCCCCGTCCACATAGAAGGTCTGGGTGCTGGGGGATGCGGTAACGGCGGTCAACGCCGCTGATGTGGCCACTGCCGCCGATGCGGCCACCGCTGCCGTCGCGGGCCCCCCCAGGGCCGCACCTATCAGAACACTTGCCAATACTGCTGGGATGAGTTGTTTCCCTTTCATGCTGTTGGCCTCCTTCTTTTCTCCGCTGCTTTGGAATTCCTTGCAGCAACAACATACCGGAAACCAGGGGCAAAGTCTACGGCAAAGAACTGCTCCGGGCGTAGAAAAGGAGGCCGCCAAACGAAGCAGATTACACAACCTCTACCGCCTGCACCTGCCAGCGGTATTCCCGCTGGTTGCGCACACAGGTGTAGAGGGTGAGCATGTTCTCTGTGGAGGGGGCGGTGCCGCTGGTGTCGGTCTCCTTGACCTTTTCCACCGAGGTGACCTCGTAGGTGCGGGTACCCAGCTTAGTGATCCAGGTGATGGTATCTCCACGCTCCAGGGTGTGGAGGTCCCCGAAGTCATCCCGCACGCCCCGGTTATGGCCAGCGATGCTCACGTTACCATCCCAGATGCTGGTGCCCTCGAAGTGGCCGGCGCCCTTCATTAAGGTGCTGCTGTCCGTGCCCTCATAGACCCGCACACTCAGATCAATGGCGGGGATTTTCAATGTTCCCAGGTGTCCGCTTGCGTAGTAGAGGTCTGAGGTCACCGGGGTATAGCCCAGTGTGGTGGATTCCGTCTCCTGTTCGGGTTCCGTGGGGAGGGCAGTGGAAGAATCCACAGAGGGCGGGAACACGATGGGCATCCCGCTGCCGCTGATGGTGCCCACCGCCATGCCCTCCGGGGCCAGGTTGGGTGTGAGCCAGGTTCCGGTGTTGAGGGTGTCCGCGCTGGCGCTGCCGAAGCCCGGCGGAATGAGGGCGGCATTCTTGCTGATGTCCTCGTTTTTCAGGGCCCCGCCGTCTGCCGTGTGTACCACCTCCACCGAGGTGGGCTTGCCGTAGTCCGGCCCGTCCGGGGCGTCAATGGCGTAATCCAACGCTCCCGCCGGAGTGGCCAGGGCCGCCGCCAGGCAGGCGGCCAGGCACAGGGTGGTCAGCTTCTTCATTCTATCTCCTCCTTGGATTCCCGGCGCCGCTTGACGAACAGGCAGGCGCCGATCACGCCGCCCACGGCAAACACCACGCCCAGGGGGAGCAGGATGGCCGCCCAGTTAAACTGGGCCAGGCCGTCCCCAAGCTCCTCCACGGGTACGACGGGTTCCAGTGGCTCTCCCTCAAAGATGGCCACGTAGCGCACCCGGTTCAGGGCGATGCGGCTGACGGTGCCGGTGTAGTCCGCTGTGACGGTATAGCCGGTGACATAGCTGCTGGTGGCGGTGCCGGTGTAGGTGGCCACGGCGGTGTAGCGGTCTCCCAGGTTGTAGCCGGCCACGCTGGCGGTGTTGTCCGTCCGCCAGTCGATGTCCTGGAGGGTGAGGGTACGCCCGTCCTCCTCGATGCTCTTGGGGATGTTGGCGGTGTCCTGGCTGGCCAGGTTGGGATAGGATCGGGTGGCGGACACCTCCCGGGTGGAGCTGCCGTAGCCCGCCGCCTCCACCTGGACGGTGTCCAGCTGGAGGGTCAGGGTGCCGGACAGGCCGTCCTCCGTGACGAACTCCTTCTCTTGGGGCAACAAGGCCAGGACGGACTCCATGTCCTTGTTCTTGCTCTGGACGGAGACGGTCTCAGTGTGGGCCCGGCTCTCATGCTCCGGCAGCTCCTGCTGGAGCAGGTCCGTCAGGGTGTAGTGGAAGCCGTCCTGCTCGAAGTCAGACCGGGGGATGCCGGCGGGATCCTGCTCCGGGGAGAGGTCATAGACCTTGCGGATCTCTGTGCCGTCCTCACTGCGGGTGACGGAGGTGGGGTAGCAGACCTGCACCTCGGGGGCTGCGGGGAAGGGCTCCGCCGCCAGGGCGGTGGGGAGCAGCGCCGCGGCCATGAGCAGACCGGCGGCGCATCTCAAGATGGTGCGTTTCACGGTTGTTTTCCTCCTTTTCACATTGACATGCCGCCCATGGAGCCGTCCTGCTTCTGGGCGGGCTGGGCCATCTGACTGATCTCCATCCGGTAGGCGTCCAGCACAGCCTGGTCAAAGGTCTGCCGGAACTCTGAGGTGCAGGGGAAGCAGATGTCCCGATACTCCCCATGCACCTGTCGGCTGGGCATAGAGACGAAGGGCCCGTTCTGCCCCGCGCGGATCTGGATGCCGCGGATGGCAAAGCAGCCGTTGAGGGTGACGCTGGCGTCCGCCAGCACCGGCCCCTTGGCGGTGGGGCGGTACAGCCGGACATCAATTTCGGTGGGAAGCTGGGGCCGGGCGGCTGCTTCCTGCTGCGCTTGCTGTTTCATGACACATTCCTTCTTTCAAATTTTTATTCTGCTCCAACCGCTCCATGGTGCGCCGGGCCAGGAGGCGGAACTCCCAGGGCTCCAGCTCCAGGGGGCGGTAGTCGCCTTTGTCCGTGATGCCGTCCGCCCGCACTTTGAGCACCAGGGGCAGGACAGCGGCAGATTCCTTGAGCGCCGAGTGTGCCAGCCAGCCCTTGCCGGCGATGTACACCCACCGGAGGGCGGAGGCCGGATTGCCGGGGACGTCGGGCCAGAGGTATTTCCCCGCCAGCTTTTTGCGGCGCTGTTTCTTGTTGGTTGGGATGGGAGCCAGGATTTTGTCCTCCATCTGGTAGCGGAGGCCCAGGGCCTCCACGCAGGCGCGGACGGCCCGGCGGGCCTCCGGGGTGTCTGCCCAGGCGGGCAGCGGCTCCCCCAGCTCTGAGGCCAGCACGTCCTCCCCGTCTTCATCCTTTGGAAGCAGGGGCACGCTTTTTACCAGCTCCAGCACGTGGAAGCCGTCCGTCACGCCCAGCACCTTCCGCTTGGTAATAGGGATGCCGCGGTAGTGTGCCAGGGCCTCCCCCAGTTCCGGGAACTGCCGGATGGTCCAGCCCTTTCGGAGGAAGCCGCCCCGGCCCAGCCGCAGGTCATCCATGGTGTAATAGGCCAGGCTCATTTGGCATCCCCCTCCCGAATCATCAGAGCGCCCAGCCCATACAGATCCACGCCGCAGTGCTCCAACATGTCCAGGAATTCCGCATCATAGGCCCGGAGTGCCCTGGGGACTCTTTTGCGCGGCCCAGTCTCTGCCGCCCGGCTGTCCAGGGCGAGGCAGACGAGCATGCCGATGTTCAGGTTGTGGAGCAGCCGGATGGTTTCCAGCCGTTCCCTGGCAGTGGGCTCCTGCCGGGTAAGCGCCACACAGCCGTGCCCCACATGGAGGGTCAGACGCTCCGCGTCCTCCAGCCCGGAGAGCTGGAGGGCGGCCCGGGGGACGGCAAGGGTTTTCTTATTTGTGTCGTGGCAGATGGTAAATTTCATCTTCTGTTTCACCTCGTATTCTCAGTCCTGCGGCCAGTTCCACACCCGGGGCAGCCGCCCGGTGGGGGCGGACAATATCCGCAGCTCCGGCCGGTCGCTGGACTCCATAGCGGGCAGCTCCAGCAGGGAGAGCTGGCGGTTGAGCATGGGGCCGGGGTCAAAATTGGTCATGAGCAGCTCGTGGTACGTGGAGTCCTCCTGCCGGGCCATGGGGTTGGGGCGGTCAAAGCCCACGATGTAAAAGTCCGGGGCAAAGAGATCCAGGATGTCCGGATGGCTGTTATAGGAGAGCACGATGTGGCTGTCCCGCATTGCCGGGGCGCACAGGCAGTCGTGGAGCCGGACGTGATCCCGGAGGGCAAAGGAGGGCGCGTACATTTTCTCGGCCTCCAGATAGGGCGGGTCCGCATAGATTACCGCACCGGGCCGGGCGTACTGCCGAACCACGTCGCAGCAGTCCTTGTTCTCCACCACCACACCCTGCAGAGCGTCCGAGGCATGGCGGAGCAGGCCGAGGAAGCGGCGCAGCTCCACGCTCCGGCCGCCGAAGGTCTTGCCGGTAGCGCTGTAGCTGTACCGGATGCTCAGGTAGTAGGCTGCGGCCCGCTGCACGTCCGGCAGGCTGGCCCGGCCCACCAGGAGCTTCTTGATCTCCTGCCTGTCCATGGGCGGGAAGTAGTCCTCCGCAATCTGGAACTCTTCCTCCAGGTAGTCCTTGGGGTCATACTCATGGTTGAGGAAGCGGAGCACCAGCTCGAAGTCTGCCCGGGCATGGAGGGGTAGGAAGTTCAGCTCCTTGAGCAGCGCCAGGGGCCGGTCCCGGGCGCTGCGGAACAGGTTGGCCAGGTCGGCGTCCATATCGTTGTACACCCGCAGGGGGGCATACCCGGCGCCCAGGCCCAGGGTCACCGCGCCGCTGCCCCCGCAGACCTCCAGCAGGCGGGGCGCCCTCCTGGGGAGCAGCTGGAAGATGTAGGGGAGCAGGAAGAGCTTCCCGCCCACCCAGGGGAAGAAGGGCTTAGCGATCCGCCCCACCTCCCCCGGACAGGCGGAAGGCCCCCATGGAGCCCTCCAGACCGTGGATGGACGCATCCACGCCGTCCCGCATCCGCCGGAGGTGCCCGATGGTGGCAATCACCTCCCAGGCGTTTGCGGGGAAAAAGTAGCCGGTGCGGTCGCTGCAGACGGGGATGCCCTCCACCCGCAGGTTGTGTACCATCTTCCGCAGTTCCGCCTCGCGGACGCGGAACATCTTTTTCAGCTGCTTACCGCTGATAGCGTTTTCCCGGCCGGGGCAGTGCTTCTTCAGGTAATGCAGAAGTTCTTTTTCTTTTGCTCTCATGACGTCCTCCTCCGGGCCGCTCTCCCGAAAAAGGGCACAAAAAACAGGGGCCGCTGTCCCCTTCGGGAAAACGGCCCCTGTTTCATCATTGATACATCGTTTGCCTGGGCTTATGACATGCTCATGCCGCCCATCTGGGGCTCCGCCTGGCACTGCTGCTGGAAGGCCTGCACAAATTCCGCAAACCCCTGGCCATCTGCCCGCTCCGGGTGCTCCGCCAGGGAGACGCACCACTGGCTGCAGGCCGCCTCCAGCGCAGACTCCTCCACCCACAATAAGCGTTCCGGCGGCGTCTGAGGTGGGGATTCCAGATCCATATTGTTGAACTCCGGGTAATTGGCCCTGCAGTATTTGACCATACTGATGCCCGTATGGGCCCGGAAGGCGGTATCGCTGGGCAGTCCGCACTTGGGGGTTCGTTCTTGCGGCGTTGGATATCGCTGTTCCCGGCGGACAAACTCGTCCACACGCTGGACGCACAGCTCACGGGTCCACTTCTTGTTATGAAACATTCAGATCCTCCCCTTTCTCTATCCCATCGTCATCCCTGCGGGTACATGGGTTTGCGTCTGCTGCCTGGCAATGTATGCACATCCGTCTGCCGTCTGGGTATAGCCCTTCTGCTTCAGCAGGTCACGCCCGTAGCGTTCCAGGTCGAAGCAGCCTGCCGCCGGTTCCGCCTCGCCCACCACTGCCCGCAGTTCCTCCAGGGCGAAGTCCCGGAGCTGGTCTGCGGTCACGATTTTATAGTGGTGCAGGCTCTGCGACAAATCCAGGGCGGCGGGCAGGGTGGTGCAGCCCTCATGCTCCAGGGCCCAGAGATAGGTCTGGAGGAAACCCTTCTGCCCCTGATTCTGCTCCTGGAGGATAAATCCCAGGTTCTGACCGTCGTAAATCAGATCCTCCAGCCGGCCATCATAGGCCGTCTCCAGCCCGGTGATGCCCGGCAGGCTGCACCGGGCCTCCAGAAGGGTACAGTCCTGGATAGTGGGCACCTGCAGGGCGTCCAGGGCCAGCCGGATCTCCCCCGGCCGCACATCCATGATGTCGTTGTAGTCCGGCAGGGCCAGCCACACCCCCTCCGGCACCGCCGGGGAGCTCAGCTTCAGCCGCAGGCTCCAGCTGTATTCCGGCCCCGGCAGGGTGACGCCGTCGTATTGCTGGAGCGGTTCCCGCTCCGGAAAGATCACATAGCAGCCCCCAACAAACAGTCCGGGGTGCTGTTCCCCGTAACGCCTGCCCAGCTTGTCCAGGTCGATGTAGTCCCGCAGCGCCAGGAGCTTGGCGTCGTTCTCCTCCAGGTCATACAGGCCCAGATCCTCATAGCTCTGGATGCCGCCCACCACCTCGTACTCGTCCAGATTAGCCAGCAGGTTGACGGCCTCCCTGGCATCTGCGGGGGCGCCCCGCTGGAGGGCCGCATCCAGGGCGATCCCCTCCCGCACGGTCAGCACCTCCATCCGCTCCCGCAGCCAGCCCTGTTCCTCCGGCCTGCCGGGGATGTTCGCCAATTCTTCTCTGTTCATATCATGATCTCCTCATCTCTATGCCGCCCAGCTTTGGCTGGGGCGGCAGCGGTTCCTGCACCGGCTGGCTGTCCGCACGGGTCAGCAGGCCGTAGTCTGTAAGCTCACCCCCATACTGCTGGATCAGCGCCTCGCCGTAGCCATATAGGTTTAGGTACCGGCACAGTAGGGCGGCCTGCTCCTCACCTACGGCGGAGCGCAGTTCCCCGCGGGCCACATCCTCCGGGGAGGCGGCGGAGCGATCCAGGCTGTAGGCGTCCAGCCGCTCCGTCAGAGCCATGGCCTCCTCCAGGCTGGCGGGGGGCGACGCCTCCAGCACCGCCTTGTACTTGACCAGCCGCAGCGGATCCCGGTCTGCCAGCACCGTCAGCCGGATGGCCAGGCAGTTCAGGGTATCCAGCCGCTCCGGGACGGCCCACTCCGCCGGGACTTGGGGAATCCGGCTGTGGAAGGCGGTGACGGCACAGTTGGAGAGGCCCACAGCCTCCATCTGATCCCGCACCTCCACCAGCTCCTGCCCGGCGGGGAGGGTGAGCTCCGCTTGCTCCTCCCCAAGTTGGAACTCAAGATGGAAGATGCCCGCCGGGGCCTCCGGCGCGATGCGGGGCGCATGGCTTTGTGCCGGCTTCCAGCTTCCATCCGGCGCTACAAAGCCCTGCCTGGTGAAGATACCGCCCTCTGCCTCACGGATCCGGCGGCCCAGGAGCTGGAAGTCCAGCAGCTCAAACACTTTGTCCGGCAGCCCATCCAGCTCTGTCAGGAAGCCGTTTTCCGCATAGAACCGGCCCAGCGAAGCGTCATTTGTGGCCTCGGGCACCACATGGCAGTGCTTGGCCTGCTCGGTCAGGGCAATGAGGGCGTCCGGCTCCATAAGCCTGCCGTCCTGCAGCCTGATCAGTCCCTCAAAGGCGGTGCGCTGCTGTTCACTCAGGCCGGCCAGACGCTCCGCCAGGACGTTGAGCGTTGGGAAATCCTCTCCGGACTGGAGGGTGGGGAATAGGAAGGGGAATTCCCCGCAGTCCTCTATCTCCCACTCCACCCTGGTATCCGGCGCTGGCCGCAGCTGCTCCCAGGCGTCCAGCACGGCCCAGGGCTCCGCCGGCACGTCCAGGGTTACATAGACGTCTTTGTCCGGGTTGCACAGGGATACCGTAAAGATCTTATCCAAGGCTCATTCCCCCCATCGTCATCGTCGTTCCGTGCTTCATATCCTTCGCCGGGGCCTGCGTCTGCCCGAACCGCTCCGCCTCCGTCTGGATGCTCCAGCCGTCTATCTGCCACAGGTGGACGTAGAACTCCCCGCCGTCCACCCGGATTGCCTGCTGCTCCAGGCCCTCGCCCCAGCCGTCTGATGCCTGGCCGCTGAGAAAGTCCTTCAGCCCGGCCAGCTCCTCCGGGGAGAGCTGGCCGATGACCTGGCACTCGGCCACGCCCCACAGCCGGCCGTCTCTGGCCTCTGCCGTGAACACGGCGGAGCGCACCTTGGCGTCCAGGATCTCTTTGTCGTACCAGTGCATGAGGCCCCGCTCCGCCTCCGCCGGCCTGCGGTTCCGAACCATGGCGGCCAGAATCCTGTCTTCGTACTCCAGAAGCGTCCGGCTGTCCCATTCCTCACCAATCTCGTCCAAATCCCCCCATTCATTCCGGGCATGGAAGCTGGCGGTCATGGGCATGTACAGCTTGAGCAGGGTGGGCTCCGGCGGGTGGACGGAGAAGAAGTCCTCCCCAAGGGCCAGGATGCGCTCACCTCCATCACTCTGCCGGACATGGAACCGGCCCTCGTCATCAATGTGATCCAGCTTTCCGGCCTCCTTCAGCGTGTTTACGGGATCATCCAGCTCCCACGTCTGGACCCGGCTGCCCGCGGGGAACTGATCCCGCAGGAACTCCAGCCACTCCTTTGATAAATCCTGCATGATGGTTTACCTCCTATTTTGCCGCAAGTGTAAAGGCCGACTCCCAAAACGGGAGCCGGCCTTCAACGGGGTCTCTGCACATGTCCTGTCTTCTCTGATAGTTCATAGCCCTTTCCCCTCTCTTGGTAAGCACACAACATACCACAGTGTGCCCGTAATATCCAGCAGTTTTTTCACATCCGCTGCATGGGCGTCTGGCTCTGATTTCGCTCCAGCCACAGCGGGTGACAGGCCACCTCCGCGATACCCAGATCCGCATTACAGGTGATATGGGCGGCCACGGCGGGGCAGTCCGGCTGGAGCTGGAACAAGGCCTCGGTGAGCTCTGACCCCCAGCCGTGCAGGATACAGCGGGGCCCGCCAATCTTTTTGGCAAACTCCGGGTGATCCATGGTGAGGCAGGCCATGGCCTGAGTGGTGGATATGCCTGCTTTCCGGCCATATGTGATGGCCAGCTTCAAGGCATGCTGCGGGTTGAACCGTCCAAAGTCCATGGTGTAGAACCGCTGCTCCCGGCCCTCCTCTAATACCGTGCAGACTGCAATCCGGCTGGGCTCCTCCGGCCGCTCCGGCCCGAAAAAGCCCATGAGGGCGCCCTTCACCGCCAGCTGTGACACCTCCGCCGGGGTGCGCCCGGCCTGGAGGTAGACGGCGGCGGCAAACATCTCACTGGGCAGGGCGGCGTTCTGGTGCTGGATGAGCTCATAGGCGCCCTGGAGGGTTTCCCCGCTGAAGTTCCGCGCCACCACCCGCAGGGCGGTGAGCATGTCGATATACTCCGACTCCGCGCACTCCCGGTCAAAGCGGTACAGCGCCTCGGTGGTGACGGGATCCGGCCTGGGAACCAGCTCATTGAGCTGCCGGATAAATTCTTTTTTCTGCATCTTTTTTCTCCTCTGGTTTACATTAGAATGTCGCCCATGGACGGCCCATGGCTGGGCTGATCCCTGCCGGCCAGCAGGTGTACCAGGGTTTTCAAATCCTCCGGCGCAATCCTCTCCGCCGCCTGGCACAGCCGGTTGAGTCCGAGTATGGGCAGATGCTCCACGGGAATCCTGTTGAAGACCGCACCGGGCAGGGTGCTGTCCACCACCCGGAAGCGCACCTGGGAGCTGTACTGGATGCCGGCGCGGCCCAGGAGCCGTTCCAGCCTGGCCTGGCTGTCCGGCAGGAGCAGCAGGGTGCTCTGCCCTTCGCCGGCCGACGCCTCCAGGAGCATGCTGTATTCCCTGTCTGCATAGCCCGGGAAGGGGCCTCCCTCCCGGTAGAGCTGTTCCAGCTCCATACCGTTGTCATAGAGTACCCCATAGGGGGTAACACTACCCTCGTTGTCTGAAATCAGGAGCAATGCGGTCTCCACACCGTCTACGTTTTCCAGCTCCTCCGCGCTGGTACAGCCGCCCTCCAACGTCATGTAATGTCGGCGGCCAACAGCGTCCAAATCTGAAAAGTCCGTTATCACTGTGGCTTGCTGGCAGCAGAAAGTTAGATTGATGAAGCCTGTCATATCGGATATACCCAACCGGACTGCTGCGGCCTGGAACTGGGCGGCCTCATAGCCGTCAAAGCTGTCCAGCCGCCGGGCCAGGTAGTCCAGCTCATCCAGGTTGGCCCCCACCTTCTCCAGACGCGTGAGGATGGGGAAGCCGCTCTCCAGCTCGTCCACCCGGCTGTCCCGCTCTGTGGGATGGCCCAGCCTCATAGCGGCCAGGAGTTCCAGGGTGCGCTCATACTCCTGGGCGGGGATAGGGAAGGGGACAGTTACCTGGCCGTACTCCGGGTGTGCCGCGTTGCTCAGGGCACAGCGCAGCACCGGCCGTCTGTTCTGTGTGGTCACATCTGCTGCCCTCCTGCCTCCGGGCCATGGCGGGCGATGTAATCCTCCAGCGGCCTGGGGTTTTCCTCCCCATGCAGGTCATATACCATATCGTCCGCCGCCTTGCGCACCGCCGGGTCATCCGTCAGGGTCTCAAAGCGGAACCCGGTCACATCCTTCATGGGCA
This sequence comes from Flavonifractor sp. An10, assembly GCF_002161215.1. GTDB lineage: Bacteria > Bacillota > Clostridia > Oscillospirales > Oscillospiraceae > Flavonifractor > Flavonifractor avistercoris. Next base: position 385,855 of record NZ_NFMB01000004.1, read on the forward strand.
GCTCCTCCCGGATTGTCCGGAGGTACTCCTGCGGGTCTGTAAACTCCATGCGCTCGCCGTTGGCGAAGGTCACCCGGCCCACTGGCCTGTCCATTATCTGCCGGCGCAGGTCATAGCAGTAAAGGTAGCACTGGTATTCTCCCGGGCTGGGGGTGCACCGGAGGCAGAAGCGGTAATTCCCCGCCTCCGCCAGATACCCATAGCTCCGGCCGTCCTCCGTGATGGCCCCGCCGTTCCGGCGGCAGAATCTTTCCATAGAGGGCAGGTCCCTCAGCGGCCCGTCCGCCCGCATAGCGTCCACGAACTGCTGCAGGGCCTCCTTGAACTCCGGCGTGTTGAAGTGATCCCCGTTGTGGGGCCACCACGTATGATAAAATCCCCTGCCGCTGGAACCGAAGTCCATCCGAACATGGCCCACTGTGCCCAGCGCCCTGTCCGCCTGGTCGTCTGAATAGAACAGGCCGGCCTCCTCCCGGGCGGCCGGCCGCAGGGGGAAGAGGTTGTGATATGGGTTCACCGTTAAGTCCCTCCTTTTGCTTCTTGTACCGTCCACCTGTCCGGGGCGTCAAACTTCCGCATCTCTGAGCGCAGGCACTTTCCATCCCTCCCCCAGCAGAGGAAGCCGTTGGCGGGGTAGGGGCAGCCCTCGCAGAGGGGGGAGCGGGTACACACCGGCCTGGGCGGAGGCTCCGCCGGGTGCTCCGGGGCGTACAGCTTGTGGGCACAATAGTGGAACAGCACCTGGGCATAAAAAATGGCGGCGCCCTTTTTGGCTCCGCCCTCACATAGACTGTTCAAGATGATGACCTTCCCTCTGTATTTGATTTTGCTCCGTTGCCGGCAGCTGTTCGTTGATCTGCTCCAGGAGGCGTCGGCACTGGTACTCCTGCTGGTAGGAGGCGGGGCCCTCGCCGCGGAGGAAGCCCTGCACCGCCTGGAGCAGTTCCTCCAGCTGCTCCCGGTCAAAGACCCGCTCCCGGGCCACCAGACCGGAACGGAGGGCGAAGTCCTCCTTGGCGCCCTGGTAATCCTCCATGTAGTAGTGGCCGTTGTTGACTCCTCTCCGGTCATAGTCCCGGGCCCATGTGACGAACTGGGCCCCCAGCAGTGTCTCCGTCCCGGCCAGCACCGTGCCGTTGAACTCTGCCAGCACCCGGTAACCATCCGCCAGACCTTCCGCCTTCAGCGGCGGGGCCGCCTCCAGAAGTGTCATGTACTCCAGCACCGTCCCCGCCGCTTCCCTGACCTGTGCCAGGGCGGCCTTTGCCTTGTCAGTGTCCACCCAGGTGGGGTCATACCGGACGGCGCCGCGCTCCGTAACCCGGCACAGGATGCAGCCGTTCCACTCCACCGGCAGCAGGCCGTCCTCCTCCACCGGCCGGGGCAGCAGCTCCCGCCTCCGCAGGGCGTATGACAGTTTCTCAAAATAGGCTTCTTTGGTCATGTTCCTTTCCTCCTTGGGCTTAGCGCCCTATTTCAATTATCGTTTTGTCACCCGCTTGGGACTCCCATCAAGCCATCTTATCCACGGAAAATCGATTCAGCAAATGGGACGAAAAAGTGTGTGCCCTTTTTGGCAGCGGCGATAAAGCCGGCACTCTACCATACTTCTCCAGGCACAAATGAAAAGTACCCGGGCTGAAACCTGGATCCCGGTTGGGCCAGCTCCTCACCACAGCATCGTCTGCTGCGGGCTTCGGTCAAGGCCGTGGGCATTCAGTTCTTCACTGGTTGCAGTGCGGATACCGATGCCATGCCGCGTCTCTGCCGCGACCAACCGCCCATCCCGGAGCATCTGCTGAATCAGGTTTTCGATGAACTGACCGGCAAAATCGTGTTTGCCATCCCTATCGTTGACCCGGCGCACAGAAAACAGTCGGGCGATATTTTCCACGCTGGGCCCGGTCAAATAGAGGTTCTGGCGCCTGGTCTGATAGTGCTTCAGGATTTCCGCCTCGATTTCAGCCTGCCTGGAGCCCAGCAGAGTCAGATATTCCTCGTCTGAGAGCTCCATATACTTCTCATAACAGTCCACGCCCTGGCAGTGGAAGCACTCCGCTGGGGACAGAACCTCCCGTACTGCGGGGATCTCCTCTTCCCGGATTACCCCGCTAAACTCCATGGGGTGCAGGTACAATTCCTGCAGGCCCTTTGTAACGGTATCGCAGGTCCCGCTTCCCGGCCTGCCGGGATGGAGCTCCCAGCCTGCCCCTTGGAACAGCCTGCGGCTTTCCGCCAGAAACGCATCCTCGGCGCCCTCGTCCGGCCAGCCAGTATCATATCGATAGCTGCTGGCAATTCGGATATAAACCTTTCTGTATGCCACCTGAAACCACTCCTCACTCACGCACAAATATACGGCAAACCCGGCGGGAAATCACTGCATGGACATCCCCTCCTGGCCCAGCGTCCTGTCCGCTCTGCCGATGCCCATATACTCGTCATAGCGCCGCAGGTATTCCTGATAGTTCTCCCCGCCGATTTCCTTCAGGAACTCCTCCTTGAACCGCCAGAGGGGATACCGGCAGAAGCCGCTGTGCCGGCTGAATCCTGTGTCTTCTGCAATGCCCTGCCGGAGCAGCTGGTCGGCAAAATAACAGTTGTTGGTGTCGATATATGCCCCGTTTTTCAGGCTGAGAAAATCCCCGAAGGACACCGTGAGCACGGCATATTCTTCTGCCTCATCCGGTGTGCTGCCCACCTTGTCCAGCACAATGGCCAGGCCGGGCAACTCCTTCCCCATAAAATCTCTGACAGAGTAAAGCTCCACCTTGGGCTCCAGGGAAACCCGGTCACCCGCCCAGTCCGTAATCGTGAGGATCATGATACCATCGCCAGCCTTTCATGTGATAATTTCAAATTACATCATCTGCACCATCCGCCCCTGTCCTTGTCCCTGCTCCGACTGGAGCCACAATGCCATCTCCGCCATGGCAGGGCTGAATATGGGGGCAGGGGCTGTCTCGCCCCGCTGGATCGGGAGCAGGGCGCGCGTAACTTCGTCCAGCAGGGCCTTGTCCGGACACTGGTCAATCACAGAGCCGGAGGCGCTCAGAATCAGCTCGTAGGAGGTGTCCGTCAGGGTAACCCTGTCTGCAAGGGCATGGCCTGCCAGAAAGCCGGCAATGTTTTCAGGCGTGCCGTGCAGCAGGCAGCTTGTCCGGCGCCCGGCCTGATCCACAAAGGCATGCACCTGATCCCGGCTCTGGAACAGCTCGTTCAGCTTGATCCGCCTGACCAGTTCCCTGCCGGGCAGGGTGCGGCCTCCGGCACAGATGCGTGGAAACAGGGTGGGCAGATCCCGCTCACCCCAGCCGTCTGCAATGTCCCTCCTCCGCGGCAGCTCAGAGCGGATGTCCTCCAGGATTCCGGCATCCAGAGTCCGGCCGCGCAGATCGCTGTATAAATCCCGGAGTTCTTCCGGACAGTTCCGGAAGAGCTGCACCTCGTAGGCGTGATACGCCGCCAGCGGAAGCCCTTTGAACTGGAATGTATCCCCGCCCCCGGGGAGGCCCGCCAGGCAGTCCGGCTCCCGCAGGATGTTCCGGTACACCTCCTCCCCTCCGGCGATGAGCCAGGCCCGGAACTGGCTGAATCCGTCCCCCAGGCAGGGGATGCCCCGAGCGGTGGCAGCGGCCAGGAGATCCTGCCGGCAGGCGGCCTGCATGTATTCTTCCAGGATCAACTGCCAGTCCAGGATCTCCTCCATGGTGTGTTTTTCCAGGGCGGCAGTCAACCTGCACCGCTGTGTCTCCTGGTCTGAATAAGGCCCTCCTGCGTTGACGCTGTCGATGATACCCCAAAACATGTTTCTGTCCAATTTCAATCCCTCCCCAAAGTGCCTCTTTATCACTGTTTTTGTGGCCCTCGTCCGGATTTCCATCCTGCCGTATGCTCAGCAAAGCGGACGAGAGACCGTGTGCCCTTTTTGGCAGTACCTGTAATGCCGTTGTACCCTGCTATGCTTCTCAGGGTACAAACTGAAAACGCCCTATTTGAATTTACCGGGCAGCAAAAAAGCGTCGGCCTGGTGGTTGACGAAACCAACAAACCGACGCATTGCATTTTGTGTATCTTTTTTTCGAATTTCTGTGCCCTGGCTGTGTTCAAATAGGGCGCTAAACCCTGCCGGAGCTCGGAAACTGGGGAAATCCAGGGGCAGACCCTTCCAATGCCCCGAAATACCGCGAAAATATCCTTTTTTCAGAACTCAGATTTCAGGAAAGTAAAAAAGCCACACCCTCTGATACTCTAAGCGTTCCACTTAAAATATCCAGATTGGTGTGGCTTTCTGGTGACCCGTCGGGGATTCGAACCCCGGACCCACTGCTTAAAAGGCAGTTGCTCTGCCAACTGAGCTAACGAGTCGTATGGCTGGGATGGCTGGGCTCGAACCAGCGAATGCGGGAGTCAAAGTCCCGTGCCTTACCACTTGGCTACACCCCAGTGTCGCTGGTCTGTCATAAGCGAAGGGCCGGAGCGGGACGCTCCGGCCCTTCCGCCTTGAGGTCTTATGGGGTGGGAGACGGGACTCGAACCCGCGACACTCGGAACCACAATCCGATGCTCTACCAACTGAACTACACCCACCATATTGATTGCGGAGGAAGATGGTATACCTGAAGTTTGTCCGAACAGCGGACATGCCGGCGGCATGTCTGCCGGACAAAGTCCCTTCCGAAGAAGGCGAGCCAAAGGCGAAGCCTGATTCGCAGTCAGGAACCGGGGAGAAAAGCAATGGCACGCCTGAAGGGACTCGAACCCCTGACCCACTGCTTAGAAGGCAGTTGCTCTATCCACCTGAGCTACAGGCGCGTATGGAGCGGGTGATGGGAATCGAACCCACGCGACCAGCTTGGAAGGCTGGGATTCTACCATTGAACTACACCCGCATGGGCGCCAACACCTTTGGCATGTCAGCCATAAAATAGTAGCATATCCTTGCGAAATTGTCAACAGTTTTTTGCTCATTATTTGAGGGAACCGGAGGCGGCCCGCGCCCGCCTCCGGTTCCCCTGTGCCGCAGCCCTGCTTACCAGATACCCAGCACGTGCTGCATGCCCAGGCTCACCGCCGCGATGGCCACCCAACAGCAGAAGCCCATGAGGATGGGCTTGCCGCCGCTCTTCACCAGCTTGACCAGGTCGGTGTTCAGGCCGATGGCCCCCATGGCCATGATGATAAGGAACTTGGACAGCTCCTTGAAGGGGGCGAAAAAGCCGGGCTCCACCCCCGCCGCGGTGGCCGCGGTGGTGATTACCGAGGCCAGCACGAAGAACAGGATAAAGGTCGGGAAGACCTTTTTCAGGGAGAAGCCGCTCTCCCCGGCGCCGCCGGCCCTCCGCGCCTTTGCCGTGCGCCACAGGGCCAGAGCTAGGGTGATGGGGATGATGGCCAGGGTGCGGGTGAGCTTGACGATGGTGGCGGTGTCCAGGGTGTTGGCCCCGGGGTGCATCCCGTCCCAGGCGGCGGCCGCCGCCGTGACGGAGGAGGTGTCGTTCACCGCCGTGCCGGCGAAGAGGCCGAAGCCCTCGTTGCTCAGGCCCAGCGCACCCCCCAGGGTGGGGAAGAGCAGGGCGGCGGCCACATTGAACAGGAAGATCACCGAGATGGACTGGGCGATTTCCTCGTCGTCGGCGCCGATCACCGGGGCGGTGGCGGCGATGGCGGAGCCGCCGCAGATGGAGGAGCCCACCCCTACCAGGGTGGAGATGTTGGAGGGTACCTTCATCAGCTTGTGCAGGGCAAAGGCCACCACCAGGGAGGTGGTGATGGTGGACAGGATGATGGGCAGGGACTGGAGCCCCACCTTGGCGATCTCTGACAGGTTCAGGCCGAAGCCCAGCAGGATCACCGCGTACTGCAAAATTTTCTTGGAGGTGAAGGCGATACCCGCCTGGGTGCGCCTCTTCTCCCGGTAAAACAGGGCGACTACCATGCCCGCCAGGATGGCGAACACCGGCCCGCCCACCACCGGCACCGCCCTGCCCAGCAGCCAGCAGGGCAGGGCGATGCACAGGCACAGAAGCAGGCCAAGCCCCCGGTCTTTCCAAACGCTCACAGCAGATTCCTCTCTTTCTACGGTTCTTGCCCCATCATACACCTGAACTTCTATCATGTAAAATGATACATATTTATTTTACCATAATATTATCTTATTTCTAATTTCGCCCGCTCCCGCCCTTGCCCCCAGGGCGCTTTTCCGGTATAATGTAGCAGAGTATTATGCCATTCCATAATAAAGGAGCCCTGCCAGCCATGTTACAGACCGTCATCCCCCAGGGGTACGCCCCCTGCCTGAACCTGTACGACACCCAGAAGGCCATCGGCCTGCTCAAGCGCCTGTTTGAGGACACCCTGGGCGGCGCCCTCCACCTGCGCCGGGTATCCGCCCCCCTGTTTGTGGAGGCCTCCACCGGCCTGAACGACGATCTCAACGGCGTGGAGCGGGCTGTGTCCTTTGACATCCCCGACGCCGGCCGGGACGCCCAGGTGGTTCACTCCCTGGCCAAGTGGAAGCGCATGGCCCTGTACCGCTACCAGTTCTCCGTGGGGGAGGGCCTGTACACCGACATGAACGCCATCCGCCGGGACGAGGAGCTGGACAACCTCCACTCGGTGTACGTGGATCAGTGGGACTGGGAGAAGGTGATCGCCCCCCGGGATCGGACGGTGGAGTATCTCCAGCAGACGGTGAACACCATTGTGGCCGCCATGCGGGAGACCCAGGCCACCCTGCGCTCCGTGTTCCCCCAGCTCACCCCCCTGCCCCTGCTGGCGGAGGAGGTGTCCTTCGTCACCGCCCAGGAGCTGGAGGATCGCTGGCCCGACCTGTCCCCCAAGGAGCGGGAGGATGCCTGGGTAAAGGAGCACCCGGTCACCTTCCTCATGGGCATCGGCGGGGCCCTCAAGTCGGGAAAGCCCCACGACGGCCGGGCTCCCGACTACGACGACTGGAGCCTCAACGGCGACATTCTGGTGTGGAACTCGGTGCTGGGCCGGGCCTTTGAGCTGTCCTCCATGGGCATCCGGGTGGACGCCGCCGCTCTGGACAAGCAGCTCTCCATCGCCGGGTGCGACAACCGGCGGGAGCTGCCCTTCCACAAGCTGCTGCTGGAGGGCAAGCTGCCCCTGACCATCGGCGGCGGCATCGGCCAGTCCCGGCTGTGTATGTTGCTTCTTGGCAAGGCCCACATCGGCGAGGTGCAGGTGTCCGTCTGGGACGAGCAGACTCTCCAGGCCTGCCGGGATGCCGGGGTGATTCTCCTCTGAGCATCTCAACGGATGAGCCGCGGCAAACACACGCATAGGAGAACCCCCGGCCCGTCTGGGCCGGGGGTTCTCTTATGCGTGCCGCTCATGCCGGCGGGCCCAGCAGCACCGGCTGGAGCTGCCTCCCCGCCAGGGCTGCGTCGATGGTATCCTCCACCTGGGAGAAGTCGGCCACCAGGGAGGTAGGCTTCTTCGCCGGATCGTCCTGCCGGAAGGGGACGAAGTAGACGTTTTTCTTGTCCAGCAGGGCGCCGATGTTCCTGGCCGAGGCGGCCAGGCCGTCGTTGGTGGCGGGGCAGAGCACCACCGGCCGTCCGTTGCGCAGGTGGGCCTTGGCCGCCATGGTGACGGCGGTGTCGGTGACGCCGTTTGCCAGCTTTGCCAGGGTATTGCCTGTGCAGGGGCAGATCACCAGCACGTCCAGCAGGCCCTTCGGCCCGATGGGCTCGGCCCTGGCGATGGAGTCGATCACCGGCTTGCCGCAGATACGCTCCATCTCCGCTGTGAAGTCGCAGGCCCTGCCGAAGCGGGTGTCGGTGACGGCGCTGGCCTCCGAGACAATGGGGGTCACGTCCCCATACCGGGCGCGCACCCGCCCCAGGGCCTCCATGGCCTGGCTGAATGTACAGAAGGAGCCGCAGAAGGCGAACCCCACCCTTACCTGTTGTTCCATGCTCACACTCCCAGTTCGCTCAGAATGTTGTAGATGGCGGTGCGAATGGCCCGGCCCGCCGTCACCGGGGCCACCTTGCCCGGCAGGGACAGGGCCCACACCACCTTTTTCCCCAGCCGGGCCGCCGCGTCCAGATCCACGCCGCCGGGCTTGGAGGCCAGGTCGATCACCAGGCAGTCCGGCCGGAGCTCGGCCAGCTCCGCCTCCCCCAGCACCCGGGCGGGCACGGTGTTGACCACCAGATCGTAGCCGCACAGCCAGGGCCGCAGCTGCCCGGTGTGCTCGGTGCCGAAGCCAAAGCTCTCCGCCCAGGCCAGGTCGGCGTATTTCCGGGCGGCCACACTCACCCTGGCCCCCAGCCCCGCCAGCCGGGGAGCCAGGACCCGGCCCAGCCGGCCGTAGCCGATCACCAGCGCCCGGGCTCCGTGGAGGGTGATGGGCAGCTCCTCCATGGCGATCTGAATGGCCCCCTCTGCGGTGGGGAGCGCATTGGTGAATGGACACAGAGAGCCAAGCCCCCGGCGCGATGATGCACACGGTGCCTCTGGCTATATTCAAGGACTCCACTACCCTGCTCACCAGGGGAGAGCTGACCGGCACGGCCTGGTTTCCCCATCCCCATGCAATCAGGCAAGATACGGGCAAAGAATTCATAGAGTTCTAATGTGGGGGCTTCAAGCCTGTAGGCCAAAATGATTCCGGCGCCAGGCCGGCATCCCGCCCCGCAACTCAACGGGCTAAAGCCAGTTTCCCGCCAACGGAAAGGAGCTCTCTGTATGTCCGTATACTCTATCCACGGTTTTCTGCTGTGCGCCATGCTGCGAGCGGGCCATGCACTCCGCAACTGACGCACCCCTGCGGGTGGCCGCCTACTGCCGCGTCTCAACCGACAAGGAGGACCAGCGCAACTCTCTGGCCGCCCAGCAGGCATTCTTCCTGCGCTACATCGAGGAGCACCCGGGCTGGGTTCTCGTCGGGGTGTTCGCCGACGAGGGCCTGTCCGGCACCTCAGTCAAACGCCGCCCCCAGTTCACCGGGATGATCCAGCGGGCCATGGCGGGCGAGATCGATCTGATCCTCACCAAGGAGGTCAGCCGCTTCGCCCGCAACACCGTGGACACCCTTCAGATCACCCGTCAGCTCAAGGCCAACGGAGTCGGGGTGCTCTTTCTGAATGACGGCATTGACACCCGGGACAACGACGGGGAGTTCCGCCTCACCATCATGGCCAGCGTGGCCCAGGAGGAGAGCCGCAAGGTCTCCGAGCGGACCCGCTGGGGCCAGCTCCAGGCCATGCGCCGGGGGGTAGTCTTCGGGAACAACTCCATCTACGGCTACACCCTGCGGGGTGGACAGCTCACCGTGGAGCCGGAGCAGGCCGAGGTGGTACGCCGGGTATACCACAACTTTCTGGTGGAGCGCAAGGGCACCCACACCATCGCCCGGGAGCTGACCCGGTCCGGGATTCCGCCGCCCCTGCGGCCCGCCGGTCCCTGGTCGTCCACCATGGTGCTTCGGATCTTGCGGAATGAAAAGTACTGCGGGGACCTGCTCCAGAAAAAATACCGCACCACTGACCACCTGTCCCACCGTAAAATCCTCAATGATGGATTGGAGGAGCAGTTCTGCATCCGGGACCACCACGAGGCCATCATCAGCCGGGAGGACTTCCAGGCTGTCCAGGATGAGCTGAAGCGCCGTGCAGGAATGCCGGCAGAAAAGGGGCGCTTTTCTGCCCGGTACTGGTACTCCGGAAAAGTCCGCTGCGGCTCCTGCGGCAAGAGCTTCACGCTCAAACGCACCCGCCGGACCAACGGCACGGAGTACGCCCGTTTTGTCTGCCGGGGGCGGCTGGACGGTACCGGAACCTGCCGGATGCGGGCCGTCCACGGGGAGGTCATCCGTACAGTTGCCCGCCATGTACTCCAGCAGCTGGCCCTGGACGGCCCGGCCATCATCGACCAGCTGATCCAGGCGCTGAAAACCCTTCGGGCAGACGGGGGCGGTGACGAAGCATCCGAGGCGCGGCTCCGTCAGGCCCTTCAGCGGCAGTCAAACCGGAAAGAGCGGGCCCAGGAGGCCTACCTGGACGGGGATTTGAACCGGGAGGATATGCGAAAACTGGTAGCCCGTTGCGAGGAGGAGATGGCCCGGATTCAGGCCGAGTTGGACCGTCTGGAGGCAAGGAAAGATGGCGTCCAGCTGGAGGAGCAGCGCTTCCACGAGATCCGCCAGCTGCTGGAGCGGGAACTTGCCGGCGGCGATACCGTCCTGGACGAACTGATCCAGCGCATCACCGTTCTGGAGGACTGCTTCCTGGTGGAGGTTGTGGAGCTGCCCGTCCGCTTTCGGGTTCATGCCGAGGGGATAGGCACCGGAAGGAATTACCATATCGAGGTGACGGAATGCACTCCGGAACCTCTCTGCTGAACTACATAGGGGGCGGGTTCTCCGCCCCCTCTCACAAAGGAGGATTTTGTCATAAATACTCGAAATTTGGAAAATTTTTTGTACAACAGCGTCACAGAACGGCTTTGCAAAGGAATCGCGTCAGGCCACTTTCTCCCCTTGGGGCGGGTCAATGGTGCAAAGAAGCTGCTCCGCCGCGCCCGCAAAATCATCGGCGCCCACCACGATTGGCAGAGAAACGGCAACGGCTTCCTCTTTCAGGGAAACGTACGGCTGCCGTTCTGCGCAGTATGGGGCCCTATCTTCGCTGTCCATGCGGACGGGCATCTGGTTGCACGCCTGCGGATCGCTCTGCTTCAGTACGATGCCGATGACCAGGTGGAAGCCTTTGCTGTGGAGGTGGCTAACGGCTCCGCACAGCTGGCTCGTCGGCTCCGTCTGGGCCAACAAGAGGCATCCGCTCCCACTGCTATGGCGGAGGTTGGTTTGGAATTATTTTCTAATGGCGAGTATCTGTTGGAAATTATACCTGCCGACATGGTGCCCACCAGGTCTCAGGCGGGACACTTTTCAATCCTACATGATGAGCGGAAATTTCTGGACGTGCTGACCGCTCTGGGACACTCCGGACGTGAACTTGTGCTCACCGGTATACTGAACCAGCTCTCCCCATTCCTCCCGCCCGAATACCGCCCCTGTCTGCTCGTCAATCTGGTGGGCTGCGGCCAAGAATTATCCGTTGTCTGGAGTAGGCTAGATATGTTCAAGGCCAATGTGAAAAAGGCCAAAGATCCCGAACGGGCGAATCAACGGTAACAGGGTCGTGGAACTGTTGCCATTGCGGTATAAAAGGAGTAGAATGATACAAAACGGCATCGGATCAAATACGGAACGGATATGAAAGAGAAGGAGTGTGTCTCACATGAAAAAAGGCATCTCATTTTTCCTGTCTGTCGTTTTGCTGCTGACTCTCTTACCGGGGTCTGCCTATGCCGCCGAAAGCGGCATGGGAAATTTTCAACGGAACGGCTCCTATTACACCGGGCTGTTTACCGACGTCCCCGCCGACGCCTGGTATGCCGACGGCGTCGCTGCGGGCTATGAGCTGGGGCTGATGGTCGGCAGCGGCCAGAAGACCTTCTCTCCCAATGGCACGGTCACATTGGCGGAAGCCGTGGCAATGGCTGCCCGGATCCACAGCCGCTACGGGAGTGGACTAGAGTCCTTCGCGCAAGGCTCACCCTGGTATCAGGTCTATGTGGACTATGCCGTGAACAACGGCCTCTTGCCCGCCGGCGAGTTCTCAGACTTCACCGTTCCCGCCACCCGGGGGCAGCTGGCCCATATCCTTGCCGCCGCCCTGCCGGCATCGGAACTGGCCCCGATCAACTCGGTCCCGACCCTGCCCGACGTGGATGACACCACCCCCTACCACGATGACATCTTTCTGCTGTACCGGGCCGGTGTGCTCACAGGAAACGACAGCGCCGGCACCTTCACCCCCAATGCGGCCATCACCCGCTGTGAGGTGGCCACAATCGCTGCCCGTATGGTTCAGCCAGATGCCCGCAGGCATCTGGCCGCCCAGGGCGGCGCCATCCAGCCATTGGGTCTTACCCGGCAGCTCGTCCAGCCCCAGGCGGTAGACGGGGTGGAGCCCTACAGCGATCACTACTTTGGAGATTCCCTCACCATTTCCGCCGACCTGTCCGGCGCCCCGGCGCTGGCCTATTCCCTCACCTTCTCCGACCGCACCAAATTCCCCGCGGCTGATCAGCTCCCGGCTGGCTACGACCCGGAGGCGCTGCTGGAGTGGGGAAAAGCCCCCGGCCTCAACGTGGATATTCTCCACGCCCATGGGTTCACCGGAGAGGGGGCGGTTGTCGCCTATGTGGACCAGCCCATCGGCAGCTATGAACAGACCAGCGGGATCAACCTCCACTATGTCAACAACAGCGGCAACGACGCTGAGATGCACGGCCCTGCTGTGCTCTCCCTGCTGGCCGATCAGGAAATCGGCACTGCTCCTGGCGCGGAGGTATACTACTACGCCCATGCCGCCTGGAAGGCAGATCAGACAACCCACGCGGAATGTCTCTACCAGATCATTGAGCAGAACAAGTCCCTGCCCGAAGGGGAAAAGATCACCATGGTGGGCTTTTCCGACAACATCGACGTGACCGAGGCCAATGCCCAGGCTTTCCGGGACGCGGTAGCCGCCTGTGAAGATGCGGGTATCATGGTCTGGTTCTGTGGGGAATATGGCGCAGCCTCCTTCCTGCCGCTTAGCGACAAAAACAATGTGCAAAATCTACTTCCGGAACTGTGGTGGGGAAACAGCGTTGCACCCGATATGGTATTTGTGCCCTCCGCTGGGCGTACGACGGCAACCACTATGAGCGGTGCGTCCTATATCTACTGGAGCTCCGGCGGTCTGAGCTGGACCATGCCCTATATGCTCGGCCTGTACGCCATCGCCATCGAGATCGACCCGGCTCTGACCCAGGATGAACTGCGCACCCTGGTGGTAGAAACCGCCTATGACAACAACGGCATGAAAGTCGTCAATCCGGTGGGCTTCATCGCAGCAGTGCTGGAGGGGGTAGGCCGCAGCCAAGAGGCTGAAGCGCTGATTCAGGATGCGGAGGCACGTACCCGCTATCTCTACGCGGTGATGGATACGGCCGCCATGACACAGGAGGATCTGAACGCCGTGGGGCGTTATCTGGCATCCATCACGGACGCGACAGTCCTGGTGGCCGACGCCAGCTCCTTCTCCAACGCCGAGCAGCTCTATACCGCCCTCCAGGCGGATGCCGCCCAGCGGGGCGGTACCGTGGCCGGCGTGCAGATCTTTGGCACTCCCTCCATGGTGCCCGCCTTCCGTGTCAACTACAAGGTGCAGATGCAGAGCGGTGTGGATGACAGCGGGGACTTCCTCACGGATCTGTTCTACGGCAACTTTGATAACGACGCAGATACCATCTCCAATGGCTACAGCGTCATGGACCACTTCGAGCAGGGATGGGACGTCACCCTGGTCCCCCAGTGGCCGGTGGCCCGGCTTCCCCTGTCCAAGGGCCAGTTTACCGCCTTCTTCGACAAGTACGACCGCTTTGTTCGGGAGACCGGGCTCACCCAGCTGGAGCTGGTCAATTTCTCCAATCCCATCTTCGCCCAGAGCCGGCACATTGACGATATGGGACGCTTCCTGAACCGGATGCACAGCGAGTTCGGCCTGCTGGATGTGCCCTACCGGCTCTATGGCAACCTGGACGGGCAGTACCCTGTCACCACCAAGGTGCTGGGCAACTTCACTCTGGAGAATTTGGCTGCGGAGACCCGCTCGCGTCCTGTGGAGCTTCTGATCAACAGCCACGGCCAGTGGGACAACATCGACCAGTGCATCTATGTGGACGGTGAGGAACAGCGCATCTCCCTGCTTAATATGGATAACATCAACACGGTTCTGAACGGTGCGCCCTACTATCTGGACTGCTGGACATGCCTCAACGGCTATGAGATGGAGAACAATCTCACCACCACCGCCCTGAACGGCCAGTGCGTGGGCATGTTCTCCGCCACCGCTGTTATCTCCAACAACGGCGTCAACTGCGATGCCAGCCTGTCCGACATGGCCAAGAGCAACTTCTACTATTTCTACTACAGCTATCTGAAGGCCCTCCACGAAGGACAGAGCCGCTCCCAGGCATTCTTTACCGCCCAGCAGGCATACGGGGAGGCCCTCCTGGCCGACAGCGCCAATCCGCTCCGGGGCGAGGGGAATTACCAGTTCAATCTCTGCAACCTCCTGACCTATCACAACTTCGGCGTGCTGGAGCCAAACGCATCCGCCTCCTTTGAGGCCAACGGCTACATCGCCCAGGCGGGGCAGAGTGTCCCCAAGGAGTCGACCGGCTCGCCGGGCCACGGCACCAGCCCCTCCGGCACTGAAATTGTCCTGACGGACGGAAATCCGGTGGGCGAGCCGGCGGCGGTGGAGTATGCGGAAAACAACATGCTCCAGAGCGGCTCCTACACCATCCACGGCGTCACCGCGCAGCGCCTGGATAACGGCTATACCCGGTATACGATAGACTACACGGCTCCGGCCGGTATGAGCACCTGTATATTCAGCCCTCCGAATGGTGATCTGTTCAAGATCTTCGGGCCGATCACTACCGGCGCGCGGGAGACCCTGATCTTTGACCTGGAGGACCAGGCGGTGGAAGAGTCCGGCGAAATTTCCATCAGCTTCAACTTCAATGACGATGACCGGTTCTTTGTCTTTATCTGATGCCAATAACCCTATAGACGGGTTCCCTCATACCGGAAAATCCCTCCCGGAATAACAACCGGGAGGGATTTTTATGGCAACCTATACAGAAAATTATCAGCTCCACCAGTGGGAGGCCAGCGACAACTTTCTCCGCACCGACTTCAACGAGGACTTTCAGAAAATCGATACCGCCGTCAAGGGGGTGGAGACGGCGGCGGACGCCAAGCTGGCGCAGAAGGCGGACAAGACAGCCCTGACGTCGCTGGCCGCCACGGTGGACGGGAAGGCGGAGATTGTCACGGGCAGCTATACGGGGAGCGGCGGCACAAAGACCGTGTCCCTGGGGTTCCAGCCCAAGCTGGTCGTTGTGCCGCTCAGCGCCTATTACACGGCCGCGGCGGCCGCCGGCGGGAGCCCCTCGCAGATTTTTGTGACTTCCAACGGCTTCAGCGCGCAGGACGGAGGTGTAACCAGCCCCAACGAGAGCGGGCGCACCTATTATTACGCCGCCCTGCGGTAGACGGAAAACAGCCCCGGAGCAGTGCTCCGGGGCTGTTCCCTGCGCGGGGGCTGATCCGGTAAAAAACGTGAGATTTTACTTACCAGGTCAGACCGCTGAAGTCGATGGTGTAGCTGACACCATTGAAGCTGTGAGTAGTAGTCTGATAAGTGCGGCTGTCGCTCACCAGCAGAAGCAGATTGTCGTCACCAATGGTGATGGAAACAATGGCCAGCTTGGTAGCGTTTGCACTGTGCTGCGTATTGTACCAACTCAGGATCTCAGAAGCTCCCACATCGCTCTTACCGGAAAGGTTATCATTGCCATACCAGAAGATGTTCAGAGAAAGCTGAGTCTGAGGATCCATGCTAGCAGTATTGTCGAGCGGAGTCATGGTTCCAATACTGCTCAGGGTGATCTTATGGTTGTTCTCGTCCACGTCCATTGCCACGTTGGTAGAGACACACTTCTCGACCCCCTCAAACTTGGAGCCCTTGACCGCGTCGATCACGTCCTGGGTGGAACCGGCAATATTGGCAAGGCCCTTCACATTGAAGGTGACATCCGCGGTGACCTTGTAGGTGGTGCTGGGCCTGGAGCCGGCGTCGCCGATCTCCACGATCTTGGTGCCCTCGGTGGCGGTCAGCTGCTGGTTGCCGGTCAGGCTGGAGGACACGGTGACCTCGGTGCCGGCGGCAACGACGTTAGTGTCGCTCACAGAACGGCCGCTGGGCATGGTGACACTCACATTGGCGCCAATGCGCACAATGTAGGCGTCCACGATAGCGAAGGTCTTGTTGGCGCTGGACTCCAGAGAACCGGCGTTTCTCCAATTCTGAGAAGTTCCGTCGCTGGGGACCTTGAAGGTGGCGGTATTGCCGGACACGGTCACGTCGCTAAAGCCGTCAGAGGCATACCCATAGGTGCTGTTGACCAGGAAATCACCGTTGGTAGTGCGGAAGTCGATGGTCTCGCCCTCGCCCACATAGCCCACGAAGGTGCCGTTGTAGGTCACGCGGTAGACCTGCTCCACGGGGATACGAACCGTCAGACCGGAGTCGACGTCCGTAGCGGTCACGGTGCCCATGGCGCTGTCGTTTACAGTCAGACCGCCGTTGCCCCACCAGGTGTTGCCGACCGTGATGTCGGTAAAGCCCTTGTCGCGCAGCTCATTGGTGATGGCGCGGGCCAGCTCCAGCTGAGTGGCGTTGTCGGGGTTGTAGACGCGGACGGTCTGCTGGTCATAGGTCACCCGCAGGTCGCCGGGGTCGTCCTTGTCGTCGGAGGGCTTGGAGTCGTCATAATCCCAGATCCAGGCGGTCTGGAGCACCTTGTTGTCATTGGTGGTGATGATGACGGCGTTCTTCAGCGCGCCCACCACAAAGTCGCCCTTGGAGACCTCGTCGCCAGCCTTGGACGCGTCGGTGACATCCCACACCTTGGAGTTGCCCACCAGAGTGGGATACACCCGGCCGGAGTAGTTGTAGTCGTTGTCCTTGTTGTTGTCCACGTCCAGAGTGCCGTTCTTCAGCAGCTCGGCGGTGGTGGCGGCGGTACGGCTGTTCAGGTTGAGGTCGTAGGTGCCGTCGGCGTTCTCGCTGTAGGTGTAGGCCACCATGTAGGCGTAGCCGTCGGGCTTGTCGAACTCGCTCTCATAGTCGTCCTTGCTGACATCGATGGACTTGGTGGTGCCGTCCTCGAACACCACGTTCAGCTCCAGGATCTTGGAGGTGACCGCGTTGGCGTCCAGGACCAGCAGCCAGTTCTGAGTGTTGGTGCTGGTGCGGGCGTTGAACAGGACCACCTCGGCCAGATTGGTGGCGGCGTAGGTCTTGTCCTCGGTCTTCTTCAGCACGGGGTAAACCTGAGCGCCGGTACCCTCAGCCACGTTGCTCATCTTGTCCCAGCCGGTGGCCACGCCATAGAGCACGTCGCCCTCCTTGTAGGAGGTCTCGTAGTACTTGCCGCCCTTCTTGAGGTCTTTGTCCTCCACCACATCGTAGTAGAAGGCGACGGTGTTCTTGTCGATGGCAAACACGCGGCCGCTGTCGGTGATGGCGCCGTCCTTGTCGTTGGTGGCCTTCACGGTCAGGTAGCCGTCGCCGTTCTCGTAGGCGCCGGTCAGCACGTACTGGGTGTTGGGGGTGGAAGAGGGATCACCACTAGCGTCACCGAACACCAGCTTATTGGCCGCCGCGTTCTCCTCCATGTAGACAACATCACCGCTGTTGAGGTTGCCGCGGTAGTCGCCCTTGTTGTCGGCCAGGAAGTCGCCCTCGCTGACCTTGGAAGTAACATCGCGGCTGTTTGCCAGGTTATGCTGGCTCAGGACGCTCTTGATGGTCAGCATATCGTCGTCGGACAGGGTGTAGGTGATCACGGTGCCAGCGGCGGCGCCGGTATCAAAGCCGCCCAGCACGTCCTCGGTGCCCATGTAGGCCCGCAGGTCGGCGTCATTGTCGCCGAAGGCGTTCTTCTTGGAGGCGTTCCAGTTGATGTAGTAGGTGCCCTCGGTGCCGTCGGCCTTGAGGATCTTCAGCTGGCCCTTCACGTCCAGGGCGTTCTTGGTCCAGGCGGAGTCCAGAACCAGGGCGTAGTTGGTCACGACCTCCTCAGCGGGGCGGAAGGCCACGATGTAGGAGCCGGTGGAGTCCAGGATGAAGTCGTACTTGGTGTCAAAGCCCACATCGCCCTTGGCATCCTCAATCAGGAAGCGGGCCATATCGGCATCCACCATGGTGATGGCATCCAGAATGTAGGACTGCTTGTAGGTGTCGCCGTCGTCGATGGTGATGTACAACTCGTCGTCCTTGTCGCGGTCCACACGGGTCATGGTGCCGGTCACGACCTCAGGCACGGTGATATAGGTGCGGCCGCCGTACTGCACATACAGGATCAGATCGTCGGTGGTGACGGTATCCTCGTTGGGATACACCACGTCGGCGAAGTCCACGGCGATGGTCTCGGTCTTGCCGTTCAGCAGATCCTTGGTGTCACGGGTGGGGGTGTAGAAACTGAGGGTCTCGTTCTTCTCGCTGTAGCGGGTGATCTTGGACAGGGTCTCCTGCAGGTACAGGACATAGTCCACGTCGCCGTCGTTGTTGTTGTCAATGACCTCGACGGAGATGCCGTTCAGGTTGAAGCTGGTGCCGTCCTTCTCGCTGGAGACGTAGTTGTTGATCATGGCCTCGGCGTCAGCCTCGGTCTTGTAGTAGCCGTAGTTCACATAGAACTCGGTCTCGTCGGTGATGGACAGCCCGGTGCCCTTCAGGTAGTCCTTCACGGTGTCCTCGGTGGCGGTGGTGGTCTGGATCACGTTCTGGTCATCCTTGGTGGCCACGCCCAGCACCTTGGAGTTGGACAGGATGGTGGTTTTTTCGATGTACAGAGTCACGGTCTTGCCCAGGTACTCCACGGGGGTATCCACGTTGAACTGGATCTGGCCGGGCTGACGCACGCCCTCGCCGGTGGTGGTGTTGGCGGTGGTGGAGGAGTACAGGATCACATTGTCCAGGGTGGTCTTGCCATCCTTCAGAGCCGCGTCGGAGTCAGTCTGGTCCAGCTCGGCCCACTTGTTGCCCACCACGACGCCCTCCACCTTGTACACGCCGTACATGGCGCTCAAGATGGTGCGGCTGTCGGCATAGGCCAGGGCGTAGCCGTTCTCGTACTTCTCGATCATCTCCACGTCCAGGGCGTTGTAGATCAGCAGAGCCGCGTCATCACGGTTCAGAGGCTGGCTTACGTCCTTGGTGAAGTTGCGGAAGATGCCCAGGCGGGAGGCCAGAGCGTTGGTGTTCAGCGCCCAGTCGGTGCCCTCCAGGCCCTCGATCTTGGGATCATAGCCGGCGGCCACCAGCAGCATCTTCGCAGCCTCCACAGCGGTGACGCCCGCGTCGGGGTCGAAGGTGCCGTTGCCGCGGCCGGCAATGATGCCGGTGGTGTAACAGAAGTTGATGTGGCCCTTGGCCCAGTGGCTGTCAACGTCAGTCAGGCCGGAGGGGCTGTTGACATACAGAGCGCTGTTGTCGGCGCCCTGGTTCATGATGACGGAGATCATCTTCGCCATCTGGGCACGGTCCACGCCCTCGCCAGGCGCATAGGAACCATCGGGCTTGCCCTCGATGATACCCAGCGTGGTGAGCATGGAAACCGCATCCTTGTTCACGATCTCTTCCCGGTCGGAGAAATCGTTGTAGCTCACAGCGGAAGCGCCGACGACCATCAGGCCAATGACCATAACGACGGCCAGCACCAGGCTGAGAGCCCGTTTGAGGTTTCTCATTTTGGATTTTCCTCCTTCTAAAATTTGAGGCTTGGATTGCCATATTCCACCAATATCCGGTAAAATAGGGAAATCAGAGGCGTATGACGACCCTTACATGCAATTTGAAGTGAGGAAATCCTGCGGTATTCAGACATTTTTAGCTTGATTTACAGCTTAAATATTCCCATGGTAGACATTTGGTAGACACGAGACGGCAAAAGAAAGGGCGCGCAGCGGGAAACCGCTGCGCGCCAATAGTTTGCGGGATTGATTTGGTAGACATCTGGTAGACATGGACTCAAATGTCCTCTGAGTCCGCTAGGCGTTTTCTCCCATTGCGGTTTCGGCCTGAGACAGCATCGTTTCGGCCAGGATGCCGTACCCTTGGGTCGGATCATTGACCAGTACATGGGTAACCGCGCCCACCAGCTTGCCGTTCTGAAGGATGGGGCTGCCGCTCATGCCCTGGACAATGCCGCCGGTGGCCTCCAGCAGGCGGGGGTCGGTGACCTTGAGCATCAGGTTCCGGGTGTCGCTGTCATTGGCGGGATAGAGATGGACGATCTCCACGGTGTACTCCTCCACCTGATCCCCCGCAATGTTGGAGAGGATCGTGGCCTCGCCCGTCCGCACCTCGCCGCGGGAGGCCACCGGCACGGGTTCCAGCCCCTGAAGCAGGCTCTTGTCCGTCAGAGTGCCGAAGACACCACCGGCTGTGTTGGCGGAGAGCTGCCCCAGCTCCCGCTGGGTCTGGAAGGCGCCGTGGAGCTCACCAGGGGCGCCCTTTTCCCCCTTCTGGACGTCGGTGACCTCCGAGTAGAGCAGAGCGCCGGACTGGAGGGGCATGAGCTTGGCGGTGTCCACGTCGCTGATGCCGTGGCCCAGGGCGCCGAAGCAGCCGGTCTCCGGATCACAGAAGGTCAGGGTGCCGATGCCCGCCATGGAGTCCCGGATCCACGCCCCCAGCTTGTACTGGCCGTCGCTGCCGCACTGGACGGCCTGGGCGGTGAGCTGGACAGTCTTGTCATCCCGCACGGCCCGGATGCTCATGGGCGCGCCGCCCACGGCCTGGAGGACGCTCTGCACCTCCTCGATGCTGTCCACCTCCTCCCTGTTGATGTGAGTGATGATGTCGCCCTCCCGCAGGCCGCAGTCCCGGGCGGGGGCACTGCTGCCGGTCTCGCCGGCCACCTCGGAAAAGCCAACCACCATCACGCCGTCGGAAAAGAGCTTGATGCCCACCGCCCGGCCCAGGGGCAGGACAGTGCGGGCCTCCGCGGCCCGGGCGGTTACAGCCGGTACCAATGACGCCGCCACCAGTGCCGCCGCCAGAACCGCCCCCAGCCACGGCCGCAATTTGGATTCCTCCTTCAAAGAACCACCCCTTTTGATGCAGAAATCGCGGCGCAGATCGTGCGCCGAGTTTAATATGGTCGGAAATCCGGCCGCCTTCTCTGGGAATGAAACGCTCTTTTGGCTTGGCCGGGATTCCCAGATGCCGCGCCGGCCGCCTTCCCGGTTTTATGCTGGAAGTGTCCTCTATACTTCCCATGATTTGTTATCTGTGTATTGGAAAACATCTGGATCCGGGTATGGGCGTCCATGCCGGTGCATATACTTCAACAGATTGAAACAGGGGGGATTTGCCATGTCCCGTATTTCCAAGGCGGCGCTGCTGGCGTTTGCGGTCGCCACGCTGGCGGGCTCCTGCCTGCACTTTGTCTATGCGCTGTTTCCCAACGGGCTCACCGCGGTGCTGGCCCCGGTGAACGAGAGCATCTGGGAGCACCTGAAAATCCTGGTCTGGCCCTGCGTGCTGGGGGCCGTCCCGCTGCTGCGGCGGGAGCCGGACGGCCTGGGGGCTAGGGCGTTTTCCCTGCTGCTTGCCGCCGGGCTCATGCTGGCGGCGGGCTGGCTGTATCACGGCGTGCTGGACGGCCGCGCCCTGCTCTTTGACGTGGTGCTTTACGTGCTGTGCATGGGTGTGTGTTTCCTGCTGCCGGCCTTCCTCCGGGGGAGCTTCTGGCGGGAAAAGGCGCGGCTCTGGTGTGGCCTGGTGCTCGCGCTGATGGTGCTGATGGTGGTGTTCACCTGGCTCCCGCCGGATGCCGCCCTGTTCCATGAACTGCCGAAAACGGATTGAATTACGGCCCATCTGGTCAATTATGACCTTTTTTCGTATGAAATATGTTTTTTCTGTAAACATTAGCACTCTCCTATTGACAGCGCTAATCCAAGGTGCTATAACATAGTTGTTCCAAGAGAGAGGAACCCAAAGGGCTCCTCCCGCAGGGCACAAGATAAGTGATAAGAATGGAGGAATGACTTATGTTGCCCAGCATCTTTGGTGAGAATTTGTTTGATGACTTTTTCACGGACGGCTTTATGCCGATTCCGGTGTGGAATGGACGCAGTCCCCTGTACGGCAAGCATGCCAAGAACCTGATGAAGACCGACGTGCGGGAGACCGACACCGGCTATGAGGTGGACATCGATCTGCCCGGCTTCAAAAAGGACGAGATCAGCGTGGAGCTGAAGGACGGCTACCTGACCGTCAGCGCCGCCAAGGGCTTGGATAAGGACGAGAAGGACAAACAGGGCAAGTATATCCGGCAGGAGCGCTACGCCGGCGCCTGCTCCCGCAGCTTCTATGTGGGCGAGGCCGTGCAGCCCGGCGAGGTTCACGCCAAGTACGAGGACGGCATCCTGCGGATTGACGTCCCCAAGAAGGAGACGCAGGCCGTGGAGTCCCCCAGCCGGATTGCCATCGGCTGAGCACGGAACACAGGGCCCCCGGCTCCGGTTTATCCGGGGCCGGGGGCCTTTCTGCCGCCCGCGTTCCCCAAGACCGGAAATATCCCTCCCGGCATGACCGCCGGGAGGGATATTTTTATGGCTACATACACAAGCAACTATCAGCTGCACCAGTGGGAGGCCAGCGACAGCTTCCTGCGTACCGACTTCAATACCGATTTCCAGAAAATCGACGCCGCCATCAAGGGGGTGGAGACGGAGGCCTTGGCCGAGGCGGGGAAGAAGTGTGAGCTGACTATTGGGCAGTTTACGGGCACGGGTGCAGGCACCTACACGGTAAACCTAGGCTTCCGGCCAAGGTTTTTGATGATCTGGGGCGAGTCGTACTCCGGATTCTGGTCAGAGGTCATGCGGGAAGATTATCTGACCATCACCGATAGCGGCTTCTCGATGGCATATTCTGAAAGAGGCCTTGCCAACTACAAAGGCAAGCCTTACTACTACCATGTGTTCCATTGAAAAAGCCCCCCGGGCCATAATGGCCCGGGGGGTATAGGGTCTTATGCTGATGAAGCTAACTTAGTAGCTCGCAGCAACGATGCCGGAGTACACAGGAGTCGCAGTCGGATTGGCAGCGGGGTCAACGTCGTACACAGTGACGCGGTAGAGGTTGCCAGCCGCCATGTTGATGGTGGTCAGAGTGGCAGTACCGCCGCTGACGGCGACCCGATCCACGTTGCCCACCGGCCAGAAGTCGGTGCCGTCCTTCAGCTCAACCTTAAACCAATAGGTCGCATCGGTGCCGGTGATGGTAATCTGGTTTTTGCCGGTGATCGCCAGAGTGGAGATCTTGTCAGCGGCCTTAATCTCCATCTTGAAGGTATAAGTCTCGCTGTCGGTGCCATCACTGGAGGTCACAGTAAAGCGGGCATAGTAGGTACCACTGCTTGCCGGGGCATTACCGCTGTTGGCCGTCCAGCCGCCGCCAGCCAGAGCGGGCGGAGTCGCATTGTTATAGACATCGACATGGCTGATCACGGCGCTGGGATCGCTGGTCACAATCGCGGCACAGATAGCACTGCTCTGACGCTGAGAATCAGAGATGGTGATCGTAGGCGCACCAGCAAAGCTGGCGCCTGCGGCCTGCTCAATCTGCTGGGGAGTGGCAGAAGAACCCTTGAAGGAGACAGAGCTCAGACCCACGTCATCCATATCGGGCATGTCATAGTCGGCCATGACGAAGGCGGCGCGGATCACCATGTCGCGGTCAAAGACCACAACAGCCTTCTGACCATCCCGCAGGGTAGTGGTGGGGCAGGTGGTGTCGTCGCTGTCCAGCTCGGTGATGTCGAAAATCACGCTGGTGTTCTTGTCAGCCAGACGGGTGTAATCCCAGTTCTTGTTGAGCGGAGCATTGGGATAGCCGATCAGGCTCTGCCAGTTGTTCATGTAGCCCACAAAGGCGGTGGTCAGGGTCTCGTAGCCATCCACCTTGGTGTACAGCTGAGACTCGCGGGTCAGACCCAGAGCAGTGAGCGCCTCGTCGGTGTCGTACACGTTGACGTACATATCGTCGGTGACGCGGACGTAGCCGGCGACGTGCTGGGCAGGCTCAGCGTCATCCTTCTCAAAGTGGGCGATACCCTTGGCGTCCTCGGTGTAGATGTAGACCTCGCCCACCTTGACGTCGCCGCCAAACTTGTCGGACGCATCATCGGACTTGACCTCGCGCAGGACGGTGCCGTCCATGGTCACGACGTCATAGTAGTAATAGTCGTCGGTGCTGACATTGTAGCTGCGGGCCACGTAGACGAACTCGTCCTGGCCAAACTGGGCCTGCTCGGTGTAGATCACGATGGCGGCGGCCACGTCGGTGATGCCGCTCTTCTTGATCACAGAGGCGTAGACCTTGTTGCTGCCGTCGATGGTAGCGGCGACATTGTCGCCGGCGGCATCGATCAGGCGGGCCATGTTGTCATAGCCGGTGACCACAGAGCCCTCCTCACCATCATAGTAGTAGATGACGGTGCTGGCGGAGATGCCGTAGTTGCCAGTGACACCCGGGGTGTTTGTCAGCTTGATTTGCACATCGCCCTTGGCGATATCATCGGCCAGATAAGGCTGGCTGGAGGTAAAGAACACATCATCGGTAATCGTAGTGCTGCCAATGGTGTAGTTATCACTGGAGCCGTTGTTGATGAGCTTGCCGGCCTTGGTGGTGCCGTCCTTCATGGTGGCGAAGGTGGGCAGGCTGATGGTGACCTCGTTGGTCTCCTCATTGATGGAGTAGGCCACCAGGTTGCCGGCCGCATGGCCGCCACTGGGATACTTCTGACCAGAGGTAACAGAGTAGTCGTAGTTGCCCAGGAACATCTTCAGAGCCTCATCCTTGGTCTTGCCGTCATAGGAGAAGTTCTTGGCGCTGGCATCCCAGTTCACGGTGTACTTGCCCTCGGTGCCGTCGGGCAGGAGCAGCTTCACCTGAGCGGAAGTATCCAGGTTGTTGGTGGACCAGGAGGAGTCCAGAACCAGGGCGTACTGGTCGGGCTTGGTGTCGACCTTCTTGAAGGCGGTGACATAGCCGTGGTTGTCCAGATAGTAGTTGTAGGTGGTGTCAAACTGGACGCCGTCATCACGGTTGTTCTCGCACTTCTCAACGTCGAACTTGTAGATATCAGCGGTGCGGATCACGGACAGGCCGTCGTCCTCATACTTCTCGCCATCCACGCGGATGTACTGGTTGTCGTAGTCCTCAACGTTGAAGAGCTCCATCTCGCCGGTGACATACTCGGCCAGCTCCACATAGTAGCGGTTGCCGTACTCCACGAAGAGCACCACGTCGCCGGCCTCGTAGTCGTCGTCGGTCTCGATGGTGTCCTCCACGCCCTTCAGGCTGATCTCGCCGCGGTCGGCGTTGGCCTTGGTGACGTCAGTCATGGTCTTCTCCAGGGAGAGGACGTAGTCGACGATGCCGTCATCATCGTTGTCGATGATGGTCAGGTCGGCGCCCTTCACATTGTAGGTGTTGTTGAAGGCGCGATCCTCGGGATCGGGGTTCTTGGCGCTGGGATCATACTGGCCGTAGTTCAGGAAGTACTCGGTATCCTCGTTGACGGTCAGGCTGTTGTCCCGCAGCAGCTTCTTCAGGGAGCCGTCGCCGGTGCCGTTGTCCACGTTGGCGTAGCTGGTGATCACCACGTTATCGTCGGACAGCACGGGGTCGCCGTACACGGTGGAGTTGGCCAGAATGGTGGTCTTCTTCACGTACATGGTGACGGTCTTGCCCAGCATATCAACGGGGGTGGAGACCTCGAAGGTGCCCACAGTGGTACGGTCGCTGGGGCTGTCCACCTGGGTGTTGGTGGTGGTGGAGAAAATGCCGCGGGGGTTCTCGATGCGGGTCAGGCCCTCACGCAGAGCCTCATCCTTGTCAGCACCCAGGGTGGCCCACTCGTTGGCGGTGACGACGCCCTCCACGCGGATCACACCGTACTTGTCGGACAGGATGGTGCGGTGGTCGGCGTAGGTCAGGGCGTAGCCGTTGGAGTACTGCTGAATCATCTCAACGTCCAGGGCGTTGTAGATCAGCAGGGCAGCGTCGTCGCGGCTCAGGGGGGCAGTCAGATCCTTGGTGAAGTTGCGGAAGATGCCCACGGAGTCGGCCATGGCGGACACATTCAGCGCCCAGTCGGTGCCAACGAAGCCCTCGGTGGCGGGGTCGTAGCCGATGGCCACCAGCAGCATCTTGGCGGCCTCCAGAGCGGTCACATCCGCGTTGGGGTCAAAGATCCCGGCACCGCGGCCGGCGATGATGCCGGTGGTGTAGCAATAGTTGATGTGGCCCTTGGCCCAGCTGGTGCTGATGTCGGTCAGGTCGGAGCTCACATTTTCGTAGAGCGCGGCGTTGTCCACGCCCTTGTTCATGATGACGGAGAGCATCTTCGCCATCTGGGCGCGGTCCACGTTCTCGGTGGGCGCATAGGATCCATCGGGCTTACCCTGGATGATGTCCAGAGCAACCAGCATGGAAACCGCGTCCTTGTTGACGATCTCGTCCTTGTCGGTGAGATCGTTGTAGCTCACAGCGGAAGCGCCGACGACCATCAGGCCAATGACCATAACGACGGCCAGCACCAGGCTGAGAGCCCGTTTGAGGTTTCTCATTTTGGATTTTCCTCCTTCTAAAATTTGAGGCTTGGATTGCCATATTCCACCAATATCCGGTAAAATAGGGAAATCAGAGGCGTATGACGACCCTTACATGCGGTTTGAAGTGAGGAAATCCTGCGGTATTCAGACAATTTTAGCTTGATTTGCAGCTTAAATGTTCCCATGGTAGACATTTGGTAGACATGAGGCGGCAAAAGAAAGGGCGCGCAGCGGGAAACCGCTGCACGCCAATGGATTACGGGATTGAATTGGTAGACATCTGGTAGACACGGACTCAAAACACATTACGCAGTGTGCCGGGTACGCTCCAGGTGGGTCAGCTTGACGCAGGCGCCGATGACGCCGAAGAGGAACCAGTAGGTGAACATATTCCGGGGGTAGTACCAGGTATACTCGGCCACGCCGATGACCAGGATTCCGCAGAAAGCGGCAATGGCCGCAGCCAGCATACGCTTGACCCGGGGATCCAGCGCGGCACAGAATGCCTTTACGCCGGTTTTGAGCCGCCACAGCAGCAGGGCCAGATAGGCCAGCATCCCCAGGATGCCGGTCTCCCCCCACATCTGCAGGTAATTGTTGTGAGTGTGGACGGGATAGGTGCCGTCGAAGTTGGTGGGATAGGTCTCAAAGACCTTCTTCATCACGTCGGTGCCCAGGCCGACGCCGCGGAACCAGTAGTCCTCCATCAGGTTCCTGGTGGTGTCATAGATGCCGAACCGATACTGGACAGAGCTGTCGTCACCGGCCCGGAAGATGGTCAGGATCCGGTTGTAGATGGTCTCCGGCAGGAAGGGGATGGCCGCCAGCCCCAGCACCAGGAACACGGGCACCCAGCGCCAGTTCATCAGGGCCAGGAAAACCACCAGCGCGAAGGCCAGGCCGATCCAGCTGGCGCGGCCGAGGGTGGCGCCAATGGCCACCAGTCCCAGAGCCAGAGAGAGCAGGGACAGGAGCTTGCCCCGCCACCTGCAGTTGAGGAAGAGGGCCAGATTCAGGGGCAGCAACATCTCCAGCTGCTCGGCAAAGTTGTTGGGGTTGTCGAAGAAGGAGTACACCCGGCCCGGCATGCCCTGGTTGAGGGCCATGTCCTGCTGGGAGGCCACGATATCCACGCCGACATAGCTCTGGTAGCAGCCGTAGAGGGCGGCGACGGACAGGCCCACCACCGCCAGGGACACCATGAGCTGGAGCTGTTCATACTTATGCACCGAGCTGACCACCAGCAGGACAATTAGGAAGGCGGTCAGGTGGAAGGCAAAGAAGCGCAGGGACAGGTGGGTGGACAGGGAGCCCACCAGGGCAATGCAGAGGAAGGCCATATAGATGGTGAAATAGGGCCCCTGGGCGTCCAGCTCCAGCTTGTGCCTGGAGCGGGAGGCGCTGCCCACCACAAACAGGCCGGTGAGGGCCACCGCCCCCATCAGGCCGTAGAGGTTGTTCCACCTCTCATGGGGGGCCATGAGCATGACCATCATGAACAGGCCCAGGAACAGGAAGGTACCGCCCCCCAGTGCACCCATCAGGCGGCAGAACAGGCTGCCGTCCCACACCCGCTTCCCCGCCCGGTAGGCGGCCTTGAAGACGGCGCAGGGGATGTTGATGATGGCGGTAAACAGGCGGCAGGCGATACTCCCCGGCCAGGCCCGGGGTATGCGCCCCTCCCGCCACACAAAGTTCCAGATGGCGCTGCCGTGGGCCTGGCGGACGGCCCAGTCCTGGAGCCGGTCGCAGGCCCGGCCCAGCACGCTGTTGGCCGCCGCGTTTTTCAGGCCCAGCCAGACAGCCAGGAAAAGGCGGACAAAGAGGCTGCTTTTGGTAATTGACATAGGCAAAAATACTCCTTGGAATCAGTCGTGGAGGGCTTTTTCATACACCCCATAGGTGGCCCGGCACATCTTATGGATTTCAAACTTGTCCTCGATGGTTTTGCGGGCGTTCTCCCGGCAGCGGGCCAGGAACTCCGGCTCCTCCAGGAAGCGCTTCATGGCAGAGGCCATGGAGTCCGGGTTGTCGTACTCCACCAGAAGGCCGCACCCGGCCTCGTCGTTGACGATGTCGGAGTTGCCCCCCATGTCGGTGGCGATCACCGGCAGGCCGGCGGCCATGGCCTCGATAATCAGGAAGGACAGGGCCTCGTGCTGGGAGGAGTTGACGTACAGATCGGAACCCTTGTACAGGTTCTTCATGTCCTTGCGGAAGCCGATGAATTTGACGCAGTCCTCCAGACCCAGCTCCGCCACCTGGGCCTTGGTGGGCTCCAGCAGGGGGCCGTCGCCTGCCAGCACCAGGGTGAAGGGCCTGCCCGTCCGCTCCGTCAGCCGCTTGACCGAGTCGATCAGGTACTTGTGGCCCTTGTCCTCGGCAAACCGGGAGGCGCACAGCATGACAAACCGGTCCTCGTCCAGGCCCAGCTCGGCCCGGAGGGTGGAGTCCGCCCGGCCTCCGGCCCAGGCGTCCAGATCCACCGCGTTGAAGATCACCTGGATCCGGTCGCCGCTCCAGCCGTTGGCGATGAGCTGCTCCTTCCCCTTGTTGCACACGGCGATCATCTGGTCCTGCCGCTTGTCCATCATCCGGTTGGACAGGCGGGTGATAAAGTCGTTGGCCAGCACGAAATGGTTGGTATACACCACCCGGATTTTTGGGTTGTATTTCTTGGACAGCAGGGCGGTGTAGTGCTCCCGCAGGTAGTGGCAGTGGATCAGGTCGATATCCCACTCCTTGCACAGGGCGGCCAGCTCCCTGGCGGCCTGCTTGTCGAACCGGCTGCGCATCTCCACCCGGCGGCAGGGCACCCCCATGGCCTCCAGCCGCTCCACCAGCAGGCCGCCCTCGTTGTAGGCGAAAAAGGGCTGCACCAGCCCGTCGGCGGAGAGATACTTCACCAGGGTCTCCACATACCGCTCCGTGCCCGCCTTGCCGGCGAAATTGAGCAGATAGAGCACCTTCATCACAGAAGGAACCCCCTTTACAAAGGGATAGGCGTGAGCCCATAAACTCACGCCTATCATTTTACTCGAATCCGCCTGGGAAATCAACCCGCTTTTCTCCCCCAGCCGCAGAAGATCAGCCCGCCGCACAGCAGATGGATGAGGCCAGAGGTATGGATCTGCGACAGGGCCAGCCACAGGCCCATCAGGCGAGGCCACACGCCCAAGAGATGGGCAAACTGGGGTAAAACCAGCACCAGCAGGACCAGCAGGGCGGCGCCCCCCAGCCCTGTCCAGAACAGGACCCGGCGGATGGCCGGGCTGCGGGGGTGGAGATCCCGCCAGATGCAAATCAGCGCGCACACCGCTATGCCAAGGGTCAGATAGACGGCGGGACCCAGCACGAACATGAACGCCATATAGGCCGTCCCGTCATAGGCGAGCCTCATATAGTCGGCGACGGTCGGCCTCCCGATGAGATAGATAGCCAGCAGGACGCCCCACACCGCCCACAGCACGGCGGCGGTGACGATTCTCTTCCGCCGGTTTTCCGGGGCATTATTGGGCTGCTCCACCGGCCGCGGGCCGTAGAGCAGCTCGTCCACGCTCACCCCCATGGCCTCCGCCGCGGCCAAAAGCACCTCCAGCTCGGGCAGATTCTGGTTCCGCTCCCAGTTGCTCACCGCCTGCCGGGTCACGTGGAGCTTGTCGGCCAGCTCCTCCTGGGTCAGGCCCTTCTGCCGCCGCAGACGCTTCAGATTTCGGGCGATGTCGTGCATAGACTCCCCTCCTCGCTGTCCCTATGGTAACAGAACCGGCCCGTTTTGTCACGCAAGCCCTCCTTGCATGGGTAATCCAGAGGGGCCCGGCCCCCGGGCGGCGCCTGCGCGGCGGGCGCCCCGCTTTTGATGGCAAAAGCGGGGGGAAAACCAGCAGGGGAGGGATTTCGATTTCCCTCCCCTGCACCCCTCCTTAAAACGACCAATCAGGGGGGACTCGGCCACGGGTTAAGGAAGATCTGATTTCTTTTTGGCTAAAACATACCACTGGCATGTTTCTTAACGCCAAAACCTATTGGATGTACCCCCCGAGCTGTCCTACAGGTAACATTCCGGCCGAGGGGGCTTACGTTGTAACGCCCCCTCGGCTCGGAGCGGGCGACCACAGGTCGCCCCTACGTAGGGCGCGGCATCCTTGACGCGCCGTTTGTCTCCGGCCGCTCTGTAGGGCGGGGGCTTGCCCCCGCCGTCCAATACGGAGGGCTAGTCACCTCTCCATGACAAAATTGGTCAGGCGCACGCCCCGGCGCTCCACCTGCTGCTCCCTCACCACGTGCCAGCCCCGCTTCTCAAAGAAGGGCCGGGCGGTGAGGGAGGCGTGGGTGAGCCGGGCGCCGGGCAGGGCGTCGCACAGGGCGGTGGCCACACCCCGGCCCTGCCAGTCCCGGTGGACATAGAGCCGATCCAGATAGCCGTCCTCTGCCAGATCGGCAAAGCCGATGATCATTCCGTTTTCCTCCGCCACCAGCGTCCGGTGGGCCAGCAGGGAGGCGTCCCAGGCGGCGGCGTCCAGCTCCGCCGGGGCCCAGACGTCCAGCTGCGACCGGGTGTAGTCCCGGGCGCAGACGGTGTGGACGGCATCGCGGAACAGGTTCAGAATATCGGGGAGATCCCCGCTTTGGTAGGCCCTCAGTTTCATGTCCTACCGCCTCCTGACCACCCGGCGGCCCAGGCGGCGGGTGCCGTTCCACAGGGTCTCGCCGGCATCGAAGAGGCCCAGCATGAACCGCATGATGGCATAGGCGGCGAAAAGGAACACCAGCAGCACCAGGAAGGCCTCCAGGCTCAGCTGGCTCAGGCCGAAGCTCTCCCCGAACCAGAGGATGCACACCAGGCCGGAGCCCGCCATGGCCCCCCACAGCACCCGGCGCTTCCAGTCGAAGGGCTTGCACACCTCATAGAGCACCAAAATGCCGATGACCACCAGCAGGATGGCGGACATGGTGGACAGCTCGCTCTCGGCAAAGCCGAACACCAGGTAGAAGGCCTCCACCCCCAGCACTACGATCAGGTCGGTGAGTCCGCCGGGCAGGGCGGAGCGGAACACGTTGGCCAGGAACTTGCCCTTGACCAGGCTGTGGTTGGGCTCCAGCGCCAGGAAGAAGGAGGGCACGCCGATGGTGATGGCGCTGAGGAAGGACAGCTGCAGCGGCGTCACCGGGTAGGGGAAGGTGGCAAACAGGGAGATGACGGCCAGCAGGAAGGAGAAGATGTTCTTCACCAGGTAGAGGGCGGCGGCCCGCTGGATGTTGTTGATCACCCGCCGCCCCTCGGCCACCACCTTGGGCATGGCGGAGAAGTCGGAGTTGAGGAGCACCAGCTGGGCGGCGTGGCAGGCGGCGTCGGAGCCGGAGGCCATGGCGATGCCGCAGTCGGCGTCCTTCAGAGCCAGCACGTCGTTGACGCCGTCGCCGGTCATGGCCACGGTGTGGCCCTGCTTCTGGAGGGCCCGCACCAGCCTGCGCTTCTGGTTGGGGGTCACCCGGCCGAACACGGTGTACTCCCGCACCGCCCGGTCAAAGTCGGCGTCGCTCTGGAGGGTCGCCGCGTCCACGTACTTCTCCGCCCCGGGGATCTCGGCCTGCCGGGCCACCTCGGCCACAGTGACCGGGTTGTCACCGGAGATGACCTTGACGGCCACCCCCTGCTCGGCAAAATAGCGGAAGGTCTTGGGGGCCGCCGGGCGGATGCGGTTGGACAGGGCTATCAGCGCCATGGGGGACACCCGCCGGGGATCCAGCCCCTTCTGGTCGGGCACCCCGTCGTACTCCGCCGCCAGCAGCACCCGGTACCCCTTCTCCGACCAGGGATCCACCGCCTCCTTCAAGTCGGCGTAGCGATTGCCCATGATGAACTCGGGGGCGCCCACCACGAAGGAGCCGTGGCCGGGGAACACCGCGCCGCTCCACTTGGTGGCGGAGGTGAAGGGGATGGTCTGGGCCGCGTGCCACAGGGACTTGCCGTGGAACTTCTGCTGCATGGCCCGGGCGGTATCGTTGTCCGCCTCCATGGACTGGTAGAAGGCGTTGAGGGTCTCGGTAACCACAGTCTCGGCGTACTTCTCCTCGTCCAGGTACACCACCTCCCCCACCTCCATGTGGGGCTCGGTGATGGTGCCCGTCTTGTCCACGCAGAGCACGTCCACCCGGGCCAGGGTCTCGATGCAGTTCATGTCCTGGGCCAGCACCTTGCCCCGGGCCAGGCGGAGCATGCTCACCGCCAGGGCCACGCTGGTCAGCAGATACAGCCCCTCGGGGATCATGCCGATGAGGGCGGCCACCATGGAGATCACCGCCTCCTGGGCGGTGCGCTCCAGAAAGACGAACTCCTTGACGAACAGGGCCACGCCGATGGGCACCAGCAGGATGCCGATGACCCGGATCAGCTTGTCAAGGGAGGACATCATCTCGCTCTTGCCCACGGTGACGTCCTTCTTGGCCTCGGTGGTCAGGCGGGCGGCGTAGGACTCCGCCCCCACCCGATCCAGACGGGCCCGGCACCGGCCGGACACCACGAAGGAGCCGGAGAGCAGCTCGTCGCCGGGGGCCTTGGTGATGGCGTCGGCCTCGCCGGTGATCAGGGCCTCGTTGACCTGGATCTGGCCGGAGAGGACGGTGGCGTCGGCGGGGATCTGGTCGCCGGAGGAGAGTTCCGCCACGTCGTCCCGCACCAGCTGGGCCGACGGCACGGAGATCAGGTTCCCCTCCCGCACCACGTTGGCCCGGGGGGCGGCCAGCAGGTTGAGCTTGTCGATGGTCTGCTTGGAGCGCAGCTGCTGGAAGATGCCGATGCCGGTGTTGGCCGCGGCGATGAGGAGGAAGAGCATGTCCTCAAAGGATCCCACCGCGATGAGCAGGGCCGCCAGCACCACAAAGATGAAGTTGAAGAAGGTGCACACGTTCTCCCGAACGATCTCCCCCACAGTCTTTGTGGGGGACTCCACCGGGTCGTTGGCCCAGCCGTGCTGCTGCCGCTCCTTCACCTGGTGGAGGCTGAGTCCCTGCTCCGGATCGGCGTTGACCCGGGGCACCTCCCGCCGGGGCTTTGGTGGCTCCGGCAGGGCCCGCTTGCGGGCGTGCTTTTGTTTCATGCTTCCGCCTCTGATCCCTTGGAATTTGAAAAACAGCGCGGACGTGCCGCGCGAATAGACCGCCTCGCGGTTGATTCACTAGACATTATAGTAGATCCCCGCCGCCGGAACAAGCCCGGCCTCTCAGAATTTACCGATTCTTCACACCCGATCCGGGCAGATTTCCGTTCTGTACCGCCCCTGCCCCGCACTATACTGGAGGGAAAGGAGGCGGAGCCTGTGGAGACCAGGCCGGAAAAGTCCCAGGCCCTCACCCGGCTGGCCCTGTGCGTCATCCTCGCCGTGGGGCTCTATGCCGGGGCGGGGAAGCTCCCCCAGCTGGAGCCCTGGAGGGGGTGGCTGGAGGGGCACAAGATCGAGGCCATTGCCGCGGCGGCGGCGGTGCTGTATGGGGTGTCCCTGCTCCTGTTTCCCCTGCCCAAGGAGGGGGAGGACGGAGTGGAGCCGGATGCCGGCCCCTGTGCCGGCTATGAACCAACGGAGGGCCCGCTCTGAGCGGGCCCTCCGTCCTGCTTCGAAAAAGCGGCAAAGCCGCTTTTTCAAAAAGGATCGCACGGCGGGAGGGCCTCGATTTCTTGCGAAAAAGTCGGCCCTTCCGCCATGAGAAGTGTCATTTCCGAGGCGCATGTCCCCGGAAATGACAGATTTGAACTTGATTCCGCCGCCTTCGGGCGGCGGAACTCTGCGAGGCCTTTCAGAAGACAGCTCCCCCTAGACCCTATCGGAACAGCGGCAGCAGGGCCGCGCCGATAATGCCCGCGTCGTTGCCCAGGGAGGCCCGCACCAGCCGGGTGCGGTGGAGGTTGTTGCGGGCATAGTCCTCCCGGTTGAGGATGTAGCGCACCGGGGCCATGAGGGTCTCCCCCTGGGCGGAGGGCCCGCCGCCGATGCACACCACCTCGGGCTGGAAGAGGTTCACCAGGCTGGCGATGCCGCAGCCCAGGTAGTCCACGTACTCGTCAATGACCCTGCCGGCGGCGGCGTCGCCCTGGGCCGCGGCGTCGAAGGGGGTGCGGCCGTTGACCTCCTCCGGGCTCCCCGCCAGCTTCCACAGCAGGGAGTTGGGATCCTCCTCCATCACCTCCCGGGTGCGCTTGATGAGGGCGGTGGCGGAGCAGTAGGCCTCAAAGCAGCCCCGGCGGCCGCAGGTGCAGGGCCGCCCGCCGTGCTCGATGACCATGTGGCCCGCCTCCATGCCGGCGTAGTTGAAGCCGGTGTAGAGCTTGCCGTTCAGCACCGCGCCGCTGCCCACCCCGGTGCCCAGGGTGACCAGCACCAGGGACTGGCTGCCCTTGCCCGCCCCGGCGGCGTACTCCCCCAGGGCGGCGGCGTTGGCGTCGTTCTCCAGGTAGATCTCCTTGCCCAGCCGCCTGCTCATCATCTCCGCCAGCGGCACGTTCCGGAAATCCAGGTTAGACCAGAATTTTACCACACCGTTCTCCGGGTCGATGGCCCCGGGGGAGCCGATGCCCACCGACGCGATGTCGTCCATGGAAAGCCCGGCGGCCTCCACGGCGGCCCGGGAGGCCGCCGCCATCTGGTCGGCCACCGCCTCAACACCCCGGGGCGTGGGCAGGCTGACCTTGCCCAGGACAGCCCCTTCCTCGTCCACCACGGCTGCGGCCACGTTGGTGCCGCCCAAATCGATACCCAAATATTTCATAGTCGCTCCTCCTGCTCAAAACGTAGCCACATTATAATACAGGAGCGGCCCCGGCACAAGAGGCAATGAGCCCGCTCACAGCCGGGAAACCCGGTGGATGATCAAAAAGCCGGCCAGCAGGGAGAGCAGGCAGGGCAGCCACTCCGCCGCGCCCGGCAGCCCGGGGAGCAGGGTGGGCAGGGAGGCCAGCATGAAGCCCAGAATCACCAGATAGGTGGCCCGGGGATAGCGGGTCATCAGCAGATCCAACGCCCTGGTGAACAGAAAGATCCCCGCCAGCAGCCCCAGGGCCAGGGGGAACAGGAAGGCCAGATCCAGGCGGGCAATGGCCGTCATCGTCCCGTCATACAGCCCCAGCAGCAGGAGCAGGTAGGACACGCTGATGCCGGGCAGCACCAGGGCCGCCGCCGCCAGCGCCCCCGCCAGCAGCAGGAGCAGGAAGCCCCCGGCCCCGCCGGCCGCCGCTTCATGGGCCGGAACCGGCAGGCGGTTCAGCGCCAGCACCAGCGCCGCCCCCAGCAGCACATAGACGGGCACCCGCCACTGGAAGTGCTGGATCCGGCTCTTCCGGTAGACGGCGGGCACGCTGCCCGCCACCGCCCCCAGGAAAAAGCAGCCGGTGGGGAGGGGGAACTGCTCCAGCAGGCCCAGCAGGGGCCGGGCCAGCAGGAGGATCCCGCCGCAGGCCCCCAGGCAGAACCAGAACAGCAGCCGCAGGCTCTCCCGTTTGTGGGCGCGGAAGCCGCTGACCGCCCGAACCAGCTGGTCATAGATGCCCAGGATGATGGCCGTGGTGCCGCCGCTGACCCCGGGGATCAGCATGGTTCCGCCCACCACGGCCCCTTTTGCCGCCGCAGCGGCGGCATATCTAAACCGGCTCAGGCGCTCCGGGGCCTCCGCGCTGCCGCCCGGCGGCTCCGCCTCCATGGGCCCCGGGGCCCCGTTCCACTGTTCCTTATCCATATCCATCATAGTCCACCTGCAAGGATGTGTTTTGCCGCCCCGGCGCCGGGGCGGAAGGGGCGGCCACCCGTTTGCCGGATGGCCGCCCGCCGGGATCTTATGTTGCCACCGTGCCCCGGGCCGTCTTAGGGAGGCGGGGGGAGATCTCGATGGCCCGGTTTTTCCGGGTGCGCAGGTGGACTGTCAGGGTGACGCCCGCGCTGATCAGGAGGAAAGCGTAGAAGCTGATGCCCCGGGAGACCAGCACCGCCGGGGCCACCAGCCCCGCACCGAAGAAGAGCTTCATGGCGGCCACAAAGCCGCCCTCGGAGGCGCCCACCGCCCCGGGCAGGGGGAGGGAGGCCACCGCCAGGGTGACCAGGGCCTGGGTGCCGATGATGGCCATGGCGCCGCTGCCGCTGAGGCCGAAGGCGTGGTACACCACCAGGGGCACGGCGAACAGGGCGGTGAGCTGGCAGAAGGTGACGCCCAGCAGGGCGGGCGCCAGGCCGGGGTTCTGCTTGACGCACTCGGCCCCCCGGCGGTACTCCTCCATCTGCTTCTCCAGCTTCTCCCGGGCGGCGGCCTCGTTGCGCACCAGGCGCACCCGCACCAGCAGGGACAGCACACAGCCGGTGAGCTTCCGGGCGGCGTTGGGGAGGAACATGAGGCACAGCATGCCCGCCGTCAGCACCCCGTTCACCGCCGCGCCGAACAGGAGCAGCAGCCCCAGCCCGGTGCCCAGGTTGGTCACCAGATCAAAGCGCAGCAGGACGATGGCCAGGGCGTAGCCCATGACCACCACCTGATAGCACACGGCGATGAGCATCATGTTCAGGGCCCCGTGGGCGGCGGGGATGCCGTCCTTGGACATGTAGTAGACCTGGGCGGGCTGGCCGCCGGTGGCGGAGGGGGTGATGGAGCTGACATAGAAGCCCACGAAGGAGTAGCCCAGGCAGTGCCGGTAGGGCGCCCTGTGGCCCAGCCGGCCCAGGATCAGGTGGGAGCACAGGGCCTCGCACCCCACAAACACCAGCATGAGCCCCAGGCCCAGCACCAGCCAGCCGGGCTTAAGCCGGCCCAGGATCTGGAGCAGCCGGGTGATGGGCTGATCCTTGAACAGCATCCAGCCGGTGAGGGCCATGATGGCCACAATCAGCCCGATGCCGACCAGCGTCTTTTTCCTGCTCATGCCACGCCCACTCCTTTTTCCTCCCGCAGGCCCGCCAGAATCCGGGCCAGGCTCTCGCTCTCCAGCTGCCCCTTCATATGCCGCATGTTGGCGCGCATGGACTCCAGGGCCGCGTCGTCGTAAATCAGCGCCCGAATGGCCTCCAGGCACTCCTCGGGCTCCTTGGCCGCCACGCGGCCCAGTCCCCGCTTCACCAGGAAGCGGGCGTTGAGCTTCTCCTGCTCCAGAAAGGGCTCCCACGCCAGGATGGGCAGCTCGGAGAAGATGGTCTCAAACAGGGTGATGCCGCCGGGCTTGGTGAGCACCAGATCGGCCCGGGCCATGTAGTCGTAAACCCGGTCGGTGAAGCCCAGCACCTGGATGTGGGGATACCTGCCCGCCAGGCGGTCGTAGAGCTTCTGGTTCCGGCCGGTGATAATGGTGGTGTGGACGCCGGGCAGGGCGTCCAGCGCCTCATAAAAGCTGTCCTTCCTGGGCAGCAGGCCCAGCCCGCCGCCCATGATCAAAAGCTGGCGGGTGCGGCCCGGCCGGCGCACCACGGGCCGCTTGAACTCACAGCGGACGGGGATGCCGGTGACACAGATGCTCTCCCGCTCCACCCCCTTGGCGGCCAGCTTCTCCCTGATGTCGTTGGAGCCCACCAGGTAGCAGTCGGTGTACCGGTGGATCCACTCGGAGTGGCTGGACAGGTCGGTGACGCAGGTGATCAGGGGCAGGCGGCTGCCCGTGGCCCCCTTCCAGCGGGATACCATCCGGGCGCACAGGGGGTGGGTGGCGATCACCGCGTCGGGGCTCTTCTCCACCATCAGGCCGGACAGCTCATCCAGAAACAGGTCGTCCAGCAGAGTCCAGGTGTCGGCGGGCAGATCCCGCGTCAGCTTATAGTAGAGATTGAACAGCCCGCTGCCCCGGGTGACCAGCAGGTTGAAGCATTTATACATGGCATCGGAGGCGTTGGGCATGGCCTGTGCCACCAGATCCAGCACCTCCACCTCAGCCCCGGGAAACGCCCGCAGCAGCTGCTGGCGCAGGGACTGGGAGGCCGACCAGTGGCCCATGCCGAATTTTCCGGTGAGAATCAGAATACGCACGGGGGTTCCCCTCCTTTACTGTACCCAGTATAGCGGAGTTTTCTTTAGAAAACCTCGGTGCAATCCTTAAAGAATGATTAAGAAATTCTAACAATTCGTCCGGAGGGGGTCTCCGGCGGGACACAGCAGGCCGCCGCCCGCCAGGTTTCGCCGGAATAGGCCCGGAAGACCAGCCCGTCCAGCGTCCCCTCCTCCCCCGGCGCCAGCAGGGGGACGGCGATGGTGCGGGGGGCCTGCCGCAGGCCCAGGCCGGTGCACTTGACCCGTGCCTCCTTCAGCGTCCAGAGGGTATAAAACGTCCCCCAGCCGCCCCCCTGCTGTTGAAACCAGGCGTATTCCCTCCCGGAGAGCACATGCCGGGCCAGGCCCGCCCGCCGGGGGCGCACCAGCTCCACATCCACCCCCAGGGGGGCGCCCCCCGCGCCGCACAGGGCCAGGCCCCCGCTGTGGCTCAGGTTGAAGTGGAGGCCCGGCGCGCTGGGAAAGAAGGGCTTGCCGTTTTCCTCCCGCTCCACGGGCGGCAGGTCGGCCAGGCCGTACTCCGCCGTTACCAGCTCTCCCAGAAGCTCATATGCGTCCCCGTGTCCCAGCCACAGCACCATCTTTCCCGCCTCCTTTCCCCCAGCATACCACAGATCGCCGCAATTTTGTAGGGGCGGATATCATCCGCCCGCCGCTTTACGGCCGCTCAAAGGTGCCCAGAAACAGGGGCACCCCCCGCTCCAGATCCACAATGGCATAGCAGAAAGGCCGATCCAGAATCAGCTCCTCATAGTCCATAGGTGCGGGCGCCCCCGCCGGCGCCATCACCACCGTGGACGCGGCGGCCTCGGTGCCCTCCTCGTCCACCTGGATCTTGGCCCGGTGGAGCACCGAGTCGATGAACAGCGGGCCGCCGCTTTCCGTGGTGCCCAGCCCGGAGAGGTCGGCACGGGCCGGGTCGAAGGCGGCGTCCAGGCCCAGGGCGGACAGGACGTCTTTCAGCTCGCCGCCCCACTCGGCCTCGAATTTTGGCATGCGGAGCAGCAGCCGGGTGTCCTCCGCCGCCCCGATCAGCGCCGGGAAGGTGCCCCCGTCCAGGTCTTCCAGCCAGGCGTCCAAGTCCCCATCGGGCAGGACGGCCGCGAAGGCCAGCCGCCCGTCGTCGTAGGGGAGCACAACCCCGGCGGCGTCTTCAGTGCGGAAGTACTGCTCCTGCCGGATGCCGTTGGAGAGAAAGTCGGTTACCGTGCCCGTCCCGTCGGCGGCGTAGAAGCTGTCCTCCCGGGTGCTGTTCGGGTCGAACCCGTCGGCCCAGGTGTTTTTCAAATAGAGGGCGTTGACCAGCAGCAGGGCGGCGTCCTCCGCCGGCATCTCTGTCAATATCTCGGGGATCATGCCGCCGGTGTTCTCCTCCACCCAGCCGTTCACCGCCCGTCTGGTCTGCTCGGTGGCGAGGTCGGCCTGGTAGAGCCCCGCATCATAGAAGGCGGCGCACCGGGAGAGAAACAGCTCGTTGGCCTCCAGGCTGTCGTCCAGCCACAGGGAGTCGGCCAGATTGGACACGGTGCTGCCGCCCAAATCCCGATACTCGGCCAGCAGGGAGGCGGCGTTGGCGTTGACGGTGTCCACATCCGCCCCCAGCAGGGCCTCAAACTCCGCCAGGGTATCCCCGGCGGCGCCGTTGGCCGTCATGGACAGGGCCAGGGAAATGGACAGGGGGGAGAGCAGGGTGTTCACCCCCGGCTCCCGCACCGCCCGGAGCAGCTGGGCCCCCAGATTGCCGATGGCGGCGTCCGCCGCCCCGTCGGCCTCCGGGGGCGCGGACGTTCCGAGCGCAAACTGCCGGGACAGGTCGGTCACACCCGCCCCGAGGGGGGCGGCGCAGCCCACCAGCAGGGCCAGGGGCAGGAGCAGAGACAGCAGCTTTCCTTTCACGGGGAACCCTCCTCATAATTTTATTTGCTTTTTAGACGGAAGTTAGGGTAAAATGTTCCATGTCTTAAAGCCTTCTTAAAACATTTCCCCCGTGGGACTTAAATCTTTTCCGCTAGACTGATTCTGCAAGACGAGGTGAGGGTATGAACACCATTCTGATCTGCGACGACGACAAGGACATCGTCTCCGCCCTGGACATCTACCTGACCAGCGAGGGGTACGAGACGGTAAAGGCCTATGACGGGCTGGAGTGCCTGGAGGCGGTGAAGCGCCAGCCGGTGGATCTGATCCTGCTGGACGTGATGATGCCCGGCCTGGACGGCATCCGCACCACCGCCAAGCTGCGGGAGAGCTGCAACGTGCCCATCATCCTGCTCACCGCCAAGAGCGAGGACAGCGACAAGATCCTGGGCCTGAACATCGGCGCGGACGACTACATCACCAAGCCCTTCAACCCCATTGAGGTGATCGCCCGGGTGAAGAGCCAGCTGCGGCGGTACACCAGCCTGGGGGGCAAGAGCGGCGGCGGGAACGACAATTCCTCCCTGCTCACCAACGGCGGCATCGCCATGGACGACGGGGCCAAGTCGGTGACGGTGGACGGGGAGCCGGTGAGCCTCACCCCCCTGGAGTACAACATCCTCCTGTTGCTGATGAAGAACCCCGGCCGGGTGTTCTCCACCAGCCAGATCTACGAGCTGGTGTGGAACGACCCCTCTCTGGGCTCGGAGAACACGGTGGCCGTCCACATCCGCCACCTGCGGGAGAAGCTGGAGATTGACCCGGCCAACCCCCGCTACATCAAGGTGGTGTGGGGATTGGGTTACAAGATGGAAAAAGCGTAGGGGCCTCCATCCATCTGGGCGGATCATATCCGCCCCTACTATTCACTTTTCCCTATTCACTCTTCACTGCCCTTCCGAGGTGATCCCATGAACAAATTCAAGACCAGCCTGGCGGCCAAGGCGGCGGCGGTGCTGCTGACCCTGATCATCGGGGCGGGGGGCTTCTGGACTACGGTGTTCACCATCAGCCAGTGGGACACCCTCTGGCTGGGCAGCAGCTACTACGACAGCAGCGACTACTACGATGATCTCATGAACCGGGAGGTTCAGCTCCATGAGCTGGCCCGGCTGCTCCAGGCCAGGGAGTGGGAGGGCACCCTGCCCTACCTGGATCAGCGCCGGCTGGAAAACCTGGAGGAGGCCCTGTCGGCAGAGCAGACCAACTTCCGCTTCAACATCCGCCGGAACGACACGGGTATCCTGATCTACTCCAACCTGGAGGGAAGCGCCGCTTTGGAGGATCACGTCCATGCGGTGGAGCAGACCGAGCTCATCGTGGCCCAGAACAGCGGCGTAGCCGGCAACGACTACATGATCTGGGACAGCGGCCGGGGCTATTATCTGCTGAACGTGGTGCTCCCCGACGGCACCGTGCAGCTCTTTCTCCCGGAGGACGTCGAACAGGCTGCCTACTACGGCTACACCTTTGACGGGGATGACGCCTGGGACTACGACGAGGCCAAGGACAGCCGGGTGACCCAGTCGGTGCTGGCCCTGGAGTACGGCGTGGCCGACCCTCTCATCGTCCGGGATGAGTTCTGGAGCGGCCAGCAGGATTTCCAG
The DNA here is from genome assembly GCF_002161215.1 of Flavonifractor sp. An10. GTDB lineage: Bacteria > Bacillota > Clostridia > Oscillospirales > Oscillospiraceae > Flavonifractor > Flavonifractor avistercoris. The sequence continues at coordinate 427,690 of NZ_NFMB01000004.1, forward strand.
AGCTATGTCCGCTATCTGCCCCTGGTGGCCGTGCTGGCGCTGGTGCTGGACGCCTGTACCGGGGTGCTGCTGGTCTTCCTGTTCCGCGCCGCCGGCTGGCAGGCAGGGCGGCCCCGCCCCGCCCTCAACTGGTTTGACCGCATCCCCTTTGATGCGCTGGCCTTCTGCGCCTTCTGGATCATCGCCGTGCTGATCAACGCCGGGGACTCCATCACCTACGGGCTCAACACCCTGGAGCTGGTCACCGAGCTGTGGGTGGGCCTTGGGTTCATCACCATCGGGGTGATGGGCACCCTGCTGGCCCTGTGCCTCACCGCCGCCGCCCGCATCAGGGCGGGCACCTTCTGGCACAACAACGTGCTGCGGATGCTGGGCAGCCTGATCGGCCGTGGACTCCGGGCCCTGGCCCGGGCCTGGCCCCTCACCGGCCGGACGGTGCTGCTGTTCCTCCTCTATGTGGTGTGCAGCGTCTTCTTCCTGTCGCTGCCGTTCCCCGTATGGGTGGCCCTCCAGGCCGTCGCCCTGTTTGCGCTGTGCCGCTGGACGCTCCAGTGGCGGCGGGTGCGGGACGGCACGGAGCGCATCCTGGGCGGCGAGCCGGAGTTCAAAATTGACACCAGCCACATGTACTACGACCTGGCCGCCCATGCCGGGCAGCTCAACGACCTGGGCGAGGCCGTGGGCACGGCGGTGGACGAGCGCCTGCGCAGCGAGCGGTTCAAGGCCGAGCTGATCACCAACGTGTCCCACGATCTGAAAACCCCCCTGACCAGCATCATCAACTACGTGGATCTGCTGCGCAAGCAGGGGCTGGACAGCCCCCACGCCCCGGAATACCTGGAGGTGCTGGAGCGCAAGAGCCACCGGCTGAAAAAGCTGACGGAGGATCTGGTGGAGGCGTCCAAGGCGTCCACCGGCAGCCTGCCGGTTCATCTGGAGCGGCTGGGCATGGTGCAGCTGCTCCAGCAGGCCCTGGGGGAGTGGGAGGAGCGCTTTGTCCAGTCCGGCCTGACGGCGGTGCCCACCTATCCGGCGGAGGAGGCCTGGATCATGGCCGACGGCCGCCACCTGTGGCGGGTGATCGACAACCTGCTGTCCAACTGCAACAAGTACGCCCTGGAGGGCACCCGGATCTACATCGGCGTGACGGTCTGGGAGGGGCAGGTGCGCCTGTCCATCAAGAACGTGTCCCGGCAGGCCCTGAACATCCCGGCGGAGCAGCTTATGGAGCGCTTCGTGCGGGGGGAGGAGTCCCGCACCACCGAGGGCTCCGGCCTGGGCCTGTCCATCGCCCGCAGCCTTACGGAGCTCCAGGGGGGCCAGTTCCGCCTGGACATCGACGGAGATCTGTTCAAGGCGGCGGTGGCCTTCCCCGAGGCCCCCGCCCAGCCCGAATCTCTCCCCCCGGCCAACTGAAAAACCCGGCCCCGGAGCAGCGCTCCGGGGCCGGGTTTGTTTTGGAATGAGCGGGAGCGCGCAGTCCTACCCGGCGAAGCGGGCCAGGATCTGGGCCAGCTCGGCGCGGGAGGCGGTGCCGGTGGGATCCAGCCGTCCGCCGTCCTTGCCGGTCAGCAGGCCCTCGCCCACCGCCCAGCGCAGGGCGTCCACCGCGTAGGCGGAGGCGGACGCGGCGTCCGCGAAGCCGTCCAGGGTACCGGCGGGCGCGGGGGAGCCGGCATAGCGGTACAGGATCGCCGCCATCTGCTCCCGGGTCAGGTCGTCCTCGGGGCCGAAGAGGCCGTTGTCGTAGCCGGTGACATAGCCGTTGGCCGCCGCCCAGTTCACCGCGTCGGCGTACCAGGCCGTGGGGCTCACGTCGGGGAAGCCCGCCGCGGCGGCGGGTGTGCCATCGGCCAGGTTGTAGAGCACCTGGGCCATCATGGCCCGGTTCAGAAGCAGGTTGGGCGCAAACAAGGTGCCGCTGGTGCCGTCCATGATGCCGTTCTCCCAGCAGTACGCCACCGCGTCGTGGTACCAGTCGCCCTCGGCCACGTCGGTGAAGGGCAGGGCGGGGGTCTCGGGCTCCTCCGGCTCGGTCACGATCTGCCGGAAGGTGACGGAGATGGTGTGGTCGGTGCGCACGTTCTCGAAGGTGTAGCGCTCCACCGCGCCCACGCTCTCGCCGTCCACCTCCACGTCGGCAATCTCCCAGCCGTCGTCGGCGGTGATGCGGAAGGTCTGGTTCTCGCCCCGGCGCACCCGCACCCGGCCGTCCGGGCTGATGTCGCCGCCCCGGCCCGCGTCGGCCTCGATGTTGTACCGCCGCACGCTGGTGGAGCCGCCGGAGGAACTGCCGGGGTCAGAGGGCTCCGGGTCGGGGGTGACCGGCTGGGCGGTCACGGCCACAGTGCAGGTATCCGTACCGGCATTGTAATTCGTTGTGGCCTTACTTTCGGCCGTGAAGGTATAGCTCTTCACGGCGGCGGGCAGGTCGGCGTACCAGACGCCGCCCTCCTGGGTGAGATAGATGCTGGAATCGTCACAGGTCACGGTCACCGCCGCGTCCTTGGGCGCGCCGGTGACGGTGAGGGTCACCCGGCCGCCGCCGGGCAGCGCGGCGGGAGAGGCCGTGACGGCCAGATCAGGCGTGCCGGGCTTAATGGAGAAGCTTAGAATCGCAGTTCCCAAACTACGCCCACTCAGTGCGGCAAGATACGTTCCCACATCTGCAGGCGCGCCGTTCAGCGGTACAGGATAGGTGGGATCTGAGTTGTTGTAATACTCTACCTTCAAATCACTGCTGACGAAGTCACCCCAGTTGTCGCTGGTCTCAATCTCAAAGGTCTGGGACTGGCCGTTGTATGTGCGCTCCGTCTCGCCGTCCAGCCAGGCGCTGATCTCCGCGCCGCAGGTGCAGGTGCCGGTGATTTTTCCCAGTGTATTGTCGCGTTCGTAAGATATGTAGTGCTTGTGGAACATCAGCTCATCATTATCTTCAGAGAGCAAAACAATAAAGCCGCTGTCGTCGCTGGTGAAAATCGTGTCGTAACCGGCCCCGTGGGTGTGGCTGCTCCAGCCGCTGGTAAATTCCTTGCCGCTGTCACTGCTGCCGGGCGTCACGCCCAGCCGGGCGTCCTCGTTCAGAGGGCCTGCGATCGTGAGTTTCGCACTGCTGAGATTAAGATTGATGTTGTTTGTCAGGTAGGAACTTCCCTTTGTGTTGCCCGTCACCACGGGGGAGCCGGAGAGCTCAATGACAGGCTTGCCGCTGTTGTAATAGCCTACTCCGCCGGAAGAGCTGCCGGCATGGTTGCCCTGAATCGTACCGCCGGACAATTTCAGGCATGGATTGTAAGTGTAGTTATTTCGATAGAGATATATGCCGCCGCCGCTGTTGTCAGAGATATTATTTTCAATGCTTCCGCCGGTCAGTTCGAAGATCCCGCGCGCCAAATATACGCCGCCTCCATAACTGTAGGAAGTCCCATTCTTCTCCGCGGAATTTTTCTGGATCGTTCCGCCGGCCATAGTGAAGGTGACGCCTTCAACGGTTCCACCGATATGGACTCCGCCGCCGGTTCGGGCGGAGTTACCCGCCACCATTCCGCCGGACATGGTGAACTCTGCTGTGTCATCACCTCGCGTATGTCCACCGAAGTAGATCCCGCCACCAGCATCCTCGGCCTTGTTTTCCGTGATGGAAAAGCCGCCGGTCATGGTGACAGTTCCGCCAGAGGCGGAAAACCCTCCGCCGTTATCGCTTGCGTAATTATGGGAAATTTCCCCGCCGTACAGGCAGACCGTGCTGAGGCTGGCACTGACCCCGCCGCCGCGGCCGCAGTTTCCGGTGATACTGCCGCCGGTCATGGTAAAGGTGGATCCTATCTCGAGCCGTACGGCGCCTCCGAGATTGGTACCGCCGTAATAGCTTGACCCGCTCTGATTGCCGGCCAGGTTGCCGCCGGCCAGGGTCAGACTGCCCTCGTTCACATACACCGCGCCGCCGCCGGCGCCGTCACTGTTACCTTCGCCGACGCCACCTATGCCTCCGTAGATCACGCCGCCGGTCAGATCGCAGGATTCACCATCGCCCGTTCCGGGCCTCCAGAGGTGTTCGCTCTCGTCCAGCCAGCCCGGAGTGATTTCGCTGGAGCAGTCGCAGATGACCAGGGATACATCCTCGTCCACAGAGATATTTTTCCCGTTCAGGTTGATGTCGTGGCCGTTCAGGCAGAGCGTCACGCCGCCGTTGGGGACAGGCCAGACGGACGAAATGGTCACGTCAGTACTGAGATAGTATTTCCCGCCGCGGTTCGGCAGACTGTCACGCGTATTCCATTCCTCATATCCTTCGTGGTCGCTGTGCCCGTAGTTCTCCGCCTCCCCTGCGGCAAAAGCCGGGGCAGGGAGAAGGGATGCGGCAAGGCAGACGGCCAGGAAGCTTGCCAGCAATCGCTTTTTCATGGGTGTTTCCTCCTCAAACTGTTCTATCTGAATGCCGGGACTGCCCCGGCAGATCAGCCGTGGAACGGGTGAGTCGTTCTAACAGCCGGGCCCGGGCATCCGCGGCCGTGGGCTCCGGCGGCTCACCAGAGAGGTAAGCCAGGGCATCATTCCATTCCCGCAGCCCCGCGGCCCCGGCAGGTATGTCCGCAAGGGTTCGGGCCAGTGCCTGCCGCCCCGGCGCGTCCAGGAACCGCAGGTCGGACAGGTAGGTGCAGCCGATCCGCCGGGCCAACTCGTCCAGCAGGGAGAGCGCAGTCTGTTGAATTCCGACCATTGGTCTCCCTCCTTTCAACCACATTTGCCAAAAGGTGTACCTTTTGGCAAATGTGGTTTTCGCATATGAGGATAACGGAAGATTCAATTATGCCAGCAAAAAAATGGCGAAAGTTATTGATATTACTAAATTTTTGTGATAATATGATATGAGAAAATCGGCTGTCAAAAGGTACACCTTTTGACAGCCGATTTTCTGCATGAAAAATCCCCCGAACCAGGCCGGTTCGGGGGATTCGGTTAAAATCAGTCGGTGACGAAGGGCAGCAGCGCGATCTGACGGGCGCGCTTGATGGCCTCGGTCAGCTGACGCTGATGCATGGCGCAGGTGCCGGTGGTGCGGCGGGGCAGGATCTTGCTCCGCTCAGACAGGAACCGGCGCAGCTTGGCCGCGTCCTTGTAATCGATGTGCTCCACCTTGTCCACACAGAAGGTGCAGACCTTGCGGCGCTTGCGGCCGCGGGGGCGCTCTCTATCCATAGCCATAACAGGAAACCTCCTTTACCACGGGCCTGTAGCCCGTCTTGTTTTTGATGTCCCGCGCCGGGCGCGGGTTGTGTTCGTGATCAGAAGGGCAGCTCGCCGTCGTCGTCATCGGACAGCTCGGCGAACTGGTCGCCGCCGCCCATGGGGGCCGCGTAGCCGCCGGCCGCCGGAGCCGGGGGCGGCGCATAGCCGCCGGCCGGGGCGCCGAATCCGCCGGACGGAGCGGCGTAGCCGCCCGCCTCCGCGTCCCGCTTGGAGTCGCCGAAGTACACGTTGTCGGCCACCACCTCGGCGGCGCGGCGCTTGTTGCCGTCCCGGTCAGTCCAGTCACGCAGCTGGAGCCGGCCCTCCACCACGGCCATGCGGCCCTTGGTGAAGTAGCGGGAGACAAACTCGGCGGTCTGCCGCCAGGCCACGATGTCGATGAAATCGGTGGCCTTCTCGCCGGTGTTTCTGTCCTTGAAGTCCCGGTCAACCGCCAGGGAGAAGGACGCCACGGGGGTGCCCGTCTGGGTATGGCGCAGCTCGGGGTCGCGGGTCAGCCGGCCCATGAGAATAATCCGGTTCAGCATCTCTGCCTGCCCCCTCTTACTCGTCGTCCTTGCAGACGATCAGGGAGCGCATGACGCCGTCGGTAATGCGCAGGATACGATCCAGCTCGCGGGGGAACTCGGGCTTGGCGCTGAAGGTCATCAGCACGTAGTAGCCCTCGGTCAGGTCGTTGATGGGATAGGCCAGGTGGCGCTTGCCCCACTCGTCAACCTCCGCCAGGGTGCCGTTCTGCTCCACCAGGGTCTTGAACTTGGCCACCATGGCCGCGGTAGCCTCCTCATCCAGGTTGGGGTTGAGGATGTAGACCACCTCGTAGTTTCCGCTCAGTTTTGCCATTTGTTTGCACCTCCTTATGGACATATGGCCCCCGCCCTCTGCGGGAGCAAGGATGTGCCTGTTCTTTGAAACAAGCTATATTATTATATAGGATTCCCACCGGAAGTCAAGGGATTTTTCCCATTTTCCGCGAAAAAATCTCCTCTGATCAGCTCCCGAAGGTGTTGACCGCCATGTGGAGCAGCAGGGACGGGCAGATCCGCCCGCTTTTATACCTGGCCGCGCCGAAGATCAGGCCGAAGACCGTGCCGCTCCAGGCCGCGCCACACCCAGCCCCGGAACAGCAGCTCCTCGAACAGCGGGGTGAACAGCGCCCCGCAGGCCAGGCTCAGCAGGCCGGGGCCGTACACCAGCAGCCGTTTTGCCACGGCATCCACCTCCTCCGGTCTGATGGCCCCATTGTACCATCCCGCCCCGGGGAAGTTTTTGCTTTTTTCTGAATTCTGCACAGCAAACAGGGGCCCGCGCTGTACGCGCGGGCCCCTGCATTTCCACACAATTTACCTGAGCTCCCCGGCCTTCTCTTTCAGGAAGTGCTTCAGCCACGCCCCGGTGGCCGGATGATCCAGGGCGAAGTCGATGGTGGCCTCCAGGAAGCCGCACAGGTTGCCAGTGTCGTAGCGGCGGCCCTCAAAGTCCACGGCCACCATGCGGTGGCTCTGGCACAGCTCCCGCAGGCCGTCGGTGAGCTGGATTTCCCCGCCGTAGCCGGGGTGCACATTCTCCAGAATGTCGAAGATCTCCGGGGTGAGCACATACCGGCCCAGAATGGCGTAGTTGGAGAACCGCTGCTCCGGAGTGGGCTTCTCATTCATGTCGGAGACCTCAAAAATCCGCTCCTCCAGGGGGGAGACCTTCACGGAGGAGTAGCGGGAGATGGCCTCGGTGGCCACCTGCTGCACCCCCACGGCGGAGGCGCCGTATTTCTCCGCGGCCTCCACCAGCTGGAGGGTCACAGGCTTTTTCGCCCGCATGATGTCGTCGCCCAGCAGCACAGCAAAGGGCTCGTCCCCCACGAAGCGGCGGGCCCGGCCGATGGCGTGGCCCAGGCCCTTCGTCTCCTTCTGGCGCACATAGAAGATGTTGGCCAGGTCGGCGGCCCGGCGCACCTCCACCAGCTCCGACTCCTTCCCCGCCTGGAGCAGGCGGGTCTCCAGCTCGGGGTAGTAGTCAAAATAGTCGTCCATGGCCGACTTGGCCCGGTTGGTGACGATCAGGATGTCCTCGATGCCGGCGGCCACCGCCTCCTCGATGATATACTGGATCACCGGCTTGTCCACCATGGGGAGCATCTCCTTGGGGACGGTCTTGGTGGCGGGGAGCATCCGGGTGCCCAGCCCGGCGGCGGGGATGACGGCCTTGCGTACTTTCATAAAGAGATCTCCTTTATCGTATTAGAGCCGCGCCAACCGCTTCTGGGGGATGAGGGCGCGGAGAGGAGTGACCTGGGGCAACACAGAAATGAGGATAGATCCCAGAACATAACAGGCTATCAGCTCCCCCAGGCCCACGGTAAATGCGTTGAACGCATAGGCAGCGGGAAAGGCACTGGTAAAACCGGTCTCAAACCAAGCCACTTCTGCCCCCACAATAACAGCGTTGCATAGCACCGGGGGGAGAGGGGCCAACCAGCGATTGGGCATCCGCTGAGTCAGCAGGCAAGCCAACAGCGTTGCCAGCGTACCGCACAGAATATCCAGCGGATAGGGAGAAAACAGGTTGGCGATAAAGCACCCCACCACCAGACCCGGTGTTGCCCCAGGGAAAAAGAATGGGAGGACGGTGAGCGCCTCCGCCAGTCGGCACTGGATGGTGCCAAACTGTGGGATGGGAAGGGTGACCGTCAGTACAGCGTATACTGCGGCGATGACAGCGGCCATTGCGAGCTTTTGAACCTTGGAATTGCGCATGGGTTGAGTTACCTCCATTTTGGTATTTAGAGAACGGCGGGCGGCCTTCCGGGCCGAAACCGCCGAACGAACACGGCACAGCCGTGCTTGGACCGGGTGTGGAAACCAGTCGGAGGTATTGTACCATGTTTTGAGGGGGAAGTAAAGGCCGCCTACCCCAAAAGCAGGGCGGCGGCGGTCAGGAGCAGAAGGAAGGCCGCGTTCCACAGGGTGAAGCTGCGGAGAAAGCGCCCCTTGCGGTCGGGATACTGGGCGGCGTAAAACTTGAAGGTGATCAGGCTGGCCAGGGAGGCCACCAGGGTGCCCAGCCCGCCCAGGTTGACGGCGGTGAGCAGGGCGGCGAAATTCTGCGTGAAGCCGGAGAGAAGAATGGCCGCCGGCACGTTGCTGATCACCTGGCTGGCCAGGATGCCGGCCAGCAGCTCGTGCCCGCCCACCAGGGAGAGCAGCAGATCGTTGAGGGCCGGGATGCGCTTGAGGTTGCCGATGAAGATGAAGAAGCACAGGAAGGTGAGCAGAAGGAAGTAGTCCACCGACCGGAACAGCCTCCGGTTCACCGCCAGCACCACCGCCGCCACGCACAGGAGCACGGGGACGAAGCCCACCACCCGGAACACCACCAGCAGGCACAGCGCCAGCAGGAGCAGATAGGGCGCCAGGGCGGACAGGGGGGCGGCCTCTCCCTCCTCCTCCGGCCGCGCCTCCCCCAAAGGCTCGTCCCGCTGGAGCAGCAGGACGGCCAGCAGCAGCACCAGAGACAGCCCGGCATAGGGGAGCACCGCCCGGGCGAACTGGGCCATGGTCAGCCCGGCGGCGGAGCAGAGATAGAGGTTCTGGGGGTTGCCGATGGGGGTGGCCATGCTCCCCAGGTTGGCGGCGATGGTCTCCAGCACCACCAGGGTGAGCACACGCCCCTCCTGCCGGATCATGCGGAACACCAGCAGGGTGAAGGGCACGAAGGTGATGAGGGTCACGTCGTTGGTGATCACCATGCTGCAGAAGAAGCACAGCAGCACCAGGGCTATGCTCAGCTCCCGCAGGCTGCCCGCCCGCCGCAGCAGGGCGCGGCCCAGCCGTTCAAATACCCCCAGGGAGCGGAAGCCGGCCACAATGAGCATCAGGCAGAACAGCAGGGCCAGCGTCCGGTAATCCGGGTAGGACAGATAGGCCGCGTCCGGCCGCACCGCCAGGGCGGACAGGGCGGCCAGCACCAGGGAGACGCAGAACACCGTCTCCCGCCAAAACAGCGTTTTGACTTGATTCAGGAGGGTCATCGCGGGGCACTCCTCTCCGGGGAATTTCCTCCGCCCGGCATACCGGGCAAACGAGCACCATTATAGCCCCCGCTGCCGGGAAAGACAAGGACGCCGGAGGGAGAAATTTCCCCCTCCGGCGTCCGGAATTTACAGCTTTTTGCCTATTGGGCCCGGCGGATGGCCTCCTCCGCCCGGCGGAAGTCGCCGGCGGTGCGGATCATCACCTGCTCCCGGCCGGAAAGGCCGGCCAGATCGGCGCAGCAGGCCGTGCAGCCGCCCACCACCAGGAGTACGCCGTACTCCCGGCCCGGCTCCGCGGCCCGGAAGTCCGCCGAGGGGCACGCCCGCGTCAGCGCCTCCACCCCGGCTACCCGGTCAAACCGGGGGTTGCAGCCGCCGCAGTAGCGCACGCCCACCGTCACCTCAGCCATGGCCGTTCTCCCGGCTGTGGTTCAGAATGGCCCGGGCCTGATCCAGCAGATCCCGGCTCACCTCCTGGATGAGCACCACCTGCTTCACCTCGGGCACGGCGGCACAGACCTCCTCCTGAATGAGCTGCTCGGTGGTGATGGCGGCGGAGGGGCAGCCGGAGCACTGGCCCAGCAGCCGCACCCGCAGCACCCCGTCCTCCAGGCTCGCTACCTCTACCTCGCCGCCGTGGCCGTGGAGGTAGGGCCGCACCCGGCCGGCCAGCACCTGCTCAATCCGTTCTCTCAGCTTCCCGTCCATCTCAGGGCACCAGCTCCACGGTGTAGCCCAGCTCCCGCAGGCCGGAGACGATGCCGCCGGGATCCACCATGTGGCCCGCGCCCACGGCCAGGAAGAAGGTGTTCTCCCCCTCGGTCTCCAGGTACTCCGCCGCCGCGGCGATCATGCCCGGATCCCGCTCGGTGAACAGCTTGGCGTTGAGCTCGTCGTCACTGTTGAGGATGGCCTGCTTGTCGTAGACCGCCAGGAAGGCGTCGGGATCCCGGTTCTTCCAGGCGTCAAACATGGCGGCGATCTGCGCCTCCTGGGCCTGGGCCAGCGCCTGGGCCTCCTCGCTGACCGTCTCCCCGCTGAGGGCGGTCTCATACATGGCCAGGCTGCTGTCCAGATAGGCCTCCTGATACTCGGCGGACAGTCCGTCGAAGATGCCGCCCTGGAAGGCGTAGGTCTCCACGGCGTCGATGGTCTTGCCGGCGTTCACCGCGTAGGCGTTGATGTAGGAGTCCACGGCCATGGCGTTGGCGCTGGTGGTGTCGTCCTGAAGGCTCAGCACCCCAAAGGTGGAGGCCAGGGCCCAGGGCTTGTAGCTGTCAAAGTCGTTGGGCCCCATGCCCAGGGCCACCGCCGCCGCCTGCACCCGCGCGTACAGCTCGGGGCTGATGTGGTCGGCCAGGGTGGTGCCGTCGGAATAGGTCTGGAGGGAGGCCAGCAGGGCCATGCCCTCTTGGTCGTTGAGATCCAGCTCAAAGCTCACCACCTGGGCCGCATCCAGGGCGTCCCGCACAGACTTGTGCAGGGGGTAGGCGTTGCTGCGATCCATGTGGATGGTGCCCAGCAGGTAGAGGGTGTTGTCCCCATTGGTGGCCTTCCAGAGCAGGCCCTTGGAGCCGGCGTTGTTGGCGTCGTAGACCGCCAGGATCAGCCGCTTGGCCATGGTCATGGCCTCCTGATAGGTGCAGGGGCGCTCCTCATTCAGCTCGCCGCTCCGGTCGCCCTGCACCACGCCCAGGCCGGTGAGGAAGGCCTCCGGGCCATCCTCCACGCCGTCGATATCGTAGGCCGCCGCCTCCTGATACAGGGCGTTCATCACGCCGCCCCGGGTGGTGTCCACCACCAGCCCGGCGGTGTCCGCCGTCCGCTGGGGCAGCTCCAGCACCGCCAGCTTGTCGGCCACGATGCCCGTCATGGTCTCCAGCTGCTCGGCCGTAACCGCGCTCTGGATATAAGTGGTGTAGCTGTCGTCCACCAGGCCCAGGGCATAGCTGTCGGCCAGCTCCGCCACCGCCCAGGCGTCGGGCAGCTGGGGCGCGGGCTCCTCCGCCGCCAGGGCGGGCACGGCCAGCAGGGCCGCGGACAGGGCAAAGGCCGCCGCGCGGCGCATCCAGTTGAATTTCATACGCTGCTTCTCTCCTTACTTTTGTAAAGTTTACTTTGCATCCATAATGTAGCATATGCCAGCCGTCCCGTCAACTTAAATTTTCCTTAAGGGCCTCCCGGCTGTGCTTCCATTGTGGAGACAGGTATACTAGCTATAAACTAGTAACAACTAAGTTTTAGCACGTAATAATCTGCCTGTCAAGATGATACCCTTAATTTGGGTGAGACAGATGAAGAGTAAAAACGACCTGGCCCGGTTCCGGGACTACTATATCGCCATCGGCATCCGCATCTCCTACTTCCGCAGGCTGCGGGGCCTGAGCCAGGAGCAGCTGGCCGAGCGGGCGGGGATCAGCCCCGGGTTCCTCTCCCAGGTGGAGGCTCCGGGCATGGCGGTGGGCATCTCCCTCAACACACTGTTCCTGATCGCCGAGGCACTGGATATCCCGCCCTACAAGCTGCTGCAGATAGAGGAATAGGGCCATTGGGAAAAAGGGCGCACTGCGGGACTCCGCAGCGCGCCCTTTTTACAGGCTGAGACTGGCGATAAACTGCTTGGCTGTTCTCGGCGTCCGACCCGGGATGCCGCATCTGTTCCCGCCGGGGCGTCACCGAGGGTGACGCCCCGGCGGGGGCCCTTCGTTCTTTCATCTGGCCGGGCGGAGTGAATCCGCCCGGCCATCAAGGTTTTGCCCACAGGGCAAAACGCTTGGACGCCGCACTGCGGCGGGGCGCTCCCGCGCCCGTGGGAGATGCGGGAAAGCCGGTTACAGGCTGAGGCTGGCGATAAACTGCTTGGCTGTTCTCGGCGTCCGACCCGGGTGCCGCATCTCCCACTTGAGGGCGTCGGCCCGGAGGGCCTCCCGATCCATGGTTACCCCGGCCTGATCGGCCAGGCTCTCCACCAGATCCAGGAACTCCGCCTTGTTCAGGGCCAGATAGGGGATGCGCAGGCCGAAGCGGTCGGACAGGGAGGTCTTCTCCTGGATGGTCTCGCTGGCATCCACCTCGTCCCCGGCCCGGTCGGAGAAGGTCTGCCGCACCAGCCGGCGGCGGTTGGAGGTGGCGTAGATGGCCACGTTGGCCGGCCGCCGCTCCAGGCCGCCCTCCAGGATGGTCTTCATGGCGGAGTAGGTCTTGTCGTCCTGGTCAAAGGCCAGGTCGTCGATGAACAGGATGAACTTGAGCCTCCGCCCGCCCAGGGTGCGGATGAGCCTCGGCATGTCGGCCAGGCCCTCCTTCTGCACCTCGATGAGGCGCAGGGCCTCGAAGCCGGGCAGGGACAGCAGGCTCTTCACCGTGGCTGACTTGCCGGTGCCCGAGTCGCCGTAGAGCAGCACGTTGTTCACCTGGCTGCCCGCCAGCAGGGCGCGGGTGTTGGCCTCCACCTGATCCCGCTGGAGCTCGTAGCCGAACATCTCGTCCGGCTCGGGGCAGTCGGGCTCCTCCACGGGGCAGAGCACCCCGTCCTCCCACAGAAAGGCCCGGTGCCGGGCGAACAGCCCAGCCCCGTGGGTGCGGTAGAACTCCGTCAGCTCCGCAAAGCTAAAGGGGCAGGTGCTCTCCCACCGGGGCAGGCGGGCCAGCATCCCCTCCAGCTCCGGCGGGGCGGCCCCTCCCACGGCCTCCAGCAGGCGGCCGCAGCCCAGCTCCGCCAGGGCGGCAAAGGTCTCGATATCCCGCCTGGCGGCCTCCGCCAGGGCGGGATCCTCCCCGCCCCGCTCCACCAGGGCGGCGTAGGGGGACTCCCTGTCCCGCAGCTGTCCGTCCAGCCAGGCGCCCAGGCTGGTGCTGCCCTCGGCCCGCAGCAGGTAAAACAGGCCGGCATAGTCCTCCGCCGCCCCGGCGCCGTCCCCGGCGGCCAGCTTGTCCAGAAGCGCCAGCACCCTCCGCAGCGGCTCCTCCTCCACCACATGGCGGTAGGCCGCCGTGCCCCGCAGGGCCCAGCGCAGTGCATCCAGTTCCATCCGTCACTCCCCCTTTTTCGTGCCTTTTATTGTAATGCGCCGCGCACCGGCCTGTCAACGCAAAAGCACGGGAACTGTCACTTTTCCTCTCCCTTTCCAAATGAAACCACCGGGCGGATCTGCATACCGGCTGGAAACCTGCGGATACTAACGGCTGTAACCACAACCGCAGGAGGAGTTTGATAGATGAAAGCGACTGGAATCGTGCGCCGCATCGACGATCTCGGGCGCGTGGTCATTCCCAAGGAGATCCGCCGCACCATGCGTATCCGCGAGGGCGACCCGTCACTGATATCATTGGCACCGTGGGAGCAGTTCTGTTCCGGCATGCTGGATCTGGCCCGGCGGCAGGGCTGGGAGGGAACATAGAGGCGCACTGTCCCCAGGGCCAGCTCCAGCTCCATCTTCTCCGGCCCGGCCAGCCGGCAGATGCCGGTTCACTTGGCCGGGTCAGAAGCGGCCTCCGCCTCCGTATGGAGGGGCGCACCCAGGCTGTCGATAATGGTGATAACCAGTCCGCGGATGCTGTTCTCCGTTGTGCGGTAGGGGGCGATGCGCAGGGTGTAGTGCCGGCCGTTCAAGGCCGTGACCTCGCGGTCAATGGAGATCAGATCCTTCAAGACAGCCCGGCAGTCGTTTTCAATGGCCTCTTCCGGAAAGCTGTGAGCAAAGATCTGGATGGAGCGGCCCACATCGTGCTCCAGCAGCTGGAACTCCCGGCCTACATACTCTGTGAACTTACGGATGTTCAGGCTGCTGTCCACAAAGAGGATGCCGATCATCGTGGAGGACAAGAAGTTGGACAGATCGTTGGTCATCATGGTCAGCTCGTCCAGCTTGAGCTGGTGCTCGGTATTGACTGTATAGAGCTCCTCGTTGACGGACTGCAGTTCCTCGGTAGAGCTCTGCAGCTCCTCATTGGCGGTAAGCAGCTCCTCATTGGCCGCCTGCAGCTCCCCGTTCACCGCCTCCAGCCTCTGGATGGTGGAGCGCAGGTCATTCTGTGACTCCTGATACTCCCGCTCCAGATCAGAGATGCGACGGGCCGCCGTAGCGTCCAAATCGTACTTCTCCACCACACCCCCTGCGCCGGCAGGCCGGTTTTCCAGGAAGAGGACGGCCAGCAGTTCGCGCTCCTCGCCCGCCCGGCCGGGAATGGGTTCCACCACCAGGTTGATGGTCTTCCGTCCACTGGGGCTGTCCACCACAACATCGGTGTAGGTGATGGAGGTGTGCTCCGTACGGCAGCGGTTGATGGCGGTAGCCGCCACCAGGGACAGATCCTTGCATACCATGTGGAAAAAGTTCAGGGTGGCCTTCCCCGGCGCCAGGGTCAGGTAATCGCTGTAGCTGCCAAAGAAGTGAAGCACGGAATCGTCCTCCTGCAGGACAACCGAGGCAGGCAGATACCGCTCCAGGAAGTGGGTATAGCGGCTCTCGTCCGCAGGCTCGCCGCTCTGGCCCAGCCCCGCGTGGATGTTTTTCAGGGAGAGATTCTGGATGTTGGGGATGTTGAAGGTGGGCGGTGCCAAATCCTCCACCTTGCCCTCCGCCTTGTGCACATAGATCTTTTCCGCAGAGCAGACCGGCTTGAACAGGCTGACATACTCGCCCGCCGTTTCGCTCTTGCCCAGGAACAGAAATCCCCCGTTTTTCAGCGCCTGGTGGAAGATGGCAAACAGCCCCCGGCGCATCACCGGCTGGAAATAGATCATCACATTGCGGCAGCAGATCAGATCCAGCTTGCCGAAGGGTGGGTCAGAGAACATGTTGTGGGTTGCAAAGACGATCATCCGGCGGATGGCCTTGGAGATCTGATACTGGTCGCCCAGCTTCACGAAAAATTTCGCCAGACGCTCTGGCGTCACATCGTCAATGATGTTTTCCGAGAACACACCCCTGCCCGCCTGCTCCAGCGCGCGGCTGTCCACATCGGTGGCAAAGATCTTCACATCCCGCTTGACCTGCAGCTCCTCCATCACCTCCTGGAACAGGATGGCGATGGAATAGGCCTCCTCGCCGGTGGAGCAGCCGGCGCTCCATACCCGGATCGGCTCGTCCTCCCCAGTCCGCTCCACAATCTTATAGATGGCATTGTACTTGAGCTTTTCAAAGAAGGCTGGATCCCGGAAGAAATTGGTAACCCCGATGAAGATTTCCCGGGTGAGAATGCCGACCTCCTCCGGGCTGTCCCCCAGGAGCCTGGCAAACTCCCCCAGGCTGCTGGTGTGGGTGACCAGCATGCGCCGCTCAATGCGCCGCAGGATGGTGGAACGCTTGTAATAAGTAAAATCTATGCCGCTGGCATTTTTGAGAATGGTGTAGATGTGGGACAGGGTCTCCTCCTCGGAAAAGGGTGCGTCCTCGTCGGAGAGGGAGCTGTCGCCCCGCAGGGGGCGCAGCAGGATGGGGGTGTTGGAGAAGTTGAGGATCTCCTCCGCGATCTCCTCCGGGGACAGGACAAAATCGGCCAGGCCGGTGCTGATGACGCTCCGGGGCATCCCGTCAAACTTGGCGCTGTCCGGATCCTGGGCGATGACCAGACCCCCGTGCTCCTTGACCGCCTTGACGCCGTTGGTGCCGTCCGAGCCGGTGCCGGAGAGCACCACCGCGATGGAGTGTTCCCGTTTCTCCTCCGCCAGCGAGGCAAAGAAAGCGTCGATGGGGTGGTTGAGCGTGCCGGGAGCATCGGACAGGATCAGCCTGCCTGACTGGATGGTCATATACTTTTTCGGCGGGATCAGATAGACGGTATCCGGCTCCATCACGGTGTTGTTTTTCACCTGGTAGACGGACATCTCGGTATGCTTGCCCAAAATGTCGGCCATCAGGCTTTTGTAGTCCGGTGACAGGTGCTGCACCACCACAAAGCTCAGGCCGCTGTTAGGCGGCATATAGTCGAAGAACTGCTGCAGCGCCTCCAGGCCGCCTGCAGATGCGCCGATCCCGATGACCAGCGGCGTCTGGCGGGGGCTCTCAGCCGGCTTCGGTCGTTTTTCCTCTGCAATGCTCATACGCGATCCTCCTTTGATCCCTCCGGCTCCGCCGAAACGGACGCACAAAGGTATTTCCGCTCAAATTCCTCCATGGAAATGGGCCTGTCATAGTAGAAGCCCTGCCCGAAGGTGCACCCGGCCTCCAGCAGCACCTCCACCTGCTCCCTGGTCTCCACGCCTTCTGCCACGCAGGCCATCTCATGGGTGCAGCAGATCCTGACGATATCCTGCACCAGCGTGCGGCTGATGGGGTTTGAGACCACCTCGGCAATGAGGCTCCGATCCAGCTTCACGGTGTCGAACCTGACATTGGCAAAGAGGGAGAGGTTGGCGTACTGGGAGCCGAAGTCGTCCAGACTGAGCCGCAGGCCGCACGCATGGAACTCATCAACGATCTGCTGCAGCTCTGCAGTTCCGACGCTGTCTCCCCGCTCCGTGATCTCCAACTCCAGCGCCTCCGGGGGGAAGGCCGGGTAGCGGCTTTGCAGCGCCAGGATAGATGCCAGGGCGGAGGGGTGGACGATGGTAGCCCGGGACAGATTGACCGCCACCGGAACCGTCCCCAGCCCGGCCAGCCGCCACTGCTCTGCCCAGGCGAGTGCCCGATCCAGGACCAGAAGATCCAACTCCCGGATGGTTCCGTCCTCCTCCAGCTGCTCGATAAACTGCGACGGAGGGATGAGGGAGCCGTCTCCGGCGACCCTGCGCACCAGCGCCTCTGCACCGGCCAGCATGCCTGTGCGCATGTCGATCTTCGGCTGCAGATATACCGTCACACGCTCGTCGGCCCGCAGCTCCGTTCTGCCGACCAGAACCGCGGCCTCTGAGAGCTCCTGGACACCGGCGGCCACCGCCCTCATGGCGGCCCGGGCCTCCTTCACAAGCCTCTTGGCGGTAAAGACGTTCTCCGCCCAGGCGCGGCCGATGCGCACCTGCGCGGGATACCGCCGCTGCAGGATGGAGCGGAGGCGCCCGCAGCGCCCCAGAAATACCTCCCGGGTGGTGTCAGGGAGGAAGGCCACGAATTCCGTTTCCCAGATCCGGAACAGCAGGGAGGCGCCGAACAGGTCTGTCAGCGTTTTGGCCACATACCACAGGATTCTGCTTCCTTTTTCAAAGCCGCGCCTGCCGCCGGGGATGTCCAGGCACACCGCGCCCAGGGAGCTGAAGTGCTCGGAGGTGAGAGTCTGCTCCGCCCTGGCGTAGGCCTGCCAGTCCGGGAGTCCCATCAGGTGCTGCACAGTCCCGGCCGCATCGCTCTCCGCGCGGAACCGCTCCCGCTCCTGCAGCATGTACGGGATCAGGGTGCTGAACAGGGCGGCGTCCTCCGGGTGCTCCCGGGCGTTTTCGATACAGAGGAAGCCCTCCACCTCCTGCTTCCGGATCAGCGGAAAGGCCGTGAAATGCCAGGCCGTCCCCGCTGCGCCCCCCGCTTCCGGGACGGCTTGCTCCGCCCGGGCGAGGAACACCGGCGCCCGCTCGGCCATGCACCGCTCCAGCAGAGGAAACCGGGCCAGGTTCATTCCGGAGACTGCCAGCTGGATGCTGTGCTTGCCGGGGCCGGTCCACTCGAATGTCATGATCACCGCGCGGCGGTTTTCTGCCAGGAGCAGGGTGTATACCCGGTCGGCCCTGTAATAGGTTCCGATGGTTCTCAGCACACCGGACAGCGATGCGTCCAGCGTCCGGGCGGCGAGCATGGCGGACATGCAGTCGAACGCCACATCCTTTTCCTGGATGGACAGAGGGCGCTCCATCTCCGCGGAGCGAACCAGAACCTGATCCTGCTCCCCGGTGGGCAGAAGCTGCGCCCAGCTTTGGCTGCCGCTCTCCTGGGCGAAGAGCACTGCATCCGCCGCAGTGTCCGTCCGCAGGGAGCTGGCCAGAACCGCCTGCGCCAGCATGGCATGGTATTCTGCCGCGTGGGCGGGCAGCATGGAGATCCCCACGATAAAGCGGAGACCGCTGTACACGGGCTCAGGGAGCAGCATCTGCCGGAGGAGGCCAAGCCCCTCCTCCACCTGGCGGCGGAGCGCTTCCCGGTCTGCCGCCGCAGGGAAAACCAGCACGGTCTGCACGGGGCTGTACTGCCCCAGGACGCAGCTGCCGCCCATCACCAGGGAGAGCCCTGCCGCGATTTCGCGGCGCATCTGTTCCGCACTCAGGCCGTCCGCCGGGGCCGCCGGCAGGCCGTGGATCCGGAGGATGGCCACCGCCCGGCTGCCATCCCCCCGCTCCCCGAACAGCTCCTCCGCGATTTGCTGAACCGTGTCCCGGCTGAACAGCTGGCTGACCTCGTCCCGCCGCGCCCCTGCGCGGATGGCCCGCTCCAGGCTGCGGCCGGCATCCAGACAGATCTGGCAGGCCAGGAGAGAGATCTGACGGGAAGCAGGGTCTTCCGTCAGATGCAGCACAAACCGCACCCAGCGGATGCTGCCGGCGCTGTCCACCCGCCGGTATTCCGCACACAGCCAGCGTTTTCCGGCCCGGAACTGCGCCAGAAGCTGCTCCCGGTCGAAGTATGGCTCCAGCCGTTTCTGCTCCTCCTTCCGGAAGATCTTCTGCCTCTCCAGCTCCAGGATCCGGGAGCACGGGGTCTCCCGCGCCCTGGCGCTCAGCTCTCCGCCCTCTGCCCACAGCATTTCCACCGTGTCCAGCTCCAGGTTGGCGCGCATCCCCATGATCAGGTCGGCCATCAGCCGTTCCGGCAGCCGGTGCCGGCCCGGCGCCCACATGCCCGGGCCGCGGGAGCCCTGGGGAAGCGCTTCCATTACCCCGACCGCCCTGGCCGGCCGGCCCACATCGTCCGTCAGCATCCGGTATGAGGCGGAAATCCAGCCGTAATGTTCACGGCCCCTGCTGCGGACAGAAAAATTCCCGTGGCCCCGGGCGCACCCGCCAAGCAGCTCCCGGGCAAAGGCCCGGAACCTGGGGACGGAGTCCGGGTGCACCCAGCCGCCCGCAATCAGGCCCTCGGGGAATGGGATCTCCTCCTCTCCCGGGCGGAGGCTCCCTGCCTCCCCGCCAAAGGAGCGGAACCTGCCGGTGCGGAGATCCACCTCCCAGAGCTGCATGGGCGTCTGTTCGAACGCGGCCCAGAGCCGCTGGATCTCCTCCTTCTGCCGCTGCTGCACCTCTTTGAACCCGGAGACGTCCATCGTGGTGAGGAGCATCACCGGGACGCCGCCGTCGTACTCGGTCTGCGCGGCGCGGATCTGCCACCAGCGCCAGCCCTGCCTGTCCCCGGCACGGACGCGGCATGTCTGCTCCACGCTCTCCCCCCGGCGCAGCCCGTCCCGCAGCGCATTCAGGAGAGGATTCAGATCGTCAGGATGGAGCAGCTCGGCCAGCGGCCTGGGCATCGGACAGGTATCCGGATTGGCCCCGACGATTCTGCACAAGCTGGGGCTGACGTAGATCACCTGGGGGCGCTCCCCCATCTCCAGCAGCGCCACACCGCTCTCCATCTTCTCCAGCAGGCTGCTGAGGGTTATGGTGCTGACCGGGCGGAAGCTGTCGGGCTGCGCCTCCTGATAGCCGTCCTTCCCTTTCAGGCAGAATCTGTGTTTTCCGGCCTTCTTGGCCTTGTAAAGGGCCAGGTCAGCCGCCTGGTACAGGCCCTCAAACGCCTGCCCCTCCCCGGCCAGGTGGACGCCCACGCTGGCGGTAACATTCACAATCTCATGGTCGCCCAGGGCGAGGTGCAGGTTTTCGCAGATGGCCGCCGCCTTGTCTCTGACCGACTTCTCAGATACCTGGCCGCACAGGAACACGGCAAACTCATCTCCGCCCAGGCGGCCCACAATGTCGCCGGCCCGGAAGAGCCGGGACAGGATCCTCGCGGACTGCCGGATGGCCTGGTCTCCCGCGCGGTGCCCCAGCGTGTCATTGACCTGCTTGAAGTTGTCCAAATCCACGATGAACAGCGCGCAGGCGTCCTCCGGCGTCATGCGCGCCAGCCGTTCCCTGATGCGCCGCTCCAGTGTCCCTCGATTCATCAGGCCGGACAGCGCGTCCCTGGCGGCGCGCCGCTGCAGCTCCTCCAACCGATGCTGGAGGCTGTCCGCCGATGACATTTCAGGAGTTTCTCTATCCATACAAATTCCCCTCAGCTCATTTTTGTCAGAGCGCCGCAGCCTGTTCCGGCCTGGACGTTCTGCCAGCCGCCAAATGTCGGGATTTGCTAGTTAGTAGTAATTATAGCATAATCCTTCCAGATATTGTAGTACAAGACATAATATATTTTATGTCTGTATCTATATCGCACGGGCAGCCGGACAGGGGCCTGCCCCCGCCGCGTCTCCCAGTGCTGTGAACATCCCTCCCGGCTGTCACGACGGGAGGGATGTTTATGGCAACATATACGAGCAATTATCAGCTGCACCAGTGGGTGCCGGAGGACGACTTCCTCCGCACGGACTTCAACACGGATTTTCAGAAGATCGACGCGGCGCTGGCGGGACTGGAGGCAAACAAGGCCGCACAGTCCAACCTGGCCGCCCTGCAGTCCAGCGTGGCCGCCGCCCAGTCCACCGCCAGCGGCCGGGCCCGGGCCATTCTGGGCAGCTACACGGGCAACGGGGCCGAGACCCGCTCCATCTCCGTGGGGGCCAGCCCAAAGGCCGTTATCCTGTCCTGGGACAACAACAGCGATACGGCCCTGAAAGGCGGCGGGGCGGTGCGCACCATCACCGTCACCTCCAACGGCTTCCGCACCGACGACGCCACCATGAACGAGAGCGGCATGGCCTACACCTATCTGGCCATCGTGTGAGAAAAGGGAAAACCCCCGGGCAGGGCCCGGGGGTTTTCGTGTGCTTGGGATAGATGCGCGTGAGACCGGATCAGCGGCCGCCAGCGGCGGTATAGTCGGAGACAGTCACATCTTTGGTAATGCCAGTCAAAGTGTAGGTGGTGCGGCCAGCGCCGTCGACCTCACCTTTCTGCACCTCGGCACCTTCCGCCTCGATCTCAACAGAAGTAGCGAAGGTCAGAGTACCATTTTCGGCATAAGCCTCAGTCACCTGCTTGTCGTTCACATAGCAGGGCTTGGTGGTGCTGAAAATAACCTTGGGATCCTCGGTCACCACAACGCGAATGTTCAGCTTATCGGTAGCAGAAGCATCCTTAAGAGCAGTAGCCGGGATAGTGTAAGAGCTTCCGGTTGCATCCTCAATCACGGTGTAGCTGCTGTACTGAGACGCATCGCTGTCGACAAGATACTTGACCTCCTTGATCTGGAAGTGATCCTTGGCGGTAACAGTAAAGGTCAGATCCTTGGTGTTATCAAAGATCAGCTCAGCCTCAACGCCGCTGACAGTGGCACCGTCCTTGGCAGTTCCCTTCTCATTGACAACAGTAATGGAACCCACAGTGGCAGTCCACTCAGCCTCAACATCAGATCCGATGATAACCTTATAATAGGTGACGGACTGTTTATCCTGAGAGGTCACGGTGATAGTCCAGTTCCAGCCGGACTTGACAGCAGGAGAGCCAGCCAGGGTACTGTCTGCCACATCCTGATTGCTGCCGTTCTTCACAGCCTTTGTGGCTCCAGAAGGAAGACCAATCTCCATCAGGGTTGCAGTGCTGTTCTGCTCAGCGGTGATGTCGCTGACGGTGAGCACATAAGGATCCTCCTCAGTGCCCTCACCGGTAGCCTTGCTCAGGTCAACCTTGACGCCCTTGACGGTCAGAGAGGTCAGCTCGCTGTCGGTCTGGCCGGCGGTCAGCTTCACGGTGATGACGTACTCCTCGGAGACGAGGCCCTTGGTGGCCTGGACGTACAGGGCGGTGGTGTCCTTATCCAGGGCGTCTTTCTTATCCAGCGGGGTATCGCTATCGCTGGCGGCATAGGCCTTGACGGTAACGCCGCTGGTGGTGGTCTTGACCACGTCATCAGTGGTGTTAGTCCACTTGTCGTAAGGCAGGGTCACATAGCCGCCGTTGCCGCTCAGAGTGACCTTCTCGCCCTTAATGGTCAGGTTGGTCAGCAGGGTGTTGGTGGGAACGTCGGTGCCGGGCTGCTCCTCCAGGCCCTCGTCGTCCAGGTAGACCAGCTCGCCGCCATTCGCGATGGTGATGCTGTCGGGCTTGGTGATGACGGACAGCTTGCCGCCGTTGTTCAGCGCCACGGAGCCAGCCTCGATGGTGCCGGGGACATAGACCTCGCCGTCAATGACAACGGAGCCAGCCTTCAGGTAGTGGATAGCGCCGTCGGCCTCATAGGTGACCTTGCCCTTGGTGTTCACGGTCAGGGTGCCGTCGATATCCATGTCGGCGCCCACGTTCATGGTCAGGGTGCTGTCGGCGTTAACGGTAACGTTAGCGGTGTCGCCGGTGACGGGGTCGATCAGCATGTCGCCCACCACCACGGAGCCGGCGCCAGCGGCGGTGCCGTCGCCGACAGTGAGATAACCGTTAGTGCTGTTATAAGTGTTGTCGTACAGGCAGATGCTGCCACGGGCGATCAGGGTGTCCTTGCTGGTGACCTTAATGCCGTAGGCATAGACGTCATCCGCCTCGGCGTGGCCGTTGACGGTCAGGTAGGCAACAATGATGTCCTCGCCGGCATACAGGTAGTCATTGACGTCCAGATCAAAGTAGCGGTTGTCAGGATCGGTGGCGACGCCGTTGTAGGAAGTGTCGCCGCCGTTGCCCACGACGCTGCCCAGCACGCCCACGCGGGCGTTGATCTCGGTGCTCTCGGTCAGCAGCAGGTCGCCGCCCACCTGGGTATCGGTGGCGATGATGCCGTCGCCCGGGTTCTCAGCGCCGATGCCGTCGCCGACATAGTAGTCGCCGCGGACGCGCAGGGTGCCCAGGCCGGAGACGTCATAGCCGTTCTCGTGCAGGTCGCCCTCCACCTGGAGGATCACGTCCTCGGGGATCACCAGATCATTGGTCAGGGTCAGGTCGCCCACGACCATGACGTTGGTCTCGTCCACCAGGTAGCTCTGGATCTGCCACTGGCTCCAGGTGCCCATGTAGGGGTACACACGCTCGTAGTTGGTCAGATCCCAGTTGAAGTTCCAGCCGGTGCCGGTGATGTCGTTGGGATCCAGATCCCAGATCCAGGCGGTGCGCACCTGGCCCTCGGACACGATGACCACGGCGTTCACGTTGATGTTGCGCTGGAACACGCCGGTGGGCACGTCGTCGCCGCCGCGGTCAACCTCGGTCACGTCCCAGACGTTGGCGTCGGCGGGCAGGGCGATGTGGCGGTAGCCGTTGAGCTCGATGGTGCCGTTGATGAGCAGGTCGGCATAGCCGTTGGCGCGGGTCCACATGGAGCCGATGTCATAGGTGCCGTCGGCGTTCTCGCTGTAGGTCCAGGCGCGCATGTAGTGGGTGTCGTCCTCGTCGTCGAAGTCGCCCTTGTCGTCGATGTCGATGGTGGCGGCGGTGCCGTCCTCAAAGACAACGTTCAGCTCCAGCTTATCCTTGCCCACGGCGTTGGCGGACAGGACCAGCATGTAGTTGGCGGCCACGGTGTTGGGCTCGGCCTCGAACAGGATGACAGCGGCCAGGTTGGAGGCCTGATACTCGCCGTTGGTGGTCTTCTCCAGGGCGGGGATCACCTGCACGTCGGTGCCGGCGTCCACGTCGCTCATGTTGTTCCAGCCGGTGGCCACGCCATAGACGTAGTCCTCGCCGTCCTTGTACCAGTAGAAGGCCACGGTGTTCAGGTCAACGGCGTAGCTGCGGGTATCGTCGTGCCAGTTGCCCTTCTCGTCCTCATAGGTACCGGTCACGCGGATGTTGCCGTAGCCGTTGTCATAGCCGTTGGTGGCGTAGTACTGCAGGTTGTTGGTGGTGTTGTTGTCATCCACACCGTCCATGAAGATCACATCGCCGTTATCGGCCACACCGGCGGTCTCGTCGGGGTTGTGGGTCTGGTCGATCTCGATGGAGCTGGTGGGATTGGTCTCGAAGGTGTTGCCCTGCAGCACGGACTCGATGGTCAGCTCGTCGCCGGCCTCGTTCAGGCTGTAGGTGATGATGGAGCCGGCGGCGAGGCCGGTGGCGTAGGTATCCTGCTTATCGTTGATCTTGTCGCCGGAGCCATCCTGCACCACGTCGCGGGAGCCCAGGTAGTACTCCAGCTTCTCGTCATCGGTGTCAACAGAAGCAGGCAGAGCGCCGCGGATGTTGTCGATGCTGGTGAAGGCGTCGGCGGAGTCGTCCCAGTTGAGGTTGAACTGCTTCTCGGTGCCGTCGGCCATCAGGATCTTGATCTGGCCGGAGCGGTCCAGGGCGTTCTGGGTCCAGGCGGAGTCCAGAACCAGGGCGTAGTTGGTCACGACCTCCTCGGCGGGACGATAGGCCACGATGTAGCCATGGGAGTCCAGGATGAAGTCATAGCGGACGTCAAAGCCGGGCGCGTCGTCGCGCACGTCCTTGTTGTCGATGTCGAAGTTCTCCACATCCACGTCCACGATGGAGGCCACGTCCAGGATGAAGGACTGGTAGTAGTTGTCGCCGTCGTCAATGGTGATGAACAGCTCGTCCTCACGGTCGCGGTCGATGCGGGTCATGTTGCCGGTCACGATCTGGGGATTGGCAACATAGGTGCGGCCGCCGTACTGGACGTAGAGGATCAGATCCTCAGTCTCCAGGGACAGGTTCTCGGTGGTGGTCACACCCTCCAGGGAGACCTTCTTCACGCTGACCATGTCGGCGGTGTCGATGGTGGTGCTCGCGGTCTTGCCGTTGAGCTTCTCCTTGCTGTCGCGGTCGGGAGCGAAGAAGGTCAGGGTCTCCTTGCTCTCGTTGTAGCGCTGCACCTCGGACAGGGTCTCCTGCAGGTACAGCACGTACTCGGCGATGCCGTCATCGTCGTTGTCGATGACCTGCACCTCCACGCCGTTCAGGGTGAAGTCGCTGCCCTTGTAGCCATAGAGGTAGTCGTTGACCCAGTCAATGGCGTCGTCGGCGTCGGCCATGTAGCCGTAGTTGACGTAGTACTCGGTGTCCTCGTTCACGGCCACGCCGGTGCCCTTCAGGTAGTCCTTCACGGTATCCTCGGTGGCGGCGGTGAAGTTGATGACGTTGGCCTCGTCGTCAGTGGCCACGCCCAGCACCTTGGAGTTGGCCAGGATGGTGGTCTTCTCCACGTACATGGTGACAGCCTTGCCCATGTACTCAACAGGGGTGGTCACATTGAAGGTCACGGGCTCGGTCTCCTTCACGCCCTCCTCCACGCGGGTGTTGGAGGTGGTGGAGTCATACCAAACCACGTTGGCCAGGGTGGTGCGGCCCTCGCGCAGAGCCTCGTCAGAGTCGGTCTGCTGCAGCTGAGCCCACTCGTTGGCCACAACCACGCCCTCGACGCGGATCACGCCGAACACGTAGCTCAGGATGGTGCGGTGGTCGGCATAGGACAGCGCATAGCCGTTCTGATACTGCTCGATCATCTCCACGTCCATGGCGTTGTAGATCAGCAGAGCCGCGTCGTCGCGGTTCAGAGGAGCGCTCACGTCCTTGTCGAAGTTGCGGAAGATGCCCAGCTCGTGGGCCAGGGCGGCGGTGTTCAGCGCCCAGTCATCGCCCACCAGGCCCTCGATCTCAGCCTCGTAGCCCAGCGCGGTCAGCAGCATCTTGGCGGCCTCCACGGCGGTCACGTTGGCGGAGGGGTCGAAGGTGCCATTGCCGCGGCCGGCAATGACGCCAAGGGTGTAGCAGTAGTTGATGTAGCCCTTGGCCCAGTTGGCGCTGATGTCAGTCAGGCCGCTGTTGACGTTCATGTACAGATCGTCACAGTTCTGGTTGTTGCTCAGCATGACGGAGATCATCTTCGCCATCTGAGCGCGGTCTACATTCTCGCCGGGCGCATAGGAACCATCGGGCTTGCCCTCGATGATCTCCAGCGTGGTGAGCATGGAAACCGCATCCTTGTTCACGATCTCTCCGCGGTCGGAGAAATCGTTGTAGCTCACAGCGGAAGCGCCGACGACCATCATGCCGATCAGCATGGCGGCGGCCAGAAGCAGGCTGAGAGCCCGTTTGAGGTTTCTCATCTTGGATTTTCCTCCTTCTAAAATTTGAGGCTCAGATTGCCATATTCCACCAATATCCGGTAAAATAGGGAAATCAGAGGCGTATGACGACCCTTACATCAGACTAGAAGTAAGTAAATCCTGCGGTATGCGGGTGTTTTTAGCCTGATTTGCAGCTTGGAAGTTCCCGTGGTAGACATTTGGTAGACACGAGACGGCAAAAGAAAGGGCGCGCAGCGGGAAACCGCTGCGCGCCAATGGATTGCGGGATTAAATTGGTAGACATTTGGTAGACATAGAAATAAATTTTGAAAAAGCCGGCGCTTAAGTGTACGCGGATGGTTCACTTTTTGCTTCCGGGAACCAGGGGTGAGGAGGGAAGCGCGTGAGAAACGAGCGGACAAGGCTGCTCCACCGGATGGAACGGCTGGCACAGTGCAGGGTCAACGACGCGGTGAAGCTGGCCTTCCTGAATGAGGGACAGCTGGAGAAGATTGACGGGCTGGAGTTGGGAGCACTGAAGGAGTTCAAGCGCAGCGGAAACGGCGCGGTGGAACTCAAGCTGGTGGATCGGGCGGCGGTGCTGGAACGGCTGGTGGAGCTGTCCGGAGGACGGGAGGACAAGGCGGAGGCTTTCTTTCAGGCGCTGAAGGAGAGCGCCGATGCGGTTTGAGACATTTTCCCGGCAGCAGAGGCGGGTGCTCACCTGGTGGCTGGCGCCGGAGACCAGAGGGCTGGAGGCCGTGATCTGCGACGGGGCGGTGCGCAGCGGCAAGACCATGTGCATGGGGCTGTCCTTTTTCCTCTGGGCCATGGGGTGCTTTGACGGGGCCGTTTTTGGCCTGTGCGGCAAGACCGCTTCCGCCCTGCGGCGGAATCTGCTGGACGAGGTGCTGCCCGCCCTGGGGGAGCTGGGGTTTCAGTGGGAGGAGCGGGTGTCCCGGGGCCGGCTGCGGGTGCGGTTCGGCGGAAGGGAGAACACGTTTTATATTTTTGGCGGCAAGGACGAGGGCAGCGCGGCCCTGATCCAGGGGGTGACCCTGGCCGGAGTGCTGCTGGACGAGGCGGCCCTCATGCCCCGCTCCTTCGTGGAGCAGGCCTGCGCCCGGTGCTCGGTGCCGGGAAGCCGGCTGTGGTTCTCCTGCAACCCGGAGAGCCCGGAGCACTGGTTTTATAAGGAGTGGATTCAGAAGGCGGAGGAGCGGCGGGCCCTCTATCTCCACTTCACCATGGCGGACAACCCCGCCCTCACCCCCCAGGTGCGGGAGCGGTACGCCCGCAGCTTCAGCGGTACCTTCTACCGGCGGTTCGTGATGGGGGAGTGGGTGGCCGCCGAGGGGCGGGTGTACGACTTCTTCGACGAGTCCATGGTGCGGCCCGCCCCTGGGGGAGAGATGGAGCGGTGGTGTATCTCCTGCGACTACGGCACCGTCAACCCCACGTCCCTGGGGCTGTGGGGCCTGCAAAACGGGGTGTGGTACCGGGTGAAGGAGTACTACTATGACTCACGGGCGGAGCGGGCACAGAAGACCGACGGGGAGTACGCCGACGCCCTGGAGCAGCTGGCCGGGGGACGGCCTATCTGGAAGATCGTGGCCGACCCGTCGGCGGCCAGCTTCATCGAGGTGCTCCGCCGGAGGGGCTGGCGGGTGGAGAAGGCCGACAACGACGTGCTGGCCGGCATCCGCACCACCGCCGGGCTGCTCAAGGCGGGGAAGCTGGTCATCTGCGAGGGATGCAGGGACGCCATCCGGGAGTTCTCCCTCTACTGCTGGGACGAAAAGGCCGTGGGCGACCGAGTGAAAAAAGTCCACGACCACGCCATGGACGACATTCGCTACTTCGCCGCCACCGTGGCGGCGGGGGAGCGGGGATACTTCGGCGGCCTGTGCGTGGAGCGGGGACGGTTTTAGACAAGCGAGACGGGAGGAAGGGCATGGGTGTGTTAGGAAAGAAAAAGGACGTGGGGGCCGGGACGGCGGTACAGCTCCGGGAGGGGGGACGGCACCCCTTCGGCGTGCTGGACGGTTACGTCCCCCTGAGAAACGGGGAGATCGCCCTCTACCGGAGCATCCGGGAGGCGGTGCCCATCGTGGACGCCGCCCTGCGCAAGCTGGTGCGGCTGGCCGGCGGCGTACAGGTGCTCTGCCGGGACAAAAGTGCCCAGGAGGGGCTGGACTGGTTCCTCCAGCACGTGAACACCGGAAGGGGACAGCGGGGGATCCAGTCCTTCCTGGACTGCTACCTGGACTCCATGCTCACCTGCGGCCGGGCCGTGGGGGAGATCGTCCCCGACCGCCGGGGGCGGGACATCGCCGCCCTGCTGTGCGGCAACCCGGCGGACATCGAGATCCGGGAGGGGGACTCCCCCCTGGAGTTTGCCATCTGGGGGCGGGACGCCGTCGGCGGTCTGCGGGAGCTGCCCCGGCAGGAGCTGCTCCTCTTCACCCCGTTTCAGCCCGAGGTGGGCAGCCCCTACGGGGTGAGCCTGCTGCGCTCCATGCCCTTCCTGACGGAGATCCTGCTGAAAATCTACCAGGCGGTGGGCATGAACTGGGAGCGGATGGGCAACGTGCGCTTCGCCGTGGTGTACAAGCCCGGCGACAGCCCCCTGGATCAGTCCATGGCCCAGGAGCGCAGCCGCCAGATCGCAAAGGAGTGGTCTGCCGCCATGCAGGCGGGCAAGGACGGCTCCGTCCGGGACTTCGTGGCCGTGGGCGACGTGGACATCAAGGTCATCGGGGCGGACAATCAGATTCTGGACAGCGAGGTGCCCGTGCGGCAGATCCTGGAGCAGCTCATCGCACGGACGGGGATCCCGCCCTTTCTGCTGGGCCTCAGCTGGTCCTCCACCGAGCGGATGAGCACCCAGCAGGCCGACATGATGACCAGCGAGATCACCGCCATCCGGCGGGGGCTGGAGCCGGTGGTGGAGCGCATCTGTGAGCTGTGGCTGACCCTCCACGGCTATGACCGCCGGGTTGCCGTGGACTGGGCGGACATCAACCTCCAGGATCTGGTGGAGGAGGCCCGGGCGGAGCTGTACCGGGAGCAGGCGGAGGATCTGCGGCTGGCCCGGGAAAACAAGAAAGCCTAAAAGAAGCCGGCCCGGGCAGCCGAGACCAGATCGGGGCCCCCGGGGAAGCGCGAAGCGCTTTCCTGGGGAGAGGCGGAGCAGCGGAATGATCGAGTCCCGCCGCATGCGGCGGGACGAGGGATATGGAGCTTGCGACGACGAGGTGGAGGAAGCCCGGGCAGAGCTTTACCGGGAGCAGGCCCTGGCGGCCAGGCTGGAGAACGAGGAGAGGGAGAGAAAACAGAAAGCCGGGCTGGAGACGGCGGGCGGATGATATCCGCCCCTGCGGGATCGTGAACGGCGGGGGCGAGCCCCCGCCCTACATGGTCAAGAATGGATCACACATAGCAAAACGAGAGCAGAGGGAAGGGAGCGATGGGATGATCATCAGCAAGGACGCGGGCGTGGACGGCGCCCTGGAGCTCAATCCCCAGGAGCTGGCCCAGATCAACGCCTGGAGCCGGAGGGAGCTGAAAGCGGAGGAGGTGTACGCCTTCGCGGTGAAGCTGTGCGACAACGAGGTGGATCGGGACTGGGAACGGTTCCCGGCGGCCACCCTGGAGGAGCTGGCCCCCCTCTTTGCGGGCAAGAGCGGCCTGTTCGACCACCAGTGGAGCGCCAGGGAGCAGACCGCCCGTATCTACCGCACCGAGGTGGTGCGGGAGGCGCGGCTTACCGGGGCGGGGGAGCCCTACTGCTACCTAAAGGGGTACGCCTACCTGCTGCGCACCGAGGGCAACCGGGAGCTCATCGCCGAGATCGAGGGCGGCATCAAGAAAGAGGTCAGTGTGGGCTGCGCCGTGGAGCGGGCGGTTTGCTCCATCTGCGGCCAGGACATCCACACCTGCCCCCATGAGAAGGGGGAGGAGTACGGCGGTCAGCAGTGCTGGGCCGACCTGGTGGGCGCCACCGACGCCTACGAGTGGTCGTTCGTGGCGGTGCCCGCCCAGAAAAACGCGGGGGTGATGAAGCACTGGAGGCTGGAGCAGGAGGCGGCCCTGGGGCGGAAGTACTTGGAGGGCCTGCGGAGCGACGTGGTGCGGCTGGGCGGCCTGGCCGGGCTGGAGCTGGAGCACGGCACCCTCAAGGCCATCGCGGCCAGGCTGGAATACCCCGAGCTGACCGCCCTGCGGAAGGCCCTGGAGAAGCAGGCCGACCGGAGGTTCCCGGCGGAGACCCAGCTGACCTACGGCGAAGCACAGAGCGGGACGGAGCAGAGAGACGGGGCATTTTTGATCTGAACAGAAAGGGGACGGGAGTATGAGCAAGATTTCCTTTGACGGCATTGGCGAGGTGGTGGCCACCTTTACCTGCGGCGCGGACGTGAAGGCGGGCCAGGTGGTCAAGGCCTCCGGCAACGGGGCCGTGGACAAGTGCGGCGACGGCGAACGCTTCTGCGGCGTGGCCCTCACCGCCGAGGACGGCTACGCCGCCGTCCAGGTGGCCGGGTTGGTGAAGGTGGCCGCCGCCGAAGGGGTGGCGGTGGGCTGGAACAAGCTTCTGGCCGACGGCACCGGCGGCGTCAAAAAGGACAGCGCCAGCCCGGCCACCGGCGGGGACTATCTGGTCATCTCGGTGGACAGCGACGGCGCCGTGGTGCGGCTGTAAGAAAGGGAGGAATGTGGATATGGGTTATCGCTTTGACAATCTGAGACTGGAAAAGGGCATGTACAACGAGGCGGGGCGCTCCTTCACCCAGGTGCTGGAACGGGAGGATCCCTCCGAGCAGTACAAGGGCACCGCCCTGGAGGGGCTGGACGCCTATCAGCGGCAGCTCAAGCGGTTCGACATCAAGGTGAAGGGCGCGGGCAGCGACGCGGTGGAGAAGTTCTTCGCCACTAGCCAGTCCGCCGTGCTCTTCCCCGAGTACATCGCCCGCTCCGTGCGGCAGGGTATGGAGGAGGCCAACCTGATCCCCCACATCACCGCCGCCGTCACCCAGTTCGACGGCATGGACTACCGCTCCATCGCGTCGGTGCCCGACGAGGAGCAGAAGGCCCTGCGCCGGGTGGAGGAGGGGGCCTCCATCCCCCAGACCCAGGTGAAGAGCCAGGAGAACCTGGTGAAGCTCTACAAGCGGGGACGGATGCTGGTGGCCCCCTACGAGGCCATCCGCTACCAGAAGCTGGATCTGTTCTCCGTCACCCTGCGGCAGATCGGCGCCCACATCAACCGGATGCACCTGGAGGACGCCATCGACGTGCTGCTCAACGGGGACGGCAACGGCAACCCCGCCCAGAGCTTTACCGTGGGCACCGACCCCATCGGCGGCACCGTCGGCAAGCTGACCTACGACGAGCTGGTGGACTTCTGGAGCCAGTTTGACCCCTATGAGATGAACACACTCCTGGTCAGCGGGGATGAGATGCTCACCCTGCTCAAGATGGAGGAGTTCCAGAACCCCCTCACCGGCCTCAACTTCCAGGGCACCGGCAAGCTGGCCACCCCCCTGGGCGCCACCCTGCTGCGCACCTCCGCCCTGGCCAGCGGCACCATGATCGGCCTGGACAAGCGGTACGCCCTGGAGATGGTGCAGGGCTCCGACGTGCTGGTGGAGTACGACAAGCTCATCGACCGGCAGCTGGAGCGGGCCGCCATCACCAGCATCTCCGGCTTTGCCAAGCTGTTCACCGACGCGGCCAAGGTGCTGAAGGTAAAATGACGGAGAAGATCATGGCCATGGCCAAGGCCCTGGGCCATGTGACGGCAGGACAGGAGACCGCCCTGGAGGCCCTGTGCCAGGCGGCGGAGACCGAACTGACCCGCCGCCTGCGGCCCGGGGTGTCCCCGGAGGACTGCGGAAGCGCCTTCGTGCTGGCCTGCGCCTGGATGGCCCTGGCCGGCCTGACCGCCGGGGAGAGTGCCGGGGTGGAGCGGTTCACCGCCGGCAGCCTTACCATCCAGGAGGGGGGCGGGGCGGACGCCGCGGAGCGCTCCGCCGCCCTCCGCCTCCAGGCCGAGACGGTGCTGGGGCCCTATCTGGCCGACCGGGGCTTCGCCTTCCAGGGGGTGGAGGGATGACCGGGGCCTGGGGACGGATCCTGGACAAATACGGCCAGCGGGTGGCCGTGGTGCGGGACGGAGCGGAGACCCTCTGCCGGGCCTTCCTCCAGCCCGCCCTGGAGACCCGGGAGGACTGGTTCCAGAGCCTGCCCACCCCCCTGGGAACGGTGCGGCGGGATCAGTGGCTCTACCTGGGGCCGTCGGAGGTGAGCCTGGACGGCCTGGGGGACGGCTATGTGGCGTGGAACAACACCCAATTTGAAGTGCGCGCCGCCCAGCCCGTCTGCCTGGGGGAGGACACCATCTATTGGTGGGCCCTGCTGGCGGTGCGGGATCCGGAGCCGGAGGACGGCCCCGGGGAGACGGCGTGACAGCGGGACGCGCCGGGAGAAAGGAGAGTGAGACGCTTGGATTTTCAGACGGTGCGGGAGCGGATGGCGGAGTTCCTCAACCGGAACGGGGTGGAGGCGGTGTGCGCCTACCCCGACAGCGGCCGGACACGGCGGGACGGCGCTGTGGCTGCGGTCTCCGTCCGGGCCTGCCAGGGCGGGCCGGAGGGCTTCCGGGACTACCTGGGGGAGCGGTATGACGAGGCCACCGGCCAGTGGCAGGAGCTGTACGGCCGGAGGATCACCCTCACCCTGGGGCTGGATCTCTACGCCCCCCAGGGCTGCGGCGCGGCGGGGATCCAGGCGGCCTATGACAGGCTGGCCGAGGCACTCCAGTGGGACGGGCCCACCGGGCTGGTGCTCCAGGAGCTCTCCTGCGGGGAGACCGAGTTTGACCGGGAGGCGGGGCTCTTCCACCGGCCAGTGACGGCGGTGTGCCGGGGCTTCCTCTACGCCGTGGCCAGCGAGGGCGGCACGTTCCTGGACTTTATTGTGAGAGGAGAGGTCGAGGTTTGAGTATCACAAATCATGAGCGGCCGGGGGTGTACTCCCAGTACGACGCCTCCACCGTGATCAGCAGCACCGGCGGCGGGCAGAACGTGGGCCTGGCCGCCCTGTACGACGGCGACGAGGAGGTGGAGGGCCTGTACACCTTCAGCCGCTACGAGGACGCGGCGACCGCCTTCGGGGAGGCGGCCATCACCGAGCTGGTGCGGCTGCTGTTCCTCAACGGCGCGGCCCAGGTGAAGGCGGTGCCGGTGGCGGATGCGGAGAGTTATGAGGACGCCTTCGCCCTGCTGGAGGCGGAGGAGGACATCGCGGTGGTGGTGTGCGACAGCGACACCCTCACCGTCCAGCAGGCCCTGCGGGACAGCATCAACACCGCCTCCGCCAACCGGCGGGAGCGCATCGCCGTGGTGCGGGGCAAGACGGCGGAGACGGTGAGCAACCTGGTCACCCAGGCACAGAGCCTCAACAGCGAGCGGATGGTGCTGGTGGCCCCACTGGGGGGCGACGCAGGCGCCGCCGTGGCCGCGGCGGTGGCGGGGCCATCGCCGCCGAGCGACCCGCCGTCCCCTGGGGCGCGGAGCTCAAGGGGTGGGCGCCCTCCAGGCCCAGCAGCGACACCGAGATCGACACCCTGGTGCGGGGCGGCGTCACCCCGTGGAGGCGTGGCCGGGGTGGTCAGCGTGGTGCGGGGTCACCACCCGCACCAAGACCGGCGAGGCCGCCGACGCCACCTGGCGGGAGCTGACCACCATCCGCATCGTGGACGACGTGATCCCCACCGTGCGCAACGCCCTCAAGGCCCGGTTCCGCCGGGCCAAGAACACCGAGCAGAGCCGGGGGGCCATCCGCTCCCAGGTGGTGGTGGAGCTGGAGAACAAGCTGGCCCGGGAGATCATCACCGGGTACGAGAACGTCACCGTGACGGCGGACACCGAGAACCCCACCGTGTGCCTGGTGGACTTCGCCTTCACCGTGGCCCACGGCCTCAACCAGATCTGGCTGAGCGCACACATCACGGTTTAAGGCGGGCGCGCCGGGGTCGTCGCGCCCCACAGGGGCCGGGACGGCACACCCTGCATAATCAGAGAGGAGGAACGCCATGAAAGTCGCGGGATTTCCCACCAGCAGCGACATCTATCTGGAGATTGACGGGAAAAAGGTGGCGGTGGTGCAGAGCTATACCGCCAAGTCCACCCGCTCCAGCCAGACCGTGGAGGCCTTCGGCGAGGACGAGCCGGTGGCCACCATCCCCGGCCAGCGCAACCACGTGCTGGAGCTGACCAGGCTCTACGCTACCGACGAGGCCATCCGGGACGGCATCAACTTCCACGAGCTGGAGGACTTCAGCCTGGTCATCTGCAAGCCCGACCGGAAGATCATCTACTCCGGCTGCCAGTGGAGCGCCATCGGAGAGACCGGGGAGCTGGGGGCCATGGTGGTGGAGAAGATCACCGTGGTGGCCGCCAAGCGGATCGAGACGGTGGTATGAGAAAAAACATCGGAGCGGGGCGGGAGCGGATGAGGCTGGAGGACGGACGGGAGCTGCGGCTCCTGTCCGCCCTGGAGGTGCTCCAGGCCCGGCGGGAGGCGGAGGAGCTGGCCCAAAACGAGGGGGAGCGGGCCCTGTGCGCCAATGCCTGCCTGCTGGCCCGGGCCCTGGAAAACCACGGCAGGCCGGTGTTTGACAGCGGAAAGGCCGTGCTGGCGGCCATGGGCGTCCGGGAGATCGGGGCGCTGGCCGGAACGTGGGCCGCCTTTGACAGGGAGGAAAACCCCTCCCCGGAGGACGGACGGGAGCGGGCCCTCGCCCTAAAAAAAGCCTGGAGCACGCGCCTGATGAGCGCCTTCGCTGGCGCGTGCTCCGGGCGTTCGGGGCCCTCCCCACAGAGGAGCGGGCCCAGAAAATGAAGGCGCGGGACTTCCTCTGGTGCGCGGTCAACCTGGTGCTGGATCGGGAGGAGGAGCTGAACCGGCTGTGCCCCTCCTGCCGGGCCCAGGCCGAGGAGGCGCGGTGCCTCTGCTGCGGCGCGCCCCTGGACGGGGTGTCCGTGGGGCAGAACGCCTCCTTCGATGAGGAGCGGTTTGAGCGGCTGAAACGGGGGGAGACCGGGTGAGAGACTATATCGAGGCCCTGCTGGCGGGGCTGGAGGAAGAGGAACCATCGGAAGAGACGGCGGAGCTGGACATCAGCCCTGCCGTGGTACGGCTGGAAAAGAGAGAAGAATGGACGGCAGAGGACGGCGGGGAACCGCTGCCCGCCGCACCGGGGATGGAGAGCGCCTCGCCGTCGGCCGCCGGAGCAGACGCCCCGGCAGAGACGGCGGGGCGCGGGGCTCGCGCGGAGATGGAGGAGGGCAGCGGGGCGGAGGCCCTGCTGCCCGGCCTGACGGACACGGCCGCGGCGGTGCGCCGGGCGGCCCGGAGAGAGGACGGGCCGCCCCCGGCCGGGGTGCGGGAGGCGGCGGAGCACGCCGGGGCCGCGGGCGGTCTTCTGCGGCGATTGGAGACCGACGGCGGGGCGGCGGCCCCGGCGCTCCCGGGTGACGGAGGGGACAGCCCCGCCGGAGGCGGGAGGCCCTCCGGGGCCGCCTGGCTGGCGGAGCAGGTGGGGCGGAGCCTCCGCCCCGCCGTGGAACAGACCGGGCGGAGCGGCGGAAGCGTGACGGTGATCCGCCCGGCGGAGCGGGGCGGCGGGACGGTGGAGGCCGAGGGGCTGGATCGCATGTTCCGCCGGGACGCCAGAAGATATGACGGGGGGTTCCAGCTGCTGTGAGACTGTCGGCAATGCGGTACAAGGACTATGTGTGGCCCCACAACCCGCGGGTGTACTCCATCGAGTATGAGCGCTCCATGGGGGCGTGGAAGGTGCCCTTCGGGCGCTATCAGCTCCAGGATCTGGGGCCCGGCCACCGGGTCATGCGTGGCGAGGGGGAGTTTGTGGGCGAGGGGGCCTACGAGGAGTTCAAGCGCCTGGCCACCGTGTTCTACTCGGAGGGGCCGGGCCTGCTAGTTCACCCGGTGTGGCAGACGGCCAACGCCTACTTTGTGGAGCTCTCCCTCCGGATGGAGCCCCGGCCCGACTATGTGCGCTACACCTTTGCCTTCTGGGAGGGGTACGACGGTCACAGCACGGGAATTGAGGTGACCACCCCTGCCGGGGGGGAGGACGGGGGCGGCGGCACGGCGGCAGGCAATGCCGCCGCCGGGAAAACCCACACGGTGCGCCAGGGGGAGACCCTGTGGGGGATCGCCCAGAATTACGGCCTGGAGCTGACGGAACTCATCAGGCTCAACCCCCAGATCAAGAACCCCAATCTGATTGTGGTGGGAGAGAAGGTGCGTGTGGCGTGATGCAGGGCGTGCTGACCTGCTGGGACGGGCGGAGGATCATCCTGCCCGATGTGGTGCGCTGGAAGTTCCAGTACGGGTGCGGAACCCCCTGCGACAGCTTCCAGCTCACCTGCCTGTGGGAGCCGGGGGAGGCCGATGTGCTGGCCGAGGCGGTGGGCTTTACCGCCAGCCAGGACGGGGAGACGGTCTTCACCGGCGTGGTGGATGAGTGTGAGCGGGGATGGGACAGCTCCGGCGGCACCCTGACGGTGGCGGGCCGGGGGATGGCCGCCCGGCTGCTGGACAACGAGGCCCTGGGGGCCGACTACCAGGTGGCCACCCTGGAGGACATCCTGCGGGATCATGTGGCCCCCTACGGCATCCCGGCCTCCGTGGGGGCGGAGCTGCCGGCGGTGCCCAATTTCTCGGTGTCCACCGGGAGCAGCGAGTGGCAGGTGGTCTATGAGTTCTGCCGCTACTATGGCGGCATCGCCCCCCGGTTTGACCGGTACGGACGGCTGGTGATCGCCCCCTGGCCCGACGGAGAGCGGCGGGTGCTGGGCCCGGACGCGGCGGTGACCAGGCTCACCCTGCGGGATCAGCGGTACGGCGTGCTCTCCCAGGTGCTGGTGCGGGATCGTACCAGCGAGGAGGTGCAGACCGTCGCCGACGGCGACTTCCTGCGCCGGGGCGGCAGGAGCCGCCGGGTGCTCACCATGCCGGGGAAGAGCAGCTATCAGGCCATGCGCTACTCCGGGGAGTACCAGCTGGCCCGCGCCCGGGAGGAGCTGCGCACCCTGGAGCTGGAGCTGCCGGCGGCCTTCGCCGCCTGGCCGGGGGAGCTGGTGGAGCTGCGGCTGGCACAGAACGTGGGCACCGGCCTGTGGCGGGTGAGAGAGAGCGTCAGCGCCCAGGAGGAGCGGGGCAGCTATACCCGGCTGACCCTGGCCCCGCCGGACGCTGTGGGATAGGAGGAGCCTATGTGGATTTCGGAGCAGGGCCGGAGACGGCCCCAGGCGGACGGGACGGCCCTGGTGGGGCAGGTGACCCTGCCGGGGGATCCGGCCGCCGTCTATCTGGACGGGGAGCGGCGGGAGCTGCCGGTATATGGCCCGGGGGGCTACATCTGGCGGCCCGCCAAGGATCAGCAGGTGCTGGTGCTCAAGACCGGCGCGGCGGGGGAGGCCCCCTGTGTGGCGGGAGCCCTCTGCGGGGACGACCGGGAGGTGTCCCCCGGCGAGGTGCTCATCTACAGCGGCGGCTCCACCGTCCGGCTGAACGGAGGAAACATCACCATCAGCGGCGGCATTGTCAACCTGACCGGCCGGGTGCTGGTCAACGGAAAGATCGTGGTGACGGAGGGATGAGCGCATGGAGCTGATGGTGCGGGACGGGGACTACCTGCCCGACGGCGAAGGGGGCTTCCGCCGGGCGGAGGGGGCGGATGAGCTGCTCCAGCGGGTGCTGTGGAAGCTGTCCATCCCCCGGGGGAGCTTCCCCCTGCTGCCCGGGCTGGGCAGCGGGCTGTACCGGCTGGGCCGGGCGCGGCCTTCGGAGCGGCAGGCCCTGGCCCGGCAGTATGTGGCCGAGGCCCTGGCCGGTGAGGGGGAGCTGACGGTCACCGGCGTGGAGCTGGGCGACGGCGGCACCCTGCGGGTGTATCTGGAGTGGCACGGCCAGACCCTGGCCGTGACCGTGGAGACGGGAGGGACGTGATGGGATGACGGTGGATGAGATCTACAGCCAGATGGCCCAGACCTTTCAGACGGAGACGGGGCTGGCCCTGGCGGGGGACGGGGACATGGCGGTGCGGCTGTACGCCGTGGCCGCCCAGATTTACGCCCTGTATGTCCAGGCGGACTGGGTGGCGCGGCAGTGCTTCCCCCAGACCGCCCTGGGGGACTATCTGGACAAGCATGCCCAGCTCCGTGGGCTGGAGCGGCGGGACGCGGTGGCGGCGGTGGGGGTGCTCCGCTTCTCCGTCCCGTCCGCGCCGGACACCGACCTGTCCATCCCGGCGGGGACGGTGTGCCTGACGGCGGCCCAGGTGCGCTTTGAGACCCTGGAGGCCGCCACGCTGAAAGCGGGGAACACCTATGTGGACGTGCGGGCCCAGGCGTTGGAGCCCGGCGCGGCGGGCAACGCGGCGGCCGGAACCATCCGGGCCATGGCGGTGGCCCCGGTGGGGGTGAGCCAGGTGACCAACCCGGAGGCCTTCACCGGCGGGGTGGACGTGGAGGACGACGAGGCCCTGCGGGAGCGGGTGCTGGAGACCTTCCGGCGGATGCCCAACGGCGCCAACGCCGCCTTTTACGAGCAGGAGGCCCTGTCCTTCCCGGAGGTGGCCGCCGCCTCGGTGGTGCCCCGGCCCCGGGGCGTGGGCACGGTGGACGTGGTGATCGCCACCGCCGCCGGCCTGCCGGACAGCGAGCTGCTGGAGGCGGTGGAGAGCCACCTGGAGGCCAAGCGGGAGATCGCCGTGGAGCTCCAGGTCAAGGCTCCCACGGCCAAGCAGATGGACGTGACGGTACAGGTGGCGGCCAGAGCCGGAGCGGACAGCGCCGCGGTGATCCAGGCGGTGAAGAGCGCCATCCAGACCTGGTTCGACGGGGAGCTGCTGGGGCAGAGCGTCCTGCGGGCCAAGCTGGGGGACATCATCTATGAGGTGGAGGGCGTGGAGAACTACGCCATTACCGCCCCCGCCGCCGACGTGGCGGTGGACGTGGACGAGCTGCCCCGGCTGGGCACCCTGACGGTGACGGCCATGGAGGAGACCACATGAGCCACGCCGACTATCTGAGAGAGCTGCTGCGGCCGCTCCGGGTCTACGAGCTGACCGGCACCGCCAACGGCGGGGAGCTGGAGGCGGTGCCGGTCAGCTCGTAGACC
>NZ_NFMB01000005.1 GCF_002161215.1 Flavonifractor sp. An10
ATGAAGAAGCCCTTTTCCTGCACCAGCCCCTCCCGGGCCTCCTCAGCCTCCTCGTCGGACAGCTTGGCGTAGTCAAAATCGGCATTCCCGGCCTCAATCTCACCGGCGTTGATGTAATTGCAGAGGTTTTCCGAGATGTAGCGGTAGAACATGGTGCCCAGCACGTAGTTCTTGAAATCCCAGCCGTCCACCGCGCCCCGCAGCTCATCCGCGATGGCCCAGATCGCCCGGTGTAGCTCGTCCCGCTCCTGCTCTTTCCTGATATCAGCCACAGTGGTGTCCTCCAAAATTTATTTTGATGCGCATCGGATCAGCGACTTCCTTTTCCCCTTTCGGGAACCGCGGATCAGGGGGCTTTTTCGCATCCGGCGGCAACAGCCAGGTCTTTCCTGCCTTGACCGTCCCCGGGATTCGCCCCTGAGCGCAGAGCAAGGCCACCCGACGAGGTGAGATTCCCCATAACTCTGCCGCCTGTTTCGTCGTCAAAAATTCCATAGAGCATCCCTCTATATTCCAAATTTCTACCAAATATTATATTCGGTCACCTGAATATAAGCAAGATGGTTTTTAATCTACAGTATAGAAAAACAACTGTCCAATAAGCCGGTCTTGCGCTTTGGATACTAAAATAGATAACAGCAAAAGTGTCGCAATCTTGTATTCTTAACTTCAACACGGTACAATAAATGACGCTACAAATTTGGTATACATGGAAAATGGGTGACTTCGGATGAGTTCCTTTACAATAGCAGAAAAGGGCGTAGATATTTTTCCAAGCACTGAAACAACTGCACCCACCATCTATCTCAACACTTTCTCTGGCGAAGGTCAGAAGATATATGAGGCTGCTCGGGCTGCCAACTACCCACAGTTCGCATTGGTGGCCATCAGCGACTTGGATTGGAACCATGACATGGCCCCGTGGGACAGACCAGCGGCGTTCAAGAACGGGGAACCTTTCATCGGCGGTGCGGACGACTACCTGCGGCTGCTGGTGGAGGAGATCATGCCCAGAGCAGAGAAAGAACTGTCCGGTCCTCCGGCGTGGCGGGGGATCGCCGGATACTCCTTGGCCGGGTTATTCGCCCTGTACGCTATCTACCGGACGGATGTGTTCTCCCGGGTGGGGTGTATGTCCGGTTCCCTCTGGTTTCCTGGTTTCAAGGAATATGTCTTTTCCCATGAGCCGAAGCGCCGGCCGGACTGCATCTACTTCTCCCTGGGGGACAAAGAGGCCAAGACCCGCAATTCGGTTCTGAAAACAGTACAGGAAAATACAGAAGAGATCCAGGCTTTTTACCAGAGCAAAGGCATCGACACGGTGTTCCAGTTAAATCCCGGCAACCACTTTGTCCAGGGGATCGAACGGACCATTGCGGGCATTCAGTGGCTGTTGCGCAGATAGAGGATGGTCTTCGGCCTTTATTCTTTGAATAGGTGTGTGAAAAATTGATACGCCCGCCGCGCAGAAAAGACTTGCTTAACACCCTCTACAGAGGTACAATAGCCCAAACAGCAGAAAGGATTAAAATAATGGGTTATCACCGTTTTTCTTCTTGGCAGATAGGCTGCCTGTAAGAGAGCATGTTTCCTTGACGACTCTTGCAGGCGGCCCGAACTGTCAAGGAGTGAGCACAATTGAACAGAGACCGCAGTTACTATCGCAAACAGCGCATGCGTGCGATTCATCGCAAGGAAACGATCCTCCGCCAGCTTGGAGGAGAAGAGAATGTCCTTGCGTGGGAACACGGCGCCGCCGGACGGCTGTCCAAGGGGAAGATCCACTGCTCCTGCTGGATGTGCCGCAGGAAGTCGTATGATGAACCCCAGATCCGGGATAGGCGAGCGGCCATGGATGCCGCCCAGCAGCTGCTGGAAATCGTGTAACTTCTCTCACGAAAAAACGCTTCCGGGCCGGGGCTGGCAGATACCTGCCGCCCCTGGTCAGGAAGCGTTTTTGACCCCATATTTGACCACAGTCAGGGCCGGAACACGTGGAAACAGCGGATTTAAGAGCGTCAAAAAATATTCAATACCGAGAAGAAAGTGCCGAAAAGCACTGTAAATCACCATAAAAAATTTGGTTCAAGCGTTTGGGAGCTGGATGTCGTGCGTTCGAGTCGCGCTACTCGGGCCAAATCCGTCAAAGCCTTATAGCTTTGACGGATTTTCATTGTAAGTGAAAACCACCGGCAGTGCCGGTGGTTCCAAAAAGCTTTAGCTATACAGAAAAAAGTATTCTCCTTTGGTAAGATAGCGGAGGTCTGCCAACCGCCACAACAACCAAAGGAGGAATCAAGTCTAGGTGAAACTTGACGTATCGAGTTTAGCACACACGAAGTGGGAATGTAAGTATCATATTGTGTTTGCGCCCAAATATCGAAGGCAGGTCATATATGGGAAGATACAGCAAGATATTGGCCAGATGTTAAGGAAAAATTAAAGTTGCACAAAAAGAGCAGATATGCGAAACTAGAGGTATAAAACGCTATGAATTAACAGCAGAACAATGGAAACGTGTCAAACCTCTTCTGCCGCCGGAAGAAACCGGGAAGCGTGGCCGCCCCCCGCAAGGATAACCGGACAATGCTGAACAGGATGCTCTGGATTGCCAGAAGCGATGCCCAGTGGAGGGAACTGCCGGAGGCTTACGGCCCCTGGCAGTCCGTGTATGCCCGATTCGCCAAATGGCGGGATAATGGCACACTGGAAACCGTGTTTCACGCATTGTCTGAGGATGCGGATATGGAAAATCTAAGCATAGATTCCACCTGCATCAAGGTACACGAAAGCGCCAATGGTGGGGGGAAAACAGAGGATAAGGCAGTTGGCCGTAGCCGAATTCATGGAGAACGGCCTGGAGGCGGAACTGGATGACGAACTGGGCTGCAGCAAGTATGACTACAAAAATAAGGACACGGATAACATCCGCAATGGACACAGCAGTAAGACGCTGCGTACGAGCTTTGGCGATGTAGAAGTATCCGTGCCCCGGAACCGGAAAGGCGAGTTTGAGCCGCAGGTGCTGAAACAGGACCAGGCCAGCATCAGTCAGGACATCGAGGAAAAGATTCTGTCGATGTATGCCAAGGGGATGACCACTGGAGATATCGAGGCCCATATTCAGGATATCTACGGTATTTCAGTCTCAGACAGTACGGTCAGCCGGATCACAGACAAGATTCTGCCTATGGCCAAAGAGTGGCCGCAGCGGCCGCTGGAGGCCATCTATGCGGTGGTATTTCTGGATGCCATCCACTACCATGTCCGCAGCGAGGGGCAGATTGTAAAGAAGGCGGTGTATATTGCCATAAGCATCGATCTGGATGGCCGGAAGGATGTACTGGGCATGTGGGTAGGCGAAAATGAGAGCGCTAAGTTCTGGGCGACCGTGCTCAACGGGGGGCAATCCCAAATTCTGTGTAACCGCCAAAAGCGGTGCAAATAGAGTGAAATTTATCATGGGCGGCAGACGGGTAATCGGCTGCCGCCTTGTTAACAACATAACGCCAGCGGGACGGGATATCAAGGCGCAGCCATTCATATCCCCTCTGCCATCGATCTGAACCGGCGCTACTCAGGCATGCGCTCGGCGAAATAAACGGCCATCCGGGCGTAGATCACACTCCAGTCCTGCTGCCGGCCGGTCCACTTTTTCGTGATGTCCACCATGGCCAGATACAACATTTTCAGCAGGC
This sequence comes from Flavonifractor sp. An10, assembly GCF_002161215.1. GTDB lineage: Bacteria > Bacillota > Clostridia > Oscillospirales > Oscillospiraceae > Flavonifractor > Flavonifractor avistercoris. Next base: position 3,699 of record NZ_NFMB01000005.1, read on the forward strand.
TGTCGTCGGTAGAAAACACGGATTTGGCTTTGGTCACCTTGCTCAGCTGGCGGTTGAAGCCCTCGATGGCGTTGGTGGTGCAAATCAGCCGCCGCAACTTCTGAGGGTACTTGAAATAGGTGCTCAGGTTTGCCCAGTTGTCCCTCCAGGACTGGGAGATTTTCTGAAACCGCGATGGCTCCAGGAGAAGGCTGCGCAATCGCGGTCAGATCCATCATCTCCTCTTCCTCGATCCAGTGCAGTTCTTCCACAAACTTTTTGCGCATGACATGAGTGGAATTATAACAAATCCGCCGCCAAATATACACGCGCTGAGTTGAAAGGTAGATAAAAATAGCTTTTTGAATTGCCATACGTCTTTCAAGGCTCTGACCTCCTATCGCTCTGCTTCGGAGTATTCCACCTGCAGACCACTACAGCTGCGGAATGGATCTGCCCGCAGAAAGGCTTTCCTCCGTGGAAGCCGTGTGATACAATATAAACTCAGATTTCCAATGTTTGCAGGCGGGGACAACAGGATGTCGTCTCCCGAAATGGGGGCAGAAAGAATGGACGAAAGAAAGCGGCAGGAGCGAGGGCCGGACAAAATCCAGATCCGGGGCGCCAGGGTTCACAATCTGAAAAACATCGACGTAGAGGTGCCGCTGAACCGGATCGTGGGCATTGCCGGGGTCTCCGGCTCCGGAAAATCCTCTTTGGCGCTGGGGGTGCTGTATGCCGAGGGCTCCCGGCGATATCTGGAGGCCCTGTCCACCTACACCCGCCGCCGGATGACCCAGGCGGCCCGGGCGGATGTGGACGAGGTGCTGTATGTCCCGGCGGCCCTGGCCCTCCACCAGCGGCCCGGCGTGCCGGGCATCCGCAGCACCTTCGGCACGGGGACGGAGCTGCTCAACAGCCTGCGGCTGATGTACTCCCGCCTGGCCAGCCACCGCTGCCCCAACGGGCACTATGTGCCGCCCTCCCTGGCGGTGGCGGCGGGGCAGGCACTGAGCTGCCCGGAGTGCGGCGCCCGCTTCTACGCCCCCGGTGCCGAGGAGCTGGCCTTCAACAGCCAGGGGGCCTGCCGCACCTGCGGCGGCACCGGCGTGGTACGGGCGGTAGACCGCTCCACCCTGGTGCCTGATGAGTCCCTGACCATCGATCAGGGCGCGGTGGCGCCCTGGAACAGCCTCATGTGGTCGCTGATGACCGACGTGTGCCGGGCCATGGGCGTGCGGACGGATGTGCCCTTCCGGGAGCTGACGCCGGAGGAGAAGGACATCGTCTACAACGGCCCGGCGGAGAAGAAGCACATCCTCTACCGGGGCAAGAAGCTGGATCAGGCCACAGAGCTGGACTTTACCTATTATAATGCGGTGTACACCGTGGAAAACGCCCTGTCCAAGGTAAAGGACGAGAAGGGCATGAAGCGGGTGGAGAGATTCCTGCGGGAGGACGTGTGCCCCCACTGCGGCGGCACCCGTCTGTCCGAGGCGGCCCGGGCGCCCCGGCTCCGGGGCATCGGCCTGGACGAGGCCTGCAAGCTGTCCCTGGAGGCGCTGGCGGGCTGGGTGGCGGGGGTGCCCGCCTCCCTGCCCCGGGAGATGCGCCCCATGGCCGAGCGCATCTGCGAGTCCTTCCAGACGGCTGCCCGGCGGCTCATGGAGCTGGGGCTGGGGTATCTGACCCTGGATCGGGCCGCCGCCACCCTCTCCACCGGGGAGCGGCAGCGGATGCAGCTGGCCCGGGCGGTGCGCAACCGCACCACAGGGGTGCTGTACGTGCTGGACGAGCCCTCCATCGGCCTGCACCCGGCCAACATGGCGGGGCTGACGGCGGTGATGGACGACCTGGTGGCGGACGGGAACTCCGTGCTGCTGGTGGATCACGATACCCAGATCCTGTCCCACGCGGACTGGATCATCGAGATGGGGCCGGAGGCCGGGGCACGGGGCGGCCGGGTGGTGGCCCAGGGCACCGTGGAGGAGCTGGCCGCCAATGGGGACTCCCGGATCGGGCCCTTCCTGTCAGGACAGGCCCAGCCCATCGCCCGGCCCCGGGCCGCGGCCGGGGCGGTGTTTGCGGAGGGGGCCATCCGCCTGGAGACCGGCGCGATCCACACGGTGAAGCCCCTGGCGCTGGAGCTCCCCAAGGGGAAGCTGACGGTGGTGACGGGGGTCTCCGGCTCCGGCAAGACCACCCTGATTCTGGAGAGCCTGGTGCCCGGCCTGGAGGCGGTGACGGCCGGGAAGCCGCTGCCGGCCCATGTGAAGGCGGTGGAGGCGCCGGGGATTGGGCGGGTGAAGCTCATCGACGCCACCCCCATCGGCATCAACATCCGCTCCACCGTGGCTACCTACGCCAACGTCCACGACGAGCTGCGGAAGCTCTACGCCCGAAGCCCGGCGGCCAAAGCCCTGGGGTACAAGGCGGGGGACTTCTCCTACAACACGGGAAAGCTCCGCTGCCCGGTGTGCGACGGCACCGGCTCCATCAGCCTGGATGTCCAGTTCCTGCCCGATGTGGACATCCCCTGCCCGGCGTGCCGGGGCTCCCGGTACGGGAAGGACGCGGCCCTGGTGCGGCTCAAGACCCGCTCCGGCGCGGAGTTCACCCTGCCGGAGCTGATGGACATGGACATCCACGTGGCGCTGGACGCCTGCGCCGACTGGACGGTGGTTCACCAGCGGCTCCAGGTGCTGGAGGAGCTGGGTCTGGGCTATCTGACCCTGGGGGAGGACACCCCCAGCCTCTCCGGCGGGGAGGCCCAGCGGCTGAAGCTGGCCAGCGAGATGGGCCGGGGGCAGGCGGACACGGTCTTTGTCTTTGACGAGCCCACCATCGGCCTGCACCCCCTGGATGTGCGGACGCTGCTGGGGGTGTTCCAGACCCTGCTGGACAGCGGCGCCACCGTGGTGGTGATCGAGCACGATCTGGATGTGATCCGCAGCGCCGACTACCTGATTGATATGGGCCCCGGCGGCGGGGAGGCCGGCGGTGAGATCGTGGCCGCCGGCACGCCCGCCCAGGTGAGGCGGAACCCCCGGAGCATCACCGGGCGGTATCTGTGAGGCGGGCACCCGGCTCAGCGGCCGCCGTCCCGGGCCAGCGTCCCCAGAAAACCGATGGGGTGGATGATGTGGCTGCCCTTGGCGTCCAGATCCAGGGCGGGATCCAGCAGCTGGATGCCCCGCCGGATGCCGGTGTAGCCGTACCTGGCCCGGATGCTGTCCACCGCCCGCTCCAGATCCTCCCGCTTCTGGCGGCGGACATCCTCGGGGAACAGGGAGAGCTGGGGCTCCTCGTCTGCCGGGGACAGCCCCGCTGCCCGGACGGACAGGCTGCGCACCGGCCGGGCCGGGCGGTTGGCCCGGAACAGCCGGAAGGCCGAAGCAAAGAGGTCGGTGGAATTGCTCACAGGAAACGCCAGCTTCTCCTGCCGCTCATAGCGCAGCAGGGTGTTGTCCCGGATGCCCAGCTGGACGGTGGAGCACAGGCTCCGCTGCTCCCGCAGGCGGGCGGCCACGCTCTCACACAGGGCGTAGAGGGTGATCTTCACGTCGTCGTCGCTGACCAGATCCCGTGGCGCGGTGGTGCTGTTGCCCACCGACTTCACCGGCGGTACGGCGCAGCAGGTAGACACCCCGGAGCAGTCCAGGCCGTTGGCAAAGCGCCACAGCATCACCCCCACCCTGCCCAGTACGGTGTGGAGGAAGGCGGGGCTGGCCCGGGCCAGCGCCCCGATGGTGCGGATGCCGTACCGCCCCAGCTTTTTGGCGGTGGCCGGCCCCACGTAGAGCAGGTCACCCACCGGCAGGGCCCACACCACCTGCCGGTAGTTCTCCCGGGTGATCACCGTGGTGGCGTCCGGCTTTTTGTAGTCGCTGCCCAGCTTGGCGAAGACCTTGTTGAAGGACACCCCCACCGACACGGTCAGGCCGATTTCCCGCTTGATCCGCGTCCGCAGGGTATCCGCAATCTGCCTCCCGTCCCCGAACAGACCGGCGCTGCCCCCCACATCCAGCCAGCTCTCGTCCAGGCCGAAGGGCTCCACCTGGTCGGTGTACTGGAGGTAGAGCTCCCGCACCTGGCGGGAGAGCTCCAGATAGCGGCCGTAGCGGGGCGGCACCACCACCAGGCCGGGGCAGCGCAGCCTGGCCTCCCAGATGGCCTGCCCGGTGGCCACGCCGAAGGACTTTGCCTCGCCGCTCTTGGCCAGCACGATGCCGTGCCGCAGGGCCGGGTCGCCGCACACCGCCACCGGCTTTCCCCGCAGAGCGGGGTTGTCCAGGCACTCCGCGCTGGCGTAGAAGTTGTTCAGATCGCTGTGCAGAATCACCCGCTCCATGACGCCGCCTCCCGTACGTTTGTTCTAGCATCAGTATAGGGCGGTGCCTCTCCAAATATCTACGAGTAAGTTCTGGTAGTTTTGTGATACAATATGGTACTGAGGTGAGCGCGATGTGCGGCAGATACAGCCTGTCCCCCGGGGAGAGCCGGGAGATCATGGACATCCTCCGGCAGGTGCAGGGGGACTTCAAGACCGGGGAGATCTTCCCCGCCGACCCGGTTCCCGTGCTGATGGAGGCAGGGGAGGAGCTGGCGCCGGAGGTAATGGTGTGGGGCTATCCGGGGGTGGGCGGCAAGGGCCGCTCCATCATCAACGCCCGCAGCGAGACCGCCCTGGAGCGCCCCATGTTCCGCCAGTCCGTGCTGGCGCGGCGGTGCGTGATCCCCACCACCGGCTTTTACGAGTGGGGGCCCGCCGGCGGGCAGAAGCGGAAGTACCGCTTCCAGCTCCCCGGCCGGGATCGGGCGCTCTACCTGGCGGGGCTGTGGAACGACTGCGGCGGGCGGCGGCGGTGTGTGATCCTGACCACGGCCGCCAACCCCTCCATGGCGGGCATCTACGACCGGATGCCCCTGGTGCTGGAGCGGGAGCGGCTGGCCGAGTGGGTGCACAGCCCCCAGGCCGCCGGGGAGCTGCTCCGCCGGACGCCCCCGGCCCTGGAGCATGTGGAGGAGGAGCCGCCCCGGCAGCTCTCCCTGTTTTGAGAAGGTGCAGGCCGGGCGGCGGCGCCCAGTCAGAAAGGAGATGCCGGCGATGCGCTATCTGGAATCCCCGTCCAGAGATCCCTACTTTAATCTGGCCCTGGAGGAGTACGTCTTTGAGCGGATGGACAAAAGCAAGTCCTACTTCCTGCTCTGGCAGAACGACAACACCATCGTGGTGGGCAAGTATCAGAACACCGCCGAGGAGATCGACCAGGCCTATGTGGACGCCCACCACATCCGGGTGGCCCGGCGGCTGTCCGGCGGCGGGGCGGTGTACCACGACAGGGGCAATCTGAATTTCACCTTCATCGTGGATCGGGCCGACGCCCCCGGCCTCAACTTCAAGATCTTTGTCCGGCCGGTGGTGGAGGCCCTGGCCCGCTTCGGCGTCCACGCGGCGTTCACCGGCCGCAACGACCTGACCATCGACGGGATGAAGTTCTCCGGCAACGCCCAGTATGCCCGCCGGGGGCGGCTGCTCCACCACGGGTGCATCATGCTGGACTCCAACCTGACCAGCGTGGCCGACGCCCTGCGGGTGAAGGAGGCAAAGTTCGACTCCAAGGCGGTGAAGTCGGTGCGCAGCCGGGTGACCACCATCAACGCCCACGCCCCCGCGCCCATCTCCATGGAGGACTTCAAACAGGCCCTGACAGAGTGCGCCATGGCCAGCGGGGAGCTGGAGCCCTGCACCCTGACGGAGGAGGATCTGGCCGCCATCCGGAAGCTGCGGGACGAGAAGTACGCCACCTGGGCGTGGAACTACGGCTTCTCCCCCGCCTACGACATGCGGCGGGAGATGAAGTTCCCGGCGGGGCTGGTCACCGCCCACCTGAGCGCGGAGGGCGGAAAAATCAAGGCCGTCCGCTTCTACGGGGACTTCTTCGGCAGCGGCGAGCTGGGTGAGCTGGAGGGGGCCATGGTTGGCCTGCCCCTGGACGGACACCTGACGGAGGCCCTGGAGGCCCTCCGTGTGGGGGACTACATGAGCGGCATCACGGCGGAGGAGCTGAGCCGCCTGCTGCGTGGATAAAAAAGGCTTTTCTTTTCCGCGCTTTTGTGCTATACTCAGGAAAACTGAATGAGAATCGTTCGCAGGGGAGCTCTGTAGAAGGGCTGAGAGGGGCGTATGCCCGACCCGACCTGATGTGGATAATGCCAACGTAGGGACGCGGCGAGTGGGAAGCAGCCAGGGCCAGGGGCCCATGGCGTCTGTTTCTGGTACTCGGAACGCTCTGCGGGGCGTTCCGAGTTTTTTGTCTGCAAAAAAGAGGAGGCATGTGTATGAAAAAAGTGCTGACCATCGCGGGGAGCGATTCCAGCGGCGGCGCGGGGATCCAGGCGGATCTGAAAACCATGACCTGCCTGGGGGTGTACGGCATGAGCGCCATCACCGCCCTCACCGCCCAGAACACCACCGGGGTGTCCGGCGTGCTGGAGGCCACCCCGGAGTTTGTGGCCCAGCAGCTGGACTGCGTGTTCCGGGACATCCGGCCCGACGCGGTGAAGATCGGCATGGTGTCCAGCGCGGACATCATCCGGGCCATTGGGGCCAAGCTGCGGGAGTACCGGGCGGAGCACATCGTGGTGGATCCGGTGATGGTGGCCACCAGCGGTTCCAGCCTGATGCAGGACAGCGCCCTCACCGCCCTGATGGAGGAGCTGTTCCCCCTGGCGGAGGTGATCACCCCCAACATCCCCGAGGCGGAGCGGCTGTGCGGCTTCGCCATTGAGGACGAGGACGCCATGCTCCGGGCGGCGGAGGCCATCGGGAGCACCCTGCCCGGCGGGGTGCTGGTGAAGGGGGGCCACCGGTCGGAGGACGCCGACGACCTGCTGTGGCGGCAGGGGGAGGCCCACTGGTACCGGGCTTCCCGGGTGGACAACCCCAACAACCACGGCTCCGGCTGCACCCTGTCCTCTGCCATCGCCTCCTTCCTGGCCCTGGGGGATGACCTGCCCCGGGCGGTGGGGAGGGCCAAGGCCTACATCACCGCCTGCATGGAGGCCGGGCTGGATCTGGGGGCGGGCAGCGGCCCGCTCAAGCACAACTACGCCATCAAAGAAGGAGGAAGCGTACAATGAACGCAAGTGTTGCCATTCAGGTGCTGCCCAAGGTGATGGAGCAGGAGGACACCCGCCGCATCGTGGACGAGGTGATCTCCTACCTGGCCTCCACCGGCCTGCACTACGTGGTGGGGCCCTTTGAGACCACCCTGGAGGGGGATCTGGATCAGCTGCTGGACATCGTGAAGGAGTGCTGCCGCATCTGCGTGTCCCACGGGGAGCCCAGCATGCTGGCCTATGTGAAGATCAGCTACAAGCCCGGCGGGGTGTGGACGATCGACGACAAGACCGGCAAATACCAAAATCCGTGAAAAAGAAGGAATCTCCCATGAAAACAGCCAATGCCAAAACCATGCGGGCCCAGGGACTTTCGGTGCGCAAGCTGGTGCTTACCGCCATGCTGGGCGCCCTGGGCTTCGTCCTGTCCACCTTTGTCTACTTCCCCTCCATGGCCCCCTTCCAGCACTTCTGCAACGTGCTGGGGGCGGTGTTCCTGGGGCCGTGGTACAACTTCGCCGCCGCCCTGCTCACCGGGCTGCTGCGGATGCTCACCGGCCGCACCATCCAGGCGGTGGTGGGTGCGGTGTTCGGCGCCTTCCTGTCCGGCCTGCTCTACCAGCTGACGAAGAAGCTGTGGGGCGCCCTGCTGGGGGAGACCATCGGCACCGGCTTTGTCAGCGCCATGGTGGCCTACCCCCTGATGAAGTTCTTCTACGCCCTGGACGCCCAGTCCCCCTTCTACTACATCCCCTTCTACCTGCCCGCCTCGGTGGTGGGCGGCCTGATGGGCTGCGCCGCGCTCCTGCTGCTCAAGCGGGCCAGGGTGCTGGATCGGATGCTGGAAGAGCTCAACCGGTGAGGGGCGGATATGGAACAGCTTGACTTTGCCGCCCGGCTGCGCTCGGTGCGGGAGCGCGCCCCCCTGGTGCAGTGCATCACCAACTTTGTCACCGTCAACGACTGCGCCAACATCATCCTGGCCGCCGGCGGCTCCCCCACCATGTCCCACGACGTGTGGGAGGTGGAGGAGGCGGTGGCCGGCGTCCAGGCCCTGGTGTGCAACCTGGGGGCCATTGGAGATCTGGAGGCCATGCTCCTGGCCGGAAAGCGGGCCAACGCCCTGGGCATCCCGGTGGTGCTGGATCCGGTGGCCGCCGGGGTCACCGCCCTGCGGCGGGAGGCGGTGGGCCGCCTGCTCTCAGAGGTGCGCTTTGCCGTCATCCGGGGCAACGCCTCGGAGATCCGGGCCCTGGCCCTGGGCCAGGGGGGCGGCAGCGGGGTGGACGTGGCCGCCGGGGACGCGGTCACCGAGGGCACCCTCCCCGCCGCGGCGGAGCTGACCCGCTCCCTGGCCCGCCGCACCGGCGCGGCAATCGCCCTGTCCGGGGCGGTGGACGTGCTCTCCGACGGGACGCAGGTGCTCTTCCTCCGCAACGGCGTTCCCACCATGGCCCGCATCACGGGCAGCGGCTGTATGCTCACCGCCCTCACCGGGGCCTTCTGCGGCGCGTCGCCGGAGAATCCCTTCGGGGCGGCGGCCGCCGCCATGGCCGCCCTGGGGGTGGCCGGGGAGCTGGCCGAGGCCCGCCGCCTGCAAAACGGCACGGGCAACGCCACCTTCCGCAACGACCTGATCGACGCCGTGTTCAACCTCACGGAAACCCAACTGACACAAGGAGTACGCTATGAAATTTACCAGGGATGAAATCAGAGCCTCCATGCTGCTCTACGCCGTCACCGACCGGGCCTGGCTGGGGGAACGCACCCTCCCCGACGTGGTGGAGGAGGTGCTGGCAAACGGTGCCACCTTCCTCCAGGTGCGGGAGAAGGGGATGGAGCACGACGCCTTTCTGGCGGAGGCCAAAATCCTGAAGGAGCAGGCGGCCCGGTACCGCGTGCCCTTCGTGGTCAACGACTCGGTGGAGGTGGCCCTGGCGTGTGACGCCGACGGGGTTCACGTGGGCCAGTCGGACATCCAGGGCCGGGACATCCGGGCCCTGATCGGCCCGGACAGGATCCTGGGCATCTCCGCCAACACCGTGGACACCGCCGTTGCCGCCCAAAAAGCGGGGGCGGACTACATCGGCGTGGGGGCGGTGTTCGGCACCACCACCAAGAAGGACGCCAAGAGCCTGACCGTGGAACAGCTCCGGGCCATCTGTAACGCGGTGGACATCCCGGTGGTTGCCATCGGCGGCATCAGCGCGGACAATATCCTGGCGCTCCGGGGCAGCGGCGTGGACGGGGTGGCGGTGGTGTCCGCCATCTTTGCCCAGCCCCACCCGGGCGCGGCAGCGAAGTGCCTGCGGGCCCTGGCGGAGGAGCTGACGGCCCATGGATAAGCGGTTCTGCATCTTCGACATGGACGGCACCCTGGTGGACTCCATGCACTACTGGAAGGGGCTGGGGAGGGACTATCTGGAGTCCCTGGGCATCCGCCCCGACGAGAAGCTGCTGTGGATGGTGAAGGCCATGACCATGCTGGAGGGGGCGGCCTATTTCATGGACACCTTCCACATACCCGGCCCGCCCCAGCGCATCGTGGACGAGATGGAGGCCATGATGGAGGAGCACTACCGCCGGGACGTGCCCCTCAAGCCGGGGGTGAAGGAATATCTGGAGCGCCTGCGGGCGCGGGGCTGCCGCCTGTGCGTTGCCACCGCCACCGCCGAGCCCCTGTCCCACCAGTGCCTCTCCCGCCTGGGGGTGGATCACCTCTTCGACTTCATCCTCAGCTGCGAGACCCTGGGGGTGAGCAAGAACCGGCCGGACGTGTTCCTGGAGGCGGCCCGCCGCCTGGGGGCCGCCCCGGGGGAGACCGCCGTCTTTGAGGACGCCCTCTACGCCGCCCGCACCGCCAGGGAGGCGGGCTTCTACACCGTGGCCGTCCCCGAACCGTCCTATGCCGGGGACTGGCCGGAGCTGTCCGCCCTGGCGGACGAGTGCATCCTGGATTGGAGGAATGCGGTATGACCGTGACGCAACGTCTTTATGAGGCCGCCCGCCCGGTGTGGGAGGCCTGCCACAGCCACCCTTTTGTCAAGGGCATCGGGGACGGCACCCTGGAGCTGGAGAAGTTCCGCCACTTTCTGCTCCAGGACTACCTGTACCTCTTTGACTACGCCCGTGTGTTCGCCTACGGGGTGGTGAAGGCCCGGGATCCGGATCTGATGCGCACATTCGCCGCCAACGTGGACGCCATCCTGGGGGGCGAGATGAAGGTGCACCGGGCCTACATGGCCCGGCTGGGCATCACGGAGGAGCAGGTGTTCGCCGTGCGTCCCGCCCTGTCCAACCTGTCCTACACCCACTACATGCTGGCGGCGGCCGCCGCCGGTGGCCCGGCGGAGATCGTGGCGGCCATCCTGGCCTGCTCCTGGAGCTACGCCGAGATCGGCGCCCGGCTGGCCGCCATCCCCGGGGCGGCGGAGCACCCCTTCTACGGCGAGTGGGTGCAGAGCTACGCCGGAGAGGACTACCAGCAGACCAACGACGCCCTGGTGGCGCTGATGGACGATCTGGCGGAGGGGTGCACCGAGCCCGCCTACCGGCGGCTGGAGGAGATCTTCGTCACCTGCAGCCGGTATGAGCTGGGCTTCTGGGACATGGCCTGGAATCTGGAGCGGTAGCCATGTCCATCCTGGAATTTGACAAGGTATCCTACCAGTACCCCTCCGAGGACTTTGACATCATCGACGCTCTCTCCTTCCGGGTGGAGCCGGGCTCCTTCCACTGCATCCTGGGGGTGAGCGGCTGCGGCAAGAGCACCATTTTCCGCCTGATCAACGGCCTGCTGAAGCCCAAGGCCGGGGAGATCAAGGTGGGCGGCGCGCCCATCGCCGGGCGCAAGCGGTACTGCGGCTATATGCCCCAGAAGGATCTGCTCTTTCCCTGGCGCACCGTGGGGGAGAACGTGGCCCTCCCCCTGGAGGTGGCTGGCGGCCTGAGCAAATCCCAGCGGCAGGAGCGGGCCGAGGCCGCCCTGGCGGAGGTGGGGCTGGCCGGCTGCGCCGGGAAGCTGCCCGGCGAGCTCTCCGGCGGCATGCGGCAGCGGGCGGCCTTTGCCCGCACCATGCTCACCGGCAGCGACCTGCTCCTGCTGGACGAGCCCTTCTCCGCCCTGGACTTCCTCACCCGCATCTCCATGCAGGAGTGGCTGCTGGACCAGTGGCAGAGGCACCAGAAGACCATCCTGTTCATCACCCACGACGTGGAGGAGGCCATTTTCCTCTCCTCCAGCGTGCTGGTGGTGGAGTCCACCCCCATCCGCACCCTGACGGAGCTCCCCATACCCGCCCCCTTCCCCCGGGAGCGCGCCTGCCTGGGGCGGCCGGAGCTGGTGGAGCTGAAGGAGCGGCTGATTACGCTGCTGAGAAAGCAGGTGAGCCCATGAAAAAAGCCTGCAAGGCCAATCTGCCCGCCCTGATCTTCCTCTTTGCCCTGCTCCTGCTGTGGCAGGCCGGGGCCACGGAGATGGACGCGGCCTATATCCTGCCCACGCCGGTGCAGATTTTACAGCGGCTGTGGGAGCTGCGGGAGCCCCTCTTTCTGGTTCACCTCCCCGCCACCATGACCGTCACCGGCATCGGCCTGGCCATCTCCCTGGTGCTGGGCCTGGCCCTGGCGGTGGCCATGGACGCCAGCGGGCTGGTGCGGCGGATGCTCTACCCCCTGGTGGTGGTGTCCCAGACCATCCCCACCACCGCCATTGCCCCCCTCTTTGTGCTGTGGTTCGGCTACGGCATCTGGAGCAAGGTGCTGGTGACGGTGCTCATCACCTTCTTCCCCATCACCATCACCGTCTACGACGGCCTGCGCGCCGCCAAGGTGGAGATGATCGAGCTGCTCCAGACCTACGGGGCCTCCCAATGGGAGATTTTCAAAAAGATCAAGATCCCCTGCGCCCTGCCCTACTTCTTCTCCGCCGTCAAGATGGCGGTGCCCATGAGCGTCATCGGCGCGGCCATCGGCGAGTGGCTGGGGGCCAAGAGCGGCCTGGGGTACTTCTCCCGCCGCATGATGACCCAGCTGGACGGGGCCGGGGTGTTCGCACCCATCGTGCTGCTGGCCGCCGCCGCCATGCTGGCGGTGGGTATCGTGGCCCTGCTGGAGCGGTATTTCGTCCGCTGGCGGGGGGAGTCGTAAGAACCATGGGCGGCGCGCCGGGTCGTCGCGCCCCACAACAGAAATGGATACGGAACAGGAAAAGAAAGGAACGATGGAAGATGAAAAAGAAGCTGGCCCTTGCCCTCAGCACTCTGCTCCTGCTCACCGGCTGCGCCTCCGCCCCGGCGGGGGAGAGCCCCGCCGCCGGCCAGACCGGCGGCGCGGACGGTGAGCTGCGGGAGCTGAACGTGGTGCTGGACTGGTACCCCAACGCCCTCCACGCCTTCCTCTACGACGCCATCGAGAAGGGCTACTACGAGGAGGAGGGGCTGAAGGTCAACATCCAGTTCCCCTCCAACACCAACGACGCCATCTCCCTGGTGGCCGCCGGCCAGGCGGAGATCGGCCTGTATTACCAGCAGGACGTGATCATCGCCCGGGCCAACCAGGACGTGCCGGTGAAGTCCATCGGCGCGGTGGTGCAGGCCCCGCTGAACATCGTCCTCTCCCTGGCGGAGAAGGACATCCACTCCCCGGAGGATCTGGTGGGCAAGACCATCGGCTATGCGGGCACCGAGCTGTCCGAGGCCCTCATCCGCTCCATCATGGCCTACGTGGGGGCGGACTCCAGCGATGTGGAGATGATCGACGTGGGCTTTGACCTCATGAGCTCCATGACCACCGGCAACGTGGACGCCACCATCGGCTGCCTGGTGAACCACGAGGTGCCCCAGATGGAGGAGGAGGGCTTCGAGGTCAATTACTTCGAGCTGGACGACTACGGCGTGCCCACCTACTACGAAGGGGTGTTCCTGGCCAGCGACGAGATGATCGAGAACGAGCCGGAGGTGCTCTCCGCCTTCCTGCGGGCCTCCGCCAGGGGCTTCGCGGACGTGAAGAACGACCCGGAGGGAGGGCTCCAGACCCTGCTGGACAACCAGAACGAGGAGAACTTCCCCCTGTCCGAGACGGTGGAGCAGAAGAGCCTGGAGACCCTGCTCCCCTTGATGGAGACCGCCGACGCCCCCTTCCTCTCCCAGAGCGAGGCGTGCTGGCAGGAGAACGTGGACTGGCTGCTGGAGCAGGGGCTCATTGACCAGGCCCCGGCCCTGGATGATCTCTATGTGGAGCTGTTGGAACAGGCGTGACGACATTAAAAGCGGAGGCGGATGAAGTGCCCCCTAAAAGTTAGACAATATACTCATAGGAAGGCTCTGTCCTAAACTTTGTGTAAACCTCCTGCGTGGTGCAGAATAGAAGCACCGTGCAGGAGGATTTACATATGGCCAGAAAGAATCGCACCCCCGAAGAAATTGCCCGGTGAGAGAAGATCCGTGGGTCGCTGCAGATGGCATACATCGGCAGCATGGATGACATCCAGAATCTGTTTAAAGAGACGATTGCCGGGTTCATGGAGAATGGCTTGGAGGCGGAGCTGGATGACGAGCAGGTGTACAGCAAATATGACACAAGAATAAGGACACCGGCAGCAGCCGCAGCGGCCACAGCAGTAAGACGCCGCGTACCAGCTTTGCGAAGTGGATGGATCGGTTCCCCGAGACCGGAAGAGGGAATTTGAGCCCCAGGTGCTGAAAAAGAACCAGGCCAGCATTAGGGCTTGTTTGAAAAATGTCAGCATGCCCAATCGGCGGGCCTTTTGTCCACTGGACAGCGCAATTTCCCTTGAAATCTGTCAGGATTCCTGCGAAAAAATTGCTTGCCAGCGGTTTAAAACCCTTCGCCGCTGGACACATCGCCAATTTTCAAACAAGCCCTAGTCAGGACATTGAGGAAAATCCTGTCTATGTACGCCAAGGGGGTGACTACAGGAGATATTGAGGCTCACATCCAGGACATCTATGGCATTTCTGTTCCAGATAGTATCATCAGCTGGATTACCGACAAGATTCTGCCCATCGTCAAAAATTGCCGGCAGCGGCCCCTGGAATCCATCTACACTGTGGTCTTTCTGGACGCCATCCATTTCCACGTCCGCAGCGAAGGGCAGATTGTGAAGAAAGCAGTATACATTGCCATCGGTGTCAATCTGGATGGCCGGAAAGACATCCTGGGCATGTGAGTTGAGGTGACCAAGGCTAAGTCCGTTTTCCCCACCGATGACAGCCTGCAAAAAATGCTGTACCTGCCCATGATGGGCATTACGAAAAGATGGACCGGGCGGTAGGACTGGAGTGTGATCCACGCGCAGATGGCCGTTTATTTCGCCGAGCGCATGTCTGAGTAACGCCGCCGGAGTTAGATGTCAGGGCAAGATGACCGGCTCCGCTACGCAAAAATCCGATTCCTAAAATTTGTAGGATTACAATATATATTGGACACAAAAATCCGATGCCTAAAATTTCAGTTGACAAATTCACCCTATGTGGCTATAATAAGCAAGTAGCCTTTTGGGGCTGACTGGCGGATGTGCTGGAACTGGTAGACTGGCTAGCTTGAGGTGCTAGTGGCCCACGGCCGTACGGGTTCGAGTCCCGTCATCCGCACCACAAAAATAACCACACCTGTCGGGTGTGGTTATTTTTATGGTAACCGGGGGAATTTGAAATGCTCGGCGGAAGTGAATTCCGCCTGCGCCGAGGTTTTGCCTGCGGCAAAACGCTCGCACGGCGCAAAAGCGCCGCCGGCCAGAAGGCCGGTTGAGTGGTCCTTCTATACCCTTTCGAGATTTCAAAATATCGATTTTGACCGTCCCTTCCAAAAATAACCACACCGAATGGTGTGGTTATTTTTTTACGCCGACAGGAACGGGCGGCGCCTCCCCGCGGGTCGGCAGCAGGGCGCAGGCCCCGCCGCCATCCTCGCCCCTCTGGGGCCGTACGTCCGGCGGCTCCCCTCCTATCTCGGCCTATTTCCATGCAGGGCATTTTACCGGCTCTGCTGTTCCCCTTCATTATATTTATACTTCGTGCCTTCCGCGGAGTGTCCAAATCCGAAAAACGGATTGCTCAGCTGGCCATGAACCGGGCCAGGAACTCCCGGGTGCGGGGCTGGCGGGGGTGGGCGAACAGCTCCGCCGGCTCCCCCTCCTCACAGATCACCCCGTCGGACATGAACACCACACGGCGGCTCACATCCCGGGCAAAGGCCATCTCGTGGGTGACCACCAGCATGGTCATGCCGCTGGCGGCCAGCTCCTTCATGACGGAGAGCACCTCCCCCACCATCTCCGGATCCAGGGCGGAGGTTGGCTCGTCGAACAGGAGCACCTCCGGCTCCATGGCCAGGGCCCGGGCGATGGCCACCCGCTGCTTCTGCCCGCCGGAGAGCTGCCGGGGCCTGGCCTTGACGTAGGGGGCCATGCCCACCTGCTCCAGGTAGCGCAGAGCCTTCCGTCGGGCCTCCTCCCTGCTCTGGCGGAGCACCTTCACCGGCCCGGCCATGCAGTTTTCCAGCACGTTCATGTTGTTGAACAGGTTGAAGGACTGGAACACCATGCCCACCTTGGCCCGGTAGGCGGAGGGTCTGACCCCCGGTGCGGTGACGTCCTCCCCGTGGAAGCGGACGGCTCCCCGGCTGGGGGTCTCCAGCAGGTTGATGCACCGCAGCAGGGTGGACTTGCCGGAGCCGGAGGCGCCGATAATGCTGGTCACGTCGCCGGGGCGGACGGTGAAGTCGATGTCCCGCAGCACCTCATGGCTGCCGAAGGACTTGGAGAGGTGCTGTACCTCCAGAATGGGCTGCAGATTCATGTCAACGCTCCCCCCTTGGCTGGAGATTCCGATCCAGAACCCGATCCATGACCGACTGGGCGGCCCGCTTGCCGGGATGGCGGTAGGTGCCGGCGGCCATGGTCAGGGCGTCGGCCTGCACCAGCTCATAGTCGCTGGCGCCGTCCATCAGCCGCTCCACCAGCCGCAGCAGGAAGGAGGCGATGAGGGTCATGGTCAGGTAGCCGATCATCTCAATGGCGGCGGAGGGGAAGTACAGGTTGTTGACCCCCACGATGTTCCGGTGCTGGGCGAAGAACTCGGTAAAGCCGATGATGAACATGACCGAGGTGTCCTTGATGTTGATGATCAGGTTGTTGCCGATCTGGGGCATGATGTTGCGCAGGGCCTGGGGAAGGATCACGCCCGTCATGGTCTGTACATGGGTCATGCCGATGGCGCGGGCCCCCTCGGTCTGGCCGGGGTCGATGGAGAGGATGCCGCCCCGCACCGACTCGGCCATGTAGGCGCCGGTGTTGATGGACACGATGAGGATGGAGGCGGCCCAGATGCCGGAATAGCCGGAGAACTGCACCGAATTATAGGTGAAGTAGGGCAGGCCGTAGTAGATGAACACGGCCTGGAGCATCATGGGGGTGCCCCGGAAGATCTCCACATAGACGCGCACCACCACACGGATGAGCTTAAGCAGGAATCGCTTGGGCAGGGGATCCTGCCTGGTATAGGGGATGGTGTTGAGGATGCCGCAGATAAGGCCGATGAGACAGCCGATGGCGGTGGCTGCCACGGCCAGGATCAAGGTGTTCTGGACGCCGGCCAGATAGCGGGGGCCGTAGGCCTCCCACAGGCGGGCCATGTCGCTGCCCAGCGTGATCAGACGTTCCATGGGTGGTGCTCCTTTCTGCCCGGCGGGCGTTTTGACAGGACTCAGATCTCGGGCTGGACGCTGACGGCCTGGTTCATCAGCTCGGTGAAGTCGTCCTCCGTCATGGTGGACAGCACGTCGTTCATGGCCTCCAGCAGGACGGTGTTGCCCTTCTGGACGGACATGCCGATGTTGATGTGGGAGTCCCGCTCCGCCTCGCTGGCGAACTGGAAGTCGTCCTCCGGGTTGTCGGAGAAGTCCAGGATCACCAGGTCGTCATAGGTGGCCACCGCGCCCATGGCGGTGGGCATGTCGGTGCAGATGAAGTCCACGGTGCCGCTCTCCACCGCCATGATCATGGCCGGGGCGGTCTCGGCGGCGGACTGGATCTCCGCCCCCTCGATCTGGGGCAGGCAGAACTCATACCAGTCGGTGCCCGACTGGGCGGTGGCGGTGCCGGTGAGATCGCTGAGGCCCTGGGCGGAGGCCAGGGGGCTGTCGGCCTTGGTGACGCACACGAAGGTGGCGTAGTAATACGGGCCGGCCATGTCCACCTGCTCCATCCGCTCCTCGGTCATGGACTGGCCGGCGATGATGGCGTCCAGGGTGCCGGCCTGGAGGGCGGGGATCAGGGAGTCCCAGGCGGTGGCGACGATCTCCAGCTCCCAGCCGTTGGCCTCGCAGATGCGCTGGGCGATCATCACGTCGTAGCCGTTGGCGTAGGAGCCGGGCACGTTGGAGATGGGCACCGCGCCGTTGGAGTCGTCGGCCTGTGTCCAGTTGTAGGGGGCGTAGGCGCACTCCATGCCCACGGTGAGCACCCCGTCCTCCACGCCGCTGGGAACGGCGGCGGTCTCGGTCTCCGCCGGGGCGGAGGTCTCGGCGGCAGGGGTGGTGGACTCCGGGGCCGCCGGGGTCTCGGCGGTACCGGCGGTTCCTCCGCCGCAGGCGGCCAGGGTCAGGGACAGGGCGGCGGTGAGGGACAGGGCGGCAAGTGTGTTTCTGTTCATGTTTGTTTCCTCCAGTCTAGTTGATTGGCGTTTTTTCCGGCAAAATGGGCGAAAAAAACGCCATGAACCTTCCTGGTGGAAGCGTTCATGGCGACAAAGAGCATCGGCAGGCCGGCCCTCCCCGCAGCGCGCCGAGGCCAGGGCCCGGCGGCGCCACCGGATCCAAGGACTAAGCGGTCGAAGGGAGAGCACAGCGACGAGAGCCCTTCGCCTCAATGATAGCGCTCCACACAGTCGATATGTGGCAGTCCGTGAGATGTTATCCCAACGTCCCAGGCAACCGGCTCTCCAGGCAGAGGGCCGGCCCTTCGGCGGAAGGGCCCTTTCTCCGGCGGGGTGCTCTGCCCCTTTGCAGGGTATTGCCGGATACTCTTGCGATTCCGCGACCTCTATCATTGCAGCGGGGTATTCCGCGACAACTGGTTCTTGTCAAAAATTATAGGCGGATTTTTGCGCGGCCGTCAAGGGAAAATATGGCTGTATCTTTTCGGAAAATCCGAAAAAAGATTGGAATTCTATACAAAATTTTGCGCCCCGCTCGATGTAGGCAGGCGTTAGGAGGCTTTTTTCTCGGGCGCACTCTGCCGGCAGGAGCGGGAGCGGAAAGCCCGGCGCAGGGAGTCAGACATCTCATATGGCGGCATAAAGAAACAGACTCGCAAACTGCAAGTCTGTTTCATGGTGAACCCAAAGGGATTCGAATCCTCGACCTCTCGGATGCGAAAAGTCATCTGAACATTTTTCGCATGATTTCTAACTATTTATTGCGGTTTCCGCTCCGTTTCGCTTTCTTTCCGCCACTCTTTAGCACTTTGAACTCCATGTAGTACGCCGCTGTCTGTGGTGGCTCCTGTGGTCTAAAATGCTCCCAGCCCTTTGCCGGAAACAATTTCCCGGCTTGGACAGGGAGCGTTTTTCATGCCTCTGACTGTCTGCATTGTAACTCTGAGAGCGGGATTCAGCAAGTCTTTTCTACGCCGTCCATGCCACAGAAATTGGGGGGCTGTAAGCAAAATAAACCTACTGATCTGTCGACGCAGGCAGGATGCTGTGCAAAATCTGGAGGAACCGTGTGACCTCATCGGTCGGCTCTTTTGCGTAGAGGATTCCATAAGGCACTGTATAGTCCCAATCCACTGGAAGAGTGACCAGGGAGGGGTGGACCTCCGCCCAGGCGTCCAGGGTCAGCAGCAGGGTCCCATTCTGCTCGCAGGTGTTGAAGGTATCCACGTCGTAGTAGTAGTCCGCCTCCTGAATGATGATCTGCGGATGGGTAAGCTGGATCACATCCTGAAAGTGATCCAGTCGTTCCGTATCTATTAAAAAGCTTTCCGGATGCGCGTATGAATCCCCGCAGGGCCGTAAAAAGAGCCTCAGAACTGTTTCACGGAAACAGTTCTGAGGCGCTCTTCTTTTCAATGAACGACGTCTTCCGAAGTTTCCTCACTGGCACCCCTGCTGATCTGCACCTGCTGCCAGTTTGGATTGCCGGCCAGTTCGGGAGCTTCGCCCCAAAAGGCTTTTCCGGCCTCCTCGTCTCCCTGGAGCCAGTACATCAGCCAGGCGGTGACATAGCCGTCGCCGGCGTAGAGCATCTGGCCGTGGTCCGTGCCCGTCCGCAGGGCCATGACCCTGGGCCCGCCCAGCTTGCTGTACAGCTTCTCCATCCCCTCGGGGGTGATCACGTCATTGTTGGTCCCGGCCAGCACCAAGGTGGGAATTGTTGTCTTTGACGGGTCATAGGGAATTTTCAGTGCCTCCGCCCAGTCCTCCTGAGTGGGGGACAGGCTCACGGCGCAGGCGTACATCCCTCCATGGGGCTGCCCGCTGATGGCGTTGAACACCCCCACGCCCCCCTGGGAGTGGCCGGACAGCCCCAGATGGTCCGTGTCCACCTTCTGATAAAACACGCTGTCCGGGTCCTCGTTCTGCTCCAGCAGCCAGGCCAGGGTGGCGTCTGTGGAGTCGCCGGAGAAGGTACCGGGGTCCTCGTTGCCCAGGACGATGAAGCCCCAGGAGGCCAGATGTCGGAACAGGGCGGGATACTTGGAGGCATATACCCCCGTGCCGTTGACGAACACCACGGCGGGCCACTGGTCTCCGCTGTCCTCCAACTGGGCGGGATAGTAGGCCACAAACTCCTTCCAGTCCTCCGGTGCCTCGGCCTTGACCTGCTTGACCTCATAGGGCCCCATGGCCAGGTACTTGGCCTCCAGCGCCCCGCCGGTCTCCACCGTCTCCGTATAGTCGTTGGGCACAAAGGGCCGCCGGGACAACCAGAACAAGAAACCTGCGATGAGGAGGATCAGCACCAGAAGCACGATACCGGCGATTTTCAGAACAGTTAAAACCACTTTTTTCATTTCACTCCTCCATATACTTGTCCAGATATTCCACTACCTTGTCCATATACTGCGCGTACAGCTTGTTGTCGTTCTGCAGTCCGTGGCCGGAGTGGGGGAAGAGAATGTACTCATGGGGGACGCCGTACTCCTTCAGGGCGGCGGCCAGCCGCTTCGACGCGGGGAAGGCCTGCAGCTTGTCGTAAGCTCCATAGGCGCACACGGAGGGGACGCTGTTCCCGTCGATCCAGGCCAGGGCGGAAATGTCTTTCACCGCCTCATCGTAGTCTGGGGTCCCGATCATTTCCGGAGTAATGGAGTTCCCGGACATGACGCTGAACATGACGGCGGCCGCCTCGGGGTTCCGGTCAAAGCCAAAGCACGTCCAGTCCTCCGGGTAAAAGCAGGAGGGATCCACCGCGCCGAACACCAGCTTCACCGGGACGGGGGACGCCGCCGCGTCCCGGTAGGCGTACAGCATGGCCAGGGTGTGGCCGGCAGAGCCGCCGGAGGCAGCCATCCGGTCGATGGCATAGCCCCGCTTTTCCGCCTCAGCCAGGACATAGGGGATGCTGTCCCGGATCTCCACCGACTGGGTGTACACATTGGCGTCGGGGTGCTCCTCTGAGAACAAGGTATAGTTGATCCCCGCCGCCACGTACCCCTTGGAGCACAGCCACTGGAGCATCCCGGCGTCGTCGGATTTATCCCCAGAGGTAAAGCCCCCGGCATGGAGGTAGACCACCAGATCGTAGGTTCCCTTGGTGCTGTCTGCCGGCAGGTAGAGATCAAACTTGTTGGCGTCCCCCTCGCCGTAGGACGGGTCGGTGTACACGGTGCCTACCGAGTCATCCCACCGGACGGAATATTTGTCTCCCAGGGGAGGCCAGGTCATTTTGAGCACGGCAGAGGCCGCAAAGCTCACCAGAAACGCCCCCACATAGATCAGTCCCCACATAAGCCGTCCCTTCTTTCTCACTCTGGTCTTACTCACAGGAAGTTCCCTCCAAACAGAGTGCCGCCCAGCAGCAGGTTGAGCACCGCCCGGACAGCCAGCCGGCCCAGGACGGCTGCAGCGAGGATTACAATCAATAAAATCAGCAGACGCTTTTGCAATAATGTCATTTCCTTTTTCTCCCTTGACAGACCGGTGCATTCAAGTTATGATACATTTGTAACGGCGGAATGAATGTATCATCAAAATCAAAACTTGTCAACAGGAGCACGCAAAATGAAACAAACTGCGAAAACTGTATCACCGATGAGCAACGAGGGGCGGAACGCCTATGTGACGGAACACATCACCGCCGCCATGCTGTCCCTTTTGGAAGAAAAGCCGCTCTCGGAGATCTCTATCAGCGAGCTGTGTGACCGGGCCGGGGTGGGCCGGGTCTCGTTTTATCGAAACTTTCAGGAGAAGGATGATATTCTGAAGGAGCATATCCGTCAGCTGTTTCGGGAGTGGACCGGCACTTTGAAAGAAGATCCCCCATTGGACGAACTAATCCGGCGGATGTTCTCCCATTTTGAGGCGCACCGGGATTTTTACGCCCTGCTCCAAAAGCGCGGCCTCACCTGGCTCTTAAAAGATGTGATTTTGTCCGTATGTGGGTTCCATCCGGAACAGGAGGCCGTCAATGCCTACGCCTCCGCCTTTGCGGCGTACAGCCTGTACGGCTGGGTGGAGGTGTGGTTCCTGCGGGGAATGAAGGAGTCCGCGAAAGAAATGGCGGAGCTTTTTGCCGGGCACAGCAAAGAATAATGGATGGGAAGGCCCAAAGTGACAATAAACTGTCGCTTTGGGCTTTTTCACCTATGTTTTGTACTCGCCCCGATACGGAGTTAGATCTCCCTCTGAGTACCAATCCTGCTGAACTGCACTGAAGCGAATCAGATACTTCCCGTTTTGATCTGCAGCAATCACTGTCCCTACGCAGGGGAGAGTCCCCAGTTTGGCGTACACCAAGTCTCCAATTTTGTATTCGTTCATGTGGTACCTCCATACTCGAATAGATGTTTCAGCGCGACGGAATGGCTTGCACCGGGCGCCGCCTCTGTGCTATACTTTATCGGACGAAAGTTCATTATTCAATGGTCGATTATTTAGAAAAGAACATCATGAGACACTTCCGCAAAAGCGTCTAATTTGAGGAGGCCTTCCTATGGAGCAGAAAAGCGATCTGCGGGTCACAAAAACCAGACGGCTGATCAAGGCTACATTTCTGGAGCTGGTGCAGGCAAAGCCGGTCCAGAAAATTACCGTGACCGAGCTGGCAAAGCGGGCTGAGATCAGCAAGGGCACCTTTTATCTCCACTACCTGGACATTTACGACCTCTACAATCAGATGGTAGAGGAGACCGTGGCCAAGATCGCCGGCAGCTTCGATCCCTACCCGGACCTGTTTTCCGCGCCGGAGTCCTTTGTGCGGACTTTCCTGTTCTCCCAGGTCGAGCCGCTGGGGCTGTCCCTTTCCGCCGGAGAGCGGACCCTGCTGACTGAGAAGAACATGCAATCCTGCTCCAGATATCCTCAGTATTTCCTCGACGCCTTCAAGGAGCATATCTATCAGGTGGGAGTACTGGCCCGCTGTGAAGAAAACGGCATCAAGATCGACTTCCTGCTCACCGGCATGCTATCGATCGTCATCCAATACCGCCCTCTGACAGCCGGAGACCAGAAGAAAATGGACTTTATTGTCCAATTTCTGTCTTTGATCATCCGGGATACATTTCCGGAGTTCTACCGGTCATGAGCACCTGCGCGCTGCAATCGATTGAGGAACATACGGACGGTGACACCCCGATTTTCCGGGGACAACTTCGTATCCTTCTGTGAGAGAGGAGGAACGGACAGATCAAAATCTTTCATTTCAGGTAGCGGCGACCAAGCCAGACGCCGGTGCGGCGGATGAATGGATCCGCCAAAACTATTTCGATAACAGGAGGAAGCCATGAAACACCGATCTCTTACACTCGCCACAGCCATTTGCCTGCTCGCCTGTATGGCAGGCTGTGGGCAGCAACCCCAGATATCCGCACCTCAAAACGAACCTCCTACGGGAAACTTCCAGACCAGCACGGCGGATTCCGCCGCTATCCCCTCTGGAGAAACGCAGTCGATCCCACCGGCGGAAAACACCGGTCGGCCAGCGGGGAAAATCTCCGCAGAGGATGCGCTGGCCATTGTCTTGGACAATGCGGACGTGCCGGAG
Source organism: Flavonifractor sp. An10 (assembly GCF_002161215.1). Taxonomy (GTDB): domain Bacteria; phylum Bacillota; class Clostridia; order Oscillospirales; family Oscillospiraceae; genus Flavonifractor; species Flavonifractor avistercoris. The sequence goes on from NZ_NFMB01000005.1 coordinate 27,027, forward strand.
GGCGACGCCTACAACATCAAAAACGAGACCGACAGCGACAATGGCATCCCCATCTATGACATCGAGTTCGAGACCGACTACGGCGACTACGACTTTGAGGTGGCCATGGCCGACGGTCGCATCGTTGGTGCGGACTACGAGGTGGACGAGGAGTGGCTGGACGCTCTGGACGGCAGCCCTGTCACAGCGGAGGAGGCCACTTCCATCGTGGCCGGCAAGGTTTCCGGCGCCAGTGCGGCGGACGTATCTGTCTGGGAAGAGTCCGGCGACGGCCGGGGACGTTACGAAGGGGAGCTGTTCCTGGACGGCATGAAGTACGAGTTTGAACTGGACCCCCGGACGGGGCGGATCTTCGACTGGACCGCCGATCTGAGGGACTGACCGGCACAGAAAAGCAGCGGGGAGAAGGCACATCTGCCTACTCCCCGCTGCTTTATTTTGCTGATGTTTAGAATGGATCCTTGGGCGAGAGTCCCAGTTTGGCCTCCAGTTCCCGCGTTTTGGTCTCCATCTCGTACAGCGCCATGGAGGGCGTTTTTTCCTGCCTGGTCACCATCTTGACCAGGAGCTCGCTCAGGATGGACGCATTCGTCCGCTCCAGCAGCTCCATCGCCCGCTCCAACGTTTGCCCGGAGAATCCGACCTTTTCCAGCTTCCGGCGTTCCTTATCCAAACGCTTCATGGTCTTCACACCCCAATTCGCCTGGTTATTTGGTGAATTGGGACAGGGCCAGCAGCGCCTGGGCAGTCTGCACCCGAGTGGCTGCCTGGCCGGGGGCCAGCGTGTCCAAGGAGGTCGTGGTGAGCACGCCGGCCTCCACCGCCCAGGTCATGGCCTCCGCAGCGTAGCCGGCGATCTGGTCATAGTCGGCGAACTCCCGGACGGCCATGCCGCCCTGGGCGGTGTCATAGCCCTCATGCCGGGCGTAGCGGTAGAGCATGACCGCCAGCTGCTCCCGGGTGATGGGATCGTCCGGGCCGAACAGGCCGCCGCCGTAGCCGCCGGCGATCCCCTCGGAGGCGGCCCAGCGGACGGCCTCGCCATAGGAGGCCGCCGGGTCCACATCGGAGAAGTCCATCAGATAATTCACCACCGGGCGGCCCTCCAGCGCCCACAGGGCCGTGACCGCCTCGCCCCGGGTCAGCGTCCCATTGGGCTCAAAGCGGTCCGCGCTGACGCCGGCCATCAGGCCGTTCTCACAGACATAGCGCACCGCCTGGGCATCCCGGGCCTCCACATCGGTGAAGGGCAGGACGGACAGGGGCTCGCCGCCCACCTGATAGACAGCCACCGTGCCGGATACCTCACAGGCTGCCAGCAGCAGGGCCTCTCCGGTGGGGCTGACGGCATCACTCAGGAACAGCAGACCCTCGGGGGCCACATCGCCGCCGGTGACCCACTTGTCCAGCTCCCCGTCCTCATACTCCTCGGAGCCCTCCACTATGGAGGCGAAATCCCGGGTGTTAATGTAGTTCACGTACTGGGCGGAGGCAGGCTCGGTCACGTCATAGACCATGACGCCGCCGGTGCGCTCCAGGGCCACGAAGGCATAGGTGCGGCCGTCCACCGTACCAACCGTGACGCTCTCCGCCTCCGGTCCCTTCTTGCCAGAGCGGTCATCCACCACGGTGTTGTCGTTGGAGCAGTTGTAGTAGTCAGGCAGGTACTGGGCGGTGAGGGCCTCAAAGTCATCGCCGCTTGTGAATACCTCGGTGATGCCGTTCTCCCCCGCCTCATAGATGGTAAAGGTGCGGCCGCCGAAGAGGTAGTCCTTTCCGCTGTCCAGGCCATCAAAGTCCTCTGCCTTGAAGAACACCACCTTGCCCTCCAGACCGGAATTCTCCGCAGTAATAGCTCTGGTGGGGGAGGTAACCCCCTCCTCGCCGAAGTCCTGCTCGTCCTCGCTGAGGTAGAAGGTGCCCAGATCCTCGTCGCCCCACTCTCGGGCGTCGCCCTCGTTGGCGGTGACCAGATAGGTTTTGCCGTCCACCTGGAAGGCGGCGATGCCGTCGGGCATCCGGATGCCCATGAGGCTGCCGTAGGTCCTGGGCGCATAGGCGTCATCCTTCTTGTCGATATCAATGGGGGTGACGCTGTAGTCCTCAAAACCTGCGGAGTAGATCCCGTCAAAGGTACGGGAGGCCAGATCCAGCACGGCGATGGCATTGTTCTCCTGCAGGGTGACATAGGCCTTGCCGCCGGATACGGCGATATACTCCGGCTCCAGGTCGGTGGAGGGGTTCACGCCCTTCTTCAACACCACGCCGGAGGCCGCCAGCTCGTCCCGCCGGCCGTCAAAGGCGTCAAAGCCCACCACCTCGCTGGTGAGGGTTGACACATCTGCCACAGTAACCGAGCCCCTGGGATCAACGATTCCGTCGCCGTAGCCCTCCCGAGGCTCCCCCTCGTCGGCGGTGAGGACGGTGCTGCTGCCGGCAAAGGTCACCATATCCGGCTGCACACCGGTTTCCACCAGTCCCCTCAGGGTCAAGGAGCCGTCGGCATTGCAGGCGAACAGGGCTACCCGGCCGGCGTCATGATATCCCTCCGCCTGGAGGGCGGCGGCCAGGATGGTGTTGTCCGGAGAGATGGCCACGGAGGTCATGTCCCCATAGCGGAATGAGCTGTCCGCCGCCTCCACCAGGGCCTTCACGTCGATGTCCGTGCCGCTGAGCCGGGCGACGGAGATCCCGGCGGTGAGATCCCCCAGGGGGATTGCCGCCAGCAGGCCGCTCTGGCCGTTGATGGCGTAAGCATAGCCATTGCTCTGGCTGTAGGCCACGATCTCCATGACGCCGCCGTCCACGTTGTACTGGCCGGAGGCGTACCGGGCAATCAGGTTCAGATTCAGGGGGGAATTGCCGTTTTCATACCCAGCGGTCGAGTTGATGCCCGCTGCCGCCGCTGGCACCACAGTGCCCAGCTGAAGCGCCAGGGCGAGGGCCATGGCAATGGCTGCCGGCCGTCTTGCTTTTCTCATGCTGTTTCCTCCTGCGATTTTGTTTTGGAAAGGGAGCGGTACGTTCTCCCTATTTGATTTAGTATAATCCCACGACTGTAAAATCCGAAAGAGGGAATGTGTAAATTTCTTGTAGGCAGAGGAGGTCTGGAACGAAACCGGGTTCATAGCAAACGCGCTTCACATGGATTTGACGGTTTCTTTACTGAAATACCGTCGCACGCTGGGAAAGGCGTCTGCTATACTGAACACAGATGCGGTAGGCATCGGTTGGGAGCGGCAGTATGGAGTACGGTTTCAGACAGCCCGATCAAAATCGACAGAGTATGATCAGCGCCGGTTTGCGCCCTTACAGGGCGGACCGGCGCTGTTTTTGTGGATGCCGCGCCCAGTGGTCATAAGACAGCAAAGAAGAAAGGCAGGCGCAACGTATGCAGAAGACCTATGTGCTGGACGCCAATGTCCTCCTCCAGGCCCCCTACGCTCTGGAGTCCTTCGAGGACAACCACATCGTGCTGCCACTGGCGGTGCTGGAGGAGTTGGATGATCGGAAGGGGGCTGACGGTGAAGCGGGAAACAACGCCCGACATGTGCTCCGCTTCCTGGAGAGATTACGGCTCCAAGGAGACCTGGTAAAAGGCGTGACCCTGCCCAGTGGAGGCACCGTGCGCCTGGAGGTCAACCATGTGGACGCGGCCCTTCCCCAAGGGATAGAACCCGGCAGCCGGGCGGGAAGGGTGCTGAAGGTGTGTCGGGGCCTCATGGACGAGGGAGCGCCGGTGACGCTGGTGAGCCGGGACATGGTCGCTCGCATCCGGGCCCAGATGATGGAGGTGCCGGCGGAGGACTTCACCACCGACCGGCTGCCGGATGGAGCCCAGCCCTACACCGGCCGGGCGGAGGTCTACATCTCGGACAGCCTGCTCACAGCGTTCAAGAAAAAGGGAGCTCCGGCGGAAGAACTCTATACCGTGGACGGCGCGGGGGAGCGGAAGCCGGTTTCCTTGACCGAGAACCAGTTTGTCCTTCTGCACTCGGATACCGAGCCGAAAAAGACCATGCTGGGCCGTTTCCGGGAGGGGAAGGTCACCGCCCTGCGCTTTGGCGGCGTCCGCCCATTCGGCGTCAAGCCCCGGAGCGTGGGGCAGCAATTCCTGCAGGAGGCCCTGCTGCTGCCGGTGGCGGAGGCGCCCCTGGCCATCATCCAAGGGCCGGCGGGCACCGCCAAGACCTTTTACGCCCTGGCTGCAGGGCTGGAGCAGGTGCTGGAGGCGGAGGAACGGCCCTATCGGAAGATTCTGGTGTGCCGCCCCAATGCCCAGTTTGACGCGGACATCGGTTTTCTCCCGGGCAGTGAGCAGGAAAAGATCTCCCCCCTCATGCGGCCCATTGTGGACAACCTGGAGATCTTGCTGGACCTGGAGGGGAAGAAAAAGGAGCGGCGCAGCGAGGAGGAGCTGCGGGGGCGCATTGACTACCTCTTTGACACCGGCGTCATCGCTGCCGAGGCCATGAACTTCATGCGGGGCCGCTCCATCACCGATACCTGGCTCATCATCGACGAGGCCCAGAACCTCACCCCCCGGCAGGTCAAGGGCATCATCACCCGGGTGGGAAAGGGCACCAAGGTAGTGCTGCTGGGGGACCCGGCCCAGATCGACCACCCCCTGCTGGACACCCGGAGCAACGGATTGACCTATGCCAGCGCCCGCATGAAGGGCAGTCCCCTGTGCGTCCAGCTGACCATGCTCCCTGACGAGTGCGAGCGTTCCTCTTTGGCTCTGGACGCGGCGATGCGGATGTAAATGAGGGCAGAACTTACATAACACGGCAGATAAGAAAATTTATTTACATTTTACAGGACTTTGGGGGAAGAATTTACATCCCGGTGGTACACTGTGCCTGTGTGAGCGAGAAACACACCATCATAGGGAGGAAAATATGCTATGAGTATCGCACAGAAGCAGACTGCCACACAGTCGCAAAAGCTGATGATCTTTGTCCTGTCCATGTCCCTGTACGGGCTGGCCACCCTGTTCACCGAACTGATCCCCAAGTTCCAGGTGGGGGTCGTGGAGTTCTCCGTGGAGTACTTCCTGTTCATCCCCCTGACCCTGGCCATGCTGTTCGACCCCCTGTCCGCCGCCCTGGGCGCCGCCACCGGCGAGCTGGTGTTCAGCGAGATCATGCTGGGCCAGTTCGGCGGCCTGGGCGAGCTGGAGAAGTTCCTCACCGTCACCATCGGCGTGTACATTGCCGGCCGGCTGGTGAAGGATCCCAAGAACCGCGCCATGGTGGGCGTGGCCGCCATCACCGGAACCGCCGCCCAGCTGCTGATGGGCACCGTGGTGGACATTCTGAAGGTCCAGCTGGCGGTGGAGGACTTCGAGGCCGTGGCCGGCCTTCCCGAGAGCGTGTTCGCCACCGAGGGCTTTGCCTTCCTCAACGATCTGCTGTTCTCCGGGATTCTGTTCTGCCTGCTGCCCGCCCTGTATCTGGTGCCCAAGCTGTACGGCAAGATCGAGCCACTGCTGGGCATGGCCCCCCGCACCCCGGAGAGCGCCGTCAGCGGCATCAGCCCCAAGGCTCTGATCGTGTGCGCCGTCGGCTTTGCGTGCGCCATCGCGGCCGAGCTGGCCGCCACCGCCGGCATGTCCCTCATCGACTGGGAGGCCGAGTGGGCCGAGAGCGGCACCGCCCTGGCTGTGGGTATGGTAGCCGCCGCCGCGGTGGCCATCATCGCCCTGCTGGTCATCAAGAAGAACGCAGGGAAAAAGTCCGCGGTGAACTGAGATGAACGCGGTTGAGATCGGCGGCCTGACCTACACCTACCCAGGCGTCCCTCAGCCCACACTCCGGGACATCAGCCTCCAAATTCCCAAAGGGGACTTCCTGGCGGTCGTTGGCAACAACGGCTGCGGGAAGTCCACTTTGTGCAAGGCCCTCAACGGCCTGATCCCCCACTTCATCACGGGGACCATGGAAGGGAGCGTCCGGGTGTGCGGCCTGAACACGCTGGAGTACGACGTGGGCGTCCTGGCCCAAAAGGTGGGCTATGTGTATCAGGACTTTGAAAACCAGATCGTCCGGCCCACCGTGCTGGACGACGCCTCTTACTCCTGCCTGAACTACGCCTTTCCCGATTACCTGGAGCGGGGCAGAGCCGCGTTGAAGCAGTGCGGTCTGGAGGGCCGGGAGGAGGAGTACGTCTGGCAGCTCTCCGGCGGTCAGACCCACCTGCTGGCCCTGGCCGGCGCGGTATCCCTCCGGCCGGACATCCTGATCCTGGACGAGCCCATCGCCCAGCTGGACCCCATGCACGCCGACCGGATCTATGCGGTCCTCCGGGATTTGAACGAGAACCACGGCAAGACCATCCTCGTCATTGAGCACCACACCGAGTACATCGCCGACTTCTGCAAGCACGTGATGCTGATGAAGGACGGCCAGGTGCGCTGGATACTGCCCACGGAGAATGCCCTCCAGCGGGTGGAGGAGCTGGAGGAATGCAACATCTTCCCGCCCCAGGTGACCCAGGCGGCCTACGGCCTGCGGAAGGGCGGTATTCTCCCGGCGAATGTCCCTCTGCCCACCACGGTGGCGGACGGAGAGAAGGCTTTTGCCGGCCTGCGATACATCCCCCGGGAAAAGCCGGCGCCCGCCGCTCCCGGCGGTGAAAGCGCCGTGTCCGTTCAGAACGTGTCCCTCTCCTACCGCTCGGTGAAGGGGGAGCCCCACACCGTCTTTGACGGGCTGGATCTGGACATCCGCAAGGGGGAGAAGGTGGCCCTCATCGGCTCCAACGGGGCGGGCAAGTCCACCCTGATGAAGCTGATGGTGGGCCTGCTGAAGCCCAATGCCGGCACGGTGTCCCTGTTTGGGGAGGCCATCGGAGACAAAAAGGCTGAGGATCTGTCCCGGCAGATCTCCCTGGTCTACCAGAATCCGGAGGAGATGTTCATCAAGGACTCCATCCGGGCCGACATCGCCTATGCCATGGAGGTGCGGAAGGTCCCGGAGTGGGAGAAGCGCACCGCGGAGCTGCTGGAGCGGTTCCGGCTGACAGAGCTGGCGGACCGGGACGGCCGCCTCATGTCCGGCGGCCAGATGCGCCGGGCCAGTTTGGCCATCGGCATCGCCCTGAACCCGGGCATCCTGCTGCTGGATGAGCCCACCGCCAATCTGGACATCGCCACCCGGCGGGAGATCATGGCGGTGCTCTCGGATATGAAGGACATCATCCAGACCGCCATCATCGCCACCCACGACATGCAACTGGTGTGTCAGTGGGCGGAGCGGATCATTGTGCTGCGGGGCGGGCGTGTGGTGGCGGACGGGCCCCGGGACGAGATCTTTGCCCGGGCCGACCTGGTGGAGCAGGTAGGCATCCGCCCGCCGGAGATCTTCACCATGGGGCAGGCTTTAGACAGGCGAGCCCTGTGCTATACCATCGACGAGTTCCTATCGTCTTTTCAGGAGGCGTGACCGCTGTGGAAAAATTGACCGCAAAACTCTCGGAGAGCATCCTGGATAAGCTCTCCATGGACTTCCTGCGCAATCAGGTGCTGAAGAACGCCTATGGCAACGATGACACCGTGATCGCCGGCCTGGACCCCCGAATCCTGCTGGCCTGGTATCTGTTCTTCGGCCTTGTCCCCTGGTTTGTCAGCGACATCCCCTTTCTGCTGGGGTGCTTTCTGCTGGTGATGGCCACCACCCTTCTGGCTCGGGTGGCGGGGCTGGTGCTGTTCCTCTTTGCCTTGGGGGTCTTCTCCCAGACGGGGTATCTCTTCGTGGTGACCCTTCTCTTTGGCGGGGACGCCTCCGCCGTGGCGCCCCTGCTCATCCTCACCCTGAAGGTGGCCACCATCTCCCTGGCCTCGGTGACGGTATTCTCCGGGCTGGACCCGGACAAGCTGTCCAACGGCCTGATGTGGTACGGCTGCCCAGAGCGGCTGAGCTTCTCCATCTCCTACGCCTACCGGATGCTGCCCATGCTGATGGAGGAGTTCCAGAATGTGCTGCTCTCCTACCGCCTTCGGGGCAATCCCCCGGCTCACGAGACCTTCGGCGGCAAGGTGAGGTATCTGATTTATCAGGTGAAGATCATCATGCAGTCCTTCTACCCCCTGATGCTCAACACCGCCAAGCGCTCCCGCACCACGGTGGAGGCCCTGGAGCTGCGGGGCTACCGGTACGCGGCGGTGAACAAGTCCGTGAAAAAGATCAAGCTGGCCGCCCTGAAGGTCACTTATAACGATGGACTGTTCCTGGCCATCTCCTTCCTGGTGGTGGCGGTGGCCGTCCTGATCTCCACACTGCTGTAAGAAAGAAGGTCATTTCTTTTGCGCCTGGATTTTCACACCCACGGGAAGCTGGCCAAAAAGCTCCCATTTTCCACCGCCTACACCGACTGGCTCTTCGGCGAGGCCAGACAGGCCGGACTGGACGCCCTGTGCCTGACGGAGCACTTCAACACCCTCCAGTTTGCCGATGTGTACGGCTACATCGCCTCGGTGAGCCGAAGGATCGGGGACACCCTGGAGCTGGAGAACGGCCTGCGCGTCTTCCCCGGCATGGAGACGGATGTGGCGGAGGGCGGTCATATCCTGTCCATCGGGCCCCTGGAGGCCATTTTGGAGCTGAACCGGCGGCTGGAGCCCCACAAGGAGAAGAGGGACTTTCTGCCCTTCTCCCGGCTCATGGATTTGTTTGAGAAGTACCCAGTGGTGGTGGGCTGCGGCCACCCCTTCCGCGCCGGCGGCCATGTGCCCGAGTTGCCTCAGGAGCAGCTACGCCGCCTGCAATTTCTGGATCTGAACGGCAAGGACCTGGCTCTGGACCGGGAGCGCACCGAGCGGCTCACCTACGCCCTGGGGAGAGAGCTGGACATCCCCGTGGTGTCCGGCAGCGACACCCACCAGGCGGTGCAGTACGGCTGCGTCACCACGGTTTTTGAACGGGATGTGGATACTGTCCCCGCTCTCTACGGGGAGATGGTAGCCGGACGCTATGACATTGATATCTCCGACATTGCCGCCTTCCAGGTGCGCACCGCCTGCCTGCTGAAGCGGTCTCTGAAGGAGATCCACGCCTTGGGAGGCGACTATGTGGCTATTCTGACTCAGGAGGCCATTGCATGACCGTCCTGACGGATCCTCTGGCGGAGGGGGCTGTCCGGGCGGTATGGGAGGCGGGAAGGCTGCTGGCCGATCCCGCTGCCGTCAGAAGCATCCGGGCCAAGAGCGAGACGGATTATGTCACCAACGTAGATCTGGAGGTGCAGGAGTTTCTGCGGGAGCGCTTGGCGGCCCTGACGCCGGGCGTCCAGTTCATGGGAGAGGAGCAGGACAACAGTTGTTTGGACTGGAGCCGCCCCTGCTGGATTTTGGACCCGGTGGACGGCACCACCAACCTGATCCATCAATTCCGGCGCAGCGCGATTTCCCTGGCCTTGGCGGAGGGTGGACAAATTGTCTTTGGTATGGTATACAATCCTTATACGGAGGAGTGTTTCACCGCCCGCCGGGGCGGCGGAGCATTCCGAAATGGGGTTCCCATTCAGGTCAGCGCCGTCTCTCGGCTGGAGGATAGCCTTCTGTCCGCGGGCACCGTTCCCGGCCAGCGGGAGCTGGCGGATGCGGCCTTCCGGCAGATGCGGGCACTGTATGACCGGTGCCAGGATGTGCGACGGATGGGCTGTGCCAGCCTGGAGCTGTGCGATGTGGCCTGCGGACGTCTGGAGGGCTATGTGGAGCTGTCTCTCCAGCCGTGGGACTACGCCGCCGGAATGCTCATCTTAGCGGAGGCCGGGGGACAGGTTACCGCTCCGGGCGGAGCCCCTCTCTCTCTGGCGGAGGGCGGGCCTCTGTTGGCCTCCAATGGGCGGCTCCACAGCGCACTGCAAACAATTTTGAAAGAATGAGGGTTTTGTCATGGACCTGCGCCTTCCCGCCGCCGCTGGGGAGTTGACCCGGGCGGAGCAGAAGATCCTGGATTATATCAACACCAACACAGATACCTTCCTGTTTTCGTCCATTGGGCAGCTGGCGGAGCGGCTGGAGCTCTCCGACGCCACGGTCTCCCGCTTCGCCCGCCATGTGGGCTGCCGGGACTTCAAGGCGCTGAAATCTCTGGTGCTGGAGCAGTCTCCGGGCCCGGCGGTAAAGCTGGCGGCCACACTCAGTCAGGGAGCGCGTTTTTCCCCACAGGCCTGGCTGGAGCGGCAGCGGGCGTACCTGGAGACGACCATACAGCAGCTCTCCACCGGGGAATTTGACCGGGCGGTGGAGGCCCTCTGTTCCGCCCAGCGGGTATTCGTCCACGGGAAAAACGCCTCCGCCTCCCTGGCCCAGCTGCTCCACTTCCGCCTGCGGCGGCTGGGCTTACAGGTATCTCTCCTGCCCTCCGGCGGCTCTGAACTGCTGGAAGGGCTCTCGCAAGCGGCGGAGAACGATCTGGTGGTGCTGTTCAGCTTTTCCAAACTGTCCCGGGAGGGACGCATCCTCCTGGAGCACAGTCGGGCCGCCGGTTACCGGACGCTGGCCTTTGTGGGACGCACCTGCCTGCCCGCGGAGGAGCGGGCGGACGTCAGTCTGTTCGCCTACCGCGGCACCGAAAAGGAGTACCACTCCATGGCTGCCCCCGCCGCCCTGCTGGACGCCCTGGCCGTCGCTGCGGCGGAGCGGTTAGGAGCCGAAAGCGCGGAACGCCTTCAGTCGCTGCACCAGATGAAAAAAGACTACTTTCCGGATGGATGAACGCATCCCCCATGCGTGTGTACACATGGGGGATGCGTTCATTTTCCAGGATAACACACGGATTTTACACGCATTTTACTGCACCGCGGTAGTGGGCATCCACCGGATGTGATATGGTAAATTAGGTTTATTTTATATATTCCTCTATGTGCAGGTCCTTGCTGCCTGTGCACCGTATCAGGAAAGGAAGGGTCTACTGCTATGAAACGCGCAGTTTTATCCGCATGTATCCTGGCATTTGCATTGCTTTTGACAGCCTGTGGCCCGGCATCGTCTGACAGCACCGCCTCCGCCAGCGATCCCGCCAGTGGAGAGCAGGCTTTCCACTACGGCGGAGATGTGACGCTGCGCATCCTCTCCGGCTCGGAGAACCAGGAGCTGGAGGGCATCCTGGATGACTTCGCCCGGGAACGGGGCGTGAACATCGAGATGGAGTACCAGGGCTCCCTGGATATCATGCGCACCCTCCAGGGAGAGAGCATCGACTACGACGCGGTGTGGCCTGCCAGCAGCCTGTGGCTCACCGCCGGAGACACCCAGTACCGGGTAAAGCACGCCCAGTCCATTTCCATCACCCCGGTGGTATTCGGAATCCGCCAGGGGTTAGCCGAGGAGCTGGGTTTCGTGGGCACGGAGGTGTCGGTCAGCGACCTGCTCTCCGCCATCCAGTCTGGGAAGCTGAACTTCTGCATGACCTCCGCCACCCAGTCCAACTCCGGGTGCAGCGCCTACATCGGCTTTCTCTATGCCCTGCTGGGCAATCCAGATGTGATCACATCGGAGAGCCTCCAGACTCCCGGTCTCTCGGAACAGATCACCCAACTGCTCTCCGGCGTAGACCGGTCCTCCGGCAGCTCCGACTGGCTGAAGGACCTATTTCTCACCGGCGGCTATGACGCCATGGTGAACTATGAGTGCCTCATCATCAGTGCCAACCAGGAGCTGGAGGCACGAGGCGAGGAGACCCTGTATGCCGTCTACCCCTATGACGGCCTCTCTATCGCGGACTCCCCCCTGGGCTATGTGGACAACGGGGATACTGAGAAGGAGCATGCTTTTCTGGATCTGCAGGAATACCTGCTTTCCGACGAGGTTCAAAACGAGATCCAGCGCACAGGCCGCCGCACCGGGTACGAGGGGGTGTCGGCGGAGAACGCGGACGTATTCCGCGCCGACTGGGGCATCCAGCCCGACCGGGTGCTCTCTCCCATTCGGATGCCCTCCACCGACGTGTTGATGGAGGGCCTGAACCTGTACCAGACGGAATTCCGCAAGCCCTCCCTCACCGTATATTGTCTGGACTACTCCGGAAGTATGGAGGGAACAGGCCGGGAGCAGATGGTGGAGGCCATGAGCCAGATCCTCATTCAGGAGAACGCGGAGAAGAATCTGCTCCAGGCCTCGGCGCATGAGGTCAATATCCTCATCCCCTTCGAGGGCTACCCCCGGGACGTCTATGCTGCTGTTGGAAATGGCAGTGAGCTGGAAGCTCTCTATACACAGGTGGAGGCAGAAACGGCCACAGGCGGTACGGATATTTACTCCGCAGCCATGGAGGGCCTGCGGCAGCTGGGAAACTACGACCTGAGCCAGTACACCCCCGCCATCATCCTGCTGACGGACGGAGTGTCCGATGGCAGCATCGACGCTTTCCAAACCGCCTATGAGGCATTCGGAGCAGACGTACCGGTGTTCTCCATCATGTTCGGCTCCGCCGATCCCACCCAGCTGGAAGAACTGGCGGAACTGACCCACGCCCGGGTCTTCGACGGACGGGAGGATCTGATCGGGGCCTTCCGCAGTGTGAAGGGGTACAACTGAGATGAAGAAGGGACAGTTGCGGCAGCTGGTACTGTCGCTGGGCGGGGGGATCGCGGTCTTTCTGGTTCTGGCCCTGGCCCTCCGATGGAACTTCCTCTTCAGCGCCGTGCTGGGGGTGGGAATCTATCTGGGCCTGTGGTTCCTGCTGACCCCCAAGGCGGACCCCGTCACCCTCTATTTCGCCAAGCGACCGGACGGCGGCGAGATGCAGGCCCTGATGGAGGAGGCGGAGCGGGATCTGAGAGCCATCCGGTCGGCCGCCGGCCGCATCACAGACGTCCGGACCCATGAGGACGCCCTGGCCCTCACGGAGACGGGGGATCGCCTCTACCGGTATCTCCGGGAGCATCCGGAGAAGATCCCGTCGGCTAACCGCTTTCTCACCTACTATCTGGACACGGTGGGCCGGATCCTGGGGCAGTATGTGAAGTTCCAGGAGGCCGGGCTGGGGACTTCCGAGGTGCGGGAGTTCCAGCGGAAGGTGCGGGCCATCCTGCCCAAGCTGAAAACTGGATTCGAGGCACAGCTCAGTCAGCTGATGGCCTCGGAGCGGTTTGACGCGGAGGCGGATATGAAGGTCATGGAGGGCCTGCTGAACACGGAGGGATTCCAATGGGAAGCAAATCAAAATGGATCGGTCTGATCATCCTGCTGGCCGTCATCGGGGCGGCGGCGGTCTATCTGTTGCTGGGAGGCGGCCCCCAGCCGGAGCCCGCTGTCCTGCGGGGCTATGTGGGGGGCGAGAAGATCGGCCTGCTGGAGGACGAGGCGGTACAGGACATCCTGGATCGGAACTACGGGCTCACCCTGGACTATGCCAAGGCAGGTTCCCTGGACATGGTAACGGCGGATCACGAGGGCCGGAATTTCCTCTTTCCCTCCAGCCAGACCGCCCTGGAGTATTACCAGCAGCTCTACGGCGCGCCGGACAGGAGCCAGATCGTGTTCAACACCCCCATCGTCCTCTATACCCACCGGCCCATCCTGGAGGCGTTCCAGAAAGAGGGGCTGGTGACGGAGCGGGATGGGGTGTACTATATGGATATGGCCGGCCTGGTGGCGGAGATCGAGGCGGGCACCGCCTGGGCGGACCTGGGGCTCCCGGAGCTCTACGGCACCGTGGCTGTCAACACTACCGACCCCGTGCGCTCCAACTCCGGGAATATGTTCGCGGGGCTGCTGGCCAATGTGCTGTGCGGCGGGGTGGCGGATGAGGACAGCGTGGAGGCGGTGTTGCCCCGCTTGCAGGCCATCTTCGAGAAGTTGGGCTATATGGAGGCGTCCTCCTCCGACCTCTTCGACCAGTTCCTCAAGACCGGCATGGGGGCCAAGCCCATGATCGCCGGCTATGAAAACCAACTGCTGGAGTTCGCCGTGGAGAACCCGGAGGACTGGGAACAGCTGAAGGATGACATCGTGCTGATCTATCCCACACCCACCGTCTGGTCCTCCCATATCTACATCGCCCTGGACGAGGCGGGGGAGGCGGGCATCGACGCCCTGATGGACGAGGAGATCCAGCGCCTGGCCTGGGAAAACCACGGTTTCCGTACCGAGGTATCCGGGACGGGCGCCGACGAAGACCACTTCGGCGTCCCCCACCTGGCCGCGGAGATCACCCAGGTGGCCGCCATGCCCAGCTACGCCGCCATGGAGAAGATCATTGCCGCTCTGTCGTAGAGGCGGCCTGCATAGCGCTCCCAGCCATGGCGAATAAAAACCCCATCCTGTCCACTCAGAAGATATCTGAGCTGTACGGAATGGGGTTTTGCTGTTATTGATCTGTCCATCGTGCGAGTGTGCTGATGGGTATACCTCAAGATTTGCGGGGCTGTAAACAATGAGAGTGCCTACCTATCGCTATGTTCCAAAAGTGTCCCTCAAATCTCTTACAACGGGCTGTTCTCATACACAGAGGATGCAATCTTTCAGTTCCATGGCATTGAAAGCAAGCACCGTGCTTTTCTGATCCAGGGGCAGTTCATCCCCATCCACTGTGAAGACCGCCCCGCCGGCCTCCTCCAGGATGATCCGCGCAGCGTTGTGATCCCATGGAGAGGATCGCATGGTTACAAACAGATCTGCCCGGCCTGCGGCCACTTCACACAATTCCAAGGCCACGGAACCCAGACAGCGGACACCCCGAACCTTCCGGGAGAGCCGAATCATCCGCTCTTGGTACGGATGAGGCTCCAGAAAGGTATATTGCAGGCCCGGCGTTGTCAGCAGCAGTTCCGAAAGCTCCCGCCGGTCAGAGGTATGGATCTGCGTCTGATCCTGCCATGCGCCTCCTCCGCGCTTTGCCCAGTAGAGCGTCTCACGTTCCACATCCAGCACCAGGCCGAACAGCGGGGCACTTCCCTCCCAGCACCCCACGGAGATGGCGTAGTTCTGATGCTGATTGATGAAATTCGTGGTCCCGTCGATGGGATCAATATACCAAGTCATCGACCCGGTGCGATGCGCCTCCGGCGGATACTCCTCACCCACGATGGAGTCCTGGGGGAAGGCTGTCAGTATTTCATTTCGCAATAACTGCTCGATTTTCCGGTCCCAATGAGTAACCAGATCTTGGTGCCCCGTCTTCTGGCAGATCTCTGACTCTTCCAGACGGCACTGCCGCAGAAGATCTCCGGCATTTTGAACAACATCCACAGCAACATTGAATCTGTCCATCCTCCACCTTCTTTCCTCTGTCTGATTTATAAAACCACATTCCTTGTGGCTTGTCAAGAACGCTTCACCAGATCACCCGCATCTCCACGTTATGCAACTGAGGCATCGGGCTGTGGGTCTGGATGTAGCGGGCGGTGAGATCCGGCATTTCTGTGCCGCCGCGCCACAGCACGGGACATTCCCGCAGGATCTCATACCCACCGGTGCCGGTTGCCCGGTAGTTGCTGGTGCACAGACGGAAGGTCCCTCCCCCCAGCGGGGAGCCGTCCAGTTTTGCCAGGTGGATCACCCGACTGCCCACGGGCCGGCGCAGATCGAAGGTGTAGGAGAGCCCGGCGTAGAAGTCGTAGTTGTAGTGCTCCACTTTGGGCAGCAGGAACTCCTCTGCAATCTGGGGCTGGCCATCAACCAGGGTGAAGTAGGTGGCACACCGCTCCAGGGTCTGTCTCAGCACCTCCTCCGTTATCTCCAGCACCACCAGGGTGTTTGCAAAAAGGTAGGCCGCTGTCACCCCCCGCATAGTCACCGGAGAGGCCAGCCCCACTGGGTCGTTCCCCAGGCTGGTACAGGAGAAATCCGCACCGGTCTCCGCCAGCTGCACCTGGTTGAATAGGGCGGCCACCTGGCTGCTGTGAACGGCTGCCTCCAGCTTCCCCTCCGGTGGGATAGACTGGGACAACACACCGATGGGTTGGTCCAGCCAGTTCTGTACAGCATTTTCCAGAGGCAGCAGGCTCTGATAGGGCTCAGCATCATGGGTTGCGCCTACGGACATCAGTCTGGAGTGAATTTGGCTTCCAGTTCCGTCCCATTGTCCGATAATGTGGAGAAACTGTCCGGCATTTGCCGGAGGCTGAACTGCGTAGGTGCCGGACAGCATTACGTCCTCCACCGCCATGTGCTGGTGGCCGGTCAGGAGCACATCAAAGTCCAGCTCCCGGGCGATTTTACAGGCGAGGTTTTCCCCACTGTCCGAGAGCAGCCGCCCCGTCTCCAGGTCTTCCTCAAAACCTCCGTGGTAAATGCACACCCGTATATCACATTGATCTGCCAATGCGGCACAGGCCGCTTTGGCTGCGCGGAACGCATCGGTGATGCGCAGCTGTGTTAGATTTTGTGGCTGCTCCCAGATGTTTACGAAATCGGTGACCACTCCGGTAATTCCCACCCGCAGGCCATTTCCTAAAGTATGCACAGTCCAGGGCCGGATGCGCAGTTCTCCGCCCAAATCCTCCACATTGTTGCATAGGCAAACCCCGTTCATGGCTTTCAGGTAGTCCCGAAGGGCCTCATATCCGAAGTTAAAGTCGTGGTTGCCCAGAGTGAAGTAGTCCAAGCCCATGGCGTTGAAGGCGGCGGCTACCGGGTGGACCGGCCACTGATCCCGGTTTTCCAAATAGTATTGGGTCAGGGGAGTCCCCTGCAGGGAGTCCCCCCCGTCCAGCACCAGGGTGTTCCCGTCTTTTTCCACCTGGGCGGCCAGATTCAGCAGTCCGGAGTTTTCCGGGCAGTTAGAGGCATAGTTCACCGGGAAGATATGGCCGTGGGTGTCTGAAGTATAATAGATTTGAAATGTCTTTTCCATGATTACCCCCTGGCCAGCTTGACCCGGATCTTGGTGGAGATCCACTCCACAATCAGCACCAGCACGATGAGACCCGCCAGGATAGCGCCGGCCTCCTCCCAGCGGTAGGCGTTCATGGCGAAGATCAGGGGCGCGCCGATGCCGCCGGCTCCCACCAGACCCAGCACGGTGGCGTCCCGCAGATTGATGTCAAAACGGTAGATGGCGGTGGAGGCGAAATTGGGCATCAGTTGGGGCAGGATGCCGTAGCGGATCTTCTGCCAGGTGGTGCAGCCCGCCGCGTCCAGGGACTCCAGCACCCGCACATCCAGATCCTCGATGGCCTCGATATACATTTTGCTCACCATGCCAACCGAACACAATGACATGGTCAAAAGGCCCGCAAAGGCGCCGGGGCCGGTGACCCGGATGAACATGAGCCCGTAGACAAAGGCGGGCACGGTGCGGATGGCCATAATGATGATGCGCCCCACAAAGGCCACGGGCTTGGGCGTCAGATTGGAGGCTGAGAGAAACGCCAGGGGAATGGAGATAATCGCGCCCACGATGGTACCCAGGAACGCGATACAGATGGTCTCCAGCAACAGGTAGGGTACGCCCTGGGTGGTGAAGTTGAACAGCAGGTCCGTGTCCGGGTGGAAGATGCCCGCCAGGATGTTCCAGGCGATCTTGGCTCCGCTCTGAGTAGTGCCCGCCGTCTCCACGGCGGAACCACTCCAGATCAGCAGGGCCACGACCACCACAGCCACAACCAGTTCAAACACCCAGCGGCGGGGGCGCTGTTCATAGGCCGCTTCGATTCGTTTGTTCATGCCAGCCCCTCCTTATACCAGTCGCTTCCGGGCGGCCCGGCTGATGGTCTCAATGATGAACACGGTGACAAACAGGGCCAGCAAGATCATGCCCACGCTGGCGTACTCCCGCCAGCCAATCTTCTCGTTCAGGATCAGGCCCAGACCGCCAGCGCCCACATAACCCAGAATGGAGGCGTAGCGCACGTTGCCCTCAAAGCAGAACAGGCAGTTGGAGAGATAGGAGGGCAGCACCTGGGGAACAATGGCGCTGATGAAGGAGCGCACCTTGGTAGCCCCCATAGCCTCCATGGCCTCGAAGGGACCCATGTCCACGGTCTCGATCTCCTCATAGAGGATCTTGCCGATGTAGGCAAAGGTAAAGATGGCAATGGCTGTGGTGCCTGCCAGAGTGCCCAGGCCGAAGATGTAGGTGGCGATCAGGGCGGAGACCAGGGTGGGCAGGGTGCGGATGATGCTCAGCAGCAGCCGCATAGCCGCTACGATGACCCGGCTGTGGATGATATTGGTGGAGGCCAGCATGGCGAAGGGCACCACCAAAATCGAGCCGATGAAGGAGCCCAGCAGGGACATCTTGATGGTGTCAAACAGGGGCTGCCAGATCTGGGACATATAGTCCCACTCCGGCGGGATCATCTCCCCCAGGATCACAAAGAACTCCCGGATCCGGCTGACGAGAACGCCCATGTCAAAACCAGTGACCTCTACCGAGAGGGCCGTCATGGCCACCAGAATGACTGCCGCCAGGGGCGCCCGGGAGCGGGGCTTGGATACCTGTTTCCCGTTGGGGAGTGTCAGCAGTTTGGGCGGGAAGATCTTGTCGTATACGCTCATGCCGGCTCCTCCTGCTTCCCCTGGTAGATGGCGTCCAGAACCGCCTGATCCACCTGGTCCGCCGGGCCGTCGTAGACGATCTCACCGGCCCGGATGCCCACCACCCGGGTGGCATACTGGAGCGCCAGCTCCACGTGGTGGATGTTGATGAGGACTGTGATGTGCATCTCCCGGTTGATCCGCTGGAAGTCATCCATAACCTGCTTGGCGGTCACCGGGTCCAGGGAGGCCACCGGCTCGTCTGCCAGGATGATTTGTGGGTCCTGGGCCAGGGTCCGGGCCAGGGCCACCCGCTGCTGCTGGCCGCCGGAGAGCTGATCCGCCCGGACAAAGGCCTTGTCCAGAATCCCCATCTGATCCAGTGCCTCCAGGGCTTTCATCTTCTCTTCTTTCGTGAAGATACCAAACGTCGCCCGCCACCAGGGCAGGTCGGGCACAAAAGCGGTGATCACGTTTTTGATGACAGTAGTGCGGGTAATGAGATTAAAGGACTGGAAGATCATGCCGATCCGTCGGCGGAACTTCCGCAGGCTCTTCCCGTGGAGGGTCATCACGTCGGTGCCGTCCACGGTCAACTGGCCCTGGGTGATGTCGTGCATCCGGTTGATGGTGCGGATCAGGGTGGACTTGCCCGCGCCGGACAGGCCGATGATGGCCACGAACTCCCCCTGAGCAATGGTCAGGTTGATGTGCTTCAGGGCCTCGTACCCGTTGGGATAGCGTTTTTCTACCTCTTTGAATTCAATCATCGTATCTCTCTCCATTCCAAATGAGGGAGGAAAGCCGCGGCCTCCCTCCCTCGTTTGTGGTTCATGTTTGATTGGGTTTAACCCGCGCTGTTCAGGGACTGGATCATCTCCTGGGCGGCCCGCTCGGAGTCGTAGTCAGAGGACTTGGCGGGTAGGTAGCCGTTGTGGCTGTAGATGGCGATGACCTCCTTTCCCTCCTCGGTGTTGCCGATGTTGATGAATGCCTCGGACAGGGCGGCCTTGAAGTCGTCGTCCATGATGGGAGAGGTCTTGCTGACGCTGATGGTGTCGTTGTAGATGGCGGGGGTGACACCCACCACAGCGGTGTCGTCCCAGATGCTGTTGGTCATGCCGTACTCGCCGGTCCACTCGTCCTCATAGTCCCGGCGGGCATCGGCATAGGTACAGACGATGTCCACCTGACCGGAGGCCAGACGGGCGAAGGCGCTGCCGTAGGAGTCGGACTGCACCGCATGGGGCAGGTCGGTGATGTTCTTATCGAAGTTCTCCTGCAGCCACAGGGAGGGATAGATGTAACCGGCGGGAGAGGAGGAGTTGGCCACGCTCCAGTTGGCGCTGCTCACATCCTCCCAGGTGAGGGCCTCGCCGGCGTTGACCTTGGCGGCCAGCTCCTGGCCCTTCTCAGAGGGGCCGGCGATCATCAGCGCGCGGTAGCTGGTGACCTGCTCGGTGGTGGGCTCAGTGGGGGCGTTGTCGTTCCAGTCCTTGGCGTTATCGGAGTCGATGGACAGGCCGTCCCGGGTGGCGGTCAGCAGCACGTCGCAGCCATCGTCGTAGAGCACATAGGTGCCGCCGGGGATCAGGCCCACATCGGCAGTGCCGGCGGCCAGGGCCTCGCCCACCGCCTCATAGCTGGTGCCCACGGTGATGTCCACCTCGCCCACGTCGTAGCCCAGCTTAGCCAGCTCGTCGGTGAGCATCTGCTTCAGGGGCTCTGTGGCGGTGATGATCTCCTCCGGCTCCCGAGAGGGGACGAAGGCAATGCGCAGGGTATCGATAGTCTTGTTCCCGGTCTCCTGGGTGCTGCTGGTGTCCGGCGTGCTACCGGAGCCCTGGGTGTCCTCCGTGTTCTGACCGCCGCAGCCGGCCAACAGGCCAACACACATCACGCCGGCCAGCAGGAGAGAAAGTGCTTTCTTCATACTGTGATCCTCCTCGATGTTTCGTTTATGTCTTGGGGTTGATTTTGGACCTATCTGTTACAGAGGGGAAACCCTCTGATAACCGTTTCTGGAAGTCAGGCGGTGTCGCCGATCTTTAGATGGGTAGGCACCGTGACGGTCACCGCCTGGGAGCGGCGCTGGCTGATCCGGCCGAACAGCAGCTCCAATGCGTTTTCCCACACATAGTCCGGGAACATCTCCAGGCAAGTGCCAGTGGGCCACTTGCTCTCCAACGTCTGAATATCCTGATAAATAATGACCGCCACATCTTTCGGCACGCGAATCCCCAGCTCCCGGAAGGCCTCCAGCGCGCCCTCAGCCACCTCGTCACTGCCCAGTAGAACCGCCTCGGCCAGGGTGTGTTCCTCCACTGCCTTCTTGGCCAGGGCATAGCCGCTCTCCCGGCTGATCTCCCCCACATGGAACGTGCTGGGGTCGTACTGGCCGCGCTCCTCCAGGATGCGCTGGATGGCTGCCAGGCGGTGGGCACCGATGCGGCCGTTGGGTCCGTCGTAGATGCCGCCGATATACCCCAGGCCGGTGTACCGCTTCTGATCCAGCAGATAGGACACCATTTTCTCCTGGCCCCGGTCGAAGTCCACCTGCACCTGGTCGAACTCATAGTTGTGCTGATTGGAGTTCACGAAAACGATGGCAAAGGACAGAGAGCGGAGAAAGTCGATCTCTTTCTTGCTGAACACACCCAGGGCAATGATGCCGTCCACTTTCTGGGGCTCCCCAAAGGTCAGCCGCACAAAGGAGACCTCATACTGGTCAGTCATCATCTGCACCAGGCAGGACAGGGAGGACAGTCGCACATTGTGCCGATCCGGGCGGATGATCCGCCAGTCCGCCACCCCGATGACCAAGTGGGTCTTGTGCTCCGCCGCCCGCCGCTGCCGGGGAGACACATACCCGAGGGCGTGGGCTGCCTGAAAAATTCTGGCCCGCACTTCCGGTGTAACAGAGATGTTATCATCCTTATTCAAAACCCGGGAGACAGCAGCAGCCGAAACCTGGGCAGCCTGGGCCACATCCTTGATCGTCGCCATGAGGTTCCCCCTTTTATGTCGTTCTAAAACCATTATATTTCTGACGCTCTCGAAGTCAATAGATTTTACTAAAATTTTACTAAATAATAAATCTTCTATAACAGACAAGCGCCCTCAAATCCTGCTGGGGAATAAAACAAAGAAAAACCTCCACCATTTACAGAAAGCCCGCGCTTCGCTATACTGAAGGCAGAAAAAGAATGGAGGTACGGCAATGGCGGGCAGGCGGATCTGTGCTGGGTACTACCGGCGGTACGATGGCAAGGTGGTCTATGTGATTTCCACGGCCACCGATGCCGACACCGGAGAGGAGACCGTCATCTGGACTTCCTATCCTTTCGCGGATGTCCCCAGGTACTGCACCTCCAGCAAAAAATCCTTCTGCGCCTTCGTAAAAGTGGATGGAGAGCGGAAGGCCAAGTACAAGCGGCAGATAAACATGAAGATCTCAGCGGCTGCCATCGAAAGACTGGAAGACGAGGGCTTCCGTGGGCCGGTGCGTAAAAATCAAACGCGGCAGATGGATGAAGCTTATGACTCCCGAGATTATCAGCAATCTCTTACCTACCACGCATACGCCAAGGAGCTCTGTGAGAACTGCAGCTTCGACCGGAACAAATACCGCCTCTGCGTGAAGGAAAAACGGTTCGCCGCTATCACCAGAAGTGACTTCGCCAAGCTGAAAGAGGATCTGCAGTTTTTGGACAACGCCCTGAAAACCGTCCTGTTGGAATATCAGGACTACTTCCGGGAACGGTTTGTGGAGGGCCTGTCCATCCGCAAATATGCTGTGGCCCACCAACTCAATCGGGGTAGCGTGGACTACCTGCAAAAAAAGTTTTTCTCTGCCCTGGCTCGTCTGCTGAAGGATCGGGACGAGACGGAGGACAGGTGCCGACTGCGGAAACCGGCGCAAAACTGAATCGATCCAACACTGGGCGGAGCGCCTGCTGAAAAAGCAGGCGCTCCGCTTTTCTGTCAGAAATATGTCAAAAGGATATTATTTCCCCAATACATAGTGAGAGGGTAAAAGAGGCACAGGTGTGTCAATTCTATGTCACTTGAGAAATGTCCTCGGGTAAAGTAGTAGGGGGGGTAATCAAAATGAAAGAGTCTGCCTACAGAAATTATGAGGAGTTACCGCTGTTTCTCAACTCAGAGACAGTGGCAAAAGTCCTGGGCGTCTCTCCATCGTCGGGATATGAGCTGATGCACGAACCAGGCTTCCCGGTGCTGCGCATCGGCAACAGGATGGTGGTGCCCAAGGAGCAGTTCATCCAGTGGGTGAACGAGCACACAGGAGATGGCGTATGAGGTACAGCAAATACAGTGGGCGCGGAAATTTTTTCTCTCTGCCCAACGAGGTGTTTCTCCTGGGTCTGAGTGCTGGAGAGTTGGCGGTGTACAGTTTCCTGAAACGGTGTGAGAATCGCAAGACGCATCAGTGCTGGCCCAGCATCAAAACCATTGGACAGGCAGTGCGGATGAGCGAGAATACCGTCCGCAAGTACATCCGTCAATTGGAGGAGCGAGGACTCATCACCACAGAACCTACAGAGGTGCTTACCAAGTCCAGCGGTCGGCGCAACGGCAATCTGCTGTTCACCCTCCGGCCGATCCAGGAGGTGATAGACCAGTATTACGACCGCCAGTTGGAGGAACTGGAACTTGCCACCGAGCGCCAGCGTGTGGCGAAACTCCTGCGGGAGTGGGAAAGCCCCGCGTGACCGCCTGTGGGCCGCTGTGTGCCCCGATCACGGGAGGGGCAGAGTCCCCCTTCCCTCCCGGCGGATAGGGGTCGGATTTGGGGCGCTGTTCCGCCGTTGCGAAGGAGCGCCTATCCGAAGTATCTGCCGCTCTCTAACCGATTTACGAGGGACGAAAAGAAAAGCAGGAGAAAGCCCTGGCGCTTTTGCTGCGCCTGGGCGGTCACTTCCGCCCGCAGTGCGGGCGGTCTCCGGGGACGGAAGCTGACGCTTTTCCGGGTCGCCAAAACTGCGATTGACGCTGTTTTCGGAAAAACAGGCGAATACCCCGCTGTTGAGGGATACTCGCTGACGCTGCGATAGAGTTTGGAGGGATTTGACGATGGATGAAAATAGACACCGGCACACCGTTTGGATGGATGACGATGTGTGGGATCAGGTGGAGTCCCACTACCAGAGGGACAACTGTACGACCAAAAACGAATTTATTGAGAAGGCCATTCGGTTCTACTCCGGTTACCTGGATACGGAATCTGCCGATGCTTACCTGCCTCGTGTCCTGGCCGATGTGCTGGAAGGCAAGCTGAATGCATTCGGTAAACGGATGGGACACCTGCTGTTCAAGCTGTCGGTGGACCAAAACCTCATGGGGAATATCCTGGCTGCCGACATAGAGATCGATCCGGATCAACTGCGGAAAGCTCGCGTCCGCTGTGTCAGAGAGGTCAAGGAGACCAATGGTGAGATTAGCTTCGAAGACACGGTTCGTTACCAAAAGGGGGCTGAGTGATGCCGGGATTGATCCAGAAGTCGGGCTACATCAGGCCGGGAAACGGCGGCGGTCACTACGCCGAGTACATCGCCACCCGGGAGGGTGTGGAGCTGATCGAGGCTCCATCCCCCTCCCACGACGGCGGCGGCTACCTGGAATATATGGCCCAGCGGCCCCGCTCCCACGGTCTGTTCTCCGCTGACGGTCCCGCTGATCTGGAGAGAACCATGGAGGAGATCAACGGGCATACCGGGCCGGTGTGGACCTTCATCTACTCCCTGAAACGGGAGGACGCCCACCGGCTGGGCTATGAAAGCAGCGAGAGCTGGCGCAGATTATTGCTGGCCCACCAAACGGAACTGGCTCAGGCCATGAAGATCTCGCCCAGCAACTTTCGGTGGTGTGCCGCCTTCCACGATGAGAAACACCACCCCCACATCCACATGATGGTCTGGTCGGTGGACCCCAAGCAGGGGTATCTCACAGAAAAAGGCATCGAGAAGATGCGCTCCCAGCTGTCCAATGAGATCTTCCGGGACGAGCTGCTGTCTCTCTACCAGAAAAAAGATCTGTCCTACAGCCAAGTGAGGGACGCGGCGATGGAGGCCATGGGGCGGCTCATCCGGGAGATGGAAACAGGTCTGTGCCACAGCCCCGTCATCATGGAGCAGATGGAGACGCTGGCCAAAATGCTGGAGAGGCACAAGGGCAAAAAGGTCTACGGCTATTTGAAAAAGCCGGCAAAGGTGCAGGTGGACGCCATCGTGGACGAATTGGCCAAGGTCCCGGAAGTGGCAGAGTGCTACGAACAGTGGAATCAGCTTCGGGATGAACTGGAGCGTCACTACAAGGACTCACCCAGAGAACACCTGTCCCTCTCCCGGCAGAAGGAGTTCAAAGCCATCAAAAACATGGTCATCCGGGAGGCGGAGCGGCTCCGGCTCAGTACGTTTACCTTCGAGGACGCCCGTATGAGAGACGAGGTGGATGAGGACCAGGATGCGGTGTACTTCGCCTGGGACTCTAATTGGCAGATGACCGAGGCCTACCAGAGCGCCAAGGAGGTGCTGGAGGAGTACGAAAACCTGGAGAGTGAAAAAGCGGAACAGGTGCGGGTGCTGGAACAGCTCTGGCAGAGAGGGTTCTCTCTGGCCGCCTACCAGCTGGGCAAGTGCTGGCGGGACGGGCAGGGTGTTCTCCCCGATGACGAGCGGGCAGAACTGTGGTTCCGGCGGGCAGCTGATGCGGGATATGACTTCGCTCAGTACGCGCTGGGAAAACTTCTGCAAAGTCAGAACCAAATGGACGAGGCGGTATCCTGGTATGAAAAAGCGGCGGCGCAGGAGAACACCTGCGCCGCCTACCGCCTGGGAAAGCTGTATCTGGAGGGGAAAGATGTCCCGAAAGACATGCAAAAGGCGGTGGCCTATCTCACCGACTCCGCCGAACACGGAAACCAGTATGCCCAGTATATTCTGGGAAAGCTGTACCTCACCGGACAGAATGTCAAACAGGACCGGGAGCGGGCCTGGGCGTATTTCTATGAATCGGCGGAACAGGGAAACGAGTACGCCGCCTTCTTTCTGGACCACTTCGATCAGGCGCACAGGCCCAATGTGTTCCTGGCGGCCACCCGACTGCTCCACCATCTGAGTCAGATCTTTCGTGACAACTCGGTGCCGCCCGCCGCCCCGGTGGGACAGCGGGTGGACCGAAAGCTGCGGCGGAAGATCCAGGAAAAGAAGATCGCCATGGGCCACAAGCCGGATGACCATGAGGAAGCTCCCCGGCAGGACATGGGCGGCATGACCATGGGGTGGTAGGTATATCAGAAACTGCGCCGCAGAGTCAAAGATAAAAGCCTCCCGCAGATGCGGGAGGCTTTGGAGCCAATCATTTCACACCGAGCAGGTACGTTGTCGCCGCGCCCACAAGGATGGGGAACAGAAGGAAGAAAACTTGAGCGGATCCGCTTCGCTTTTCTTTGCTGCGGAACGCTCTGCCGGGATCATCCAGATAGTACAGCTGGATCTGCACCGGCGGGACGGCGCGCTCCAGGTATTTGTACTGGTACGGTTTTCCGGAGACCTCGTAGGCGTAGGTGGCATGATAGTGCGAGGTGGTCTTCTCATCAGGCGTGACGCCGTCATCCCAATATTTGATCCGCTTGGCCGTCACCACATGGCCCAGGGCGACTGCTTTCTCCACGCGCCTGTTATGGGGCGGATGGGCATGGGACCACCGAACCTCCAGGATAAAGAGGATAACAGTGACGGCGATGCCAACCACGGCACCGGGCTGGAGCACGGACGTTCCGAACTCTTCCATCAGTGCGATCACTTCCGACATAGGATCTTCACCCCCTCTGCTCTGCACAGTCTGTATGAAAACAATATCACAGCGGCGGCGGGGAGACAAGGTGTTTGATGGACCGAACCCAGAGTTTCTTAAGATGATAACTTTCTGAAAATAGTTGCGGTTGGGGTGGCTATTGGGCGGAAGTTCGGGTATTGTGTGTTGCTGACAAAGGAGGCGGCAGCACACATGAGAGATACGCTGGAGATGATATACAACAGCCTCGCAGAACAGAGAGAACGATTGCTGAAGACCCAACCTGCGCTGAGCTGCACGACGGAACTGGCCGTGCGGTGCGAAGAAAAGCTGAACGTACTGCTGGATGACAAAGCCAAAGAACGGTTTCAAAAGTTTCTTGATGCAGAGGATGAACGCTTCGACGCGGCCGTCATGGAACACTTCATCCTGGGCTTCCGCCTTGGAATGCGGCTGGCGGTAGAGGGCCTTGACTGGAGAGAGGAGGAATAGCCTATGGCAAAACGCAGGCCGTCCGGCGACGGTATGGTTCGGAAACGGGAGGATGGCCGGTGGGAGGGGCGCATCGTCATCGGCCACAAGGCCAGCGGCGAGCCCATCTTCCGGTATGTATCGGCCAAGACGCAAAAGGATCTGCTGAAAAAACTCCATCAGAATATCGAGGAGTACCGGGACGTTGATCTGTGTGAGGACAGCAAAATGTCTTTGGGAGAATGGCTGGACCGCTGGCTGGAGGAGTATGCGGCCCCCTCGGTGCGACCTTCCACCCTGGAGGGATACAAAGGGTACATCGAACGAAACATCAAGCCGCACCTGGGGGACAAACCGGTGGGGAAAATCACCACAGAGGACATCCGGAGGCTGTACCGGGCGCTTCAAGAGCACGGGCGGCAGGAGGAGCATCCCCAATACGGGTACCGGCTGGCAGGCTCAACCATCCGTCGCATCCACGGCGTTCTGCATGAGGCGCTGGACGCGGCAGTGTAAGCGAACCTGATCGCCCGTAATCCAGCCGAGGGCATCACCCTGCCCAAGAAGAAAACTGCCCCCAAGCAGATCCTCAACGACGCCCAGCTGGAACGGTTCATGGCGGTGATCCGGGAGGACACGGTCTGGCACGACTTCTTCTACACAGAGCTGACTACCGGCCTGCGTCGGGGAGAGATCTGCGGTCTCATGTGGCAGGACTTCGACGAGGCCCACGGCACCCTTACCGTCCGCCGGATCATCCATGCGGAACGGGGCGGAAGTCTAACCGCTGGAGAGACAAAGACCGGGGCCGGAAAGCGGACCATCACCCTGCCGCCCAGTACGGCCAAGCTGCTGGCAGAGCGCAAGACAAAATCATACTCAGAGTGGATCTTTCCGGACCCGCTGCGTCCTGAGCGGCCCATGCGTCCCAATGCCGCTTACATCCACCTGAAAAATCTGCTGAAACAGGCCGGACTGCCCAGCATCAGGTTCCACGATTTGAGGCATACCTTCTCCACCCACGCTCTGGCCTCCGGGGTGGATGCCAAAACCCTGTCCGGCATTCTGGGCCACACCCAGGCGTCCTTCACTCTGGATACCTATACCCATGTGACCGGGGATATGCAGAAACGGGCCAGCGAGATCGTGGGCGGATTCATGGAAAACATCATGGTGAGGTGAGAACATGGCAGGCAAGAGAAAGAAGGGGGAGGGCACCGTCCGCCTGCGGAAGGACGGCCGCTGGGAAGGCCGGGTAGTGGTGGGCTACGACGAGGCGGGGAACCCCAAAACGAAAAATGTGCTGGCCAAAACCAAGAAAGCTTGCGTGGAAAAGCTGGAGCAGCTGAAAGAGCAGTGCGGGGACTTCCGCCCCATCCAAGTCCGGCCGGAAATGCGGTTCGGAGATTGGATAGACTACTGGTATCAGAACTTCTCCAAACCGAAACTGCGGCAAAGCACCCAGGCAAGCTATGAGGGATGGATCTATAACCACCTGATCCCCGGCGTAGGAGACGTCCCGCTGAATAAGCTGACCCAGGCAGACCTCCAGATCTTCTTCCGCACCGTGAAAGAGACCGGCCGGAGAATCCATATAGACCAACGTGGAAAGGGGATGGCGGACCGCTCGGTGCGCAGCTGTCACGCCGTGTGTCAGATGGCGCTGGACAAGGCAGTGGAGGAGCGGCTGATCCACAGCAACCCGGCGGTGGGATGCAAGCTGCCTCCACTGAAAGGCAAGGAGATGAAGGTGCTGACCCAGGAGGAGATCCAGTGGTTCCTCATTCAGGCCAAGGCGGAGGGGATGTATGAACTGTTTCTTCTGGAGTTGACCACCGGGATGCGGCGGGGAGAACTGCTGGCCCTTCGCTGGAGTGACCTGGACTTTGCCACCGGGAAACTGCACATCGACAAACAGATCTACCCAGTGGGCGGCAAGCTGGTCATCAGCGAACCCAAGACCAAGGCGGCCAACCGCACCATCATCCTGCCGCCCGCCATGGTGGAGGTGCTGGCGGAGTATAAGAGGGGGATCTTCTCTGACCTGATATTCCCCTCCCGCACCAAGCCAGAACAGCCCATCGACCCGGGCTATGTCCGCAAGCGGCTCCAGGTGATCCTGGGCCGGGCAGGGTGCAAGCGAGTCAGATTTCATGATCTGCGCCATACATTTGCCACCATGTCCCTGGAAAACGGGATGGATGTGAAGACACTCTCGACGATCATCGGCCATGTGTCGTCGGCCACGACGCTGAATACCTACACCCACATTACCGACGAGATGCGGCAGAAAGCGGCGGTGAACATCGACCGGGGGATCGCAAAGGCGGAGGTACAGTCGGAGCCGGAGCAGAAGACAGAGAAGTCCCATGCACAGGAACCATTCACTCCTGTCCTTCCGGCCCGCCGCAGGCCGGGGACCGGATATGTCAAGCAGCTCAACGACCACCTCTGGGAGGGCAGATACTCCCCGGTGTGGCCGGACGGGAAAAAACACTCCCGGAATGTCTACGGCCACACAGAGGCGGAGTGCGAGGAAAAGCTGGCGGAACTGATCCTACAGATGAAGGCGGAGATCGCTGCCCTCCGCTCCGGGGCCAGCACGGAATATCCGGACGGGGTGAGCCCCAAGAAGAACGCCATCGCCGCCTACCTGCGTGAAAATCCCGGCGTGAACAATAAAAGCTATCTCGCAAGGCAGCTGGGCATGGCCATTACCACCGTGCAGAAATACTATGATGAGGTTCGGGCGGAACTCAGGGGCGAGGAAAGTCCGGTACCGCAAACGTAAAACACAAAAATGCCATCTCAGATTTTGCGGGACAGTAAACAAAAAAGAAACCCAACCAGAACAAGAGATCCTCTATTGAGCCATACTGTAGCGAAACAGAAAGCAGGGCCCGCCGATCCGGGAGATCCCGAATCGGCGGGCCCTGTCTGCAATATCATCAGCTTGGGGCCTTATTCAGCACTGTCATCCAGCCGCTCAATTTTGAAGATTACCGGCCTTGTGCCGTCGGAGCAGCAGGTGATCATCACGTTCTCCTGATTCATCCAGCCCCTCATGATAGAGCCGCCCTGCAATCCGGTGTAGATGTACCGGGCAATAGCGTCCCACGCCTCAGAGCAGTGGGGCATCTTGGGGCCGCCGGCTATGGTGTCCGGGTCGGCGCTGGTCTTGACCAGGGTATTCAGGCCCATGTGCCAGAAGTCATCCCGGTCTCCGTCCCGCTCAAAGATGAACTCGTCCCCCACGTTGTAGCAGGAGCAGGCTCCGGCGTTTGGGTCGGCGCAGTACTGCCGCTGCAGCTCCGGGTACAGCTTCTTGTCGATCACGGTGAGCTTCACTCTGTGTTTCATGGATCGTTCCTCCTGTTTGCGGCGCCGCGCATGGAAAAAACGGTTTCCCCGTGGTATAATCGATCCAACCCATTGGAGGACGAGGTAACCGCCATGCTGACGCCAAGATATTATTTTGCGGATGACTTCCGCGCGTTCCACGATTATTTTCTCGCTCAGCCCCACAGGAAAACGGTATTCCACAAGGGGGGCTTCCTGTGGAAGCCCGGCCAGCCTCACGACCGCATCCACTACTTTCTCTCCGGCGCGGCGGTGCATTTTACCCAGCATGAGACCGGCCGGCGAAGGATCATCAGCTTTCACGGCCCAGGGACGGTGTTCCCGGGCTACCATACCACGGATTTCCGGATCGAGCTGTCCCTGACCACGGCGGCGCTGTCGGAGATTCGCGTACTGGAGTTTACCATCCCGCAATTCCAGGCCATGTTCGAATCCAATGCCGCCCTCGCGGAACAGGTGGTCAAGTGGTACGCCATGTATGTCAACCGTTTTCTCTTTGAGACGGTCCACCAGGAGTTCAACTCCTCCCGGGTCAAGCTGTGCAACCTGCTGTATCTGCTGGCCATGAACCAGCCGGCAAACTCCGGCCTGGTCATCGAAATGACCCAGGAGGACCTTGGAGACATCCTGGGGATCAGCCGGGTCCATATCACGCGGGAACTGACCGAGCTGCGGCGTATGGGAGTCCTTGCCACGACACGGGGCCGGCTGACCATCACGGACTTTCCGGCCCTGGCTGGCCTCTGCACGAATGAAACCGTGTAGCGGGGCTGCCATTTGCTTTTATTCTAACCGCTCCGGCTTTTTCTGTCTGCTACCAAGGTTACACAAGTCCACTCTGCTATATTTTTTCTGGGAGGTCTGCGCCGCTGCCAAGATCCTGCAGTTGGAACGCTCTATTCATAGAGAGAAATTTGCAGAAAACTCAAATCCTGCGGGGTAATAAAACAAATAAAGGGCACTCCTTCCGAAAAGGAGGTGCCCTTCCAGTGGTCAAAATAGGAATCTGTCTGTGGTATTTCTGTGGTCAAACGAGAAATCGCCGTGGTTTTTACCACGGCGATTTCCATTTTGGTGGACCTAATCGGGATCGAACCGACGACCTTACGGATGCGAACCGTACGCTCTCCCAGCTGAGCTATAGGCCCATATTACTTGGTATCCAAGGGAATTCATCCTGCCTGGATCGTAACACGTACTTAAATATTATAGCATAATTTTTTGAATTGTAAAGCTTTTTCAAAAAATTTTTCCGGGCATTATTCCGGGCACTTCTGCTGGCGGTAGGGCTGCCGCAACACCGGCCGGAAACCTCGGCGTGCAGGCCATTTTCCGGGATGCCGCCTTCCGGCTGCTCCCGGCGGGCTCGCCTGGGTGCCGGCGAAAGCCGTGAAAAAGCCACCAGCCCTGTCTGTCCAGGGCTGGTGGCTCGGAAAACGCTGCGGACGCGTGATCCGGTTCAGGGCAGGCCGGCTTTACCGCTTGCCCTTGTCGTAGGGGATGCCCTCCGCCTTGGGGGCCCGGGACTTCTTGGAGGTGAAGGCCAGAACCACCAGGGTGACCAGATAGGGCAGCATCCGGTAGATATGGGGGCTGATGCCCAGCTGGGCCAGGAGGAATACCCCGTCGCCGTTGATATCGATGCTGGTGTAGGAGGCGGCGATGCACTTGAACAGGCCGAAGAGCAGGGCCGCGCCGGCGATGTTCAGGGGCTTCCAGTTGCCGAAGATCATAACGGCCAGGGCCAGGAAGCCGAAGCCGGCCACCTCGCCGGTGGAGGCGCAGTTGGCGGTAGTGAGGGCGTAGACGAAGCCGCCCATGCCCGCCAGGGCGCCGGAAATGGTGGTGCCGGCGTAGCGCATCTTATAGACGTTGATGCCCAGGGAATCGGCGGCCTGGGGATTCTCGCCGCAGGAGCGCAGCCGCAGGCCGAAGCGGGTCTTGTAGAGCAGGATGGACAGCACCACGAAGAGGATAATGCAGATGTAGGTGGCCAGGTAGGTCTTGTCGATGAAGGTGGAGCCGAAGAAACCCATGTCATCATTGCGGCCGTAGCCGAACATGCTCTTTTTGATCATGAACCAGCTGGCCGCGTCGCCGGTGTACATCTGAAGGGTGTTCTGGTTGGCGACAATGCGGATGAAGAACAGCACCAGGGCGGGGGCCATCAGGTTGAGGGCGGTGCCGCCGATGGTCTGGTCGGCCTTCAGGTTCACCGACGCGAAGGAGAGCAGCAGGGAGAACAGGGCGCCCAGAATGGCCGCCACCAGCATGGCCAGCAGCATGAAGCCCTGCAGGGCCAGATAGTTGTCGTTCGCCTTGGCGGCGTCAAAGACGCCGGCCTGCTGGGTCAGGTTGACAAAGAGCACGCCCGCGAAGGCGCCGAAGATCATAATACCTTCCAGGGCCAGGTTGATGATGCCGCTGCGCTCGGCAAACACGCCGGCCAGGGCCACGATCATCAGGGGGACGGCATAGATCAGGGTCTGCTGAATGAGGAACGTCATGCCTGCTCCCCTCCTTTCTCCGGGGTTCCATCTCCGCCGTCCGGCGGGGCCGTGCTCACCGGGGCGGGTTCCGCCGCCTTCCTGTGCTTCCGGTGGCTGCCGCTGATGGCCAGCTTGATGACCAGGGAGAAGGCGCTCAGATAGACGATGATGGAGATGATCACATCGGTGATATACTCGTTGTAGGCCGTCAGATTGGTGAGCTGGAGGCCCACGATGTCCAGCATGGACATGAAGCAGCCGGTAAAGATCACCCCGATGGGGTTGCACACCGCCAGCAGGGCCACGGGGATGCCGTTGAAGCCGGTGGCGGGCAGGCTCTGATAGGTAGACCAGAAGAACTCCGTGTTGCCCGCCAGGTAGTACAGGGAGGCCGCCGCGCCGGACAGGGCGCCGGCAATGGCCATGGACAGCACGATGTTCCGCTTGTCGGAAATGCCGGCGTACCGGGCGGCGTGGCGGTTGGCGCCGCAGGCCTTGAGCTCATAGCCCAGGGTGGTCTTGTTCATGAGGATATACATGAGGATGGCGATGACGATGGCGATGAGGATGCCGCCGTTGACCTGGGAGTTGGGGAAGATCAGATCCAGGCCCATCTTGGAGGTCTCCACGCCGTTGAAGCTGGTCTTGTAGATATAGGCGGTCTTGGTGTTCTCCACGGTGTTCTGGAGGTTCTCAAACAGGCTGCCCCTGTCGAACATCCAGGTCACCAGGTTGGCGGCGATCCAGTTGGTCATGATACAGGCCAGCACCTCGTTGATGTTGAGGAAGGCCTTCACCAGGCCGGGGATGCATCCCCACACCGCGCCGGCCAGGCTGCCGCCCGCAAAGGCGATCACCCACACCAGGGGGGCGGGCACCGTCTCGGTGGGGATGGACAGGGCCAGGATCAGGGTGGCGGCGGTGCCCATCAGGTACTGCCCCGGCGCGCCGATGTTGAACAGGCCGGTCTTATAGGCCACGGCCACCGACAGTCCGGTGAGGATCAGCGGGGTGGCCCGGAAGAGCATGTTGCCGATGTTGGTGGGATTGAAGCCGAAGGTGAGCTGGCCCGCGGCGTCGCGGCCGGTGCTGAACAGGCCGCCGAACACCAGGCGGACGCCCTCCCACATGGTGCCCAGGCCCATGGACGGGTTGAGCAGGCCCACCAGCACCACAATCAGCGCGCCCACGGCCATGCCGATGACAATGGAGATCAGCGAGGCCAGAACCGACTTGGTGCCGTCCTTGCCCCAGAGAATGGATAGCTTCTCCTTCATGCGCCCTCGCCCTCCTTTGTCATGCGCTTTGCGCCGGCCATGTAGAGGCCCAGCTCCTGTACGGTGGTGGCCTTGGGATCCAGCTCGCCCACGATCTCCCCCTCGTACATGACGAGGATGCGGTCGGACAGGCTCATGACCTCATCCAGCTCCAGGGAGACCAGCAGCACCGCCCTGCCCTTGTCCCGCTCGGCCACCAGCTGGCTGTGGATGTACTCGATGGCGCCCACGTCCAGGCCGCGGGTGGGCTGCACCGCCACGATCAGCGGCTTCTCCCGGTCTACCTCCCGGGCGATGATGGCCTTCTGCTGGTTGCCGCCGGACATGGAGCGGGCGACGGTCACCGGCCCCTGGCCGGAGCGCACGTCGTACTGCTCAATGAGCCGGTCGGCGTACTCCCGCACGGCGGCGGGCTTGATGAAACCCATGTGCTGGAACCGGGGCTCCCGGAACCGCTGGAGCACCAGGTTCTGCTCCAGGGTGAAGTCCAGCACCAGGCCGTGCTTGTGCCGATCCTCGGGGATGTGGCTCATATTCTCCCCCCGCTGGCGGATGGTGGCGTGGGAGATGTCATGGCCGCAGAGGGTCACGGTGCCGCCGGAGCACTTCTCCAGGCCGGTGAGGCCGTAGACCAGCTCGGTCTGGCCGTTGCCGTCGATGCCGGCGATGCACAGGATCTCCCCGGCGCGGGCCTCGAAGCTCACGTCGTGGACGGCGTCCTTCTTGTGGGTGTGGGAGGGCACGCTCAGATGCTCCACCTTCAGCACCGTCTCGCCGGGACGGGCCTCGTCCTTCACTACCTCCAGCTGCACCGGACGGCCCACCATCATGTTGGACAGGGACTGCTTGTCCGTGTCGCAGGTGTTTACCGTACCCACGTACTTGCCCTTGCGCAGCACGGTGACCCGGTCGGCCACCTCCATGATCTCGTTGAGCTTGTGGGAGATGAACAGGATGCTCTTCCCCTCTTTGGCAAACTCCTTCATGGTGGCCATCAGCTCTTCAATCTCCTGGGGGGTGAGAACTGCGGTGGGCTCGTCAAAGATCAGGATCTCGTTGTCCCGGTAGAGCATCTTGAGAATCTCCACCCGCTGCTGCATGCCCACGGTGATGTCCTCCACCTTGGCGTCCAGATCCACCTTGAGGCCGTACTTCTCCGACAGCTCCTCCACCTTTTTCCGGGCCTCCTTCTTCTGCAGGAAGCCGAATTTGGTGGTCTCGGCGCCCAGGATGATGTTGTCCAGCACGGTGAACACGTCAATCAGCTGGAAGTGCTGGTGCACCATGCCGATGCCCAGGGCCGTGGCGTCGTTGGGGTCGTTGATCTTCACAACCTGGCCGTTTTTCCGGATCTCGCCCGCCTCCGGCTGGTACAGGCCGAACAGTACGCTCATCAGGGTGGACTTGCCCGCGCCGTTCTCCCCCAGAAGGGCGTGGATCTCCCCCCGCCGGAGCTGAAGTGTGATGTCATCGTTGGCGATGATGCCGGGGAACTCTTTGGTAATGTGGAGCATCTCAATGATGTTTTCCGCTTCCATAGTCCTCATCCCGCCTCCTCCGTAAAGATGTTACTATTATATAATAGCCATGGGTAAATTACAAGAAATTTGTCCCTGTCCGCCCGCACATAAAACTTCATGCGCATTGGGCGCACCACGAAAATACGCAAAGATTCGGGCGCATGAAGTTTTTGCGCATGTGGGCCGTCCCGGCCCGCGCGCTGTGATCTCATGGCCGTGCCGCTGCAAGCGGCACATGGCCAATTTTGCTATGCTTTTGCATAGCAAAACAGGGGGAGCGCTTCGGCGCTCCCCCTGTGCAAGGGACATGCGGATGGTTTTAGATGACGGTGAGGGTCAGGTTGCTCCAGTCGGTGGTATCGAGCTTGGTGTAGTCGTCGTCCACCACCAGGGTGCCGTCCACCATCTGCTGGTACAGGGCCTCGTACTTCTCCACAGTGAAGGTCTCGAAGCGCCAGGCGTCGTCGCTGGTGGGCAGGGCAACGGCGTTGTCATTCACGCCCAGGGAGGTGGCGGTGCCGCCGATCTCGTCCCAGGTGCCGTCATAGACATGGCCCACAGCCCACTGCACCGCGTCGGACAGGCCCTTCATGGCGGAGGTGATGACGGTATCGGACTCGCCGGACTGGTCCACGTCCACGCCGATGACATAGCCGTCATTGGCGGAGGCGGCGGCGGAGATGGACTGGAACATGGAGCCGCCGCAGGCGAAGACGATCTGGGTGCCGTTGGCGTACCAGCCGCTGATCATGGTCTGCAGCTCACTGGAGGGCTGGAAGGTGGAGCCGTACTGCCAGGAGTAGTTCATGTCAACGGTGACGTTCTCCTCGGCAGCCGCGGCGTTGGCGCCCTGGACATAGCCATAGCCGAAGCGGCAGCAGGCGGGGTTGGTGCCGCCGCCACCGCCGGAGAAGCCCAGCTTGGTGAAGCCGTCCTTCACGGCGGCGTAGCCGGCCAGGTAACCGGCCTGCTCCTCCTTGAAGGCGATGCCGGCCACGTTGGTCAGAACGTTGCCGCTTTCGTCGCTCAGGGGATAGCCGTCCACGAAGACGAACTTGGTGTCGGGGTTGGCAATGGCGGCGCGGGTCAGGGCAGCCTCCTGCAGATAACCGGCGCACACCACCACGTCGGCGCCGCCGTTCACGGCGGCCTGCATGGCGTCAAAGCGGTCGTCGTCGGTGGCCTCGTTGCCGTTGGCGGGCTGATAGTACTTGTAGCTCAGGTCGTTGGCGGCGGCGTACAGCTTCACGCCGTCATAGGTGCCCTGGTTGAAGGACTTGTCCTTCAGCTGGCCCACGTCGGTGACGAAAGCCACCTGATAGGTGTTGTCCGCGGAGGTCATGTTGTCGTCGATGGAATCGGGGTCGGTGGCAGCCTCACCGGCGGGCTCCTCCGTATCGGCGGGAGTGGTCTCACCCGCGGGCGCGGTGCTCTCAGGCGCGGGGGAATCGCTGGTGCCCTGAGTGCCGCCGCCGCAGGCGGCCAGACCGGCCACCATGCCCAGGCACAGCAGCAGGGCAAGGAGCTTCTTTGTCTGCTTCAATGTAATCTACCTTCCTTTCGCAAAAATAGCACAGTTTGGTTCAGACATGTGATCCGCTCCGCCCTGCGCTTACGGCACCATTATACCTTATCCCCTCTCAAAGGGCAACCATCTTTTACGTAAAATCACAAATTTTTTTACAAAAGTGTTACATGCAAACAAGAGGACTGGCCCCGGGGGCCAGTCCTCAGCGTGTCGAAAAAGTCTCGCAGAGTTCGCGCCCGCAGGCGCGAAAAAATGGGAATCTGTTTTCTCCGGCGACATGTGCGTCGGAGAAAACACTTCTCAGGCCGCAAGTGTGGGATTTGTCCGCCTGAAGCGGACAAATCCTGCGCGCGGCGGACTGCAGCCTGTCGAAAAAGTCTTTTCGACAGGCTGCCGAACTTTTTGAAACTTCAAAAAAGTTTCAAAAAGTTGTTTGATCCAACGCGAAAGGGAACCCTGACGGTTCCCTTTCACACTATCCCTCCCTCCGAATCCTTTGGCTGGAGGGTTTATCGACAACCTGAAGAGGACTGGCCCCTGGGGCCAGTCCTCTTGTTATAGATGGATGCTGTTTCCCGGGCCGCCGGGCTCAATACCCGCTGGCCTGCTCCCCACGAGCCAGCTTCACAATCCGGGAGGTGCCCAGGCGGTCGGCGCCCAGATCCAGGAAATCCTGGGCGTCCTGGAGGGTGGCGATGCCGCCGGCGGCCTTGATCTTTACGCCGGGCCCGATGTGCTGGGCAAAGAGGGCCACGTCCTCCTTGGTGGCGCCGCCGGTGGAGAAGCCGGTGGAGGTCTTGATGTAGTCCGCGCCGGACTCGCTGACCAGCTGGCACATCTTGATCTTCTCCTCCTGGGTGAGCAGGCAGGCCTCCACGATCACCTTGAGGATACGCCCCTGGCAGGAGGCCTTGATGGTCTTGATCTCCCCCAGCACGTCGTCCCAGCGCTTGTCCTTCACCCAGCCGATGTTGATGACCATGTCGATCTCGTCGGCGCCGTTGCGGATGGCGTCCTCGGTCTCAAACACCTTCACCTCGGTGGTGGAGTAGCCGTTGGGGAAGCCGATGACGGTACAGATCTTGAGATCGCTGCCCACGTAATCGTTGGCCTGCTTCACGTAAGAGGCGGGGATGCACACGCTGGCGCAGCCGTACTCCAGCCCCTCGTCGCAGATGGCCTTGATCTGCTCCCAGGTGCTCTCCGGCTTGAGCAGGGTGTGGTCGCAGTGGGCCAGGATGTTCTTCACGTCCATTTGAATCCTCCCTTTCGATTTCTATGGGTTTATTTTACCTCAATCAGCTCGTAGGTGCGGCTGCCGACGCCGATCTTCTCACAATGGGCCAGGCACACCCGCCAGTCGGTGTCGGGCATACTGTTGATGAAGGGGTCGTGGTGGTCGCAGAAGCCCTCCCGGCGGAGCTGCTCGTCCAGATGGGAGCCAGGGATGGGCTGCTGCCGCAGGCAGGCGTCGGCGCAGGCCTGATCCAGGGCCACCGGGTCTGCGGAGGCGAACATGCCCACATCGGGCAGGATGGGCACGTCGTTCTCCCCGTGGCAGTCGCAGTAGGGGGACACGTCGATGACCAGGCTGATGTGGAACTGGGGCCGGCCGTCCACCACCGCCTTGGCGTACTCCGCCATGCGGCAGCCCAGCTCCTCCATGGCGCAGTCGTTTCCGGCCCGGATGGCATCGGTGTTGCACACGGCGATGCACCGGCCGCAGCCCACGCACCTGTTCCAGTTGATGGAGGCCTTCCCCCCATCGTCGAAGGAGATGGCGTCGTGGGCACACTGGGTGGTGCACTTGCGGCAGCCCACGCAGCGGCTGGCCTTCACCTTGGGCTTGCCCTCAGCGTGCTGCTCCATCTTCCCCCGGCGGGAGCCGCAGCCCATGCCCAGGTTCTTGATGGCGCCGCCGAAGCCGGTCTGCTCGTGGCCCTTGAAGTGGGACAGGGAGATCACCACGTCCGCCTCCATGATGGCCTTGCCGATCTTGGCGGTCTGGATGTACTCCGCCCCCGCCACGGGCACCTCCACGTCGTCGTTGCCCCGCAGGCCGTCGCCGATGATCACCTGGCAGCCCGTGGACAGGGGGGTGAAGCCGTTTTCATAGGCGGCGTCCAGGTGCTCCAGGGCGTTCTTCCGCCGGCCGGGGTAGAGGGTGTTGCAGTCGGTGAGGAAGGGGATGCCCCCCAGCTCCTTCACCACGTCGGCCACCGCCTTGGCGTAGTTGGGCCGCAGGAACGCCAGGTTCCCCGGCTCGCCGAAGTGCATCTTGATGGCCACCAGCTTGTGGTCAAAATCGATCTCCCCGATGCCCGCTCTGCGGATGAGCTTTTTCAGCTTGTCCAGCAGGCTCACGCCCGGACGGCACCGGAGGTCGGAGTAGTAGACCTTCGCCTGTTCTGACATGTGTGTATGCCTCCCGTGAAACAGAGTTGTTAAGCGGGTCTTATTTTATACCGCTTTCGCCCCCGCCGCAAGTGTTTTTCCGCCGGAACATCAGCAAAAATGCCGCAAAAAGCAGCAGGCTGGCGGCCAGCACCGCGCGCCGGCCCCACGCCCCGCTGCACCAGGCCCCCAGGGCCGCTCCGGCGCAGAAGAACACGATGATGCCGTAATACCGCCCCGCCCGGCGGAGGTCTTCCCGCTCCCCGGTGAGCCAGCCGCGGTAGAGGGCCTCGGTGCCGCTGCGCAGGTTGCCAGTGCACATGGTGGTGGCAAAGGCGCTGCCCGCCACCTTCCGGAAGCTCTGCACCTGGACGGCACACACGTAGGACACCAGCACGTTGGCCCCGCTGTCCGCCCACCCGGGCAGAAGGGCCACCGCCACCAGCAGGATCATCTCCGCCGCCACGGTGAGCTGCCGCCAGTGGAGCCGCTCCCACCTGCCGCAGCGGGCGTGCACCAGCTCGGCGGTCAGCACCCCGGCGGCAAAGGCCAGGATGGGCACCAGGTAGTGGCCCGCGCCGGCCCAGTCCCCCTCCATCAGCCGTACGCCCAGCAGGACGATGTTGCCGGTCTGGGCGTTGGCGAACACCCCGCCCCGCACCAGGTAGGTGTATGCGTCCAGAAAACCGCCGGCCAGGGCCAGGACGGCCCCCAGCCGGAAGCTCTCCGACATCTGCCGGGTTTCCACCTGCTCCATACGCCTCCTCCTTTCTCCCGCGAAACAGCCTCGCAGAGTTCGTGCGGCCGCAGCCGCGCGAATCCTGTTCAAATCGTTTTCCCCGGGGACATGCGCCTCGGGGAAAACACTGCTCGGCCCGCAAGTGTGAGGCCCGCCCGTCTCAGACGGGCAGGCCTTGCGCGCGGCGGGCCGCAGCTCTTTTCAAACCGGACGGCGGGGCCTTTAAGGAAGGCCCCGCCGTCCGGTTTGCGTTTGACTAAAAGGGCAGGTTCAGCCCGCCGGTGAGCTGCTGCATGGAGGAGGCGGAGTCGCTCTCCGCCGCCCGCAGGGCCTCGTTCACCGCCGCCACGATCATGTCCTGGAGCATCTCCACGTCCTCCGGATCCACAGCGTCGGGGTCGATGACGACCTCCTTGACCTCCCGCTTGCCGGTGACGGTGGCGGACACCACGCCGCCGCCCGCCGCGGCGGTATAGGTCTTGTTCTCCAGCTCCTGCTGCATCTTCATCATGTCCTGCTGCATCTTCTGAACCTGCTTCATCATGTTCATGTTCATGCCGCCGCCGAAGCCGCCCATGCCGCGGCTGTTGAAACCCTTTGCCATCGGTCGCACTCCTTTTATTCCTGAATAATAATGTTGTCAAACTGCCTGCCGAAGGCCAGCAGATCGTCCAAGTTGTCGTGTTCCGCCGGGGCCGCCTGCGGCGGCGGGGCCTTGCCCACCTTCACCGCGCAGCGCACCTCCCCGCCGGTCTGGGCCGAGGCCAGCCGCCCCAGCTCCTCCAGAATGTGGGGGCCGCCCACCATGGTCTTGGTGAACTCGTCCTGCACCCACAGGGTGAGCACGCCCCCCTCCAGCCGCCCCTCCACCGCAGAGGGGTTGCACAGGAAGGGGTAGACCGCCGGGAACTTCTTCCGCACCGCCGCCACCAGCCCGGGCCACAGGTTTATGGAGACTCCGGTGTCAGCCGTACCAAAATCCCCGCCGGGAGGCCGGAGGGGGGCCTCCGGGGGGAACTGGTTCCCCCCGGAAGGCGCATCGCCGGACGCAGTCCGGCCCGTTGTTTCCGCAGAAACAACATGCGCCTTTGGCCCCGGCTCGTACCCCACCGGCTCGCCCGGTTCGTCGGGCAGGGGCGGGCGCTCCTCCTCCCAGGGGGGGCGCTCCTCCCTGGCCGGGGTGGACGGAGCCGCCGCAGGGGGCGGCGCCTGGGTCTGGGCCTGGGCCGGCCGCTTCAGGGGCTTCTCCGGCACCGCGCAGGCGGCGGGGATGCCCCCCGCCAGCAGCTCCTCCACCCGGCTCAGCCGGGCGTTGAGGGCCGCCGTGCTCTCGTCCAGCGCCGGGTCGCACAGGCGGATCAGGCACAGCTCCGCATCGGTGCGGCGGCTGCCGCTGCGGGCCAGATCGGCGATGGTGGTCTGGAGCAGGCCCAGCATCTGCACCAGCCGGACGGTCTGAAACTGGTTGGACAGGCGGCGCATGGTGGTCTCGTCATAGCCGCCGGTGAGCAGGGCCGCGCCCCCCTGGGGGGCGGTCTTGCGCACCAGGAGATCCCGGGTGAGGGCGGACAGCTCCCCCAGCAGGCTCCCCACGTCCTTGCCCGCGCTGTACAGCCGGGCCAGGGTCTCCAGGGCGCCGGCGGTGTCGCCGCCGCCGATGCGCTCCATCAGGCCGGCGGTCTCCAGGTTGCCCGCCAGGCCCAGGGCGTCCAGCACCTCCTGCTCCCCGATGGGGCGGTCGGGCCCGGCGCACTGATCCAGCAGGGACAGGGCGTCCCGCAGGCCGCCGTCGGCCAGCCTGGCCAGCAGCTCCGCCGCATCCCCCCGCAGCTCCATCCCCTCCTGCCGGGCCACGTAGGCCAGGCGGGCGGCGATGTCGCCGGTGGAGATGCGCTTGAAGGAGAACTGCTGGCACCGGGACTTGATGGTGGCCGGCACCTTGTGCAGCTCGGTGGTGGCCAGGATGAACATCAGGTGCTCCGGCGGCTCCTCCAGGATCTTCAGCAGGGCGTTGAAGGCGGCGGTGGACAGCATGTGAACCTCGTCCACGATGTACACCCGCTTGCGCACGGCGGCGGGGGTGTACACCGCCTCGTCCCGCAGGGCCCGAACCTGATCCACGCCGTTGTTGGAGGCGGCGTCCAGTTCCAGCACGTCCAGGATGGAGCCGCTCTCAATGCCCAGGCAGGAGGGACAGGCGTTGCAGGGGTTGCCGTCCACCGGGTGCTCGCAGTTCACCGCCCGGGCCAGGATCTTGGCGCAGGTGGTCTTGCCGGTGCCCCGGGTGCCGGTGAAGAGATAGGCGTGGCTCAGACGGCCGGTGGCCACCTGCCGCTTGAGCGTCTCGGTAATATGGGCCTGGCCCACCACATCGTCAAAGGTGCGGGGCCGCCATTTGCGGTACAGGGCCTGGTACAAACCGGTCACCTCACATACAAATGAAAAATGGAGAGGGGCGGAGGATGCGGAAACGCCGCGTCGCTTCGCCCCTCTCCCGCCGCGTCCGGCGCGTGGCAAGACCGCACACCGGCCTTTGGAGACTGCGCTATGCCCGTTACCCAGGCAGCCGGCTCAGGAGCGGGAACCCCGCGGCACAGGTCGCGGTCCGCTTAGTGCTGCTCGGTTCCCCGCCTGACACGGTTCACGGTGCGGCCTTGCGCGGGACCGATCCATCATCGCTGCTTACCTGGGTCAGACGGCACAACGCAGTTCCGGGGGCCGGGATTCATCCCTGCTGTAGCGGGTTGCAGGTACAGGGCACCGCTAACTCCCCGACTAGTGCGGCCTTGCCGCGGGCCGGGCGCATTCGCGCCGTCCCCGGAAGGCTGGTTTTATTATCATACATCATTTTCGCCCGATTATCAATCCTGTTTTTTGATTTTCTGAAATCCGCATTGTAGGAGTACAATACATATTGGACAGAAGAATAAAAAAGGATGAAGGATAAGGCCTCATCGGTTAAAGTTGGAGTTGCAGACAACAACTTGACGAGAGGGGGCCATATCCTTCATGAGCAAGAGTATAACACAGGACATGGCATATCGGCAATCCCTGATGAAGTACGCGGAGAAATACGGCGTCAGCCGGGCAAGCCGGAAGTATAACAAAAGCCGGTCGTATATCTACTTTTGGAAGAAACGCTGGGACGGCAGAGCAGAATCCCTGGTTTGCCAGTCCCGGCGGCCCCACAGCCATCCAAACCAGCACACAGAAGCAGAACTAAAACTGATCCGGGATATGCGCCGCCGCAATCCGAATCTGGGTATGGTGGAGTTGTGGCACCGGCTGCGGCAGCGAGGCTACACCCGCCGCCCAGAGAGCCTGTTCCGGGTGATGAGAAAGCTGGGGCTGTTCTCACCTAAAGAGAAGAAAACGGCCTACAAGCCAAAGCCCTACCAGCAGATGACCTATCCCGGCCAGCGGGTTCAGGTAGATGTGAAGGTGGTCCCCCGCCGCTGCATCACCGACTCGGAACTCCGCCTGTTTCAGTACACCGCCATTGATGAGTTCACCCGCCTGCGCTTCCTGGCCGCCTACCCGGAGCAGTCCACCTTTTCCTCCGCTGACTTTCTGAAAAAGCTGTCCAAATGGTACGCCCGCCGGGGAATCCGCGTGGAATGTGTCCAGACGGATAATGGCTTTGAA
This sequence comes from Flavonifractor sp. An10, assembly GCF_002161215.1. Lineage (GTDB taxonomy): Bacteria > Bacillota > Clostridia > Oscillospirales > Oscillospiraceae > Flavonifractor > Flavonifractor avistercoris. The sequence goes on from NZ_NFMB01000005.1 coordinate 70,692, forward strand.
TTTACCAATCGTTTCTCCAACAGCAAGCGGGATCTCCCTACTCTGTTTGAGTCCGCCGCCGCCCAACTGGGTATCCGCCACAAGCTCATCCGGCCTTATACGCCTCGCCACAACGGCAAGGTGGAGCGCAGCCACCGTGAGGACCAGAAACGCTTCTATTCCTGCCACAGTTTTTACTCCCTGGATGACTTCGCCAGACAGCTCGCTGTCCACAACCGCCGCTCCAACAACTTCCCCATGAGACCGCTTAGTTGGCTTTCTCCGAACGAATTCACTGTCCAATATGTTTGACAAACCTACAGTTTTTTGATTTTCTGAAATCCGCATACCGGGGAGATCTCCGGTATTTTTTTGCACAAAACGAGCGGGCCGCCCCTCCGGCGGCCCGCTCGTCTGTCCTGTATCAGCTCTGCTCCTCCCGCTCCGTCCGGCCGCCGCGCTGGCGCTCCAGCCCCGGCCAGAAGTGGTTGGCGTCCATGATGTCCTTCAGGGCATCCACATACTTCTCCGACTTGTGAACCACAAAGGCATCGGCATCGATGGGAATGTCCAGCTCGTCCATCCGGCGCACGCTCCAGATATAGAGAATGTCCAGGGCGGGAATGAGCTGCTCCCCGCTGGGGGTGAGCACATACTCCACCTTGGGGGGAACGGTGTCATAGGAAATGCGGCGGATCAGCCCTGCCTCCACCAGCTCCCGCAGCTGCTGGCTGAAGACCTTCTCCGAGATGGGCAGAATCTTGAGGGTCTGATTGAAGCGGATACTCCCGGAGACATAAATCTCGTGGAGAATGGTCATCTTCCACTTCCCGCCAATGCAGTGCAGCACGTAGTGATAGGGGTTCATGGGGGTGTCAAAGCTCTCCGTTCGCAAAACACTCGCCTCGCTTACTGCTATTTAATAGGGATTGGATTGTGATAATTTTATCATACTTTCCCCTGTCCTACAAGTAATAACCTCTTAGTATGTACAGAATTCCACAATCTTTTTTTGCTTATTTTAGGCAGAAGGTACAGTTCAGTCTCCCAAAGTGTCTTACACCAAATAGTTTGCACAATTCCGGCCGCGCCGGTTTATCGGAAGTACACAATTTTCCGCAGAGTTACCGTTTGGTATGTGCAAACTATTTGGTTATCTACTTACTGAATTGTATGTATTGCACAAATTCCCCTTTTTCGTTACACTACGCATTGGAAACGGGGACTGGGAGCCCCCGATGTGAATGTAAATGTAAGAAGGAGCGGATTACAAATGGTCAAGCGTACTGTTGCAGATCTGAAGCCCTATGATGCGGCCGGCCACTTCAAGATGGTGGCCATGCGGATTCACGGCAAGGAGGAGACCGGCGCCCAGAAGTTCTGGATCGGCGTTTCCACCTTCCTGCCCGGCGGCGGCGCCGAGTGGGCCTACGAGGACAACCCGCTTGAGAAGGTCTACTACGTGCTGGAGGGCGAGATGACCGTCACCGATAAGGACGGCAAGAAGTATGTCATCCACAAGGACGAGTCCATCTCCTTCCCCCCCAACGAGGGCCGCGGCCTGCTGAACGAGAGCAACCTGCCCGCCCGCATGCTGGTCATCATCAACTACCCCGAGGCCTGAGCCCGACGGGCTGCATCATGTAAGGAGGAAGAATCGTCATGGTTCCTGTGAAAAAGGATTTTGTGGAGAATATGTTCTCCGTCAAGGGCAAGGTGGCCCTGGTCACCGGCGCTACCGGCGCGCTGGGCTCCGTGCTGTCCAAGGCCTACGGCTACGCCGGCGCCAAGGTCTTCATGACCGGCCGCAACGAGAAGAAGCTCCAGGCCCTGGAGGAGGAGTTCAAGGCCGAGGGCATTGACTGCGCCTACGCCGTGGCCGACCCCGCCGACGAGGAGCAGGTGGACAAGATGGTGAAGGCCTGCGTCGCCCAGTACGGCGAGGTCAACATCCTGGCCGTCACCCACGGCTACAACAAGCCCCAGAACATCCTGGAGCAGTCCGTGGCCGACTGGCAGTACATCATGGACGCCGACTGCAAGAGCGTCTATGTGGTGTGCAAGTACGTGGCCCAGCAGATGGTGGATCAGGGCAAGGGCGGCAAGATCGTGGTGTGCACCTCCCAGCGCTCCAAGCGCGGCATGGCGGGCTACACCGGCTACTGCACCTCCAAGGGCGGCGCCGATCTGATGGTGTCCTCCATGGCCTGCGACCTGACCGCCAAGTACGGCATCAACGTCAACTCCATCTGCCCCACCGTGTTCCGCAGCGATCTCACCGAGTGGATGTTCGACCCCGAGTCCGCCGTATACCAGAACTTCCTGAAGCGCGAGCCCATCGGCCGCCTGGCCGAGCCCGACGACTTCGTGGGTTACACCCTGTTCCTGTCCTCTGACGCCTCCAACTTCATCACCGGCGCCAACTGCGACTGCTCCGGCGGCTACCTGACCTGCTGATTGGGGAAGGAAGTCGAACAGCATGAAGAACATCAAGAACATCCTCATCTGCGGCGCGGGCATGATGGGCAAGAACATCGGCTATGTGTTCGCGTCCAACCCCGACTTCCGGGTGGGCATGTACGACCTGTACCCCACCGATGTGGAGGCCGGCATCCGCACCAACACCAAGCAGCTGCTGGACAAGGGCGTCATCACCGAGGCCGAGCTCAATGACCGCCTGTCCCGCATCTCCTTCACCACCGACATCGACAGTGATCTGGTGAAGAACGCCGATCTGGTGATCGAGGCCGTGTTTGAGGACATGAAGATCAAGCGGGAGACCTTCGCTAAGCTGGAGGCGCGCTGCCGCCCCGACACCATCTTCTGCACCAACTCCTCGGTCATGAGCCCCAGCGAGATCTCCGCCGAGCTCAAGCACCGGGAGCGGTTCGTGGGCACCCACTTCTGGAACCCCGGCCACCTGATCCCCCTGGTGGAGGTGGTCAAGTCCGACGCCTCCTCCGATGAGACGGCCCAGACCGTCATGGAGGTGCTCCGCTCCGTGGGCAAGAAGCCCGTGCTGTGCAGGAAGGACGTGCCTGGCTTCATCGCCAACCGCATGCAGCACGCCCTGTGGCGGGAGGCCATCTCCATCGTGGAGCACGGCATCGCCGACGCCGCCACCGTGGACGAGGCGGTGCGCTACTCCTTCGGCCTGCGGCTGCCCCAGTTGGGCCCCATGGAGAACGCCGACATGGTGGGCACCGACCTGACCTACAACATCCACGACTACATCCTGAAGGATCTGGAGGACTCCCACGAGCCCTCCCCCCTGCTCAGGCAGCTGCGGGACGAGGGCAAGATCGGCTTCAAGACCGGCGAGGGCTTCCAGAAGTGGACGCCCGAACAGGTGGCCCAGTCCAACGCCGAGCTCAACGAGTACCTCATCCGCATGCTCTACGGCAAGTAATCCATTCATCTGATACGTTCTAAAGGAGGAACTGACGATTATGGGCAAGAAAGTTTATGTCGACCTGACCCACCCCTTCAGCGCGGAGATTCCCCGCTGGCCCTACTTTGACAAGCCCGAGATCACCAACGCCCACACCATGGCCAAGGGCGGCGTGCTGACCTCCAAGATCACCTGCACCATGCACACCGGCACCCACTGCGACGCCCCCCGTCACGTGATGGAGTATGAGTTCGACGGACGCCGCGCCCGCTACACCCACGAGATGCCCATCGACGCCTACACCGGCGAGGCCGTGGTGCTGAAGCTGGACGTGGAGCCCTGGACTCTGATCACCGACAAGCACCTGGACGAGGCCTGCAAGAAGTGCGGCGTCAACCCCGACGATCTGAAGGGCAAGGTTCTGTGCCTGAACACCGGCATGCACCGTCTGTTCGACGACTCCAAGGCCTACTACCACTACTCCATCGGCACCGGCATCGACGCCGGCAAGTGGTTTGTCAAGCACGGCGTCAAGTGCGTGGCCATGGACTCCCAGGCCCTGGATCACCCCCTGCACACCGCCATGGGCAACAACGGCATGACCCGCATGAACCTGCTGGGCGCCACCGGCAAGCCCATCACCGAGGAGTACAAGGAGCTCTTCGGCGAGGAGGCCTATGCCGAGTTCGACAAGTTCGAGTACATCCGCATCCACGGCCAGGCCGCCTATGACGAGAAGTTCGGCGAGCTGGAGGATCTGGGCGTCTGGGGCACCTGGGAGCCCTGCCACAAGGAGATGCTGGGCCACGGCATCGTGGGCGTGGAGAACCTGGGCGGCGATCTGGACAAGATCCCCGCCGGCAAGGTGTTCCAGTTCTTCTGCTTCCCCCTGCGCTGGTACATGGGCGACGGCGCCATGTCCCGCTGCGTGGCCCTGATCGACGAGGACGAGATCGACAAGAGCGTGCCCGACCGCACCTACAAGTACGGCGGCACCGGCTACGCCGACGAGTCCGGCCACGGCGACAGCGGCCTGGAGTACATGCGCAAGCTGTTCAACCGCAACAAGAAGTAATCCGCACCTTCTATACCGCGCAGAGCGGCGGGCGCCATGCTCGCCGCTCTGCGTGGCGTTACACCATCGGAAAGGATCTGAATTCCATGAGCGATTTGAAGAATAAGACCATCATCACGGTAGCCACCACCGGCGCCTGGCCCACCAAGGCCAACAACCCCAACGTGCCCATGACTCCCGAGGAGATCGCCGAGGACGTGTACGCCTGCTGGAAGGCCGGCGCCGCCGTGGCCCACCTGCACATGCGGGACGACGAGGGCAAGGGCACCATGGACAAGGAGAAGTTCCGCAAGACGGTGGAGCTGCTCCGCGCCAACCACCCCGACTGCGACATCATCCTGAACATGACCACCTCCGGCGATCTCAACGCCACCGAGGAGACCCGCCAGATCCACCTGAAGGAGCTGCGCCCCGAGATGGGCTCCTACGACTGCGGCTCCATGAACTGGCTGCACACCTCCCTGTTCCTCAATCCCCCCTCCTTCCTGGAGGAGCTGGGCAAGAACATGCAGGAGTGGGGCGTCAAGCCGGAGATCGAGGCCTTTGACCCCGGCATGATCGCCAACGCCGCCTACTACCTGAAGAAGGGCGTTCTGAAGGCCCCCCTGCACTTCCAGTTCTGCATGGGCTGCGCCAACGGCATCCCCGGCTCCATGAAGAACCTGATCTTCATGAAGGAGACCATGGAGTCCCTGTGCCCCGGCTCCACCTGGAGCTGCTTCGGCGTGGGCCACTCCGCCATGGAGATGCTCTACGGCGCCGTGGCCCTGGGCGGCCACATCCGCGTGGGCATGGAGGACAACGTCATGTACTCCAAGGGCGTGCTGGCCGAGAGCAACGTCCAGTTCGTGGAGCGCGCCCGCCGCGTCATCGAGGAGTACGGCAAGCAGGTCGCCACCCCCGCCGAGGCCCGCGAGATCCTCAGCCTGAACAAGTAATCTGCTCCCTCCTGCGCAACCCCCCGGAGTCCGACGGACTCCGGGGTTTTTGCATGCCGTTCCGCGGCCCAGAGCTCAGGCATGTTCCGCACCCCGCCGGCATAAAAAATAGGACAGGAGGTGGGGGCATGGCGTGGGCGGAACGGCTGGGCAATTTCATCTGGAACCCCTGGCTGCTGGGGCTCTTTCTGCTGTGCGGGCTGTACTTCTCGGTGCGCACCGGCTTCTTTCAGATTTTCCGGGCCCCCCTGTGGCTGAAAACCACCCTGGGCGCCCTGCTCCGGCGGGAGAAGCGGCGGGAGGGGGAGGGCCTCACCCGGCTCCAGGCCCTGTCCACCGCCCTGGCCGCCACCATCGGCACCGGCTCCATCGCCGGGGTGGCCACCGCCATCTTCTACGGCGGGCCGGGGGCGGTGTTCTGGATGTGGGTGTCCGCCTTCCTGGGCATGATGACCGGCTGCCTGGAGAAAACCCTGACGGTGCGCTACCGGGAAAAAGACCCCGCCGGGGGCTGGCGGGGCGGGCCCATGTGCTACATGGAGAAGGGGCTGGGCAGCCGGGGCCTGGCCTGCCTGTTCGCCCTGTGCTGCGTGTGCGCCAACCTGGGGGGCGGCAACGTGGTGCAGGCCAACTCCATCGCCGCCGCGCTGGAGGCCTCCTTCGGCTGGGACCGGCTGGCGGTGGGTATCGTGACGGCGGCGGTCACCGGGATCGTGATCCTGGGGGGCATCGGCCGCATCGGCAAGGTCAGCGAGAAGCTGGTGCCCTGCATGGCCCTGCTATTCCTGGGGGGCGGCATTGTGGTGCTCATCGTCCACCGCGCCGCCCTGCCCGCCGCCCTGGAGCGGATCTTCACCGCCGCCCTCACCCCCAAGGCCGCCCTGGGGGGCGGCATGGGCTACGGCATGGCGGCGGCCATGCGCTACGGCGTGGCCCGGGGTGTGTTCACCAACGAGGCGGGCATGGGCACCTCCGCCATCGCCCACGCCGCCTCCAACACCAGAGACCCCGCCGAGCAGGGCATGTGGGGCATCTTCGAGGTATTCATCGCCACCATCTGCGTCTGCTCCGTCACCGCCCTGGTGATCCTCACCTCCGGGGTCTATCAGGAGGAGGCCGCCCTGGCCGCCATCCAGGCGGGCACGGTGACCCGGGCCATGACCGGCGCCCCCCTGTCCGCCGCCGCCTTTTCCACGGTGTACGGCCCCTTTGGCGGGGCCTTTGTGTCGGTGTGCCTGCTGCTCTTCGCCTTCACCTCCCTGCTGGGCACCAGCTACTACGGGGAGCGGGGACTCCAGTATCTCACCGGCTCCGACCGCTGGAAGCTCCCCTTCCGGGCGGCCTTCCTGGCCGCCATCGTGATGGGCAGCGTGGGGGACGTGGCGGTGGTGTGGCAGCTGGCGGACATCTTCAATGGCCTGATGGCCCTGCCCAACCTGTGCGCCCTGCTGGCCCTGTCGCCGGAGGCCCTGTCCCTGCTGAAACGCTGGACGGAGGCTAAAACAGGCGCAGCTGGGAGGCCCGGGCGGAGACACAATCAGCGTCGATGATCTCGTCCTCCGGGCCGGGGATTCCAACCAGCAGGGGGCTGTTGGGGGAGTGCCTGGAGCGCCGGGCGGCGGTGCGGCCTGGTGAGCGGTTGGCGTAGCAGTAGCGGCAGCCGGTAGGGCAGGTGTCATAGGCCCCGATGTCCACGCTCTCACAGCAGCCGCAGCCCGGCCGCTGTCCCCGATCCGGCTTCAGCTCCAGGGGGCAGCCGCACACCCGCTCCAGCCGTACCCGGTCGATGCAGGCGGCCCGGCCGATGCCATAGCGGGCATAGTCCCCCGCCTCACAGCACATCACCGGGGCGAGGCCGAACGCCCGGGCCGTCTCCCCGAAAAATTCCGCCAGCTCCGCCGCCTCCCGGTGATCCGGGGCCCGCAGGCCGTCCATGGGCCGGCCGGGGTAGGAATCCAGAAAGCTGAGGGTCACCTGATCCGTGTACGGCGACAGCCGCTCACAGAGTACGCGGAACCGTTCCCGGTGCCAGTCCACGCCGATGGCGCCGGTCAGCAGAACCGGGTCATACCGCCACAGCACCCGCTCCCGCCCCAGGCGGCGGCCCAGGGCCTGGAAGGCCGCCAGGATCTCCCCCTTGTCCCCCAGGCCGGGCTCGATGTCGGCGCCGTAGGGGGTGAGGGTGAACTGGAACAGTGCCCGGAAGCCCATTCCCTCCAGCTCGTCCAGATGGGGCAGCAGGGGCCGGGGATCTTTTGTCCAGAATACGACGGCGTCCACCCTCTCCGGGGTGAGGGCGTACCGGCGGAGCCGGTGGGGGCGGTAGGGCTCCCGCACCATCACCTCCCCCGCCCGCAGGCGGTTCATCAGCCACGGGGCGTACCAGCGGGGGATATCCGTGCGGCGGGATGCGGATACAATCATGGCAAATTCCCCTCCCAGGTGAAAAACAGGCGGACAGCGTCGCTGTCCGCCTGTGCGGGTTTCCCTTATGCGGCCGCCTCCGGGACGGTCTCCGTGCCGGTCTGGGTATCTGCGGGCTCGGTCTCCTGGCCGGTGACCGGCGGCGCGGGCTCCACCTCCGTGGGGGCGGACTCCTCCGCCCGCTGGTAGGAGGTGATGGTGCCGCCGCTCAGGATGTCGGAGGCGCTCTCCGCATCCGGCACGTCGTGCTCGATGGTGACGGAGTCGCCCGCGTCCAGGATCACCGCCGCGGGGCTCTGCGCCGCGGAGACGGAGTAGAACACATCCTCCCCCTCCAGGCGGAAGAAGTAGTAGGTGTTGCCGTCCAGCACGGCGGAGCGGATCTCGGCGATCACGCCGCTGGCCTCGGTCTGGGGCAGCTCCTCGGTGGTGGTGACGCCGCTCTCAGACAGAAGCTTGATATACTCCTGCTCACACTGGCTGACGGTGCCGCCGGTGGCCACGATCTGGTACTGGGCCACGTTGACCATGGCGTAGCTCTTCACCAGGTTGGTGTTGTCCTTCAGGGGGATGAAGTAGGTGGGCTCCCCGGCGATGTTGAGCAGCAGGGGGAAGGTGCCCTCATAGCCCAGATCCTGCACCTCGCCCTCGGCAGAGGCCTTGGCGGCGTACTCCGTGGCGCCGGGGGCGTCGTAGAACTTGGTCTCCTTGGTGCGCTGGTTGGACAGCAAGAAGCCCAGGTTGGACTGGTCGGCGTTGGCGGAGGTGACGCCGGTGTACACATACACGTCGTCGTTGAGGGCGATGTAGTTGTACCCCTGGGTGGTGACGGTCACGTCCCGCTGGCCGAAGATGGAGTTGATGAAGCCGTTGACATAGGTGCCGTGGTAGTCGTACTGCTGCATGATCAGCTCCGGGGTGAACACGTTGTCCACCCAGGTGGGGATTTCGGAGAGCTCACAATAGGTGCTCTCACCGGTGATGGCGTCGCACAGCACCGCGCCGGCGATGTCGGTGCCGCCGAACAGGCCGATGGTCTTGACCACCCGGGGGGCGATCCAGTAGGGATGGCCCTCCTCGTCGATCTCAAACTGGGGGGTGCCGAACATAAAGGTGGGGTACTGGAAGCGCAGATGGCGGACGATGTTGCGGTTGAGGGGCTCGGAGAAGGAGTACTTCATGCCCTCGCTGAGGCGCACCACCTGGGCCTCCTGGGTCACCATGTCCACCACCACGTAGGCAGGCAGGCCGCTGCCTCGGTTGGTGAACCACTTGATCAGATCGGCGTAGGCGATGGGGGCCACCCGGACGGGCCGGCCCTGGTAGTTGATCTGGGTGGAGTCGTTGGAGTACTCGAACTGGCTCACCATGTCGCTGAGCGTGCCCATCTGGCGGTCGCCCAGGTACTCGGCGGAGGAGCGATCCAGTGTGGGGATCTCATCGAAGGAGATCTGGCTGATGTCCTCGGTGAACTTCCCGTTCTCCACGGTGAGGAGATCCCGGTAGGCCGCCGCCCGGAAGATGGGGGCGGACAGGATGGCGCCCACCAGGGCCACGGCGATCAGGGCCAGAAACAGGATGCCCACGGGGAGGCACTGCTGCTTGATGAAGCGCAGGTAGTCCTTCACCCCGCCGCCGCTGGTGGCCACGTTCATGCCGGAGGTGACCAGGGCGCACAGGACATACACCACGCAGAGGATGCCCACGAAGGTGTAGAAGTCACTGGACTGGAGGTTGATGGGCGGCAGGGCCACATAGAAATAGACCAGGCCCACCACGGCGGTGATGAGCAGGCTGACCAGGATCTTGCCCAGCCGGCTCTTGGGGCCCTTTCCGTGTTTCGTCGGTTTTTGTTCCATAGCTTTGCTTCTCCTTTGCGTCGGTGGGGCGTGTTGAAGGTAGTATACCCTAAATTCCGGAATATGGCAAGGGGCTACCGCCCCACCACGGCCTTGCCCCGCCACCTGCCCCGCAGGTAGGCGGCGGCGCTGATGGCCAGGCCCACGGCCCAGCCGATGGGATAGGCCCAGTACAGCTCCTCCGGGCCGAGGAAATGGGCCAGCAGATAGGCCGCCGGCACCCGCACCACCCACAGGGAGAGGATGGAGGACACCATGGGCACCGTGGTGGCCCCGGCGCCCCGGAGGACGGCGTTGAAGATGAACATCATGGCCAGGATGAACATCATGGTCAGCACCCGGAGCAGATAGGCCTCTCCGGCGGCCACCACATCCGGCTCGGTGTTGAAGAGCATGAGCAGGGGCCGGCGCAGGGGGATCACCACCGCGGTGATGGCGATGCACACCAGCGTGCCCAGGGCCAGGGCCCGGCGGGCCCCCTTCTGCACCCGATCCAGCCGCTCCGCCCCGATGTTCTGTCCCACATAGGTGGTGGTGGCGGTGGAGAAGGACTGGATGGGCATGAAGGCAAAGGTGTCGATCTTGTTGGCCGCCCCGAAGCCGGCGGCAAAGGAGTTGCCGAAGCCGTTGATCAGGGCCTGCATGATCAGGATGCCCACGGAGAACTGGCACTCCTGGATGGCGGATGGGATGCCCAGGCGCACCACCTGGCGCAGCAGCCGGCGATCCAGCTTCATCTGGAAGAACCGGATATGGATGAAGGGGTACTTCCGGTTGATGAAGAAGATGCCGAACACCCAGGAGCTGAACTGGGCGATGATGGTGGCCAGGGCCACGCCGAACACGTCCCAGTGGAAGGCCAGCACGAACAGGAGATCCAGCGCCACGTTGATGCCGCAGGCCACCGCCAGGAAGATCAGGGGGGTCTTGCTGTCCCCCAGGCCCTGGAGAATGCCCGCGTTCAGATTGTAGCCCAGGGAGCCGATGATGCCGCCCAGTACCACCATGCAGTAGATCCGGGCCTGGTCATAGGCCTCCGCCGGCACCCGGATCAGGGTGAGCAGCGGGCCGCTGACCACCACCCCCAGCACCGTCAGCGGCACAATCACCGCCAGCAGGGCGCTGTAGATGGTATCCACCGTGCGGCCCGCCGTCTCCCGGTCTCCGGCGCCGATGTACTGGGCGATCATGATGGTGGCGCCTATGGAGAAGCCGATGAACAGGGAGGACAGCAGGTAGATGATGGGGAAGCCGGTGCTCACCGCGGTAAGGGCGGAGGAGCCCACAAACTGCCCCACCACCACCGAGTCCACCATGTTGTACAGCTGCTGAAAAATATTCCCCACCAGCAGGGGCAGGGAAAAGAGCAGGATCCGCCGGGTCGGGGAGCCGTGGGTCATATCCATGGCCCCGCGGCTCTGCCTTTCGATGTCGCTCATACGCCCTCCAAACCTTCCGTCTCAGTGTGCCGGCCCCTGTCCGGGACAGGGGCCGCGCCTTACCGGTTTTCCGTACTCCGGGCCCGCTCGTAGATGATGCGCAGGCCGTCCAGCACCAGCTGGGGGTCGATCACGTCGATAAGGTCGGTGTTCTCCGCCACCATGCGGGACAGCCCGCCGGTAGCCACCACCTTGACCTGCGGATCCCCCACCTCCTCCCTGGCCTTCCGGATGAGGTACTCAATGGCGCCGATGTAGCCCAGCACCGCCCCGGCCTGGATCTGTCCCACGGCCGTGAGGCCCAGGACGGTGTCCGGCTTCACCAGCTCCACCCGGGGCAGCAGGGCGGTCTTCTGGAACAGGCCGTCGATGGACACCCGCACCCCGGCGGTGATGCAGCCGCCCAGGTAGACCCCCTCCCGGCTCACCGCGTCCAGGGTGGTGGCGGTGCCGAAATCCAGGACGATGACGGGGGCGCCGTACTTGGCGATGGCGGCGATGTCCGCCGCCGCCCGGTCGGGGCCCAGCCGCTCGTCGCTGTCACACTCCACATAGGGCAGGCCGGGATCCAGATCCTCGTCCAGCACCAGGGGGCGCTTTCCCACATAGGTGCGGATGGCCCGGCTCAGGGTGTGCATCACCTGGGGCGCCACCGAGCCGATCACCACGTCCTCCACCTGCCCCAGCTCCAGCCCGAATCGCTGGAAATACTGGCACAGCCAGAGACCCAGCTCGTCGCTGGTGCGGTTGGCGTCGGTCATGAGGCGGAAGCTGCCGATCAGCTCCGCCCCCCGGTAGAGGCCGAACTCCATATTGGTATTGCCCACGTCGATGACTAACAGCACGGCGTTTCTCCCCTTTTCTCAGATGTTGGACAGATAGCACACCGCCCCGTCCCCCTCCAGGACGGCCACGGCGTAGGTGGGCCGGGCGATGCTCCCGGCGGCGCCGGGGTTGACGATCCACAGCCCGTTTTCAAACTCGCACAGGGCCTCATGGGTGTGGCCGAAGCACAGCAGCCGCGCCCCCGCCTCCCGGGCCGCCCGGACGGCCAGGGCGATGCCGGATTTCACATGGTAGGTGTGTCCGTGGGTCATGAAAATTTTGACCCCCTCCAGGGTGAACACCCGCTCCTCCGGCAGATCAGGCCGGCGGCCGTCGCAGTTGCCCGGCACATAGGTGACGGGCAGGTCGGGGAACCGGCGGGCCAGCTCCTCCGCGTCCCGGGCCAGATCCCCCATGTGGAGCACCCGGTCGGGCCGCTCCAGGCGCACCGCGTCCGCCATGTTTGCCACGTTGCCGTGGGAGTCGGAAAAAAGAAGCAGCTTCACGCTATCACCTTTCCCGGGAACGCACATAGAATGGAGCGAACCCTTCTATCAATCATGGAGATGGAGCTGATGGTATGACAGATATCCCGTCCAATCTGGACGAACTCAAGCGGGATCCCAAGGCGGCCGCCCTGCTGAAAAACCGGGAGCTGCTCCAGAGCCTGCTCTCCTCCCCGGACACCCGGCGGCTCATGGAGCTGCTGGGCCGGAACGGCGGGGCGGAGCTGAAAACCGCCGCCGCCAAAGGGGATACCAAAACCCTGGCCGGCATGGTGCGCCAGGTGATGGACACCCGGGAGGGGGCCGCCCTGGTGGAAAAGCTGGGGCGGGCGGTGCCGCCGGGCGGCAAGAAGTAACGTTCAGGAGAGGGGGCGGAGGCCATGGCCGAATTTGAGGATAAACTCCAGGCGATCCTCGGGGATCCCGAGGCCATGGGGCAGATCGCCTCCCTGGCCCAGGCCCTGTCCGGGGGACAGGGCGGGGAGGCCGCGCCGGCGGACGGCGCGGCGGCGGAACAGCCGGAGAGCGGGGCGCCCCCCTCCGGAGAGGATGCCGCCCCCGATCTCTCCGCCCTGCTGGGGGCCCTGGGCGGCGGGGACAGCCCCCTGGCCGGGCTGGATCCCCAGCTGCTCCAGACCGGGCTGCGGCTGTACGCCGAGTACTCTGCCGGCGACGACCGGAAGGCCGCCCTGCTCTCCGCCCTCAGGCCCTTCGTCAAGCCGGAGCGGTACGCCAGGCTGGATCAGGCAGTTCGGATCGCCAGGCTGGCCCGGGTGATCCGGGTGGCCTTCCGGCTCTTCCAGGACAGGGGAAAGGAGGACGCCGATGTATAACCGCTACATTCCCAACGGGGCCTCCTACACCCGCATCCCGGAGGAGGACGCGCCCCCCGTCCGCACGCCGCCGGAGCCGGAACAGGCCCCGGAGGCGGAGAAGAAGGCGGAGCACAAAGCCGCCGGCGGCCTGTCCGGGCTGCTCAAGGGACTCAAGCTGGAGGGCCTGGACACCGGCGACGTGCTCCTGCTGCTGATTCTGCTGTTCCTCTTTCTGGAGGGGGACGACATGGAGCTGGTGATCACCCTGGGTCTGCTCCTGCTGCTGGGGCTGGAGTGAGTCACTCCCCCGCGGTGTGGAGCACCGTGCCGTCGGGCAGCGCAAAGGCCGTGCCCGCCGGGGCGGGCCGCTCCATGGTGTAGGCCGTCATGCGGTAGGTCAGCGTGCCGTCCAGGGTGGTCTCGGCGCTCACCAGCAGGCCGCTGTCCACCGCCACCCAGTATGTCTCCACATAGCCCAGCGCGTCGGGCGCGGTCTGCGCCCAGACGCAGGCCAGGCCCCCCCGCTCCTCATAGCCGGCGGCGGCGATGTCCGCCGTGTCCAGGGAGAGGACGTCCTCATAGGTGGGGATGCGCTGGCCCTCCAGATCCGCCGAGCGGTCGTCAGCCGGGCCGGTGACCGGGGTGCGGTCTCCGTCGTACCAGAGCCAGAACTGCCCCTCCCCCACAATGGTGTGGCGGACGGCTCCCCCGGCCAGGGCGGACTCGGTCATCGTCCAGCCGCCGTCCACCCACACCTGGGCGGTGGTGGTGCTGCTCTCCCCCTCCCCCCAGAAGTCCTCGATGGTGACCTCCCGGAAGTAGCTCTCCGGCCGGGTGAGGGTCTGCCCGATCACGTCCTGCACCGTCTCCGGCGTCACGTCCACCCGCACCACGCCGCTGTCCGCGCCGGGCTCCGTCCCCGGCTGGGCCGAGGCCGCCGGGGTGGGCAGGACGATCTTGGCCGTGTCCGGCACAAAGAGCCGCAGCCCAAAGCTGGCCAGCATAGCCACCACGATGACCGCGGCGATGAGCACCACCATCAGATTGCGCTTTTTTCGCTCCAGGGCCGGACACCTCCTCCTGTGATTGCAGACGGCGCGTCAGGGACGCCGCGCCCTACGCCTGAAATTCGCCGGGCCGCTCCGCCCGCAGGCCGAACTTCCATTCTATCGCATCGGCGATGCGGCGGCAGGCCTGGCCGTCGCCGTAGGGGTTCACCGCGTGGGCCATGGCGTGGTAGGCCCTCTCGTCGCTCAGCAGCTCGGACGCCAGGGAGAAGATCTCCTCCTCCTCCGTGCCGGCCAGCTTGACCGTGCCCGCCTGGACGGCCTCGGGCCGCTCGGTCTCCCGCCGGAGGACAAGCACCGGCCGCCCCAGGGCGGGGGCCTCCTCCTGGAGCCCGCCGGAGTCGGTCATCACCAGATAGGCCCGGGCCATGAGGTTGTGCATCTCGTCGGCGGACAGAGGGTCGATGAGGTGGATGCGGGGGTGGCCGGACAGGTACTTCCCCGCCGCCTCCCGCACCACCGGGGACAGGTGGACGGGGTAGACCAGCTCCACGTCGGGGAAGGCGTCGGCCAGGCGGCGCAGGGCGGTCATGATGTTGGCCATGGGCTGGCCGTAGTTCTCCCGCCGGTGGCAGGTCACCAGGATGATCCGCTTCCCCGCGTAGTCCAGGCTGTTGAGGGCCTGGGTGGCAAACTGGTAGTCCGGCCGCACGGTGGTTTTCAGGGCGTCGATGACGGTGTTGCCCGTGACGAACACCCCGTCGGTGATGCCCTCCCGGGCCAGGTTCTCCCGGTTGGCGGGGGTGGGGCAGAAGTGGAGATCGGCGATGTCCCCCACCAGCTTGCGGTTCATCTCCTCCGGGAAGGGGGAGTACTTGTCCCAGGTGCGCAGGCCGGCCTCCACATGGCCCACCGGGATCTGGCGGTAGAAGGCTGCCAGGGCCCCGGCGAAGGTGGTGGAGGTATCCCCGTGAACCAGCACCAGGTCGGGCCCGGCCTGCTCCAGCACCCCCTCCATGCCCAGCAGGCACTTGGTGGTGATGGTGGACAGGGTCTGCCGGGGCTCCATGATGTTGAGATCGTAATCGGGCGTCAGGCGGAAGATCTCCAGCACCGCGTCCAGCATCTCCCGGTGCTGGGCGGTGACGCAGCAGATGGACTGGATGTCTGCCCGCTTTTGCAGCTCCAGCACCAGGGGGGCCATCTTGATGGCCTCCGGCCGGGTGCCGAAGATGGTCATGACGCGGATGGGCTTCACGGCTCCTCCCCCTCCTTCTCTCCGCCGTCCTCCGGCTTGTTCTTCTTATCCCTGCCGCTTCCCCCCATGAAAATCAGGGCGGAGATGGCCCCGGCAAAGCACAGGGCCAGCAGCAGCAGCATGGCCTTCACCGGCCCGCTGGTGGTGAGCACCACGGCGGACAGGCCCAGGATGGCGCTGACCACATAGAGCACCGCCACCGCCTGCTTCTGGTTGAAGCCCATGTCGATGAGGCGGTGGTGCACATGGCTGCGGTCGGCGTGCATGGGGCTCTGTCCGTGGGCGATGCGGCGGATGAAGGCGAAGCAGGTGTCAAAGATGGGCAGGCCCAACATGAGGAAGGGCACCGCGAAGGAGATGATGGTGTAGAACTTGAACAGGCCCTGGATGGACACCACCGCCAGGATATACCCCAGGAAGGTGGAGCCCGTGTCCCCCATGAAGATCTTGGCCGGGTTCATGTTGTAGGGCAGGAAGCCCAGGCACCCGCCGGCCAGGGCGGCCATGAGGATGGCCACATCGGCCTCGCTGACCACCAGGGCGATGACCAGCAGGGTCATGGAGCTGATGGTGGACACGCCGCAGGCCAGGCCGTCCAGGCCGTCGATCAGGTTGACGGCGTTGGTGATGGCCACGATCCAGATCACCGTCACGGGGATGGACAGCCAGCCCAGCTCCCAGTACAGGTCAGAGGAGAACACGTTGGGGTTGGAGACGGCCTCGATCACGTTGCCGGAGAACACTGCCACCAGGGCGGCCACGATCTGCACCACGAATTTGAACATGGCGGGCAGGGAGTAGATGTCGTCAAAGATGCCCAGCACCACGATGATCACGGCGCCCAGCAGCATGCCCCGCATCTGGGGGGTCAGCTCCAGAAAGAGCAGCACGCTGAGCAGGAAGCCCAGGAAGATGGCCAGCCCGCCCATGCGGGGGATGGGGTGGTCGTGCATGCGGCGGCCGTCCTTGGGCACGTCCACCGCCTTCACCCGGATGGCCAGGTTTTTCACCACCGGCGTGGACACCAGGGCCACCACCAGGGCCACCACCAGGGCGGCGGCCACCACGCCGATGAGGGGGAGATCCAGATTTCTTGGCATTGGAATTTGCTCCTTATCTCTTTTGAAGCCGGGGCCCGGAAGGGGCCCGGGCTTACCGCGCTAAAAACCCGACCTTCTTGTAGACCTTGCGCAGGGTCTTTTCCGCCACGTAGGAGGCCTTCTCGGCCCCGGCGCGGTAGACGCCCTCCAGATAGCCCTTGTCGGCCAGCAGGCGCTCGGTCTCCTCCCGGATGGGGCGCAGCAGCTCCACCACGGCCTCCCCCACGGCGGGCTTGAAGGCGCCGTAGCCCTTGCCGTCGAACTCCGCCTCGATGGTCTCAAAGCTCTTGCCGGTGACGGCGGAGTAGATCTGCATCAGGTTGGACACGCCGGGCTTGGCCTGGGGATCGAAGCGGACGCACCGCTCGGTGTCGCTGTCGGTGATGGCCCGCTTGAACTTGCGCAGGATGTCCTCCGGCTTCTCCATGAGGAACACGCACCCCTCGGGGATGGACTTGCTCATCTTGGTATCCGGCTGGTTCAGGCTCATCACCCGGGCCCCCGCCTTGGGGATGTAGGGCTCCGGCATCTTGAACACGTCGCCGTACACGTGGTTGAAGCGGTTGGCGATGTCCCGGCAGATCTCCACGTGCTGCTTCTGATCCTCCCCCACCGGCACAAAGTCGGGCTGATAGAGCAGGATGTCGGCGGCCATGAGGCAGGGGTAGGTGAACAATCCGGCGTTGATGTTGTCGGCGTGCTTGGCGGACTTGTCCTTGAACTGGGTCATGCGGGACAGCTCGCCGAACATGGTGTAGCAGTCCAGCACCCAGCCCAGCTCCGCGTGCTGGTGGACGTGGGACTGGACAAAGATGGTGTTCTTGGCCGGATCCAGGCCGCAGGCGATATAGGTGGCGATCTGGGTCAGGGTGCGGCGGCGGAGATCCGCCGGATTCTGCCGCACCGTGATGGTGTGCAGATCCGCCATGAACCAGTAGCAGTCAAACTGGTCGGACAGCTCCGCCCAGTTCTTGATGGCCCCCAGATAGTTGCCCAGATGCAGCTCCCCGCTGGGCTGAATGCCGGACAGGAGCACCTTTTTTTCGTTTTCCATGGTATGAACACACCTCTTGTAATGCGTGATTTTTACTTGAATGGGCATAACATCCCATATTGTAGTATCATATCATATTCAAACTCCCTTGACAATCCTAACCGAAAAAAATAGAATAGTAGCGCAAATGATGATAAAGGAGATTTTTCCATGGATCTGAACTGGTTTGCCGAGCTGGAGGCGCGTATTCCCAAGGGCGGCGTACGCACCCGCTTCGCCCCCTCCCCCACCGGCTACATGCACGTGGGCAACCTGCGCACCGCCCTGTACACCTGGCTCATCGCCCGGCACAGCGGCGGCACCTTCATCCTCCGCATCGAGGACACCGACCAGGGCCGCCTGGTGGAGGGCGCCACCGAGGTGATCTATGCCACCCTGCGCAAGTGCGGCCTGACCTGGGACGAGGGCCCCGACATCGGCGGCCCGGTGGGCCCCTATGTCCAGACCGAGCGGCGGGGCCTGTACGCCAACTTCGCCAGGCTGCTGGTGGAGAAGGGCCACGCCTACTACTGCTTCTGCGGCAAGAACGAGAGCGAGGAGGACAGCGGCGAGTTTGACCGGGCCGACGACCCCTGCCGCGCCCTCTCCCCCGAGGAAGCCCGGGCCCGGGTGGACGCCGGGGAGCCCTATGTGATCCGGCAGAAGATCCCCCACGGGGGGCAGACTACCTTCTCCGACGCGGTGTTCGGCGACATCACCGTGGACAACGACACCCTGGACGACCAGGTGCTGCTGAAGTCCGACGGCCTGCCCACCTACAACTTCGCCAACGTGATCGACGACCATCTCATGGGCATCACCCACGTGGTGCGGGGCAGCGAGTACCTGTCCTCCGCCCCCAAGTACAACCTGCTCTATCAGGCCTTCGGCTGGGAGGTGCCCACCTATATCCACTGCTCCCCCGTCATGCGGGACCAGCACAACAAGATGTCCAAGCGCAAGGGCGACCCCTCCTACGAGGATCTCATCGCCATGGGCTACCTGTCCGAGGCGGTGGTAAACTATGTCACCCTGCTGGGCTGGTCTCCCCGGGGCGAGTACTCCGAGCGGGAGTTCTTCACCCTGGCCGAGCTGTCCGAGATCTTCGACATCGGCGGCATCTCCAAGTCCCCCGCCATCTTCGACATGGAGAAGCTGACCTACTTCAACGCCCACTATATCCGTGAGATGAGCCCCCAGGACTTCCACGCCGCCGCCCTGCCCTACATCCGGCAGGCGGTGACCAACCCCGCCCTGGACACCCGGGAGATCGCCGGCCTGCTCCAGGCCCGGTGCGAGAAGCTCACCGACATCCCGGAGAAGCTGGACTTCTTCGACGCCCTGCCCGAGTACGGGGTGGATCTGTTCACCAACAAGAAGTCCAAGACCAACCCGGAGGTGTCCCAGAGGATGCTGGAGGCCGCCATCCCCGCCCTGGAGGGCCTGGCGGACTGGACGACGGACGCCATCCACGACACGCTGATCGGTCTGGCCGAGTCCCTGGAGGTCAAGAACGCCACCCTCATGTGGCCCGTGCGCATCGCCGCGGCGGGCAAAACGGTCACACCCGGCGGCGCGGTGGAGATCTGCCACATCCTGGGCCGCGACGAGTGCCTGCGCCGCCTCAACCTGGGCCTGGACAAGCTGAAAGAGAACTGAACCGGCAATCTTTCCCCGCATAAAATGCCCCCTTTTCCGCAAACCTAACGGAAAAGGGGGCATTTTTATATGGAGAAACGGCGGGTACGGGTGCTGGCGGCCAGCTTTACGGCGGCAGCCTTCGCGGTGAGTGTGGGGTTCGGGGTGCAGGGCCATGTCCAGGCGGAGGACTACCGGCGGCAGCTGGACAACGGCTACCGGCAGGCCTTCACCGAGCTGACCACCGCCGCCGGGGAGCTGGACGCCGCCCTGGAGAAGGTGACCTACGCCACCACCCCGTCCCTGTTCGCCTCCCTGTGCGCCCAGGCCTACGCCAAGGCCCTGGCCGCCCAGACCGCCCTGGGGGAGCTGCCCTACGGCAACGTGGAGCTGGAGCAGACCGCCGCCTTCTTCGCCAAGGCGGGGGACTACGCCATGGCCATGGCCCGGGGGGCCAACGGGGAGGGCGTGTGCACCGACGAGAACCGGGAGACCCTGCGGGGCCTGGCGGCGGCGGCCGGGGCGCTGTCCGCCACCCTCCAGGCGCTCCAGCTCCAGCTGGACGGCGGGGCCCTCCATCCGGAGGACGTGGCCGCCGTGGAGGCCCGGCTGGCCGCCGCCCAGGAGGACGGGGAGCCGGTCACCTCCGGCTCCGCCTTTCAGACGGTGGAGGCCGATTTCCCCCAGGTGCCCACCCTGATCTACGACGGCCCCTTCTCCGAGCACCTGTCCGGCCGCACCCCCCAGATGCTGGAGGGCCTGCCCCAGGTGACGGAGGAGGAGGCCCGCCGGGCGGCGGCGGCCTTCGCGGGGCTGCGGGCGGAGGTGTTCACCCGCACCTCCGACGGGGCGGGAGAGCTGCCCGCCTGGGGCTTCTCCGCCCTGGCGGACGGCGGGGAGCTGTACGTGGAGATCACCAAGCAGGGGGGCCAGGTGCTCCAGATGCTCTCCTCCCGGCCGGTGGGGGAGGCCGCTCTCTCCCGGAAGGAGGGGGTGGAACAGGCAGCCGCCTTCCTGGAGGAGCACGGCTACCGGGATATGGCCCCCAGCTACTTCCTGGAGGGGGACGGCATCCTCACCGTCCACTTCGCCCCCGTCCTGGACGGGGTGTACTGCTACCCGGATCTGGTGAAGGTAGGGGTGGCCCTGGACAATGGGGACGTGGTGAGCTTTGAGGCTCACGGCTACCTGATGAACCACGGGGCCCGGGAGCCGGCCGCCCCCGCTGTCTCGGCGGACGAGGCGGCGGAGCGGGTGGATTCCTCCCTCACCGTCCTCTCCCGCCAGCTGGCCCTGATCCCCACCGGCGGCGAGTACGAAGTGCTCTGCCACGAGTTCAAGTGCCAGAACGCCGACGGGGGCCACGTGCTGGTCTACGTCAACGCCGCCACCGGCCAGCAGGAGCGGATCCTCCTGCTGCTGGAGGACGAAAACGGCACCCTGGTAATTTGAAACAAGCAGTTTGGAACGAGCGGTTTTCTCCAAAGGGATTGACAACGGGATATGACTGTGCCATAATAAGCGCCGATGAATCGTTAAAGTTTTAACGATGTCAAATTCAACCGATTACGGAGGTTGCAGTCATGTCCCGTTTCACCCTTCCCAGAGATATCTATTACGGCGCCAATGCGCTGGAGAACCTGAAAACCCTGAAGGGCACCCGGGCGGTGCTGGTGCTGGGCGGCGGCTCCATGAAGCGGTTCGGCTTTGTGGACAAGGCCCTGGCCTATCTGAAGGAGGCCGGCATCGAGACCCGTCTCATTGAGAACGTGGAGCCCGACCCCTCTGTGGAGACCGTGCTCAACGGCGCGGCCGTCATGCGGGAGTTCCAGCCCGACTGGATCATCTCCATGGGCGGCGGCTCCCCCATCGACGCGGCCAAGGCCATGTGGGCCTTCTATGAGTACCCCGACACCACCTTCGAGGATCTGATCACCCCCTTCAGCTTCCCCGAGCTGCGCCAGAAGGCCAGGTTCTGCGCCATCCCCTCCACCTCCGGCACCGCCACCGAGGTCACCGCCTTCTCCGTCATCACCGACTACGCCAAGGGCATCAAGTACCCCCTGGCCGACTTCAACATCACCCCCGACGTGGCCATCATCGACCCCGCCCTGGCCGAGACCATGCCCGCCAGCCTCACCGCCCACACCGGCATGGACGCCCTGACCCACGCCATCGAGGCCTATGTGTCCACCCTGCACACCGTGTTCACCGACCCTCTGGCTCTCGAGGCCATCCACATCGTGGCGAAGGATCTACTCAAGTCCTACCACGGCGACATGGCCTGCCGGGAGGAGATGCACTACGGCCAGTGCCTGGCCGGCATGGCCTTCTCCAACGCCCTGCTGGGCATCGTCCACTCCATGGCCCACAAGACCGGCGCGGCCTTCTCCACCGGCCACATCACCCACGGCCTGGCCAACGCCATGTACCTGCCCTACGTGATCGCCTACAACGCCAAGGCCGACGGCGTGGCCGAGCGGTACGCCGACATCGCCCGCACCATGGGCGTGGTGGGCGACACCACCGCCGAGCTGGTGGAGGGCCTGCGCGCCAAGATCCGCTCCATGAACGACGCCATGGGCATCCCCAACACCCTGAAGGACTTCGGCATCCTCGAGGACGAGTTCAAGGAGAAGCTGGACGCCATCGCCGCCAACGCGGTGGGCGACGCCTGCACCGGCTCCAACCCCCGTCCCATCGATCCCCCCACCATGGCCAAGCTGTTCACCTGCATCTACTACGGCCAGGAGGTCGACTTCTAAATCCCGAGATCCATCCATCCTCCATACATACCAGAGGGGCGCGGTTCGTAAGAACCGCGCCCCTCTGGTGTTTTTTTCAGTTTTCCGCCCTGTCAGGGGGCGGAAGAACTCCGGCGGGTAGATGTCCCGCCAGCGGGCGTAGTCCGCCGAGGCGCGGCCCCAGTCAAAGGGTCTGCCGTGGTCGATGTGGGACAGCTCCACGGCTCACAGCTCCTTGGCGTAAAAGAAGTGGCCGTACTCCCCCACGGCGGGCTCCAGCGCGCCGACGCGGCGGTAACCCCGCTTCTCATAGAAGCCGGGGGCCTGGAAGGAGAAGGTGTTCAGCTCCACCCGGCGGGCCCCCTGGCGGGCGGCGGCGGCCTCCACCTGATCCAGGATACAGCCGCCCAGGCCGGTGCCCCGGCAGTCCTCCGCCACCCAGAGCACGTCCACAAAGGCCAGCTCCCCCATGCGGAAGGCGTCACAGCCCCCCACCACACGGCCGTCCGCGTCCTTCACCGCCAGGGACAGATCCCCCGTGTCGGGGACAAATTTCCGGTTGTAGGCCCGCAGGCCGGCGTGGACGGCATCGTTCTCCGCCTCGCCGGCGGGCTGAAACACATATTGCCGCACGATTATCTCCTCCTGACTGGCGGACAGGCTCACAGATCAAAGGGCGGGCTGTCCCGCTCCTGGGGGACGGCGTCCCCCTCGAAGGGCAGCTCGTCGGGCACCGGCTCGGCGGGCGCGGCGTCCACCATGCCCTGCTTGAACTGCATCTCCTGCCACTGCTCCTTGGTGATGAGCACCTGCCGGGGCTTGGAGCCCTCGAAGGGGCCCACAACTCCCTTCTCCTCCATCTGATCCACCAGCCGGGCGGCCCGGGAGTAGCCCAGCTTGAGCCGCCGCTGGAGCATGGACACGGAGGCCATGCCGGTCTCCACCACCACCTCGATGGCGGAGGGGAGCAGCTCGTCGTACTCCTCCCCCACCTCCTCGGGGGCGGAGCCGCCCACCCCCTTGGCGCCCTTGTCCTTCTCGGCGGCGTGCTGCTCGATGTCGTGGATGATCTCCTGGTCGTACTGGGCGGCGCCGCTGTTCTGCTTGATGAAGCCCACCACGGCGGCCACCTCCTCGTCGGAGATCAGGCAGCCCTGCACCCGCTGGGGCTTGCCGGTGCCCAGGGGGAAGTAGAGCATATCGCCCCGGCCCACCAGCTTCTCGGCGCCGGTGGTGTCCAGGATGATGCGGGACTCCAGGGAGGAGGCCACCGCGAAGGCGATGCGGCTGGGGATGTTGGCCTTCATCAGGCCGGTGATCACGTCGGCGGAGGGCCGCTGGGTGGCGATGATCAGGTGCATCCCCGCGGCGCGGCCCATCTGGGCTACCCGGCAGATGGACTCCTCCACCTCCTTGGCGGCCACCAGCATCAGGTCGGCCAGCTCGTCGATGACGATGACGATCTGGGGCATCTTCTCCAGCTCGTCGGAGCGGGCGGCGTGGGCGTTGTAGGACGCCAGGTCGCGCACGCCGATCTCGGAGAAGGTGCGGTAGCGCTTCATCATCTCCACCACCGCCCACTGGAGGGCGCCGGCCGCCTTCTTGGGGTCGGTGACCACGGGTATGAGCAGGTGGGGGATGCCGTTGTAGATGCCCAGCTCCACCATCTTGGGATCCACCATGATGAGGCGAACCTCCTCGGGGGTGGCCTTGTAGAGCAGGGAGATGATCAGGGAGTTGGTGCACACCGACTTGCCCGAGCCGGTGGTGCCGGCGATGAGCAGGTGGGGCAGCTTGGCGATGTTGCCCACCACGTTGCGGTTGCTGATGTCCCGGCCCACGGCGAAGGCCACCTTGGAGGGGTTGTCCCGGAACTCTTTGGAGTCGATCACGTCGTGGATGGGCACCGGAGAGACCAGCTTGTTGGGCACCTCGATGCCCACCATGGAGATCTTGTCCGGGATGGGGGCGATGCGCACCCCCGTGGCCCCCAGGGCCAGGGCGATGTCGTCGGACAGGTTGGTCAGCTTGTTCAGCCGCACGCCCTGATCCAGCTCCACCTCATACCGGGTCACCGACGGGCCCCGGGTGACGCTGACGATCTCCGCATCGATGCCGAAGGAGTGGATGGTGTCCGCCAGCCGGGCCTGGTTGGCCTGGAGCTCCCCGGCCACCTCACTGCCCGACACCCCCTGCCCCTCGTGGAGCAGGGACACCGGCGGGTACTGGTAGGCGGCGGGGAGGCCCTCCTCCAGGTTGCGGGCGATGTCCTGGGCCACCTCGGCGGCGGCCTGGGCGGCCTCCTCCTTCTTCACCTTGCCCACCGCCGGCTCCCGCTGGATCTCCGGCATGGGGGGCACGGGGGCGGGCTCCGGCACGGGGGCCTCGGCCGCCGGGGCGGGTGCGTCGGGGGCCTCCGGCTCCTCCGCGGCCTCGGCGGGGGGCTCCAGCCCCTCCTCCCCCGCCAGCACCTGGTCGGGGGCGGGCACGGAGGGCTTCCGGTTGAAGAACCGCTCCTTCTTCTCCACCGGGGGCGGCTCCACCTTCTTGCCCACCAGGGGGCCCTCGTCCACCGGGATGTCGATCTGGGGCGTCTGGCGGCGCTGGGCAGCGCTCTGGGCCTCGGCGGCCGGGGCTGATGCCTCCGGCTCCTTCCGGCGGCGCTCCCGGGGGCGGGGCTCGGGGAGCTCCTCCTCCTCGTACTCCGCCCAGGTGCGCGCGCGCAGCTTGTCCACCAGCTCCACCGGCGAGATATGGAAGGCGGCCATCAGCAGGATGAGGGCCACCAGCACGAGGATAATCCCTGCGCCGATGGGGCTGAACACGGCGCTCAGCCCCAGGGCGGCCGCCCCGCTGACCACGCCGCCGCTCTGGAGGGCCTCCCCCTGCGTCCACAGGGTCTTCACCAGCGCCGCGTTCCACTCATAGGGCCCCTTGGCCAGAATCAGGTGGAGCAGGCCGCCGGCCAGCACCGGGGTGAGCAGGGCGCACCACACCCGCAGGCGCACCGGCCGGCCCCGGTGGAACAGGAGGATGCCGCTGGCCACCAGCAGCATGGGGGGCAGCAGCCAGTAGCCGTAGCCGATGAGGCCCTTCACCAGCCCGCAGAAGAAGTCGATGAAGATGGCCTGGATGTGGAAATATCCGAAGGCGGAAAAGATGGCCAGCAGCAGACATACCACCGCCCCCACCTCCCGCCGGATGGGCCGGGGCGCGGGGGCCTTCTTCCGGCTTCCCCCGGAGCGGGAGGCGGTGCCGGAGCGGCCGGAGGCCGCCCGGCTGCCGCCGGTGGTTTTCTTCTGTGTGGTGGCCATGCGATCAAATCCTTTCCGGGGCGATTGTCAGAGGCAGGGCGGGGGCGGGGACATGGCATACGGCGGCCTGCTCCCGCCTCCCCATCGGGGCCGGCGGCGCTGAAACCGCCCTTATGCCAGGATGCCGAACTTGACGATGCCGGCGATCAGGCTCCCCAGGCCCACCGCCCAGCAGTAGTACGCAAACTTGCCGAACTTGCCCTTGTCGGACAGGCTCTTGACCAGGCGGATGGCGAAGTAGCCCACCACGGCGGACACCGCCACGCCCACTAAGTAGACCGGCAGCTCCTCCATGGGGAAGCCGGCGGCCACCGCGTCCTTGATCTCCAGAATGTTGGCCCCCAGCACGGCGGGCAGGGACATAAGGAAGGAGAAGCGGACGGCAAAGGCCCGGTCAAAGCCCCGCATCATGCCCACGGAGATGGTGGTGCCGGAGCGGGACAGGCCGGGGATCACCGCCAGGGCCTGCCCGCAGCCCACGATGAGGGCGTCCGCCACGGTGGCGTTTTTGGCGGTCTTGTGGCCCTTGGCCATGCGGTCGGAGAAGTAGAGGACAAAGCCGGTGGCCAGCAGGGCGCAGGACACCAGGATGGGGTTGGCAAACAGGGTGCTGATGGCGTCATTGAGGAACACCATGACGAACAGGGGCAGGGTGGCCACGATGATCAGCAGCACCAGCCGCCGGGCGGGGGGCGGGGTGACGCCGGTGTCCCTCCTGCCGCACAGGGCGGCAATCCCCAGGAAGAACTCCCGGATCATGTCCACGATATCCCGCCAGTAGACCACGCACACCGAGATCAGGGTGCCGAAATGGAGCAGGACGGTGAAGAACATGTGGTTGGCCTCCACGTCCTCCATGCCGAAAAAGGCCTGGAACAGGGCAAGATGGCCGGAGCTGGAGATGGGCAGGAATTCCGCGACTCCCTGGATCAGGCCCATCAGAATGGACATCAGATAACTCAATGCTGTTTCCCTCCGTGTTTCTGTTTGGACGTGCATGTCCGGAAGGCGGCCCGGCCGCTGTGGGGACATACAGATTTATATTATCACAACCGGCGGGATATTTCCATCCTTTTCTGCCGCCGGGCACTCCGGGGCAAAAAAAGCCCCCGCCCTTCGGGCGGGGGTGGAAAATACGGCTGTTACGCATAGAAGGCGTGGGCGCCGATGGTGGCCACATAGGGCCGGTTCCGGGAGGCCCAGCTTCCGGGCGAGGTCACGGGATTGACAAAGTACAGGGCGTTGCCCGCGGTGTTGGCGCCGTCCAGGCAGAGCTTGGCGGCGACCACGCTCTCGGCGTTGGGGGTGCGGCTCAGGTGGCCGCTGCCCGCCGGGGCGAACTGGTTGGGCTGATAGATCACGTCGGCCACGGTGTTGGGGAACAGCGGGCTGGCCACCCGGTTGAGCACCACGTTGCCCACGGCGATCTTGCCCTCCAGGGGCTGGTTGCCGCTCTCGGCGTAGATGAGCCGGGAGAGGAGATCCAGATCCTCCGCGTCATAGTAGCTGTCCCCGGAGACAATGGGGCCGGAGGCCGCGGTGATGTTCACCGTATTGGTGGCGCTGTCCCACACCGCCTCGGCCCCCAGGGCCTGGCACAGGGTGCGCACCGGCACCAGAATGACGCCGTCCTCGCTCCGCACGCCGCCGGGCACATACAGGCAGCGGCCGTTGGCCTCGATATACTTGGCGCCGGGCTTGAGGTACATGGTCAGACCCTCGGCGGCCACCTCCGCGCGGCCGTTGGCCCACACTGCGGTGGCGTCGGGATAGAGGGCAAACAAAATGGCCCCGTAAGAGACATAGGTGGTGCCGTCCTCCGCATAGCTGCGGACGTCTTCGGCCAGGGGCGTTCCGTTGACCGTGAAGCTGACGCCGCCTTCGGCCGCAGCCGCCTGTCCGGCCAGAGCAAAGCACAGGGCCAGGCAGAGCAGGGCACTCAGGGCTCGTTTCTTCATATCCAAGGTTCCTCCTGTTACAATCTGTTACGGTTTGTTCTCTGTTTTGTAACCGTATTGTAACCGATTCTGTACCAAAAAGTCAAGAAAAACTTTTGTCGAGTTCCCGCTATCCATTGTGGCTCTAAGGATATTTCTTCGTCCCCATTTTGGTTTACAGAACATTTTCCGCCTCTTTCGACCTTCCGGCGGCAACAAATAATAACAAAAAGAAACACGTCCGCACCCATCTGCGGACGTGTTTCCGGCGGCTATTTGTAAAACCAGTGGCTGCCGATGGTGACCACGTGGGTGCGGTTCTCCATGACCCAGTGGTTGGTAGCCAGGGCCGGGGCCAGGAAGTAGAGGCTCTCCCCCGCCGTGTTCGCCCCCGACAGGCACAGGCGGGCCGCCTCCACGCTCCGGGCGGACGGTTCCTGGTAGATGGTGCCGTTGCGCACCGGGGTGAACTGGCCGCCCCAGCGGTCGTCAAAGATCACCCCGTAGATGGTGTCGGGGAAATCGGCGGACGCCACCCGGTTGAGTACCACGTTGCCCACGGCGATCTGCCCCTCCAGGGGCTCCCCCCGGCTCTCGGCGGAGATGATACGGGAGAGCCAGTAGAGATCGTCTCCCCCCGCTGTCTCTGTGGTGTCGGCGGAGGCCCCGCCCACCACGGAGACCGCGCCGGTGGCGCTGTTCCAGTGCACCGAGGCCCCCATGGCCTCCGCCAGAACCCGCACCGGCACCAGGGTTCGCCCCGCGCTCAGATGCACCCCGTGGGGTGCGGCCAGCGTGCGGCCGTTGGCGCGTATGTAGGTATCCCCCGGCCTGGCGGTCACCTCCAGGCCGTCGGCCCGGATGGCCGCCCGGTCGGTCTCCCAGGCCACAACGGCGTCGGGCCGCAGGGCCTCCGCCACCGCCCGCAGGGGCACATAGGTGGTATTCTGGTGGACATAGCTGCCGGCGGCCTCCACCGGAGCCCCGTTGACGGTCAGGCTTCCCGCCGGGGAGGCTGCCGCCGCCTGGGCGGTCAGAAGGGCGGCCAGGGCCGCCGCAGCCAGGATTTTCTTCATAATTTCCACTTCCTTTCTAGGCTTTGTAACCAGATTGTAACCGGCGGGGGTGCGGCCTGGCAAGGCACAATATTTTCCTTTATTCAAACTTTTTTTACTTTCCCCCTTGACGAATCCGAAAAAACTGCTATAATAATCTACGCTGTCCGCCGCGAGGCGGATGAAAGTAGAGCAATCCGCCATGGAGAGATGGCTGAGTTGGTCGAAGGCGCACGATTGGAAATCGTGTAGGCGTTGATAGCGTCTCGAGGGTTCGAATCCCTCTCTCTCCGCCAAAACCGCAGTCCTTTGCTTGCAGGGGACTGCGGTTTTTTATTCTCGAAACTGCATGTGTGGGATCTCCGCAGGCGGGACCGCCCCCCTGGATGGCGTAGCTCTGCTCTCAGGGCGCAAATTCCCGTACAGGCGTCATATACAGAAAGGAAGAGAACGTGATTCCAGATCACGTTCTCTTCCTTAATATGTTATATACATATACTATATTTTTACTTTTTTATGGGTATCAGATCGTCCACTCGCTGTGAATCAGCCCGACCAGATACCAGTCCCCCTCACAGGGCGCCAGCACCACCTTCAGGGAGCACCAGTCAAAGCCCTCCTGGCTCTCATCCAGGCCGGGGAAATGATACTCCACAAAGCGGTCGTCCGGATAGGCGGTCAGAACGTTCTCCAGGGCGTTGCCCTGCATGAGCACCTCGTCCACCCCCTGCTCCGGCGCGGAGGCGTAGTCGGCGTTATAGACATAGCGGTCAAAATACTCCGTCCCGGTGAGGCGGATAGGCTCCCCGATGCCGTCCTCCAGGCCCCAGGTGTATACCTCCTCGTCCGATTCCAGGGAGGACACCTGCTGCGGGAGCAGCACCCGGTCGCAGTCGGAGACCGTGGAATAGGGCGTCAGGGTCACCCCCCGCTCCGGATGAACCAGGCGGGAGAGGGCCTGGAAATCTCTGTCCGCCAGGGTTTCCAGCACTCTGGCCGCCCGCTCCAGCAGGCGGTCGGTATCGGGCGCGGGCTGAGTCCCGGGCGTGCTGACAGCGGCAGACGGGGACGCGGGCACGGACGGCGCGGCGGCCAGGATCGCCTCGGCAGGCGTGGCGCCCCGGGCCATGGCCTGGGCCGCGGAGGATATCCCGCTGCCGAACAGGGCGCCCAGCGCCAGTCCGCCCAGCAGGGCGATGACCACAAACAGCACCGCTCTCTTCAAGCTCCGTCCCTCCTTTCCCACAGGGTATGCGTTTCCGCCTATTTATTTTAGAGAGATCCGGCGAAAAATGCAACAACAAAAGGTTACAAATTGGCCTCCGGTTTGTCTATCTTGCAAACAGAGCGAAAATCGGCTATAATAGACAGGTACTGCAAGCCAATGGCAAGGAGGATATTATGCACGAGCACGAACGGCAGTTTCATATTCAATGTAAGGCGGGCGACGTGGGGCGGTACTGCTTCCTGCCCGGTGATCCCGGCCGCTGTGAGAAGATCGCGGCCTATTTTGACAACCCGGTGAAGATTCAGAGCAACCGGGAGTACACCACCTACACCGGCACCCTGCTGGGGGAGAAGGTGAGCGTCTGCTCCACCGGCATCGGCGGCCCCTCCGCGGTGATCGCCATGGAGGAGCTGCACAACATCGGCGCGGACACCTTCATCCGGGTGGGCACCTGCGGCGGCATCGCCCTCCAGGTCAAGAGCGACGACGTGGTGATCGCCACCGGCGCCGTCCGCCACGAGGGGGCCAGCCGGGAGTACGCCCCCATCGAGTTCCCCGCCGTCTCCGACTACCAGGTGCAGGAGGCCCTGGTGCAGGCCGCCAAGAACCTGGGCAAGCCCTGGCACGCCGGGGTGGTGCAGTGCAAGGACTCCTTCTACGGCCAGCACAGCCCCGCCCGCATGCCCGTGGCCCAGGAGCTGCTCTACAAGTGGGAGGCGTGGAAGCGGCTGGGCGTCCTGGCCTCCGAGATGGAGTCCGCCGCCCTGTTCTGCTGCGCCGCCGCCCTGGGGGTGCGCTGCGGCTCCTGCTTCCACGTGATCTGGAACCAGGAGCGGGAGGCCGCCGGCCTGGATCAGACCGAGAGCCACGACCTCACCGCCGCCCTGGACGTGGGCATCGAGGCCGTTAAGCTGCTCATCCAGGCCGACCGGGCCAATCAGAACTGACACGACGAAAACGCCGGCACAGCTGTGCCGGCGTTTTTGCGTTCTTCTGTAACTTTCCGGCCGGGCCGGTGTTTTACCAGCAGAGAAAGGGGGCGGGCCGATGGAGGACTTTGGGGCGGTGTTCCGGGACTACTATCAGCGGGTGTACCGCTTTCTGCTGGCCCTGTCGGGCAGCCCTCACCAGGCCGAGGAGCTGGCCCAGGAGGTCTTTTACCGGGCCCTGCTGGCCCTCCCCCGCTACCGGGACGACGGACACATGTTCACCTGGCTGTGCACCATCGGCAAGAACCTGTGGCTCAACGAGTGCCGCCGGCAGCGGCGGCTGGAGCCTCTGGAGGGTCAGGAGGGAGCGGCGGACGGCCCCGAGGCGGAGGTTCTCCGCCACGACGCCCGACAGGCCCTGCGGCGGGCGGTGCTGGAGCTGCCGGAGGAGTACCGGGACGTGGTAATCCTCCATGTCTACGGCGGCGTGCCCCTGCGGGAGCTGGCGGAGCGCCGGGGCAAATCGGAGAGCTGGGGCAAGGTCACCTTTTACCGGGCCAAGGCGCTCCTGCGGGAAAAACTGGAGGGATGGACATGAGTCAAATCACCTGCGGCGTGGTGCGGGATCTGCTCCCGCTCTATGTGGACGGCTGCTGCGGCGCGGACAGCCGCCGGCTGGTGGAGGAGCACCTGGCCGGGTGCCCGGACTGCCGCCGGGCCAGGGCGGACATGGCCGGGGAGCTGCCGCCGGCGGAGGGGGCGCCTGTCCCGGAGGCGGAGCCCGCCCGGGCCATGAAAACCGGGCTGAAAAAACTGCGGCGGCGATGGGCCCTCTCTTTGCTGGCGGTGCTGCTCATCCCCCTGCTGGGGTGGCTCACCTGGAACCAGGTGCACGGCACGGGGCCCTGCTTCACCAATTTCCATGAGCGGATGCTGGCCGACGGCTTTGTACGAACCCTGGCGGCGGGCGACTACGAGGGGGCCTTCCACCGGCTGGAGCTTGACGAGCTCTATCAGGATTTTTCCGGTGACAGCCGGCTGGACAGAGCGGATCTGTCCGACTTCGAGTCCCGGGCCCAGGCCTTTTTCCTGGACAGTGCCCGGGCCCTGGAGGAGGCCGGAGGCATCACCAGCTGGCGGTATCTGTCCATCCAGCGGACTGGCAGCGGCTATACGGTGCAGTACGCCGTCACAACGGGGGGACAGGACTACTCCCTTTCCGTCGATGCCTCGGACAGCGGGGTGCGGCACTTCTCCGGCGGCAGCGGCT
Organism: Flavonifractor sp. An10; assembly: GCF_002161215.1. Classification (GTDB taxonomy): domain Bacteria; phylum Bacillota; class Clostridia; order Oscillospirales; family Oscillospiraceae; genus Flavonifractor; species Flavonifractor avistercoris. Next base: position 102,456 of record NZ_NFMB01000005.1, read on the forward strand.
ACATTCCGGAGCCGGATCCGCTCAGGGCCCTGAGCCTCTGGAGCGAGTCCCTGTGGCAGGACTATGCGGGCTGCTATCTGGATCCCGAGACGGGGCGGTATGTATGGGAAGAGGAATAGCAGCAGGGCCCGGAACCTCGGTTCCGGGCCCTTGATGTCCCAGGTTGGGGGCAGGCCCCCGCCCTACTTTCCGGCTTTCAGCGCCCGCATGGCGTTGAGGATGGCGATGACGGACACGCCCACGTCGGCGAACACCGCGGCCCACATGGACACCAGGCCCACGGCGCTGAGCACCAGCACCAGCAGCTTGACGGCCAGGGCGAAGACGATGTTCTGCTTGACGATGGACAGGGTGCGCCGGGCGATGCGGATGGCGTGGGCGATTTTAGAGGGCTTGTCGTCCATGAGGACGATGTCGGCGGCCTCGATGGCGGCGTCGGAGCCCAGTCCGCCCATGGCGATGCCGATGTCCGCCCGGGAGAGGACGGGGGCGTCGTTGATGCCGTCCCCCACGAAGGCCAGGGCCCCCTTGGGGGAGACCTCTTTCAGCAGCTTCTCCACCCGCTCCACCTTATCGGCGGGGAGGAGCTGGGTGTGCACCTCGTCCAGGCCCAGCTGCTTAGCCACGTCCTCCCCCACCGCCTGGGCGTCGCCGGTGAGCATGACGGTCTTGCGCACCCCCGCCGCCTTGAGGGCGGCCACGGCCTCCTTCGCGTCGGGCTTCACCTCGTCGGAGATGACGATGTGGCCCAGGTACACCCCGTCGGAGGCCACGTGGACGGTGGTGCCCACCCGGTGGCAGGGGTGCCAGGACACGCCGATGTCCTCCATCAGCTTGTCGTTGCCGGCGCAGACAGTGTGGCCGTCCACCACGGCCTTCACGCCCCGGCCGGCCACCTCCTCCACGCTGGACACCCGGGAGGAATCCATCTCCCGGCCGTAGGCCTCCTTCAGGGAGCGGGAGATGGGGTGGTCAGACCAGCACTCCGCCAGGGCGGCCAGCTCCAGCAGCTGGCCCTGGTCGCAGTGGTCGGGGTGGATGGCGGTGACGTTGAACACGCCCCGGGTCAGGGTGCCGGTCTTGTCGAAGACCACGATCTCCGTCCTGGCCAGCACCTCCAGGTAGTTGCCGCCCTTGACCAGGATGCCGTCCTTAGAGGCCCCGCCGATGCCGCCGAAGAAGGACAGGGGCACCGAGATCACCAGGGCACAGGGGCAGGACACCACTAGGAAGTTGAGGGCCCGCTGGATGGAGTCCACCCACTGGATGGAGGTGAACAGGGGGGGCAGGAAGGCCAGGGCCACGGCGGCGAGCACCACGATGGGGGTGTAGTACCGGGCGAACTTGGTGATAAAGTTCTCCGCTTTTGCCTTCTTGCTGGCGGAGTTCTCCACCAAGTCCAGGATCTTGGCCACGGTGGACTCCTCAAAGGCCTTGGTGACCCGCACCTTCAGCAGGCCGGACAGGTTGACGCAGCCGGAGATGACATCGTCCCCGCTCTCCACCTGCCGGGGCAGGGACTCGCCGGTGAGGGCGGCGGTGTCCACGGTGGAGCTCCCCTCCAGTACCACCCCGTCCAGGGGGATGCGCTCCCCGGCCTTGATGACGATGGTGTCCCCCACCGCCACGTCCTCCGGATCCACCTGCTCCAGCTGCCCGTCCGGGCCCTCCATATTGGCGTAGTCGGGGCGGATGTCCATCAGGGCGGTGATGGACTTGCGGGACTGATCCACCGCATAGCTCTGGAACAGCTCCCCCACCTGGTAGAACAGCATGACGAACACCGCCTCGGGGTACTCCCCGATGGCCAGGGCCCCCACGGTGGCCAGGGCCATGAGGAAGTTCTCGTCAAAGACCTGGCCGTGGGCGATGTTGCGCACCGCCCGCCACAGCACGTCCCAGCCGATCACTCCGTAGGGTGCCAGGAACACCAGCAGCCTGACCCAGCCCGTGAGGGGCAGCAGCATACAGACCACAAAGAGCACGGCGCTGACGATCACGCGGATCAGCATCCGCTTTTGCTTCTTGGACATGGCTTCTCTCTCCTTCAAAGGGCCGGAGGGCCGCCGGCTGCGGCCCTCCGGGCGGTTATTTCACCAGAATGGTGCAGTCGGGCTCCACCTTTTTGCAGATCTTGACCGCCTCCTGCAGGATCTCGTCAAACCGGGCGTCGTCGGCGTCCAGGGTGAGCTTCTGGGTCATGAAGCTGACGGTGGCGGAATTGACCCCGGGCAGCTTCCTGATGGCGTCCTCCATCTTGGCGGCGCAGTTGGCGCAGTCCAGATCCTGGAGCTTGAAGTGCTTTTTCATGGTGATCTCTCCTTTACAAATTATAAAACGTATCCGGATAACCGGGCTGTGTTACAGCACATGGAGGGGCAGCAGCTCCGCCACGTGCTCCATGCCCTGGCTGAGGATGGTGTGGACGTGGTCGTCGGCCAGGGCGTAGAACACCGTCTTCCCCTCCCGGCGGGCCTTCACCAGCTTGCTCTGCTTGAGGGAGCGGAGCTGGTGGGAGATGGCCGACTGGGTCATGCCCAGCAGCCGGGCGATGTCGCACACGCACATCTCCGACTCGTTGAGGACATACAGGATCTTGATGCGGGTGGAGTCGCCGAAGATCTTGAACAGCTCCGCCAGGTCGTAGAGCACCTCCTCGTCGGGCATGTTCTTCTCAACCTGGGCCACAATATCCTCATGGACGTGCATGAACTCGCACTGCTCCACGTCGCGGGGCTCCGGCATGATACCACTCCTTCCTTCAAACATATGAGCCATTGTTCATTTATTATTATATGCTTATATGTTCAAATGTCAAGAGAAAAATAAAATGGATTGACTACCTTTTTCTTAGAGGGTATGATACCAGTAAAGCATCATGAAGGAGTGTGACAGCCATGACCCCCATTGCGGAGGAGAGTCTGAAGTTCCACTATGAAAAAAAAGGCAAGATTGAGGTGGTCTCCACCGTCCAGGTGCGGGACGCCCACGATCTCTCCCTGGCCTATACCCCCGGCGTGGCCCAGCCCTGCCTGGAGATCCAGAAGGATGTGAACAAGAGCTATGAGCTGACCCGGCGGTGGAATCTGTGCCTGGTGGTCACCGACGGCTCGGCGGTGCTGGGCCTGGGGGACATCGGCCCCGAGGCGGGCATGCCGGTGATGGAGGGCAAATGCGTGCTCTTCAAGCAGTTCGGCGGGGTGGACGCCTTCCCCCTGTGCGTCAAGAGCCACGACGTGGACGAGATCGTCCGCACCATCCAGCTCATCTCCGGCTCCTTCGGGGGCGTCAACCTGGAGGACATCTCCGCCCCCCGGTGCTTTGAGATCGAGCAGAAGCTGAAGGAGTGCTGCGACATCCCCATCTTCCACGACGACCAGCACGGCACCGCCGTGATCACCCTGGCGGGGCTCACCAACGCCCTGAAGGTGGTGGGCAAGAAAAAAGAGGACGTGAGGGTGGTCATCAACGGCGCGGGGGCGGCGGGGCTGTCCGTGTGCCGGCTGCTGCTGGCGGCGGGCTTCCGGCACATCACCCTGTGCGACAAGAGCGGCATCCTCTGCCACGGCGTCACCCAGGGGATGAACCCCTACATGGCCCGGATGGCGGAGGTGACCAATCTGGAGCGGAAGACCGGCCTGCTCGCCGACGCCCTGGTTGGCGCCGACGTGTTCCTGGGCTACTCCGCCCCCAACCTGGTCACCGCCGACATGGTGCGCACCATGAACCGGGACGCCATCATCTTCGCCTGCGCCAACCCCACCCCCGAGATCTTCCCCGAGGAGGCCAGGGCCGGCGGCGCGGCGGTGGTGTCCACCGGCCGGAGCGACTACCCCAACCAGATCAACAATGTGATGGTCTTCCCCGGCATCTTCCGGGGGGCCTTCGACGTGCGGGCCAGGGACATCAACGAGGAGATGAAGATGGCCGCCGCTCAGGCCCTGGCGGGACTGGTCTCCGACGGGGAGCTCTCCCCCGACCACATCATCCCGCCCGTCTTTGACCCCCGGGCCGCCGCCGCCGTGGCCGCCGCCGTGGCCCAGGCCGCCCGGGACACCGGCGTGGCCCGCATCTGAGCCGCCGCATGGCGGAGGCCCCCGCCGTCCCTTCTGCAGGGGTCTGCGGGTATCGGCAGGGTCAAATTCGGTCGGAATTTTGTAAATTTTGGCCAAATTTAGGATGAATTTAGTTGCAGTGCATTCTTTTCCATGGTATAATTTTACAAGCTTTATGCCTGGCCGGAAGGGAGTGCATCATGAAGGTTAAACGCTCCAAGATCAACCAGTCCCTCGAAAAGACCATCCAGCTTGTGGAGACCATGGCCAGAGGGCAGGGTTCCATGCGCCTCCAGGACATCGCAAACCAGTGCGGCATGCCCCCCAGCACGGCCCTGCGGATGCTCAACACCCTGCTGGTTCACGGATATGTCCTCCAGGATCCGATAACCCAGCAGTACGCCCTGTCCCTGCGCTTTTCCCGGCTGGGCGTCCTGGTGCGGCAGCAGACCGACCTGCTGCAGCTGGCCCGGCCGTTCCTGCGTGAGCTGGCCGACCGCTGCCGGGACACGGTGTGCCTGATCGCGCCGGACGGGGACGACGCCCTCTGTGTGGAGACCGCGCCGGGCCCGGATGGCCTTCTCCTGGTTCACCAGCAGGCCGGTGCCAGGGTTCCCCTGCACACCTCGGCGGCGGGCAAGCTGCTGCTGCTCAATTTCAGCAACCAGAGGCTCAATGAATATCTGAACCGCTGCGGGCAGACCGCGGTCACCCCCCGCACCATCACCGGTCGGGAGGCCCTGCTGGAGGAGCTGGAGCGCACCCGCGCCCGGGGCTACGGCCTGGAGGATGAGGAGCGGGAGCTGGGGGCCCGGACGGTGTCCGCCCCGGTGCGGGACTTCACCGGCCAGATCGCGGCGGGGCTGAGCGTGTCCGCCCCCACCGCCCGGATGCCCGCCCGCCGGATGGAGGAGCTGATTCCCCTCCTGCTGGAGACGGCGGGCCGCCTGTCCCGGATCCTGGCCTGCGATACGCCGTAGGGCTGCCGCCCGCACCAACACGAGTTTGCAAAACAGCCGCCCCGACCGGGGCGGCTGTTTTGTGGTTTGGGTGCGGTTACCCGGCCCAGTGGAGCACCGCGTCCCGGAGGAAGCGGGCGCAGCCGGGCACGTCCTTGTCGTAGTAGGCGGCAAACCGCTCGTCCGCCACGTACAGCTCCGCAATGCCCCGGTGTTTGGCCGGGTCATAGGGGCCGCCGCTCATGGACAGCCAGCGGCGGTGCAGCTGGGTGACGGCCTGTCCCTCCGCCCCCGCCGGGTCGGCCCCGGAGCGGACGGCGGCCTCCAGCCTCCCCTGGAGCTCCTCCCCCAGGTTCTTCCACGCCTCGTATTTCTCCGGGGTCAGCTCCAGCACCGCGTGCTGGGCGGCGTCCACCATTCTGTCCCCGTACTTCTCCCGGGCCTCCCGGCCGTAGATCCGCTCATGCCAGTCCACGGCTCTCTGCTTGAAGGCCTCAAATTTCTCCGCGTCGTTCATGATCTCGCTCCTTTCCTGTTTCCGGATGGTAGTCTTCACCGACCGGATCAGCCCCTCCAGGCGCGCCCGCTCCCCCTCCAGGGCGGCCAGGTGCCCCCGCAGGGCCGCCAGCCGGTCGAAGGACGGGTCGTCCAGGCTGGCCTTGATCTGCTCCAGCGGCACCCCCAGGGCCCGGTAGTACAGGATGTCCTGGAGCCGGTCTACCTGGGCGGGGCCATAGTAGCGGTATCCGTTCTCCCCCACCCGGCCGGGTTTCAGCAGGCCGATGCGGTCGTACCACCGCAGGGTGCGCGGCGTTACCCCCGACAGCTCCGCCAGGGCTTGTACGGTATATTCCATGGCGCTTTCCCTCCTTCGCCTCCAGCATAGCCCTTGACGCCGCGTCAAAGTCAAGCATCTTTTTGCAGATTATGTTATACTAAATTTCAAAGGCGGGGGCAAGCCCCCGCCCTACAGAAGATAGGAAGGAGCTGTGCTATGGAATTTTCTTACTGCAAGCTGGAGATCTTTGTGCCGGAAAGCCACCTGGAGCAGATCCGGTCGGCCCTGCGCTCGGTGGACGCGGGGCACATCGGGAACTATGACAGCTGCCTGTCCTACCACCCGGTCACCGGCTGCTGGCGGCCCCTGGAGGGCACCCACCCCTGGCTGGGACAGGCGGGGGAGCTGTGCACCGCGCCGGAGCTGAAGGTGGAGGTCACCTGCCGGGCGGAGCAGGCGGAGGCCGCCATCGCCGCCGTCAAGGCCGCCCACCCCTACGAGGAGCCGGTGATCAACGCCATCCCCCTGTGGCGGACGGGGCTGTAGCCTCTCCCCCCGCCTTCGCCTTGACGGGGCGGCGGCGCGGGGGTATGATAGGGGAAAGGAATGGAAGAGGAGGATCCTGCCATGAAACGTGCGTCCCTGGCCGCCCTGGCCGCCCTGCTCCTGCTGCTCCCCGCCTGCGGCTCCCCGGAGCCGGAGCCAACCCCCACACCCACGCCCACCCCCGTGGCCACACCCACGCCGGAACCCACGCCCACGCCCTATAACGGCCCGGTGAGCCCCCTCAGCGGCCTGCCCATGGGGGAGGAGTGGGTCAACCGCCGCCCGGTTGCGGTCATGCTCAACAATTTGAAGGAGGCCCTGCCCCAGCTGGGCCAGTCCATGGCAGATATCATCTACGAGGTGCCCGCCGAGGGGGGCATCACCCGCATGCTGGGGGTGTACCAGTCCCTGGACGGGGTGGGCACCATTGGCTCCATCCGCTCCGCCCGGCCCTATTACCTGGAGCTGGCCCTGGGCCATGACGCCATCTTCCTCCACGCCGGGGGCAGCGTGGACGCCTATGACAAAATCCGCCAGTGGGGGGTGCCCGCCCTGGACGCGGTGAACGGCCCCTATCTGGGCAGCAGCCCGGGCTCCAACCTGATGTGGCGGGATCCGGAGCGCCGCAAGAGCTACAGCCTGGAGCACACGGTAGTCACCACCGGGGAGACCATTATGGAGCTGCTGCCCACCTACAGCCTGCGGCTGGAGCACGAGGAGGGCTACACCTACGACATGGACTTCGTGTCCGACGGCACCCCGGCAAACGGCGCCCCCGCCGGCACCATCACCGTCCCCGTGTCCCACTACAAGACCGGGGTGTTTACTTACGACGAGGACAGCGGCCTCTACCTGGTGGAGGAGTATGGCCAGCCTTATCTCGACGGCAACACCGGCGAACAGGTGGGGGTGACCAACGTGGTGGTGCTCAAGACCGCCTGCCGCTATACCGGCGACAGCCTGGGCCACATCACCGTGGATCTGGACGGGGAGGGCACCGGCTATTTCGCCTGCGGCGGCCAGGCCATCGAGATCGCCTGGAGCAAGGACGCCCCCTACGGCCAGTTGCGCTACTACGACCTGGGCGGCTCTCCCCTCTCCTTCGGCGTGGGCCGCACCTATGTGGTGATCGTCCCCCTGGACTGTGACATCTCCTTCTCCTGATTGAAAAAATCCCCCCTGGAGCTCTCCAGGGGGGATTGCTGCCTCAGCCGCAGCAGCTCTTGAGATCCCGGCAGTTGTCCGGGATGGGCGCGGGGCTGTTGGGCGGGAAGAACTCGTTGACCGGGAACTTCACGTGGCGGAAGATCTCGCAGGGATCGTCCTCGCAGCCGCCGCAGGTGCACTCCTTCTCCGGCATGCAGTAGTCGTACACCGGCATCAGCAGCTGGGCATCCCGCTCCAGCCGGACGATGGAGAACTGGCCCAGGGTGACGTAGATGCGCTTGCCGTCGCTGCCGAAGCAGAGGTCGCAGCCGAAGCAGGCGCACACGCAGGGGGGCAGCTCGGTGAGCTCGCAGTCGCAGGGGCGGCACTCGCACACGTCCACCAGCTTCATGTTGAGCACGATGGGATCCACCGCCTCCACTATCCGCACCAAATAGGTAAATGGTCAAAAGGTATCCAGGTCATCCAGTTTCTTTAGGACAATGCGGACATTTCCGTCTCTATTAACGCTGATATGGTCAATAATCTTGCGTAAATCCACATTTGTCACGGTTTCCAACTGCAAGAACCGCTCAATCTCCTGTATGTACTGTTCCACAAAACGGCCTGAATCCTCTTTGACCGCCAGGAAATGCTCATATTGCTTTAAGTCATAGTCCAGTGACTCCAATTCTTCAAGGATGCTTGCAGTGTGCTTTTTTAGTTCGTTCATTGTGATAATCTCATTGGCGTACATTTCCTGGTATCGCTCTTTTTTCGCCAGTAAAGATTTCTGCCGCCGTTCAATTTTGACCCTATCATCCGAAGATTGCCCACTGGAAAGACGCTTTTCTATGTCGGACAGTATTCCAGAAATGAAGTTGCCCTTGTCATGAATAAGGGATGTAAAATACACCTGTATCTCTGTTAGGAGTTCCGCTTCGTTCAGTGTTATATTGTTGTCGCACCGTTCAGCGGTGAACTGGTCATTTGTGGTGCATTTCCAATATATGCGAGTGTTCTTGTAGGTGTAATGTTTCTGGCAGAAAGAGCGTCCGCAGTGCTCACACTTGATAAGGGTGCTGAATAGGTGCTTCGTACTGTACCTGGCCCCTCTAAACGGCTCCCCGCTATCATACTGCGCCCGGCGTTGGTTTAGCTGTGCCTGCGCCTGTTCAAATACCTCCGGCGGAATAATGGCCCACTCCGGTCTTTCGTGGTGGAAGTGCTCTTCGGCTGGTATATGTACTTGTTTCCCGGTTAGGTAGTCCGCTATCTCATACTTATGATTGATATAATGGCCGCAATAGATGGAATTGGTCAGCACACGCCGAACTGCTCGGGGATTCCAGTCACACTTAAACTTGGTTTTGCGCTGGCTTTGATTTAACCGCAAGCTGATAGTCCGACACCCAAGCCCTTCTTCCAGGTAAAGCCGGTAAATTTCCCTTACCGTTTGTGCCTCCTGGCTGTTTATCACAAGGGTAAAATTATCAATGCGGTCATAGCCAAAAATCCTCTGCGGGACCCTGCCTTTTTGGGCATTTATCTTCTTTCCGAACTTTACCCGCTTGGATAGATTTGCGCTCTCCTCCTGCGCCATAGCCCCGAAAATGGTAAGAACAAATTCAGAATCCGAAAAAGTTTCCATGTTCGCTGTAATAAACATGGTATTGATACCTAATGCTTTTAACTCTCGGATACTTTGCAAAAAATCAACGGTATTTCTGGCAAAACGGGAAATGTCCTTCACGACTACGGCCTCAAACAATCCAAGTTTGGCATCTTTCATCAACCGCAGAAATTCACTTCGCTTCCGCAGACTTGTTCCTGTAATCCCCTCGTCTGCATACACTTTACGCAAATTGTGACCGTTTTTCTGCGCATACTCCCCGAAGAATTGCTTTTGGTGTTCCAGGCTGTCTACCTGTTCTTCTTTGTCCGTGGACACACGGCAATAAGCTACTATATTCAAATTGTTGGTTGCTCCTTTCATCAACCAACTCATATCCACATCGGATTATAGCATAAAAAGCAAAGGAGATAAAGGCTTGTCGGCCCTTATCCCCGTGGTATGAGTTAGTATTTAATTTTCACTTGCGCTGTGATAAGGTGAATCCAACATTGCCAGTAGCTTTTCAAAAATGATTTGCCGTAAAATATCTTCAACTGCCTTGTTTTCACTGTTTGGATTGACAAAGGTATACTTGACCTCCACGCTGTTCTTCCTCGTAGGATACGCCCCCTCTCTGGTAAGAGTATATGGGCGATATACCTCTATCATGCTAAAATAGCCTTTCAATCTGGTTATCACTCCAACCCGCTCTCCTGCCTTCGGCGAGGATACGTCCCACTTAACAGCGGCAAAATAAGTCAAGTGGTTCAAATGGTCAAAGCGATTTATTTTGCGCCAGCTTCCGGCGTGGCGGCTCTACACCCAATAATATGGGGGATTTCTTCATTTCTTCGGATAAAGCCTCAAAAGTCCTTAACCATCAGCATTTCTCTGGACAAAATCATTGATTTTCAAATTGATAAGCCGTTGTGGCACAATCATTGCTTGTCCAGAAAACAAAATGTTGACAGCTTATTCAAATAATTGAAAAGCCTCTATTGGATTAGATGCAACTACTTCCTGCGCCTTAATTGATTCCAAGACATTCTCTGTATAACTGCCGCTATTGTTTGAGCGCCATTTTCTCCGGTTATCTCTCATGGGCAATACTATATCTTTCCCCATAAAGGTAATTCGTCTATTTACGATACTGTTGAGGCATTTTACAAAAGTGTCAGCATCTTCACACCTGAAACGCTGGAGAACATCAAACTTCGGATTTCCAACAATCAGAGGTTTTCCACTTCCACCCAGCAGCCTATTTAGAACGCCTACCATAAGGCCACAAGTAACATTATGGCTCTCGTAATGTACCAGATAACGCCCATTAACGTAGCAAGCAACAATTGCAGATGGTTTTTCTACCCTTGCTGTTATATCGCTTTTTTGACTATTTGTCGTTCGTTTCATAAGAGACAGATTAAGCGTCGTATTATTCCTTATATGGTTGTCCAGATGGTCAGCACTAAGCCCATACCTTTCCTTAAACTCAAAGTAGCCTTGCATATCTTCAAGAAATGTTTCTGTATTAACCATTCCCATGTAACAAGCAATCGCTAAATCATACAGGTACATATTTTGGTCTGTTCCATGATTATAGATTTTTATCCTCAATCGGCCATCATCACGAAACGGCCTTAATCTGTCCAGGCACAAAATTTCATATAAAGTCTGGTTGTAAGTCAGATAATCCTGTACGCCATCCAGTTTTAGCGTGTAGATGATTTTCCCATCTACAATCTCAATCTTCCTCGTATTGCTCTCCTGTGAACTCGTGTTTTTTATCACATAGACACCTCTTTATTGACCTTATTTTTACTTGTTCTCTTATTAAGAAAACAGGCTAGAAAAGCTCATAACAAAGCCTTTTCTAACACCTTCTTTGTACGGGGGTGGTACAAAGCCTCGTCAAGCCCAAGCCAGCGAAATAGCAATCTTCTCATTCTGTACGATGGAATATATAGGTTAATTTTTTGTTCATTTCTTATAGCACTTCTCCAAATCCACTGCAATAATTCACTTATAGCAAAACATTCTTCGTCTATGGGGCTTCCCCTGCGTGAAAAGTACTTTTCTATTTCTGGGGGAAGGTAACGATTTAACAGATATATTAGCGTAGTGCGTTCTGAATAGTCATTTGTCGCTCTAGCCGTGCAGGAAACAAAGCATTGTAGTTTTCGCTTTTTTTCATCTGGTAATCTCCGCTCCTCGGCGGTAAGTTGTCGGATATACTTGAATCCTTTTGTCTTTTCCAACTTCTTATAAATATTGTGCTGTTTGGTGGTAGTCCACATTACGCTGTCGGTGGGGGCTTTCACCAGCATCTTGTAATTCCTCATGGCATTTTGAATTACTCGTATTTGTTCTGCACTTCTACCCTTTAGCCAACTCACAGAAAATGCGTTTGGTTTGCTCCCAATGCGGTTCAAGTTTCCGGAGTAAATATTTATAAGAGAGGCCAGCGCACTCTTGCGTTCTTCGCAATCATCGTATGGACACAACTGGAATTTATCGTCCTCGGTGCGTTCTGCGGAACACTTTGTATAGGGCAGACCATAGACATTCATATACGCCGCAAGCATACTGCCCTCGAAAAGATATGTGAGAATATATATGTGCTTAAATGCTGTAAACACTTCCACTGGATACTCCCAATACAGTGTATCGTCAATGCAACGCAAATTACCGCTTTTGGCAAGCCGCTCTACTTCTGAATAGTGAAAACCGTCTACTATTGCGCCGCTCCACTCCACATGGTAGTTATCAGATACGGCAATATAGCCCTCCTGCCTTAGCCAACGTACATCTTCTTTTGTAATTGCCTTGTTATCGAGAGATTTCACAACTTCGTTATATTCCTGGAAAATGTCAATGGCTTCATCCAGTATCAACGTATAATCTCCCTCGTGGATAAGCTGCACTGTTTCCGCCGTTGCCGTAAGAAAGAGGGCGTGTGTTGTAACAATACATTCCCCAGAAGCCAACAATTTATGGAAATTAGTTAGTTTTCCGCTTCCTGTATTGTAAGGCTGTTTGAACCGATGTTGTGTTCGTTCAATTACTCGGTCAATTTCGGATAAGTATGGCGTTACATAGATATAGTTGCCCTCCAAATCCTCATTGACTTTTTCCAGCATAGCGGTTGTCTTTCCGCTCCCCATAATGCTGTCCACAATTATTATGTCTGCGATAATCCCAACTCCCATCAATATAAAACTATGATTTGTTTGTGTGGTTACGATTCAAAAACGGCGTGGTTAAGCCATCCTTCTTACCAGTGCGTTATCCGTTTTGGCTTACCTGCTCGCTCAATAATGCGGTCATAAATCCAGTCCATACAATCGCCACATACATTCAGCGTTACCCGCTCGCCGTCATGCTTGGAACCACGGCTAGCTTCAAGTGTAATTAGGGATGGGCCATATATGTCGTCCTGGTCGCATATATCGCACTCAAAGCCAGACCATATAGAATCCATGCTTTCTCCTTCATTTTCCTCCGAAATCATTTTCAAAACATCGTCATAGTTCGTAAGCTCCATTTTGTTCCCTCCCTTCTGCGGCTCTGCCGCTTTTCTTTTTGGATGGGCATTGTTCCCGGCTCCTCGGCGCACTGCACCCTTGGGAGGAGAACATCAGCACGCCCTTTCCGCCCCTAACCACAGGGGGTGTACCCTGGGCGGCTGGGGAGCGGCGGGGCCGTCCCTGCACCCCTAACCGCAGAGGGGCAACCATCTTGTTAGCAACTCAATATCTCTATGTCACATTGTCAAGGTACACGCCATCCAGAACGAAAAAAGACACACTTCCCGCAAGGCTCTTATGGCCTCATGGGTAAGTGTGTCTTTAACTTCTGTCGGCGACATTTTCAACTTACGGCAACATTATAACAAACCGATTTAGGTAGTTCAACCCAATGATATAAACAAAACCGATTTAGATTTCCATTAGTCCAGAGGTAGAATCGGGCCGTGCTTATGTGGTGAACCGACTACTAAGAAATATCCTGCTGGACAACTTCGGAAATACCAAAACCACCCCCGGCCTGTGCCTGTTCCCGCTCCATACGTTCTCTAACAGCTTGCAGGACATACGCTTGTACTGACTGACCAGCATTAGCGGCGGCGGCTCGTATCGTTGCCCCTACCTCTTGTGTCGGACGTATCATTATATTGTCTTGTCTCCGATTGTAATTAGTGCTTGCCCTCTTTTGCGCTTCTGTTGACATGGTATCACCCCCATTAGATTTTACCATCTAATATAAATATCAGTAAACTGATATGTTTCACAAAAATATCAGTTAACTTTTATGCAATATTCCATCTTCCCAAACTATCAGTTAACTGATATACTGAAAGCACACCAGGGGAACACCCCGACAGGTCAAGCCAAGGTGGACGATAGAATCAAGACCACCAGATAAGACCGGAACCGGATACGGGAGATTGTGACGCACTTAGAAGAACGCTATGCCGTAAAGCCCTCCGGCGCTTGACCTAGAAGAATGAAAGGAAGGTTGAATATGTCCAGTATCGAAATCATTTCCAAAATTGAAGCCCTCAAGGAATGGGAAACCATTCTGGAAGAAGCCAAGGCAGAGGTGGAAAGTCTCAAAGATACCATCAAGAAAGAGATGGACAGCCGGGGCGTGGAGGAATTGGAGGCCGGTCAATATATCGCTAGATTTACCACCGTCATTTCCAACAGGCTAGATACCACCGCGCTTAAGCGTGAGAACGCCGCCCTTTATCAGCGGTATCTCAAACAGTCTACCAGCCGCCGCTTTTCTATCGCATAAAACAAGCCCCTTGCACAACACGCCGACCAAAGCAAGAGTGCAAGAGACTTGACCCACACTCACCAAAGAGGGAGCGGGTATATTCAGTATAGCCGCCCGCTCCCTCAAAATCAACAACAATTTATTTGAACAAAAGGGAGCGTAACCATGAAGGAATTAACCAAGTACAGCCGCCTTGCCGGTTATCTGGAAAAACTCTACGACAAACTGAATACTGACTTCTTCAATGGCGAACTTGACCGGCCTGTTATCACTATCCAGAGCAGTAGCCGTAGCTATGGACACTACACCCTATACGACGCATGGAGCGTCAAAGGAGAAGGGTATAAGGAAATTAACATTGCCGCCGGGACACTGAACCGCCCCATTGAATATACTATCTGTACCTTGCTCCACGAAATGTGTCACCAGTATAACAACGAAATTGCACACGTCCAGGATTGTAGCCGTGGAGGAACCTACCACAACAAATATTTTAAGCGAACAGCCGAAGCCCACGGCCTGACTGTTACCCGTTCAGAGAAATACGGGTGGAGCATAACAAGCCCGTCTGATGAATTGCTCGACTGGATATTGAACAACGATATTCAAGAAATCAAGTTGAACCGCAACGAGTATCACGGTATCCGCATTGCAGGGGGTAATGCCGCCGCCGAAGGTGGAGCGCCTACGCCCTCCGCACGGCCTAACCACAACCACCGCTATGTCTGCCCCCACTGTCACAATATCGCCCGCTCCGGCAAGCCTATCCGCCTTATCTGCGGCGATTGTCTGCAACCTATGATAGAGGGCTGACCCCATGCGGCGCACCACCAGACGCCGCTTGTACGTCCAGCAAAGGGCAATGGGGCTGTGCTTACTTCTGGTAAGCGGCCTCTTGCTCTGGCTGGCCTACTGCGGAAAAACACCCCTTGACCAGGATTGTACGGCGGTGCTGATAACGGCTCCGTTGGGTACATATCTGCTGACTACGAAAAAACTTGTGATTGTTTGAAAGGACGGTTTACCATGGGAAAATTTATCTGCTGTATTTTCATCTGCGCTCTTGCTATGGCGTGCGCTCCACTGGCCTTGCTCCTGCTGTGTCTTTGTGGATGGAAAGACTGAACTACATAAGGGCGGGGTGCAATATCCCCGCCCTTGTCGTTTGCCTATCCAACCAGTTTGTAAAACGTGCTTTTCTTCATGCCAGTCAGCCGCATGGCCTCTACGGCGGTTATTTCCCCTATATGCCACCGCTCTATTACTTCATTCCAGTTATCAGGCTTAACGGCTCTTGGACGGCCTAAGTGCTTACCTTTTATCTTTGCCGCCGCGATCCCCTCCGCCTGCCGCTGGCGTATCGTTTCCCGCTCCTGCTGGGCAATGGAGGATAAAACTTCAATCAAAATATTATTTACCATTTCAAGAACCCATTCTTGCCCAGCTGGATACTCAATCATCGTTGTGGGCAAGTCCAGCACCTTCAAACGGATACCATTTTCTTTAAAGTATTGCAACTCGTTTTTAATATCCGCTTTGTTCCTACTTAGACGGTCAAGGGATTTTACAACCAAAGTATCCCCACGGCGTAGTAAGGCCGTTTTAAGGGCCGTGTATCCCGCCCGGTCTAAGTTCTTACCTGATTCCTTGTCGGTGATTATGTCCCGCTCCTGCGCCCCTAGAGAGGCAAAGGCGGCAAGTTGGCGGTCAAGATTCTGTTCTTTACTGGATACCCTGGCATAGTAGTAAGTCCGATTTTCCATCAGAAAGCGCCCCTTTCCTGTTTCTGCTTATAGCTTAACAGGCGGGGCGCAATCTGCACACTTCAAGTTTCCAGAAAAGTCATTCAATTTTTGGATATGTCCAGAAAGTAAATCAGGGTATTTGATAGACGCTTAACAAGGCTACTTTCTTACCGTCTCCAAAGGTAGACTTTTTTAGTCTATCAATCCATAATGCTGATTGTAATTGCCTCTGCATCAGAACAATATACCATCCATTTAGTTGTCTCCCCTGGTTCTAACCCCTCTGCGCCAACGGCGTAAGTCCAAGCAGTATCAATTACTTTGTCGTTCTTGTCGTAAAGAGAAATTTTTACTCTGACAAATTCGACCGCTGTTTCTGAATTGTTCGTAGCAGTTCCTTCAACATAGGGGTTACTACCGGCGTGATATGTGCCAGTTATTTTCAGGCCATTCTGAGTGATAGCATCATTTCTCCCAATAGTTGGAATAGAGTGGTTTGCACTTTCGACGCTAACTGTACGTTCAAATTGAAGCATACCACCGTCTGGCTTTCCGACATCATCAAAATAACAGCTTAAGGAAACTTCACAAGCAAGACCATCCCTCCATGAACAAGAAAAATAATTTCCACTTTGTGCATCTTTGTGTAGTCCGTATTGCTCACTCCAGCAAGTATCTGTTCCAAGGAACGCTGATATTTCACTGTGTAGCTGATTAAACAAATCAGTTGTAAAATTCCCACCATCTTCAAACTTAAACACAATGGAAGATAATGTATCATTCCAATCAAAATTAAGAATAGCTGTTCCGGTACAACCTTGAACTTCAAGCAAGTTTTCAACTATCATCTTACTTTTGATATATGTTGACTCTGCACTTGCCGCCTCAAATGATTCTGTCGTTTGAAGTTTTGATTGCAAACAAGCAGACACGTTATCAGGTGTTGCATCTGGAACCAACACGCACCCAACAGGTAAACTGCCAATATAAGCTGGCTCATAGGTGCTCCAATCAGTCCCGTTGCTGGAGGCATCATTTTCATTATCGCTGACAACCTCAAAGCTACTATCCACTATATTTGACACCTGAAATTCGTTTTCTGCATCCTGCCTATTGGAAGAATCCGTTTCGTTGCTGGAAATTCCACAGCCAGAAAGTAGTATCGTCATGCACATACAGGCAATGAATATGCTTCGCTTCATTTCTGTAACAGCCCTCCAAAGTATTCTTTTTTAGATATTGCTTTTAGAATATAGTTTTAGCATATCAGAAAAGATACAATTTAGCAAGAGGGAGGGTAGCGGCGATATGGCAAAGTTTACACCCAGGAAGTTTGAAAAAGAAGTTATATCCATGCGGATTTCTTCGGAAGTCTTAGAAAAGATTGACGATAAAGCGGCTAAAATTGGTATATCTAGGAATGAACTGCTGAATCAGTGTATACAATTTGCGCTCGACAACATGGAGGACAATCCAAAGAACGATTAAGACCGCCCTGTTTGTTGCAGGACGGTCTTTTTCTGCCTACTTCTGGAAAACCAGCGTATAGGCCCGGTCATAGTGCTTTGCCCCAAAATCGCCGCATAGCACGGCGACTATCGTGCCTAACACACTGGATTCCGTATCGACTTTAACACACTGTATCCTGTCCAGGTACAAAACGTTTTTCCCTGACTTCAAGTAAAGTATGTTTGGATTCTCATATATCTCCATGGCCGGAAAGGCCATCTCGACCTTACAGGGGTCTGCACACTGATACCACTCCTGATTTTCACTGTGGTAGATAATACGGGTAAATTGTTCCTTTTCGCAGTATTTCTTGAAATCGCTGACGGTCAATGTTTTCTTCATCATTTCTCACCCCCTCTGCAAGTAATAGAAACAGGGGCGGAAAACCGCCCCCGCTCCTATGGTGGTGCTTGCGTTCTATGCGTCCGTCCATACTTTGATTTTACCATCCACCAATGCCAACGCACACTTCAAAATCAGCGGCTCAAACTTCAATTTTTCCTTGTCGGATAAAGTTCAAAAATCCGCAAATCGTGTTTGATTTGTGCTGATACCCCGTTGCTACAAGATGCGTCATACCGTGACACCAAAAGAAGCGCCATTTGCGGTATCTTTAGGGAGGTATACCAAAATGGCCTATTTGCAGATTGCGGCTCGGCTGAAACAGCTACGCATGGAGCGGGGCATGACACAGGCACAAGTCGCCCACCATGTGGGGGTGACCCGCTCGGCGTTCTCTGCCTATGAAAACGGCACACGCTATCCAAGTTATGATACCCTTATCAGTCTGGCGCACCTGTTCAGCGTTTCCACGGATTTCCTGCTTTGTGTAGATAACCGGCACTTTGTAGATGTTTCCGGTCTGACAGTGGAAGAAACAGCGGCAATCAAAAATATGGTCAACCTGTTACGCTCCAAAAAATAGGAAAGGTCGCTGTCCAATGAGAAGAAAATCCCTACTGTCGTTCATGCTCTCACTGTCCCTGTTGCTCTCTGCATTGCCCCTCACGGCCTACGCCACATTGGAAAATGATGCTCCACCCACTGACCCGCCGCCTGTATCGGAACCCACAGAAGATAGCCCACAGATACCGGAAGTTACTACCCTGGAAGAACTGCTTGCCGCTATTGATGCCGCTGAATCTGGAGATACAATAGCTTTAAACAACCAAATTTACATTGACCAAAATTGTGTTATCGGCGATACAGAAAAAGTGATTACGCTTATTCCAGGCGACACCTTTACCGCTGGAACTTTTTTGACCGTTTCCAGTTTTGCCGAACAGGACGTTACCATTCAAAATTTGAACCTTGACGGGCAGGGGGCGGCCCTCTCTGCCATTGTTGTAAACCACACATCACTTGACGATATTGTTGGACAATTTGAAATGTCCAATATCAATATCTCAAACTTTGCTTCCACAAACCGCCCTGTTATTCTGTCCGCTGTGACCGCCACAGTTAGCAACTGCACTTTCAGCGACAATACAGGCAGACGGACGGCGGGGATTGAATTATCTTCAAACAGCACGGCTATCATTGAAAGCTGTACCTTTACCGACAATACTTCTGCCGGAAACGGCGGCGCTATCCTCTGCATGGGGCAACTGGAACTTAGAAACAGCCAAATTTCCAATAATCAAGCTGGGGTGGAGGTTGACCGTCCATGTGTTGGTGGAAGTATTTATATCAGCAATACCGGTTCTGGACTACTATATAACTGCACGATTACAGGCAACAATGCTAATCTAGGCGGCGGTATTTCCACCGATGGAAAGTTAGAAATTGTTGATTCCCTTATCTTTGGGAATACGGGGGCAATGGGCGCAAGCGACATCTACGCCCCCAGCAACACGCCGCTGTCCATTTCCTATACAAACGGCATGGATTCTATTTATACGGAAAATGACCCCGTGGGGTATTATGCTGACTACTTTGAAAATGCTTTTGACCCGGAGAACAACGCAGTATTTTTAGGGGAAAGCCTCTCCATAGAAAAGGTTGATACCCACTTCGGAGCAAAGTTTGTGTTTGCCTCCGATTTGCCAGAAGAACCAGAACCCGAACCGATACCGCCGGAACAGGACACGCCGGATTCCTCCGACACTCCATCTGACCCCGAACCTGTTAAACCTTCTGACCCTGGTACCCCTGATAAGCCAGATATACCGGACAGCCCCGATGAATCAGATGAACCGGAAGAACCCGAACACTCCAAAGACCCGGAACCGGATACCTCCGATGAAGATACCCCCGCCCCTTCCAGGCCGCACCGGCCCAGCCACAGCGATACCCCGGCGATAGAAATAACGGAACCTGTTAAGCTGGTGCTGTCCTGCGGCGACGCTGTTCTTGACCCCGCTGTCCCTCTGTTCCTCGCTGGATATGGAGATGGGCAAGCACACGAAAATGACCTCATAACCAGGGCGCAAATTGCCGTTCTGCTGTACCGCTCCCTAACTCCCGCAAGCGTGGCTATGCTGTCCGGTGATTATGATACCTTTTCCGACGTGGAGCGGGGCACATGGTACTATGCTGCTGTTTCCGCTCTGGCCTCTGCGGGCATTGTAAGCGGCTATAACGGTTTCTTCCGTCCAGACGATACCCTGACCTCCGGGGAACTGATAACCATGCTGACACGCTTTGTAGAGGCGAAAACTGCCCCTATGCCATGGGTATCCTATCAAGGCCATTGGTCGTATCCAAGCATTGTAACCGCCGTTTCCTATGGCTGGATTGAAGATGTTTCGGAGATAGACCCTGACCGCCCCGTTGCCAGGGGAGAAGCAGTTGCATGGGTCAATTCAATTTTTGAACTCTGTTAATACAAGAGGAAGTCGGTGCATAGAGGCACCGGCTTTTCTCATGGGCAAAAGTATAGTATACTGTTATCAGTCTTTGATAGCTCAACGATTCATAACAATACGCTTAAAAGAACATTGGATATGAGTTGGTTGTTCTTATCTAATTGTGGGCGGTTATTTCCACCACCGCGGTGGGCAGGTTGGCGCGGTCAGCGGACTCCTCCTCCCCGCCGTGCCGGGCGTCGGAGGTGAACACCTTGGCGCTGCCCTCGCTGCCGAACAGGATCACCCGCTTGTCAAACACGCACAGGCCGCAGACCTCCACCGGCCGTGCGGCCCCCACGAAGGCGTCCGCCGTCACCTTGTAGTAATAGCGCACGTCCACCGTGTAGAAGCCCCGGTTGAAGCCGATGGGCTCCACGTCGATGTAAACATAGATCAGTTCCGCCTTGCCGGCCTTGATGCTGACGGCACGGTCGATCACCGCCTGGCAGTTCTGGGCGGGATAAAAGCGGAGATCCTCAATGCAGTCTTTATCTTTGCAGGAATCATAGATCTTCTTCGTGTGTATGCACACGGCCTCGCGGATACCGGCGGTATCGGGCACCGGGCCGGGCATGACCTTCTCAGGCATTGCAATACCTCCTAGCAGATTGGGGCCCTTCCTTCCCTCGAACCATCCTATGCGCCGCCCCGCCGTTGGTGCGCGGGCCGGGCGGGCACAGCAAAGGGCCCAGGCCATTCTATGGCCTGGGCCCCATTTCGGCGCCTGCCGCCTCAGCGCAGCGCCGCGGTGCGGCTCCGCCGGCGCGCCAGCACATCCCACAGCACCAGCCCCGCGCAGCAGGCCAGCAGCACCCCGCCGATGAGCAGAGCGCAGTTGCGGAAGAACACCTCCGGCATGACCAGGATGATCTGGTCTGTGGCGGGATCAAAGATCCAGTTGTCCTTGCCCGGGAAGAAGATGGCGTGGAACACCACAAAGGCCCGGTCGAAGTCCAGGGCCGCCAGGCCGGCCACCACCAGCACCGCCGCCGCGGCCCCGGTTCCCGCCCAGAAGGCCGGCCCCCGGCCGGCGAAGCGGTGGAACCTCAGCCCCTTGGCCTTATACAGCAGAAGGAAGCCCGCCGCAGCGGCGGCGGTCACCCCCAGCACGGCAAAATCCAGGAGAAAGAGCCCCCGCACATCGGCGAAGTGGCTGCGGCCCGACTCCGACCAGGCCAGCTCCCCCGTGCCGAAGGGGGCCCCGAAGACGCAGAAGTCCAGTACCTCGTCATAGGCCTCCCGGATCACCTCCGCCGACCACCCCGTCTGCTCCGGCAGATGCAGCGCGTCAATCTGGACATAGTAGAAGGGGCGGAACAGGATGGGCACGGAGATGGAGAAGCTGAGCACCAGCAGGGCCAGCACCAGGGACAGCAGGACGGACGCGGGCTTTGAGGGACGCATGGGTATCACTCCTTTGGGATGGATAGGACGATGAGCACCTGGGAGGGCAGGTAAAACAGCCACATGCCCACCTGGGCAAAGGCGGAAAGGGGGGCGGGCAGGCCGGCCAGATTGTGCAGGCCCACGCACACGTCGCACCCCACGAACAGCAGCAGGCCGAGGCCGAACATCCTCCCCCTCCGCCCCAGGGACAGGGCGGCGGCGGCGTTGCACACCAGCTCCGGGAAGTAGACCAGGGCCAGGGCGTTGAGGGGAGTGAGCAGGCCCAGCAGCGCGGCGGCCAGCAGGGCCGCCGCCGTCAGCCCCAGCCGGAGGGGCAGCCAAAGCCCCGCACCCATGGCGCGCAGACGGGCCAGATAGAGCCCCTGCACCCCGCAGAACAGGGCCACGCCCAGGGCGTACCAGGCGTCCAGCACCAGCAGGAAGAAATCCGCCGCCAGGGTGAGGGCCAGGGCGGCACACACCAGCCGCCCCTCCCTGTCCCCGGCCCGGAGCAGGGCGGACAGGAGGCACAGGGCGATGCCGGAATACTTCAGCGCCAGGCTCCATCCGCCCCCCGTGCCGGCCAGATCCAGGGCCAGGAAGCCGGCGTAGAGGGCCGCCTCCGCCCCCAGAAACCAGACGGTGCCCCGCCCCATAGACCTCCCCCCTTTTCATACAGGGCCTATTATACCTCCCGCAGGGCCGCAATGCAAGGCATTGCGCCCCCGGCGGCGGCATGGTAGAATGGGGGCACAGGAAGCTGGAGGGAGGCGCGTGTGATGGAGCTGGTGAATCTGCGGGAGCGGGGCGGCCTGGCCGCCCCGGCGGCGGCGTGGTTCCACGACAGGTGGGGCATCCCGGCCCGCTCTTACCGGGAGAGCATGGACGCCTGCCTGGCGGGGGCGGGCGCCGTTCCCCAGTGGTACCTGGCTCTCCAGGAGGGCCGGATCATCGGCGGCGCCGGCGTGATCGAGAACGACTTCCACCTCCGCAGGGATCTGCGCCCCAACCTCTGCGCCCTCTGGGTGGAGGAGGGCTTCCGCCGCCGTGGGGTGGCGGGCGCGCTGCTGGCGCACGCCTGCGCGGATATGGCCCGGCTGGGCTGCCCCACCCTCTATCTGGTCACGGAGCACACCTCCTTTTACGAGCGGTACGGCTGGCAGTTCCTGTGCATGGTTCCGGAGGCGGATTCCCCATGCCTGCTCCGGATGTACCGGCACCGCACATAAGACAGCGCACCCCCTGTCATACATGGGGAGGCGCTCTTTTTTACTGGGCTCCGGCCTGGTTCCCGCCCCAGGTCTGGAGAATGGCGGCCAGCTGGGCCCGGGTCAGGCTCTCCTGCGGGAGCAGCCTGCCCTGGCCGTCCCCTTTCAGGATCCCCGTGTCCGCCGCCCAGCGGACGGCCTCCTCCGCCCAGCCGGAGACCTGATTCCAATCGGGGAAGGCGGGCTCCGCCGCCGCCCCGGTATCCTGTCCCAGCAGCTGGGCGCAGCGGTACAGCGCCGTGACCAGCTCCTCCCGGGTAACGGGCTCCTCCGGGCGGAACAGCTCCCCCTCCAGGGCGGGGAACAGGTTGTTTTCCACCGCCCACCGGGCCGCCTGCGCATACCAGCTGCCCTCAGCCACGTCCTCCGGCAGGGCCGCGCCGGACACTGCCGGTTCCCCTGCCACACGGTAGAGCAGGCCGGCCGCCATGGCCCGGCTCACCTGGGCGTCGGGGGAAAAGGTGGTCAGAGAGGTGCCGGTGAGCATGGTATTCACATAGGTGTAGTACACCGCACCCGCGTACCAGGCATCCCCCGCCACGTCGGCATAGGGGCTGTACCACAGGGCGATCTCCGCGCACTCCTCCGCAGTGAGGGCCGCCGTATCCTCCGCGGCATTCACGCCGTTGGCCTGATCCGTCTGATCCGCCGCCTCCAGATATTCCCGGGCGGGGTGGCCCTCCATCCGGCAGGGGCGGCTCATGAGGCGCAGCTGACTTTCGGCGGAGGCGCCGTCCACAAAATAGTTGGAGGCGGTGCCCCGGGCGCCCTCCCCGGCCATCAGGATCTCATAGCCGGTATTTTCCAGCAGGGCGGCATCGCTCTCCGCACTTCTGCGGGAGTACGGGTACGCCACGGTGGTCGGGTTCTCACCCGTCCAGCCGCCCAGGCAGCTCACCATCAGCTCATAGTCCGCCCGGATTACGGCCGCATAGTCCTCCAGCGTTTCCCCCTCCAGCAGGGAAGCGCCGATGCGCCCTTCCCGGTTGTAGCGGTGGAGGGCATAGGTATGGGAGCAGAGGTTGATCTCCCCGCTGTCCTGCATCTCTATCAGCTCTTCCCATACACAGTAGGGCGCACTCTCCCCCAACCTGGTGCCGCCGCTGTCCACCGTCTCCCACGCGGCATCCACCTGCTCCCCGATGAGATTGAAGTCCGCCTTCATCCGGTATTTTTTCAGCAGAGGCCAGGCGTTGGTGTATACCCCCTGGGTGCCGTCATCAATGGAGATAATGAGCGCCTTGTCCGGCAGAGGCTTCTCCCCGTTGATGTAGGCCAGCAGATCCTCCGAGGTGATGGTGGTGTACCCATTGTCCCGGAAATACTGGAGATCCGCCTCAAAATCCGCCGGATCCAGGGAGTACTCCTCAAACTCCACCCCATTGGCGACATCTTCCTGCGTGATGAAATTGTGGTACATGAGCACCGTGACCTTGCTGAGGCTCTGGGAGTTGGTGCCCGCCTGCATGGGCTCGGACATTGCCCCCTTTGTCCCGTCCGGCGCCAGGGGGCATACCCGGTAATAGCAGCTCTCCGGCCATGCCGCCTCATCGTCCCGGAAGGAGCCGGAGGACGCCGTGCCGATGAGGGCATAGTCCCCGTCCCGGGTCTGGCTCCGATAGATCTCATAGGTTTCGCCCTCCCGGGCCGTCCACATCAGGATCACGTGATTGGGATCCTGCCAGGTGGCGCTGTCCAGCGTCCAGCTCTCCGCCGCGCCGGCGGTGCCGGAGAGAAGGCCGGTCATCAGAACCAGGCTCAACAGCGCCGCGCATACTCTTTTTCCCACAGAAACCTCTCCTTTCAGTCTCCAGCGGCCTTGTGTGTTACCCAGTCAGTATACAAAAAATGGGAGAGTATGGCAACCCCTTTCCCCAATTCCGGCATGGAGCGCGCAAAAAAAGGGCGGATCACCTCTTGGATGATCCGCCCTGTCGAAAAAGTGGCTTTGCCGCTTTTTCGAGAAGGATGCAGTCCGCCGCGCGCAGGATTTGTCCGCTTCAGGCGGACAAATCCCACACTTGCGGCCTGAGAAGTATTTTCTCCGACGCACACCCCCCAGGGGGCCCTCTCTTGCCCCTTCGGGGCAATTCACCTTGTGTCGCCGGAGAAAACAGATTTCAGTTTTTTCGCGCCTGCGGGCGCGAACTCTGCGAGGCTTTTTCGACAGCCTGAGGGCGGATCATCCAAGGGATGATCCGCCCTCTTCATGCGCTCACATCAGACGAACGGTATAGTAGACAGCCAGAATCAGCAGCCAGGCCACCAGCACGCCGTACAGCAGGGTCAGGGCCCCCAGCACCAGGGCCGCGATCACCACCACAGCCACCACGGCGCAGGTCACGTAGAGCAGGACGTAATTGGCGCTCTTGGGCAGGATCTCCACCCAGCTGCCGCCCAGCTTCAGCTTGCCCCCGGCGGTCTGCATGATGCAGAACACCACCACAGTGCCCACCAGAATCACGCCCAGCACGATGGCGTAGGTGTAGGCGATCTCCGGGAAGCTCACCCGGTAGGGCACCACCTTCACGCCCAGGATGCCCAGGGCGCTGAGAACGGCGGCAAAGAAGAACTCCCGCTGGTACAGATAGTAGATCAGCGCCAGCACCGCCACGGCGGGCACCGCCACGTAGAGCAGGCGGATGCCGCTCTCGTCAAAGACGCGGATGATCACCGCACAGGCCGCCAGGGCCAGGGCAATGATGGCCAGCGCGGCGGACAGGCCGGCGTGCTTTCCCGACTTGCGGGCCTTGACCGCCCAGATCAACAGCAGGACAAAGCAGATGGGCAGGGCGATGGCCAGGCCGGTAAACACATGCCGCAGGGCCAGAGCCAGGGGAATCTGCTCCGGGGTGTAATGGGAATAGACCTGATTGAGCAAAAGCAGCAGGGCCTCCAGCACCACGGCCCCCACGATCCACCAGAGGACTTTGGTCAAAATCGCGTCTTCCTGCTTGGCGCGCTGAATTTGTTGTTCTTTCTTGTTCATGTATCCATCTCCTGTGGCTGGGCGTCTGATTTGGAATGGTCTTGCGTGGACGCCACCAAGTCATCAATCTTCTTTATTCTAGCAGAAAATTCGCCGCTTTGCAAGCAAAGATTCGTTTTCTCTTTTCACTGTCCGAAAACTATGGTAGAATACCCTTGATCAAACCTGCGATTATTAAGGAGTATGCCATGAAACACCGGATTTCTTCCCTCCTTTTGACGGGTATTTTTTTTCTGTGCGCCGGCTGCGGCGCACCGGCCGCCTCCGGAGCGGCGGAGCCCGCCTCCCTGCAGTTTTTTTCCATGGACACGGTGATGAGCATCACCGCTTACGGCGAACAGGGTCAAGCGGGCGTTCAGGCCGCCCGGGAGGCGGTGAACCGGCTGGACGGCCTGCTCTCCCGCACCGATCCGGACAGCCAGATCTCCCGGCTCAACGCCCACGCCGGGGACGGCACGGCGGTGGAGGTGGAGCCCGACGTGGCGGAGCTGCTCTCCTTCGCCCAGTCCGTCTCCCAGCTGCTGCCCGGCGACTTTGACATCACCATCGCCCCGGTCATGGACGCCTGGGGCTTCACCACCGAGGAGCGGCACGTGCCCACGGAGCAGGCCCTCTCCGCCGCCCTGGCCCTGGTGGACAGCAGCCAGCTGGAGGTGGACGAGGCCGCCTCCACCGCCCGGCTGCTCCAGGCGGGCATGGAGGTGGATCTGGGCGCCGTGGCCAAGGGCTTCGCCGCCGGGGAGGCGGAGGAGGCCCTGCGGGAGGCCGGCGTGGAGCGGGCCACCATCGACCTGGGGGGCAATGTGACCGTGATCGGCACCCGGCCCGACGGCGATCCCTGGCGGGTGGCGGTGAAGGATCCCCGGAACACCGACGGCTACCTGTGCATCCTGGAGCTGGAGGACGTGACCCTGTCCACCTCCGGCGGGTATGAGCGGTATTTTGAGGAGGACGGCGTGCGCTACCACCACATCATCGACCCCAAGACCGGCTATCCGGCGGACTCCGGCCTGCTGTCCGTCACGGTGGTCACGGCCAACCACGTGCTGGCCGACGCCCTGTCCACCGCCCTGTTTGTGGCCGGGCCGGAGGAGGCCCTGGACTTCTGGCGGAGCCGGGACGACTTCGAGCTGGTGCTGTGCACCGATGACAGCCGCATCATTGTCACCCAGGGGCTGGAGGATGCTTTCCAGCTCTACGACCAGGACGGAGGCTACACCTATGAGATCGCCCGCCGCTGACCGCCGCCGCCCCACCCTGTGGGACGGGCTGCTGGCCCTGCTGGTGGCTGCCGCCGCCGCGGCGCTGTTCTTTTTTCTCCGGCCGGCGGAGAGCAACTTTTTGACCGCCTCCATCGTCTTAGATGGCGAGACCATCGGCACCTACGATCTCACCGGCCTGACGGAGCCGGTCACCCTCACGGTGGATCAGGCCGACTACCCCCTGACCATCCGGCTGGAGCCGGGGCGCGTCTGCATCGGGGAGAGCGCCTGCCCCAGCCAGGACTGCGTCCACACCGGCTGGATCAGCCGGGCGGGGGAGCAGATCATCTGCCTGCCCAACCGGCTGGTGATCTCCCTCACCGGAGGCCAACAGGAGTTTGACGCCGTGACCGGCTGAAAAGTTCCCTCATTTTTGGAAAAAGGAGGTGTCTCCCCTTGTCGTCCCCCCTGCGGCGGCTGACCCGCTGCGCGGTGCTCACCGCCCTGGCCCTGGCCCTCTCGGTGGCGGAGGGGCTGGTGCCCCTGACCATTCTCTTTCCCCTGCCCGGCCTGCGGCTGGGCCTGGCCAACCTGGTAACCACCTACGCCCTGTGCCGCCTGTCCGGGCGGGAGGCCCTGCTCATCCTGGTCTCCCGGTGCCTGCTGGGGGCCCTGCTGGGGGGCAACCTGATGGCCCTGGCCTTCTCCCTCACCGGCGGGCTGCTGGCCCTGGCCGTGATGGCCGCCCTGGTGCGCTGCCCCTTCCTGTCCCTGTTCGGGGTGTCCATCGCCGGGGCCGCCGCCCACAACACCGGGCAGATCCTGGCCGCCATGGTGGTGCTGCTCTCCCGGGCCCCCCTGGTGTACCTGCCCCCCCTGCTGCTGTGCTCCCTGGTCACCGGCGCGGTGACCGGCGCGGCCTCCACCCTGCTGGTTCACCGGGTTCCGTTTTTTGCCGACATAAAATCGTAAGAATTTTGTCACCCTTTTGTTGTTTCCTTTCCCCGTATCCCGTCGTAAGATAGTTCCATAGAGAAAACATGCAGGAGGAACCCCACCTATGAAACAGATACTCACGAGAGCCGCCGCCCTGGCGCTGGCGTGCGCCCTCATGCTCCCCATGGCCGCCTGCGGCGGCGGCACGGAAGCCGCCGACGATACCCGTGGCCGTGGCCACCCCACGCCCACCCCACGCCGGAGCCCGACCCTATGAGGCGGTGCGCACCTACTGGAGCGGGATCAGCTTGCAGGCCTGGGGCCCGACCAGGTGGTGGAGCACCTGTTCTTCCACCCGGTGATCGCCTACCCCGAGTTCGCCTTCTCCGACGCGGTGCCGGAGAACCGGCAGAAGGGCCTGGACGACTGGATGGTGACGGCGGACGAGTTCAAGAAGATCCTCCAGAGCGTCTATGACAAGGGCTACATCCTGGTGAACATGGGGGATGTGTGGAGCGAGGTCACCGGCGAGGACGGCGTCAAGCGCATGGAGCGCAACACCCTCATGCTCCCCGAGGGCAAGAAGCCCCTGGTCATCTCCTTTGACGACGTGAATTACTACGACTACATGCTGGCCGAGGGCTTCACCTCCAAGCTGGTGCTGGGGGAGGACGGCCAGATCTGGGCGGAGTGCACCGACCCCTTCACCAAGGAGACCTTCCTCACCCAGGAGCTGGACGCCACCCCCATTCTGGATCAGTTCGTGCTGGAGCACCCCGACTTCTCCCTCAACGGGGCCAAGGCCATCTTCTCCCTGACGGGCTATCAGGGCATCCTGGGCTACCGCACCCAGAACGACATCGACATCGCCGCCGACGACCCCGCCCGCCCCGCCTTTGACGCCAGGCGGCAGGCGGAGATCGAGGCGGTCAAGCCGGTGATTGAGCGCCTCAAGGAGACGGGCTGGACTTTTGGCTCCCACACCTGGGGCCACATCCGCCTGGACATGGACGACATGGACTGGATCCAGCGGGACACCGTCCGCTGGCAGGAGGAGGTGGGCAGCCTGGTGGGCCCCACCAACATCCTGTTCTACCCCCACGGCGGCCGGCCCGACGGGGACGACTGGCACTCCACCGGCCCCGCCTTCCAGTATCTCCAGAGCCAGGGCTTCCGCATCTTCGCCAGCGTGGGCATCAACTCCTTCTCCTATATCAAGAAGGACATCTCCGCCGTCATCTGCGACCGGCTCCACCCCGACGGCACCACCCTGCGCAACGGCAAGGCCCTGGAGTGGTACAAGCAGTTCTACGACGCCCGGGAGATCATCGATCTGAATGTGCGGCCCGATCTGGGCGTCACCTGGTAAGTTTCGTCCCCCTTGGCGCCCTGCCCGGCCTTCCGCCGGGCAGGGCGCCTTTTTCTCTTGACATTCCGCCGGCGGCGTGGTACAATGACTATCCTTTACCGCGGCTGGGAAAGGAATGAGTGTCTATGATCCCTCACTGGAAGCAGAAATTCGTCCTCCTCTGGACGGGGCAGGCCCTGTCCATCCTCAGCAGCATGGTCTCCCAGTACGCCCTGATCTGGTACCTGACCGATCTCACCGGCTCCCCCGCCGTGCTCTCTCTGGCCACCATGGCGGCCATGGTGCCCCAGGGGGTGCTCTCCCTGTTCACCGGGGCCTTTGCCGACCGCTTTGACCGGCGGATCATCATGATGGTCTCCGACGGGGCCATCGGCCTCATCTCCCTGGCGCTGGCCGCCCTGGCCTTCGCCGGGCCGCTGCCGGTGGCCCCCATCCTGGTGGTGGCCGCCCTGCGCAGCGTGGGCGGCGCCTTCCACTCCCCCTGCATCCAGGCCGTCACCCCCCTGATCGCGCCCCCCGAGTCCCTGACCCGGTGCGCCGGGTGGAGCCAGGGCATCCAGACCGTGTCCA
Organism: Flavonifractor sp. An10; assembly: GCF_002161215.1. GTDB lineage: Bacteria > Bacillota > Clostridia > Oscillospirales > Oscillospiraceae > Flavonifractor > Flavonifractor avistercoris. The sequence goes on from NZ_NFMB01000005.1 coordinate 132,157, forward strand.
TGCTCCTCTCCCCCGCCCTGGCCAGCGTGCTCTACGCCCACGTGCCCCTGGCGTGGATTCTCCTGCTGGACACCCTGGGGGCGGTGTTCGCCATCGGCGGGGTGCTGCTGGCCCGGCTGCCCGTCCTCCGGGCCGGGGCGCACGGGGCGCCCCTCCGGCTGTGGCAGGACACCAGGGAGGGCCTGGCGGTGCTCCGCTCCCACCGCTGGCTGTGGGAGCTCACCCTGATCTGCGCCCTGTTCTCCGTGGCCTTCCTGCCCGTGTCCGCCCTGTTCCCCCTGATGAGCATGGACTACTTCGGCGGGGACTCCGCCTCCGCCGCCCTGGTGGAGACCCTGTTCTCCGCCGGGATGCTGCTGGGCTCGGTGATCCTGGGCCTGTGGGGCGGCACCCGGGACAAGATCATCACCATGACGGCGGCGGTGCTGGGGCTGGGGCTGACCCTGGTGCTCTCCGGCCTGCTGCCCCCCAGCGGCTTCTGGGCCTTCGCAGCGCTGTCCGGGCTGATGGGCCTGTCCGCCCCCTTCTTCAACTCGGTGTTCATGGCCCTGATCCAGACCCGGGTGGAGCCGGAGTACCTGGGCCGGGTACTGGGGTTGACAGGAGCCATCATGACCCTGGCCTCCCCGGTGGGGCTGGGCCTCACCGCCCTGTTCGCCGGGGCCGCCGGGCTCACCGTGTGGTTCCTCCTCTCCGGCGTGGTCACCCTGGCCTGCGGGGGGCTCATGCTCCTCCTCCCCGCCGTGCGCACCTGCTCCCGGTAGTTGCAGGCCATCCAAAAACGTGGTACAATGGGCTTCCAGACCCACTGTACCACGTTTCTGTTTGAAGGGAGGACTTTGGTATGATGACTGATCAGGAGCTGGTGGAGCTGGCCTTCACCATGCTGGAGCGCTCCTATGTGCCCTACTCCCACTTCCCCGTGGGGGCCGCCCTGGAGTGCGCCGACGGCACGATTTTTACCGGCTGTAATGTGGAGAACGCCGCCTTCGGCTCCACCATCTGCGCCGAGCGCACCGCCCTGGTGAAGGCGGTGAGCGAGGGGCACCGGGACGACTTCACCCGCCTGGCCGTGGTGGGCAACTCCACCGAGCCCTGCTGGCCCTGCGGCGCCTGCCGCCAGATGCTCTACGAGTTCGCCCCCGAGCTCACCCTGCTGGTGGCGCGAAAGGATCACAGCTTCGTGAAGCTGACCCTGGGGGAGCTGATGCCCCACGGCTTCGGGCCAAAGGGCATGGACTGAACCCGCCCGCCCCTCTTGACAGAGGGGCGGCGCTGTGTTATCTTAAACATACCGACGGTATGTATGAAAAGGAGGGGGCCCCATGGCCCGCAACAAGCATCCCGAGGAGACCGTGGAGAAAATTCTGGACGTGTCCATGCGCCTGTTCAGCGAGAAGGGCTACGAGCACACCACCATCCAGGACATTGTGGACGCCCTGGGCATGTCCAAGGGGGCCATCTACCACCACTTCAAGTCCAAGGAGGACATCATCGACCGCCTCAACGACCGCTACTACGAGGGGCTGGACTGGTTCCCCGACCTGTCCAAAATCCCCGGGGAGAACGGCCTGGAAAAGCTGCGCTACGCCTTCCACCACTTTCTCACCGACCCGGCCAAGCGGAAGGTTGACCGGCTGGTCATCGGCTACGTGGTGAAGAACCCCAAGATCACCCTGCTCACCCTGGAGTCCACCTTCCGGGACGCCGCCCCCTACGTGGAGAAGATCATCCGCCTGGGCATGGCCGACGGCTCCATCCAGGGGGTGGAGTACCCCCGCGAGGTGGCGGAGGTGCTCATGCTCCTGACCAACGTGTGGACGGGTATGTTCGCCGGCAGCCGGGAGGAGTTTGCCCGCAAGCTCCGCTTCAGCGCCGAGTTCCTGAAGCGCTTCGGCCTGCCCGTGCTGGACGAGGAGCTGCAGGCCGACGCCCTCAACTATTACGACCAGGTGATTGAGACCCTCTGACCCTCCGCGCCCCCACCGCCCTCCCGGCGAGGGCGGTTTTTCCGGCTAAGATACATACCAACCGTCGGTATTAAAATGAAAGGAGCTGTTTCCATGAAGTCAGCCCGCCTGTTCTCCCGCGACTTCACCCTCATGGTGATCGGACAGATCATCTCCCTCCTGGGCAACGCCGTCCTCCGCTTCGCCCTCCCCCTCCAGGTGCTGGACGCCACCGGCTCCGCCGCCGCCTTCGGCGGGGTGCTGGCCCTGTCCATGGTGCCGGTGCTCCTCTGCTCCCCTCTGGGGGGCGTGCTGGCCGACCGGGTGCCCCGGCAGAGGATCATGTGGGGCCTGGACTTCTCCACTGCCGCCCTGGCGGCGGGCTACGGCCTGCTCTTCGCCGGGGGGCACTCGGTGGCGGCGGTGGGGGGCATGATGGTGCTCCTCTCCGCCATCCAGGCCCTCTACCAGCCAGCCGTCCAGGCCAGCATCCCCGTCCTGGTTGCGGAGGAGCATCTCCCCGCCGCCAACGGGGTGGTGGCCCAGGTGCAGGCCCTGTCCAGCCTGCTGGGCCCCATCCTGGGCGGGGTGCTCTACGGCTGGGTGGGACTGGCCCCCATCGTATGGGTGGGGGCGGCCTGCTTCTTCGGCTCGGCGGTGATGGAGCTGTTCCTCCGCATCCCCTTCCGGCGGCGGGAGGACGGCGGCGAGCCCCTGGCCGCTGTGGGCCGGGATCTCCGGGACGCGGGGGTCTTTTTGGTGCGGGAGCAGCCCGGCCTGCTGCGGGTGCTGGCCCTCATCGCCCTCATCAACCTGTTTCTCTCCGCCCTGTTCATTGTTGGTCTGCCCTACCTGATCAAGATCACCCTGGGCCTGTCCTCCCAGCTGTACAGCTTTGCCGAGGCAGCCCTGAGCCTGGGCTCCATCCTGGGGGGCATGCTCTCCGGCGCGGCCCTGGGGCGGACGGGGCTGCGGGGGGCCTGGCGCTTCCTGCTGGGTACCGCCCTCTCCCTCCTCCCCATCGCCCTGGCCCTGGTGCTGGGCCTCCCGCCGCTGGCGGCCTACGGGGTGATCCTGGCCGCCGTGCTGGCGGGCATGGCCTGCGCCATGCTGTTTACCGTGGCCGCCCAGACCTACCTCCAGCGGGCCACGCCGCCCCACCTGCTGGGCAAGGTGGCCGCCTTCGTCTCCGCCATCTCCACCTGCGCCATGCCCCTGGGGCAGGCCCTGTACGGCGTGCTGTTCCAGGCCTTCCAGGTCCGGGCCTGGGTGGTGGTGCTTTTCGGCCTGGGGGCCAGTCTGGCGGTGGCCCTGGCCGCCGCCCCCGCCCTGAGAAAGCTCCCCGGCCTTGACGAAGCCCCCTCCGGCGGGTATACTGAGGAAAGTTTGAAGCCCTAGGAGGTCATTTGATGGAAGAAACTCAGGTCTACGCGGCGTCCTGCCCGGACTACAGCCAGGCGGAGACGTGTATCCGCGCCCTAGTGGAGCAGATGGGCGGCATGGGCCGGTTTGTCCGCCCCGGGGAGCGGATCGTCCTCAAGGCCAACCTGCTCCGGGCCGCCCCGCCGGAGAGCGCCATCTGCACCCACCCGGCGGTGGTGGAGGCGGTGGCCAAGCTGGTGAAGGAGGCGGGGGGAACGCCGGTGATCTGCGACAGCCCCGGCGGCGCCCTGCACAAGGAGGCCGTGCTCCGCAGTCTGTACGAGAAGACCGGCATGGCGGCGGCCGCCGCGGCCGCGGGGGCAGAGCTGTCCATGGATTCCTCCACCCGCACCGTGTCCCTGCCGGAGGGGAAGGTGCTCCGCCAGGCGGAGATCATCACCCCCGTGGCGGAGGCCGACGGGGTGATCGACCTGTGCAAGATGAAGACCCACGTGCTCATGAGCATGACGGGGGCGGTGAAGAACCTGTTCGGGGTGATCCCCGGCCTGTCCAAGGTGGGCTATCACGCCACCCACCCGGATCACGAGACCTTTGCCGACGTGCTGCTGGATCTGACCGGGTATGTGAAGCCCCGGCTCAGCCTGATGGACGGCATCCTGGCCATGGAGGGGGACGGCCCCGGCTCCTCCGGCACCCCCCGGCAGGCGGGGCTGCTGCTGGCCGCCGCCAATCCCCTGGCCCTAGACACCGCCGCCGGGGCCATCATGAACCTGCCCCGGCAGGACAACCCGGTGCTGCTGGCCGCGGAGCGGCGGGGACTCACCCCCTGCCGCATGGAGGACGTGGAGCTCATCGGCGGCACGGTGGAGGAGCTGCGCATGGCGGACTACAAATTCCCCGCCAGCACCAAGTCCAATCTCATGGACTTCCTGGGCCCTCTGGCCCGCCCGGCGGAAAGGCTCTGCAAGAAGGCCCTCTCCCAGACTCCCAGGATCGACGGCGCCAAATGCGTGGGCTGCGGCATCTGCGCCAAGTCCTGCCCCGGCCAGGCCATCGCCATGACCGCCCCGGGGAAAAAGGCCCGCATCAGCCAGAAGGCCTGCATCCACTGCTACTGCTGCCACGAGCTGTGCCCCCAGAAGGCCGTGGAGCTGCACCAGAGCTGGCTGGGGCGGCTTCTGACAAAATAAGCGCATAAATTTTGCGCACATGGAAATGCTAACGGCGTATCTCAATGTGAGGAGGAAGCGTTTCCATGTTTTTAGATAAGATTGCTCTGATTCTCGCCATCATCGGCGGGCTCAACTGGGGCAGCATCGGCATCTTCCGGTTTGACATCGTGGCCGCCCTGTTCGGCGGCCAGGACAGCATGGTCAGCCGGATCATCTACACCCTGGTGGGCCTGGCCGCCATCTGGTGTATTTCCCTGCTGTTCCGGGACACCAGGGGCAAGGAATAAATCCCCGGCGGGGCCCTCGTGGAGGGCCCCGCTCTTTTGCTTTCCGGTTAGTTGCCACAAATTTCTTCTGCAGGGGTCTTGACATTGGTTTGCCGTCGATCTATACTACACCCCAGGGGGGTGTTAAGCACCATGATGGCAGATGAGAAAAAAATCCTCCGCCTGTTGAAAACCGCCCGGGGACAGATGGACGGCATCATCCGGATGGTGGAGGAAAACCGCTACTGCATCGATATTTCCCAGCAGCTCATGGCCACCGAGGCCATCCTCAACCGGGCCAACAAGGAGATCCTCTCCGCCCACCTGAAGCACTGCGTCCAGGAGGCCGCCAGCGAGGAGGAGCGGAGCCGGAAGATCGACGAGTTCGTGACCACCCTGGGACACATTTTGAAGTGAGTCCCGCCGCTTAGAAAGAAGCATCCGTATGAAACAGAAATTCAACGTTACCGGCATGACCTGTACGGCGTGCTCCGCCCACGTGGAGAAGGCGGTCAGCGGCGTGGCCGGCGTGGAGAGCTGCAATGTGAACCTGCTGGGCAGCTCCATGCTGGTGGAGTACACCGACCAGACCAATGCCGAGGAGATCATCCACGCGGTGGAGGAGGCCGGCTACGGCGCCTCCCTCCCCGCCCCGGCGGGCCAGGCGGCCCCGGCCGCCGCCGCCCGGCCCGGCGACACCATGGCGGAGGAGGCCGCCGGCATGAAGCGCCGCTTCCTCACCTCCCTGGTGTTCCTGGTGCCCCTGTTCTACATCGCCATGGGCCACATGATGGGCTGGCCCCTGCCCGCCTTCTTCCACCAGAGCTCCAACGCCCTGGTGGTGGCGTTTATCCAGTTCCTGCTCACCCTGCCCATCATGTTCATCAACCGGAAGTACTACGCCGTGGGCTTCAAGACCCTGTGGCACCGCTCCCCCAACATGGACTCCCTGATCGCCCTGGGCTCCTCCGCCGCCGTGGTATACGGCGTGGCGGCCCTGTTCCTCATCGCCTGGAACCTGGGCCGGGCGGCCTACGGCGTGGGGGATGCGGCGGCGGCCCTGAGGCAGGTGGAGCACTGGTCTATGGATCTGTACTTCGAGTCCGCCGGCATGATCCTCACCCTGATCACCCTGGGTAAGTGGCTGGAGACCCGCTCCAAGGGTAAGACCAGCGAGGCCATCACCCGGCTGATGGACTTGGCCCCCAAGACGGCCATGGTGCTGCGGGACGGCCAGGAGGTGGAGCTCCCCGTGGAGGACGTGGTGGTGGGCGATCTGATCGTGGTACGCCCCGGCGGCCGCATCCCGGTGGACGGGGTGGTCACCGAGGGCTCCTCCTCGGTGGATGAGTCCGCCCTCACCGGCGAGAGCCTGCCGGTGGAGAAGCTGCCCGGCCACAAGGTGGCCGCCGCCTCCATCAACAAGTCCGGCTCCTTCACCTTCCGGGCCACCCGGGTGGGCGAGGACACCACCCTGGCCCAGATGATCCGCCTGGTGGACGAGGCGGCCTCCTCCAAGGCCCCCATCGCCAAGCTGGCCGACAAGGTGGCGGGGGTGTTCGTGCCCACCGTCATCGGCATTGCCATCGTCACCGCCATCGTGTGGCTCATCGCCACCGGCGGCGACGTGACCCGGGCCCTCACCGCCGGCGTGGCCGTGCTGGTGATCTCCTGCCCCTGTGCCCTGGGGCTGGCCACCCCGGTGGCCATCATGGTGGGCACCGGCAAGGGTGCGGAGAACGGCATTCTGATCAAGTCCGCCGAGGCCCTGGAGACCCTGCACACCGTCAGGACGGTGGTGCTGGACAAGACGGGCACCCTGACCCAGGGCAGGCCGGTGGTCACCGACTGCCGCCCGGCCCCCGGCGTCACCGAGGAGGAGCTGCTCTGCGTGGCCGCCTCCCTGGAGAAGCCGTCGGAGCATCCCCTGGCCGAGGCCATCACCGCCGAGGCGGAGGCGCGGAACATCCCCCTGGCCCCCATCGAGGGCTTCCTGGCCACCCCCGGCCGGGGCATCCAGGGCACCCTCCACGGCGAGAGCGTGCTGGCGGGCAACGCCGCCATGCTGGCCGAGGCGGGCGTCCCCCTGGGCGGCTTTGAGACCGCGGCGGAGGAGCTGGCCCAGGCGGGCAAGACCCCGCTGTACTTCGCCGAGGGCGGTAAGCTCCTGGGCGTGGTGGCCGTGGCCGACACCCCCAAGCCCACCAGCGCCGCCGCCGTACAGGCCTTCCAGGAGATGGGCATCGACGTGGTCATGCTCACCGGCGACAACCGGCGCACCGCCGAGGCGGTGGGCCGCCAGCTGGGGGTGACCCGGGTGGTGGCCGAGGTGCTGCCCCAGGACAAGGAAAAGACCGTGGCGGAGCTGCAGGCCCAGGGCCAGCGGGTGGCCATGGTGGGCGACGGCATCAACGACGCCCCCGCCCTGGCCCGGGCCGACGTGGGCATCGCCATCGGGGCGGGCACCGACGTGGCCATCGAGTCCGCCGACGTGGTGCTGATGAAGAGCGACCTGCTGGACGCGGTCACCGCCGTGCAGCTGTCCAAGAATGTGATCCGCAACATCAAGGAGAACCTGTTCTGGGCCTTCATCTACAACATCATCGGCATACCCCTGGCCGCCGGGGTGTGGTATCCCCTGTTCCACATCCAGCTCTCCCCCATGTTCGGCGCGGCGGCCATGAGCCTGTCCTCCGTGTGCGTGGTGTCCAACGCCCTGCGCCTCAAGTTCTTCCGCCCGGCGCGGCCGGAGACCCCCTCCCCCGCCCCGGTGAAAGATATGCCCCGGGAAATTCCCGAATCTGATGAAACGAAAGGAACGAGTACCATGACCAAGGTGATGAACATCAACGGCATGATGTGCGCCCACTGCCAGGCCCACGTGGAGAAAGCCCTCAACGCCATTGACGGCGTGGAGGCCAAGGTGAACCTGGAGGCCAAAAACGCCACCGTAACCCTGTCCAGGGACGTGCCCGACGACGTGCTGAAAAACGCCGTCACCGAGGCGGGCTACGAGGTGGTCTCCATCTCCTGAGCCGACTGCCAGAAGGGAGCCCGGCGGCAACAGCCGCCGGGCCCTTTTCTTTTGCCTATTCCATGCCGGTTTTTGCTTTTTGTGTACACAGGTGTGCCACTTTCCCCCTTTGGGATACAATAGGGAAAGGACTTTCAAGGAGGTTGAAACGTGGCTACCATTTACGGCTATATCCGCGTCAGCACGCGGGAACAGAATGAGGATCGCCAGCGCCTGGCCCTGTCGGCCCTCCCGGTGCCCCAGGAGAACATTTTCATGGACAAGCAGAGCGGCAAGGACTTCGCCCGGCCCCAGTACCGGCGCCTGGTGCGGCGGCTGCGGCGGGACGACCTGCTCTATATCAAGAGCATTGACCGGCTGGGCCGCAACTACGGCGAGATCCTGGAGCAGTGGCGGGTGCTCACCAAGGAGAAGGGGGTGGACATCGCGGTGCTGGATATGCCCCTGCTGGACACGAGAAGGGGCAAGGATCTCATGGGCACCTTCCTCAGCGACATCGTGCTCCAGGTGCTCTCCTTCGTGGCGGAAAATGAGCGGGTGAATATCCGCCAGCGGCAGGCGGAGGGCATCGCCGCGGCCAAGGCCCGGGGCGTTCGGTTCGGCCGGCCCGCGGTGCCCACGCCGGAAAATTTCCCCGCTGTGGTGGAGGAGTGGGAGCATAAGCGGATTGACTTCCAGGAGGCCCTGCGGCGCACCGGCCTGAGTGAAACCACCTTCTACCGCCGCCTGCGGGAGCTCCGCCTCGCCCGCGCCAGAGAATAACAATAGCTGGCAAAAAGTGTACTTTTTGCCAGCCGGTTTCTTGGCTCCATTGTAGCACGTTAGTTCAGTAATATCAATAACTTTAGCCTTTATTTTGCGTACATAATTTTTATTTTACATTACCATCCTCCGCCGCACCCACATTTGTCAATAAGTACACTTTTTGCAAAATGTGGGTCGGAAAGATGAGGAGGAAAACAAATGAAAAAGCGATTATTGGCAGGACTGATGGCGATGTGTCTTGTTTTGACGCTGCTTCCTGCCTCCGCACTAGCGGTGGATGGAAGCACAGAGCAGACGGACTCGTCCGTTGCAAAAGTTGGTGAACTGTATTACGACAGCCTGGCGGACGCTGTCGCAGCCATTGATACAGATACAGAAGGAATCGTGGAGCTGGTGGCGGATACAACAGTAGATAGAGTAGTTGAGATTGGTTCAGGGAAAGCTGTTACACTGGATCTGGGTTCCTACAAACTAACACCATCGGAAACATGCAGTAGCGGAAAGGTTTTGAAAAATTCCGGTACATTGACAATTACGGCGGATGACGGTGGGGCTATCGATGTCACGTATAAGGGAACAACATGGCACGCTATTGAGAATAGAGGTAATCTGACTATTACCGGCGGACAAATTATAGGATGTTATCAAGCAATTCAGTCAACAGGAAGTGGCACTACGGTTAAGATCTCCGGCGGAGAAATTTCTTCTACAGAGATATACAGTAATACGGACGGTGCTGTAAATGTCTATATGGGAACCGTCGAGATCTCGGGAGACGCCAAAATTACGGGAGCAAACACGGCTGTCCAGATCAAAGGCGGAAGCCTTACAATTTCCGACAACGCTGTTCTCAGCGGCAAGTTTGGTGTGACGCTGTTCAATGACGCTCAAGACAATGAATATGGGAAAACTCCTGCTAGCCTGAAGATGACTGGCGGCACCATCGAGGCTACGAGCGGTTTTGCCCTGTCCGGCAATAATCTGCAGTCTGCCGGATGCAGTGCGGAAATCACCAGCGGCAGTTTGCAACAGACCAGCGGTGAGACCTGCATCTACTGGCCCATGGAAGGAACCTTGACCATCGGCGGCGATGCCGTCGTAGAGGGCGGCAGCGGCATCGAAGTGAGAATGGGAACCGTCACCATTCAAGACGGCGCCACAATCCTGGGTACCGGAGCTTATCTGGACGATACGCCGGTTTCCGGCCAGTCTCAGGCGGACGGCTCGGCTATTCTGATCTCCACAGAGATGTATGGGGACGGCGAAAATCAGTTTGATGAGAGCCCCGATATCACCGTCAACATTGCCGGCGGCAAGCTGGAGAGCTCCAACGGCAATGCGGTTACTGTCTACAACTTGGAAACGACAGAGAAACAGGAAGCGAAAGTTAACATCACCGACGGCGAGCTCCAGGCCGCCAGCGGAAAAGCCGCCGTGCAGGTGAACATGATGGAAGATTGCCAAACAGAACTGACCACGACGGGAACCGGAGAAAATGCCATTCAGACATCTGGATCCAGTACAACGGTAACCGTCTCTGAGGACGCGTCCCAGGCCTTGGTGGGACAGGGTAGTGCTTCCTCCTATTATACAGACGTAAATGACGCCTTGGAGAATGTGTCGGCCAGTTCGGAGAATCCGGCCACAGTTTATCTTCTTGACAACGCCGAGGTGACGGTGACAGAGGGTATGACTCTGGTCACACCCGATGCCGTTTCCCTGACCGTCAGGCCCGAAGAAGGCAAGGTCATTGAAAAAGTAGAAAATCAAGAAGATGGAACAATATCCTACAAGGTTGTGGAGGCTTCGGATTCGACACTGCAGCCTCCCACTGTAAGCCTTACGGCCGACAAGACCAGTGCCTATGTGGGAGATAGTATTACTCTGACTGCATCGGCTGTCTCCGCAGAAGGCGCAACAATTACCTACAGCTGGTATAAAGACGGACAAAAAATCTCTGGAGCAACTGCCAGTACCCTTACGGTGACCAGTTCCGGAATCTATACCGTCGTTGTGACTGCGCAGAAAACGGTCAACAATAACGTTTATTCCGCTGAGGATGATGCCAGCATTTCCTGTACGTTTGTTGTCCGCGACGATGACGACGATAACGACAACAACAATTCCGGTTCCTCCAGTTCCGGCTCCACCAGCGTGCGGCGGTACAACATCGAGGCCGACGCGGGCCGGGGCGGCGACATCAGCCCGGACGGCCGTGTGCGTGTGCGCCGGGGCGAGAACCAGACCTTCCGCATCACCGCCGACGACGGCTGGGAGATCGCCGACGTGGAGGTGGACGGCGAGAGCGTGGGCGCGGTGGAGCGCTACACCTTCGAGAACGTGCGCACCGACCACACCATCTCCGTCACCTTCCGGCAGATCGTGACCGAGCCGGAGGAGCCCCAGACCCCCGCCCTGCCCTTCACCGACGTGTCCGAGGGCGACTGGTACCACGACGCGGTGGCGTACTGCTGGGAGAACGGCATCATGGACGGCACCAGCGGCACCGCGTTTGCGCCCAACATGATCCTCACCCGGGCCATGATGGCCCAGGTGCTCTACAACCTGGCCGGCGGCACACCCGCCGCCGCGGCGGGCTTCCCAGACGTGAGCCCCACGGCCTGGTACGCCGACGCGGTGAACTGGGCGGCGGCCAACGGCTATGTCACCGGCTACGACAACGGCCTCTTCGGCCCCGAGGACGACCTGACCCGGGAGCAGATGGCGGCGATCCTGTACCGCTATGCCGGCTCCCCCGCGCCCGCCGGTACCCTGGACGGCTTCGCGGACGCCGCGTCCGCCTCCGCCTACGCGGTGGACGCCCTGCGCTGGGCGGTGGGCGAGGGCCTGCTGACCGGCAAGGACGGCGGACGGCTGGATCCCACCGGCACCGCCTCCCGCGCCGAGCTGGCCCAGATCCTGGCCCGCTTCGCCGGGTAGGACTGCTGCCGCCCGCTGATTATGAAACGAGCCCGGCCCCGGAATTTCTTCCGGGGCCGGGCTCGTTTATGCGTCAGGCCCTTTGATCTCCTCCCAGTAGCGCCGGGCGGCCTGCTCATTCTTGTTGTCGCCGTACTGGTAGTAGCGGGTGCCCGCCAGGATGTCGGGCAGGTACTGCTGCCTGACCCAGTGGCGGGGGAAGTCGTGGGGGTAGAGGTAGCCCTGCTCCCGCTCCATGCCCGCCGAGTCGGCGTGGACGTTCTGGAGGTGCCGGGGGTAGTCGCCGGTCTTGCCCGCCCGCACGTCGGCCCGGGCGGCGGCGATGCCCATATAGACCGAGTTGGACTTGGGGGCGGTGGCCAGCAGGATCACCGCCTGGGCAAGGGGGAGCTGGGCCTCGGGCAGGCCCAGCTGGAGGGCGTTGTCCACACAGGCCTTGGCGATCAGCGCCGCCTGGGGATAGGCCATGCCCACGTCCTCGCTGGCGGAGCAGAGGATGCGGCGGATGGCGGTGGTCATGTCCCCCGCCTCCAGCAGGCGGGCCAGGTAGTGGAGGGCCGCGTCGGGGTCGGAGCCCCGCAGGGACTTCATCAGGGCGGAGGCGATGTCGTAGTGGTCGTCCCCCTCCCGGTCATATCGCATGGCGGAGCGCTGGGCCGCCGTCTGGGCGTCGGCCAGGGTGACGGTGAGGGTGTCCCCCTCCCGCCGGGCGGAGGTGAGGAGCAGCTCCACCGCGTTCATGGCCTTGCGCACGTCGCCGCCGCAGGCGGAGGAGATGTGCTCCACCACCCCGTCCTCACAGGCCACCTGGGCCTCCAGCCGCTCCCCCATAAGGCGGATGCCCCGCTCCACGGCGGGGCGCACGTCGGCGGCCTCGATGGGCTTGAACTCGAACACGGTGGAGCGGCTGAGCACCGCGTTGTACACATAGAAATAGGGGTTCTCGGTGGTGGAGGCGATCAGCGTGATCTTGCCGTTCTCCATGAACTCCAGCAGGGACTGCTGCTGCTTCTTGTTAAAGTACTGGATCTCGTCCAGGTAGAGGAGCACCCCGTCGGGGGCCAGCATGGTGCCGATGTCCTTGATGATGTCCTTGATGTCGGAGATGGAGGCGGTGGTGGCGTTCAAACGGTGCAGCGGCCGGTTGGTGCGCCTGGCGATGATGTTGGCAACGGTGGTCTTGCCGGTGCCCGAGGGGCCGTAAAACACCAGGTTGGGGATGGAGCCGCTGTCGATAATCCGGCGCAGCAGGCCGTCCTTTCCCAGGATGTGGCGCTGTCCCACCACCTCGTCCAGGGTCTGGGGCCGGATCTCGTCGGCCAGGGGCCGGTAGGTCATGTGGGCCGCCTCCTTCCGCATGCAGAAAAGTGGAGCGGAATCCCTTCCGCTCCACTTATTCTAACATAAGTTCGATCCCCCGTAAAGAGCTTACAGATCCGGGATGTTCCCCTCCCCCCGGCTCACCGGGGCGTTGGCGTAGAGCCGCAGGAGGGTGAGCACCGCCTGCTCCCGGGTGTAGGTGCCCTGGGGGTCAAAGGCGCCGCCGGAGCCCTGCATCACCTTCAGCTCCAGCACCGCCGCCGCATCGTCCCTGGCCCAGTCGGCCACGCTGTTCCAGTCGGACAGGGCGGGCGTGCGGTCAGCGGCCTCATAGGTGCCGCCGTACAGCCGGTAGCAGCGCATGAGGATGGACGCCGCCTCCTGCCGGGTGATGGGACTGTCCGGATCGAAGGTGGTGGCGCTGCGGCCGTTCAGGATGCCCAGGGCATAGGCCGTATTGCCGTAGCCCCGATCCTCCGGCTTGTGCAGGTCGGTAAAGGGGCCCCACTCGCCGCAGAATACGTTCCACCAGCTGACGGACGCGCCGAACCGGTTCCCGTCCCGATCCACCGTGGTGGGACAGTAGGCGCTGACAAAGCTGCTGTCGCTGGAGAAGCCGTGCTGGAAGGCCAGGAAGTGAACCACCATCTGGGCAAATTCGATGCGGGTGATGGCAAAGCGCCAGTGGTTCTGGAGATCCCACGGTACCATGCCCAGCACGATGGCCTGGTGCACCTCGTCATAGGCCCAGGGGGAGGGCACGTCATCGGGGAGGATCACCGCGTCCCCGTCCGCGTTGCTCTGGGAGTCGGCCCGCGCCGCGGGCAGCACCCCCACCACCAGCACCAAACTCAGCATCAGGGCCAGAAACCGCTTCATGTCCCCCACTCCTCTCCGGGTTTTCTCTCTGTGTTTACCATAACACGGCGGGCGGCTTCCGTCAAGGGCAAAAGCGCGTCAGTCCGGGGTGACGGTAAAAACTTCCTCAATGGGCACGCCGAACACCTGGGCGATGTTCCAGGCCAGCACCAGGGAGGGGTTGTACTTCCCCTTCTCCAGATTGCCGATGGTCTCCCGGCGCACCCCCACCAGCTTCGCCAGTTCCTCCTGCTTCAGGTTCAGGCGGGCCCGGTGCTCCTTGATCCGGTTGGTGATCATGGCCCGGCGTGCCTCCACTCCCGGAGGGAGGCCCAGAAGCTGGAGACGGCGTACACCGCCACCGACACGCCCCAGCCCAGGCCGGCCCCCAGATAGAGGGCCTCCGTCCGCCCCCCGCCCAGGGCCAGGGCTGCCAGCACCGCCAGGGCCGTCACTCCCATGCCGGAGAAAAAGCCCAGGGCCGCGGAGCGGAGGATCTGCCCCTCCTGCATCTCGTCCGGCCGGAGGAAAAAGTACTGAAAGTCCACGGCGAAGGCAAAGAAGCCCAGGAAATACCGCTCCGGGGTGAACACCCCCACAAAGCCCAGCAGAGACAAAAGGCCGATAAGCCCGTACCATCGTTTCCGCTTCATGTGGAAAACCTCCTCAGTTATGTGGTATATTTCGCTCTTTATGTTCGAAATATACCACAGTCCATTCCCCCTGTCAAGGGGAATTTTCTTGTCCGGCGGCGGGCGCTGTGCTACAATCAGGGGGCAGGAGAGGAGGGACACTCTATGAAAAAGTGCCGCATCACCGTGATGCGCATCACCCGGTATGAGGATCTGATGGCCCGCTATGAAAACCCCATCCCCCACCCCTGCGGGCTGGAGGAGGGCCAGGTGTTCACCGCCAACGGCTGGGAAAAGCCGGCGGGGCTGTGCCAGAGCGCATGGGACACCCTCTCCCCCTTCGTGATGGCCCTGTCCCACGGGGCGGAGGGGCTCTATGACGGGTGGATGAAAAATCCCCGCTCGGCCATGCTCTCCTGCAACGACGGCTTCCGGCCGGTGAGCTTCCTGGTGGAGGCCCTGGACGAGGAGGCGGACTGACCATGGCTCAGCCTCTCCCCCGCCGGTACACCGCCTTCGATGTGGAGACCCCAACCGGAACCGCGGCCGCATGAGCGCCATCGGCCTGGCGGAGGTGGAGGACGGGACCTCCCCGCTCCCCTTCCTTCGTACCTATGATCTGTGTGAGTTGCGCACCAGAAAAGCCCGGCCCTGAGGGCCGGGCCTTTTTGCGAAAAATTTCCGTATGAATCCCGCCAAAGCGGTTACACTATCACCAGCGAAAGCGAGGTGAGCTGGATGCAGAACCAGAATCAGGATCAGATGAAGATCCGCAATCAGAATGGCCAGAAGCAGACCGAGGGCCAGAATCCTCAGAACAAGAAAAAGGATCAGGCTCAGAACAAGAGCCGTCAGCCCAACCAGTTCTAAGGTGTTTTCAGTCGCGGGCCGGGGTACACGCCCCGGCCCATTTTTTCCTAAAATTTTTTCCTTTTTCTCTTGACATTCCCGGCCAATTTGGTATAATAGTATGCGTGCTCACGAGAGCACAGGGAAATAGCGGGTTTGTGTAAGGGTAGCACAGCAGACTCTGACTCTGTATGTGAGGGTTCGAATCCTTCACCCGCTGCCAAAGGATGACCACACCTTCGGTGTGGTCATCCTTTTTATTTTCCTGAAATCTGAGTTCTAAAAAAAGATATCTTCAAGGATCTGATGCAGTACATCACCAGCATAGAAAACATTAAATTCTCTTAGCCCGGCAATCCCCTGAAAGGCTATATGGATAGCTATCAGGGCTTGTTTAGAAGCCAAATATGTCGTCACCCCACCATTTGGCGAATCAGGCATACATACTTGCTCCATTGATTTTCAGGAGGCCGGGACTGGTAATTTGACCGCCGTCATGGTATGATGAAGGCGGTATATTCCACCACAGTCAGGAGGCCCGGCCCTTGAACTATCAAATCCTATTCTGCGATCTGGACGGAACGCTCCTCCGGTCGGACAAGGCTCTCGCTCCCGCCACCCGGGCGGCTCTGGAGCGGGCAGTCCGGCAGGGGGTGGAGTTTGTCCCCGCCACCGGGCGGTTTTTCAGCGGCATGCCCGCCGTGGTGCGGGAGCTGCCCTTCCTCCGCTATGCCGTGCTGATGAACGGCGCGCTGGTGTACGACCGGCTGGAGGACAGGGCCCTCCGCCGGGCGGAGCTGGCGCCGGAGACCGCTGTGCGCGTCATGGAACGGCTGCAGGACTTCTCCGGCACCCTGGACTGCTACATGGAGGACAGCCAGGGCTGGATGGAGGCCAGGTATCTGCAAGAGCTGGAGCACTGGATCCTGGATCCCCCCGCCCGGGAGATCGTCCGCGCCTCCCGCAGGCCCATGGAGGATCTGCCCGGCTACATCCGCCGCCGGGGAAGGCCGGTGCAGAAGATCCAGAGCTACTTCCGGGATCCCGCCGTCCAGCGGGAGGTGCTGAACACCCTGCCGGCGGAGTTCCCGGAGATCACCGTGGCCTGCTCCCTGCCCGGCAACGTGGAGATCACCCACCGGGACGCCACCAAGGGGGCGGCCCTGGAGTTTCTGTGCGGGCATCTGGACATCCCCGCCGCGCAGGCCGTGGCCTTCGGGGACGAGCGCAATGACTGCTCCATGCTGCGCGCGGCGGGGCTGGGGGTGGCCATGGGCAACGCCGCCCCCGAGGCCAGGGCCGCCGCCGATGTAGTGACCGCCTCCAACGACGAGGACGGGGTGGCGCAGATGCTTCTCCGGCTGCTGGAGGGGGAGGCGCCGTGAGCGAGCCCTGGTATCTCCGCCAGCTGGACAAGGAGGGCCAGGCCGCCTACCACGCCATGAAAACCGGCCTGGCGGAGCTGCGCCCCGCCTTCCCCGTCCCCCGGCTGGAGGGAAAGGCCCTGGGGGATGTGCTGGCACGGCTGCGGCTGGACTGCCCGGAGCTCTTCTACGTCACCGGCTTCTCCTGCCGGGTGCACCCGGCGGCCGCCACGGTGGAGTTCCTCCCCCAGTACCTCTTCGACAAGGGAAAGATCCGCGGCCACCAGAGGGCCCTGGCCGCCCGCATCGACCGGCTGTGCCGCCCGGTTCTGGACAAGGGCGAGGCGGAAAAGGAGCAGTATGTCCACGACTTCATCTGCCGGAACGTGCGCTATGACAAGCTGAAAAAGCCCTACTCCCACGAGATCCTGGGCCCGCTGGGCCAGGGGGTGGGGGTGTGCGAGGGCATCGCCAAGTCGGTGAAGGCCCTGTGCGACCGGCTGGGCCTGTGGTGCATCGTGGCCCTGGCGGAGAACAACCCGGAGAAGGGGATCAAGTACCGCCACGCCTGGAATGTGGTGCGGCTGGGCGGTCAGTACTACCACCTGGACGCCACCTTCGACAATTCTCTGGGCGGGGACGGGCTGGTGCGCTATGACTACTTCAATCTGGACGACAGGCGGCTCTTCCGGGATCACGAGGCCCTGGTCTACCCCGTGCCGCCCTGTGCCGACGGAAGCCGCTTCTATTATAAGCAGGCCGGGTGTTCCTTCACCCGGGTGGAGGACGCGGCCAGGCGGGCCGCCCAGGCCATCCGGAAAAAGCAGCCCCTGGTGTTCCACTGGCGGGGCGGCCCCCTGACCCGGGAGGTGCTGGGAGAGCTGGCCGCCGCCCTGGAGGCGGCCGCCGGGGCGAAGGGGCGGCACGCCGCCATCCGTCTGAACTGGCCCCAGGCGGTGCTGGAGATCCACTTTCCGGAGGCCCCGCCGGCGGATACCTGCGTGGCCCAGGAGGCCAACGAGGGGGAGGCATTGGAGTGAAGCTGGAGGAATATCTGCCCTTCTGGGATAAGCTGACCGGGGCGCAGCAGAGGCGCCTGACCGGCAGCGCCGCCCTCCGGCACTTCGACCGGGGGGCCATGGCCTACGGCGGCGGGGCGGAGTGCGCCGGACTGATCCTGCCGGTGGAGGGGCAGCTGCGGGCCTACCTGCTCACCGACGAGGGGCGGGAGCTCACCCTTTACCGCCTCTTTCCCCGGGACATGTGCCTGTTCTCCGCCTCCTGCGTGCTGCGGGGGATCCAGTTTGACGTGCTGGTGGAGGCGGAGCGGGACACGGTTGCCCTCTTTCTCCCGGCCCAGGTGTACCAGGGCCTGATGGAGGAGAGCGCGGCGGTTGCCAACTTCACCAATGAGCTCATGGCTGACCGGTTCTCCGAGGTCATGCGGCGGATGGATCAGCTGCTGAGCAAGAAGCTGGACGTGCGCCTGGCCGCCCTGCTGGTGGAGGAGAGCCGCCTGGCGGAGTCCTCCACCCTCCGCCTCACCCACGACCGGCTGGCCCGGCACCTGGGCTCCGCCCGGGAGGTGGTCACCCGCCTGCTCAAGGACTTCCAGGCCGACGGGCTGGTGAAGCTGAGCCGGGGCGGGATAGAGCTGCTGGATCTCCCCCGGCTGGAGGCTCTGGCGGCGGAGCTAGGGCTGGTTTGAAAATTGGCGATGTGTCCAGCGGCGAGGGATTTTGGGCCGCTGGCAAGCAATTTTTTCGCAGGAATCCTGACGGATTTCAAGGAAAAATTGCGCCGTCCAGGGGGCAAAAGGCCCGCCGATTGGGCATGTTGACATGTTTCAAACAAGCCCTAGGGTGATTTTGTCACAGAACTCCGGTTCCCTGTGTGGTATCCTCTCATCATACAAGAGAACCCACACGGGAAAGGAGCCTGCATCATGGGACTGTTTGATTGGTTTGCCCGCCGCCCAAGCCTGGCGGAGGGCCTGGAGACCTGGAAGAGCACGCCGGGGGCCGTCCTGCTGGACGTGCGCACGCCGGAGGAATACCGCGCCGGACACATCCCCGGCGCCCAAAACCTGCCCCTGAACCGGCTGAGCGCCGCCTCGGCGCCCGCCGGAGTTCCCCTGTTTGTCTACTGTCACAGCGGCGCCCGCAGCGCCCAGGCCCGGAGGATTTTGGAAGGGGCGGGCCGCACCGTCACGGATCTGGGCGGCCTGATGGGCTACCGCGGGCCGCTGGAATCATAAGGAGGAAACGGATATGAAGGTTGTCATCATCGGCGGCGTGGCCGGCGGGGCCACTGCCGCGGCCCGCCTGCGCCGCCTGGACGAGGAGGCGGAGATCATCATTCTGGAGCGCACCGGCTACGTGTCCTACGCCAACTGCGGCCTGCCCTACTTCGTGGGCGGGGTGATCACCGACCGGGATGAGCTGACCCTCCAGACCCCGGAGGGCTTCCGCCGCCGGTTCGGCATCGACGTGCGGGTGGGCCACGAGGCCCTGGAAATCAACCCGGCGGAGCACACGGTGGAGGTGCGCAGTCTGGCCGACGGCAGCACCTATACCGAGAGTTACGACAAGCTGATCCTCTCCCCCGGCGCCCGGCCCGTCATGCCCGGCCTGCCCGGGGAGGACGATCCCCGGGTGTTCACCCTGCGCACCGTGGAGGACACCTTCCGCATCCGGGACTATCTGGATACCCACCCCGTCCGCCGGGCCGTGGTGGTGGGCGGCGGCTTCATCGGACTGGAGGCGGCGGAGAACCTGCTCCACGCCGGGGTTGCCACCACCCTGCTCCAGAAGGGGAACCAGGTGCTGCCCCCGCTGGATGCCGACATGGCGGCGGAGGTGCACGCCTATCTCCGGGGCTGCGGGGTGGAGCTCCGCCTGGGCGCCCACGTCACCGGCTTTGTGCCGGATGGAGAGGGTCTGTCCGTCACCCTGGAGGGTGGGGAGGCCGTCCCCGCCGACCTGGTGCTGCTGGGCATCGGGGTGATGCCCGAGTCGGAGCTGGCCCGGAGCGCCGGGCTGGCCCTGGGCGTTAAGGGCACCATCGCGGTGGATGAGCACATGCGCACCAGCTGCCCCGACATCTACGCCGTGGGCGACGCGGTGGAGGTGCGCCACTTCGTGTCCGGGGCGAAAAGCCACATCGCCCTGGCCGGCCCGGCCAACAAGCAGGGCCGCATCGCCGCCGACCACATCTGCGGCATCCCCAGCACCTTCACCGGCTCCCAGGGCACGTCGGTGATCAAGCTCTTCGACATGACGGCGGCCTCCACCGGTCTCAACGAGAAGACGGCCCGCGCCGCCGGGGTGGACTACAGCAAGGCCGTCACCTACTCCGCCTCCCACGCCACCTACTACCCCGGGGCCCACAACATGACCGTCAAGACCCTCTACGATCCCGCCACCGGCCGCATCCTGGGGGCCCAGATCGTGGGCTTCGACGGGGTGGACAAGCGGATGGACGTACTGGCTGCCGCAATCCGGGCGGGCCTCACCGCCGCCGACCTCACTGAGCTGGATCTGGCCTACGCGCCCCCCTACGGCTCCGCCAAGGATCCGGTGAACATGGCGGGCTATGTGATCGAGAACCTCCGCGCCGGCCGGGTGGAGCAGCACCACTGGGACGAGGTGGCCGGCCTGCCCGCCGACGGGTCGGTGGTGCTCCTGGATGTGCGCACCCCCGGCGAGGTGCGGCGCCAGGGCCTGCTCCGCCCCGACGCGGTGAACATCCCCCTGGATGAGCTGCGGAACCGGCTGGGCGAGCTGGATCCGGCCAAGAAGATCTACGTCAACTGCTTCAGCGGCCTGCGCAGCTACCTGGCCTGCCGCATCCTGAGCCAGCACGGCTACCGCTGCTCCAACCTGGCCGGCGGCTGGCGGTTCTGGTCTTACAACGCCACCGACCGCGCCCACGACGCCGCGCCCACCCACCTGTGCGGCATCCCCACCGGCCAGGGGAAGTGACCGACCCCTTCTGACACAGAAAGCACCCCGCGCCGCCCATCAGGCGGCGCGGGGTGCTTTTGTCATTGCCGGGCCGCGCTGCCTCTACCGCTCCAGCAGGCGGCAGAGCATGGCGGCCAGCTCGCCGCGGGTGGCGGTGCGGGCGCCGCTGTAGGACTCGCCCACCATGCCCAGACCCTGGGCCAGGGCGGCATAGCCCAGCTCGCCGACGGGGATGGAGTCCGCGTCGGCATAGGCGCAGGTGTAGATGCCCTCCAGCCGGGCCGCCGGGCCGTAGCCGGCGCAGTCCAGCAGGCAGCGCACCAGCGCCCCCCGGGTGACGGGGCTGTCCTCGTCCCGCTCACTCCGGGTCAGAGCTCCCATGCGGTAGGCGGCGGCATAGGCCCCGTCCACCGTCTCCGCGTCGGCGTTGTCCGGGTCGATGCGCCAGCCGTCCAGGCTGGCCAGCAGGGCCACCATATCCCACTGGGTCAGGCTCTTGTCCGGCCGGAAGAGGCCGCCGTCGTAGCCCACGCCGTAAGAGGCCAGCTTCTCCACATCCGCCCGGGCCCAGGAGCCCTCCAGATCCGAGTAGGTGAGGGCGCCGCCGGCCGTCTCCGGCCAGACCGGCTCCCCGGTGGCGGCGTCGATGCCCAGGCAGTAGGTGTCCCGCTCCAGGGCGTAGGTCAGCCGCAGGCCGTAAAAGTGGGTGAGGCCCAGCTCCAGCAGCCTGGCCTCCAGGGGCTCGTCCCCGTCCAGGGGGCGGGGCACCAGCCGGTAGGCCAGCACGGCGTCATAGGTGTCCGCCCAGGCGGCCAGGGCGGAGGCTTCATCCACAATGCCCTCCGGGCTGGCAAAGGTCACGGCCTCGTCATAGACAGCGCGGAGGCGGTAGACGGAGCCGTCCCCCAGGTCGATGGCTATGGTATAGCGGTTCTCCGGGAAGGGGATGCCGTTGGCCTGCTGCACATAGGTAAAGGCGGCATAGGGCAGGCGGCTCTCCCCGCCGTCCGGACTGTCGTAGAGGGTGAGGGCACTCCACCGCGCCCCGCAGAACTCCGCCAGGAAGGCCTCGGCTCTGGCCTGGGCCTCCGACACGGTCAGGGCGGGGGACTCCCCCTCCTCCAGCCAGGGGGCCGAAGAGGACACGGACTCCACCGCGCCGGTGCGGGCGTCCACGGTGACGGTGCGGCTGCGGGTCTGCTCCCCGTCCGCCAGGCGGTAGGACAGGGTGCACAGTACCTGCTCCTCCTCCCCCTCGCCCGTCAGGGCATAGTCGGCGGAGGCCAGGGCATAGTCCTCCAGCCCGTAGGCCGCCTGGGCCCGCAGAGCCTGATCCAGCGTCTGGGCGGAGCGCACCCCCTCCAGCTTGGCAATGCCCTCCTGTTCGGCCTGGGTCAGGCCGCTCTCAGCCCCGCCCGCAGGGGACTCCGTGGCGGCGTCGCTCCCGCCGCCGTTGCCCATGCCGGCCATGAGCTCCTCCAGCTCCGTCATGTTGAGGGTCTCACCGGTGGCGGCGTCGATGTAGAGGGTGTCGGTGTCCTCCGGCAGCCAGCGGAGCACGGCGGCGGAGCTGCCCTCCTCCCTCACATACTCCAGCCGCAGGGCCAGATTGGCGGTCAGCAGCCCGGCGGCCTGGCTCTGGGACACGGCCGCCCCGGGCGCGGGCACGTCCCCCAGGAAGGTGCCCGCCGCCGTGTCCCGGGAGAAGGCGGTCACCGCGTTGTCCGACGCCCGAACGGTGACGGAGTAGTGCAGGGGCGAGGGCAGGCCGTTGAGAAGGAGCTGCCCGGAGAAGCGGAAGCTGTCGCCACCCAGGCGCTCCATGCCCTGCGGCTCCTCCAGCTCCACCGACTCGCCCTCTGCCAGCACCCTGTCCAGGAAGGCCCGGGCCGCCTGGGCGGCGGCGTCCGCGTCCCCCTGGGGGAAGACGGGGAAGTCCCCGCCGCTGGGCGACGTGTCGCTCTCCCCCAGATAGTAACCGGTGACGGTGCCGTCGTCCAGGGCGTCCACAGACAGCGAGCCCTCCGCCCCGTCCCAGCGAAGGCTCCACACGCCGGTCAGGCCGTCCTCGTAGCGGTCACCCTGGAACTGGTCATAGCCCGTGGTGTCCAGGGCCAGGGTATCCTTGACCGCCTGGGTCACCCGGGCCAGGGCCGCGTCGGCGGACTCCTCCGCGGCCGCCGCCGGCAGAGCCAGCCCCGACGCCAGGGTCAGGGCCAGCACAAAAGAAAGCAGCTTCTTCATGCTTCATCCCTCCATTGTCCTCTGTTCTGTGCTTTCCACTGGTTCAGCTGCCTCTATTCTATCTGATTTGACGAAAAATTTCCAGAGAAGTTCCGGATTCCTGTAAAAAATTCCACCCCGCGGGCCGGCGGCAGCATAGTTGCTATGGGGTATCAAAAGAAAAGGTCTTGCGGAGCTGCGGATTCCGCACTATAATGGAGAAAACAAAATCACCGCTCCGAGCGGGAGCGCCTGCAGGCTGCGGCTATGGCGCTTTCGCCAGGGCCAGAGGGGAAACGCTCTGACCTTCCGTGTTTGAAAAGGGGCCGCACCGCTTCTGGGGAAACTCTGTCCAGGAGGGCGCCGCCTTTTCGGGCGGCGCTCTTTTTATGTGCGGTCGCCCCAACCATCTGGAGGAGAGAACAGGCATGAAAACCGGACTGACGCTGGAGGAGGCACAGCAGGCGCTGTGTGACAATATTGACTGTCTGGGGACAGAAAAGCTGCCCCTGGGGGAGGCGCTGGGGCGGAGGCTGGGGTCGGACATCACGGCCCCTCTGGACCAGCCGCCCTTTGACCGCTCGCCGCTGGACGGGTACGCGCTGCGCGCGGCGGACACGGCCGGGGCGTGCCGGGAGCACCCGGTGTCCCTCACCGTGGCGGACACGCTCTACGCCGGGGACGCGCCCCGGGTGCCTGTAACGCCGGGCCGGGCGGTGCGGGTGATGACGGGGGCCATGCTGCCTCCCGGCTGTGACTGCGTGCTGAAGCAGGAGGACACGGACATGGGCTCCCCGGTGGTGGAGATCTACGCCGCTCTGAAGCCGGGGGACAACTACGTGTACCGCGGGGAGGACTACCGGGCGGGGACGTGCCTGCTGCCGGCCGGGAGCCGGGTGGACGCGGCGGCGGCGGGGGTGCTCTCCTCCGCCGGCATCACGGAGGTGCCGGTGCGCCGGCGGCCCCGGGTGGGGGTGCTGTCCACCGGGGACGAGGTGGTGGAGCCCGGCGTCCGCCCCCTGCCGGCCGGAAAGATCTACGGGGCCAACCTGCCCCTGCTGCTCTCCCGGCTGCGGGAGCTGGGGGTGGAGAACGTCACCGGACAGCTGGCCGGGGACGACCCCCAGGCCGTGGCGGAGGCCATGGCGCGGATGCTGGAGACCTGCGACCTGCTCATCACCACCGGCGGGGTGTCGGTGGGGGACAAGGACATCTTCCACCAGGCCCTGCCCCTGCTGGGGGCGGAGCGGGTGTTCTGGCGGCTGAGGCTGAAGCCGGGCTCCCCGGCCATGTTCTCCCGCTTTCAGGGCAAGCCCATCCTGTCCCTGTCGGGCAACCCCTTCGCCGCCTTCACCACCTTTGAGCTGCTGGCCCGGCCGCTGCTCGCCGCCCTGTCCGGGGAGCCGGAGCTGCTGCCCCAGCGGGAGAAGGCGGTGCTGGACACCCCCTTCCCCAAGGGCAGCGGTATCCGCCGGTTTGTGCGGGGAAAATGCGAAAACGGCCATGTCTCCCTGCCGGAGGGCCACTCCTCCGGGGTGCTGCGCTCCCTGGCGGGGTGCAGCTGCCTGGTGGACATTCCGGCGGGGGACGGCCCCCTGGCGGCGGGGGAGACGGTGGATATTTTGATGTTGTGACAACAGGGGTTGACGCGCCGGGGTCGTCGCGCCCCACGGGGTGTCGCCCATCCACACGGCGGGGGCGAGCCCCCGCCCTACATGAAAAAAGGTTGGATAGAAATATGGAAGCGAAATTGAATCACTTTGACGAGGCGGGCAACGCCGTGATGGTGGACGTGACCGGGAAGGAGCCCACCTTCCGGGCCGCGGTGGCGGAGGGGACGATCCGGGTGTCCCGGCCGGTGCTGGAGGCCATTGTGGAGGGCACCGCCGCCAAGGGGGACGTGCTGGGGGTGGCCCGTGTGGCTGGGATCCAGGCGGTGAAGCGCACCTGGGAGCTGATTCCCCTGTGCCACCCGCTGATGCTCACCCACGCCTCCATCGACTTCGACATCCTGGAGGCGGACTGCGCCGTCCGGGCCCGGTGCACCGTGAAGCTGTCGGGCAAGACGGGGGTGGAGATGGAGGCCCTCACGGGGGTGAGCGTGGCCCTGCTCACCATCTACGACATGTGCAAGGCCATGGACAAGTCCATGGAGCTGACGGAGATCCACCTGGTGCACAAGGAGGGCGGCAAGTCGGGGGTGTACGACCGTGGGTAAGGGGCCGGCCATCGCGGCGGTGTCCGGGGTGAAGAACTCGGGCAAGACCGCCCTGATTGAGGCCATGCTGCCCCATCTCACCGCCGCCGGGCTGCGGGTAGCGGTGATCAAGCACGACGGGCACCGCTTCCTGCCGGAGCCCCCGGACACGGACACGGGCCGCTTCCTGGCCGCCGGGGCCTGGGGCACGGCCATCTTTGACGGAGAGAAGTACAAGGTGGTGCGGCGGGAGGTTGTGGACGAGGCCGCCCTGATCGCCCAGTTCCCGGAGGCCGACCTGATTCTGCTGGAGGGGTTCAAATACTCCGCCTGGCCCAAGCTGGAGGTGGTGCGGGCTGGGAACTCGGCGGCCCCGGTGTCCGACCCGGCCACCCTGCTGGCCCTGGTCACCGACCTGCCTCTGGAGGTGCCCGGCGTGCCTATCCTGCCGCTGGGGGACGCAGAGGGTGCGGCGGCGCTGCTGATTCGATACGTCAAGGAGGCGAAGGCCCGTGAATGACCAATATGGACGGCGCATCCACTACCTGCGGGTGTCGGTGACCGACCGGTGCGGCCTCCGGTGCCGCTACTGCATGCCGGAGGAGGGGGTGGAGTGGGTGGAGCACAGCCGCATCCTCTCCTACGAGCAGATTGTCCGGCTGGTGCGGGCGGCGGCGGGCCTGGGCATCGACACGGTGCGCCTCACCGGCGGGGAGCCCCTGGTGCGGAAGGGCCTGGACAAGCTGGTGTGGGCCGTCAAGGCCATCGACGGTATCCGCGCCGTCACCCTGACCACCAACGGCGTGCTGCTGGCCCAGCAGCTCCCCGCCCTCTGCGCGGCGGGGCTGGACGGGGTGAACCTGAGCCTGGACACCCTGGACCGGGGGCAGTACGCCGCCATCACCCGGCGGGATCTGCTGCCCCGTGCCCTGGAGGGGCTGGAGGCCGCCCTGAACACGCCGGGGCTGAAGGTGAAGCTCAACTGCGTGCCCATGGGGGACAACGACGACCAGCTGGTTCCCCTGGCCGCCCTGGCCCGGGACCGGGCCCTGGACGTGCGCTTCATCGAGCTGATGCCCATCGGGCTGGGGAGCTCCCTGCCCCGCCGCACCCAGGCGGAGGTGCTGGAGAAGCTGGAGGGAGCCTTCGGCCCCGCCCTCCCCTGCGCCCAGGGGGGCGGCAGCGGGCCGGGCCGCTATGTGACCTTTGCCGGCTTCACCGGCCGGGTGGGGTTCATCAGCGCGGTGAGCCACCAGTTCTGCGAGTCGTGCAACCGGGTGCGGCTCACCGCCACCGGCTTTCTCAAGACCTGCCTCCAGTACGAGACGGGGGTGAACCTGAAGGCGCTGCTGGAGAGCGGCGCCGACGGGGCCGCCATCCGCGCCGCCATGGAGGGGGCCGTCTTTGCCAAGCCCGCCTGCCATCACTTCTCCGCCGCCGGCACGGCGGAGGACGAGCGGCGGAGTATGTATCAGATTGGAGGATGAGCGGCATGGGAAAGGTGCTTGCCGTGTGTATCAGCGAGAAAAAGGGAACCCAGAAGAAGAACGTGGGCTCCGCCCGGTTCGTGGAGGACTGGGGCATCCAGGGGGACGCCCACGCGGGGAAGTGGCACCGGCAGGTGTCCCTGCTGTCCCACGAGAAGGTGGAGGCCTTCCGGGCCAGGGGCGCCGTGGTGGACGACGGGGCCTTTGGGGAGAACCTGGTGGTGGAGGGGTACGACTTCAAGACCCTGCCCATCGGGACGAAATTCCGGTGCGGCGACGTGGAGCTGGAGCTGACCCAGGTGGGCAAGGAGTGCCACAGCCACTGTGAGATCTACAAGGTCATGGGGGACTGCATCATGCCCCGGGAGGGCGTGTTCACCCGGGTGCTCCACGGGGGCACCATCTCCGTGGGGGACGAGCTGACCATGGTGGAGGAGGGATGAGCATGCGCGTTGCCATCATCACCCTCAGCGACTCCGGCTGCGCCGGCCAGCGGGAGGACAAGAGCGGCCCGGTGATCCGGGCGCTGGCGGAGGCGGCGGGCTATACGGTGGCGCACACCGCCCTGCTGCCCGACGGGGTGGAGCCCCTGGCCTCCGAATTGAAGCGCCTGTGCGACAACGACCTGGCCGATCTGATCCTTACCACCGGGGGCACCGGGTTCTCCCCCACCGACCTGACGCCGGAGGCCACCCTGTCCGTGGTGGAGCGGCCCGCCCCCGGCATTGCCGAGGCCATGCGGTGGCAGTCCCTCCAGATTACCCCCCGGGCCATGCTCTCCCGGGCGGCGGCGGGCATCCGCAAGCAGGCCCTGATCGTCAACCTGCCCGGCAGCCCCAAGGCGGTGCGGGAGTGCCTGGAGTTCATCCTCCCCTCCCTGGCCCACGGGCTGGAGATTCTCAAGGGCACCGCGGGCAACTGCGCCTCGCCAGAATAAACTGCGCTCCGTTCCGCCCCGCGGATGCGGGGCATCCACTCCGCTTCGTTGATTCTGGCTCTCCTCCCGCGACCCGCTTTGCTGGGCTCGCGGGAGGGTTAGAGAAACGGGTACAGGCAGTGTGAGCCTGTCGGCTCATTTTATATAAATTCTTCGAGCCCGCCCGCCTAAGGCGCTGCTATGGCGTCGGGCCGGGGTGTGTCTGGAAACGGATGCGCCTACCATTTTGTAAAGGAGAATGTACCATGAAACGAATTGCAGCCCTGTCCCTTGCCCTGGCCCTCATCCTGGGCCTGGCCGCCTGCGGCGGCGGAAATGCCGGCACCGCGGACACCCCCGCGGCCAACAGCACCACCCCGGCCGCGGAGACCACCGCGCCCCAGGCCGAGCCGGTGGAGGTGGTGGTGTTTGCCGCCGCGTCCCTGGAGGCCACCCTGACGGAGATCGCCGACCTGTACAAAGAGGTGGCCCCCGAGGTCACCCTCACCTTCAACTTCGACTCCTCCGGCACCCTGCGCACCCAGATCATAGAGGGCGCGGTGTGCGACCTGTTTATCTCCGCCGGCCAGTCCCAGATGAACGACCTGGAGGCCGGGCAGAATGAGGACGGCGCCGACTTCGTGTACGCCGACACCCGCATCGACTTTGTGGAAAACAAGGTGGTGCTGGCGGTGCCCGACGACAACCCTGCCGGTATCGAGACCTTCTCCGACCTGGCCACGGACAAGCTGTCCCTGCTGTGCATCGGCAACGACGACGTGCCGGTGGGCTCCTACTCCCTGGAGATTCTGGACACCCTGGGCATCGACATCGCCCAGCTGGAGGCCGACGGCAAGGTGACCTACGCCTCCAACGTCACCGAGGTGGCCAACCAGGTGAAGGAGGGCGCCGTGGACTGCGGCATCATCTACGCCACCGACGCCTATACTTACGAGCTGACCGTGGTGGATCAGGCCACCGCCGACATGTGCAGCCAGGTCATCTACCCCGCCGCCGTCATGAAGAGCAGCAGCGGCGAGGCCGCCGAGGCCGCCGCCCAGGCCTTCCTGGACTACCTCCACACCGATGAGAGCGCCATCGCCGTGCTGGAGGGCGTGGGCTTCACCGTCCTGTAATGGCGGACGGCGGGGGCAAGCCCCCGCCCTACATACGCACAGGGGCGGGTTTCAACCCGCCCCTGCCACCATCATGACACAGGACGGTGAACAATCTTGGACTGGTATCCGCTATTCAACTCCCTGCGCATCGCCGCCGTGTCCACGGTGATCATCTTCTTCCTGGGGATTGCGGCGGCCTACTATGTGGCCAAGCTGCCCCGGCTGGTGAAGGGGGTGCTGGACGTGGTGCTCACCCTCCCCCTGGTGCTGCCCCCCACGGTGGTGGGCTATTTCCTGCTGCGGCTGCTGGGCCCCAAGCGGGTGCTGGGCCTGTGGTTTCTGGAGACCTTCGACCTGCGGCTGACCATGGTGTGGTACGCCGCTATCTTCGCCTCGGCGGTGGTGGCCTTCCCCCTCATGTACCGCACCGCCCGGGGGGCCTTTGAGTCCTTCGACCCCACCCTGGCCTACGCCGCCCAGACTCTGGGCCGCTCCAACACCTGGATTTTCTGGCGGGTGCGCATGCCCTGCTGCAAGCAGGGCATCATCGCCGGCACGGTGCTGGCCTTTGCCCGGGCCCTGGGCGAGTACGGCGCCACCTCCATGATCGCCGGGTACACCCCCGGCAAGACCGCCACCATCTCCACCACGGTGTACCAGCTCTGGCGCACCGGCGACGACGCCGGGGCCATGAGATGGGTGCTGGTGAACCTGGCCATCTCGGCGGTGGTGCTGCTGACCGTCAACATGCTGGAGAAGAAAGACCGCCGGCCCCGCCGCCGCGCGGCCCCGGTCACCGGGGAGGTGGGGGAATGAGGCTGTCGGTGGACATCCACAAGGACTTCGGCCCCTTCCGCCTGGACGCGGCCTTTGAGACCGACAGCGGCGCCGTCACCGGCGTGCTGGGGGCCTCGGGCTGCGGCAAGAGCGTCACCCTCCGCTGCATCGCCGGCATTGAGACCCCCGACGAGGGCCATATCGAGCTGGACGGGGAGGTGCTCTTTGACTCCGCCGCCCGCATCAACCTGTCCCCCCAGAGGCGGCGGGTGGGGTATCTGTTTCAGAACTACGCCCTGTTCCCCAACATGACGGTGGAGCAGAACATCGCCGCCGGGGTGCGGGACAGGGCCGGAAGGAAGGAGACGGCGGCGCGGCTGATGCGCGCCTTCTACCTGGAGGGGAACGAGCACAAGTACCCCCGGCAACTCTCCGGCGGGCAGCAGCAGCGGGTGGCCCTGGCCCGCATCCTGGCCAACAAGCCCCGGGCCCTGCTGCTGGACGAGCCCTTCTCCGCCCTGGACAGCTACCTGAAATGGCAGGTGGAGCTGGAGCTGCTGGATCTGCTGGGCAGATTTGAGGGCCCCGTGCTCTTCGTCACCCACAGCCGGGACGAGGTGCGCCGCCTGTGCAGCCAGGTGTGCGTGCTGGATCAGGGCCGCTCCCAGCCCATGCAGCCGGTGGCGGAGCTCTTTGAGGCCCCCCGTACCCTGTCCGCCTGCCTGCTCTCCGGGTGCAAGAACGTGTCCCGGGCCCGCCCCCTGCCCGGCGGGCGGGTGGAGGCCCTGGACTGGGGGATGACCCTGGAGCCGGGGGTTCCCCTACCCCCCAACCTGAGCCACGTGGGCATCCGGGCCCACTTCCTCCGGCCGGTGGACGGCCCCGGCCCCAACCGCCTGCCCTGCACCGTGGAGCGGGTGGTGGACGAGATGTTCTCCACCGTGGCCATGATGACCACACCAGGCGGGGGGCAGGGCTTCTCCCGGCTCCGCATCGAGCTGGACAAGGCCGCCTGGGCCGCCCTGGGCGACCCCAAAGAGCTGTGGGTGGAGCTGCCACGGGAGCATCTGCTGCTGCTGACCGGCGGCTGACCGCCCGTCATTCTGGAAAAAGGATGGTAACCCCATGAAGCTGATAGACACCAAGGACGCGGTGGGCCATGTGCTCTGCCACGACCTGACCCAGATCATCCCCGGCGTCACCAAGGACGCCCGGTTCCGCAAGGGCCACATTGTCGCCCCCGAGGACATCCCCGTGCTGCTGAGCATGGGCAAGGAGCACCTGTACGTGTGGGAAAAGACGCCGGGTATGCTCCATGAGGACGAGGCCGCCGAGCGCCTGCGGGCGCTGTGCCAGAACGAGCATATGCACCCCACGCCGGTGAAGGAGGGGAAGATCGAGCTCATCGCCGACTGCGACGGCCTGTTCCGGGTGGACGTGGAGCGGCTCAACGCCCTCAACGACGTGGAGGAGCTGATGATCGCCACCCGCCACACCAACACCGCCGTCCGCAGGGGGGACAAGCTGGCGGGCACCCGCATCATCCCCCTGGTGATCCAAGAGGAGGTGCTCCAGGCCGCCGAGGAGCGGGCGGGGAAGGAGCCCCTGCTCTCCCTCACCCCCTGGAAGCTGAAGACCTGCGGCCTGATCACCACCGGCAGCGAGGTGGCCAAGGGACTGATCCAGGACGCCTTCACCCCGGTGATTGTGGACAAGCTGGCCGCCTGCGGCATCACCGTCACGGAGCACTGCCTGCCCGGCGACGACCGGGCGGCCATCACCGCCGCCGCCCTGGATTTCCACGCCAAGGGGGTGGATCTGGTGCTGTGCACCGGCGGCATGAGCGTGGATCCCGATGACCGCACCCCCGGCGCCATCCGGGACACCGGGGCGGAGATCATCTCCTACGGCGCGCCGGTGCTGCCCGGGGCCATGTTCCTGCTGGCCTACTTCGCCGACGGCACCCCCATTCTGGGCCTGCCCGGCTGCGTCATGTACGCCAAGGCCACCGTCTTTGATCTGGTGCTCCCCCGCATCGCCGCCGGGGTGCCCATCTCCCGCCGGGAGCTGAAGGCCCTGGGCCACGGCGGCCTCTGCCTGGGCTGCCCCGAGTGCCGCTACCCCGTCTGCCCCTTTGGGAAATAGGCCCGCAGGCACCGGCAGCATGACGGTCGGGCGTGGAAACAAAATCTGATGCCCTCCTCCCCTCCAATCCGGGTTACTGACCAAAAAATCAGTATTGCCGTTGTACGCCGACGGGGATATACTGTTGGATCGTATGGAAAAACCCGGAGACGAGGGAAAGAGGGAGTGGTTTCATGCCGGCCTTGGTAAACGATCTGACCAGCGGCAGCGTCACACGAAAGCTGGTGCGGTATGCCCTGCCGTTGATGGCCTCCAGCCTGCTCCAGGCCACCTACAGCATCACCGACATCATCGTGGCCGGCCATTTTATCGGGGACGTGGGCATCACCGCCATCAACAACGGCAGCGTGGTCATGAATATGCTGACCCAGGTGGCCATCGGCCTGACCGTGGGCGGCAACATCCTGGTGGGCCAGTATTTCGGCTCCGGCGACCAGGAAAACCGCCGGAAGGCCGCCGGAAACCTGCTGACGCTGAGCCTGCTGCTGGGCCTGCTCTTCGCCGCGCTGGTAGTCCTGCTGGGCCGGCCCCTGCTCATACTGCTCCAGTCCCCCACCCTGGACGAGGCCACCGGCTATCTGACCATCTGCGGCGCGGGCCTCCTCTTTATCTTCCTTTACAACGCCCTGTCCGCCATTCTGCGGGGCGTGGGCAACTCCCGCATCCCCCTGTACTGCATCATCGCCTCGGTAAGCCTCAACGTGGTGCTGGACATCCTCTTCGTGGCGGTGTTCCGCTGGGGTGTGTCCGGGGCTGCCCTGGCCACCGTGCTGGGACAGGCGGTGTCCTGCCTGACCGCCCTGGTCTTCTGTCTCTGCCACCGGGCGGATCTGGGCCTGCTGCCCCGCTTCCTCCGCCCGGAGGGGGGCATGATCAAGCGCATCCTGAAGCTGGGCTTTCCCACCGCCCTCCAGTGGACGATCGCCTCTATCTCCTGGCTGGTGGTGCTGGCCCTGATCAACCAGCACGGCGTCACCATCTCGGCGGCCAACGGCGTGTCCAACAAGATCCGTGACTTCTGTCAGCTCTTTATCTCCGCCCTCACCACCGGCGGCGGCACCATGTGCGCCCAGTGCCTGGGAGCCCGCCTCTTCGACCGGGCGGAGCAGGTGATGAAGACCTGCCTGAAGCTGGCCCTGGCCCTGGCGGCGGTGATCATTGTGGTGGCCGAGCTCTTCGCCCCTCAGTTCTCCATGATCTTCACCCCCGACCCGGAGGTGCAGCGCTGGGCGGTGATCAACCTGCGCATCGAGATCATCTGCCAGCTGTTCTATGCCGCCATGTTCGCCTACAACACCCTGGCCACCGGCTCGGGCCACACGGTGTTTGTCATGTGGAACTCCTTCCTCAACTGCATCGTGGTGCGGCTGATCCTGGCGGTGATCCTGAACCACTTCTTCGGCATCTACGGGGTCTATGTGGCCTGCGGCATCGCGGTGTCCAGCTCGGTGCCGGTGTGTGTGTGGTTCTACCGCTCCAAGCGCTGGATGACCATGAAACATATCCGATAAGAAAAGAGGTCACGCTGTGTATTCCACAGCGTGACCTTTTTATGCTTCTGACTTCCGCCCCCGGCGGGCCAGCCAGGTCAGGGCCGCCCCCGCCGCCGCCAGGCTGAGCCACTGGGAGGTGGACAGGGGCCCCAGGAAGCCCCGGGCCGGATCCCCCCGGAAAAACTCCAGTGCAAAGCGCACCGGCGCGTAGAGGAGCAGGTAGGCCGCCAGGCTCTTCCCCGGCGGAGCCGCCCGGCGGCTGTACCGGAGCAGGAGGAGGAAGATCACCCCCTCCGCCCCCGCCTCCCACAGCTGCACCGGGAAGCGGACGCCGCCGGGGCCCACCGCCCCGGCGGGGACGGGGATCCCCCAGGGGGGATCCAGCTCCACACCGTAGCAGCAGCCGGTGAAGAAGCACCCCACCCGGCCCAGGGCGTGCATCAGGGGCACCGCCGGCACCAGTACGGGGCAGAAGGCCCCGAAGTCCGCCCGGAAATACCGGGCGGCCAGCCAAGCCCCGGCGATGCCGCCGAAGAGGCCGCCGTAGAACACCAGCCCGCCGGACAGCCACCGGGCGGCAAAGGCGGCGGGGCTCTCCCACAGCAGGGGGAGCTCCGCCGCCAGCTGGGGCAGCCGGGGCAGCAGGTAGAGCAGCTTGGCCCCCGCCACAGCCCCTATGGCCCCGAACACGTAGAGATAGGCGCAGTCGTCCCTCGACAGCCCGAAGGACGGGCACCGCGCCAGGGCGCACACCAGCCCCAGGCAGGCCCCCAGCACGCCCAGCAGGCCGTAGAGTGGCACCCCCCGGCCCAGCAGCTCAAGCAGGGGCATTACAGAAACATGCCGATGCCCACAAAGGCGGTGGTGCAGGCGACGCAGGCCAGCAGGAACAGGCCGCCCAGGACGATGGCTACCACAGAGAGCACGAAGCCCGCCAGGCGGAGGCCGTCGTCATAGCCCATGGCCTTGGATCTGGATGCGTAGTACAGGCCCGCCACGCCCACCAGCAGGCCCACCAGGCTGTTGACAAACAGGCTGGCCACCAGGCCCACAATGCCCAGCACCAGGGAAATAATGGCCTCATTCCGGCCGGGAATATTCTGGTTGTACATGGAACTCTCCCCTCTCTCCCGGCTCCTGTCGAACCGGGGCGAATCTGTCTCCAGTATACCCGCCGGGGGCCGCCGGTGTCAAGGTGTTTTACAGGTGGAAGCGCCGCCGAACCTCCTCCCGCAGGGAGGGCACCCGGCGGATGATGATCAGGGGGATCACCATGCCCACGCACACCACCAGCACCACCAGAGACCAGCCCGGCGCCCAGGTGTGGAACAGCCAGCGGTCTACCAGCAGCTCCACCCCCAGCAGGAAGATCCCCACGCTGCCGATGAGGATGGTGAGGGTGGTGATGGGGGAGCGGTGATAGACCAGCAGCACCAGCCCCAGCACAAGCAGCACCGCGCCCCCCCACAGGATCAGCGGCGCGGCCAGGCCCAGGAACCAGGTGCGCCCGTCCAGATCCACCGAGATCAGGTAGACGTACAGGAGCACCGCCCCGATGCCCACCGCCAGCCGGAGAAGCAGGTGCATCCCCCGGGCCAGCAGGGGCGGCACCAGCCACAGCCACAGCATGGCCGCCGCCCCGATGACGTACAGCGACCAGGCCCGCCCGGCGTGGAGGAACAGGTTGAGCACACCGCAGCACACCGCCACCGAGGCCAGCATGGCGGTGATCAGCAGGCCCACCTCCACCTTGGATACAGGGGCCACCTCCCCCCGCCGGGTGGGAAAGGGCTTGGGCGAATCGGTATCCACCGGCTGGCGGGGATCCGCCACCGGCGTATGGCACAGGGGGCAGAAGGACGCGGTGGGATCCAGCTCCACCCCGCAGTG
Organism: Flavonifractor sp. An10; assembly: GCF_002161215.1. Lineage (GTDB taxonomy): Bacteria > Bacillota > Clostridia > Oscillospirales > Oscillospiraceae > Flavonifractor > Flavonifractor avistercoris. The sequence continues at coordinate 166,900 of NZ_NFMB01000005.1, forward strand.
GACACAGTAGGACATGGGCGTTGCCTCCTTTCGGTTATCAGGTGCGGTTGCTCTCCACCCTGACATGGATGCCCTCCCGCACCAGGAAGCGGAAAAACTCCCGCTCGGTGTCGGACTCCTGCCCCGTGCCGGCAAAGGTGATCTCCATGGTGTCGCCGTAGCTGATGGAGGCGCAGTTGGGCCGCGGGGTGGTGTTCTGCCCCAGGATGACCTCCATGCGCACAATATGGGGGGCCATCTCCTCCGGCACCGGGAAGGGGCCGGGGTTGGTATAGGTGCCCGAGTAGGGCAGCACCCCCGCCAGCTTGTAGCCCAGGGCCATCACCGGGTTTTTCAGGACAATGGGCACCAGCTGGAGCAGCCGGTTGCGGGTGAAGCGGACATTGCCCGCCAGCTCGGCCTGCATCTGCTGCCGGTTGATGCGCAGGCGCAGGTAGTGGTGCACCTGGGAGAGCACCTCCTCAAAGGTGTAGCTGCCCAGGGACGGGTCGATGGCGGGCCGGGCGGTGAGGATGAAGTTGCGCAGGCTCTCGGTGGGGAACCAGGGCCGCAGGTTGATGGGGATGGCCAGGGCCACCGGCCGCTCCCGCCGGGGGGCCTCCCGGTGCTGTTTGTCCAGCAGCACCTTGAGCAGCACCGCCGTCAGGTACTCGGTGATAGACACGCCGTACCCCTTGGCCTTCTCCCTGAGGGCGGACACGGAGCAGAAGCCCATGGTGACGTTGAGGGTATAGAAGGGCTCCGCCGTGCCGTTGTTCTGGTAGGCCTTCTCCCCCCGCTTTTCCCGCCGGGGGCGGACGGTGGCATAGCGGCCGTAGGCGTCCTCCCGCTCCTCCTTCCGGGGCGGCTCCTCCACGTCCAGGATGCCGTGGGTGTTGGGGATGTCATGCCCCAGCTCCCGCAGGTACACCGCCAGCAGGGTCTTGAAGAACACCAGGGCGCCGCCGCCGTCGCTGACGGCGTGGAATACCTCCAGGGAGATGCGCCGGTCGTAGACGTAGAACCGCACCAGCCAGCCGTTGTCCTCCCGGAAGCGCACCGGCTGGCAGGGGTTGGAGATGTCCTCCTTCACGAAGGGGCCGGGGGCCGGGTTCGGCTCAAAGTAATACCAGAAGGCCCCCTTCCGGATGCGCACGCCGAAGGAGGGGAAGCGGGGCATGGTCTTGTCCACCGCCCGCTGGAGGGCCGCCCGATCCACCTTCTCCGCCATCACCGCCGAAAACCGGTAGATGGCGGAGTACTTCTCCTTCTGCAGGGCGGAATAGAGCACCGCCGCGTTGTCCAGGGGATACCACTCCCCCGCCGCCTTGGCCATCTGCTGCCCCCCTCTCTGCAATCTGGTTTTCATAATTATATCACACTCTCTCGGTCGCCACAAGGGGAAACGCCCCGGAGGGGCGTGGGGACGGAAAAGTATGCTGTGGGCCGTTTGTGTTATAAAATTCTATATAAGTGCCAACTCTTCCATGAACTGGCGCTCGGAGTAATATTAGGCCCGATAAATCTCCTCACGTTCCATGGAAGCAAAAAAGGATTCTTCCACAGCATTGTCGTGAGGACGGGCGGACTTTGAAAAAGATTGGACAACTTTATCAATATTATTGAAGACCCAGATGGGGATAAGAAAGTCCTCTTTTCTCCGGCGTCTTTTTGTAGTTCGAAAACCCCCGGCTATGCCGGGAGGTCTATTATGCCTGCGACAAAAAAGACGGCATTCACCCGCTCCCATGCTCCTCCTTTCCAACCGCGACTCGCTGCGCTGGGCTCGCGATTGGTGAGCCGCCCTGTGGGCGACCTTCTCCGTTATTAAGAGAATATAGATTTTAACCATCCCTTGGATCCGTTGCAAAATGTGGTTTTCCGGGCCCAAGCAGAAAATTGACGCATGAAAAAGTTGCTAAGAACTGTCAAACTAGCGGTTTCTTAGTAACTTTTCCTTTGGCCTGTGTTTTTGCAATTCCATGCTCAGGGCGGCAGAGTCGTCCTTCCGCCAAGGTTTTGGCCTTTGGCCGAAACGCTTGTACTGTGCAAAGGTGCCGCCGGCCAGAAGGCCGGATTCGCCTGCCTGAAAATATCTAGACTGATCTGGCCTTTCACAAGCCGGCGGAAATCGGATGATCTCCGCCGGTTTCGTTACTTTTTATGGAAGTCAAAACCTCCGGCTAAGCCGGAGGCTTGAGTAGGCCCTATAAGGGCCTGATACGGACGAAGCCCCTTAAGGGGCCCCGAAAGGTTTGCCGACTGCATTTCTTTCTCGGGCTACCCCTTAAGGGGTTCCTTTTATGCCTTCCTGTTCTCGCGACCCGTAAACGGGTCAACAAACTCTTTCAGGCCTATCTGGTCTGCTATTTGATCCGATGCCAGTTGGTTTCGGATATACTCTGCTATTTGCTTTTTATTCCGTCCCACTGTATCCACATAATATCCTCTGGCCCAAAAGTGCCGATTTCCATACTTATACTTCAAATTTGCATGCCGATCAAATATCATCAGACTACTTTTCCCTTTCAAATACCCCATAATCTGTGATACGCTGTACTTGGGTGGGATACTTATCAACATATGTATATGGTCTGGGCACGCTCTGGCTTCTATAATCTCTATGCCCTTTTGCTGACACAGTTTTCTTAATATTACTCCTATATCTTGTTTTATCTGACTATATATCTCCATCCTTCGATATTTGGGTGCAAATACGATGTGATATTGACACCTCCAACTTGTATGCTCTAAACTACTTATGTCTTTGTCTTTCACGATGAAGACCTCCCTGTTATCGTAGTTGTGTGGTCGGCAAACCACTTCTACCTTATCAGGGAGTTTTTTCTTTTTCTACTTTTCTCCTCGCTATAAGCTATTTTTTACCCCCGGCATAGCCGGGGGTTGCCTTTGGCGCCACCAACCGGAAAGTGACGGAGAGGATATTCATCCTCTCCGTCACTTTCTGCTGCTCTGTGTTACAGCACCTGCGCCATGAAATTCCCCATCTTTTCGGCGGCCTTCTCCTGCATCCGCCGGTTGGTGTGGGTGTAGGTGCGCAGGGTGAACCCGGCATCGTAGTGTCCCAGCATGGCGGACACCGTTTTTACATCCACACCGCTCTGGAGCGCCACCGTGGCAAAAGTGTGGCGCAGATCGTGAAATCTGACATACTCCAGCCCGGCATCCTTCAAGATCTTCTTGTGGAGGTTCACGATGGAGTCAGGGTGGTACATACCACCGGTCTTGGGAGATGGAAACAGATAGGGGCTCTCCGGGTGCCACTGGTGCTCCTGCACCAGCAGCTCCACCGCCTCCCGTGGGATGGAGATCTCCCGGACGGAGTTGGAGGTCTTGGGCTGGCAGATGGCCAGCTCTCCCTGGGGATTCCGCCCCACCTGCTTGCTCACCGAGATGGTTCCGTGCTCCACGTCCAGGTCGGTCCAGAGGAGAGCGGCCAGCTCGCCCTTCCGGATGCCGCTGACCAGCTCCAGGTAGAACAGGGCCAGCACGCCCCGGCGCTCCGCCGCCTCCAGATAGGCCCTCATATCCTCCGGTTTCAGGATTCTCATCTCCTGCCGCTGGAGCTTGGGTACAATGCAGTCCTCAGCCGGGTTGTGGAGGAGCAGTCTCTCCTTCACCGCCCGGTCCAGGGCACTGTGGAGCATGGTGTGGACGCCCCGGATGGTGGAACTGCTCAGGCCAGGGTGTTTGGTCTTCTGCGCGGCTCTGCGGCGGCCGTTCTGCTGCAGCTCCCGGTAAAGGTTCTGAATCTGCCGGGTGGTCAGCTGGTTGAGCTTGACCTCCCCGATGTAGGGGATCGTGTGCAGCTCAATACCCCGCCGGTAATACTCCGCCGTAGAAAATCGCAGGTTGGGTTTAGCGTAGACCTCAAACCACAGCCTCAGCCACTCCGCCACCGTGTATTTCCCTGCCCTGGTTATGTCCAGACTGCTGGCTTCCTCTATGCCGGAGGAAAGAGGTTTCTCTTTGTTTTGCGGCGCAAATTTTACGTTCTTAGTCCGCAACGTCGGTCAAAAGGCCGAAACCGGCTGGGAACACTGGATTTCCCAAAACCACCGACCACCTGAAACCGCCGACCGAGGTGAAAGGGTGCACCTTCTTTTATCCTAGTACGAAAATCGAACGCCTCCAAAGGGCCCGAAACGGGGCCCCCGGAGGCGTTCTTCCTTGTTGTGGAGAGATGTGAAATTTTATAGCTATCTCCTGGTTCAACGTCCCTTTTTCCGCATGCGGCGCAGCACGCAGAAGATAACAGCCAACAGCAGCAGGCAGCCTATTCCGACGATAATCCAGACAAAGAGACTGCCGGGCTGCTCGGTCACGCAGAAGGTGATCTCCCCGGTCTGACTGGTGAGCAGCAGATATTGCCCGTCAATCTCAAAATCCGCCTGAGACCAGCCGTTCTCGTCCTTTACCCACAGCGCCCAGCGCTTGCCGGAGTCCGGCAGGCGGTAGTGGACTGTGTAGGACACCTGCTCCAGATCCGGGTCGTCCACTGTGACGGTATAGGCGGTGCCGGTGTGGGGCTGGCCCCGGTCATCGCTCCAGGTCACGTCCTCCGTGGTGTGGGCGACCTCCGCCCGGCTGCTGAAGCTGCCGTCCACCAGGATTTCTGGAAGTTCTCCTCCATCGGTCAGGGCCGAGGAATATGGCGTGTACTCCGCCTCCAGGGTCTGGCTGGCGGTCAGATGGGTATAGTCCAGCTCCGGCCAGGACGCGGAATATCCTTTTTTCGCGGGGATCTCCGGCAGGGATTCGATCCCCTCCCCGTACTGGAAGGGAACCACGGCCACGGTGACGCCGTCGGCCACAAAGGTCAGCTCCAGCCGGGAAAACAGCTCGGGCACCCCCTCCGTGCTGCACAGTGCATCGAAATTCACCGGCTCCGCCTTCCCGGCGTAGCTGATGCCGTCCAGCGCGCCCAGGCTCTCGCTGGTAAAGGTATTGCCGGAGATGGCGCCGCCGCTGTCCACGTCTCCCGCCACGGCGCCCAGATAGGCGGAGCCCTCGTCGACGGTCACCAGGGTGTGGCAGTTTACCAGGGTGGCCCCCAGCCCGGCCACGCCGCCCACATAGTCTCCGCCGGACAGGCGGCACTTGCTCCAGCTGTCCCGGATGCTGCCCCAGGAGGCCCCGGCGATGCCGCCTACATAGTCGCCGTCACTGCTGGAGACAGCGCCGTAATTCTCGCAGTTTCCGACCCGTCCCAGATCCATCAGGCCCACAATGCCGCCGGCATAGTCCTGCTTGCCGGTGATCTCTCCCGTATTGATGCAGGAGGCGACCACGGCCTTGGTCTGATACCGGAAGTCCAGAGAGCGGTCGCCCTCCTGGATCAGGTCGTCCTCCGGATCAAAGTCGTACTCGATAGCCATGGAGCCCACGATCCCGGCCACATTGATATCCCCCTCCACAGTCCCGTCGTTCCGGGCGTCGGACAGATACCCCGTATCTGTGGTCTCAGGCGCTTCGTCTGACACATCCTCAAACCGATCCTCAACCTCCTCGCCGGAACCGGCCAGAATATCCCGGAGCAGATCGGTGATCACGCCGAACTGTTCATTGATGGCGTCCAGATCGTCCAGCAGGATGTCCGTGCTGTTGGACACGGAATCCCGCAGGACGTCCCCGTCCTCCAGCAGGCCTGAGAAGATGTCTCCCAGGGCATCCCCCTGCTCCTGGATCTCGCTGCTGATGGGGTGAATGGTGATGGTGGGCATCTCGGACAGCTGGTACAGTACATCACAGAGATCCTCGCTGAGCTCTGAGGCCAGGGCGGCCAGCTCCTCCATGGTATCTCCGGCGTTCCGCAATTCGTCCATGGCGTCTCCGGCCTGCTCCAGCAGCTCCCACAGCAGGCGGACGGCGTCCTCTCCGCTGTCCACACTGCGCGTCAATGCCCGCAGCGCGGAGGCCAGACTATCCCCGGCGGCCCGGGCCTCCCGGTGGGCGGCCTCCAGCTCCTCAGTATCCACAGAGGGCAATACCAGCTTCGCCGCGGCCGCCCCGATCTCCCGGGCGGCCGTCTTTGCCTGTTCCAGGCTGGCATAGATGGCAGTCAGCTCGGCCCGGAGCGCCTCGGCGGCATGCTGAGCCGCCTCTGTTCCGGCCAGTGCCGCGAGGGCGCCCTCCACCTCCGCGGCGGCCTGCTCTGCGGCGGCAATGGCATTATTCAGCTCATCCAGCGCTGTTTGCAGATTCTCCCCGGCTTCAGTGTCTCCCAAATGTTTTAGGATGTCGTCCACTTCCGCCTGCGCGGCCGCAAGCTGCTGGGACGCCGTCCGTAAGCTCTCATAGGCGGTGGTCAAATCCGGCTCCCCGCCAGGGCCGGCATCCGCCAGCGCCTTGGCCAGCTCCGCGCCGGCCTCCCCAAATGCCTGACCGGCGGCCAGAAGGTTCCCGGCGGCGGCTTGCAGGCGCGCCAGTGTGTCCAGATCGGCCGTTCCGGGGCGGATCACCTGGGCAAGCGCGGCGCTGACCTCCTGCAGGTAGCCGGGAAGCGCCCCACAGGCGGCCTGAAATGCCTCCAGCTTTTCCAGGAACGCATCCCACTCCGGCGTCCCCCGAAGCTCGCCATCCGCCTCCTGAACGATTTGCCGCATCCGCCCAAGGCAGCCGGCAATATCTGAGAGGGCTGCGGACACTTCGGTAACTGCCGCCTGAATTTCCGACAGGGCGGTCTCCGTGTCCGGCTTTCCCAGTACATTGCGCAGATGGGCCAGGGCCGTTTTGAGGTGCTCCACGGCGTCCCGGCCGCGCCGGGCGGCGGAGCCCAGCTCTCCCATGGCATCCTCCATCTGCTCTGCCGCATCGGGTGCCAGGTCGCCGGCCTCCCGGGCCTCGTCCAACACATCATTCATCTGGCCGGCCAGCTCCTCCATCAGATCCATCGCGTCTGCGGCGTCGTTCAGGATGGGAGTCAGCTCGTCCATGAGCCAGGAGATCCGGGCGGACGCATCGTTGATCGCGTCGATGTTTTCATTGGCCCAGTCTGTGGCGGAGTCCATCAGATTACTCATGGCCTCCTGGGCCTCCCCAGCTCGGTCGGAAATGGCCTGCATCCGCTCCGAGAGTTCATCGGAGGTGCCGCGTACATCATCGCTGGTCTGGTCGATCAGGCCCCGCAGCACATCCAATTCGTCCAGCAGGTCGCCCACCTGCCCCTCGTTGTAGAGGAGCCGCACCTCCGGCACCAGCTGCCCGGCGATACCGCCCACATCCTTCCGGCCCAGAATCGTCCCGGAATTGGTGCAGCCGTTCAGATAGCCGGACTGCCGCCCCACGATGCCGCCGATGTTATACCCCACATGGGCGTACCCCACCGCCCCGGTGTTGACGCAGCCCTGCAGGATGCCGGAGGAAAACCCGGTGATGCCGCCGATGTCCGTACACACGGGCACATTCTCCGCGGCGTTGAGCTGCTCCTGATTCCAATTGTCCAGGTTCAGCTCCGCGTCCACCTCCGTGGTGTTGATGCTGCCGCTGTTCTCACACTGGATGATGGAGCCATAGTTCTGTCCGGCGATGCCGCCCACATAGTGCTCCCCGGTGACAGAGCCGGAGAAGGTGCAGTTGATAATCTGCCCCTGGGCCTCGTTGATACCCGCGATCCCGCCGATGCTGTCCGCCCCGCTGACCGACCCGGAAAACGAGCAGTTTGTGATGGTGCCCTGGTTCTCTCCTACCAGACCGCCCAGGGTGTTCTTGCGGTCAGTGGGGGCAATGGTGCCCGAGACGTGGAGGTCCCGCACGGCGCCGGTGGGCTGTATGTATCGGAACAGGCCCCGCACATTGCCGCTGCCGGTGAGAGACAGCCCGGAGATGGTGTGGCCCTGCCCCTCAAAGGTCCCGCCGAAGGTGGGGATTGGGGTGAAGTCCGCGCCGGTCAGGTCGATGTCCGCCTCCAGATAAACGGTCTTTCCCCGGGACCAGCTGTCCAGGGTGCAGTTTTGGGAAAGCTCCGCCAGATCCTCCGCCGTGCGCAGATGGATGGCAGCGGGGTCCTCCGCCGCCAGGGCGGCGGGGGCTATGAGGGAAAGGAGCAGAACCGCCGCTAAAAGGAGGCTCAGGAGCTTACTGATTTTCCGTTTCATCTGCGTTTGGAACCTCCTTGGTCTGATAGCTTCCGGTCTCCAGCATGCCGGAGACGTCGCCGTAGATCACGCCCTGGATGTGGGCGTCCACCACGCCGGACACCCGGCCCCGCACCCGGCCGTTCACATAGACGGTGCCGCTGGCGCTGCGGCTGACCTCCGGAACCTTGATATTGAACCGGGTCTTTTCCACGATCCTGTCTCCCAGATACAGGATCTGGGGCAGGATGAACATGACCAGGAACATGGAGATGAGCGTCCCCCGGCACAGGCACTCGCCGATGCCCACGATGGCGGGCTCTGTGGTGATCCGGGCGATGAGGAACCCGGCGGCGGACAGAATGCTCCCCGAGGTAAGCACCGTGGGGAAGGACAGGTTCAGCGCCTGGACGATGGCCTCCCGCCGGGGCATGGTTTCCTTCAGTTCGTTGTACCAGGAGGAGATGACGATGGCATAGTCGATGTTGGCCCCCATCTGGATGGAGGTCACCACCAGATAGCTCATAAAGAAAATGGGCTGCTGGGTCACGCCGGGGAAGGAGAAATTGATCCAGATACTGCCCTGGATCACCAGGATCAGCAGGATGGGCAGGCCCACGGACTGGAAGGTGAAGAGCAGCACGATGATGACAAAGACCACCGACAGTACGCTGATCATCACATTGTCTCTGGCAAAGGAAGTGGACAGATCATAGTCGCTGGTGGAGTCCCCCACCAGATAGACATGGTCGGCGTCATAGTATCGCTCCGCCTCCTGGTGGATGGTCTGGAGGAAGGCGAAGGTCTCCGCTCCCTCCTCCGGCAGGTCCAGGCTGACCAGCATCCGGGTGTAGTGCTCCCCCAGCAGCTGCGCCCGGGCGTCGGACAGCTGCGCATAGAGGTCGTCCAGATCTGCCTGCTGCTCCTCGTCCAGGCTCACATACCCCTCCTCTACCTTGTCGTAGGCAAAGAAGAACATGTCCATCAGCGGCACCGCATAGTCGTCCACGCCGCCCACGATCCGGCCGTATTCCTCATTTTCCGCCCCATAGGCGGCATAAACAAGGCACACCAGCTCGTAGTCCATGTCCGTCATCTCGGCAAACTGCCGGGGCTTGAGCGCATCCGTGAGCATATAGCCGTCCATGACCTCCACGTTGGACAATCCCATGGCGTAGTCCACCTGGTCGTAGGTCTCCAGCCGGTCCAGCAGGGCCTTCTCGCTGGCATAGTCCCCTTTCGGCACGATCAGCGCCATGACGTTCTGGGTGCCGAAGGTCTCGTTGACCTTCTCCTCGGCGATCTGTGTCTCGTTCTGCCGGGCGGTCTCGATCTGGCTGTAGCCGTAGACATAGGGACATTGGCTGGACAGCAGAAAGCCTGCCACAATGGCCACCGCGAACAGGGGCACCCCAACATAGCGCAGTTTCAGGGCAAACCTGCCCCAGCGGTCGATCTTGGGGATAAAGCTGCGGTGCTGGGTCCTGGCCATGGCCTTGGAGAAGAGCATGAGCAGGCCCGGCATCAGGGTAAAGACCGAGAGCATGCTGAGCAGAATGGCCTTGATGAGTATGATACCCATGTCAAAGCCGATGCGGAACTGCATGAACATCATGGCCGCCAGGCCCGAGATGGTGGTGAGGCTGCTGGCGGAGATGGAGGGGATGGCGGCGCTCACCGCCGCGATGCAGGCCTCCCGGTCACCGGCGTGCTCCCGCTCCTCCAGGAAGCGGTGGAGCATGATGATGGCGTAGTCGATGGCCAGGGCCAGCTGCAGCACCACCGTCACCGAGTTGGACACGAAGGAGATCTCCCCGAAGATAAAATTGGTGCCCAGGTTCAGCACCGCCGCCGCGATAAAGGTGAGCAGCAGCACCGGGATCTCCGCGTAGGAACGGGAGGTGAGCAGCAGCACCAGCACGATGATCACCGCCGCCACCGCCAGAATGACGCCCATCTCGCTGGCCAGGGAGTCCGCCTGGGAGCTGCCCACGGTGCTGTCGATGTAGTAGTCATAGGGCTCCAGCAGCTCCCGGATGGCAGACAGAGCATCCAGGCTGATCTCGTCGGTCTCCTCCCCGTCAAAGGTCACGGAGATCAGGGCGTCCGCCCCCTTGAAGTACTCTGCGATGTCCTCCGGCGTCTCCGGCTCGCTGTCCTCCGTGTCCGCTCCAACGGCACTGCTCCCAAAGGCGGCGGAGGTGACGCCCTCGATCTGCTCCATCTGCTCCGCCAGCTCCTCCGCCAGGCCGTAGGTCACATGGGAGACCATGACCCTGGCGGTGCCGAAGGTGGTAAACTCCTCCTCCATGAGGGTCAGCCCCTGGCGGGTCTCCGTGGTATCCGGCAGGTACTCCGTGATGTCGTTGCACACGCTGACCCAGTTCCGGGAGAACAGGCAGAAGACCAAGGCGCAGGCATAGAGGAAAAAGATCAGGTTCCGCTTGTCCACGATGACCGTGGCCAGCTTTTCAAAAAAGGATGGCTTTTCCGCTTCTCTGCTCACAGGCTCGACTCCTCCTGGGGTTCCCGGCGGATCAGCGTGCCATCCCACTGCATCCGGGCGGATTTTGAGGTGGATGTGCCCCGCAGCCTCCCCGCGTACAGGCTCAGCACGGTTTCACAGGGGATGGTGCTTACCACCGTCTGGATGGGATGGAAGAGGTGCAGCGTCCCGTCCGCCGCCTGCACGCCCTGCACCGTGTTGACATAGCCCACCAGATCCAGCGAGCCGGTGATGTAGCTTCCCTGATAGCTGAGGGCCAGAACGCCCTCCCGTGGGCCCATCTGGCTCTGTATGGTGACTCGATACCGCTCCGTCATGGTTCCGCGCTCCTTTCCGTTTGCTTTTTCCAGCATAGAAAATCCACCGGGGGAAAACAAGATGCAGATCGGGGCCGCATGTCAGATTTCTGACACCTGACCCTGATCTGCATCTATGCCGCTTTGCGGAAGCTGTGCTAAAATAGAGGAAACGTCTGAACGGAAGGGCGTGTGAAACTCGGAATGAAGAAACGGACGTACGAGGCCAGTGAGGCGGCCAAGCGGGAGATCTGCGCGGCATTGAAAGCGTTGATGGCGCAAAAGCCTCTGAACAAGATCACCGTCGCGGAGATCATGCAGTCCTGCGGCATGGCCCGGCAGCATTTTTACTATCACTTTGAGGACATCTACGATGCCGTGCGCTGGATGTTCGACCAGGAGGCCGTGGCGCTGCTGCGGGAGCACGAGGGGGTCATGCTGTGGCAGGACGGCCTGCTCCAGCTGTTCCAGTACCTCCAGGAGAACTGGTCGGTCTGCCTGTGCGCCCTGCACTCCCTGAGCCGGGAGCATCTGAAGAGCTTTTTTCAGACGGATATTCACGCCATCATCCAGAGCACAATCCGGAGGATCGTCATGGAACTGGACTGCCAGGCATCCGACCATGAGGTGGAGCTTCTGACGCGGTTTTATGTAGGGGCGCTGGTAAGCATGATCGAGGATTGGCTGCTGGGCGACATCCGGGAAACCCCTGAAGAACTGCTTCAATTTGTCGATCAGCTCCTGAAGGATCATGTCCGCGGCGCGGCCCTGCGGATGGCGGAAACGCGCCCGGCCGCGGAGCAGACTTGTAAGGAGGAGTCGTAACATGAAGATGCCGATTATCGCTCTGGGCCGCCAGTTTGGAAGCGGCGGCCGGGAGATTGGGAAACAGCTGGCAGAGAGACTGAACGTCAGGTGCTATGACCGGGAACTGATTACACTGGCGGCCCAGAAGGCGGAAGTGCGGGAGGAACTGTTCGCGGGCAAGGAAGAAAAGGCCCCGAATCCCTGGCTGTTTACCGGCGTCTATGAGGGCGGACACCAGGTGCGGAAGGGGCAGCCGGCGGAGGACATCCTGTTTGAGATGCAGAGCCAGGTGATTCTGGAACTGGCTCAGATGGGGCCCTGCATTATTGTGGGACGGTGTGCTGATGCCGTCCTCCGCGCCGCCGGCATCCCGGTAATCAGCCTGTTCATCTGCGCACCCTTTGAGGATCGAGTCAGGCGCCGGATGGAGATCGAGAGCATCGGGCAGAAAGAAGCGGAGGATACCGTCCGGAAACTGGATAAGCGGCGCAAGAAATACTATGACACCTATACCGGCCGAAATTGGGGCGCGCCGGAGAACTACGATTTCTGCATCAACAGCTCTGTGAGGGGAATGGAGGGAACGGCGGAACAGATTGTTGCCTGGGCCGGGGGCGCCTGGTGACACGGCTGGTCTCGCCTCTTTTTAATTTTATATGAGGACTCCGGAAGCCGATAAGGTAGAATAAGCTTCGCAAATTGAAATAATCATTGGAAAGCGGTAGTTGTAAATCCTGGTATGACAGGAAACACCTACTATCGCTTTGAGAAGACTGGTTCGACTGCCACAGACGTACGTGTGCAGTATGACAACGGCACGGGTCCCGTCATGGAGGACTACTTTGAGCCCAAACTGGTTGGCGATGTTTACAAAAACTATATCGTTTCCATCTATGGCGGCGAGAACGGTACAGATGGCATCATAGCCGGTGTGGATGAGAAGCATTACCAGATTCTTACCGGTGAGGGTGTGCTGACCGTCCGCGCGGTGGAGAACGACCAGGCCACCGCTGTCAAGCCGGAGCAGGATTCCCCCACTACTGCGGCTGAGGGTTCCGCCGTGGCGGTTGCCCCCGCCGATACCGTGTACACCCTGAATGATACCGGTGTTGTGCTCCCGTCGGGTCACAGCGTATCTCTGCTGTTTGATGAGATCATTACCTCTGATGGCATTGACCGTATGACTCCGTTGGAGGAAAAAGTCGACGAATTCCTGAACGGTGCGGATGAGATCCGCCGGTACGAGATCAAGTATCTGGATCTGGTGGACGCCAACAACGGCAACGCCTGGGTCAAGTCCAGCAAGGGTGTGGATATCTACTGGGGGTATCCGGAGGGCACGGACTCCAGCACCCAGTTCACCCTGCTGCACTTCTCCGGCCTGCACCGGGACGGCGCACAGTCCGGCTTTGACGTGGACGACATTGATGCCGTCACGCCGGAAAAGGTTGACATTATTGTAAAAATAGAGGCCGGGAGCCCCTGGGGCGTGGCATAACGGGCCGCTCAGATCTCCGGCGCGGACGACAGGCGGGCCGCCCGCTTTGCGCGGCTGCGGTCATAGGCTTTGCCGCTGGGCCGCACCCGGGTCACCGGCGAGAGGCCGTGCCAGCCGCCCCGCCGGGCGGCATGGTATGCCCGCTGGGCCCGCTTGCTCTGCTTGTTCAGCGGTACAGGCTGCTTCATGGGTTTTCATCCTCCTGAAATATAACAGTTTCCTTACATCTTCCCGGATGCTCTTGCCTTTTTCCCCGGCATCCGGTATCCTGAGAGTCCCGATCGTCAGCACGGGAGAATGGAGGCGGTTTTCATGCGGCAAAAGACTTTCCCGGTGATCGACCCTGCGGCCACCGGGGCGAACATCGTCCGCCTGCGCAGGGCGCAGGGCCTGTCCGTCCGGGATCTCCAGGCATACTTCGGCTTTGAGGAGCCCCAGGCCATCTACAAGTGGCAGAAGGGGAAGAGCCTTCCCTCCGTCGACAATCTGTACGCGCTGGGCGCCCTACTGGAGGTGCCCATGGAGGAGATCCTGGTCTCCACGGATTCAAAATGGAATGAACTGGTTTGTGAGCAGCAGGCAGATGCCTGCTGCTCCGGACTGTCTATAAGCCCTCCAGCCAAAGGATTCGGAGGGAAGGATAGTGTGAAAGGGAACCGTCAGGGTTCCCTTTCACGTTGGATCAAACAACTTTTTGAAACTTTTTTGAAGTTTCAAAAAGTTCTGCAGCGTGTCGAAAAGACTTTTTCGACACGCTGCAGCAGCAGGCAGATGCCTGCTGCTCTCCGCATTTTTGGGGGGTGATCTGTCCAGCGGCCGCGGATACGGCAGGAGCTTGCGGCTCCCGCAGGCCATTTTCCGCTCCGCGCCCCGGCCATCCCCCGGGGGGAGTGCCGGGGCCGCGTTGCGTCATTTGCCCCGAAGGGCTGCGTTTGTCATCGGCCCATCCTTCCCGGATGGGCCGGGGATGGAGATGTGAGTGCGGCAGGGCGGGGGGTGGAGCAGTGTCACAGCGCAGGGTGCCGCCGCGCGGGGCGCTGAGGAAGCCGGTGAGGGCCTTCTCCGGTGTCAGAGACCGGAACTGCTGTATAAGCGCGGAATCTGCGCAGTCGTCAAATGTGCAGCGCTATGGTTCGTCTGCACCTGAACCGGCCTGGGCGGAGCCGCGCCCCTGCCGCATCCGCGGCCGCTGGAGCCGGGGGCTAAGGGCGGTCAGTCCGCCTCCCCGGTAAAGGCGCCGAAGGCCTCCGCAAAGGTGTCGTTTACGTCGAAGGGGGCGGCGTAGTCCACCTGGGTGGTGACCAGGGCGGCATCCAGCGCGGAGGACACGGCGTCGGCCTTCCGGCTCAGCTCCGCGCACATCTTCCGGATCCGGTTCCGGTCGAAGTTGATGGTGGTGACCCGCTTCACATCGCAGCGGTAGGACACCTGGTTGCCCTCGTTGTTGAAGCAGTAGCCGGTGCCGCCGTTGGGAATCACCACCTCCGAGCTGCGCAGCCCCGCCATCCGGCGCAGCAGGCGGGCGGCATCCTGCCGCCTGGCGTTCAGGCTCACCTCGCCGTCCAGCCCCGCCGGCAGATCCAGCCCCGCCTTGGCCCGGCAGACGGCCGCAGTCAGCCGCTCCCGCTCCCGCAGCAGGTAGAGCAGGAATTCCGCCACAGAGGTGATCTGCCCGCTGTACTCGGTGCTGGGCGCCTCCTCGGTGGTCTCGTCCTCGAACTGCTTCATGACCTTTTTCCGCAGATAGGTGGTCTGCACCCGGGTGATGTTGGCCTCATCGCCCAGGATGGACTGGGCCTCCTCCATCAGGGACTGCAGCTTGTTCTGGAACCGGAACGCCTCTTTCAGATTCATCTCGTGCCCTCCTTGTCTGTCCTGCTGCATGGATTATACGGCAGACAGGGGGGCGGTGTCATTAAACTGCTGGTTGAAAACGGGAGCGTCCCGGGCTGTCCTCACGGCCGGGGGCCGCGGCAGGGCTACCGCCCAGGCGGCGCCTCCTACGGCTCCAGCTCGGGCGGATCATGGGGGAAGGGGTTGCGGGCCAGGAGCTCCAGCAGCCTCCGCTGCAGCTCCCGCTCTCCCAGCCGCCCGCAGGCGTTGAGGAGTTCCTCCTGCGGACGGCCCACATAGGCGCTCTGGAACAGCTGCCGGGCCAGGCGGCCGTTTTCCTTCACCTCCCTGACCAGCAGGGGAAGCATCTCCTCGCTGACCAGCAGGTCGCTCATGTCCCACCCCAGCAGCTGGTATGCGGCCTCCGGCTCCTGGAGGTGCCCCTCCGCGGTGCTGAGGAGCAGCTCCACCATCCGGAGGGCGGTCTCGGGATCCTGCCGGCCGGTCTCCACCAAAAGATCCATGGTGTCCATCTCCGCCAGCTCCTCTGCACTCCAGCGGCCGGCGGCCTGGGGAAAGGCGGCGATGAGCAGATCCCGGCAGGCCCACTCGTTCTGCTCCAGATCCCACCGGCGGATCATATCCTCCAGCTCGGCGCGGGAGAAGCGGGGCGCCTCCGCCGCCTCCGGCTCGGCGCAGGCAGGGGAGGGGGGCGCCTCCTCCTCTGTCACAGTGACCGTGATCCGCACAGAAGGGGCGCAGGCCTGCGCCAGCTTCGCCCTCTCCGACGGCTGGAGGGAGGTAATGCTGCCGAAATCGCCACAATAGCCGCACTCCCACCGGCTGCCCCGGAGCATGACGGGCGCGCCGCAGTGGGGGCATCGGATGCTCGCCATATAGACACCTCTTTCTCTTTGCCTTCTGCTCCCCGCGCTTTCTGCCCGCCGGGGAGGAACTGTGATGCGAGTGATAGATATGCCCCGCTGGATCTATGCGGGAAGACAGATCCCCGCAGTGAGCTCTGTTCCGGTTCCGTCCGGCTCCATGGCCCAGAGAATCCCGTCCCGGTCTGTATAGAGCAGGCAGTCCCAGCCGTACATCCATTCCACGGAGGAGACATTTTCCGCGAGCCTGCGGAGCTCATAGCCGCCCGCCCCGTCCGGGGGCTCCGCCACCTCCCACAGGGTGCCGTCATTCTGCAGCAGGAACCGCCGTTGCATTATTATAATGCCAGGCGGCATGGATGGCAAGGGCGGCAAGCGGCAGAGACCGTAAACCATTTTGTTCATACCGGCTAACCAATCGGAACTTCCGCCGGCGGCGCCCCGGGGCTACAATGATCGTGAAAGAAGGTGCCGCAAATGTTTTCCACGCAGCCGCTGCTCGCGCTTTTTCTGACCCTTGCCATGGAACTGGGCCTCACCGCCTGCGGCGCGGAGGCCGCAGTACAGCCCTCCCCGGAGACGCCCGAGCCGCCGGCCCAGGTGCAGGAGACGCCGGAGCCCGCGCCTGACCCGGCCACGGAATCCCCGGAGCCCGGGCTGGAGGTCACCGAGGGGACGGAGACCTACCGGGGCTTCCGGATGGACAATGTGCTCCACGCCCCGGAGGGGGACATCCACTATCACATCTATATCCCGGACAGCTACGACGGCAGCGAGGCCTACGCCCTGTTCCTCACCCTCCCCGGCTATGAAGGGCTGTACTTCCAGGGCGTGGGGGAGAACCTGTATAGCGAGCGCTTCGCCTTCGAGGCGCTGAATTACAACGACCGCATGATTGTGGCCGCCCCGCAGCTGGGCGACTGGGGGGATACCTCGGCAGAGCAGGCCATCGCCCTGACGGAGTATCTGCTGGGCCGCTACAACATCGACCGGGAGCGGGTGTATGCCGAGGGCTACTCCGGCGGCGGGGAGACCATGTCCCGCGTCATGGGGATGCGGCCCGAGCTGTTTACCGCCTATCTCCAGTGCTCCTCCCAGTGGGACGGGGCCTATGAGCCGGTGACGGAGGCCAGGGTGCCCGTGTACCTCGTCGTCGGGGAGAGCGATGAATATTACGGCTCTGAACCGAGCCGGAGGGCATACAACCGGCTCCGCGAGCTCTATGCGGAGGCGGGCCTGACCGAGGAGGAGATCGGCCGGCTGGTGGTGCTGGACATCAAGGATGCGGACTACTTCCGGGAGGGCGGCGCCCCCAACCAGCACGGCGGCGGCAATCTGTTTGCGCAGGATCCGGAGATCATGGGGTGGCTGTTCGGACAGTGACGCCCCATGCACCGGCAGAACCCGGCGGCGCCCTGGCCCGGGCAGGCGATTGCAAAAGGCGGCCGGATGTGGTAGAGTATCCAAAAAAGACAGGGAGGCGGCACAATGGAGTATCGTCAGCTGGGCCGCACCGGCCTGCTGGTCAGCGAGATCGGCATGGGGTGCGAGGGGTTTGTAGGCAAGAGCGATGAGCAGGTCAGGGAAATGGTGGATGCCATGGAGGCGGGCGGAGTCAACTGCATCGACCTCTACACCCCCAACCCGGAGTTCCGCTCCAGCCTGGGCCGCGCACTGCGGGGCCGGCGGGAGAAATTCATCCTCCAGGCCCACCTGTGCACCATCTGGAAGGACGGGCAGTACAAGCGCACCAGGGATCTGGACGAGGTGAAGGCGGGCTTTGCGGATCAGCTCCGGCGGCTGGAGACGGATCACGCGGAGATCGGCATGATCCACTATGTGGACTCCCTGGCCGACTGGGAGACGGTGCGCACCGGCGGCGTGCTGGACTACGCTGGGGAGTTGAAGGCCCGGGGCGTCATCCGGGCCGTCGGCCTGTCCAGCCACAACCCGGAGGTGGCCCTGGCGGCGGTGAACAGCGGCGCCGTCGAGGTGCTGATGTTCTCCATCAACCCCTGCTATGACCTCCAGCCCGCGGGGGAGGATGTGGAACAGCTCTGGAACGAGAAGAACTACGAGCAGCCCCTGGTGAACATGGATCCCCAGCGGCAGGAGCTGTATGAGACCTGCCAGCGGCTGGGTGTGGGCATCACGGTGATGAAGGCCTTCGGCGGCGGGGATCTGCTCAATGCCGAGCTGTCCCCGGCCGGGAGGGCCCTGACCCTCTGCCAGTGCCTCCACTACGCCCTGACCCGGCCCGGCGTGGCCTCCGTCATGTCCGGCGCCCGGAACCTGGAGGAGCTGAAAACCAGCATCGCCTATGAGGATGCGCCTGAGGCCGAGCGGGACTATGCCGCCGCCCTTGCGGCCCTGCCCAGGATCAGCTGGGTGGGGCACTGCATGTACTGCGGCCACTGCGCCCCCTGCCCGGTGGGCATCGACGTGGCCGGCGTCACCAAGTTCCTGAACCTGGCCCGGGCCCAGGGGGAGGTGCCGGAGACCGTGCGGGAGCACTACGCTGTCCTGCCCCACCACGGCGGGGAGTGTATCTCCTGCGGGACCTGCGAGAGGCGCTGCCCCTTCGGCGTCCCGGTGCTGGAGAATATGCGCCGGGCGGCGGAGCTGTTTGGAATGTGAGACGGGGTGCGCGGACAGGCGGATGGGCCTGTCCGCGCATTTTTTCTTGCTATTTCCGCCGGAAACCAGTAAAATAGTGCTCAAACAGGGCCCAGCGGCACAGGCGGAAAGGCGGCGGCGCATATGATGTACAACCCCCAGCTGGAGACCTTCCTCCGGGTGGCGGACGCGGGGAGCTTCAACAAGGCGGCGGAGGAGCTGTTCATCACGCCGCCGGCAGTGATCAAGCAGATCACCTCCCTGGAGTCCAGCCTGGACTTGAAGCTGTTTATCCGCAGCCCCCGGGGGCTGAAGCTCACCGAGGCGGGAAAGTCCCTCTACCGGGACGCCCAGTATGTGGTGCAGTACTGCAAGGACTCCGTGGTGCGGGCCAAGAACGCCGCCGAGGAGGGGGACAAGGTCATCCGCATCGGGGTCTCCCCCATGACGCCGGGGCAGTTCCTGCTGGATCTCTGGCCGGCCATCAAAACCCACTGCCCCAATATCAAATTCAAGATGGTTCCCTACGAGAACACCCCGGAGAACTCGGTGGAGATCCTGCGCAACCTGGGACAGAACATCGACATCGTGGCCGGCCTCTTCGACCAGAACTTCCTGGAAAACCGGCAGTGCGACGCCCTGGAGCTGTCCCGGGAGCCCATCCGCTGCGCGGTGTCCATCTACCACCCCCTGGCGGCCAGGGATCGTCTGACGGCGGAGGATCTGCACGGGGAGAACTTCCTGCTCATCCGCCGGGGCTGGAACCGCTATCTGGATCAGATGCGGGACGAGCTGTGGCGGGATCACCCCCAAATCCACATTGTGGACTTTGAGATGTTCAACATCAATGTGTTCAACCAGTGCGAGAACTCCGAGGACATCCTCATGACCATCGACAACTGGCGGCAGGTTCACCCCCTGCTCAAGACCATCCCGGTGGACTGGAGCTACACCATCCCCTACGGGCTGCTCCACTCCCCCCGCCCCACGCCGACGGTGCGGCGGTTTCTCAAGGCGGTTCGGACGGTGTATCAGTTATAACGCAAACGTACATACTGCATAACTTTTCGAGACTTCTGCGGAAGTCTCGATTTTTTTATAATGGGAGCACAACAGGAAGCGTCCCCCGCGGGGACGGGATCAGAGGTGTGCCATGAACAACTTTCTCTTTGAAAACGGAACCAGGGTGCTCTTTGGCGGCGGATGCGTGCAGGAATATCTGGGCAGCTTCGTGAAGGGATACGGCCCCAGCGTGCTGCTGCTCACGGAGGAAGGAGATCGCCGCTCCGGCGCGGCGGATGAGGTGCGGGATATCCTGCGCCGGAGCGGGAAAACGATGGCGGAGTGCTCCGCCGGCCCCTTCTGCCCCCGGTATGAACAGGTGCAGCGGGCGGCCCGCCTGTGCCGGGAGCGCCGTGTGGATCTGATTTTGGGGGTGGGGGGCTCCGCCGTGCTGGACGGCTGCAAGGCCGCCTCCCTGGCGGCGGTGTGCCGGGGAGATCTGTGGGAGAACTTCGGAGAATCCCAGGGCGTGGTGGATGTGCCGCCCCTGCCGACAGGCTTTGTGGCGTCCCATCTGGAGACCGGGGCCGTCAGCGGGGCCGCGGGCCTGCTCCACGGACGCCGGTGCGTCTGGCGGGACTATCCCCCCTGTGACCCCAAATTCGCCCTGCTGGATCCGGCCCGCACCCGCGAGCTGTCCCGCCGGGAGCTCATACTCCAGGGCTTTTCCGCCCTGGCCGGGGCGCTGGAGGAATACCTGACCCTGGCGGACGGCATGAGCGTCTCCCGGGAGATGCTGGAGGCCCTGATGGAGGGGATGGCCCGGGAGCTGCGCATCTGCCGGCAGGCCCCGGGGGACGAGAACGCCCGGAGCAACCTGATGTGGCGGTGCGCCCTGTGGGGGAACCGGTTCTTCCAGCTGGGACGGCGGTTCTCCTTCCCGGCGCTGCCGGTGCGGGAGGCGGCCGTACTGGCCGCGTCGGACTGGGAGGAGTACGCCGGCGTGCTGGCCGTCCTCCTGCTGGCCCTCTGCCGCCGGGAGGCGGAGGGGCATCCTGCGGCCCTGGCGGCCCTCTTGGCGGAGCTGTCCCTGCCCGCAGAGCCGGAGCAGCTGGGCGCGGCTGTCCGGAGGCGGCTGGAAAAGGTACCGTCCACCAAAAACCTTTTGGTACACACTGCGTAACGAATCGGAACTTCCGCAGAGGGGGAAACGCCCCTATAATACAGGACGAAGGCAGCCAAGCAGGAGGATTTTCAGCATGAACACACGTACATTGGGCGCAGATCTGACGGTCTCCGCCGTGGGCCTGGGGTGCATGGGCTTCAGCCACGCCTACGGGGCGCCCACGGAGAAAAAGGAGGCGATCCGTTCCATCCGGGCCGCCTATGACCTGGGCTACACTATGTTCGACACCGCCGAGACCTACGGCACCGCCGCCGATCCCCACCACAATGAGAAGCTGGTGGGGGAGGCCCTGAGAGATGTGCGGGACCGGGTGCAGATCGTCACCAAGTTCGGCATCCGCTTCGACGAGACCAGCGCGGCGGTGAACAAGCCGCTGATCCCCGACGCCCGTCCGGAGACCATCCGCGCCTCGGTGGAGGGCTCCCTCCGGCGCCTCCAGACCGACCACATCGACCTGTACTTCCAGCACCGCATGGATCCCAGGGTGGAACCCGAGACGGTGGCCCGGGTGATGGCCGATCTGATCCGGGAGGGCAAAATCACCCACTGGGGCATCTCCGAGACAACCGAGGACTACCTGCGCCGGGCCCACGCGGTGTGCCCGGTGACGGCGGTGCAGAACCGCTACTCCATGATGGCCCGGCAGCACGAGGCCCTGTTCCCGGTGCTGGAGGAGCTGAAGGTGGGCTTTGTGGCCTTCTCCCCCATGGCCAACGGCCTGCTGACCGGGGCCTACGGGAAGGACTCCAAATTCGACCCCAGGCTGGACTACCGCAGCGCCATGCCCCAGTTCACCCCGGAGGCGGCGGAGCAGAACCGGGCGCTGCTGGAGCTGCTGCGGGATCTGGCGGAGCGGAAGCGCGCCACCCCCGCCCAGATCTCCCTGGCCTGGATGCTGTGCAAAAAGCCGTACATCGTCCCCATCCCCGGCAGCCGGAAGGTGGAGCGGATGTGGGAAAACGCCGGGGCGGCGGAGGTTGTGCTCTCCCCCGCCGAGGTGGAGGCCCTGGACAAAGCCCTGGACACCATCCCCATGTCCGCCGTGTTCGGCGGCACCGCCGTCAAAAGCAGATAACGACCGGTTCCCATATGACTCAGAAAGGATGAACGACCATGAAACAGACCCGCAAATGGCTGGCTCTGGCCCTGGCCGGGGCCTTAACCCTCTCACTGCTGGCCGGATGCGCCGGGAATCAAGCGCCCGGCGCATCCAGCGCCAGCCCAGCTCCCGAGGAGACGCCGGAGGCCGCCTCCGACGCCCTGGTCATCGCCGAGCAGGGCATCTTCTCCGCCGGCGGCTCGGTGATTCAGTCCGACGGCACCTTCGATGTGGCCAACTATTACACCTCCCGGGAGGGCTCCACTTCCCACGTGGATCACGCCAACGTGCTCTACCAGATCCCCGAGGACAACACGGAGCTGCCCATGGTGTTTCTCCACGGCTACGGCCAGTCCCGCATGGGCTGGATGACCACCCCCGACGGCCGGGAGGGCTGGAGCGATATGTTCCTGCGCATGGGCCACAGCGTGTGGCTCATCGACCAGCCCCGCCGGGGCGAGGCGGGCCAGACCTCGGTGGCGGGCACCATAACCACCACCCCCTCCGACCAGACCTGGTACACCCAGTTCCGCATCGGCACCTACCTGAACGACGAGTTCACCTACAACGAGGGCTCCCAGTTCCCACAGGGGGAGGACGTGCTGGATCAGTTCTTCCGCCAGATGACCCCGGACACCGGCATGGACAACGCGAATAACGACCAGAACATCGACAACGCCGTGGTGGCCCAGGCGGTGGCGGCCGCCATCGACGAGATCTATGATCGCACCGGCCGGGACTCCATCCTGGTGGCCCACTCCCAGGGCGGCCTGCCCGGCTGGGAGGTGCCCCGGTACACCGACCACGCGGCCGCCATCGTGGCCATCGAGCCCGGCGGGGCACCCCAGGTGGACAGCGACGCCTATAACGCCATGGTGGAGCAGGAGATCCCCGTCACCTTCTACTACGGCGACTACATCGGTGAGGAGTTCACCGACGTGCCCGCCGCCGCCATGTGGGCCATGATGGCCGCCAGCGCGGACACCTTTACCGAGGCATACAACGCCGCCGGCGGCAGCAGCACCGTGGTTCACCTGCCCGACGAGGGCATCACCGGCAACTCCCACTTCATGTTCCAGGAGCTGAACAACGATGTGATCGCCGACCACATCGAGGCCTGGATTCAGGAGAACGCGACCGAGTAACAGAAGTAAGGCGGTGAGGGCAATGAGCGAAACATTCCAGAACCTCTTTCCCCAGGGCGGCCCCAACACCGTGGCGGGCCAGTATTTCAGCGGAGCCAGCTACCTCTATCCTCTGAGCAATGAAGGCGGCGTCTCCGTTTCCAACGTGACCTTCGAGCCGGGCTGCCGGAACAACTGGCACATCCACCATAAGGGCGGGCAGATCCTCCTGTGTACCGCTGGCCGGGGATACTATCAGGAGTGGGGCAAAGAGCCCCGGGAGCCGCGCCCCGGCGATGTGGTGAGCATCCCGCCGGAGGTCAAGCACTGGCACGGGGCGGCCCCGGACAGCTGGTTCGCCCATGTGGCTATCTCCATTCCCGGCTCCAAAGCGGAATGGCTGGAGGCGGTGGATGAGGCGGACTATCAAAAATTGAAGTAACGAGAAGCGGAGGGCATTCTTATGGATTATGTGACCTTAAACAACGGGGTGAAAATGCCTCAGCTGGGCTTCGGAACCTATCAGATCAAGGATCCGGCGGAGTGTGAGCGGGCGGTGCGGGACACCATCGGCGTGGGCTATCGCCTCATCGACACCGCCGCCTCCTACGGAAACGAGGAGGCCGTGGGCAAGGCAGTGCGGGAGTGCGGCGTGGCCCGGGAAGAGCTGTTCATCACCACCAAGCTGTGGATCTCCGATGCAAGCTATGAGGGGGCCAGGGCGGCCTTCCAGAAATCGCTGGATCGCCTTGGCCTGGACTACCTGGACCTGTACCTGATCCACCAGCCCCTGAACGACTACTATGGCGCCTGGCGGGCCATGACCGAGCTGTACAAGGAGGGCCGCGTCCGGGCCATCGGGGTGTGCAGCTTCTACCCCGACCGGCTGGCGGATCTGATCGCCTTCAATGAAATGCCCCCCGCCGTCAACCAGGTGGAGTGCAACGTGTTCTTCCAGCAGCACAAGGCCCAGGACTACATGCAGTCCAAGGGCGTGCAGATGGAGAGCTGGGCCCCCTTTGCCGAGGGACACAACGACCTGTTCCACAACGAGACCCTGACGGCCATCGGGGCCAAGTACCACAAGAGCGTGGCCCAAGTGGTGCTGCGCTGGCAGCTCCAGCGGGGCATCGTGTGCATCCCCAAGAGCACCAAGCGCGAGCGGATGGCCCAAAACTTCGATGTGTTCGACTTTACCCTATCCCAGGAGGACATGGCCGCCATCGCCGCCCTGGACACCGGCGTCAGCTCCTTCTTCGATCACCGGGACCCCGCCGTGGTGGAGATGCTGGCGGGCCTGGTGCGGAAAGTCTGAAGATCAAAATTAGGAGGAAAAAATCATGCGGAATTTGAAACGAATGGGTGCCACCCTTCTGGCCCTGGCCCTGGTACTCGGCATGAACCTGACCGCCTTTGCCGCTGTGGAGGACACCGGCTTTTCCGATGTGTCCGCGGACGCCTGGTATGCGGATGCGGTGGCCTATGTCCGGGACAACGGCCTGATGAGCGGCACCTCCGCCGCCGCCTTTGACCCGGACGGCACCATGACCCGCGCCATGCTGGCGCAGACCCTGTACCGGGCGGCGGGCAGCCCCGCCGTCTCCGGCAGTGACAGCTTTACCGACACGGCGGAGGGCGCCTGGTACGCCGATGCCGTCCTCTGGGCCTCCCGGCAGGGCGTGATCAGCGGCTACGGCAGCGGCCTGTTTGGAACCGACGACCCGGTGACCCGGGAGCAGATCGCCGCCATCCTGTGGCGGTACGCCGGCAGCCCCGCGGCGGAGGCCGGTACGGATTTCGCCGACGAGGCGGATATCTCCGCCTATGCGGCCCAGGCCGTGGACTGGGCCCGGGCCAGCGGCGTTGTGAACGGCGCGGACGGCAACCGCTTCCTGCCCCGGGCCAGCGCCACCCGTGCCCAGGTAGCTGTTATCCTGCGGAACTATCTGACCGCGTCCGCGCCCGCGGAGCCGGAGCAGCCGGGCGAGAGCCCCCGTGTCCTGGTGGCCCACTTCTCCGCCACCGGCAACACAGCGCGCGTGGCCAATGCCATCGCGGAGACCACCGGCGGCGATCTGTTCGAGCTCACGCCGGCAGAGCCCTACACCGACGAGGATCTGAACTGGACGGACGAGAACAGCCGGGTGGTCTACGAGTACGAAAACCCGGATGCCCGGAACACAGAACTGGTTACCTATACCCCGGAGAATTGGGACGAGTATGATGTGGTATTCCTCGGCTACCCTATCTGGTGGTATGACGCCGCCTGGCCGGTGGAGGGCTTTGTGACGGAAAACGACTTCACCGGCAAGACGGTGATCCCCTTCTGCACATCCTCCAGTTCCGGCATCGGGGAGAGCGGGCAGCGCCTGGCCGGCCTGGCCGGCACCGGCGACTGGCTGGAGGGACAGCGGTTCCGCTCCGGCGCATCGGATGCCGACGTGCAGGCGTGGACAGACAGCCTGGGGCTGTAAAGGAAAGCGGCTGGTAGGAAAGCGCGGCTGGTCAGCGGCAGGCCCGGGAGGGGCGCCTGCACCGCCCTGCGTGAGGGGGGCTCGGCCCGCTGGCTGGGCCTTCCCACCCGGGAGCCGTTTCAATATACCAGCTTTATTCGATGAAAGAAGTGATTTATGTGGAAAATTTTGTGTACGAGTATCCAACCAAGGTCTGCTTCGGCAGGGGAGCGGCCCGGCAGCATCTCACCGGGCTCCTGGCTGCCTGCGGCCCCAATGTGCTGCTGGCCTACGGCGGCGGCTCCATCAAGAAAAACGGCGTCTATGAGGAGATTACCGGCATCCTGAAAGAGGCGGGCAAGAGCATCACCGAGTTTACCGGGATCATGTCCAATCCCACCTGGGCCAAGGTGAAGGAGGGGGCCGGGCTGGCCCGGGAGAACAAGGTGGATCTGGTGCTGGCGGTGGGCGGCGGCTCGGTGATCGACTGCTGTAAGATTGTCTGCGCCCAGGCCGTCACGGACGAGGAGCTGTGGGAGCTGGAGATGGTGCAGCACAAGGCGCCCTCCGCGGCGCCCATCCCCCTGGGGGCGGTGGTCACCGCCTCCGGTACGGGCGCGGAGATGAACGGCGGGGCCGTCATCACCAACGAGGAAACCAAAATCAAGGGCGGCATGTTCGCTGCCGCGCCCCGCTTCGCCATCCTGGATCCGGCGTACACCATGAGCCTGCCCCGGATGCAGGTGCTCTCCGGCGCCTTTGACACCCTGAGCCACGCCATGGAGACCTACTTCGGCCGCTCCGACCGGGACAATGTGTCCGACGAGGTGGCCCTGGCCGTCATGCACAGCACGGTGGTCAATATGCGCGCCCTGCTGAAAGACCTCAACGACTACACTGCCCGCAGCAACCTGATGTGGGCATCCGCCATGGCGGAGAACGGCATCCTGAAGGTGGGCCGGGTCACCGACTTTGAGTGCCACCAGATGGAGCACCAGCTGGGGGCCTACACCGACTGCAACCACGGCCAGGGGCTTGCGGTGCTCCACCCGGCCTACTACCGGCACATTGTGAAGGACGCCCCGGAAAAGTTTGCCCGGCTGGGGAAGGCTGTTTTCGGCGTGGAGGGTGCAGAGGCGGCGGTGGACGCTCTGGCCGCCTTTATCCAGGAATGCGGCCTGCCGGTCAGGCTGAGCCAGCTGAAAAGCAGGGTGGAGATCACCCCGGAGCTGCTGCGGCAGGTGGCGGACAGCATCAATCTTCTGCCAAACGGCCCCCGCCAGCTCACCCGCGGCGAGGTCTACATCATCCTGATGGAGTGCATGTAAGCCCCCGTTGGGTCAATCCTTGATGAGCGGCGGGAGAAGAATTAAGCGCCTCATTTTGACAGATCATTGCCTCTGAAACAGGAAACAGCCTGCGGCCGCCTTGAAATCGGCCATACGAGGATCGAGAAAGCCAGATGGACTGTGCCGCAGCCTCCGGCTAAGCCGGAGGCTTGAGTAGGCCCTATAAGGGCCTGATACGGACGAAGCCCCTTAAGGAGCCCGAAAGGTTTGCCGACTGCATTTCTTTCTCGGGCTACCCCTTAAGGGGTTCCTTTTATGCCTTCCTGTTCTTGCGACCCGTAAACGGATCAACAAACTCTTTCAGGCCTATCTGGTCTGCTATTTGATCCGATGCCAGTTGGTTTCGGATATACTCTGCTATTTGCTTTTTATTCCGTCCCACTGTATCCGCATAATATCCTCTGGCCCCAAAGTGCCGATTTCCATACCTACACTTCAAATTTGCATGCCGATCAAATATCATCAGACTACTTTTCCCTTTCAAACACCTCATAATCTGTGATATGCTGTACATGGGCGGGATACTTATCAGCATGTGTATATGGTCTGGGTTTGCTCTGGATGCTATAGCCTCTATACCCTTTTTCCGACACAGTTTTCTCAATATCATTCCTATATCCTGTTTTATCTGGACATATATCTCCATCCTTCGATATTTGGGTGCAAATACGATGTGATATCAACATCTCCAACTCGTATGCTCAAACAATTTACCTCCGATAAAATAAGCAGCAATATTCCAACCGGAAATATTGCTGCTTGCTTTATTTTCTTTAAATCGTCATATCAAGGTTCAAAAATGGTGTAGCAAACGCTTTTCTGCTTCGTGAAGCCATTAATTTTACTGGCTTTTCCGGGACTTTTCAAGATACTGCCGTGGCACGCAAAAAGGATCTTCTTCATGCTCCAGGCACTCCACATATACTGTATTTTTTCAGTATAGCAGGAATCAAGCTGCTCATCGAGGGTGGATTGCAACCATACCCCAGCCTGGGTGTGACACGTTCCTGATTGAAAAGGTCAGGCGCAAGTCCAATGAAGCGGAATTGAAAGGAGTCCCTGAAAACAACAACTTGCAGAACTGATAACCCGACAGGTGGAATGAAGGGGTAACGCCTGGAATCTGCACGATCTGCTCCCACAGGAGAATATGTTTGGTATCAATAGCTTTGTTGTCATGGTAGTGGCCGAACCGCCAGTAGTGGTATTGTGCCCGGTCTTTGACCTCCTGGAGAAAGTCCGTCAGGCGATCCGCCGCGTAGTGCCGAGAGAACTGGAGGGCAATGCTGGTGGGTGCGCAGTGGGTGAGGATATAGTCCACCGCCCAGCCGTGAGGGTCCAGGTTTTTACGCGCCTCCGCATACTCCCCGGCTGAGGGCAGTTCCTCCCTCCACCAGGACAGGCGGTCAATGCGGAACCGGGCCCGTTCCTTTCGCTGCAGCATCCAATATTTCCGTTTAAAGTTGGGGTCGTCCAGGCTGAGGATCCCGTTCTCGATATCATGGGTGCTTGCCCCGCCTATGGTAAAGAAGGTGAGCCCGGCCAGTTCATAGACCTGCCTCCGCATCAGGTGGAGCACGTAGGGGCGGATGGTCTGCACCCTGCCTCCGTGCCAGAGCTCCACCGGGGATCGGGCCAATGCGTCATAGTTTTCATGGTTACCCGATACGAAGGCCACGGTGAAAGGCAGGCTCTCCAGCCAGTTCAGAGCCTCATCATCCTGGCTGTCCCCGAACCACACGCCACCAAAGTCCCCCCCAATAATCACCACGTCTTCCTTGGTGAGCTCCCGGCCCTCCGGGAAGTATTCCGGGCGGAACCGCTTCGTGTAGTCCTCTGAGGGATTAGCAGACGCCTCGGCCAGCAGGCTGTTGAACCGGCCGCTCAGTTCCTCCAGAGCATGGTCGATATCCGTCAGGCTCATGCTCTCCCCCGGCACTGGGGCCAGCTCTCGCTCCATGGCAGTGGTGAGCTGCCGGGCCAGAGTGTCACGATCCAGCATGACGGCGTTGACGGCATCTAGGACGGCCTGCCGGAGAGGTTCCTCATCCAGGTTGGGAGACTGGGTATAGAACTTCTTTCCATTGTCCCGTGCCCAGGTGACGAACTGGGCCCACAGCAGTGTCTCTGTCCCGGCCAGCACCGTGCCGTTGAACTCTGCCAGCACCCGGTAACCGTCCGCCAGGCCTTCCGCCTTCAGCGGCGGGGCCGCCTCCAGAAGCGTCATGTAGTCCATCACCGTCCCCGCCGCCTCCGCGACTTGGGCCAGGGCGGCCTTTGCCCTGTCAGTGTCCACCCAGGTGGGATCATACCGGACGGCGCCGCGCTCCGTGACCCGGCACAGGATGCGGCCGTTCCACTCCACCGGCAGCAGGCCATCCTCCTCCATCGGCCAGGGCAGCAGCTCCCGCCGCAGGGCATAGGACAGTTTCTCAAAATAGGCTTCTTTGGTCATGCTCGTTTCCTCCTCCGGGCTTAACGCCCTTTTTCATGTGCAGGGGACAGGAAAATCACTGCATGGACAGCCCCTGATCCTGCCTTCTGTCCGCTCTGCCGATGCCCATATACTCGTCATAGCGCCGCAGGTATTCCTGATAGTTCTCCCCGCCGATTCCCTTCAGGAACTCCTCCTTGAACCGCCAGAGGGGATACTGGCAGAAGCCGCTGTGCCGGCTGAATCCTGTGTCTTCTGCAATGCCCTGCCGGAGCATCTGGTCGGCAAAATAGCAGTTGTTGGTGTCGATATATGCCCCGTTTTTCAGGCTGAGGAAATCCCCGAAGGACACCGTGAGCACGGCATATTCTTCTGCCTCATCCGGTGTGCTGCCCACCTCATTCAGCACGATGGCCAGGCCGGGCAGCAGACAGCTTGTCCGGTGCCCGGCCTGATCCACAAAGGCATGCACCTGATCCCGGCTCTGGAACAGCTCATTCAGCTTGATCTGCCTGACCAGCTCCCTGCCGGGCAGGGTGCGGCTTCTGGCACAGATGCGTGGGAACAGGGTGGCAGTCAGCCTGCACCGCTGTGTCTCCTGGTCTGGATAAGGCCCTCCCGAATTGACGCTGTCAATGACATTCCAAAACATATTCCTGTTCAATTTCAATCCCTCCCCAAAGTGCTTCTTTAATCACTGTTTTTGTGGCCCTCGCCCGGACTCCCATCCTGCCGCATTTCCGGCAGGATGTATACTCAGCAAAGCGGGCGAAAGACCGTGTGCCCTTTTGGGCAGTACCTGTAATGCCGTTGTACCCTGCCATGCTTCTCAGGGGGCAAACTGAAAACGCCCTATTTGAATTTACCGGGCAGCAAAAAAGCGCCGGCCTGGTGGTTGACGAAACCAACAAACTGACGCGTTGCTTTTTGTGTATCTTTTTTTCAAATTTCTGTGCCCCGGCTGTGTTCAAATAGTGCGCTAATCTCTGCCGGAGCTCGGAAACTGGGGAAATCCAGGTGCAAACCCTTCCAATGCCCCGAAATACCGCGAAAATATCTTTTTCAGAACTCAGATTTCAGGAAAATAAAAAGGATGACCACACCTTCGGTGTGGTCATCCTTTGGAGGCGACACCCAGACTCGAACTGGGGGTGGAGCTTTTGCAGAGCTCTGCCTTACCACTTGGCTATGTCGCCCTATGGATAACAGGAGCAAGGCGCTTGCTCCTGTTATCATTTGTATGGAGCAGGTGACGAGGCTCGAACTCGCTACCTCCACCTTGGCAAGGTGGCGCTCTACCAGATGAGCTACACCTGCATGCCCGGAACCATTCTATGCGGCCCCTCATGCATTTAGAAGATCCCCCCGGTGGATACCCTGCGGTATCCACCGGAGAGTGGTGCCTCCGGCCGGAATCGAACCAGCGACACGGGGATTTTCAGTCCCCTGCTCTACCAACTGAGCTACAGAGGCAAATGGCGACGCGGAAGGGACTTGAACCCTCGACCTCCGGCGTGACAGGCCGGCGTTCTAACCAACTGAACTACCGCGCCAGACGGTAGGGGGTACGGGAGCTCCCAGAGGGAGTGGTGGGAACAACAGGGCTCGAACCTGTGACATCATGCTTGTAAGGCATGCGCTCTCCCAGCTGAGCTATGCTCCCCTGTCCTCGCCGCACGCCCGAATTTTGCTCACTCGGTCACGCGGCGAAGGTTATTATACTAAATCAGCCTACCGTTGTCAACCATTTCACGCAAATTTTTTTGTTTTTTCTGCCGCTGTCCCTACAGGGAGGCCAGCAGGCCCTCCAGCTCCTCTTTGGTATAATGGTAGACCTTGTCGCAGAACTGGCAGGTGAGCTCCGCCCGGCCCTGCTCGCGGATCAGGGCCTCCAGCTCCTCCCGGCCCATGCTGATGAGAGCCCGGGTCACCCGATCCCGGCTGCAGTAGCAGCGGTACTCCACCGGCTCAGCGGAGAGCTCCTCCAGCTCGAACTCAGAGAGCACCTGCTCCACCAGGCCCCGGGCGTCCAGGCCGCCCCGCAGGGCCTCGGTCACCGGGCCCACCCGGGCAATCCCCCGCTCGATGGCGGAGATGGCGGCGTCGTCCGCGCCGGGCAGCAGCTGGATCAGGTAGCCGCCGGCACACAGCACGCTCTGATCCACATCCACCAGCACCCCCAGGGCGCAGGCGGTGGGGATCTGCTCGCTCTCGGCAAAGTAGGAGGTGATGTCCTCGGCGATCTCGCCGGACACCATGGGCACGGTGCCCACATAGGGCTCCTTCAGGTTCAAGTCCTTGATCACGGTGAGGGAGCCGTCCCGGCCCACGGCGGAGCCCACGTCCAGCTTGGCGGGCCCCTTCAGGGGGAGATCCACCGCCGGGTTGACCACATAGCCCCGGGCGTTGCCGGCGCTGTCGGCCACGGCGGTAATGCCGCCCAGGGGGCCGTCCCCCTTGATGCGCAGGGTCACGGAGCCGTCCTCTTCCTTGAGCTGGTTGCCCATCATGGAGGCCGCCATCAGGGTGCGCCCCAGGGCCGCCGTGGCCACGGGCAGCGTCCTGTGGATCTGCCGGGCGCGCTCCACCATGTCCCTGGCGGTGATAACCGACGCCTTCACAGGCGCGTTTTTGGCCAGTACGCGAATGATCTGATCTGCCATGCTTGTCAAAATTCCTTTCGTGCGGCAAAGAAAATCCGCCCTTCCCCCGGCTTGGGGGCGCGGAATTTCAGCTCGCCATATTGTCTGATGTGGGAGAAGCCCGCCTGCCGCAGCAGCTCCTCCAGCTCCGCAGGCTCGTAGGCGTACTCCTCGTGGAGCTCCTCCCCCCGGCTCCACAGCCCGGAGGGCTCCAGCCGGAATACGTCCATGCCGTAGGTGCAGATGCGCCGCCGGGGGGAGAACTCCGCCCGCCACACGCAGTAGGCGTCCTCGCTCTCGTCCAGGAACACCTGCCCGTCCAGGCCCCGCAGCTTCTCCGGGGTGTTGATGTCAAAGAGGAAAAGCCCGCCGGGCATGAGGAAGGTGTGAACCCGCTGAAAGGCCCGCTCCAGGGTCTTGGGCCGGGTGACGTAGTTGACGCTGTCCAGACAGCAGACGCAGGCGTCGATGGTGCCGTAGAGATCCAGCTTCTCCATGGACTGGTGGAGGAAGATGGGCGCAATCTCCCCCGCGCCCCGGCACTTCTCCGCCGCCACGGCCAGCATCTCCTCCGACCGGTCGGCCCCGATCATCTCATAGCCCCGCTCCGCCAGCTCCTTCGTCAGGCTGCCGGTGCCGCAGGCCAGATCCAGCACGGTATGGATGGGCAGAGCGCTGCGGGCGAAGTGCTTCTCCAGATAGTCCGCCCAGCGGCGGTAGGGCACGTCGGCGGTGAACTCGTCGTAGCACCCGGCCAGAAACTCATACGCCATCTTCGCCCAGCTTCTCCTTGATCCGGGGGAGTACCGCCTGATACCCGTCCGCCCCGTACTGGAGGGAGCGGTTCACCCGGCTGATGGTGGCGCTGGAGGCGCCGGTGCGCTCCAGGATGTCGTTGTAGATCATGCCCTCCGACAGGAGCATGGCCACCTCAAACCGCTGCTCCATGGCCCGCAGCTCCCCCACGGTACACAGGTCGGAGAAAAACTTCTTGCACTCATCCAGGTCCTTCAGGGATAGAATCGCCTCGTAGAGCAGCTCCCCATGGACCTGCTTGTCGTGTTTTGCCGTCATAATACAAAAATGACCTCCTCAAGCAACGATGCACGTTCTGCGGAAACCATCCCTATTTTACCAAAGTGAAGTGTGGAAGTAAACTCTTTTTTCACCAATTTTGCCAGCAGGCATAGAATGGGGCGCAAGTTTCTGAAAAAGGAGGCGTCCGCCATGTCCTGTCCGCTCTGCAAGCCCGCCCCCGCCGCCCACCTCTGGCGGGAGCGGGAGAAGGTGCTGGCCTGGGAGGGGGAGCCGGTGCTCGTCTATACCGTCCGGGCCCTGGCGCTGCCGTCTGCCCCGGCGCGGGTGGAGCGCTGCTACCGCCGCGTGGAGGCGGTGTGGGCCGCCCGGTGGGAAAAGGGCCTATACCCCCGGGCCTGCGCCGCCCTCCGGGCGGCCCGGGCGGCGTCCCGCCCCTTCCGCCCCTGGGAGGCCAGCCTGTCCGCCTCGGTCACCCTGGACACCCCGGAGCGGCTCAGCCTGTACTGGGAGGCCGCCGAGCGGCTGGACGGCCCCCACGCCGTCACCCTGCGCCGGGGGGACGCCTGGGCTCTGCCCCGGGGGATGCCCCTCACCCTGGCCGAGCTGTTCCCGGCGGGGTTTCGGTGGAGGCGCTGGGTGCTGGAGGAGGCCGCCCGGCAGCTGCGGGCCCGGCAGGCATCCGGGGAGTCCCGCTTCTGGCCGGACTGGGAGCGCCGCCTGGCCCGCAGCTTCGATCCGGAGTGGTTTTTCCTCACGGAGGAGGGGCCGTCGGTGTTCTTCCCCCTGTACGCCCTGGGGCCCTATGTGGAGGGCATCCCCACCTTTCCGCTCCGCCTCCCCGCGCAAGAGGAAGCGCCGGTTCCCGCCCAATTTTAGGGCTTGTTTGAAACATGTCAACATGCCCAATCGGCGGGCCTTTTGCCCCCTGGACGGCGCAATTTTTCCTTGAAATCCGTCAGGATTCCTGCGAAAAAATTGCTTGCCAGCGGCCCAAAATCCCTCGCCGCTGGACACATCGCCAATTTTCAAACAAGCCCTAGCAATTTTTTTACAGATTTTTTCTTGTCACTCCCGCAGAAAACGCGCTATAATAATGCCTGCTGAATCAACCGCAATGCGGTTGATTCGCGCGGCGCGCTGCCGCGCAATTTCATCAAGACGGCTTTTTGAGCCGTCTTGATGAAATTCAGTCATTGTTACAATACGGATATCCCTTGATGTGGCGCACCACATCAAGGGATGGTGCAAGGTTTCTGCGCGGTTTCGCGCAGAAACCTTGCACCTGGACAAAGCCATTTGGCCTTGAAAATCCTGACTGTCAAGGCTTGCGGTTTTGTCCAGTACGTATTATAATAAAAACCGCCATGGGGATAGGATTCCCATGGGCGTTGCGCGCGGGAAAAGGCCAATGCGCGAATCCCCGCGGCAGGAGGAACGAATTATGGTCAAAGCAATCGTTGGCGCAAACTGGGGCGACGAGGGCAAGGGGAAGATCACCGATCTCCTGGCCGAGGCGTCCGATGTGGTCATCCGCTTTCAGGGCGGGGCCAACGCCGGGCACACCATCATCTGTGACTACGGCAAGTTTGCGCTCCACCAACTGCCCTCCGGGGTCTTCTACCCCCACGTCACCAACGTCATCGGCAACGGCGTGGCCCTGGACGTGAAAAAGTTCCTGGCCGAGCTCAGGCACCTGGCCGACGGCGGCGTGCCCGCCCCCCGCGTGATCGTGGATCAGCGCACCCAGCTGCTCATGAGCTACCACGTGCTGCTGGACACCTATGAGGAGGAGCGGCTGGCCGGCGCGGCCTTCGGCTCCACCCACTCCGGCATCGCCCCCTTCTACTCCGACAAGTACGCCAAGATCGGCATCCAGGTGGCCGATCTGTGGAACGAGGAGCGGCTAAAGGGCCAGCTGGAGCACATCTGCACCCTGAAAAACGTGCTCATGGAGCACCTGTATCACAAGCCCCTGCTGGATCCCAAGGCCCTGTTTGACGAGCTGATGGGCTACCGGGCGGCCCTGGAGCCCTATGTGGGCGACGCGGTCACCTTCGTGCACCAGGCCCTGAAGGACGGCAAACAGGTGCTGCTGGAGGGCCAGCTGGGCTCCATGAAGGATCCCAACCTGGGCATCTGCCCCATGACTACCTCCTCCCACACCCTGGCCGGCTTCGGCACCGTGGGCGGCGGCGTGCCCCCCACGGCCATCCAGGACATCGTCACCGTCACCAAGGCCTACTCCTCCGCCGTGGGGGCCGGGGCCTTTGTCAGTGAGCTCTTCGGCGACGAGGCCGAGGAGCTGCGGAAGCGGGGCGGCGACGCCGGCGAGTACGGCGCCACCACCGGCCGGCCCCGCCGTGTGGGCTGGTTCGACGCGGTTGCCACCAAGTACGGCTGCATGGTGCAGGGCACCACCCAGGTGGCCCTCACCGCCATCGACTGCCTGGGCTATCTGGACGAGATCAAGGTGTGCACCGGCTATGAGATCGACGGCAGGATCACCCGCGACTTCCCCGTGCCCGCCCAGCTGGACCGGGCCAGGCCGGTGTATGAGACCCTGCCCGGCTGGAAGTGCGACATCCGGGGCATCACCGAGTACGGCAAGCTGCCCCAGGCGGCCCGGGACTATGTGGACTTCATTGAGCAGCACATCGAGGCCCCCATCACCATCGTCTCCACCGGGCCCAAGCGCCACGAGATCTGCTACCGGAAGTAACCCCGGCCGGCAGATCTCCTCTGTCAAAAATTTGGAGGGGCGCTCCGCCTTGCGCGGAGCGCCCCTCCTATCATCTCCCCAACCATATAGAGAGGGTGGTTGGCCGTTTGTCAGCCCCGGAGCATCTCCCTCAGCGCCCGCCAGGGGCTGCCCTTCCAGTATTCCCGCATGGTGTGGACGGACAGGGGGTTGGTGCGCATCAGCGTATAGCCGGTGGTGTACAGGTTCTTCTTGTTCTCTTTCATGGCGACGCTCCTTTCTGTCAAAGCCTCTTGCCTTCCTTGCATCTTTAGTATACAATACTCTTATCCATGACACAAGCGAATCTTTTTCATGTTGAATATACCAAAAAGGAATGGTATCTGTGAATCAGAGCAAGTATCTGGTGTTCCTGAAAACAGTGGAGCTGGGCAGCATCACCCGGGCGGCGGAGGCCCTGGGCTACACCCAGTCGGCGGTGAGCCGGGTGGTGGCCGAGCTGGAGCGGGAGTGGGGGCTGGAGCTGCTCACCCGGGGCCGCACCGGGGTGGAGCCCACCTCCCACGGGGAGGTCATGCTGCCCTATATGCGGGCGGTGTGCAACGCGGAGAAGGAGCTGGAGGAGCAGGTGGCGGAGCTCCACGGCCTGGCCCGGGGCACCCTGCGGGTGGGCACCTTCGCCAGCGTGTCCATCCACTGGCTGCCCGCCATCATGAAGGAGTTTCTCACCCTCTATCCCGGCATCCGCTTTGAGCTGCTGAGCAAGTGGGAGTTTGCCGAGGTGGAGGATCTTCTCCGCCGGGGGCAGGCGGACTGCGGCTTTCTGGGCCTGCCCGTGGGGCCGGGGCTGGACACCTATCCCCTGTGCCGGGATCAGCTCATGGCGGTGCTGCCGCCGGATCACCCCCTGGCCGGCGCCCCGTTTTACCCCATGTCCCGGCTGGCGGAGGATCCCTATATCGACACGCCGGAGGAGCGGGATCTGGAGATCCGGCTGATCTTTCAGGAGGAGGGCATCCGCCCCAACCTGCGCTATACGGTCAACGACGATTTCGCCACCCTGGCCATGGTGGAGCAGGGCCTGGGTGTAAGCATCCGGCCGGAGCTGGTGCTGCGCAACACCGGCCGCCGCTTCGCCGCCATCCCCCTGGAGCGGCCCCGCTACCGGGACATCGTCCTGGCGGTGCGCAGCGGACGGCCCCCCTCCCCCCTCACCACCCGGTTCCTGGAGTGCGCCCGGGCGTGGGTGGCCAAGTCGGGCCTGTGAGAAAATCGGAAGTTTTTGTGTACAATCCGCCGGTTTTATAGTATAATATTGTCCGCCAAATCGGCCGCGGCGCGGCCGCCCCGCGCGGCGGACAGCGCCGCGCCCATCTGAATCATAATAGGAGTGTTGTCACATGAGCCGCATGGTCGGCACCGTATCCATGGGAATCCGTGCTCCCATCATCCGCAGCGGCGACGATCTGGTGGAGATCGTCACCAATTCTGTCCTGGAGGCCGCCAGGGAGGGCGCCCTCACCGTCCGCGACCGGGACGTGATCTGCATGACCGAGGCCATCGTGGCCCGGGCCCAGGGCAACTACGCCTCGGTGGACGACATCGCCGCCGACGTGCGCGCCAAGCTGGGCGGGGAGACCGTGGGCGTCATCTTCCCCATCCTCAGCCGCAACCGCTTCGCCATCTGCCTGCGGGGCATCGCCAAGGGCGCCAAGAAGATCGTCCTCATGCTGTCCTACCCCTCCGACGAGGTGGGCAACCACCTCATCGACGTGGACGCGATGGATGAGAAGGGGGTGGATCCCTACAAGGATGTGCTCACCCTGGAGCAGTACCGGGCGCTGTTCGGCTACACCACCCACCCCTTCACCGGCGTGGACTATGTGGACTACTATTCCAACCTGATCCGGGAGTGCGGCGCCGAGGTGGAGGTCATCTTCGCCAACGACCCCCGGGCCATCCTGCCCTACACCAAGACCGTCCTGGCCTGCGACATCCACACCCGCGCCCGTACCAAGCGGCGCCTGCTCGCCGCCGGCGCGGAGAAGGTGTTCTGCCTGGACGAGATCCTCAACGCCCCGGTGGGCGGCAGCGGCTACAACGCCAAGTACGGCCTGCTGGGCTCCAACAAGTCCACCGAGGACAAGGTGAAGCTCTTCCCCCGGGAGGAGTGCCAGCAGCTGGTGGAGGACGTGCAGGCCCGCATCCTGAAGGAGACCGGCAGGCACGTGGAGGTCATGGTCTACGGCGACGGCGCCTTCAAGGATCCCGTGGGCAAGATCTGGGAGCTGGCCGACCCGGTGGTCTCCCCCGCCTACACCGCCGGCCTGGAGGGCACCCCCAACGAGCTCAAGCTGAAGTATCTGGCGGACAACGACTTTGCCGACCTGTCCGGCGAGGCCCTGCGGGACGCCATCAAGGGCGAGATCAAGAAGAAGGACGGCTCCCTGGTGGGCAAGATGGCCGCCCAGGGCACCACCCCCCGCCGCCTCACCGATCTGATCGGCTCCCTGTGCGACCTCACCTCCGGCTCCGGCGACAAGGGCACCCCCATCGTCTATATCCAGGGCTATTTCGACAACTACACTACCGAGTAACCACAACACAAAGCCGGCCGCCCCGTCAAACGGGGCGGCCGATTTTTATTCCGCATATTCGGTGACATCCCGGAACTCCGGGGCGGTCTCCAGCGGGAGCTGGAGCACCCGGCTGCGCTTCAGCAGCCGGGGCAGCTCCACAAACCGGGGGCAGGTGCTGCGGTAGGTGAGCCAGTAGAACCGGCTGGACTCGGCGCACTGGACGGAGGAGTACACCGTGTAGTCGAAGGGGCTCACGTCCCGGTCATAGTCGGTGTCCTCCCCCGGGTCGGTCAGCTCCACCGCCCCCAGAGGGAAGGCGGCGCTGTGGAGCAGGCGGAACAGCAGGGCGACCCCCTCCGCCTCGTCCCTCCCCTTCCCGGCGCACTGCCGCAGAAAGGCCAGGCGGACAAAGCGGGCGGGGGACGACCAGCCGCCGGGCAGACCGGCGGCCCCGGTGCCGGAGAAGCAGGGCTCCAGCCGCTCCCCGCCCCAGTCCCGGGCGCCGTAGTCCAGGGGGCGCAGGTGGGCGTAGTTGAGCAGGTTGGCCCGGTGCCAGGGGTAGGGCGGGCTGTTGGTCATCACCCCCACCGTGTTCCGGTAGAGGTGCAGGCCGTCCACGTCCGGCTCCACCACCAGGCTGTCCCCCGTCCGGTCGGAGAACATCCAGTGGAGGGGCGGCACGGCGCCCAGCAGAGGCTCCCCCACCAGGGAGACCTCCTCCGTCAGCAGGCGGGCCGCCTCCTCCACCGTGGCGCAGCAGGCCAGGCAGAGGGTCACCAGGAAGGGGGGCTGGAGGGGCAGCCTCCCGCCCGCAGGCCTGTCCGGATAGCGGGCATAGCCCCGGTAGTAGAGCTGCGCCCCCATGAGCCCCCTCTCGTTGAGGCCCTCGTAGAGCACCGGCGTGGCGCCCAGCACCGTGGTGCCCATGCCCACCGCCCCGTAGTCCGCCCGGCGGCGGGCGGCGGGATCCCGGCTGTCGTCCAGGCCGGTGCCACGGGTGCAGAGCTCCGTGCCCGGCGGGAAGCAGGTGACTTTGCTGTCCGCCGCCACCCGGTTGTAGTCAAAGTTCCGCCCAAACAGGTGCCTGCCGTCCGCCGTCTCCCAGGCGATGGCGCTGCACCCGGCGGAACATGCCCCCGGCAGTCTGTGTTTTTGCTCCATCCGGCATCCCTCCCAAACTCGGCATATCCACAGTGTGCGCCGGAGCGGGGGCGGTTATACCCCCTGTTTCCGGGATGGCAGGGCCAGCAGGAGCAGCCCCAGCGCCAGGGTGAGCCCCTGGGCCAGCCACGCGGAGGCGGGCATGGAAAAGGCGGGATCCAGGGCGTCCAGGGTCAGGGGATAGCCGGCAAAGAAGCTGCCGTCCCACAGGCCCAGGGCCTGGGGCAGGGGCAGGGCGGAGAGCACAAAGGGGAAGGCCATCCACACATAGAGCAGCCAGGGCCGCACCTCCCCCAGCCGCCAGCCGCTGCCCAGGGCGAACACCAGGGGCGGCGCCAGGGTCACCAGGGTTGGCAGAACCAGAGTGTCCCAGCCGTACCAGCCGAAGAGACGGGCATAGCATACCGCCGCCAGGGCCAGCGCCGCCAGGCAGAGCAGGGCTGTCCCCACCAGGGCGGCGGCGCACCGGGTCAGGGCGTACCGCCGGGGGTCGGCGGGGGTGGCGGCGGTGAGCACCGCCGCCCGCCGCTCCCGGGCCGAGGTGAAGAAGGTGAGGAAGAACAGGGCCCCCACCCACAGGAGGGGCAGCAGCCGGCCCAGATACACCCCAAAGCTCCAGGGGGAGAAGGGGGCGGTGTGGGCCACGCCGGGGAGCACCGCCAGGTAGAACACCTGCCCGGCGTAGAACAGCAGCACCGCCAGCAGGCCGATGAAAAACTTGTTGCAGAGCAGCCGCCTGCACTCACAGGAAAAAATCTTAGTCAAGGCTCAAGTCCTCCTCCGTCAGCCCGCAGGCATCCAAAAACTCCTGGTAGGTCAGATAGGGGTACATGGGATCCAGCTCCCGGGTGAACAGGCCCTTCAAAATCTCGTCCATGGCCTCCTCGCCCCCCACCAGCTCCTGGGCTTTCAGGATTTTCAGGGGCATCTCGCTGTACTGCCGCATGCCGGACAGGGCGTTGGAGATGGCCAGCCGCTCCGCCTCCGGCAGGGCGTCCAGGTACTCCGGGCAGCGGACGTAGAAGTTGAGGTAGTAGTCGTCCACCGCCGCCCGCCACTGGTCGACATAGTTTTCCACGGCGTAGTCCTCGCCGTAGAGCTCCTTGGCGATGCGGTAGGTGGTGTACACCGTCAGGCCCTCCGCCGACCAGGGGCTGGAGGGGTCGGCGGTATCGAACATGTTGCCCAGGCCCCACCACTGGTGCACCAGCTCGTGGATGAACACCTCGCCGGCGGCGGCGCCCTTGGCCCCGTCGGCCAGGTTGGCGATGGTGAAGCCCGCCTCGTCCAGCAGGCTGGCGCCGTCCGCGGCGTAGCCGCCGCCGGCCACCCGGCTCTGGATCAGCTTGAGGCTCTCCCCCGCGCCGAAGGACAGGGGGCCGTAGTGCTGGGTGCAGTAGTCCACCACCGCCTGCACCGCGTCCGCCGCCCCCACGGCCTCCATGACGGCCTGGTGCTTGCGGCCGTAGTAGAACTGGATGTGGATGCCGCCGGCCTCCATGTCCTCCCGGACGTAGTCGCCGGCGTAGAGGATGCCGCCGGTGCCGTTGTCCTCATAGCGCCAGGTTCGGGTGCCGTTGTCATGCTCCGCGATGATCTCCGCCTCGCTGGAGCCGAAGGGGATCACCGTCATGGCCTCCGGCAGGGTGATCTCGATGGCGGCGGGGTAGCCGTCCTCCCCGGGCAGCACGTTCATCAGCCGGGGGGACAGGGCGGAATTCTCCAGGCAGAGGTACTCGGCGCTGAGCTCCTTGCCCCCCTGCATGGTGGGGATGCTCTCCTGGGGATAGCCCCGGTAGGCCATGGTCAGCTCCACCTCCCCGTCGGCTGGGATGGTCACCTCCAGCAGGGCCTCGTTGTACTCCTGGTAGGCGCTCACCGTGAAGGGCACGTCCACGCCGTTGGCCCGCACGTCGGAGACGGTGTAGCCCGGGTTGACGCCGAAGGCCACCTTCTGCTCCTGTCCGGAGGTGTTTTCAAACCGGAAGGAGGCCCGGCCGGACACCGTGCCGGCCTTGGTGTCCGGAAACACCTGGGCGGTGCGGCTGACAAAGGTGACCCCCTCCAGATAGGGGATCTCAAAGAAGGACATCACCGTCAGATCCGGGTTGCTGCGGTCGATGAAGGGCTGGGCGGCATAGCTCCAGCCGCAGCACAGCAGCAGGGCCAGGGCCAGCAGGGGCCGGTACACCC
Source organism: Flavonifractor sp. An10 (assembly GCF_002161215.1). Taxonomy (GTDB): domain Bacteria; phylum Bacillota; class Clostridia; order Oscillospirales; family Oscillospiraceae; genus Flavonifractor; species Flavonifractor avistercoris. The sequence continues at coordinate 208,373 of NZ_NFMB01000005.1, forward strand.
GCCGGGCGGAGCGGGCCAGGGAGCCCAGCGGCCCCTTGCCGTATCGCCGGATGCACAGCCAGGACAGGGCCCACACCCCCGCCAGGCCCAGCAGCCAGGTGAGGCGCATGTAGGCGGCGGAGCGGAGGACGCGGAAGTTGGAGAAGTCGTCGGACAGGGCCCACACGCAGGGGTTGAGCCAGCACAGCTGCCACTCCCCCCGCCACACGGTGAGGCTCAGGGCCGCCAGGACGGCCACAAGCACCAGGGACAGGTCAAAGCGGCGGGTGAACTGCCACGCCGCCCCGGCCAGCAGGATGCACAGGGGGAGGGCCAGGCCCATGAGGATGCCGTAGGCCAGCAGGTAGTCCAGCCCGTCAAAGACGGCGCCCACGGTGTACGCCGTCCAGGGCAGCCAGGCCAGGGTTGTGAGCACCAGGGCCAGGGCCGCCGTCACCAACAGGGCGGCCAGCCGGGCCAGGGCGGCGGTCAGGGGGGACACCGCCGCGTCGGTGAGCACCTCCACCCGGCTTTTCGAGGCCCGGGCGCTGTCCCACAGGGTGAGCAGGGCGAAGAGCAGGCCGCCCAGCACCCCGGCGGCCAGGGCCGGGTCGGCCACACAGCGGGAGAGCATGGTTTCGGAGGCGGTGAAGCGGAGCACCGTCAGCCCCGCCGCGGGAGAGAGGGCGGTGAGGGCCAGCACCAGCCAGGTGAGCCGCCCCCGCAGCAGCCGCCCCAGCTCCCGCGCGGTCAGAGTCAGGACGTTCATGCCTCGCCCTCCCCGGAGATCAGATAGAGGTAGGCGTCCTCCAGGGTGGGCTCCGCCGGCTGGACGTAGGGCGGCAGCGCCTCCGCCACCGCCCGGCAGGCCACCCCCCGGGCGGTGTTCACCCGGGCCGTGATGTGCAGGCCCTCCTCCCGCTCGCCGCCGGTCTCGTCAAAGGTGCCCACGTGGCCCTCCGCCGCCCGGATCAGCTCCTCCGGCGGGCCGTCGAAGCGGAGCTTCCCCCGGTGGAGCACCAGCAGGCGGGAGCACACCGACTGCACGTCCTCGATGATGTGGGTGGACAGGAGCACCAGCCGCCTCTGGGCCAGCCGGGAGAACAGGTTGCGGAAGTGGATCCGCTCCTCCGGATCCAGGCCCACCGTGGGCTCGTCGAAGATCAGCAGCTCCGGCTCCCCCAGCAGGGCCTGGGCGATGCCCACCCGCTGGCGCTGGCCGCCGGAGAGGGTGCGGATTTTGGCCCTTGCCTTTTCCTCCAGGTGCACCTCCTCAATGGCGCTTTGGATGGCGGCTCTGCTGTCCTGCAGGCCCTTCAGGGCCGCCATGTAGTCCAGAAACTCCGTCACCGTCAGCTCGTCGTACAGGCCGAAGTCCTGGGGCAGGTAGCCCAGGCGGGCCTTGAGGGCCCGCTCCCGGCGGAGCAGGGGCTCCCCGTCCACCCGGACGGCGCCCCCGGTGGGCAGCAGACCCGCCACCAGCAGCTTCATCAGGGTGGACTTGCCCGCCCCGTTGGGGCCCAGCAGGCCCACCAGGCTGGGACTGTCCAGCTCCAGGTTCACGCCCTGGAGGGCCCTCTTGCCGCTGGGGTAGGTCATGGTCAGCTCTTGCAGAGAAATTTGCATGTTCCGGCATCCTTTCTTCTTGGGATCTGGGAACAGGATACCGGGCCTGTGTGGAGATACCGGGGAGGAATTTTGTGTTTTGTGTGGAGAATATGCCGGTTGGAAAAGCTGCGGCAGGCCCGTTGGGCCCGCCGCAGCCTGCTGAAAAAGTTCAGTAAAAGCTGAGCTATTTCTTAAGTATGAGGTAAAATGGGGAGGAGGGAGGGATGAAAGATGCTGGAACGAGGGAAAATGGATCGGGACGTGATCGAGATCGTGGGGATAGACAGCTTAGTCCCGCAGGATCATCTGCTGAGAAAGATCGATCAAGCGGTGGATTTCAGCCGGCTGTATGAAATGGTGGAGCCGCTGTATTGTGAGGAAATGGCAGGCCGAGCGCAGACCCCGTGGTGCTGTTCAAGATGGTGCTGATCCAGCATCTGTACGGGCTGGCGTCCCTGCGGCGGACGGCGGAGGAGGTCTCCCTCAATACTGTATATCGCTGGTTTCTGAGGCTTGGCCCAGGTTACCAACTGGGTGAAGCTTAAATTTGCTGCCATGAACCTCAAAAAACCGGCCAATTGGCTGTGGAGGGAGAAGCTTTTCCCATTCATTGTATCCTGCTCTGCACACCTTGCGCCAGAAACCCGGCCTACGCATAAACTGTAGACCGGGTTCCTCGACAGGCTGGGATGACCACACCTTCGGTGTGGTCATCCTTTTTTATTTCCCTTGCATTGGAAGCTGTCCGGTATAAAAACGGCGGAGGCCAGAGGCCTCCGCCGTGCTGCTGTTCTATTTTCCCGGGGGATATCGTTTTTCTCCGTCCAGGATCCATACAGTATCCAGGCGGGCGCGGATTTCCGGCCGCTCCACCCGGTCGTCCCAGTCCTCCGGGGCCACCTCCTCCAGAGAGATGGTGATGTCCTCTGGGGCGCAGCCCCAGACCTCCATCAGGGCCTGGTTCAGCCGCTCCACCGCGGCCCGCCTGGCCGCCTCATCCCTGGGATAGCACTTGATGGACAGGTAGGGCACGGCCTTACACCCCGGCTATTGCCTGGGCGGCGGCCTTGATGATCGTCACGCAGGCATCGATGCCGATGGTGCTGTTGACGCACAGATCGTACTCCCGGCTCTGTCCCCACCGGCCGTTGGCGAAATAGTTGTAGTAGGAGGCGCGGGCCTTGTCCTGGCGGATCACAAAGCTCTCCAGGTTGGCCTGCTCCACGCCGTACTCCACCCGGGCACGGCGCACCCGCTCGTCCAGGGGGGCGTGGACAAACACGCTCAGCAGGCAGGGATCGTCCCGCAGAATGTAGTCGGCGCACCGTCCCACAATGACGCAGGACTCCTTGGCCGCCGCCTCCTTGATCACTTTGGCCTGGGCGACAAACACCTGATCAGGCACTGAGGGAGTCTGTACCGCGGTATAGAGGTCGTACAGGAAGCTGTTGGTAGGGCGCTGATGCTCCGTATCCCGGATAAAATTCTCCGAGAAGCCGGTCTTTTTGGCCACCGCCGCGATGAGCTCCTTGTCGTAGAAGGTGATGCCCAGCTCCTCCGACAGCTTCTTGGCGATGAGCCGCCCGCCGGAACCATATTCCCGGCCGATGGTGATGACAACGTGCTTCATAAGGACACCTCCTATCCTACTTCTATTATAATACAAACCGGCCGGTTCGTCAAAGCGGATTTTACCAGGAGTACTGCCCGCCCTCGGCGGAATATCGGTAGGGCAGCACGGTGGAGATGGAGATGCCGTCAATGTCGCCCCGCTCCCACATCTGCACCAGATCCGGCGCCTCGGCGTACACCAGCACGCCGCATACCTGGACGCCGTGCTCCTCCACGTAGTCCAGCACGGCGGAGAAATTCTGCCCCCAGGCCAGGGCGTTCTCCGCCTGGGGCCGGCCGGCGATGAAGGACAGCATGCTCAGGAAGTGCTGCGCATAGGCGGCCCCGCTGTAGTACTTCCCCTCCGCCCGCATCTGGTACCAGTTGAACATGGGGTAGTCCTCCCAGCTGGGGGCGATGCTGTTGAAGGGCGCGCCGGACATGGTGAAGCCCACCAGGCCGGGCAGCAGCTCCTCGCCGCTGCGCACGCCCGCCCACAGGAAGGTAAAGCCCTCCTTCCAGGCGTACCGCTCCTCCAGGGCGAAGAGCTCCTGGGTGCTCAGATCCTCCGGGAAGTGGAGCCAGGCGGCCACGTAGGAGGTGGGGGGCAGCTCCGCCAGATAGTCCGCCGCGGCCTGCCCGTTGCTGCTGTCCGCTAGGTTCCCCCAGTCTGCGATGCTCTCCATGGTGGCCAGGGCAAAGTTGCTGCCGAAGGTGCGCACCCAGCCCCCGGTCTGGGAAGCGTCCAGGGTTCCGCTGATCTGATCCGTCTCCCCGGTGAGCCAGTCCCGCAGCTCGTAGGTGAGGATGTAGCGGCCAAAGCCCTCCGGCCGGGCGGTGACGCTGTTCACGGTGTTCCCCGGGGCGGTCAGGCTGTACAGGGCGGTGAGATCCAGGGCGATGGCCTCGCACTCGGTGTCCGGCTCCCCCTCGATGCTCGTCCCGAACCCCTTCTCGTTGGGCTGATAGTACAGCGACGCCACCAGGGGGCTGGCCACAAAGCGCACCCCCAGCAGCACAGCCAGCACGATGCAGGCCGCCCACGCCGCCGTCCGCCGCAGGCGGCGGTTCATCTTCTTCTGAATGTGCCGCACCTCCCCGGCGGGGGCCTGGGTCTCCGCCGTCCCCAGCTCGTCCTCCACCTGCTCCGCCAGGTAGTCGGCGATGGCCTCGCTCTTCTCCAGCTCCGCCTCCACCAGGGCCCGCTCTTCCTCGCTGGCCTGCCCGGCCCGATATTTCTCCAGCAGCTCCCGGAATGTCATAGCTGTCCCTCCAATCTGGTCTTCAGTTTCTTCCGCGCCCGGCACAGCAGGGTGCGGGCCGCCCCGGGGGAGATGCCCATGGCCGCCCCCACCTCTTTCAGGGAGAGCTCACCATAATAATAGAGGGTGATCACCTCCCGATCCGCCGGGGAAAGGGCCTGCACCGCCTGATACACCGTGCGGCGGGTCTCCTGGCGGATGAGCTCCTCCAGGATGTCCCCCTCCGCCGGCAGCCGCTCGGGATCGGGGGGCTCCGGGGCCAGGTACTTCCCCCGGCGGAGCTCGTCCAGCCACAGGTTGCGGCACACCTTGAACAGCCAGCCCCGCCACTGCACCCCCTCCCCCTCCAGGGAGAGGAGGGCCCGGCAGAAGGCCTCCGCCGTCAGATCCTGGGCCCGGGCCCGGTTCTGGCAGAGGGAGTAGGCGTAGAGATACAACTCCCCGGCATAGCGCCGGTACAGCTCCTCCAGCGATCTGGGCTCCATACTCCTCCCCCCTTCACCCCTACAACGTCCCGGCGGCCAAAAGGTTACACCTCCGCCGCAAAATGAATGACATCTTTCTTTTTTTGCAAATCAACCGATAGACGCGCCGGTTTTTCCTTCATTTTTGCAATTACGAATTTTTTACTTGCATTTTGTGGGCAAACTGGTTATAATAGACTTCACTATGGCAGAGTGGATCGCAAAGCTGCCTCCACAAAAACATTCTCCGGCCCGCAGATCCACGCGGGCCGCCAAGCAAAGGGGTTTGGCAACATGGCATTTACGTTTACCAATTCGTACCTCCAGGGCGTGTATGAGGAGGTCTGCCGGAAGAACTCCCACGAGCCTGAGTTCCTCCAGGCCGTGGGCGAGGTGCTGGAGTCCCTCCAGCCTGTGGCCGAGCAGCGGCCCGACATCGTCCGTTCCGGCGTCATTGACCGGATTGTGGAGCCGGAGCGCAGCCTGCTGTTCCGCATCTCCTGGGTGGACGACCAGGGCAAGGTGCAGGTCAACCGGGGCTACCGGGTGCAGTTCTCCACCGCCATCGGCCCCTCCAAGGGCGGTCTGCGGTTCCACCCCTCCGTCAACCTGTCCATCATCAAGTTCCTGGGCTTTGAGCAGATCTTCAAGAACTCCCTCACCGGCCTGCCCATGGGCGGCGGCAAGGGCGGCTCCGACTTCGATCCCAAGGGCAAGAGCAGCAATGAGGTCATGCGCTTCTGCCAGTCCTTCATGACCGAGCTGCAGCGCCACATTGGCCCCGACACCGACGTGCCCGCCGGCGACATCGGCGTGGGCGCCCGGGAGATCGGCTACCTGTTCGGCCAGTACAAGCGCATCCGCAACGAGTTCAACGGCGTGCTCACCGGCAAGGGCCTGAGCTACGGCGGCTCCCTGGTGCGCACCGAGGCCACCGGCTACGGCCTGTGCTACTTTGCCGACGAGATGATGAAGGCCGCCGGCAAGTCCTTCCAGGGCCAGAGCGTGGTGATCTCCGGCTCCGGCAACGTGGCCATCTATGCCAACCAGAAGGCCACCCAGCTGGGCGGCAAGGTCATCGCCATGAGCGACTCCAACGGTTACATTGTAGACGAGAACGGCATCGATTACAAGATCATCCAGGAGATCAAGGAGGTCAAGCGCGCGCGCATCAAGACCTACCTGGACTACGTGCCCACCGCCAAGTACGTGGAGGGCTGCCAGGGCATCTGGAGCGTCCCCTGCGGCATCGCCCTGCCCTGCGCCACCCAGAACGAGCTGCCCCTGGAGGGGGCCAAGGCCCTGGTGGAGCACGGCTGCTTCGCCGTGGCCGAGGGCGCCAACATGCCCTCCACCCCCGAGGCTGTGGCCTATTTCCAGGAGCACGGCGTCCTCTTCGCCCCCGCCAAGGCGTCCAACGCCGGCGGCGTGGCCACCTCCGGCCTGGAGATGAGCCAGAACTCCATGCGCCTGAGCTGGTCTTTCGAGGAGGTTGACCAGAAGCTCCACGGCATCATGACCAGCATCTACCACAACGCCGCCAAGGCCGCCGAGGAGTACGGCATGCCCGGCAACCTGGTGGCGGGCGCCAACATCGCCGGCTTCCTCAAGGTGGCCGACGCCATGATCTGGCAGGGCGTCTCCTATTAAGGGACACAGATAGCAATATACCAGACTTCCAGGGGGACGCGGCAGAGCCGCGTCCCCTTTTTGCGTCGGCCACCGGGGCCCCATCCCAGATGGGGCGGCGCGCAAGCGCCGTGCGAGCGTTTTCGCCGGAGGCGAAAACCTCGGCGCAGGGCGGATTCATTCCGCCCGAGCATGTCAAATTCAGCAGGGTTCCCAAAATGCGGGGCGTTTTGGGACGGCCGACGCCATGATCTGGCAGGGCGTCAGCTACTAAGAACACTTGCAAAACACGCACCAGCTTTCCAGGGGGACGCGGCAAGGCCGCGTCCCCTTTTTGCGCCGGCCACCGGGGCCCCGCCTTTCCGGCCTGTTTCTCTACCAAACAGAGGATTTTTCCGTTTCAGGCTGTTCTCCTTCCCGATCTTCTGCTATAATGGACGCACTGTCTATCTCTGTCTGCAATCCGCCGTGCCGGGCGCGGCGTTATCCTGATTTACGCTCACTCGACTGAAACGGAGGCCGCACCCATGTTGCAAATTCAGAACATGCCCCTGCCCGTGGAGGGCTTCCCCGCCCAGCTGGAAAAGCGGGCGGCCAAGCTGCTGGGCATCCGCCCGGAGCAGCTCCAGTCCCTGGAGCTGGTGCGGCTGTCCATCGACGCCCGGAAGAAGAGCGACGTCCACTACGTCTGCACCGTCCGGGCCGTGGTGGAGGGAGAGGAAAAGCTGCTGGCCCGCTGCCGGGATAGGCGGGTGAGCCCCTGCCTGCCGCCCCGGCCCTATGTGTTCCCGGCGGTGGGGCGGCGCTCCACCCTGCCGCCGGTGGTGGCGGGGATGGGCCCGGCGGGGTTGTTCGCCGCCCTGTTCCTGGCCCGGAACGGCCTGCCCCCCATCGTGCTGGAGCGGGGCCGCCCGGTGGAGGAGCGCACGAAGGACGTGGAACAATTCTGGGCCACCGGCGTGCTGGATCCCTCCTCCAACGTACAGTTCGGAGAGGGGGGCGCGGGCACCTTCTCCGACGGCAAGCTGACCACCGGCACCCACGACCCCCGCATTTCCACCGTGTTCCGCACCCTGGTGGAGGCGGGGGCCCCGGCGGACATCCTCTACCAGCACAAGCCCCACATCGGCACCGACGTGCTGCGGGAGGTGGTGCGCCGCCTGCGGGAGGAACTGCTCTCCCTGGGCTGCGACGTGCGCTTCGGCCATAAGCTGGCGGGGCTGGACATCCGCAGCGGGGCGCTGGCCGGGCTGACCGTGGAGGGCCCCGGCGGGGCCTACCCCCTGCCCTGCGACGCGCTGGTGCTCTCTCCCGGCCACTCCGCCCGGGACACCTTTCGGATGCTGCTGGACGCCGGGGTGCCCATGGCTCCCAAGCCCTTCGCCATCGGGGTGCGCATTGAGCACAGTCAGTCCGCCGTGTCGGAGGCCCAGTTCGGCCCGGCGTGGGAACGCCTTCCGGCGGCGGACTACAAGCTGGCCTGTCACCTGCCCGGCGGCCGCAGCGCCTTCACCTTCTGCGTGTGCCCCGGCGGGCAGGTGGTGGCCGCCGCCTCGGAGGAGGGCCGGCTAGTGACCAACGGCATGAGCCTGCGTGCCCGGGACGGAGCCAATATCAACGGCGGCTTTCTGGTGGGGGTGGAGCCCGCCGACTTCGGCTCCGCGCACCCCCTGGCCGGGGTGGAGTTCCAGCGCCGGTGGGAGGAGGCCGCCTTCGCCCTGGGGGGCGGCGGCTTCCGGGCCCCGGCCCAGACTGTGGGCGACTTCCTGGCGGGGCGGCCCTCCAAGTCCCTGGGGGATGTGGCGCCCACCTACCGGCCCGGCGTCACCCCTGCATCCCTGGATCTCTGCCTGCCGGACTATGTGACCGACACCCTGCGGGGCGCCCTGCCCCTCTTTGACAGGAAGCTCCGTGGGTTCGCCCACCCCGGCGCCCTTCTCACCGGCGTGGAGACCCGCTCCTCCTCTCCGGTACGCATCCTCCGGGGGGAGGACTGCCAGTCCCCCGTCCGCGGCCTCTACCCCTGCGGCGAGGGGGCCGGATATGCCGGAGGTATTACTTCAGCCGCCGTGGACGGTATTCGTGTGGCCGAGGCCGTGGCGGGCGGATAGCCCCCTCGCCGGGGCCCCGCAACGCGGGGCGGCGCTTTGCGCCGTACAAGCGTTTTCGCCTCTGGCGAAAACCTTGGCGCAGGGCGGATTCACTCCGCCCGAGCATGTCAAATCTTCCCCAGGGCACCCATTCGGCCCCTGGCCGAATGGGATCTGGGGGCCGGTTATGCCGGAGGTATTACTTCAGCGGCGGTAGACGGCATCCGGGTCGCCGAGGCCGTGGCGGCCAGATAACCCCCTCGCCGGGGCCCCGCAACGCGGGGCGGCGCTTTGCGCCGTACAAGCGTTTTCGCCTCTGGCGAAAACCTTGGCGCAGGGCGGATTCACTCCGCCCGAGCATGTCAAATCTTCCCCAGGGCACCCATTCGGCCCCTGGCCGAATGGGATCTGGGGGCCGGTTATGCCGGAGGTATTACTTCAGCGGCGGTAGACGGCATCCGGGTGGCCGAAGCCGTGGCGGGCGGATAACCCCCTCGCCGGGGCCCCGCAGGGCGGGGCGGCGCTTTGCGCCGTACAAGCGTTTTCGCCTCTGGCGAAAACCTTGATGCCTGGGACAATTCACTTGCCCCAGGCAGTTGAAATCCCCTTGGGGGCCCCACAGAGCACCCCAAGGTGCTCTGTGGGGGGCGGCATCCGGGTGGCCGAGGCCGTGGCGGGCGGATAACCCCCCTTATTTTCCTGGGAATCTGTATAAAAAGCCCCATTTCAGCACAAATTAAGGCTGAAATGGGGCTTTTCCTCTGTTCGTCCGCGTTTTGTTGTGATACTGTGGACTTCCAGATTTGTCGAAAGAGAGGGAAAACAGTATGGCAAGGAAAAAAATTGAAACCAACATCTCCTATGACGACACGCGGCGCAAGTATTACGTGTTCATGGATTATGGGGTGGACGAGACGGGAAAGCGGGTGAAGAAGTACAAGACCTATCCCTCCCTCCTGCTGGCCCGCCGTGCCCTGCGGGACTTCCAGACCGAGCAGGACACCTACCAGACCGTGGCGCCCCGCTCCATGACCCTGAACCAGTGGCTGGACTACTGGATGGAGGAGGTGATCCAGCCCAACCGGGCGGTGACCACCATCTACGGCTACCGGAAGATCATCGAGAATCACCTGTCCGAGGCCCTGGGGGACATCCCCATCCAGAAGCTGACCCCCCAGCATCTCCAGCAGTACTACACCATGCTCATGCGGGACAAGGGCCTGACGGCCAACACGGTGCGGCGCCACCACGACCTGCTCTCCTGCGCCCTCCACGTGGCGGTGCGGCAGGACATCCTCCTCCGCTGCCCCACGGAGCGGGTGGAGCCCCCCCGGGTCATCCCCAAGGAGGCCCGGTTCTACAGCCCGGCGGAGCTCAAGCGGCTCTTCGGCCTGGTGGAGGGCCACTGGCTGGAGCTGATCGTCAAGCTGGCGGGCAGCCTGGGCCTGCGGCGGGAGGAGATCTGCGGCCTGCGGTGGAGCAGCGTGGATCTGGAGCTGCGCAAGCTCCACATCAAGGAGGCCCGCACCGCCGCCGGGGCGGAGATCGTCCAGAAGGAGACCAAGAACCGCTCCTCCAACCGCATCCTCCACCTGAGCGACGAGTTGTGCCGCCTGCTCCGCCGGGAGCGGGCCCGGCAGGCCGAGCGCAAGCTGGCCCTAGGAGACGCCTGGCCGGACACCGGCATGGTGGCGGTGGACGCCAAGGGCTTTCCCTACTCCCCCAACGCGGTGTCCCTGGCCTTCACCCGGTTCATCCGGGCCAACCACCTGCCCAAGATCACCCTCCACGGCCTGCGGCACACCTTCGCCACCGTGGCCTCCGCCCAGGGCGCGCCCCTGTTCGACATCGGCAAGGCCCTGGGCCACTCCACCCCCGCCACCACCGGCAAGATCTACACCCACCTGCTGGATCAGAACCACACCGCCACCCTGGATCGGGTGGCCAACGCCCTGAAGTAGCCGGCAGTCAGAAGAAGGACAGCTGCCGGTCGGCGTAGCCGCGCTGGCAGGCGGCGGTGATGTCCTTCATGCGGCAGAGCAGGCCCAGCTCCCCGCACCGGCGGGAGAATTGCTCCCACAGCTCCCCGGCCCGGGGGCTGGGGCACTCATAGCGGGGGCCGTACTGCCGCTGATACCGCTCCGGCAGGCCGGGGAAGTGCCGCTCCAGCGCCCGGTAGTAGTATGCCCGCTGGCTGTCCCGCAGGGTCATGCCGAAGGCCGGGTACACAAACCGGGCCCCCGCCTCCGCCGCGGCCTCCGCCACCGCCAGCACGTTTTCCGCGCTGTCCTCCAGGAAGGGGAGCACCGGCATGAGCAGGAGCCCCGCGAAGATGCCCGCCCGGGACAGCTCCTTCACCGCCGCCAGCCGGCGGGCGGGAGAGGGGGCGTTTGGCTCCACCTTGGCGGCCAGAGCCTCGTCCGTGGTGGTGACCGTGATTTTGCACAGCACCGGCACATGGGCCTTCATGCACCGGAGCACGTCCATGTCCCGGGTAATGAGGTCGCTCTTGGTGGCGATGGCCGCCCCGAAGCCGTAGGCGTCTAGCAGCTCCAGGGCGTGGCGAGTGAGCTGGAGCTCCTTCTCGAAGGGGTTGTACGGGTCGCTCATGGAGCCCAGCCCCACAAAGCCGGGGCGCACCTTCCGCGCCAGCTCGTCCCGCAGCAGGGGCAGGGCGTTCTCCTTGGCCCGCACCCGGCCGAAGTCCTCAATGCGGTAGCAGTCGCTGCGGCTGTCACAGTAGATACAGCCGTGGGGGCAGCCCCGGTACAGGTTCACCGTGTGGTCGGTGCCGAACCAGGCCGTGCTCTTGTTTCGGATCAGGATCTGCTTGGCCGGAATATAGTCCATAACCCCTCCAAAAACCAGATACGGCCCTCCCGCCCGCTTCCGGGTTGGGAGGGCCGTGTGTTGTTGTTTACGGGGACGCGCGGCGGGGGCAAGCCCCCGCCCTACGCCTTCTTCTGGAACGCGAAGAACCGCTGGCCGAAGTAGTTGAGAATGGTATACAGGGCCATGCCGCCCAGCTTAGTGAGCCGCTCCTGCCACAGGGGAGAGATGGCCGTGCGGCCCAGCACCCACTCCGCAATGGGCTGGGCCAGGGCGTAGGCCACCACGTAGCACACCGCCACATTGACGGCAAATTTCACTGCCGAGCGGAGGAAGGTCTCCTCACTCCGGAAGGTGAAGTGCCGGTTGAGGAAAAAGCTCATCACCGCGCCGGCCACATAGGCGATGGCGGTGGAGGGCCAGTAGCCCAGCCCCTCCAGCAGGAACATGAGCACCATGGACAGCAGGGTGTTGCCCACCCCCACCAGCAGGAACTTGGGGATGCTCTTGTCAATCAGCTTGGCCATCGTCCGTGTCCTCCAGTACCTCCCGGATCAGGAAGCGGGGCCGCCCCTTGGTCTCCAGGTAGATCTTGCCGATATACTCGCCGATCACGCCCAGGGACAGGAGGATCAGCCCGCCGATGGCCCACACCGAGCAGATCACGCTGGCCCAGCCAATGATGGTGTCCCCGGTGGCCCAGCGGACGACGGAGTAGATCAGCATCAGGATGCTCACCAGGAAGATCAGGAAGCCCAGCATGGTGATGTACCGGATGGGCTTGGTGGACAGGGAGGTGATGCCCTCCATGGCGAAGGAGAGCATCTTTTTCAGGGGGTACTTGCTCTCGCCGGCAAACCGCTCCCCCCGCTCATAGGCCACCGCGCCGGTGGTGTAGCCGATCATGGGCACGATGCCCCGGAGGAACAGGTTGACCTCCTTGAACTGGGACAGGCCCTCCAGGGCCCGCTTGGACATGAGGCGGTAGTCGGCGTGGTTGAACACCGTCTCCGCCCCCATGAAGTTCATCAGGCGGTAAAAGGCCTCGGCGGTGAAGCGCTTGAAGAAGGTGTCCTTCTGCCGGGAGGAGCGCACGCCGTAGACGATGTCGCAGCCGTCGTAGTACTGCTCCACCATGGCGTCCACCGCGTCGATGTCGTCCTGGAGATCGGCGTCCATGGAGATGGCCATGTCGCACCGCTCTTTGGCGGTCATCAGGCCCGCCAGCAGGGCGTTCTGGTGGCCCCGGTTGCGGCTCAGATTCACGCCGCTGAACAGGGGGCACTCCCCATGGAGCTTTTCGATGATGCTCCAGGTGCTGTCCCTGGAGCCGTCGTTGACAAAGAGCACCCGGCTCTTCTTCGAGATCTTTTCCGATGCAGTCAGGGATTCCAGCTTGGCCCGCAGACGCCTGGCGGTCTCGGGCAGCACCGCCTCCTCATTGTAGCAGGGGACGACAATGTAGAGAATGTCTGCCATCTGTTTCAACTTCCTTGCCTTTGATTTGCTGGGTTTATCATACCCGCTTTGTCAGCAAAAAGCTACCCGGTTTCCTCATCCTCTTTTCCAAACAGGGAGATGTCCAGGATCTCGCAGATCTTCATCAGGGTGGGCAGTGTGGGATTCCGTACGCCGGTCTCAATCTGGTTCATATAGGGCTGGGAGATCCCCACCAGCTTGGCCAGCTGATTCTGGCTGATGCCCTTTTCCTGCCGTTTCTGACGGATCAAAGCCTTGTAGTCTCTCAAACGTCCCACCTCCTTTTTATTATATAGCGTACAGCAATACGTGTAAATTATTGCTTTCTGCAATATACCCGTTGACAGCACTTATTGCAATGTGCTATAACTGGTTTGAGGTGAATCATATGAACAACTCCTTTGACCTTTTGATCCAGACAGAGGATCGGCTTCTGGACGAAAAAATATCCCGCTGGGCCCCCTACGAGGAGGCCCAGCGGGATATGGACGGCAAGTGGGAGCGGCTCTGCGCGGCGCATCCGGGAGAGAACCGGGAGGCCCTGGCCCTGCTGGACGCCTGTGATGAGCTCGTCCGGCAGAAGGGGGACGCGGCCTTCCTCCTGGGCCTCCAGTTGGGGATGGAGCTGGGACGGCTGGAGCACCTCTGGGGCGGGGAGGATTAGGGCGGGGGCGGGCGCTTACTCGCTCAGTTTGTGCCGCAGGTGCTCCATGGCCTTCCGCTCGATGCGGGACACCTGCACCTGGGAGACTCCCAGCACCCTGGCCGCCCGATCCTGGGTGAGCCCTTTGTAGTAGCGCAGGAGGATCACCTGCCGCTCCCGGTCGGGCAGGGAGGCGATGGCGGCGCGGAGGGCCTCCCGCTCCACGACGGCCTCCTCCATGCCCCCGTCGCCCAGCACGCTCTCCAGGGTGAAGCCGTCGCCGGTCTCCATCTGGAGGGAGGCCACGGGCAGGCTGGCCTCCTCGGCGGCGGCGATCTCCTCCACCGACAGGCCGGTCTCCGCCGCCAGCTCGCTGAGGGCGGGCTCCCGCCCCAGCCGGGCGGAGAGCCTGTCCCGGGCCTGCCGGATGGTTCCCGCCCGCTCCTTGAGGCCCCGGCTCACCTTCACCGCCCCGTCGTCCCGGAGGAAGCGGCGGATCTCCCCGGCGATCTTGGGCACGGCATAGGTGGAGAACTGGCACCCGAAGGCGGGGTCGAAGCCCCGCACCGCTTTCAGGAACCCCAGGCACCCCAGCTGGTACAGATCCTCCGGCTCCGCCCCCCGGCCGTAGTAGCGGCGCACAATGCTCCAGATCAGCCCCGCGTTCTCCTCGATGAGCCGGGTGCAGGCCTCGTTGTCCCCCCTTCTGGCCTCCTCCAGCAGGCCGGGGGTGTCCGCCACGCTCACACGGCCGCCCCCATCCGTCGGGAGAGCTTCCGGCGGAGGGTGACCACCGTGCCCTTCCCCGGCCGGGAGCGCACCTTCACCGCGTCCATGAAGCTCTCCATGATGGTGAAGCCCATGCCGCTGCGCTCGGCGCTGCCGGTGGTGAACATGGGCCGGCGGGCCTCCTCCACGTCGGCGATGCCCACGCCCCAGTCCTTCACCTGGATCTCCAGGCTGTTGTCCTCAAACAGGCGCAGGCGCAGGGACACCCGCCCCAGCCGGTCGGGGTAGGCGTGGACGATGCAGTTGGTCACCGCCTCGCTCACCGCGGTCTTGATGTCGTTGATCTCCTCCAGGGTGGGATCCAGCTGGGCGGCAAAGCAGGCCGCCGCGGTGCGGGCAAAGCCCTCGTTGGATGAGCGGCTGAGAAAGCTCACCGCCGCCTCGTTGATCGGTTTCATTATGTAATTCCTCCCCTATTCCTGTCATGCAAACTTCATGAGCTTGTCCAGCCCCGCCGTCTTCAGCACCTTGGCCGCCTGGGCGGGCACGTTGACCACCTGCACGCTGCCCCCCAGCTCCCCCACCCGGCGCCAGGCCCGCAGCAGTACGGCGATGCCCGAGCTGTCCATAAATGTCACGCCCTCAAGATCGATGGTCAGCTCCCGGGGGAGCTCCAGGTCGATCTGGCGGTTCAACTCCTCCATGATGGCGCGGGCGCCGTGGTGATCCACCTCGCCGCTGAGGGCGGCGCGGAGCACCCGCCCCTCGCCGGTGCACGTCACTGCCATGGCTTGTCCCTCCTCGTAGACGAAAAAATCGCAGTATACCAGAATTTGGTATACTGCGATGGTAGCATATTTCCTTTGCGGATGCCGTCGAGTGCTATCGAACGGCGGAAAAGGTGGTGAAGATCCACTGGTCGCCCACCTGCTCATAGAGGAAGTCGTGCTCCTCCGTGCCGGTCACGGCATAGTCCTGCTCCGGATCCAGCACCTCCACCGTCACCCGGACGGTGTACCGGGCGGGCGCCTCGTCCCGGAGCACCTGGACGGTCTCCTCCCCTTTGGTTATGTCGGCGCCCCGTCCCCCGTCAATCGTATAGAGGACGCCGTCCAGCTCCACATACTGGGTGCCGTCGATGGGCAGCAGCTGATCCACCAGCGTGTCGGAGAACAGGGTTTTCAGGTAGCCCCGCAGCTCCGCCAGGTTGGAGAAGCGCGGGTCGTCCACCCGGCAGTAGGTGAGCTCCCCCACCGTGCGCTGCTCCGTCCGATCCAGCTCCGGCGGGGCCAGGACGAACCAGCCGTAGGCCTCCTCCGCCATCTGATAGGCGGCCAGGATCTCCTCGTCCGTGGGGCCCTCCGCAAGCTCCGGCGCGGCCGTCGGCGTGGGGGTGGGCATGGGCACCGGCTCCACCAGCACCGGCTCACTCTCCGCCGGCGCGGGGGAGGCGCTCTCCGCCGGCGCGGCCGACGGGGTGACCGTCTGAACCGGCGTGTCCTGAACCTGGGGCGTCTCCGGGCGCTCCGGCTCCGCCGTGTCCGCCGGCTCGGTCATCTCCCGGCTGGAGCAGCTGGTCAGCACCAGCAGAACCGCCAGCAGCGGCAGCAGTCTTTTCATCGGGCCCGGCCCCCTTTCCTCAGGTATCCGTTTTTCTTCTATTTTATCCGCTTCCGGCCCATTCTACAACTACAGATGCGTTACAAAATCCAACAAAAAAGAAGCGGAAGCGCCGCCTGCCTTTGTGGATGGCGGCGCT
Source organism: Flavonifractor sp. An10 (assembly GCF_002161215.1). Lineage (GTDB taxonomy): Bacteria > Bacillota > Clostridia > Oscillospirales > Oscillospiraceae > Flavonifractor > Flavonifractor avistercoris. The sequence goes on from NZ_NFMB01000005.1 coordinate 224,455, forward strand.
TCCGCGGGGGGAACTGCCGGTTATGCCAGGGCCGCGGCGGACTCCTCCAGCTTGGCGATCAGGGCGCGGAGCTTCTCCGCCCGCTCCTTCTCGGCCTCCACCACCTGGGCAGGGGCCTTGTTCACAAAGCCGGGATTCTGGAGCTTGGTCTCCAGCTTGTCCAGCTCCTTGCGGTTCTTGTCCAGCTCCTTCTGGATGCGGGCCTTCTCCTTCTCCAGATCCACCAGCTCCGCCAGGGGCATGAAGATCCGGGCGGCGTGGGTGGTGACGGTGACCATGCCCTGGGCGGTCATGGCCTCGTCGCTGCCCGCGTCGGCCACCCCCACCACGGTCACGTCGCTGGCGTAGGCCAGGCGCTTGAGGAAGGGGATGCCCTGGGTGAACACGTCCCGCTCCAGGGTGGAGACGGTGAGCTGGGCCTTCCTGGACGGGGGCACGTTCATCTCCGCCCTTCTGGCCCGCACGCCCCGGATGGCGTCCATGATCAGCTCCATGGCCTTCTCCTCCTGGGGGAAGTCCAGCCCGGCCCGGTGCTCCGGCCACTGCTGGAGCATCAGGTAGTCGCCCTGGTGGGGCAGGGCCTGCCAGATCTCCTCGGTGATAAAGGGCATGAAGGGGTGGAGCAGCTTGAGGGTCTCGGTGAGCACGTAGCACAGCACCTGCTGGGCGCGGATCTTGCTGTCCTCGTCCTCCCCCTGGAGGCGGGTCTTGGTCAGCTCGATATACCAGTCGCAGTAATCGTCCCAGATAAAGTCGTACACCTTCTGGGCGGCCACGCCCAGCTCGTAGCGATCCATGTTCTCCGTGACCTGGGGGATGACGGAGTTGAGCTTGGACAGGATCCACTTGTCCTCCAGCTCCAGCTTCTCCGGCAGCTCACACCGGTCGATGGTCAGGTTCATCATCAGGAAGCGGGAGGCGTTCCAGATCTTGTTGGCGAAGTTGCGCATGGCCTCGCACCGCTCGGTGTAGAAGCGCATGTCGTTTCCGGGGGAGTTGCCGGTGACCAGGTTGAAGCGCAGGGCATCGCAGCCGTACTGGTCGATCATGTCCAGGGGGTCGATGCCGTTGCCCAGGGACTTGGACATCTTGCGGCCCTTGTCGTCCCGCACCAGGCCGTGGATGAACACGGTGTGGAAGGGGGGCTTGCCGGTGTGCTCACAGCCGGAGAAGATCATCCGGGCCACCCAGAAGAAGATGATGTCGTAGCCGGTGACCAGCACGTCGGTGGGGTAGAAATACTTGAGATCCTCGGTCTCCTCCGGCCAGCCCAGGGTGGAGAAGGGCCACAGGGCGGAGGAGAACCAGGTATCCAGCACGTCCTCCTCCTGGACGATGTTATGGGAGTGGCAGTGCTCGCACTCGGTGGGGTCGGTCTCGCTGACGGTGAGGCCCCCGCAGTCCTGGCAAGTCCAGGCGGGGATCTGGTGGCCCCACCAAAGCTGCCGGGAGATGCACCAGTCGTGGACGTTCTCCATCCAGTTGGTGTAGATCTTGGCGAAGCGGTCGGGGACGAACTTGACCTCCCCGTCGTTGACCACCCGCAGGGCCTCGCGGGCCAAAGGCTCCATCTTCACGAACCACTGGGCGGAGATCAGGGGCTCCACATCGTTGTGGCAGCGGTAGCAGGTGCCCACATTGTGCTGGTGATCCTCCACCTTCACCAGATAGCCCTGTTCCTCCAGATCGGCCACAATGGCCTTGCGGGCCTCATAGCGATCCATGCCGGAGTAGCGGCCGTAGCCCTCCACCACCTTTCCGTTGTCGTCCAGGACGCGGATGGTGTCCAGGTGCTGCCGCAGGCCCACCTCGAAGTCGTTGGGGTCGTGGGCGGGGGTCATCTTCACGCAGCCGGTGCCGAACTCCATGTCCACGTACTCGTCGGCCACGATGGGCATCTCACGGCCCACCAGGGGCAGGATGCACTTCTTGCCCACGATGTCCTTGTACCGCTCGTCATTGGGGTTGACGGCCACGCCGGTGTCGCCCAGCATGGTCTCCGGCCGGGTGGTGGCCACCACCACGTAGCGGCCCTCCTCCCCCTGGATGGGGTAGCGGATGTGCCACAGGTGGCCGGGCTTGTCCTGGTACTCCACCTCCGCGTCGGACAGGGCGGTGACGCAGTGGGGGCACCAGTTGATGATGCGGGAGCCCTTGTAAATGAGGCCCTTGTTGTACAGGGACACGAACACGTGGCGGACGGCCTTGGAAAGGCCCTCGTCCATGGTGAACCGGGCCCGGCTCCAGTCGCAGGAGGCGCCCAGCTTCTTCTGCTGCTCCACAATGCGGTTGCCGTACTGCCGCTTCCAGTCCCACACCCGCTCCAGGAACTTCTCCCGGCCCAGGTCGTAGCGGGACAGGCCCTCCTTCTTGCGCAGCTCCTCCTCCACCTTGATCTGGGTGGCGATGCCGGCGTGGTCGGTGCCGGGCACCCACAGGGCGGCGTAGCCCTGCATCCGCTTGAAGCGGATCAGGATGTCCTGGAGGGTGGAGTCCATGGCGTGGCCCATGTGGAGCTGGCCGGTGACGTTGGGGGGCGGCATGACGATGGTGAAGGGCTTCTTGTCCGGGTCGCGGTGGCCCTCGAAGCAGCCGTGCTCCTCCCACATCTGGTAGATGCGGCCCTCCACCTCCTTGGGTTCATAGACCTTGGGCAGTTCTTTTTTCATCTGGTTCTGACACTCCTTTTCGGGGCAAAAAAATCGCCCCGAGCGTTTTGCTCAGGGCGAATCTCATTTCCATGAAAATCCGCGGTACCACCTGAATTCCCCCGTGTATCCACAGGGGCACTCTTGTCTCGCTAACGGGAGAACCCGCCGGGCCCTACTTGCCGTTCAGGCCCGGAGCTCCGGGATCACCTTCCGCGCCGCTCTGAAACGCCTTCCACCGACCGGCGTCTCTCTGTGTCAGAAGGGGCGCGTACTCCTTCCCATCGTCGCTGTATATCGCACCTAGTATATGCAAAATCGGGAAAAATGTCAAGAGGGCAGTCGGGCGGTCCCTTCTTAAAGTCTACACAATATGCCCTCCCGATCCGGCCCCGGCGCGCGCCCGCCGCCGCTCCTCCAGCCGCCCGGAGAGCCGGCGGTACCAGCCCGCCTGAAACAGGAAGCGGACACAGCGCCCGACAGCTGGGTTTCCCAGAGCCAGCAGAATCAGCCCCCACACCGCCAACACCTGCCACGTGCCGGAGAGCAGCCAAGGAAATTTGAGGCGGAGCAGCTGGATGAGAAAGCCGTGCAGCAGGTAGATGGACAGGCTGTTCTGCCCCAGGGTGGTGAGGAGCGGGAGCCGGCGTTTCATGCGGGGGGCCGCCACAACAAACAGGAGGAAGACCGCGCTGGCCGCGCAGCACATGATGAGCAGCCGCTGGGGCCGGGAAAACTCCACATGCACATAGGGATCCCCCAGCGCGTGCACAAAGGAGGTGTACAGCGTCTGGAGGAGCAGATAGGGCAGGGCCAGGCCGAAGATATAGTGGATGCGGTCGAACCGGGCGAACATCCCGCTCAGGAACAGGAACGCCGGCATGTGGAAGGAGTAGATCACCGCGTAGAGGAGCTCCCGGTGGGGAACCCCTCCGCCAGCTCCAGCAGGTGCCCCAGCACCACCAGCGCGATCAGCAGAAAGCGGAGCGTATCATATTGATATTCCCGCGGCCCCGCGTACGTTTCCATCTTTTGCACCCTCTCATCAGAAAGCCGCCGGATCCGGCCGGATCCGGCGGCTTTTTATTCGTTCTCCGATTCCGTCAGCTCCGCGCCGCCCCACTCCGCAGCGGTGAAGCTGGGGCGTGCCGGGGCGGCGGCCAGCAGGGCCGCCAGGGTCAGGGAAAGCCGCTTTCTCACAGCGGATTCCTCCCCTGGTTCCGATGCCCTTTGGACGAAACCGGCGGGAAAAGGTTCCCTCAAATAGTGGTGATGTCGATGGGGCGCAGGTCGGAGGCCCGGCCCTGGGCCCGGACAGTGAGCATGGCCCGGGCGGTGTCGATGGCGGTGACGCAGGCCACGGAGTGCTCCACGGTGGAGCGGCGGATCTTGAAGCCGTCGGTATCGTGGCGGCGGCCCCGGGTGGGGGTGTTGATCACCAGATCCACCGTGCCGGAGGCGATCATGTCCAGAATGTTGGGGTGGGCCTCGGAGACGCGGGCCACCCAGCGGGCAGGGATACCCGCCTCGTTGAGCACCTTGCAGGTGCCGCTGGTGGCCAGGATCTCGATGCCCATGTCGTAGAAGCCCCGGGCAATGCCCACGATCTCCTCCTTGTCCTCGTCCTTGACGGTGATGATCATCCGGCCGCCCTTCTTGGGGGCCTTCAGGTTGGCGCCCTTGAAGGCCTTCAGCAGGGCCTGGGGGAAGGACTCGGCCAGGCCCAGGCACTCGCCGGTGGACTTCATCTCCGGGCCCAGGCCGGTGTCCACGTCGGTGAGCTTCTCGAAGGAGAACACCGGCATCTTCACCGCGTAGTAGCTGGCCTCCGGATAGATGCCCGTGCCGTAGCCCAGATCCTTTAATTTCTGGCCCAGCATCACCTTGGTGGCCAGGTCGATGATGGGCACGCCGGTGACCTTGGAGATATAGGGAATGGTGCGGGAGGAGCGGGGGTTGACCTCGATGACGTACACCGTGTCGTCGTAGATGACAAACTGGATGTTCACCAGGCCGATCACCCCCAGGGCCTTGGAGAGCTGGTAGGTATACTTGAGGATGGTCTGCTTGTGCTTGTCCTCGATGTGGATGGGGGGATAGACCGAGATACTGTCGCCGGAGTGGACGCCCGCCCGCTCAATGTGCTCCATGATGCCGGGGATCAGGAGATCCTCGCCGTCAAAGACGCCGTCCACCTCCACCTCGCGGCCCATGAGGTACTTGTCCACCAGGATGGGGTGCTCCTGCTCCACCTGGTTGATGATGCGCATGAACTCGATGATGTTCCGGTCGTTGTAGGCGATCTCCATGCCCTGGCCGCCCAGCACGTAGGAGGGGCGCACCAGCACGGGGTAGCCCACCTCGTGGGCGGCGCTGAGGGCCTGCTCGGTGGTGAACACCGTGCGGCCGGCGGCCCGGGGGATGCCGCACTGGTTCAGAATCTCGTCGAACCGCTCCCGATCCTCGGCGGCGTCCACGCCGTCGGCGGGGGTGCCCAGGATGGGCACGCCCATGTCGGTGAGGGCCTGGGCCAGCTTGATGGCGGTCTGGCCGCCGAACTGCACCACCGCGCCCCAGGGCTTCTCCAGCTCCACCACGGCCTCCACATCCTCGGCGGTCAGGGGCTCGAAGTACAGCTTGTCGGCCACGTCGAAGTCGGTGGACACGGTCTCCGGGTTGTTGTTGATGATGATGGTCTCATAGCCCAGGCGCTTGAAGGCCCAGACGGAGTGGACGGAGCAGTAGTCAAACTCGATGCCCTGGCCGATGCGGATGGGGCCGGAGCCCAGCACCAGCACCTTCTTTTTCTCCTCTCCCCCCTCCGTCCGGTGGGCCTGGGCGGGGGCGGCGGAGAGCCAGGGCGCCTCGGGCACGTGGGGGGCCAGCTCCCCTACGGCGGGAAGCTGCAGCTCCTCGTAGGCTTCGTTCTCCGTGTCGTAGGTGGAGTAGTAGTAGGGGGTCTGGGCCTCGAACTCGGCGGCGCAGGTGTCCACCATCTTGAAGGCCGGGCGGATGCCGAAGCCCTCCCGCAGGGCCTTGATCTCGGTGCGCTCCTTCCCGGACAGGGCGGCGATCCAGGCGTCGGAGAAGCCCATCTCCTTGGCCTGGCGCAGGGTGTCGGCGTCCAAGTGGCCGTGATCCAGGCGATCCTCCATGTCCACGATGTTCTTGAAGCGATCCAGGAACCACAGGTCATACTTGGTGATCTTGTTGATCTTCTCCGGGGAGAAGCCCCGGCGCAGGGCCTCGGCCACCACGAAGAGCCGCTGGTCGTCGATGTTCACCAGGCGATCCTCGATCTCCTCGGTGTAGAGCTGATCCAGCCCGGGCAGGCGGAGGGATTTGACGGGCAGCTCCAGGGAGCGGATGGCCTTCATCAGCGCCCCCTCGAAGGAGTTGCCGATGGCCATGACCTCGCCGGTGGCCTTCATCTGGGTGCCCAGGGTGCGGCTGGCGGTGGTGAACTTGTCGAAGGGCAGGCGGGGGATTTTCAGCACGCAGTAGTCCAGGGTGGGCTCGAAGCAGGCGGTGGTCTTGCCGGTCACCGCGTTGGGGATCTCGTCCAGGGTGTAGCCCAGGGCCACCTTGGCGGCCACCTTGGCGATGGGGTAGCCCGTGGCCTTGGAGGCCAGGGCGGAGGAGCGGGACACACGGGGATTGACCTCGATCACCGCGTACTCGAAGGAGTCGGGGTTGAGGGCCAGCTGCACGTTGCAGCCGCCCTCGATCTCCAGGGCGGAGATGATGTTCAGGGAGGCGGAGCGGAGCATCTGGTACTCCCGGTTGGCCAGGGTCTGGGTGGGGGCCACCACGATGGAGTCGCCTGTGTGGACGCCCACGGGGTCGATGTTCTCCATGGAGCAGATCTGGATCACGTTGCCGGCGGAGTCCCGCATAACCTCGAACTCGATCTCCTTCCAGCCGGAGATGCACCGCTCGATGAGCACCTGTCCCACCCGGCTCAGGTGGATGCCCCGGTCGGCGATCTCCCGCAGAGACCACTCGTCATAGGCGATGCCGCCGCCGGTGCCGCCCAGGGTGTAGGCCGGGCGGACGATGACGGGGTAGCCGATGGAGGCGGCGAAGGCCACCGCGTCCTCCACGCTCTCCACCACGTCGGAGGTGACGCAGGGCTGGCCAATGGCCTCCATGGCGTCCTTGAAGCCCTGGCGATCCTCCGCCTTGCGGATGGACTCGGGGCTGGTGCCCAGCAGGCGGACGCCGTACTGGTCCAGAATCCCCTGCTCATACAGGTTCATGGCCAGGTTCAGGCCGGTCTGGCCGCCCAGGGTGGGCAGGATGGAGTCGGGCCGCTCCTTGGCGATCACCTGCTCCACGCTGGCCAGGTTCAGCGGCTCGATATACACATGGTCGGCGATGTCCTTGTCGGTCATGATGGTGGCGGGGTTGGAGTTGACCAGCACCACCTCCACGCCCTCCTCCTTCAGGGCGCGGCAGGCCTGGGTGCCGGCGTAGTCGAACTCGGCGGCCTGGCCGATGACGATGGGGCCGGAGCCCAGCACCAGCACCTTCTTGATATTCGGATTCTTAGGCATGGGCGCGCCCTCCCTTCATGTTGTCCACAAAGCGGTCGAACAGGTACTCGGTGTCCATGGGGCCGGGGGATGCCTCCGGGTGGAACTGGACGGTGAAGCAGTTGGGCCGCCTGTACTTCAGGCCCTCCACGCTGCCCTCGTTCACGTTGACGTGGGACACCTCCGCCACCGCCGGATCCACGCTCTCGGCGGTGACCACGTAGCCGTGGTTTTGGCTGGTGATGTAGGCCCGGCCGTGCTCCAGATCCTTCACCGGGTGGTTGCCCCCCCGGTGGCCGAAGCGCATCTTGCGGGTCTCCGCCCCGGTGGCCAGGGCCAGCAGCTGGTGCCCCAGGCAGACGGCGAAGAGGGGCAGGTCGGAGTCGTAGAGTTTCCGAACCTCTTTGATGATCTCCGTGTTGTCCGCCGGGTCGCCGGGGCCGTTGGAGAGCATCACCCCGTCAAAGCCGCCGGAGAGGATTGTGTCCGCCGGGGTGTGGGCGGGGAACACGGTGACCTCACACCCCCGGTTCTGGAGGCAGCGGATCATGTTCTCCTTCACGCCGTAGTCCATCAGGGCCACCCGCAGCTGCTGTTCCCCCGCGGCGGGGTACACCTGGGCCTCCTTCCGGGTCACCTTCTCCACAGTGCCCTCCACCCGGTAGGCGTGGATGCGCTGGAGCGCCTCCTGGACAGAAAAATGCTCCGCACAGGTGATCATGCCATTCATGGTCCCCTGACTGCGGAGTATTCTGGTTAAAGCACGGGTGTCAACGCCCTCGATGCCGGTGATATGGAATTCCTTCAAATAGTCGTCCAGGGTGCCCTCGCAGCGGAAATTGCTCCCCCGGCGGGCCAGGTGCCGGACGATAAACGCCTCCGCCCAGGGACGGGAGGACTCGTTGTCCTCATGGTTCACGCCATAGTTGCCGATGAGGGGATAGCTCATCACAATGCCCTGCCCGGCATAGGACGGGTCGGTGAGGATCTCCTGGTAGCCGGTCATGGAGGTGTTGAACACCATCTCACACACCCGCTCCTCGGTGGAACCGATGCTCCGGCCGGTGAAGAGCATCCCGTTTTCCAGGATCAAGGTCGCCTTCATCTTTCGCATCACGCCTTTCCCAAATTATCCTTTTGAGTATACCCGAAAAAAAGGTCTCTGGCAACTGTCTTTTTCGCCTTTTTGAAAAACCGGGATTTTGGACAAAAAGCAGGGCGTTTCCGCCGGTATTTCCGCCTGGCGCGCCCCAAAAATTCAAAAAATTTTTCTTTCCAGATCATTTTTATTTAGTCTTTCTCTCCCGATCGCCCCATTGCGTCGGCGGGGAAAATGGGGTATGCTTTTCCCAGGAGGTGGAACCCATGGCAAACGAGGAGAAGAAGGATTTCAACGCCATGCTGCACCGGAACAACGGGATGCCCAGAATCCAGACCGTCACCGATGAGGCGACGATCCGCACCTATGGGGGGAGCCGGATGCTCCTGGCGCCCCCGCTGGCCTATGACGCCCTCATGCGCCGCGTCCCCGCAGGGAAACTGACCACCACGGGGGAGCTGCGGGCCTGCCTGGCCCGGGAGAACGGCGCCGACTTCACCGACCCCATGACGGCGGGGATCTTTGTCTCCATCGCCGCCTGGGCCAGCCATCAGCGTTCCGAGGACAAGATCCCCTACTGGCGCACCCTGAAGGCGGGCGGGGAGCTCAACCCCAAATACCCCGGCGGCGTGGAGGCCCAGCGGGCCAGGCTGGAGGCCGAGGGCCACACCGTGGTGCAGCGTGGGCGGAAAAACCTGCGCTATTACGTTCAGGACTATGAGAAGGCCCTCTATCCCCTGTAACAGAGGAGAAAGCCGGACGGAGATCGGGAATCCCTGATCTCTGCCCGGCTTTTTTAGGCAGTCCCCTCCGGCAGGATGTCCACCACCACCAGCTCCGGCCGGTTGAAGAGCCGGGGGATGCGGGTGCTCTCCCGGGCCAGCCCCCGGCTGACAATCATCGTGGTGTCCCCGTCCAGCGCATAGCGCCCGCCGGCATACCGGGGGAACAGGCCCTGGTTGGGGGCGATCAGGCCGTTGATCAGCCCCGGCAGCCGCCACTGGCCCCCGTGGGCGTGGCCCGCCAGCACCAGATCGAAGCCCCGGCCGGCATAGTCCTCCACCCGCTCGGGCCGGTGGGTCAGCAGGATAGAGAAGGCCTCCCCGTCCTGGGCGGCGGTCACCGCCTCCAGCTGCTCCCGCCAGGCTTCCTCTCCCACGTTGGGATCGTCGATGCCGCCGATGCGGAGGGTCTGCCCCGCCGCGGTGACGGCGGCGCTCTCCCCCTCCAGCACCACGGCCCCACGGGCGCGGAGCAGTTCCCTGACCTCCTCCACCCGCCCCGTCCAGAACTCGTGGTTGCCGGTGACGTAGTACACCGGCCACACCTCCGCCAAGGCCTCCACCGTGGTCAGGGCCCGCTCCTCGGGCATCCGGGGATCGTCGTCCACGATGTCGCCGCACAGCAGCACCAGATCCGGGGACTGCACCGCCACCGCGTCCAGCAGGTTTTTCTGCCCCTCCCCGTAGGCGCAGGCGTGGAGATCCGTGAGCACCGCCAGCCGCACCGGCGTGCTCACCTGCTCGCTCTCTACGACATAAGTACGCACCACCAGCCGGGCGTCCAGCCCGGCCAGCAGGGTCACCCCGGCGGCGGCCGCCAGGCCCAGGGCCAGGGTTCGCTTGGTTTTCTTGGTCATGGTTTTCTCCTTCTGCATTGGTTATCGATAGAACAGGCTCAGTGCCCCGACGGGCAGGTACATACACAACAGGGAGAGCCGCTGCCACAGGCCCTCCCGCGCCACCGCCGTCCCCTGAAAGGCCGGTTTGTCCGCCAGGATGAACAGGGTGAAAAAGCCCGCCGTCAGCACGAAGCACAGCAGGCACGCCGCCCCCGGCACCCCGCGTCCGGCCCGGAGCAGGAGCAGCCCCGCCAGCAGCGGGGCAAAGGTAAGCGCCAGAAAGCCGATGGCGGAGCCGAAGCCGTGAATCCCGGCCGACAGGGTGGTCAGTTCCTTGGTCTCCCCCACCGGGAAGCAGCCGGACAGGATGCAGCCGCCCACGGCATAGACCGCAAGCACCGCCGTCAGCCCCCAGGCCAGGCCGCCGGACACCTCCGTCAGCATGGGACGGAGCCGGAGGGCCCCCGCCAGCACCACCACCCCCAGCACGATCAGCCAGAGGTTATAGACCAGATGGAGGGGCGCCCTCTCACTGCCCAGCACGCTCATGACCTGCATGGTATGGCGGTAGCCCGGGCAGGCCGGGGCCAGCAGAAAGGGCAGGAGAAGATCCAGGGCCAGAAACAGGGGCAGGGCCGTGAGCAGAATGCTATGCCTCATGGCCGTCCCCTCCCCGGAGCCGGCCCAGCCCCTTGAGGATCTTCACGGCCACCTCCTCCATCACGTCGGCCTTGACCACGGCGATGCCCTGCTCCTCGTCCCCCAGCACCAGCAGGGTGTCCCCAGGGCGGATGTCAAAGAGCTCCCGGGCCTCCTTGGGGATGACGATCTGGCCCCGCTCCCCTACCTTTACCGTGCCGAAGATGTGCTTTCCCTTGGGCATGGACATAGTTCCCGCCTCCAAATCATATTTTTCATATTTACACAAAAAGTATATACGTCAGAACGTCTCCTGTCAAGTCCGGGCGCATAATCCGCCCAGCCGCGGCCATACTGAGAGGAGAAACCATCCGGGAGGCCGCGTACATGGTCATCGCCTTTCTGCGCACCATCATTCTCTACATCTTCATCATCGCGGGCATCCGCCTCATGGGCAAGCGGCAGGTGGGGGAGCTGGAGCCCTCCGAGCTGGTGCTGGCCCTGCTGATCGCCGATCTGGCCGCCGTGCCCATGCAGGACTTCGGCATCCCCCTGCTCACCGGCATCGTGCCCATCTTCACCCTTTTGTGCCTCACCATGGCCCTGTCGGTGCTCACCATGAGGAGCGTACGGTTCCGGGCCCTGATGTGCGGCAAGCCCAGCATCATTGTGGAGAACGGCAAGCTCCACCAGCTTGAGATGCAGAAGAACCGCTTCACCGTGGACGAGCTGATGGAGGAGCTGCGGATGCAGGGGATCACCGACCTCACCACCGTGAAGTACGCCATTCTGGAGACCAACGGGCAGATCTCCGTCCTCACTCGGGCGGAGGAGCGGCCGGTGACCGCCAGGCAGATGGAGCTCCACCCCAAAGACGGGGGCCTGCCGGTGGTGATCATCAACGACGGCCGGGTGCTCACCCGCAATCTGCACAGCCGCGGGCTGGACGACACCTGGCTGGACAGGCAGCTCAGGGCCCACCACGTGCGCCGCAGCTCCGACGTGTTCCTGCTGACGGTGGACGAGCAGAACCAGGTCTATCTGGCGGAGAAGGAGGGGAAGCGGTGAAGCGGCTGTGGATCGCGGGCATTTTGCTGTGCGCCCTGCTGGGGGCCACCCTGGCCAACGCCTGGTATCTGGGGCATCTGACCGGGGAGCTCACCGCCGCGCTGGAGGAGTCGGAGGCCCTGGCGGAGGCGGGGGACTGGGCGGGGGCCCAGGCCGCCACGGAGGCGGCCTTCCGGCGGTGGAACAACCACGAGACCTACCTGCACATCCTCCTGCGCCACGCGGACACCGACCTGATCTACGCCGGGTTCCAGGAGGCACTGGAGTACCTGGACTGCCGGGAGGGGGGAGAGTACTCCGCCGCCAACGCCCGGCTGCTGCTGCGGCTGGAGCTGCTCAGCGGGGCGGAGCGGCTCACCCTGAAAAACGTGCTGTAGCGGTGGTTGACGGGAGGGGCAAAACCCGATAGAATGGTGGGTGAAAGGAAGGTCGATACCCATGAGCACACCCACCGTATTCCTCTATAACCTGGACAACCCCCGGGGGGCCAAAATTCGCAGGCTGTGCCTGCCCCTGGGCCTGCGCACCGCCCTGGTGCCCAGGGAGTCCTACGGCCTGCCCCTGGGGGAGCTGGCCGCCGGAAAGCAGCCCGAGGCCCCCTATGGCGGAGAGGGCTTTGACGACGAGATGATGGTGCTCTCCGACTGCCCCGGCCGCCTGCTGGATCTGCTGCTCCAGTCCTTCCGGCGGAACAAGGTGGCCCCGGTGCACCTGAAGGCGGTGCTCACCTCCACCAACCGGGAATGGGACTCCGTGGCCCTCCACGCCGAGCTGTGCCGGGAGCGGGAGGCCATCCGGGCCGGTCAGGCCGCCGCCCACCCCCAGAAGCCGCTGTGAAGCTGCTCATCTCCCCCGCCAAGAAGATGCGGGCGGATACGGACTTCCTGGCCCCCAAGTCCGTCCCTGCCCTGCTGGAGCACGCCCGGGTGCTGGCGGACTGGCTGAGAGGGCTGGACTACCCAGCCCTGAAAAAGCTGCTCTCCTGCAGCGACACCATCGCGGAGCTGAACTTCCGCCGGTATCAGGAAATGGACTTTGGCCGGGCCAATACCCCCGCCCTGCTGGCCTATGACGGCATCCAGTACCAGTATATGGCCCCCCAGCTCTTCACCGAGGCACAGTTTGCCTACGTGGAGACCCATCTGCGCATCCTCTCCGGCCTGTACGGGGTGCTGCGGCCCTTTGACGGGGTGACCCCCTACCGGCTGGAGATGGGGGCCAGGCTGAAAACCCCCTTCTGCAAAAGCCTCTACGACTTCTGGGGGGACGGCCTTTACCGCGCCCTGACGGCGGACGGCACGGACACCCTGGTCAACCTGGCCTCGGAGGAGTACGCCAGGGCGGTGCGGCCCTGGGTCTCCCCGCCCGTGCGGTGGATTCACGTGGTGTTCGGGGAGCTGGACGGGGATAGGCTGGTGGAGAAGGGGGTCTACGTGAAGATGGCCCGGGGGGAGATGGTGCGCTTCCTGGCCGAGGGGGGCGCGGAGACGCCGGAGGCCATGAAGGACTTCGACCGCATGGGCTACTCCTATGCCCCGGAGCGCTCCGACGACACCACTTATGTTTTTCTGCGGGAGAACCGCCCGGGGAGGTAGCCATGGAACGTCTGCTCTGCCTGCTGGCGGGCTATGTCTGCGGCGGGTTTCTCACCGCCGAGCTGGTGGCCCGGCACTGCACCGGAAAGAGCGCCGCATACCTGGGCACCGGCAACCCCGGCATGGCAAATCTGGCCCATGAGCTGGGAAAGGGCTGGGGCGCGGTGGTGCTGGCCGGGGACATCGCCAAGACCGCCCTGGCCTGGCTGCTGTGCCGGGCGCTGTTCCCGGGGCTGGGGGCGCTGGTCGGGCTGTGGAGCGGCCTGGGGGCGGTGCTGGGCCACAACTTCCCCGCCTGGCGGCGCTTCCGGGGCGGCAAGGGGGTGGCCGTCACCTGCGCCGCCCTGATCCTCTCCTCCCCCCTGTGGGGCACCCTGGCCTGCCTGATCGGGCTGGCGGTCACCCTGCTGTCGGGGTGGCTGCCCCTGGGGGCGGTGGTGATCCCCGCCCTGTTCGTCCCCCCGGCCTTCGCCTTTGACGGGCGGGAGGCCGGCCTGCTGGCCCTGATCCTGGCCCTGGTGATGCTCTCCCGCCACATCCGGGGCCTGGGCCGCATCCTCCGGGGGGAGGAGGCGCGGAAATTCCGGCGGCACTGATCAAATCAGGTACCTTTTCCCCTGTGTTTCATCCAAGAGGATTGCAAATAGGAATGAGAAAAGGAGGCTCATGAGATGAAAAGACTGCTCACCCTGTCCCTGGCGGCCCTGCTGGCCGTCGCCCTGGCCGGCTGCGGCTCCAAAGGCGCCAAGCCGGTGATCTACCTCTACCCGGAGGAGGAGACGGAGGTGACCGTCACCCTGGAGCTGGACGGGACGTTCACCTCCACCTACCCGGACTACGGGGAGGGCTGGACGGTGACCGCCGCCCCCGACGGCACCCTCACCGACCCGAACTCCGGCCGTACTTACTACTGCCTGTTCTGGGAGGGCATCATCGACCGGCAGTTCGACCTGTCCGCCGGCTTCTGTGTGGCGGGGGAGGACACCGCCGCCTTCCTGGAGGACGCCCTGGCCCGGCTGGGCCTGACCGAGCGGGAGGCCAACGAGTTCATCATCTACTGGCTGCCGAGGATGGAGGGCAACCCCTACAACCTGATCTCCTTCCAGACCGACGCCTACACCGACGCCGCGGAACTGACCATCGACCCGTCCCCCGACACCCTGATCCGGGTGTTCATGACGTGGAAGGGCCTGGAGCAGCCGGTGGAGATACCGGCCCAGGAGCTGACCGCCCCGGCGCGCACCGGCTTCACCGCCGTGGAATGGGGCGGCGCGGAGCTGGGCAAATAAGTGAATTGACCCAGAGAAGCCGCCGGGGCCATTTGCCCCGGCGGCCTGTCAGACTGTCGAAAAACCTCCCAAAGAGAAGGCCTCGCAGAGTTCCGTCATCCGCACTGCGCCCGCAGGCGCGTTTCGAGGCCAACCGCCGCTTGCGGCGGCTCTTAGGCCGAGATGATGACGGAACAAAATCAATATCCGTCATTTCCGGCGACATGCGCGTCGGAAATGACACTTCTCATGGCGGAAGGGGTGACAATTTCACAAGAAATCGAGTCCCTTCCGCCATGCAGCCTTTCTCGAAAAAGTGGCTTCGTCCACTTTTTCGACACTCCAAGGCCGCCGGGGCCATTTGCCCCGGCGGCATCTTTGTGCTATCATATACCTATCACTTCAAGGACAAGAGGGATTCCGCCATGCACAACGAACTGACCAAGAAGGACATTCAGATGATGAGGGAGGAGCTGGACTACCGCCGGATTCAGCTCCGGCCCCAGCTGCTGGAGGCGGTGAAGGAGGCCCGGGCCTTCGGGGATCTCAGCGAGAATTTCGAGTACAAGGCCGCCAAGCAGGAGAAGAACCGCAACGAGAGCCGCATCCGCTTCCTGGAAAACATGATCAAGACCGCCGTGGTGCTCCCCGAGCCGGAGGAGAGCGACGGGGTGGCCCTCTACGACAAGGTCACCGTCTTTCTGGAGGACGAGGGGGACACGGAGGTCTACCAAGTGGTCACCACCATGCGGCAGGACGCCCTCCACGGCCTGATCAGCAAGGAATCCCCCCTGGGGAAGGCCCTGCTGGGCCGCAGGGTGGGGGAGAAATTCCACATCCAGGTCAACGACAAGTACGGCTACGACGCGGTGGTGAAGGCCATCGAGAAGGGGGCCGACGACGGCTCCGTGCCGCTGAACCAGTTCTGAGCGGCCTTCCTTCATACCCAAAACGGCGGCGCCCGATGCTCGGGCGCCGCCGTCTCTGTCCGGCTTTGTGCCTGCCCGGAAGTCCACGAGGTCTGTCCCGGGATCTCCCTGGTTCAGGATGCGTGCTTCTCAATCACCTGGCGAACCAATTCATCCA
The DNA here is from genome assembly GCF_002161215.1 of Flavonifractor sp. An10. Classification (GTDB taxonomy): domain Bacteria; phylum Bacillota; class Clostridia; order Oscillospirales; family Oscillospiraceae; genus Flavonifractor; species Flavonifractor avistercoris. The sequence continues at coordinate 240,014 of NZ_NFMB01000005.1, forward strand.
CTTCCTCGCGGCTGAACTCGTTGAGCTGGCCGCCGCCGGCCAGCTGCAGGGCCTCGTTCAGGATATCCATCCAGTTGAGCTTGGACGCGCCCCATGCGTAGTCAATGTTGTCCTCCGCCCTGTGGATGAGGTCGTACTCCGTCTCGCCGGTGGTCAGGTTAAAGAGGAACACATAGCTGTCAGTCACCATGCCCCCCAGGGAGTTCATGGCCTTCACCATGATGCTCACCGCGTAATACTCATCGGTATCGCTGAAAACAGCGTCTGACAGGCCGGTACGGTCATAGTAGCCATGGCAGATCCGCAGCACCTCCATGCTGGAGGGCACCTTCAGCCGGGTATAAATATAATCCAGGCCGATCTGGGCCAGCCCCATGGCATCCACCTCTGTGGGGGCCGCCTCCTGATAGGCGGGCCTGCCCTCGGCGGGCAGGAACAGACGGTAGAGGCGGAACATGGTCATGATGCTCTGCTCTCTGCTGTAAGAGTCCTGGGGCTTGAACTGGTTGCTGCCCACCCCGTTCATGATACCGCTGTTCTCCATCTTGGCCACGGCGTCGGCCGCCCAGGCGGAGACGCTGGAGGCATCGGCAAAGCCGCTGGTACCGTTCCCCTGCAGGATGCGCAGGGAGGCCCGGTAAGTCCGCTCCAGCATGGTGGCCGCCTGCTCCCGGGTGAGCTCTCCGTCCGGGTTGAAGGCGCCGTTGCCCACACCCTGGACGATCCCCAGCCAGGCCGCCTTCCGCACGTTCAGATCATCAGTGTCGGTAAACGGCTCCTCCGCGGGGAGCTCCTCGCCTGCGTACTTCTCGATCAGGGTCACTACCAGGGCGCAGAAGTCGGCCCGGGTGGTGGTATCGGTGTAGCGGGACTGGAGGGACTGGGGCACAATGCCCGCGTCGATGGCCAGGCCCACCTGATCCCTGGCCCAGGAAGAGGGCTGCTCCCCGGTGAAGGTATGGGCAGTGGTCTCCGCCGCCACCGGGCACTTGAAGTGAACCACATATACCACGCCGCTTTCATTCTTCACCGCCTGGGCCTTTTTCCAGGAGGGGATGACAAAGTGGTCGTCCCCCTTGGAGTATACCGCCTCTTCCAGGCCGTACTCGTCGGTATACACCCGCTTGGCATAGCCGCAGGTGGAAAAATAATAGCGGAAGGGCATGGTCAGGTAATCAAAGAGCAGCTCCTTGTCGTTCTCATAGTCTTCCACCAGATTAAGGCCCGCCTCAAAGTGCTGCGTGAGCATCCAATAGTAGTCTGCGTAAACCTCTGTGGCACCCCTGGGGATGTCCACGCCGGCATCGTAGGGATCCTTCAGGGTGCCGTGCATGAAAACTTCCTTGTAGAACGCGGGATAGAGCATATACTCCCATCCGCTGTCCTGGAAATATTTCCGGCCTTCGTCGCTGACTCGGAGGTTCCAGTTCTCCATGTCCTGATAGATGGGCCAGGTCTTGGCCTCCCCGGTATCCTCGGCGAACTTCTCCGTCATCTTGGAGTAGTCCACTTCCCCCTCCGCCGCCAGAGCCGCGCCAGGCAGCAGGCCCGTGCACAGGAGCAGCGCCAGAGACAGGGACAGCACCCTTGCCAGGAACTTCTTCCTTTTCACAAAGCATACCTTCCTTTCATTACAGTTAATGCTATCCTCTGTATACCAGATTTTATAATCCATTACAATAAGCCGGCTGCATAGCATTTACATAAAACAGAGAGGCGCCCCGCAAAAGGGCGCCTCTCTGTTTGGATCGGGTATTTATTCGTACAGGGGGTACTTGGCCGTCAGCCGGGCCACCTCCGCCCGAATCTCGTCGGCCTTGGTCTCGAAGCCGGTGGCGGTCTGCCACATGAGGCGGGCGATCACCGCCATGTCCTCCTCCTTGAAGCCCCGGCTGGTGGCGGCGGGGGTGCCCACCCGGATGCCGCTGGTGACGAAGGGCTTCTCCGGGTCGTTGGGGATGGCGTTCTTGTTGACGGTGATGTTCACCTCGTCCAGCCGCTTCTCCATCTCCTTGCCGGTGAGGTGGGCGGGGCGGAGATCCACCAGCATCAGGTGGTTGTCCGTGCCGCCGCTCACCAGGTCGAAGCCCTCGGCCATGAGGGCCCGGGCCAGGGCGGCGGCGTTCTTGACGATCTGCTGCTGATAGGTCTTGAACTCCGGCTTCATGGCCTCCCCCAGGGCCACGGCCTTGGCGGCGATGATGTGCTCCAGAGGGCCGCCCTGGCTGCCGGGGAAGATGGCGGAGTCGATCTTCTTGGCCAGCTCCTCCTTGCAGAGGATCATGCCGCCCCGGGGGCCCCGGAGGGTCTTGTGGGTGGTGGTGGTCACCACGTCGGCGTAGGGCACCGGGGAGGGGTGGAGCCCGGCGGCCACCAGGCCGGCGATGTGGGCCATGTCCACAAACAGGTAGGCCCCCACCTCGTGGGCGATGTCGGCAAAGGTCTTGAAGTCGATGGTGCGGGGGTAGGCGGAGGCGCCGGCCAGGATCATGCGGGGCCTGTGCTGTTTGGCCAGATCCCGCACCTGGTCGTAGTCGATATACCCCTGGTCGTTGACACCGTAGGCCACGATGTTGTAGTTCTTGCCGGAGAAGTTCACCGGGGAGCCGTGGGTCAGGTGGCCGCCGTTGGCCAGATCCATGCCCAGCACCGTGTCCCCGTGGTCACACAGGGCGGCGTACACCGCGTAGTTGGCGTTGGCGCCGCTGTGGGGCTGCACGTTGGCATGCTCCGCCCCGAAGAGCGCGCAGGCCCGCTGCCGGGCGATGTCCTCCACCACGTCCACGCACTGGCAGCCGCCGTAGTACCGCTTGCCGGGGTAGCCCTCGGCGTACTTGTTGGTGAGCACGGTGGCCGCCGCGGCCAGCACCGCCTCGCTGACAAAGTTCTCCGACGCGATGAGCTCGATGTTGCGCCGCTGCCGGTCGTACTCTGCCTGGACGGCGGCGCCCACCTCCGGATCCTGCCCGGAGAGGAACTCCATAATCTCCTTGACCAAATCTGCCTCCACCTTTCTCTCATGGTTCTCGGGTTTTTAGCCTGTTTCGTTCATTATACAGAATCTGCCTCTGAATTACAATCTCCCGTTCTGAAAAAAGGCTCTCGTTTTTTGCCGCAATCTGTGCTATATTGTCTAAGAGGTGATTCGATGAAAAGCCACGAGGATGTCGTCGCCATCGTGGAGGAGCTGAAAAGGCTCTACCCCGACGGCCTCTGCTCCCTGCAATATCCCAAGCCCTATGAGCTGCTCTTCTCCGTCCGCCTGGCCGCCCAGTGCACCGACGAGCGGGTCAACATGGTCACGCCCGCCCTCTTTGCCCGCTTCCCCACCCTGGAGTCCCTGGCGGAGGCCGACGTGACCGAGGTGGAGGAGTATATCCGCTCCACCGGCTTCTTCCGGGCCAAGGCCCGGGACATCGTGGCCGCCGCCCGCATGCTGGTGGACGAGTACGGCGGCAAAGTCCCCGACACCATGGAGGAGCTGCTCAGGCTCCCCGGCGTGGGGCGCAAGACCGCCAACCTGATTCTGGGCGACGTGTACCACACCCCCGGCGTGGTGGTGGCGGACACCCACTGCATCCGCATCACCGGCCGGCTGGGCCTCACCGACGGCACCAAGGATCCCGGCAAGGTGGAGGAGCAGCTGCGCCCCATCCTGCCGCCGGAGGAGTCCAACGACTTCTGCCACCGGATGGTTCTCCACGGCCGGGCGGTTTGCATGGCCCGCAAGCCGGACTGCCCCAGCTGCACCCTGCGGCCCTGGTGCGACTTCTTTGTCCGCTCGCAGGGCTGACCGCCGCCGGAGAGAGATGGGAGAATGAGAGAGATGCGGGAATCTCCACAGCTGGGCAGCCTCAGGCTGCTGGTGCGTTTTATCATCCTGTCCGCCCTTCTGTCCGCCGGAGCCGCCGCCCTCTGCGTCCTGACCGCGGCGCTGGCGGGCCGGCTCAGCCCGGGGCCCGCCGTCTGGGCCGCCGCCCTGGCCGTCCCGGCGGCCTTCGGCGCGGTGACGGCCCTGCTGGCGGGGCGGTATTTCAACCGCCGGTTCCGCCGGCTCCGGGACAGCTTCCAGACCATCATCGACGGGGATCTGTCCGTCCGGCTGCCCGTTGAGGGGAGCGGCGCCTTTTCCGCGGCCTATGCCGACTTCAACCGCATGGCGGAGGAGCTTCAGAACGTCCGCGCCCGGCGGGATGAGTATGTCAACACCTTCACCCACGAGTTCAAGACCCCTCTGACCGCCATCCGCGGCTTTGCCGAGCTGCTCCAGGAGCCCGGCTTTACCGAGGCGGAGCAGAAGAAGTACCTCCAGATCATCGCCAGCGAATCCACCCAGCTGGCGGAGCTTGCCAACGACGCCCTGCTGCTCACCAAGCTGGAGACCGGGAACCTGCCTGTGTCCCGGACGACCTTCTGGCTGGACGAGCAGGTCAGCCACTGCCTCCTGCTGCTGGAGGGCAGCGCCAGAGAGAAGGCGCAGACCCTCACCGCGGACATCGCGCCGGTGGAGTTCACGGGCAGCGTGGAGCTGCTCCCCCACGTGTGGAACAACCTGGTGGGCAACGCCATCAAATACACCCCCAACGGCGGACACATCCGGGTTTCGCTGCAGCGGCAGGGGGACACGGCGGTGTTTACCGTTGCCGACGACGGCATCGGCATGTCCGACGAGGTGCGCAGCCACATCTTCGACCGCTATTACCAGGCCGATCCGTCCCACACCCGCCGGGGCATCGGCCTGGGCCTGCCCATCGTCCACAGCATCGTCTCCCTGTGCGGCGGCCGCATCCAGGTGGAGAGCACCCCCGGAGCGGGGAGCACCTTCCGCGTCCTCCTGCCCGGCGCCGGGACAACGGAGGCCGCCAGGGCATAACCCCGGCGGCCTTCACGGAAAATTGGGGCTTGACAGCGCCGGAAAAGCATGGTAAGGTTAGAGCATCGGTTAGCAATTGCTAACCGATGCTCTAACCTTAATAGTTAGCTTATACTAACCATCGAACGGAGATGAAGCCATGACCCTCGAACAGGCCCTGATTGAGCACTGCTCCCCCACGCTGGTGGGCCTCAAGCCCGCCAGCCTGTTCCGCTTTCAGCCCGCAGACACCCGGGAGTTTGTCCGCGCCTTTCTCGCCCTCCGCTCCCAACTGGAGGGCGCCGGCCTGCGGCTGGTGATCCTCAGGGGCTGCCGCCGGACGGGCGCCTACCTGCTCTACCTGTACCGGGAGCGGGCGCTGACGGAGCTGCTGGAGGGCCGGGCCCACCAGGCGTTCCTGCGCTCCATGGGCTACGCTCCCTGGACGGGCCTGCGGGACTGCCTGCGGCAGCTGGCCTCCCGCCTCTGTCTCCAGGCGGAGTTCCCCCACGAGATCGGCGTCTTCCTGGGCTATCCCCTGGACGACGTGAAGGGCTTCATCCGCCACAAGGGGCGGAACTACACCTACTGCGGCTGCTGGAAGTGCTACAGCGATCCCCAGGCGGCCAGGCGGCGGTTTGAGGGCTTCCGCCGCTGCACCGAGACCTTCCGCCGCCGGTACGCGGCGGGCACCCCGATCATTCAGCTCGTGGTAGCTGCTTGATACAAGATTTTATGCCAACATCACAGTTCAGAAAGGATGACACACAATGGGCAAGATTGCAATTGTCTACTGGAGCGGCACCGGCAACACCGAGGCCATGGCAAACCTGGTGGCGGAGGGGGCCGGCGGCAGCGCCGACCTGTTCACCCCCGACCAGTTCTCCCCCGACCAGGCGGCGGGCTACGCCGCCCTGGCCTTCGGCTGCCCCTCCATGGGGGCCGAGCAGCTGGAGGAGGCGGAATTTGAACCCATGTTCGAGTCCGTCAAGCCCAGCCTGGGCGGCAAGACCATCGGCCTGTTCGGCTCCTACGGCTGGGGCGACGGCGAGTGGATGCGCACCTGGGCGGCCGACTGCGAGGATGCGGGCTGCAGCCTGGTGGGCGAGCCGGTGATCGCCTGCGGCGCTCCGGAGGGGGACGCCGCCGACGCCTGCCGGGAGCTGGGGAAGGCCCTGGCCGCGGTATAACAGGCAGAACGAACGGGACGCGCTGCACCTGTGCAGCGCGTCCCGCAGGCTGCCGAGAAACCTCCGTGAGGAGAAGCCTCGCAGAGTTCCTGCGGCCACAGCCGCAGGAATACAATTAAAATCCGTCATTTCCGGGGACATGCGCCTCGGAAATGACACTTCTCATGGTGGAAGGGGTGACTTTTTCGCAAGAAAACGAGCCCCTTCCGCCATGCGATCTTTCTCGAAAAAGCGGCTTTGCCGCTTTTTCGACACGCTGGGACGCGCTGCACAGATGCAGCGCGTCCCGTTTTTGTCTATTGCCGTCCCAGGGGCCGGTACACCGTGGCGTACATGGTGAGGATGCAGGCCAGGCCGCCCAGCACATTGGAGATGGGCTCGGCCAGGAACACCCCGTTCACCCCTATGCCCAGGGCGGGCAGCAGCAGGGTCAGGGGGGCCACGATGAAGGCCTTGCGCAGCAGGGAGAAGAACACGGCGTTTTTGGAGCGCCCCAGCCCCACAAACACCGACTGGCCGATGAACTGGAAGGACATGCAGAAGAAGGCGGCGAAGTAGATGCGGAAGGCGGGAATGCCGGCGGCGATCAGATCCGCCTCGCTGTTGAAGATACGGATGAGCAGCTCCGGCACCGCCATCACCAGGGCCCAGGCGGCCAGGGAGTAGCCCACGGTGAGCACGGTGGTGAACCGGATGCCCTCCCGCACCCGGCCGTACTCCCCCGCGCCGTAGTTGTAGCCCAGCACCGGCTGGCAGCCGTTGGTGATGCCCTGCACCGGCATGGAGACCACCTCCCGGACGGAGTTGATCACCGTCATCACACCCACGTACAGGTCGCCGCCGTATACCTGGAGGGAGGCGTTGCACAGCACCTGCACCAGGCTGTTGGTCATGGACATGGCAAAGCCGGAGGCCCCCAGGGCCAGAATCCGCCGCACCCGGGCCCACCGCAGGCGCAGGGCGGCCGGCCGCAGCCGGAGGATCACCCGCCGGCCGGTGAGGAAGCACAGCACCCACACGGCGGAGCAGGCCTGGGAGATCACCGTGGCCAGGGCGGCCCCCCGCACCCCCATGCCCAGCAGGAAGATGAAGATGGGATCCAGCACAATGTTCACCACCGCCCCCAGGGCCACCGTCAGCATGCCCATGCCGCTGAACCCCTGGGAGTTGATGAAGGGGTTCATGCCCAGGCCGATCATGACAAAGACCGTTCCCAGCACATAGATGGTCAGATAGTCGTTGGCGTAGGGGAAGGTCACGTCGCTGGCCCCGAACAGGTAGAGGATGGGCCGCCGGAACGCCAGGCACAGCACCGTCAGGCCCGCGCCGAAGAGGAGCAGCAGGGCAAAGGAGTTGCCCATGATGCGCTCGGCCTCCCCGTTCTCCCCCCTCCCCCGGTGGATGGAGCACAGGGGCGCGCCCCCCATGCCGCACAGGTTGGCAAAGGCCATGAGGATGGAGATGATGGGCAGGCACAGGCCCAGCCCCGTCAGGGCCAGGTGGCCGGGCAGGCGGCCCAGATACATCCGATCCACCACGTTATACAGGATGTTGATGAGCTGGGCCACCGTCATGGGCAGGGCCATGTGGACGATGTTGCGGGCCATCCCACCTCTGGAGAAGTCATTCTGTCCCGGATTTGCCGTAATTGCTCCCCCTCTCCGCTTTCTGCACACACTTTTTCGTATTGTACGCCATTTTCCCCCGCTTTGCAAGGCCGGAGCGGGGTGTACAGACAGGGGTTGACATGTCGGGGGAGCTATGGTACTATTTCGGATAGTCCGTTTTAGTAAAATATGATTTCAGATAATTGAGGTGATCCCTATGTGTGACAGCCGGGAGAAGAATACCGGCCTGGACGCCCTGAATGAGGCGTTTATGGAGCTGGATCGGGCCTATGTCCAGCTGGCCAGGGCCTGCGGCCTGTCAGAGGCGGAGTTCTGGTGCCTGGTGGCTGTCCGCCACGGGGCGGAGACCCAGCGGGAGATCTGCGAGCAGTTCAGCCTCAGCCCCCAGACGGTCAACTCCGCCTTCAAGCTGCTTATCCGGAAGGAGCTGATCCGGCTGGAGCCCTACGCCCACAACCAGCGCAGCAAGCGGGCCGCGCTGACGGAGCGGGGCCGGGCCTTTGTGTCGGAGCGCGTGGCCCCGCTGGAGGCTCTGGAGGCCGAGGCCTGGGATTCCCTGTCCCGGGAGGAGCAGGCGGTGCTGATCCGGCTCCTGCGCCGCTTCAGCTCGTCCATGGCAGAGCGGCTGACGGTTCCGCCGAAGCCACGCCCGCCGGCGGAGCCGTGAGTCCGGCCGCAGGGGCAGGGCCCCCGGCGGCTGTCTGAAACCTTTTTGTTGAGAGGAGCATTCCCCCATGAAACTGATCCTGCGCTTCCTCAGGCCCCACTGGAAGCTGACCCTGCTCACCGTGGTGCTGCTGGTGGTGGAGATCACCGGCGGCCTGTTTATCCCCACCCTGGTGGCGGAGATGCTCAACCTGGGCACCTCCGGCGCCACCTTTGAGGCGGTATGGCACACCGGGGTGAAGATGGCGGTGGTATCCCTGGCCGCGGGTGGGTGCGCCGTCCTGGGAGGCTACGCCTGCGCCACCCTCTCCGCCCAGGTGGGCAAGGAAATGCGCCAGGCCATCTACGCCAAATCCCTGGCCCTGTCCATCTATGACTTCCGCCAGTTCGGCACCGCCTCCATCACCACCCGCACCATCTCCGACATCACCACCATCCAGTTTGCCCTCACCAGCACCCTGCAGATGATCGTCCCCGTGCCCATCATCTGCGCCATCGCCCTGGGGCTCACCTTTGGGCTGGACGTCCAGATGGGACTGATCCTGCTGGCTGTGGTGGTGCTGATCCTGCTCATCGCCTTTTTCATCATCCGGGGGGCCGCTCCCCTGTTCCGCCGTCTGCAGAAGCTGCTGGATCGGATGAGCACCATCCTGCTGGAGAATCTCACCGGCGTGCGGGTGGTGCGTGCCTTCAACAATGAGGCGCGGGAGGAGAGCCGCCTTATCACCGCCTTTGCCAACTACGCGGCCACCTCCATCAAGGCCAACCGCCGCTTTGCCAATCTGGACGGCCTGGCCTTCTTCTGTATCAACTTCTTTGTGGTGATTGTCTACTGGGTCAGCGGTGGGCGCATTGCCGCCGGAAAATTCCAGATCGGCGACATCACCGCCGTCATCGAGTACTCCATCCTGGTCATGTTCTTCCTGATGATGGCCCAGCTGGTGATCCTGATCCTCCCCCGGGCCCTGGAGTGCTGCGAGCGTGTCCGGCTGGTGCTGGATCACAGCCCGGAGATCACCGATCTTACCGACCAGGCCCCGGCGGAGTCCCACCCCGCCGAGGTGCTCTCCTTCCGCGACGTGTCCTTCCGTTTCCAGGATGCGGAGGAGGATACCCTAAGCCACCTGGACTTCGTCTGCCGCCGGGGGGAGACCACCGCCATCATCGGCGGCACCGGCAGCGGCAAGTCCACCGTGGCCTCCCTGATCCTCCGGTTCCACGATGTCACCGACGGCTCCATCCAGCTCAACGGCACCGACATCCGTGACATGCCCCAGGAGTACCTGCGCTCTCACCTGGCCTATGTCCAGCAGAAGGCGTGGCTCTTCTCCGGCACCATCGCGGAGAATCTGCGCTACAGCCGCCCCGACGCCACGGAGGAGGAGCTGATGCACGCCGCCGACGTGGCCCAGGCCGGGGACTTCATCCGCTCCCTGCCCGACGGGCTCAACTCCTTTGTGGCCCAGGGGGGCACCAACTTCTCCGGCGGCCAGAAGCAGCGGCTGTCTATCGCCCGGGCTCTGGTGAAGCGCCCGGAGCTGTATATCTTTGACGACAGCTTCTCCGCCCTGGACTTCAAGACCGACGCCGCCCTGCGGCGCGCCCTGGCGGCCGAGACACAGGATGCGGCGGTGGTGATTGTGGCCCAGCGGGTCAGCTCCATCCGCCACGCCCACCAGATCGTGGTGCTCCACGAGGGTAAGATGGCGGGCATCGGCACCCATGAGGAGCTGATGGAGACCTGCCAGGTCTACCGCGAGATCTACGAATCCCAGACAAAGGAGGCCCGGGAAGCATGAGCGCCCAAGTTCAAAAGAGGCCGGGCACCGTGGTACGCCTGTTTGCCAATCTGAAAGGGCAGCGGCTCCGCCTGGGGGTGGTGGCCGTATCCATCGTCATCTATGTGGCCCTGTCCATCTGGAACCCCATGTACAGCGCCATTGTCATAGACCACCTGTGGGCGACCATCCAGGCCTGCTGGCGGGAGGGGGCGGCCTTCACCTTCGCCGGCGGCCTGGGCCGGGAAATGGCCCAGCTCACCGTCCAGTACCTGTTCACCTGGCTGTTCTACTATCTCCAGTCCTATCTGATGGCCAGCGTGGCCGAGAGCCTGGTGCTCTCCCTGCGCAGCCAGGTGGCGCAAAAGCTCAACCGCCTGCCCCTGCGCTTCTTCGACCAGAACAAGGCCGGCGAGATCCTCAGCCGGGTCACCAGCGATCTGGACAAGATCTCCGAGGTGCTCCAGACCGGCCTGCTCAAGCTGATTGTGGCCGTGGGCACCATCATCGGCTCCCTGATCGTCATGTTCTGCTACAGCCTGACCCTCACCGGCATTTTCCTGGTGTTCATGGTCATCGGCATCGGCATCACCAACGTGGTGGCCCGCAGGAACCTGGCCTGCGCCGCCCAGCGGCAGGAGACCATCGCCGTCCTCACCGGCGTGGTGGAGGAGTACTACCACGGCCGGGATGTGATCAAGGCCTACAACCACGAGGCCGACAGCATCCGGAAGGTGTCCGAGGCCGCCGAGGCCAACCGGGCCGCCAACCAGAAGGCCGACTTCCTGATGTTCTGCGTCAACCCCCTCATCCGTATGCTCAACCGGCTGGGCCAGGTGGTGATCGCCGTGATCTCCGGCTGGGCCATGCTCAACGGCACCATGACCGTGGGCGTGGTGCAGGCCTTTTTCCAGTATATCAACCAGACCGCCGAGCCCCTCACCGAGGCGTCCTATATGATCAACTCCCTTCAGTCCGCCTTTGCCTCCGCCAAGCGCACCTTCGAGCTGCTGGATGAGGAGGAGGAGATCCCCGACCCCGCCTCCCCCGCCGTGGTGGAGAACGCCGTGGGCCGCGTGGCCTTCGAGCACGTCAGCTTCGGCTACGAGCCCGACCGCCTGCTGATGCACGACATCAGCTTTGAGGCAAAGCCCGGCCAGAAGATCGCCGTGGTGGGGGCCACCGGCGCGGGCAAGACCACCCTGATCAACCTGCTCATGCGGTTCTATGAGGTCAATGGCGGCCGGATCACCCTGGACGGGGTGCCCACCGCCGCCATGAGCCGCGCCGGCCTGCGGCACAACTTCGGCATGGTGCTCCAGGACACCTGGCTCTTCGGCGGCACCGTGGCGGAGAATATCGCCTACGGCCGCCCCGACGCCACCCGGGAGGAGATTGTGGCCGCCGCCAGGGCCGCCAAGGTGGACTACTTCATCCGCACCATGCCCCAGGGCTACGACACGGTGCTGGACAACGATGCCGCCAACCTCTCCGCCGGGCAGCGGCAGCTGCTCACCATCGCCCGGGTGTTCCTGTGCGACCCGCCCATCATCATCCTGGACGAGGCCACCTCCAGCGTGGACACCCGCACCGAGGTGGAGATCGGCAAGGCCATGAAAAAGCTGATGGACGGACGCACCAGCTTCGTCATCGCCCACCGCCTGTCCACCATCCGGGACGCGGATTTGATCCTCTACATGGAGCACGGCAACATCATCGAGCAGGGCGACCACCAGACCCTGCTGGCCAAGGGCGGAGCCTACGCCGCCCTCTACTACAGCCAGTTTGAATAGGCGGCCGGCAAAAAATGCCCGGACGGGAAATCCGTCCGGGCATTTTGACGCTCAGGTGGCAATGGGATAGGCACCGGTGAAGCAGCCGTCGCAGAAGCCGCAGGCGGCGTCGGGGGCGATCTGGTGCAGGGCCTCCAGACTGAGGAAGCCCAGGCTGTCCGCGCCGATCAGCGCCCGGATCTCCTCCACCGAGTAGCGGCAGGCGATCAGGCTGTCCTTGTCTGGGATGTCGGTGCCGAAGTAGCAGGGAGCGATGAAGGGGGGCGCGGAGGAGCGCATGTGCACCTCCCTGGCCCCGGCCTCCCGCAGGAGGGTGACAATCTGCCGGGAGGTGGTGCCCCGGACGATGGAGTCGTCGATCATCACCACCCGTTTGCCCTCCACGCAGCTCTTCAGGGGGCCCAGCTTGATGCGCACCGCCTGCTCCCGGCTCTGCTGGCCGGGGGTGATGAAGGTGCGGCCGATGTAGCGGTTCTTCACCAGGCCCACGCCGTAGGGGATGCCGGACTCCTGGGCGTAGCCCATGGCGGCGTCCAGGCCGGAGTCGGGCACGCCGATCACCACGTCGGCCTCCACCGGGTGCTCTTTCGCCAGGAAGCGGCCCGCGTTGCGCCGGGCCTCGTGAACCGACTGGCCGCAGAGCACCGAGTCGGGCCGGGCGAAGTAGATGTACTCGAAGATGCACAGGTGGCTGGAGGCCGCCGCGCAGTTCTCCCTGATGGAGCGCACCTCCCCGTTGTGAACCACCACGATCTCGCCGGGCTCCAGCTCCCGCTCGAAGGCTGCCCCCACCGCGTTGAGGGCGCAGGTCTCGGAGGCGAACACCACCGCGTCCCCCCGGCGGCCCATGCACAGGGGCCGGAAGCCCCAGGGATCCCGGGCGGCGATGAGCTTCTGGGGGGACATGACGATGAGGGAGTAGGCCCCCCGCAGGCCCTTCAGTGCCTGGCACACCGCCTCCTCCGCCGAGCCGCAGCGCAGCCGCTCCTGGGCGATGGCGTAGGCGATCAGCTCCGAGTCGGTGGTGGTCTGGAAGATGGCTCCCCGGTACTCAAAGGCGGTGCGCAGCTCCGCCGTGTTCACCAGGTTGCCGTTGTGGGCCACCGCCAGGGTGCCCTTGACGTACTTCAGGGTCAGGGGCTGGGCGTTCTCCCGGCGGACGCCGCCGGTGGTGGAGTAGCGCACGTGGCCCACCGCCAGGGTGCCCCCCAGCTCGTCCAGCTTCTGGGCGTCGAACACCTCCCCCACCAGGCCCAGATCCTTGTGGAAGCGCAGCTCCAGCCCCTGCATGGTGGCGATGCCGCAGGCCTCCTGGCCCCGGTGCTGGAGGGCGTAGAGTCCGTAATAGGTGGTGCGGGCGCAGCCGCCGGCCGGGTCATAGACGCCGAACACGCCGCATTCTTCGTGGATTGCCATGGAAATTCACCGCTTTGCTCTAGGATTTGGAATAAAAAAAGTGTATCACGTCTCCTTTCGCCGCACAATTGTGAAATTTACAGGCATTTTCTCCATTTTTATCCAAAATTCCGGCTATTTTACCCCCCAGGCCACCAGGGCGGTGGGGCCAGCCCGGCGGCACTCCGCCCCGTGGAAGGCGGTGGACAGCAGCTCCGCCAGCTCCCGGGCGCTGTAGATGCGCACATCCCCCTCCCGGGACAGGGGGAGCAGCAGGTTGGTCACCGCCCGCACCCCCGCCGGGGCGGTACACTCCCCCAGCAGCAGGATCCCGCCGGGCTGGAGCACCCGGGCGAACTGGGCCAGCACGACCCTGGGATTGGGGTAGTGGTGGAAGGAGTCGCAGCAGAGCACCACGTCAAAGGCCCCGTCGGCGAAGGGCAGGCGCTCCGCGTCCCCCTGCACCAGCTCCACCCCCTCCCCCAGCTTGTGCCGGGCCACGGAGAGCATCTCCGCCGACAGATCCAGCCCGGTGCGGGTCGTCTCCGGGAACCGCTCCCCCACCATCCGCAGCAGCTCCCCGGTGCCGCAGCCCACGTCCAGCACCCGGCGGCGGGGGAGCTGGGCCAGCTGGGAGAGCAGGATGGGGTACAGGCCCCGGGCGTGGCTGCCGAAGCTGGCGGTGTCGTAGGTGGGGGCCTGCCGGTCAAAGGCCCGGCGGGAGTTCTCCTTGTAATCTTGCATGGTTGTCCATCCCTTCGTTGAATTTCAGTCATTGAATATAGTTCACTCGCATGAGGTGAGAGGGCCCCGGCGGGTCTCCCCGGCCGGGGCGGATGGGGGGATTCAGTTCTCCGGCGCCAGAATCCGGTCGGCGCAGCGGCGGAGCAGCGCCACCCGGGTCTCCAGGGGCGTGCCGCTCTCCCCCAGCAGGCCGATCTGCCCGTGGAGCAGGTAGCTGGCCGTCAGCTCCGGGTGCTCCAGGCGCAGCTCCCCCCGGGCGCAGGCGTCGGAGAGCTCCTCCGCCACGTGGGGCACCAGGTACTCGCAGATGCGCAGGTTGAGCTCCGTGTGGAAGGACTGGCTGCCCGGCCGGTGGTAGAAGGCCCGGTGGCGGGCGGTGTCCTCCATCCGGAGGATCAGCTCCGCCATGGCGTCCAGCCGCTGGCGGATGGTGCGGCTCCGGTCGTGGATGATGGGCAGGCCGGCGGCACAGCACTCCTTCACGTACTGCTCCATGGCCTCCTGAAACAGCACCCGTTTGGAGTCAAAGTAGCGGTAGCACAGGCCCTGCACCACCCCCATGCGCCTGGCGATGTCCGCCATGGAGGTGTCCTCGTACCCCTTTTCCGCGAACAGCTCCATGGCCGTGTCCAGAATCTCCTGCCGCCGCACCTCCGGCGGCTTGGATATACGCGCCATTGTTCTCACCTCGGCCCCAGTTTACCATGTCAGTGAAAATAAGTCAATGACTTTTATTCACTCATGACACAAAAAGCCGCCCGCACGGAACCCGTGCGGGCGGCTCAACAGATATTTTACTGCTTCTCAGAGGCGCAGGCGGTGCAGCCGCCGCAGCCGGGGTGGGACTGGCTCCACAGCTTCTCGGCGGTGGGCGTCCAGTTGTCGGCGTAGGGGTGGGTCTTGGCGGTCAGGTGCTCCACCGTCTCGGGGGACTGGGGATCGGTGGAGTGGGCGCCGGTCTCGTTGACCATCTTCTCGATGAACTCCGGGTTCTCCAGCATGGGGCAGGGACGGAGCATGTTCTCGTTGAAGGGCTGGTTGTCATGGTAGGCCATGAACATGGGGGACTGGAGGCACTCCAGCAGGGTCTTCTCCCGGATGTTGGAGTCGGAGTAGTGGATGAACACGCAGGGATCCACGTCGCCGTTGGCGTTGATGTGCAGGTAGCGGCGGCCGCCGGCGATGCACCCGCCCACGTACTCGGCGTCGTTCTGGAAGTCCATGGCGAAGATGCCCTTGGTCTCCCGCATGGCGCGGATGCGGTGGTAGATCTCCTCCCGCTGCTCGGGGTTGGGCATCAGCTCGGGGGCGGCGTCGTTGCCCACGGGCATGTAGTGGAAGAACCAGATGAAGTAGGCGCCCAGATCGATGATCTTGTCGTAGAACTCCTCGCTGGTGATGTCCTTGTAGTTGACGCTGGTGTAGCAGGCGGAGATGCCGAAGGGCAGGTGGTGGCTCTTCAGCAGGGCCATGGCGTCGGTGACCTTCTTGTACACGCCCTGGCCGCGGCGGGAGTCGTTGGCCTCCTCAAAGCCCTCCAGGGAGATGGCGGGGACAAAGTTGCCCACCCGCAGCATGTCCTGGCAGAACTCCTCGTCGATCAGGGTGGCGTTGGTGAAGGACAGGAAGGCTGCGTCGTTGTGCTTCTCGCACAGGGCGATCAGATCCTTCTTGCGTACCAGGGGCTCGCCGCCGGTATAGATATAGAGGTAGATGCCCAGCTTCTTGCCCTGGGTGATGATGGAGTCGATCTCGTCAAAGGTCAGGTTCAGCTTGTTGCCGTACTCGGCGGCCCAGCAGCCGGTGCAGTGCAGGTTGCAGGCGGAGGTGGGATCCAGCAGAATGGCCCAGGGGATGTTGCAGCCGTACTTCTTGCGCATCTCCTCCTGCTTGGGCCAGCCCACCAGGTTGGCGTTCACAAAGAAGTTGTTGAACAGGGTCTTGAGCACGTTGGGATCCGTCTGAGTCCAGACCTTCTCAATCAGCTGATGCCAGCAGGAGTTTTCGTCGTTGATCACGTTGTCGAAGGCCTGGCGCTGGGTGGCCAGCGTCTCAGGGCCGGCAAACTTGTTCACCAGCTCCATCACCTTGGCCATGTTGTTCATGGGATCCTTATCCAGGTAGTCGAACACCTTGGCCAGACCGTAGCGCTTCAGGCTGTCAGGAATCTTCATCTTGTCTTTCCCCTTTCGCGGCATTGCAATACCTTTCATTGTGGCTATGATACCGCGCATCCTTCGGAAGTGAAATAGACAAAATCCGCTTCCTGTCAAAACTTCAGACAAAAACGGCAGTTTGCTTAAAATCAGGCTTGTTTGCAGCTTGTCCGTTTGTTTATTTTTTATATTATCTTATCTTATATTAAAAACTATTTCATGCTCCACTAAGTCACAGGCTAATTCTCAAAGGTCAGAGTCAGGCCGTCATAGAACTCACTGTACAGGATGTTGTACTGTTCCCGCACTGCCAGGGCCGCCTGCTGAAGGGCGGGCAGCGGGGCCTGATAGCCATAGCTGTACACATAGCACCCAGGCCGCCAGCCCAGCAGGGTGCCCCGGCCGGTGACGGCCTCCAGGGGTTCGTCCAAGAAGCTCACCTGGGCGATGCCGCCCGTCTCCGGCCCCAGGGCCGCGCAGTAGAAGAGGACGCTGCCGTCCTCCTGCTCCTGATAAGCCCCGTACTCCGCCCAGCTCTCCGGCAGGGTCAGGGAGAAGCCGTAGGTTTCATTGACATAAACCTCGGAGGGGCCCGCCGTCTGCCCGGCGGCTTCCCGGAGATCCAGGGTTCGGCTGTAGCCCAGAAGTGCATTGCCCCATTCATCCACCGTCCCCTCCGGCGCCGGGAGATATATGTCCATAAACAGCCCGGTGAGCGCCCTCAACTGCTCCGGTGTGAAATCCAGGGTATAGGTCTCTCCCCCCTGCCAGTCGGTGTCCTCCAGATAGGAAACCATCTCCGAGCTGCTTTCGAAGCCGAAGATGTTGATCGTCCACTCCCCCGCCGAATACCCGTCCGGCAATGTAAAGGTCAATACCCCGTTTTCATAGGCTATGCTTCTCTCCACGGCATCCAGCGCCTCCTGGCCGGTCATCAGGCCGTTGGCCGCCCGCCAGAGGGCCAGCAGGTCGATGGTGCGGCCCAGCCGCGCGGCGGTATAAGTGCCCGTGCCGTAGGCCTGGGGCGGGTACGCCTCCAGGGTCAGCGCGGTGACTGTCTGCCACACCTCTGTTGTCATCCCTACCGCGTAGCCCTGCCCCGCCTTCCACGCCTCGTTCTCAAAGTAATGCAGGCTGACCACGCCTTCCTCCGTCTCCGACAAGCCGCTGACAGTGATCTCCCACAGATCCTCCGGGCCGCAGTGCTCCGGGACGGTGAAGGAGATGCGGTCGCCCTCCACCGCGATGCTGTCCTCCAGGGCGTCCAGGGCCTCCTCGGGGGTGAGCTTTGCCTGCTCGCAGGCCACCAGGGAGGTGACCAGCAGGGCGCAGGCCAGGGCAAGGCACACCAGGGCGGCGCTGTTGCGCTTTTTCCGGAACAGGTTGCCCAGACGGGCTTTCAGCTGCCCCTTGCCGCCGCCGAGCCGGGTGGACAGGGGCACCCGCCCCCCGGCGGCGGTGCGCAGGAGCACCGAGCCGTACCGGCGGCGGAAGGCCTCGTCCCGCCCCCGCACCACCGCGTCGTCGCAGCACAGCTCCAGGCTGCGGCCCGCCTCCCGGCCCATCCACCACACCAGGGGGTTGAACCAGTGGACGGTGCGGGCCAGGAGCAGAAGGGCCTGATAGGCCACGTCGTGCCGTTTCAGGTGGGTGAGCTCGTGGCGGAGCACCACCTCCAGCTCCTCCGCCGGCAGCGTCCCCTCCGGCAGCAGGAGCACCGGCCGCACCAGCCCCAGCACCATGGGGGAGGCCGCGTCCGCCGTGCGGAGCAGGGGAGGCGTCCGCCCCACCCCCAGCTCGGCGGCCAGGGCCGCCAGGAGGGCGGTCTCCTCCTCTGAGCCGGG
This sequence comes from Flavonifractor sp. An10, assembly GCF_002161215.1. Taxonomy (GTDB): domain Bacteria; phylum Bacillota; class Clostridia; order Oscillospirales; family Oscillospiraceae; genus Flavonifractor; species Flavonifractor avistercoris. Next base: position 258,060 of record NZ_NFMB01000005.1, read on the forward strand.
CTCCGCGTCCCGGAGCAGCCTCCGCCGGGCCAGGGCGTAGCCCGCCCCCTGATACACCAGCAGGGCCGCCATGCCGCCCAGCCACAGCCAGGCCCCCAGCTGCGTCCAGGAGAGGGTGCGCACCGCCTCCGGCGCAGCGGGCGCGGGTTCCGCGGCCCCGGCGAATTGGGGAACATCGGACACCGCCGCCTCCGCCCGGGGCCGCACCGCGGCGGGCACGGTCACCGCCTGGGAGGGGGGCAGCTCCACCGTCACCGCCGGCTCCGGCAGAACGAGCTGGAGCGGCAGCACCAGCCGGACGGCCAGCAGCAGCCACAGCACATAGAAGGTGCGCCCGGCGTAGCGGTGGTGGAGCCGGGGGGCCAGCGCCAGCAGGGGCAGCAGCACCAGGGAGACCGTCAGCGACAGGGTAAGCACCCGCAGGAACAGGTTTTCCATACTACCCCTCCTTTTTCAGGGTGTCCAGATAGTCCTCCAGCTCCTTCACGTCCTCCGGCGACAGGGCGCCCCCGTCGTAGAGGGCGGCGGCAAACCGCTTCAGCGACCCGGCGTACAGCTTGTCCAGCACCGTCCGGCTCTCCTGCTTCTCATAGTCCGCCCGGGAGATCAGCGGGAAGTAGCGGTTGGTTCTCCCCTCCTTCCGGCAGGCCAGAACCCCCTTGTCCTCCATCCGCTTGAGATAGCTGTGCAGGGCGCTGGCCGTCAGGGGGCGGGCCAGACCCTCCAGGATCCCCGGGGCCGTGGCCCCCTCCTTTCCGGCCTCCCACACCGCCAGCATGATGTCCAGCTCCGACTCGGGCAGCCGTCCGTCCCGCTTCATGGCCGTCCCCTCCTTTTTCTGCATTTGCAAATTTTCCTGTCTGTATTCTACATTTGCAGAAGATAGTTGTCAAGCATTTATCTGCTTTTGCAGAAAATCCGGGCTGAAAAAAGGGCGCACCTCCGGTGCGCCCCTGCTATACCTCCAGGATGACGGTCTCCAGCCCCTGCTTCATGGCGTAGGACAGGGTGTACATGGTGCCCCCCAGCATCCCGTCATACACCGCAATGAGCATGGATGAGTGGTCTACCAGATACCGGTTGCGCCGGAGCATGCAGCCCTTGTCGTAGTGGTGCTGCAGCATGGTCTCTCCGTCGCACCGCTCCACCAGGGAAAACCAGCGCTCCCGCTCCCGCTCGCTCCAGCGGGCGGCCTGCTCCTCACAGGGGATCACCGCCTCCAGCGTCACGCCGCTCCGCCGCTCCCGCAGCTCCAGCACCGCGTCGCAGAAGTAGAAGTCCGCCCCCCGGGCCATGCCGCACAGAAAGTGCCTCATCCCCTTGTCGTAGGCGTCCTCCACCGCCGCCGCCAGCCGCTCCTTCAGCACCAGGCAGCGGGGGTCGCTCTCATCCCCACGCCAGGGCAGCTTCTCCGGCCGGTGGCCGGTAAAGCTGCATGTCGTCTCTCGGTTCATACCGCTCCCCCGTCTCTGATTTTCTCTCATTGTAGTATATCCCGAAAGGCAAGTCAATGGCCGTCGAACATTTGTTTGTAAAAATTGTGCTTGCAATTTGGGGCAGAGTGTGTATAATGGTGTTGGAACAACTGAATGAGATGTCTTCAGGGCAGGGTGAAAATCCCGATCGGCGGTACAGTCCGCGAGCCGGCAACGGCAGATCCGGTGCAACTCCGGAACCGACAGTGACGCGCACAGACACGGGCGCGAAGTCTGGATGAAAGAAGATGTGTTGAAATTGGGCACGCTCCTTTTGATTTTGACACCTGGAAGGCATGGGTCTTTCAGGTGTTACCAGATCAAAAAGGAGTGTTTTGTTATGTCTGAAAAGTCGGCACGCATCAAAAAGCTGGCTGTGATGGCCATGCTGGTGGCCCTGTCTATCGTCCTGGTCTCCCTGGTTCACTTCCCGATCTTCGCCCCAGTGTACTTCCTGGAATATGACCCCGCCGACATTCCCATCCTGATCGGAACCTTTGCCTACGGCCCCGTGGCCGGTGTTATCCTCACCGTCGTGGCCAGTCTGATCCAGGGCCTCACTGTCAGCGCCCAGAGCGGTGTCATGGGGATCGCCATGCACATCTTCGCCACCACCACGCTGGTTCTGGTTGCCGGCATCATCTACAGGATTTTCCACACCCGCTGGGGCGCGGTGCTGGCCCTGGTAGCCGGCACGCTGGCTATGACCGTTGCCATGATGGCCTTCAACCACTTCCTGACCCCCTACTTCATTACCCCTGATATCAGCGATGCCGCCGCAGTGGCAGCCAATCGGGCCTATGTGGACACCCTGCTGGTGCCTTTCATTGCCCCCTTCAACCTGATCAAGGCCGGTGTCAACTCCGTGATCACCTTTGGCGTCTACAAGGTGGTCTCCAAATACATCGTCCACGGTGAGGGCCGTGTCCGGGGCGGTGAAAAGGCCGCCGGAGAAATCTGAGCAAAGCGCGAAAAGGCAGAGCGCCTCCCCGGCAGGGGAGGCGCTCTTTTTTACTGTTTTTACTGGGCTCCGGCCTGATTCACGCCGTTGGCCTGATCCGCCGCTTCCAGGTATTCCCGGGCCGGGTGGCCCTCCATCCGGCCCGGGCGGCTCATGAGGCGCAACTGACTTTCGGCGGAGGCGCCGTCCACAAAATAGTTGGAGGCGGTACCCCGGGCGCCCTCCCCGGCCATCAGGATTCCTGCGAAAAAATTGCTTGCCAGCGGCCCGAAATCCCTCGCCGCTGGGTACATCGCCAATTTTCAAACAAGCCCGAAACAACACGTTATTACGCCTTCCATGTCAAGATGGGGAATCCGTATGACAACACCTTGGCAGAAAATTTCTTCTCCATCCTCAATACAGAGTGCACTTATCGATACAAGCCTGCCGCTGTTTCCCAGGCTGATGAGATGATTGACCGACCGATGCATTCACTTTTACAACCATGAGCGCATCCTGCTAAAGACCGGAGAGGCGCCGCTGCCGCGGCGCCTCTCCTCTTTCCTACCTCAGGAGTCTTTGGCACTGCCCGTTTTACTGGATCTATTCATCAGCGGGACAGGGGGCGCTTTGCAGGTTCACTGCCTTCTAAACCGTTTCAGGAGGGCCTCCTCCCAGCGGTCGCCGTACTTCATGCCCACCAGGAATAGGGCCAGGCCCGCCAGGCCCAGCAGTACCATGGCCCAGATGGGGATGTTCAGCACCGAGCCCCCCAGGGCGCAGGAGACCAGCAGGCCCCAGGGCCGGGTGAACAGGACGATCACCACAAACCGGCGCAGGGGGATGTCGGTGAGCCCGGCCAGGATGCAGATAACATCATCGGGGAAAAAGGGGAAGAGGAACACCAGGATCAAAAAGATGTCCCGCTTGCGCTGGATCAGCTCCAGGTACTTGTCCGCCACCTTCCGGTTCACCAGCCGCTCCACGAAGGGCTGCCCGATCACACGGGCCAGCCAGAACACCAGCACCGAGCCGGCCACCACTGCCAGCCAGGTCAGCAGGAAGGCCTCCCACATGCCGAAGAGCACCGCCCCGGCCAGGGCGGTCACATTGCTGGGGATGGGGGCGGCCACCACGGAGAGGAACTGGATGAAAAAGTAGAACAGCTGGGAGAAGGGGGCAAATCGGCCGATATAGGCCCGCATCTCCTCCAGGGAGCCCAGGGAGGAGAAAAAGCCGGTCTGCCACAGCAGGAGCACGCCCCCGCCCAGCAGCACCACGGCCAGCAGCAGGGCCGGCAGCCATTTCCGTTGTTTCATATCTCTATGTCGCCTCACGCATCAGACTGCCTATAGGCTACCATGTTTTGCCCCGGAGTGCCAGAGAGAATTTCTTAAATTTCCCTTATAAAAAACAAAAATCCACACCCTTCGGTGTGGCTTCTGTCATCCGGCTCCTTACCGCTCGCTGCAGATCACCCGCTCGTCGTCGCCAAAGATCAGCTCGTCCACATCCTGAATGTCGATGCCGTAGATCTTCACCATAATTCCCACCTCCTTTCTATGTGATAGGTTCAGTATACGCCTCTCCTCCGGTGAATGCAAGTGGTATTATGTAAAGTTTACATAAAGTTCATCTTTACAAAAAGAGCCGCCGGGCCATAAGCCCGGCGGCTGAGCCAGTCGGAAAACCTCCCGCGAAGGAGGGCCTCGCAGAGTTCCTGCGGCCGCAGCCGCAGGAATCAAATCAAAATCCGTCATTTCCGGCGACATGTGCGTCGGAAATGACACTTCTCATGGCGGAAGGGGCGACAATTTCGCAAGAAATCGAGTCCCTTCCGCCATGCAATCTTTCTCGAAAAAGTGGCTTCGCCACTTTTTCGACAGCCGGGCCGCCGGGGCGGATGCCCCGGCGGCTCAGCTGTTACAGGCGGCGCTTGCGCAACAGGAAGGTGACGGCAAACCAGACCGCCAGATAGAGGGTGATGGAGGCCCCGGCGGAGGAGCCCAGGTAGTAGGAGGTCATGAGGCCCGCCAGCCCGGCGATCAGGGCCGCCAGGACGGAGGACAGGTGATACTGCCGCATGTTCTTTGCTACGTTGCGCCCGGCGGCGGCCGGCAGCACCAGCAGGGAGTTGATCACCAGCAGGCCCACCCAGGTCATGGACACGGTGACCACCACGGCGATGGCGATGGAGAACACCGCCTCCTGCCAGAACACCCGTACCCCCCGGCTGTCGGCCAGGGCGGGGTGGATGGCGGAGAGCATGAGCCGGTTGAAGGACGCCAGCCACAGCACCACTACCACCGCCAGGATCACCGCCAGCAGGGCGATTTTGGAGGGCTCCACGCTGAGGATGTCGCCGATGAGCAGACTGTTGTACTGGGTGAAGCTGCCGCCGCCGAAGGTGGCGATGAAGATGCCCAGGGCCACGGCGGTGGAGGAGAACACGCCGATCGCCGTGTCGCTGGCCATGTTGGACTTGCGGCGCACGTAGGTGAACAGCAGGGCGAAGGCCGCCGCCAGCAGCACCGCCATCCACAGAGGGTCGGCCAGGCCGCACAGGGTGCCGATGGCGATGCCGGTGAAGGCGGAGTGGCCCAGGGCGTCGGAGAAGAAGGACATGCGGCTGGTGACCACCATGGTGGACAGCAGGCCGAACAGGGGGGAGATCACCAGCACCGCCAGCAGGGCGTTGCGCATGAAGCCCCACTGGAAGGGCTGGAGCAGCTCTGTCAGGAAATCCATCAGCCTCTCCCCCCCTTCCCCAGGTTCAGATGGAATACCTCCTGGAACTCGGGCGAGGAGAGCACCTCGTCCGGCGTGCCCACCTTGAGCACCTCGCTCTTGAGGAGGATCACCTTGTCGGCGAACTGGCCCAGGGTGGCGAAGTCGTGGGTGGACAGGAGGATGGACAGGTCGTATTTGGTGCGGATCTCGTCCAGCATGTCCATCATCTGCTTCTCCCCGTCGATGTCTACGCCGGAGAGGGGCTCGTCCAGCACCAGGATGTGGGGCAGGGGCTCCAGCGCCAGGGCCAGCAGCACCCGCTGCAGCTCCCCGCCGGACAGGGCCCCCATCCGCCGATCCAGCAGTCCCTCCCCGTGAACCCGGCTCAGGCACTCCGCCACCCTGGCCCGCAGGCGCCTGGGGGAGGGCAGGAACACCGGGTATTTGGAGATGGCGGCGGAGAAGAAGTCGAACACGCTCACCGGATCTCCCCGGTCAAAGACCGGGGACTGGGGCACGTAGCCGATCAGGGGCCGGGTCTTGTCCCCCCCGGCCCGCTGGAACTCGATGGTGCCGGTGTGGGGGATCTGTCCCAGGATGGTGCGGAACAGGGAGCTCTTCCCCGCCCCGTTGGGGCCGATGAGGGCCACGATCTCCCCGCAGTGGAGGTGGAAGGAGACGTTGCGCAGCACCTCCTCGTGGCCGAAGTTCACCCCCAGGTCGGCCACCCTCAGGCAGCAGGTTCCGGCGCAGCCGGGGCCGGTGGTTCCGTGTCTGTGTACGCTCATCCCAACGCCTCCACGATGGTGTCAATGTTCCCCTGCATGGCGTCGATGTAGGGCTGGATGCCCGTGCCGCCGCCGCTCATGATCATGTCCAGCTGCTCCACCGCCACGCCGGTCTCCCGGGCGATGGCGTTGGCCGTGGCGTCGGAGCCGTTGACCTCGGTGAAGATGGCGGGGATGCCATATTCCCCGATCAGCCCAGCGATCTCCTGGATCTCGGCGGCGGAGGCCTCCGCCCCCTCCTCCTCCTCGATGGCCTTGAGGAGGGTGAGATCAAAGGCCCGGGAGAAGTACTGGAAGCCGTCGTGGAAGGTGATCAGCTCCGCCCCGGCCAGGGGGGCGAGCTGCTCCGCCCACCGCTGCCGGGCCTGCTCCAGCACGTCCTTGGCCACCAGCTGGTTGGTGTGGAACTCCCCGTGAGAGGCCCAGTCGTCCCCGTAGAGCGCCTCCCCCAGCCCCTGGGCGATGACTGCCATCATGTCCTGAGCACAGGCGGGATCCATCCAGATGTGGGGGTCGTACTCGGTGTCGTGGTCGTGGCCCTCGTGGCCCATGGCGGGCAGCAGCTCCAGCCCAGCCGAGCAGTCGATCACCGCCCCGTCGGAGGCGGCCAGTGCGTCGTCCATAAAGTCCTCCAGCCCCGCGCCGTTCCTGACGATCACGTCGGCCCCCTCGATGGCCTTCATGTCGGTGACGGTGAGGGTGTAGTCGTGGAGGCAGGACACCGGCTGGTTCACCAGCAGGCTCACCTCCACGTTCTCCACCCCCTCGGTCACCGCCGTGGTGAACAGGTACACCGGGTAGGTGGTGGCCAGGACGTGGAGGGTGCCGTCGTCCTCCGTCTCGGTGGCGGCGGGCGCGCCGCAGGCCGTCAGCAGAAGGCCCAGCATACAGGCCGCCGCAAGCAATTTCTTCATACAGTTCCCCTATCTAAACAGAAATACGATATGCCGGGCAAACCCTACCCGGCATATCGTATTATATCGCATTTTGGGTGCTCTGTAAAACACTTCTTCTCAGCGGGAGAGAAATTCCACCGCCCAGTGGAGGGGGAGATAGCCCAGGGCGTAGCTGGCGATGTTGGCACAGGCGGCGTAGGCCGCCCGGCGGAGCCTGCTGTGCTCCTTCAGCAGGAACACGTAGGCGGCCAGCTCCACCAGCAGGATGGGCACCTCCGCCACGATCAGCACCAGGTAGTACAGGGGGTGGGAGCCCGCCGCCATGGCCCCGGAGCCGATCCACAGGTGGAGCCCTGCCTGGGTGGCCAAGTTGACGATGAGAAATACCAGCCAGTCCCGCTTGGCCCGGAAGCCGAACAGCCACAGCAGAATGCCCTCTATGATCAGGGTGGGCACCAGGGTGGACAAAAACTGGAGGCCGTAAAACCCCGCCGGGGAGGTGGCGGAGGTGATGGTGTTGGTCTCCCAGTCATAGGTCAGGTGGGTGTAGAACACCGTGCGGGTGAAGGGCTCCGCCGTGGCCTGGGCCCCGCCCGGGCCGGACACGGCGATGCGGAAGGTTCGGGGCAGGCCGTGGTAGCTGAAGCGGTGGATACCGTCCGCCTCCGCCGTCAGCTCACCAAACAGGGGCGCCCGGGTTCCCGTCACCAGGGCGGGATACCAGCCCTCGTCCTCCCAGCTTTTCAGACCGGCGATCAGTTCGGGGTCGTAGTCCGCCACCTCGATGTTGTCGTGATCCGGCTCTGGGTCTGTGATGAGCAGATCCAGATAGTACTCCCCCGCCGGGGCGTTGACCACCGTAATGGTGACGGCGGGCTTGGGCCCGGTATCGGCGGAGGCGGTGCCCGGCAGCACCGCCAGACAGAGCAGAATACACGCGATGGCTGCAAAGAGACGGCGTTTCATTCCAAAATCCTCCTTCTCTCCGGCGCATCCTGTAGGGCGCGGCATCCCTGACGCGCCGTTCGTTTGCCGGGGTGTCCCCCCCTCGCGGGGCGGGCCTGCCCGGCGGGCGCCCCATTGGGCGCGTGCGGCGGGGGTGAGCGGCTCGCCTGACGCATGCCCCCGGAACCGGGTGATACCCTGGGAAATGGCGGGTCGGCCAGGTGTCCGACCCCTACGAACGGCCACAGCGGCCGCCCCGGTATTTCGGCGGCATGGCACCGACGGCGGCCCGGCGGGCCAGGCTGGTACAACGCAACAGCTATCAGGGCTTGCGGGGTAATCCCGATGCGTGCCGCCCGAGGCGCGGCAGCGCCTGTAGCGTCAGTGCCAATAGAGCGGGCGGCAATGCCGACCCGGTTTTTGCAAGCCCCGTACAGCCCACCGCCGCCATGAGCCCCCGTACTGGGGGGTCCAGGGTGGGCGAAGCCCCCCGGCCCTTCTTTCCCCCCATTTCTTTGGGAAGAAATGGGGGCGCCCGCCGCGCAGGCGCGCCCCCGGGGGGCCCAGCGTGAGAACAGGGAACCCCTCATCCGTCATTTGCTCCGCAAATGCCACCTTTCCCCCACAGGGGGGAAGGCCATAGACGGGCGGGCGACCACAGGTCGCCCCTACAAACGGCGCGCCGGGTCGTCGCGCCCCACGCAGGGGCGCGCATTGCGCGCCCGCTCTGAGCGGCGGCCCCGTTCTGAAGCCGGAGGCCGGTGCCCCCTTTGGGTGGGCGCACACACAGTTGCGCCCCTATGCGCCCCCCTGGGGGTGGAGCAGGCGCCTGTAGTAGCCGTCCACCTGGTAGAGCACGGCGGCGGGGTTGTGGCCGGTGACCCGGTCTTTTGCCACCAGGGTGGTGACCAGGGCGTCGGAGTACTTGCAGAACATGCTGTCGTGGCCCACGCACAGGCCCACCACGATGTTGAGCTCGGTGCCCAGCCGGTTCAGGTGCTGGGCCTGGAGGATGGGGTTGCACATATTGATGCCCACGGCCCTGCAGTCGGCGTCGATGCCCACCAGGGTCTTGTCCGCCATGCCCGCCTTGCAGGCGATGGAGCACACCTCAAAGCCGTTGGCCCGGAGGATGCGGGCCAGGGTGCGGCTCTCCTTCAGCAGGCCGGCGCAGGTGGCGATGCCGATTTTGTGAAAGCCCATGCGTCGGGCGAAATCCATGGTCTCCTCCACCCGGGTGAGGCGGCAGTATCCCTCGTACTCCACCCGGGCGGCGGCCTTCAGCACCTTCTGGTTCTCCGGCAGGTTGCCGGCGGCCAGGGCCTCCTCCAGCTCACCCTCCGCCAGGCGGGCGGTGGTGCAGAAGGCGGGGTAATTACCCGTGCTGTTGATGCAGCCGGCGCTGCCGCAGTCAGCGCAGGAGAGGCTGCACTCCTCCACGGCCCGGCCCCTCTCAGTCGGCATAATAGTTGATCAGGCAGCCGGCCAGGACGATGTCCCGCTCCTCCCGGGTCATGCCGGGCAGCTTGAGGGTGACCGGCTTCTCGGCACCGTTCTGGATGAGGGTGGCGGAGATCTCCTCCGCGCCGGCGTCCACGGCAGCGCGGATGCCGGGCAGGTAGAGCCTGTCGCCGGGCTGGATGTTCCAGTCCTTCACGTCCTCGGCGATAAAGGGCAGCATACCCCAGTTGACCACGTTGGAGCGGTAGCGCTTGGTGGCGTACTCGGCACACAGGTTTGCCACGCCGCCCAGCACCCGCTGGCAGGAGGCGGCCTGCTCCCGGGCGGAGCCGTCGCCGGGCTTGAGGGCCATGATCATGCTGCCCAGGCCGGTGCTGGCCGGGTCGTGGCCCATCAGGGCCTCCTGTACCTGGGGATCGCCGGGGTTGGTGCGGCGCAGGCGCTCCACCGCCAGCACCTCCTTGGCCCGGGGCACGTACTGGGGATCCTTGCGGCTCAGGGCAAAGTCGGAGAGCTTGATGGGGTTGGAGCGGTAGGAGGAGGTCTCGCCGGAGGGGATGAGCTCGTCGGTGGTGGTCACCGGGTCATAGATGGCGGAGCACACGGTGAGCAGCAGGTTCTCCGGCAGGGCCACCTGCTCCGGCCAGTCGGCGATGTTGGGGCCGAAGACCAGCTCCTGGCTGGGATCCGCCTTGCCCACGCCGTAGTACACCCGGGCCTGGTAGGGGGTGGGGTCGTAGGCGAAGGGCTCCACGGCGGGATCCACGGGGGGCTCAGGCAGCTCGTCCGCGCCGGTGAGCACGCCGCCGTTGAGGGCGGTGGCGGCGATGCTCCGGGCGTCCATCAGGGCCACGTAGGACACCTGGCCGTCGGAGGGCTTGGATCCCTCCCGGTTGGGGAAGTTGCGGGTGGAGTGGCGGATGGAGAAGCCGCCGTTGGCGGGCACGTCGCCGGCGCCGAAGCAGGGGCCGCAGAAGCAGGAGCGGATGGACGCGCCGGCGGCCATGAGGGAGGCGATATAGCCTCTCCGGGTCAGCTCCAGGTTGACGGGCTGGCTGGTGGGGTAGACGGACAGCCAGAACTCGCCGGAGCCGATGGGGCGGCCGTCCAGGATCTGGGCCGCCCGGACGATGTTCTGGTAGGTGCCGCCGGAGCAGCCGGCGATGACGCCCTGATCCACCATGAACTTGCCTTCCACAATCTTCTCCCGCAGGGAGACGGGCTGGTTCTTCAGCTTGAGCTGGCGCATGGTGTCCTCGTCCACCTGGTGGAGCAGGTCGTCCATGTTCTCCTTGAACTCTTGGATGGTGTAGGCATTGGAGGGGTGGAAGGGCAGGGCGATCATGGGCCGGACGGCGGACAGATCCACCTCGATCACGCCGTCGTAGTAAGCTCCGTCGGCGGGGGCCTGGGGCTTGAACTCCTCCCCCCGGCCCAGCACGGCCAGGTGATCCTTCAGGGTGTCGTCCGCCGGCCAGACGGAGGACAGGCAGGTGGTCTCGGTGGTCATCACGTCGATGCCGGAGCGGTAATCCATGGACAGGTTGGCCACGCCGGGGCCGAAGAACTCCATGACGGCGTTCTTCACGGTGCCGTCCTTAAAGGTGGAGCGGATGAGCTCCAGGGCCACGTCCTGGGGGCCCAGGCCGGGGATGGGCGCGCCAGTGAGGTAGATGGCGATCACCCTGGGATAGGCGATGTTGTAGGTTTTCTTGAGCAGCTGGCGGGCCAGCTCGGGGCCGCCCTCGCCGATGGCCATGGTGCCGTAGGCGCCGTAGCGGGTGTGGGAGTCGGAGCCCAGGATCATCTTTCCCGGGGCGGCGTACCGCTCCCGCATGTAGGAGTGGATCACACTCTGGTGGGCGGGGACGAACTCGCCGCCGTACTTCTTGGCCGCCGACAGGCCGAAGACGTGGTCGTCCTCGTTGATGGTGCCGCCCACGGCGCACAGGGAGTTGTGGCAGTTGGTGAGCACATAGGGCAGGGGGAACTCCGTCATGCCGGAGGCCCGGGCGGTCTGGATGATGCCCACGTAGGTGATGTCGTGGGAGGCCATGGCGTCAAACCGGATGGCCAGATTGTCCATGTCCTCCCCGGTGTTGTGGGCCTTGAGGATGGCGTAGGCCATGGTGCCTTTCTTGGCCTCCTCGGGCGCAGGCAGGCCCGCCGCCGGGCCGTCCCGGGCCGGGATGAAGGAACCGTTCTTGTAGTACATACCCTGATTGTGAATGGTCAGCATGGGGATCCCCTCCGTTGTCATTGGTTTTCACTATTCTAACAAGTTTTCGCGCCGGGCGCAAGGGATTTCCGGTCAGGCCGGGCCGCTCCCCTCCGCCGCCAGGTTTTCAGCGCCGTCCGCAGCCGCTCCAGATCCGGGTCGCACAGCACGGGCAGCCGCTCGGCCAGCACCTCCGGCGGAAAGTCCCACCAGCGGACGGCCTCCAGCAGGGCGATGAGCTCGTCGTCAAAGCGCTTCTTCCGGGGCCGGGCGGGGTTGCCGCCCACCACGGTGTAGGGCTCCACGTCGCGGGTCACCACCGAGCAGGCGGCCACGATGGCCCCGTCGCCGATGCGGACGCCGGGCATGATCACGCACTCCCGGCCCAGTCACACATCATTGCCCACCACCGTGTCCCCCTTCCGGGGCAGCTGGGACAGGTGGCCGGGCACCCGCTCGGCCCACACCCCGCCGAACACGGCGAAGGGATAGGTGCTGGCGCTGCTGATGCGGTGGTTGGCCGCCCCCATGATGAAGGTGGCCCCGCTGGCGATGGAGCAGAATCTGCCGATGATCAGCCTGTCCCCGAACTCCGGGTAGTTGAAGAGCACGTTGTGCTTCTCAAAGCCGGCGGGGTCGCTCTCATGGTCGTAGTAGGTGTAGTCGCCCACCTGGATGTTGGGGGCGGTGATCACGTTTTTCAGGAAGCAGGACGTGCCGTACCGGTTGGGGAACACCACGTCCGGGCTGGGAATACCGTTCATATGGACACACCTCTTTTCTGCGTCAGTGTACCACGGCGGCGGGCCTGTGGCAAGGCGGAATTGCCCCTTGACAGGCAACCGTATTACTGCTATCATACAGTTGGAAACCGTATTATGGTTGTAGTACAGTTTGGAAAGGGGGTGGTCACCCTGGTCACCTTTGAAGGACTCCGGCTGGAGGAGGGCATGCCCATTTACCTCCAGATCATCCGCTACCTGGAGCGGGGCATCGCCGCCGGGACGGTGCGGGACGGGGACGAGCTGCCCTCCCGCCGGGTGCTCTCCGCCCGGCTGGGGGTCAACCCCAACACCATCCAGAAGGCCTTCCGGGCCCTGGAGGAGGCCGGGGTGATCACCTCCCGGGCGGGGGCCAAGAGCGAGGTCTCCCTCACCCCGGAGCGGGCGGCGGCCATCCGCCGCCGCCTGCTGGAGGAGGAGGCCGCAGCCCTGGTGGGCGCCCTGAGGCAGATGGGCCTGGACAGGGAGCAGGCCGCGGCGCTGGTGCTTCAACTATGGGACAAACAGGAGGAATCGCCATGAGACGCTATTGCTCGGTGCTGGACCTGGCGGCCCGGTGCACCTTCTGGAAGGTGCTGGCCGCCACCCTGGTCTCCTGCGGGGCGGAGGCCGCCCTGTTTCTCATCACCCTGCACGGCTGGGATCCTGAGCTGGAGACCTACGGGGGCACGGTGGCGGCCAACAACCCCATGGGCCTGGAGGGGCTGATCTCCCACAGCCACATCGCCCTCTGCTTCGGCCTGGGGCTGGCGGCGGTGTGTGGGGCGCTGGCCCTCCTGGGGTGGGAGGGCTCCGGCTGCCGGACGGGGTACACCCTCCGCCGCCTGCGGGTGGGGGAGCGGGCCCTGTCCCTGCTGTGGGGCGGGTACGGAGCCCTGTGCCTGCTGTTCTACTGGGCGGCCCACCTGGGCACGGTGCTGGCCCTGTGCGCCGCCGCCATGCCCCACCTGTCGGAGCGGGCCGCCTCCCCCCTGGCCCTGTTCCTGGCCTGCTGGCGCTCCCCCTATCTCCACGCCCTGCTCCCCCTGGAGGACGTGTGGCTGTGGGGGCGCAACCTGCTGCTCTGCGCCGCCCTGGGGCTGGGCACGGCCGCCTTCTCCCACGAGCGGCGGCACGGCCACCGGGCCTGGGGCTGGATCCCCCTGGCTCTGGGCGCCGCCCTCCTCTTCCCCCTGCCCATGGGGGCCTTCCCCTTCCAGGGGCTGGATCCCGCCTTCCTGCCCTACCTGGAGACCGAGGTGGAGGTATATACCGGCAGCGGCTCCCCTGTGCCCGGCCTGATGGCCTTTCTCCTGACGGGGGGCAGCGCGGCGGTGCTGATCAACGCCGCCCTCATGATCTGCGGGAGGGAACCATTCTATGAAAACTGAGTTCTGGTATCCCCCGGGCTTCCCCCGGGCGGAGGAGCGCTTCCTCCAGCGGTGTGCCCTGGCTCTGGCGTCCCTGGCGGGCTTTATCATCTTCCTGTGCCAGTTCTCCACCATCCTGCGCGACCTCCAGACCGCCCTCCGCACCGGCGCCGAGGGGCTGACCATGCCGCCCCTCCCCGCCCTGACGGCGGGCTGCTGGATCGGCTTTCTGGTGCTGGCCCTGGGGCAGGGGGTGCTGGCGGCGGCCCACTACCTGTGGCACTACCAGGGCGGGCGGAGCATCTACCGGATGCGCACGCTCCCCCAGCGCTTTGAGCTGGCCCGCCGCTGCCTGGCCGCCCCCGCCGCCGCCCTGGGATGGTGTGTCCTGGCCGCCGTCGCGGTGGCCGTCCTGTGCGCCCTGTACTACCGCGTGTTCACCCCGGCGGGCCTGCTGCCCGCCCACTGGCTGCTGGGAGGTGCCTTATGCTGAACTGGAACAACGTGTACAAGTCCTACTGGGGGGCCAACCGGGCCCTGGACAGCGTGAGCCTGTCCGTGGGGCCGGGGGAGATCGTGGGCCTGTTCGGGGCCAACGGGGCGGGCAAGACCACCCTGCTCAAGTGCGCCCTGGGCCTGCTGCGATACACCGGCTCCGTCACCCTGGACGGGGAGCCCATCACCCACAGGAACATCGCCCGCCTCTCCTTCGCCACCTGCGAGCACTCCTTCTTCCCCGCCCTCACCCCGGCGGCTCACCGGGAGTTTTACAAGGAGCACTTCCCCACGTTCCGGGAAAAGCGGTTTGACGCCCTGATGGACTTCTTCGCCCTGCCCCTCCACCGCCGGGCCCGGGGATTTTCCACCGGGCAGAAGAACCAGCTGGAGGTGACCCTGGCCCTGAGCCAGGGGGCGGACTACATCCTCATGGACGAGCCCTTCGCCGGCAACGATGTGTTCAACCGGGAGGACTTCTACAGGCTGCTGCTGGGCCTGCTGGAGCCGGAGGAGACCATCATTTTGTCCACCCACCTGCTGGAGGAGGTGCAGCACTTCATCAGCCGGGCGGTGCTGCTGGACAGGGGTACCATCGCCGGGGACGTGACCACCGGCGAGCTGGAGGAGCGGGGCGAGAGCCTGATGGACTTTGTAAAGTCGTCCCTGCACTACCGGGGAGACCGGGTGCTGAAAACCCTGGAGGGGCTGGACGACGGGGAGGAGGAATAGCCATGCGCCGCGCACTTGCCGCGTTTCTGGTGTTCGCCGCCCTGTCGGCGGGGCTGCTCCTGGGGGCCTCCGCCGTCCTGTCCCCCCAGGGGGATCAGATAGAGGTGGCGTGCCGCACCCTGGCCGGGGAGCCGTCGTCGGCGGCCGGCCTCACCCTCACCGCCGAGCGCACCTGCGGCGACCACCTGTTCTGGATCGCCACCCTCCCCGCCGACGCGCCGGAGCAGGCCCGTATCCTCTTCGACTACGCCGGGGCGTCCCAGCACCTGAATGTCCCCTGGTGGCAGGACGCCCAGCCCCTGGAGGTGGAGCTGAGCACCTTTGACGAGGTGCGGGAGGGGCGTGAGGGGCCGCTGGGCCAGCTGTGGGAGGCCCTGTCCGCCCAGACCGCGCCCCAGCCGGGGGATCAGGACTCCGGCAGCTGGTATGAGCCCCTGGCGGGGGAGGGAACCTCCCTGCACCGGGAGATCACCCTGTCGGACTACATGGATGAACTCCCCCTGTCCGTGGACTACTGGCCTGCCACGGAGGCGGGCGCCGGGGGGCTCACCGCCCGCTTTCAGGACTACTTCCCCATCCCCGTGCCCGAGGGCATGACGGTGGAGGTACAGCTGAATGTGGACGCGGAGGGGAACCTGGACAGCTGCCGCCTGTACCGCAGCGAGGATCTGGCCCTCACCTCCGCCTGCGCGCAGGACGACCACGGCGTGCTCTTCACCCTCTGCGCCAGCGGGGCGCTGGCCGGTGCCCTGGACGACAGCGGCATCCCCGGCGGCTGGGGCCTGTACTGGCTGGACGGGGCGGGCCGGACGCTGGAGACCCGCTGGTCTCTGCCCGACGGCGAGCGGCCCGCCGGCTTCCTGGCCGACGGGGACACCCTCTTCTTCCTCTCCCGGGACGGGGAGACCGCCTGGCTCTACCTGCTGGACGGGGACAGCTTCGAGCTCCGCCAGAGGCTGGAGCTGTTCCCCCTGGACAGCGCGGCGGACAACCCGGTCTGGCACCTGGACGGGGAGGCGGGCTTCGCCGCGGTGCTCTCCCCCGGCGGCGGGCTGGCCGTCCTGGCCCGGGACGACGCCGGGAGCTGGGGCCTGGCCTTCACGGCGGATGCCTCCGCCCTGGAGGAGCTGAACTGCAGCCCCCCGTACCAGGAGCTGCGGTGGGGCGCCAGCGGCCTGGACTGGGCCTTCGACGGGGAGCGGCTGGCCGTCACCGGCCCCTACTACGGGGGCGGAGCCTACGACTGGTACACGGCGGTCTTTGCCCATGGGGAGCTGGCCTGGCTGGGGGCGTACAGTACACCCCTGGGCCGGAGTTCCTGCGAGGAGCTCACCTACTGGGGAACGTATCTGGACACCACCTGTTCCACCCCCTACATCGACGCCCCCTACTGCCGGGCGGCGTGGACGGGGTAGGGCTTCCCTTTTCCCTCCTTTTGTGATAGACTGATAAACATTCTGAAACCAAAGAGAGGAGGGGCCTGCTTTGGAACCCCTGGAGGCCCTGCTGGAAGTCCTTACCCCCCTGACCCGTCTGGGCCGCCCCGCCCTGGCCGCCGTGGACGGCCGCTGCGGCAGCGGCAAGAGCACCCTGTCCGAGCTGGCGGCCCGGCGGCTGCACTGTCCCCTGTTCCACATGGACGACTTCTTCCTGCCCCCGGAGCTGCGCACGCCGCAGCGGTACGCCCAGCCCGGAGGCAACGTCCACTATGAGCGGGTGGAGGCCGAGCTGCTCCGCCCCATCCGGGAGACGGGGGCGGCCCGTTTCCGCCCCTTCGACTGCCATTCCCTGGGCTACGGGGCCCCGGTGGAGGTGTCCGTCCCCGGCCTTGCCATCGTGGAGGGCAGCTATTCCCTCCACCCCGCCCTGCGGAAGTACTACGACGTGACGGTGTTCCTCACCTGCGAGGCGGAGGAGCAGCGCCGCCGCCTGCTCAACAGGGAGGGGCCGGAGGGCCTGAGCCGCTTCCTGGAGAAGTGGATCCCCCTGGAGGAGCACTACTTCCAGGGGGTTGGCCTGCCTGCCGCCGGGGATCTGGTGCTGGACACCACCCCGCATGGCGGATAACAGAAGCTGCGCATGCCAAAAGGGACGCCGGCCAGTGGCCGGCGTCCCTCAAACTGTCGACAAACCTCCCGCGAAGGAGCGCCTCGCAGAGTTCCTGCGGCCGCAGCCGCAGGAATAAAATCAAAATCTGTCATTTCCGGGGACATGCGCCTCGGAAATGACACTTCTCATGGCGGAAGGGGTGACTTTTTCGCAAGAAAACGAACCCCTTCCGCCATGCAGCCTTTCTCGAAAAAGTGGCTTTGCCACTTTTTCGACAGTCTTCAGAACAGGCTCATCTGTACCCCCTGGGGCCGGGGGGCGGCGGGATGGGCCTCCTCCTTTTGCAGGGGCAGGCCCTCCAGGAACCGGGAGGGGGTTCCGCCGGTGGTGAGCACCAGCTCGTCCCTGGCCCTCGTCATGCCCACGTAGAGCAGGCGGCGCTCCTCGGCGAGATCGGCCTTTATGCCGGGCCGCTCCAGGGGGATGCGCCCCTCCCCCACGCCGCACAGGAACACCACCGGCCATTCCAGGCCCTTGGCGGCGTGGAGGGTGGAGAGGGTCACCGCCCCGGCGGCGTAGCTCACCCCCGCCCGGCGGAGGATGTCCCCCTCCTGCCCGATGGTGAGATTGCGGAGGAAGGCGGCGGTATTGTCGAAGAACACCGCCATGTTGCGCAGCCGCTCCACCCCGTCGGAGGGGGTGTGATGGGCCGTCCAGGTCTCCAGCAGGGCCGCCGGGGGCGTGTCCTCCTCTTTCCGGGCCTCCAGCCAGGCCAGGGCCGCCTGCACCTCCCCGTCCAGCAAAAAGTCCTCCCGGCCCGCCACCACGCAGGGGATGCCGTACCGGGCCAGGCACTCCTCCAGCAGGGCCAGCTGCCGCCGGGTGCGGCAGAGCACCGCGATGTCGCCGAAGCTCCTCTCACCCCGGGCCGCCCCCAGCTCCTGGGCCTCCACCATGCCCATGCCGCCCACCATCCGGGCGATCTCCCTGGCCACGAAGATGGCCTCTGCCTTGTCGCCGGGGGCGGTGACCAGCCGCACCGCCGGGCCCTGGGGCCGGACAGCCTCCAGGGGGCGGGCTCTCCCGTCCACGGCCTCTAACACCGGCAGGGCGGCGGCCAGGATCTCCGGCGTGGAGCGGTAGTTCTGCTTTAATGCAACGGTGTGGGCCCCCTCCAGGGCGGCAAAGCAGGCGGGATCCGCCCCCCGGAAGCCGTAGATGGACTGATCCGGGTCGCCGATGGCAAAGAGGGTGCCCCCCTCCCGCCGCCAGGCCAGCAGCAGCGCCAGCTGGAGGCGGTCTACATCCTGGAACTCGTCCACCAGCAGGTGGGTGAACCGTTTGTCCGTCCGCCCCGCCCGCCACTGCTCCAGGGCCTCCCGGAGCAGGTCGTCAAAGTCCAGCTTTCCCTCCAGCTTCTCCTGGTAGCAGGCAAAGGCCGGATCCTCCTGTGTGTCCATGCCGGTTTTCCACCGGGAAATGGCCCGCAGGAGGGCGGCAGGGCTCCCCTTCCGGCCCAGCGCCTCCAGGGCGGCGGAGGCCGCCGCCCGCTGCTGGTAGGGGGCGGCCAGGGGCACGTCCCCCAGCAGCTCCAGGCAGACGGCGTGGAAGGTGCCGATGGTCATGGCGCGGGCCGCCCGCTTCCCCAGGCGTTTTTCCAGCCGCGCCCGCAGCTCCTCCGCCGCCCGGTTGGTGAAGGTGATGGCGGTGAGCTCTGCCGGCTTGGCCTTCCGCTCCTCCACCAGCCAGGCCGCCCGCTCCACCAGGGTGTGGGTCTTGCCCGTGCCCGGCCCGGCGACCACCGCCACGGTGGGCCCGGCGGCGGTGACGGCGGCCCGCTGTTCCCCGTTCAGCTCCCCGGCGGGGGCGGCGGACTTGGCCCGGCTCCCCCTGGAGGATTTTGCCACCCCGCCCCCGGCGGATCTCGCCTGCCGGGGGGCCTCCGCCCCGAAGAGGCTCACCTGGCCCCGCATGGTCTCCCGCTCGGCGGGGGAGAGCAGCTGGATCACCCCGTAGGCCCCGTCGTATCCCGGCTTCCGGGCCACCTGGCCGGAGCGTAGGCGGCGGATGCCCTCGGCCACCAGGGGCCCGGCGGCGCGTTGGATGTCCTCCAGGGGCACCTCCCGGAGGATGGTAAACTCCGGGCCCAGCCCCTCCAGCATGGCCTCGTATTTGGCCCCCACCTTCTTCCCGGCGGCGGAGCCCCCCTCGGAGGCGGCGATCACCTCCGGCAGGGGCACCAGGCTCTCAAAGGGCCTGGCGTTCTCCGGCACATAGCCCTCCGGCCGGTCGGAGAGCTGCTCCACCCGGTGGAGCACGCCGGTGGTGAGCCGCTTTCCGCACACGGGGCACACTCCCCCGGCCGCCTCCGCCTCCACTGGGGAGAGGCACACGGAGCAGTTCCGATGGCCGTCGAAGTGGTACTTGCCCTCCTCGGGGAAGAACTCGATGGTGCCGTGGAAGCCCTCCCCGGTCTGGATGGCGCGGGAGAGCTCCGGGTAGGACAGGCCGGTGTCCAGCAGATTGGCCTCCCGCCCCAGCTTGGAGGGGGAGTGGGCGTCGGAGTTGGACACCAGGGTATACCCGTCCAGGGCAGAGCAGCGGTGGTTCATGGGCGGGTCGGAGGACAGCCCGGTCTCCAGGGCGCGGATGTGGCCGGTGAGATCCCCGAAGCACTCCTCTATGGTGTCGAAGCCGGAGAAGGCCCCGAACAGGGAGAAGTGGGGCGTCCAGATGTGGGCGGGGATGAACACCGCCTCGGGGCAGGACTCCAGGGTGATCTCCAGCAGATCCCGGCAGTCCAGGCCCAGGATGGGCCGGCCGTCGGAGTGGAGGTTGCCGATGGCCTCCAGCCGGCGGGACAGGGTCTCCGCCGCCTCCAGGTGGGGCAGGAGGATCAGGGAGTGTACCTTGCGCACCTTGCCGTCCTTCTTGTAAATGGTGCTGATCTCCCCGGTGATCACAAACCGGGGGCCATCGGTGGCCCCCTTCAGGGTGTAGAACCCCTCCTCCGCCGGGGAGAGCTTCTCCCTCAGCTCCGCCCGCCAGGCCGGGTGGGTGAAGTCGCCGGTGCCCACCAGGCCGATGCCCTTCCTCCGGGCCCAGGCGTCCAGCTGCTCCGGCTCCAACTCCTTGCTGGTGGCCCGGGAGTATTTGGAGTGGATGTGCAGATCCGCGATGTACACGGCACATTCCCCCTTTTTCGCGTTTTTTCCCATTGTACGCTTTTTGGGCCGTGGACGCAAGGCGGGGGATGTGCTACACTGGGGGAAAGGAGGATTGGTCATGACGCTGCTGAAACGATTTCAGGCCCTGGGGCTGGACTGCTCCCCCGTCGGCCTGTGCCCCGGCCCCGCCCAGGGCGGCTATTTCTGCACCCCCAGGGGCATGACGGTGCTGGGCTGGGAGGGGTGCGGCGGCATCCACTTCGGCCGCATCCGCGGCTACGGGGACATGGTGTTCGGCGTCAACCCCATACCCGCCGGGGACCGGTACGTCCGCCCCCTGGCCCACAGCTTCCGGGACTTCCTGCGGCTGCTTCTGGCCTGCGGCTCCACCACCGCGCTGGAGCAGATGGGGGACTGGACGCGGGAGCAGTACGACGCCTGGCTCCGCGCCCCGGAGAACGCCGTCACGGCGGAGGGGCGGGCGGTGCTGAGCCGGATCGCCGCCGCCTTCCGCCTCACCCCCATGGAGGATCCCTTCGGATCTGTGAAGGAGATCCAGGCATCCTTTGACGGCGGCAAGCTGCGCTACACCGACGAATACTACGACACGCTGGGGCTGGAGCGCCCCAGCAGGGGGAACCCGGGGCCTCCGGCCCGCCGGGAGTGCCCTGCGGATATAGTTGATTCCACGGAGGAGGAGTGAGGCTCATGGATACCATGAACGCCCTGGTGTGGAAGGGAAATGGGGTGCTGTCCCTGGAGCGGCGGCCCGTCCCGGAGCTGAAAGACCCCCGGGACGCCATTGTGCGGGTGACCCGCTCCACCATCTGCACCAGTGATCTGCACATACGAAACGGCGCGGTGCCCCGGGCCAACCCCGGCGTGGTGCTGGGCCACGAGTTCGTGGGGGTGGTGGAGGCCGTGGGGAGCGGCGTCGCCAACCTCCAGCCCGGCGACCGGGTGGCCGCCTGCTGTGAGACCTTCTGCGGGGACTGCTGGTTCTGCCGCCGGGGGTATGTGAACAACTGCGTCCACGGGGGCTGGGAGCTGGGCTGCCGCATCGACGGCTGCCAGGCGGAGCTTGTGCGGGTGCCCTTTGCCGACACCGGTCTGACCCCCATTCCGGACGGGCTCAGCGACGAGGACGCCCTCTTTGTGGGGGACATCCTGGCCAGCGGCTACTGGGGGGCGGAGCTGTGCCAATTCCAGCCCGGGGACACGGCGGTGGTGCTGGGCCTTGGGCCGGTGGGGCTGTGCGCGGCCCAGTGCGCCGCCCTGCTGGGGGCCGCCCACGTGATCGGGGTGGAGCCCGACCCCTGGCGGCGGCAGCTGGCCCTGGAGCAGGGCCTGGCGGAGGCCGCCTTTGCCCCGGACGACCCCGCCCTGGCGGAGCGGGTTGCGGCCCTCACCGACGGCCGGGGGGCCGACGGGGTGATCGAGTGCGCCGGCGGGAAAGACACCTTCCAGACCGCGTGGCAGCTGGCCCGGCCCAACGGCACCGTGGCCCTGGTGGCCATGTATGAGGAAGACCAGGTGCTCCCCCTTCCCGCCATGTACGGCAAGAACCTGGTGTTCCAGACCGGCGGGGTGGACGCGTCCCGGGGGCCGGAGCTGGTGGAGCTGCTGGCCCGGGGGAAGCTGCGCACCGGCTTTCTCATCACCCACCGGGGGCCGTTGTCGGAGATCCTGGAGGGCTACCGGGTGTTCGAGGCCCACGAGGGCCACTGCCTCAAGTGGGTGGTCACGCCGGGCTGAGCCCCGGTGCCCCGTCTGCGCACGGAAACACCATCATCAGGAGGAGGATTTTCATGGGCTATCAGGAGGTAAACGCCGGCGTGATCGACGGCTGGTGCCGGGAGGGCTGGGAGTGGGGACAGCCCATCTCCCACCAGGTCTACCAGGATGCGCTGCATGGCCGGTGGGAGGTCTATCTGACCCCCACAAAGCCGGTGCCCCACGCATGGTTCGGGGAGCTGGCCGGGAAGCGGGTGCTGGGGCTGGCCAGCGGCGGCGGGCAGCAGATCCCCATCTTTTCCGCCCTCGGCGCGCGGTGTACCGTGCTGGACTACTCGCCCAGGCAGTGTGAGAGCGAGCGGCTGGTGGCGGAGCGGGAGGGATACCAGGTCACGGTGGTTCAGGGGGATATGACCCGCCCCCTTCCCTTCGAGGACGAGGCATTTGACCTGATTTTTCACCCGGTCTCCAACTGCTATGTGGAGGAGGTTCGGCCCATCTTCCGGGAGTGCTACCGCGTGCTGAAACAGGGCGGCCTTTTCCTGGGCGGGTATGACACGGGCATCAACTACGCCTTTGACGACGACGAGGAGAGGATCACCTACTCCCTGCCCTTCAACCCGCTGAAGGATGAGGCCCTGTATGAGGCGTCCCTCAGAAACGACTGGGGGATTCAGTTCTCCCATACGCTGGAGGAGCAGCTGGGCGGGCAGCTCCAGGCCGGCTTCCGCCTGACCGATCTGTATGAGGACACCAACGGCCAGGGCAATCTGCACCGGCACAACATTCCCTCTTTTATCGCCACGCGGTGCGCCAAGTAGCGCCTGCCGCTCAGGCAAAAGGCGGGCCGGGGAACACTCCCCGGCCCGCCCAGGCTGTCGAAAAAACTCCCGCGAAGGAGAGCCTCGCAGAGTTCCTGCGGCCACAGCCGCAGGAATCAAATCAAAATCCGTCATTTCCGGCGACATGTGCGTCGGAAATGACACTTCTCATGGTGGAAGGGGTGACTTTTTCGCAAGAAAACGAACCTCTTCCACCATGTGGTCTTTCTCGAAAAAGCGGCTTTGCCGCTTTTTCGACACTAGGCAGCTCCCCCACGGTGATGTCCTCCCGGGGCACCTTGCCCCAGTCGAATGCGGGGGCCAGCTCCGCCGCCGCCGCCGGCTCCGGCCGATCCATCTGCCCGGCCCAGAAGGCCAGCAGACCAATGAGCTGTTCCGGCGTGTACCGCCGGCGCAGGGCCCCCATATCCAGATCGTGTTCCCGCTTGGACAGCCGCCGGCCGTCGGGGGCGCACAGCAGGGGCACGTGGAAAAACGCCGGCGGCGTCAGGCCCAGGCACTCATAGAGCCAGAGCTGCCGGGGGGTGGAGTCCAGTAAGTCCCGCCCCCGCACCACCTGGGTGATCCCCATGTCCCCGTCGTCATACACCACCGCCAGCTGGTAGGCATACACCCCGTCGGAGCGGCGGAGGATGAAGTCCCCGCAGTCCCGGAGCAGGTTCTCCCTGTAGGGCCCCTGGAGGCCGTCGGTGAAGGAGATCTCCCGGTCGGGCACCATGATCCGCCAGGCCGGGCGGCGGGTGCGGGCGAGCTCAACCCGCTCCTCCTCCGTCAGATAGCGGCACTTCCCGGAGTAGATTGCCTGCCCGTCGGCCCGGTGGGGGGCGCTGGCGGCCAGCCGCTCCGCCCGGGTGCAGTAGCAGGGGTAGAGCAGGCCCTGCCCCTCCAGGGCCCGGAAGGCGGCGGCATACCGCTCCGTCCGCTCACTCTGGAGGTAGGGGCCGTGGGGGCCCCCTTTTTGCCAGCCCTCGTCCCAGTCCAGGCCCAGCCAGCGCAGATCGTCGGCCAGCTGCCGGGCGTACTCAGGGCGGCAGCGGTCGGGATCCAAGTCCTCCATCCGCAGCACCATCACGCCGCCGGCGCGGCGCACCGACAGCCAGGCCAGCAGGGCGGAAAACAGGTTGCCCAGGTGCATCCGGCCGCTGGGGCTGGGGGCGAAACGGCCCCGGAGTGTCTGCATGGTTGTTCCCCCTTCTTTCGGTTGATCGGCGGCGGGGGCAGGCCCCCGCCCTACCGGGATCAATGGGGCACGGGAGGGCCCCCGCGAGGCCCCTATACCTTGCCCAGCTCCTGGTTCCTGTGATAGGCCGCCTGTACCGCCTGGATGGCGGCGGAGCGGAAGCCGTTCTGCTCCAGGGCGGCCACCCCGGCGATGGTGGAGCCGCCGGGGGAGCACACCTCGTCCTTGAGCTGTCCGGGGTGCTTGCCGCTCTCCAGCACCATGGCAGCCGCCCCCAGCACCATCTGGGCGGCGTAGGTCATGGCCTGCCCCCGGGGCAGACCCACCAGCACCCCGCCGTCGGCCAGGGCCTCGATGAAGGGGTAGACGAAGGCGGGGCCGCAGCCGGCCACCGCCGAGAAGGCGTCCATCTGCCCCTCGGCAATGCGCTCCACCAGGCCCGCCGGGGCCAGCATGGCCTCCACCGCCTGGATGCGCGCCTCCGGCGTGCCCGCCTCCGCCGACAGGGCCAGCATGCCCCTGCCGATGGCGGCGGGGGTGTTGGGCATGATCCGCACCAAGGCGGGGGGCTCCTCCGCCCCGGCCAGCCAGCCCCGGATGGTCTCCAGGGTGAGGCCGGCGGCGATGGACACCACCGTCTGGCCCGCCCCCAGGACGGGGGCCAGCTCCTCGGCCACCCCCCGGAGCATCTGGGGCTTGACGCAGAGGAACACCACCTCCGCCTGGGCGGCGGCAGAGCGGTTGTCCTCCGCCACGGCGCAGCCCAGGCGCTCCGCCAGGGCCTCCGCCTTTGCCCTCGTCCGGTTGGTGATCACCACCTGCTCCGCCCCCAGGGCCTTACACGCCGCCCCCACCAGGGGCGCGCCCATGTTGCCCGTGCCGATAAACGCCGCTTTCTTCATGTTCCTCCGCCTTTCCGCATATGCCGCAATCAAGTTCAGCTTGTCCGGCCGCTTTAGTTTTTTGATGGCGGCCTCCCGCCGGAGGGCCGCGCCCTTGTCGGGGCATTCCTCCCGGTAGACCACCGCAATGGGCCCCCGGCCCCGGGTGTACTTGGCGCCCCTCCCGCCGGCGTGGGCCGCCGCCCGGCGCTCCACGTCGCTGGTGCTGCCGGTGTAGAGGGTGCCGTCCCCGCACCGGAGGATATAGACCCACCAGCCCATGGCCTCACCACGCCGCCCGGAGGTCGGGCAGCAGGGGCAGCTCCCGGAACACCGCCGCCACCGCGCTCTCGTACTCCCCGGTGTCTCTGGCCTTTTTGATGGCCCTGGCGTGTCTGGCGTTGTCCCCGAACAGGTGGATCAGGTAGAACCACACCTCTTTCATCCGCAGCATGGCGTTGCGGCGGCTGCCGAATATGCGGGTGTAGTCCTCGTACACCAGGTCGTGGAAGGCCCGCAGCTCGTCCCGTGTGGCCGCCGGGCCGCCCCTGGCCTTGCGCCCCAGGGCGGGGTCACCGGCCAGGCCCCGGCCCAGCATGACCCGGCCCGCCGCCGGGAACTCCCTCTGGAACTGCTCCAGCTCCCCCAGGGTGTAGAGATCCCCGTTGTACCGCACGGGAAAGGGGCTGTCCGCCAGGGCGGCGGCAAAGTAATCCCGCCGGGGGGTGTTTTTGTACATGTCCTTCTGCACCCGGGGGTGGACGGTGAGCTCGGCCAGGGGGTAGCGCCGGAACAGCGCCAGCAGGGGGCCGAACTCCTCCGGATCCCTCACCCCCAGTCGGGTCTTGATGGAGATGGCGCAGGGTGGGTTTTCAAAGACGGCGTCCAGGAACCGCTCCAGCTCCTCGGGCAGGCCCAGGAAGCCGGAGCCCTTGCCCTTGGCCACCACCGTGCCCGAGGGGCAGCCCAGGTTCAGGTTGACCTCGCCCCAGCCCATGGCGGCCAGCTCCCCCGCCGCCCACAGGAAGTCCTCCGCCTTCCGCACCAGCAGCTGGGGCACGGCGGTGAGGCCCCGGTTGTGCTCGGGCAGGATCTCCCGCAGCTCCCGTTTGGTGAAGCGGTGATCCTGGGTGGGGGTGATGAAGGGGATGAAGTAGCGGTCTGCGCCGCCGAACACCCGGCAATGGGCCTGCCGGTACACGGCGCCGGTGAGCCCCTCCATGGGGGCGAAGGCGATGTCCAGGGGCAGGCCGCCCCGCCCGTCCGCCCTCATGCGGCCTCCTCCACGCCGGAGGACGCCGTGGGCTGGGCCGTCTCGCCGGCGGCCTTTTCCGCCGCCTGGGCCTCCGCCAGGCGCAGATAGTCGGCCACGCCCTGGGCCACCCCCTCCATCAGGCTCTGCTGGTAGTCCTCGTCGCACAGACGCTCCAGCTCCTCCACGTTGGTCATGAAGCCGGTCTCCACCAGAACGGCGGCCATATTGGTCTCCCGCAGCACCACGAAGTCGGCGGAGGCAATGCCCCGGTCGATGGCCCCGCTGGCGGCGCAGGCGGCGTCCTGCACCGCCTGGGCGAAGAGCTTGCTCCGGTTGCTGGAGGGGTGGTAGTAGGTGTACAGCCCCTGGAAGGTGGGCACCGTGGGGGCGGAATTGCAGTGGATGCTGACGAACACATCGGCCTCCACCGCGTTGGCCAGCTCGGATCGCTCATACAGGTCACCGGCCGTCTCCCCGTCCCGGGTGAGCACCACGTTGTACCCCTGCGCCAGCAGGATGGCCTCCAGCTTCTTCACCATCGACAGGGTGAGATCCTTCTCATAGATCTGGGTGCCGGAGGCGTCGGGGTACACCGCCCCCAGGGTGGTGCCGTCGTGGCCCGCGTCCAGCACCACGGTGTATTTGTCCGGGTCGATCTCGGGCAGCTCGTCCATGCTCTGGGAGGGGACGGCGGTGATCCGCACCCCGCCGCTGCCCGCCTCCACGGTCAGGTTGCGGGTGTAGCTGGTGCCGCTTTGGAGATCCAGCACCACCCGCAGGGTGTGGGGCACGCCGTAGCCCAGGTCGTCCCCGTGCTGAGAGTAGCGCACGCGGTCGAGCACCTCACTGTCCACGGCCAGGGACACCTCCCCCTCTGCCGGGGTCTGGAGCACCGCCCCAAGCAGATCGATGGCCACCCGGCTCCCCAGATCCACCACCCGGTACTCGGGGGTGTGGTCGGTGGCCAGGGTGAGCACCTGGCTCTCCGCGTCAAAACTCACCGCCGTCACATAGCCCCGATCCCCCTCGGCGGGCTCCACCGGCTCGGCGGGGGTGGTCTCCTCCGGCTCCTCCGGCGAGGGCTCCGGTTCCGGCTCCTCCGCCGGGGAGACCACGGCGGCGGTGAAGGTATCGTTGTCCCAGGTCACCGTGGCCCCCAGGCGCTCGGAGACGAAGCGCAGGGGCACCATGGTGCTCTCCTTCCCCTCCCACTTCACCACCCCGGCGGGGATGCCGTCGGGCAGAAGGATCTCCTGGCCGTTGACCAGGGCGGTGGCGGAGCCCAGGGTGAGGACGATGGTGCTCTCCCCCTTCTGGAGGATCACCTGCCGGGTGTCCGGCACCCAGGTGACCGAGGCCCCCAGGCTCTCGGCGATGAGCCGGACGGGCACCAGGGTGCGGCCGTTCTGCCCCGCCGGGTACTGCACCAGGGCGGGCACATCCAGGGGGTACAGGGCCGTGCCGTCCAGGGTCAGGTTGACCCGGTCGGTTTCGGTCAGCGCGCCATATTGGCCGGCGGACTCATCATAGAAGTAGACGGACAGGGTGCCGGCGGGGCCAGCGGCCCGGGCGGCGGCCAGCCCGGTGAGCAGGCAGAGCAGGAACAGGAAGGACAGGACGCGTCTCATGGCAGAACTCCTCGGCGTAAGATACCACCATTCTACCGTATTCCCCCGGAGCCGTCAAGAAAGGCGGCCAAAAAAGGTTGACATAAATTTTCCAGGGGGCTTCCCTTTTTCCCCGCATTCCGGTATACTGGTGTCTGATCACTGGAAAGCGAGGAATGACCATGCTGCTGTCAGCGGAACAACTGCACAAGAGCTACGGCACCCGTGCTGCTGGACGACGCCTCCTCTATCTGGAGCGGGGACAAGGTGGGGTGGTGGGCCTCAACGGGGCGGGAAATCCACCCTGCTGCGCCTGCTCTCGGCGTGGAGGAGCCCGACGGGGCACGGTGCGGCTGGATCCCAACGTGCGTCTGGAGTACCTGCCCCAGAACCCGGTATTTCCCGGGGAACACACCGTGCTGGAGCAGGTGGTGCTGGGCCTGTCCGGGGACGACCGGGCCCTGGCGGAGTACGAGGGGAAGATGATCCTCAGCCGCCTGGGCGTACGGGACTTTGACCAGAAGGTGGGACAGCTGTCCGGCGGGGAGCGCCGCCGGGTGGCCCTGGCGGCGGTGCTCTCCCGGCCCTGCGACGTGCTGGTGCTGGACGAGCCCACCAACCACCTGGACAGCGACATGGTGCTCTGGCTGGAGGACTATCTGAAAAAGTGGAAGGGCGCCCTGGCCATGGTGACCCACGACCGGTATTTTCTGGAGCGCATCGTCACCCGCATCGCGGAGGTGGAGGACGGCCGCCTCTTCTTCTACGAGGGAAATTACGACAAATATCTGTCCCGCAAGGCGGAGCGGCTGGAGCAGGAGAAGGCCGGCGAGCGCAAGCGGCAGGCCCTGCTGCGGCGGGAGTACCAGTGGGTGATGCAGGGCCCCACCGCCCGGGGCACCAAGAGCCGGGAACGGCTGGAGCGGTATGAGGCCCTGAAGGCCCAGACCGGCCCGGCGGAAAAAAGTACCTTGGAACTGTCGGCCCGGTTCAGCCGTCTGGGAAAAAAGACGATCGAACTGCGCCGCGTGACCAAGGCCTTTGACGGCCGCACCGTGCTCCGCGACTTTGACTGCATGCTCCTGCGGGACGACCGCATCGGCATCGTGGGAGCCAACGGCAGCGGCAAGTCCACCCTGCTCAACCTGATCGCCGGGGATCTCACCCCCGACGGCGGGGAGATCGAGGTGGGGGAGACGGTGCGCATCGGCTACTTCCGGCAGGAGGTGCCCCACATGGACGGGGACACCCGGGTGATCGATTATGTCAAAGAGATCGGCAGCCGCATCGAGACGCCGGAGGGGATGCTCACCGCCTCCCAGCTGCTGGAGCAGTTCCTCTTCCCCGCCGAGGAGCAGTGGAGCCCCATCGGCAAGCTCTCCGGCGGGGAGAAGCGGCGGCTCTACCTGCTCTCCGTGCTGGCCGCCGCCCCCAACGTCCTCCTGCTGGACGAGCCCACCAACGACCTGGATCTCCAGACTCTGGCCGCCCTGGAGGACTACCTGGACTCCTTCCCCGGCGCGGTGGTGGCGGTCTCCCACGACCGCTATTTCCTGGATCGGGTGGCCCGCCGGGTGTTCGCCGTGGAGGGGGACGGCACGGTGAAGGGCTGTCCCGGCGGCTACACCGAGTATCTGGAGGCCCGCCGGGCCGCGGAGGCCGAAAAGGCCCCCAAGCCCGCCGCCCCGGAGAAGAAGGCCGACCGCCCCGCCGGCCCCAAGAAGCTGAAATTCAGCTACAACGAGCAGCGGGAGTTCGAGACCATCGACGCCGACATCGCCGCACTGGAGGCCCAGCTGGCCCAGGTACAGGCGGATCAGGCCGCCCAGGCCACCGACTATGTGGCCCTCCAGGCCCTCCAGGAGAAGCAGGCCGAGCTGGAGGCCGCCCTGGAGCAGAAGATGGATCGCTGGGTGTACCTCAACGACCTGGCCGAGCGCATCGCCAACCAGTAGGGCGGGGGCTTGCCCCCGCCGCACGTTACCTTCCCCCCGCCGGGGGGAAGGTGGCCCGCGGGGCCGGATGAGGGGTTCCCCCATTCCCGCACCGGGGCGCCCCCTCGCGGGGCGGGCCTGCCCGGCCGGCGGGTAACTGTCCCACTCTGTAGGGGCGGATATCATCCGCCCGTTTGCCCCCGCGACCGCTGGCCCCGTGGGGCGCGACGACTCGGCGCGCCGCCCGTCTGGTAAAAGCCAGGCTGGCGCGGGAATTGCCCTGCCCTGTAGGGGCGGATATCATCCGCCCGTTTGCCCCCGCAACCGCTGGCCCCGTGGGGCGCGACGACCCCGGCGCGCCGCCCGTCTGGTAAAAGCCAGGCTGGTGCGGGAATTGCCCTGCCCTGTAGGGGCGGATATCATCCGCCTGCCTGGTGGAGGCCCGGCCTCCCGGCGGGGCCTGCCCGGCCAGGGCCCCGCTTTCTTTCCAAAGAAAGCGGGGAGAAAGAAAGGGCCGGGGGAGTAGCCCCCGGCACCCCCCAAAGCGGGGGTTCATGGCGGCGGTGCGCTGTACGGACAGGGCAGAAACCGGGCGCGCATCGACGCCCGTTTTCCCGGCGGTTTCGTGACAGGCGCTGCCGCGCCTTGGGCGGCACGCATCGGGATTGCCCCGCAACCCCTGAAAGCCGCCGCGCTGTACCGGCCTGGCCCGCCGGGCCGCCGTCGGTGCCACGCCTCCGAAATACCGAGCGGTCATCGCGGCGATCCGCATACACACTGACTCACAAAGGAGCGACCTCATGACAAAATTCTGGAAACCCGTTCTGGCCATGCTGCTGGCCGGCGCCCTGGCCCTGTCCGGCGGGGCGATGCTGGCCAAACCCGCCGCCTCGGCGGCCTCTAAGACACCCGCCTCAACCGCCGCCGATTTACAGGCGGCCCCTGTCTCCGCCGGTGAGGAGTTCCGGGCGGTGTGGGTGGCCACCGTGTACCGGTTGGACTACCCCAGCCAGGCCACCACCGACCCGGCGGTGCTGAAACGGGACGCCGACGAAATCCTCCAGGAGTGCGTCGACCTGGGCATGAATGCGGTGATCCTCCAGGTGCGGCCCTCCGCCGACGCCCTGTACCCCTCGGACTACTACCCCTGGAGCAAGTACCTGACCGGCACCCAGGGCACCGCCCCCCGGAACGGCTTCGACCCGCTGGAATACTGGGTGGAGCGGGCCCACGCGCTAGGGCTGGAGCTCCACGCCTGGATCAACCCCTTCCGCATCACCAAGGGCGGCCAGACGGAGTTTGATTCCCTCACCGCCGACCACCCGGCCAAGCTCCACCCGGACTGGGTGGTGGAGTACGAGGGGGAGTTCTACTTCAACCCCGGCCTGCCGGAGGTGCGGGCGTACATCATCCAGGGCGCGGAGGAGCTGGCCCGCAATTACGACATCGACGGCGTCCACCTGGACGACTACTTCTACCCCGGCAGCGGCTTTGACGACGCGGATACTTACGCCCAATACGGCGTCGGGTTCTCCGACCTGGGGGACTGGCGGCGGGACAACGTGAACCGGCTGGTGGAGGAGCTGGGGGAGCGGCTCCACGCCATCGACCCCAACCTGTCCTACGGCATCAGCCCCTCCGGCGTGTGGGCGGACAGGAGCAGCCTGCCCCAGGGCTCCAACACCACCGGCGGGTATGAGAGCTACTACGCCTCCTACGCCGACAGCCGCAAGTGGGTGAAGGAGGGGTGGATCGACTACATCTGCCCCCAGATCTACTGGTACATCGGCCACAGGAGCATGGACTACGCCACGGTGGCCCGCTGGTGGGCGGACACGGTGAAGGGCACCGGGGTACGCCTGTACATCGGCATGGCGGACTACCTGGCGGACAACGCCGACCCCAAGAGCCCCTGGTACGGCACGGACGCCATCCAGGCCCAGCTGGAGCTGAACGATACTCTGCCTCAGGTAACGGGGGAGGTCCACTTCCGCTATCAGTTCCTGGCGGACAGCCAGGCCCTGGGCGGCCTCTACCGCCAGTGGTACGGCACGGCGGAGCCGGAGGAGCCCGCCGAACCGGCCCATCTCAACACCGCCGATCACGAGGCCTACATCCAGGGCAATAACGGCCTGTTCCGGCCGGAGGCCTCCCTGAGCCGGGCGGAGGCGGTGACCATGCTGGCCCGCCTGTCCGTGGATGGGGACGGGAACCCCCTCTACACCGGCGCGGCGGGCACCGGCGGCTTCTCCGACGTGAGCCGGGGGGACTGGTACGCCCCCTACGTGGCCTTTGCCCAGAAATACGGCATCGCCAGCGGCTACCTCGACGGCACCTTCCGGCCGGAGCAGCCGGTCAGCCGGGCGGAGCTGGTGAAGCTGATCTCCTCCTATTTCGAGGTGACCGGCGGCACGGCCGCCTTCCCCGACGTGGCGGCGAGCTACTGGGCCGCCGATGTGATTGCCTTCGCCGCGGAGCAGGGCTGGGTGTCCGGCTACCCCGACGGCACCTTCCGCCCCGACGCGCCGGTGGGCCGGGCGGAGGCGGTGAAGATCCTCAACCACGCCCTGGATCGCCGGGCCGGGGAGCGGCCCGCCCCCCTCCCCTTCACCGATGTGCCCAAGGATCACTGGGCCTGCGACGAGATCCGGGAGGCGGCGGTGTCCCATACCTACCAAAAGACGGATGACGGCGAGAAGTGGCTGACCTACGACCGGTAACCTCTCAACATGCGGAGGCGCGCACAGGATTGTGCGCGCCTCCTTCCTGTCACTTCTCACTTGTCACTTCACTTGGGCCGCCGGAGCAGCCGCCGCACCGGGCTGTCCGGGTCGGCCAGCCCCCGGAGGAAAGCCCGGGGATTGGCGCAGAACAGGGCGGCACAGGCCGCCAGCCGCCGGAAAAAGCTCCGCATAACATCGCCCTCCCCGGCCAGTATAGGCCGGGGAGGGCGCGAAAGAGGTCGAACGGTGCCGATTGGGACGCTATGCCCGTCTCCGTGTCAGGAAGAGGCCCAGGAGCGACCCCGCCAGAATGATCGGCGCCGCCCGGACAAACAGCCACTCGAAGGCGTGGAGGGCCACCCCCACCACGGCCCGCTCGGGATCGCTGTAGTCCCAGTCCAGGTAGGGACTGCCCCATCCCAGCAGCCCCGCGAACAGGAGCACGGTGGCCGCGCACAAGGCCAGCAGCAAGCAGCGAACTGCCCTGCGCCGCGCGGCCTTCTGCCGGGCAAACCGCAGGTTGATGACCTCCAGTTTTTCAGAGATGGCCTTCAGCTCATCCGTCTCCTGCTCCGGGACGGCCTCACCCAGCAGCGTGCTGACGGGGGCCTCCAGTGCCTCCGACAGGGCGAGCAGCATGTCGGAATCGGGCACCGACAGGCCCTTCTCCCATTTGGAGATGGTCTGCCGCACCACATGGAGCTTGACGGCAAGCTCCTCCTGGGAGAGCCCCTTTGCCTTCCGGAGCGTTTTGATGTTTTCCTGCAGCACAGGCATCAGCCTCCTTTCCTGCGACCCCCATTGTAAGGGAAAATCCCCGTTGCCGCAAGCAACGAAATGTAACATTCCGGCTCCGGCGGGCTGTATTCCGGCACTGCGCCGCTTTTCCTTGCCTTTTGCGCGCCGCCGGATATAATATACCTGTACGACACAAACGAGACGGGAGATGAGACTCCGCCATGAACATCACCTACAAGCAGGTGCGCCAGTCCGAGGAGATCCGCACCTACATCACCCAGGCCGATCAGTCCCTGGTGGCCCGGGGCTTTACCGAGCACAGCTTCGCCCACGTGACCCGCTGCGCCGAGTACGCCGCTCGCATCCTGGACAAGCTGGGCTATGGGGAGCACGACCAGGAGCTGGCCCGGATTGCCGGCTACATGCACGACATCGGCAATGTGGTCAACCGCCACGACCACGCCCAGACCGGGGCGGTCATGGCCTTCCGCATCCTGGACAAGATGGGGATGGAGCCCGCGGACGTGGCCGCCGTCATCACCGCCATCGGCCACCACGACGACCCCACCGCCTTCCCGGTGAACCCCACCGCCGCCGCCCTGATCCTGGCGGACAAGACCGACGTGCGCCGCAGCCGGGTGCGCAACAAGGAGCACCAGAGCTTCGACATCCACGACCGGGTGAACTACGCCGCCGAGCGCTCCGACCTGACCCTGGATCCGGAGCAGCGCACCATCACCCTCTCCCTGTCCATCAACACCGAGTTCTGCGCCGTCATGGACTACTTTGAGATCTTCCTGGAGCGGATGCTGCTCTGCCGCAGGGCCGCCGAGTTTCTGGGCCTCACCTTCAAGCTGGACATCAACGGGCTGGGCCTGCTGTAGAGGCGGGTTTTCCGCCCATTTCTCCCCGACTCAACCAACGGTATGTGTACATTTCACCGGGCTGCTGCTATGGTTGGGGCGGAAAG
Source organism: Flavonifractor sp. An10 (assembly GCF_002161215.1). Lineage (GTDB taxonomy): Bacteria > Bacillota > Clostridia > Oscillospirales > Oscillospiraceae > Flavonifractor > Flavonifractor avistercoris. Next base: position 291,954 of record NZ_NFMB01000005.1, read on the forward strand.
GAGGTCTCCCCATGGATCAGGAGAAAATCGGCGCCTTTATCACGGAGCGCCGGAAACAGGCCGGCCTCACCCAGGCCGCCCTGGGAGAACAGCTGGGCATCACAGACCGGGCCGTCTCCAAATGGGAGCGGGGCAAAAGCATGCCCGACCCCTCCCTCATGCTGCCCCTGTGCGGGCTGCTGCACATCACCGTCAACGAGCTTCTGACCGGGGAACGCATCAGCATGGAGGACTATCAGAAAAAAGCGGAGGAGAAGCTGCTGGAGCTCCAGAAGCAGGAGGCCCTGAACAACCGGCGGCTGCTCTGGCTGGAGGTCGTGATCGGCCTTCTCTCCACGGCGGCCGCCCTGGTGATGATCTTCGCCGCCAGCTTTGCCGTGACCCTCTTCTGGTGGCGGGTGGGGCTCATCGCCGCCGGCGTTGTCATCTATGCCGCCGGAATCGTGGTGGCGGTCAGGCTGGAGCACGACGCGGGGTACTACGAGTGCCCCCACTGTCACGCCAGGTATGTCCCCACCATGCGGGCGGTGGTATTCTCCCCCCACATCGGGAGAAGCCGGAAGATGAAATGCCCCCGCTGCGGCCAGCGGGGGTATCACAGGAAAATATTGACCAGGTAACCGTGGCCCTAAAGCCTCGCAGAGTTTTGCCGGCTGCACGCGCCCCAAACGCCTCGCAGAGTTTTGCCGGCCGCAGCCGGCAAAATAGAATCAGAATCCGTTTTTTCCCAGGACATGCGCCTGGGGAAAAACTCTTCTCAGACCGCAAGTGTGGAACGGACGCGCCGCCGGTGCGTCCGTTCTGCGCGCGGCGGGCTGCCATCTCTTCTCGCAAAAACGGCGGGGCCGTTTTTGCGAATATATAGCACACCCCCCGACAGAGGCGGAATTTGCCTGCGGGCAAATTGAGCGCTTCGCGCGCCGCCTCTTCCGGGGGGAATCCATTCCCCCCGGAGGCCCCCCAGGGCCTCCCGGCGGGGACGGGAGATTATCTGAACAGAACCCCCATACACAGCACAACCCCCCGGCCATCCAACGTGACCGGGGGGCTACTTTTCGACCTGGGGTTCTACCACTATGGTTACCTCTACTTTCTATAGATTCTACAACATCTGGCTGAACAGCACGGTCTTCCTAGGGCTCACTGTCTCCTGCAACGCATTGGCACTTGGTTTCCGTCTTGGGCGAACTTCGCTTGAGAGGTTTTCCTGTTGTGCATCTCACTTCATTGAGCTGGTTGGGAACAAGTGCAGGCTGGAATACCACAATTTCTGTCTCACCAAATGCGGTAGTTCGGAAAAGATTGAGCTTCTCAGCCCATTGGGCTCACCTCTTTCTTTTTCTGTCTAGATCATACTACCAACGGCCGGTTTTGTCAAGGGCTTTTTGGTGAAATTATTCAAGTTTTTTCGCCCTCAGCCGGGGAAAAACAGGCAGAGCACCAGGCCGTAGAGGACGGCGGCGCTGATGCCGTAGGCCAGCACCGGCCCGGCGATGGCGAACATCCTGGCCCCCACCCCCATGACCAGGCCCTCGCTCCGGAACTCCAGCGCCGGGGCGACCACGGCGTTGGCAAAGCCGGTGATGGGCACCAGGGTGCCCGCCCCGGCGTGCTTGGCCAGCCTGTCAAACCAGCCCAGGCCGGTGAAGAGGGCGGCCAGAAAGATGATGGTCACCGACACGGCGGTGCCGGCGTCCCCCTCGCTGAGGCCGCAGCCCCGGTACAGGTTGAGCAGGGCCTGTCCCCCGGTGCAGATCAGCCCGCCGGTGCAGAAGGCCCAGGTCAGATTCTTCCAGATGGGCGAAGGCTTGGCCTTCTGCTCCACATAGCGGCTGTACTCCTGGTTGGTCATATCCATAGCGCGTATCCTTCCTTTCCCTCTCAGCATGCCCCTTGACAGGGGAAAACATTCGTGGTATTCTCTACAGGCCCGTTACTCATTTACTAAATTACTAATTTACTAATCGGAAAGGAGGGATCTCCGTGCAGATCCCCACCACACTCAAGCACAAGCCCGTCCTGGCTGCGGAGGACTACGGCCGCATCGACGGCCGCACCGCCGGCGGCTCCGACGCCCAGGGCCTCTCCCTGGGCCTGGCCCAGTGGAATGACCGGGGCAGGGTGGACATCTCCGCCAAGGTCTGGCGGTACACCGGGGAGAAGTGGTCTCGCCAGTCGGAGGAGCTGCCCCTCCACCGGGTGCTGGATCTGGCCATACTCATCTGCCGGGCCCAGCTCTACTTCCAGGAGGAGGCCTACCGCTTCCCCAGGGGCTACGACCCGGAGCACCCCCAGGTAGACCGCATCGGCCTCCAGGGGGACGCCATGACCGTGGAGGTGTGCACTGGCAACGACCACATCGACGAGGATCTCCAGCTCTTCCGGGACGCCCTGGCCCGGGACGGGGAGCTGCTGGGGGAGCGGATGCGGGTGCTCTCCCGGATCCTGGGGGAGCTGGGCTGCCATGGCTAGGACGGAACACCAGAAGGAGCTGCTGGCCGCCTATCGGGAGCGGCCCATCACCGGCGCCGTGTGTGCCGTCACCGACACCGTCAGCGGCAGAACCCTGCTCCTGGCCTCCCCCAACCCGGCGGGGCAGCGCAACCGTTTCCAGTTCGCCGTCAGCACCGACATGCCCCTCCACCCCGCCATGGCGGCGGACTGGCGGGCCCACGGCGGGGCAGCCTTCACCTTCACCCAGCTGGAGACCCTGGAGAAGAAGCCCGACCAGACCGACCGGCAGTTCCAGGAGGAGCTGGAGCTGCTGCGGGACATCTGGCGGGAGCGGCTGGCGGCGGAGGGCAAAGAATTTTACCGCTGAGCCGCACCAGCAGAAAACCGGAGGGCCGTCCGCATATGCGGGCGGCCCTCCGGTCTTTTTGTTGCTTTTACAGAATGGCGTAGAGCAGCTGGGCCAGCTCGCCCCGTGTGAGGGCGTCGGTGGGCCGCAGCTTGTTGTCGGTGGGCGTCACCACACCCTGGCCCACCAGGCTCTGGACATAGGGCAGGGCCCAGTCACCCACCTGGCCGGCGTCGTCGGTGGTGAGCTCCGGCTGTGCGTAACCCTTGGCCTGGGTGCGGCCCAGGATGGTCATGGCCTCGGCCCGGCTGATGGTGGCCGAGGCATTGGCGGCCAGGCCGCCCTCCACCCCGGCGCCCTGGAGGATGCCCAGGCTGTACATGGCCTTCACCGCGTCCAGGGCCCAGTCGGGGATGGAGGCCGCGTCCACAAAGGGCAGCTCCACCCCGGCGTACTGGGTGAGATCCAGATCCATCCACCGGGCCACCATGGTGAAGAACTCCGCCCGGGTGATGCTCTTGTCGGGCTGGTAGACCACGGTGTCCACGCCGGTGCCCATGGAGATGCCGTTGTCATAGAGGTAGGTGGCGTACTGCTCCGCCCAGTGGCCCGTCATGTCGGCAAAGGGGGAGGTGCGGTCGGAGGCGGGCTGGATGTCCGCCGAGGCCCGGCCCAGGTTGCCGCTGGCGTCGGAGACCGTCACCGTGGCCCGGTGGTAGCCGGTGTCGGCGGCGGGCAGGGAGGCGCTCAGGGTGCCGGTGCTCTCGTTCCAGGTGAAGGACAGCGCCGCGCCGTCATAGGTCAGGGACACGCTCTCCTGGGGGATGGTGCGGTCTACGTTATCCGACACCCGGGCGGTGAGCTGGGCGCCGCTGACGGTGAGGGTGACGGCGGGGGCGGTGGTGTCGCTGACGTTCTCGTTGGCGGTGGTGAGCTGATCCAGCCAGATCTCGCCGCTGGCGGCGGTGCCGCCGTAGACCACGTCCAGGCTGTTGAGGTAGGCCGCGCCCTCGGGCAGCTCCGCGCTGACATACTGCCAGCCGGTGAAGTTCAGGGCGGTCAGCAGGATCTGGCTGGTCTGGAGCTGGCTGTCGGTGACGGTGGCCATGAGGGTGTTGCCCGAGCCGTCGCCGTACACCCACATGCCCAGCCAGCTCTCGCCGGCGGGGATGGCCAGGGCGGCGCCCAGGCTGGCGGAGCCGGAGGAGGCGTCGTAGGTCATCTTCAGGCTCTGGCGGCCGTTGTGGACGTATTCCAGACCCGTCTCCACGGCGGGGACGGCGGTATCCGTGGCGGTGAAGGCGTCCATGCCGCCCTCCAGATCCTCCAGGGTGTTGACATGGCCGGCCACGCTCACCGGGATGGTGAGAGTCTTGCCGCCGGCGGAGACGGTGAGGGTGCCGCTGGCGCTCTTCTCCCCGGCGGTAAAGAGGCCGTTTTCATCCACCGTGCCCACCGCCGGGTCGGCCGTCCAGGTAAAGCAAGTGTCCTGGGCGGTGAGATCCAGGCCGCGGTAAGAGGCCGAGGCCTTCAGATCCATCTGTCCGCCGGGATCCAGGTTCAGGGAGGTCACCGCCGCGCCGGTGGACTCGTCGGACAGGGTAATGCTGTCCGGGGTGCTGACGGTGGTGATGGAGACCGTGCCCGAGGCGTAGCCGTCGTCGGCGGTCACCCGGGAGGTGCCGCTCTCCGTCCCGGCGGTGAACAGGCCGTTCTCGTCCACCGTGCCGCCGCCCTCGGTGACCTCCCACTCCACCTCATATCCGCTGGTCGGATAGTAGTGGGTGTCCAGGCCGGAGGCGGACAGCTGCACCGCAGCGCCGGAGAGCAGCAGGTTATCGGTGGGGGTCACGTAGTAGGAGTCCAGCTCGCCGGTGGGCTGGAGCTCGGTGGTGAGGAAGATGGCGGTGGAGTTGGCCCGCTGGCTGCCGTCGGAGGGGCTGTTCACCACCTCCATGCTGCTGCCGTCCGGGTAGGTGACCCCGATGGTGGTGGAGCCGCCGCCGTCCATGCAGATGGCCTCCACACAGCCCAGCTCAATGAGGCGCTGGGCCACCTGGGTCTGGGTGGCCCCCACGCTGAGGCCGGGCTGCTTGCCGTCCAGGGCGTAGAACACCAGGGTGCCGTCGGCCTTGATGCCGATGGCGGGCCAGGCGGTGCGGGAGGCGTCCAGTCCGGAGGCCGCCTGCCCGTTGGTCACCAGCTTGGCCACGCCGCCCAGGGCCTGATCCACATCATTCCACCGGGCGTCGGTGCTGGTGATGGAAAGGGTCACCGTGTCGCCGGGCACCAGGGCCCGCAGCTTCGCCAGGGTGTCCGCGTTGTCCTTGGCGTTGAGGGTAAGCACCGCCTTGCCCTCGGGAATGGCGATGCTGCCGGTGGACTCCAGCACCTGCTCCACCACGTACTGGGTCTGCCTGCCGATGCGGGGCTCGGTGGAATAGGTGCCGCTCTCATCCTCCACGGGGGTGAGAATCACGTCCACCCCGGCCTCGCTGTTCTTGGTGGTGTCGGCAAAGTCCGAGGTCAGCAGGGTCAGGCCGCCGCTGCCGTCGCTGCTGGTCATCTTGCGCACCTTGTTGATGCCGCCGCTGAGATTGAGGGTCGCGCCGCCCAGGGTCACCGACATGGACAGCCCGTTCTGGGCGATGAAGGCGGTGCCGTCGTCATAGAAGCCGATGGCCCAGGTGCTGCTGTAGTAGCCGGTGGCCCGCACCACCCCGTCGGTGACCACCAGGCCGGTGGGCGCGCCGGTGGAGAGCACATACCAGTCCCCGTTGAGGCCGGAGACCACCCGCTTGCCCTGGCTCTCCAGCTGCTGGGCCATGCCGGTGAGGGTCACCCGGTCGGTGACCTTGGTGCCGTAGGCCACGGTGGGGGTCACGTCGGTACTGGGGGTGTAGGTGACATAGTGCTCGGTACGCAGATCAGAATAGGTGTCGCTCCAGAAATAGTTGGTGGTCAGGGTGGTGCCCACCGAGATGGGCGCTGTGCCGGTATGTAGATCCCAGCCCAGGGCCTGGGACGCCGAGGCTGCGGTGACGGTCATGGCCAGCGCCAGCCCCAGGGCCGCGCCCCGCCGCAGGAATTGCTTCATGAAAGTCCTCCTATGTCTGTGGATGAATGGATTGCTATGGAAGTTATGTTAACACAAATCCCCCCGCTTGTAAACAAGCGGGGGGACAGGGAAATCTTACATTTCTGCAACAGCGGCCTGCTCACCGGGCCGCGTCGGCCTCCGGCCGCCCCTGCTTCAGCCGGGGCAGGGTCTTTTCCAGTGTGGCCTCCGTCCCATGGAAGCAGGCTTCCATGGGAACCCTCATTATATTTATCACCCGGCGGAAATGAATTCCGCCGGGCTCCGCGCCACGCGGCGCGGCAGGAGGAGGCCCTCTTCTACCGGGCCGCGTCGGCCTCCGGCCGCCCCTGCTTCAGCCGGGGCAGGGTCTTTTCCAGTGTGGCCTCCTCCTGGATGGCCAGCAGCTCGCCGATGAGCTGATTGGACACCAGGAAGCCCCTGGGCGTCAGGTTCCAGCGGCGGTCGTGGCGCTCCGCCCAGCCCTGGCGCTCATACTCCTCCAGCTTCTGCTCGATGGGGTCGAAGTTCATGAAGAACTCCCGGCGGTACTCCCACTCCTCGATGCCCCGGGTGGTGCGCAGGCGGAGCATCAGGTACTCGCTGCCCCGCTCCCGCTGGGGGATCAGGTCGGACTCGTCAATCACCGCGCCCCCCTCCAGCACGCCGGAGATATAGCCCTCCAGGTTCCGCACAAAGGAGTAGCGCCGGCCGCCGAAGTCGGAGTGGGCCCCCGGCCCGAAGCCGATGTAGGGCCGGCCCATCCAGTATTTCAGGTTGTGGCGGGACTGGAACCCCGCCCGGGCGAAGTTGGAGATCTCATACTGCCGGTAGCCCGCCGCCGCCAGGCGCTCCACCATCCACAGGTACATGTCGGCCTGTACATCGTCGTCGGGCAGCCTGGTGCCCCGGATCACCCGGTCGTCCAGGGGGGTGCCCGGCTCCACCTTCAGGCCGTAGCAGCTCAGATGCTCCGGCTCCAGGGAGAGCACCTGCTCCACCGAGTCCTTCCAGCTGTCCATGTCCTGCTCCGGCAGGCCGTAGATCAGATCCAGGCTCAGGTTTTTCAGCTTGGCCGCCCGGGCGGCCTCCACCGCCTGGCGGGCCTGCTCAAAGGTATGGGGCCGGTGGAGGCTTTGCAGCTCGCAGTCGTGGGCGGACTGCACCCCCAGGGAGATGCGGTTGACCCCCGCCCGGCGCAGGGCCTGGAAGGTCTTGAGATCCACACTGTCCGGGTTGCACTCCACGGTGATCTCCGCGTCCTTGGCCAGATCAAAGCGCTTGGAGATCAGCCTGAGCAGTTCCTTCAGGCGCTTCGCCCCATAAAAGCTGGGGGTTCCGCCGCCAAAATACACCGTGTCCACCTGCCACCCCCGGGTGAGGGGGGCGGTCTCCTTCATGTGGGCCAGCAGCGCCTTCTGATAGTCGTCCATCCGCTCCTCCCGCCCGGCAAGGGAGTAAAAGTCACAGTAGTCACACTTGCTCCGGCAGAAGGGGATGTGGATGTAAAGGCCCAGTTTCTCCGGCATAGGAGGCACCTCGTTTCCATGCTTCAATGTTCAAGCGTATATTATACTACAAAATCCGGCGTTTGAAAAGCGGTGCACGCCGTGGTATACTGGGAAAAAAGCGGAAGGGGGGAGCGCGCATGGCGGAGCAGGCGCCCCGGCGGCTGACGCTCACCGTCACGCCGGCCATGGCGGGGGAGAAAATCGACACCCTGCTGCGGCGGGAGCTGCACCTGTCGGGCACGGTGATCCGGCGCATCAAGTGGCTGGAGGACGGCATCCTGCTGGACGGCGTCCGGGCCATCACCGGGCAGCGGGTGGAGGCTGGGCAGGCGCTCTCCGTCCGGGTGGCCGATCCCGACCACAAGGGCATCATGGTGCCCGCGCCCGGCCCCCTGGACATCGTGTATGAGGACGGGGATCTGCTGGTGCTCAACAAGGCCCCCGGCGTCACCGTCCACCCCGGCCCCGGCCACTACGCCGACACCCTGTGCAATTTTATCGCGTACTACTACCGGGAGCAGGGCATCACCGCCGACGTCCACCCGGTGCAGCGGCTGGATCGGGGCACCTCCGGCCTGATGGTGGTGGCCAAGCACCCCCACGCCCAGGAGCGGCTCAAGCGGCAGCTCCACACGCCGGATTTCCGGCGGGTGTATCTGGCGGTGTGCGACGGGGTGCCCGAGCCGCCGGAGGGGGTGATCGACGCCCCCCTGGGCCGGGCGCCGGACTCCCTCATCGCCCGGCGGGTGGATCCGGCGGGACAGGCGGCCGTCACCCGCTACCGGGTACTCCGCGCCGGCCGGGGCCGGGCCCTGGTGGAGCTGGAGCTGGACACCGGCCGCACCCACCAGATCCGGGTGCACATGGCCCACATCGGCCACCCCCTCACCGGGGACTTTCTCTACGGCACGGAGGCTCACAGCCTGATCTCCCGCCCCGCCCTCCACTCCGCCAGGCTCTCCCTCCTCCACCCCGTCACCGGGGAGCCCATGGCGTGGGAGCAGCCCCTGCCGGAGGATATGAAGCGGCTGATATGACTGTGTCATATCAGCCGCTTTGTTATTCCAGCCCGCACATGCGGGCCCATTTGCCCGAGCGCCAGCGCAGGGCGCACAGCACGCCCCGGACGATCAGATCCACGTCCATGGCCAGCCACACCCCCGCCAGGCCGAACCCGGCGAAGTAGACCAGCACGGGGGCCAGAGGCACCCGGATGCCCCACATGCACACCAGCCCCACCACCATGGGCACCCGCACGTCGTGGGCGCCCCGGAGGGTGCCGGAGAGGATGATGGACAGGGCGAAGAAGGGCTCACAGAAGGCCACGATGCGCAGCATGAGGGCCGCCTGCTCCACCACCCGGGGGTCGGAGTTGAACAGGCCCGCCAGTGGCGGGGCCAGCAGGAACAGGGCGGAGGCGGTGCCGATGGCCACCACAAAGCCCAGCTTTGCGGCCAGGGTGCCGTAGGCCCGGGCGTCCTCCTTCTTCCGGGCCCCCACGGCCTGGCCCACCAGGGCGATGCCGGCGTAGGAGATGCCGTAGGCGGGCAGATAGCACAGCCCCTCGGCGGTGACGGCGATCTGGTTGGCGGCCAGGGCCACGGTGCCCAGGGAGGCCACCACGGCGGTGGTGGCGATCTGCCCCAGGTTGATGGTGGCCCGCTCCACCGCGGAGGGCAGGCCCAGCCGCACCGCCTGGCGGATGATGTCCCCGTCGGGGCGCAGCCCCTCCCGCAGGTGCACCCGGAAGCGGTCGCCCTGCCGGGTGCCGATGCGCAGCAGGGCGATGCCCGCCGTGGTCAGGGCCGCCGCCGAGGCGATGGCCGCCCCCGCCGCCCCCAGCCCCGCGCCGGGAATGGTGATTTGTGCCCCGAAGAGCACCGCCGGCCGGGTGGGATAGATGAGCAGGAAGTTGAGCACGATGTTCAGCAGGTTGGCCGCCGTGTTGAAGTACAGCGGCGCCCTGGTGTTGCCCATGCAGCGCAGGATGGCGGAGAAGATCTGCCCGGCGGCCATGAAGGGCATGGCCATGGTGTAGAACCGCAGGTAGGCCACCGCCTGGGGCAGCACCTCCGGCTCCGCCCCCAGCCAGCGGGGGATGAACCCGGCCAGGGACTGGTAGAGCAGCAGCCCGAGGAGGCCCACCACGACGGCGGCCAGCACCCCCTGGCGGATCACCCGCCGGGCCTTCTCGTCGTCCCGGGCCCCGATGGCATTGGACACCTGGACGGAGTAGCCCACCCCCACGCCGGTGAGCAGGCCGTTGGCCAGCCAAATGGGGGCCGCGTTCACCGACACGGCGGCGGTGCCCGCCGCCCCCAGCACGCCCACCATGGCGGTGTCCGCATAGCTGACCATGGTGGTGAGCACCTGCTCAATGATGGCGGGCCAGGACAGCCGCCACAGGGTTTTCAGCCGGGGCTTCCCGGTCTGGCTTGTCTCCATGTCTCTCCCTCTCTCATACCCCCGTCAGATCAAAGGGGGGAATGTATGCCTGCTCCGCCGACTCCGGCTCCTGGGTGAAGCCCTCCAGGCCCAGGGCATCCATGTACTCCGCCGCGGCCCGGGCCTCCGACGGCCGCAGGCGGCGGTTCAGCTCCGGGAACTCCGCCGCCCGCCCCCAGGGGATGTACTGGCTCATGAGGGAGAACAGCACCTCCCCCGGGGCAAAATGCCCCGATACCCAGTCCATCACCCGCTTGGCCTCCGCCAGCTTCCCGGGCAGCACTAGGTGGCGGATCACCACGCCCCGCTTCAGCAGGCCGTTTTCGTCATATGCGCAGGGGCCGGTCTGGCGGAACATCTCCAGGACGGCCGCCTGGGCCGCCTCCGGGTAGTCCGCCGCGCCGGAGTATTTCTCCGTGTACTCCGGCGTCACATATTTCAGATCGGGCAGATAGATCTGGATCTTCCCCTCCAGGGCCCGCAGGGTCTCCACCCGGTCGTAGCCGCCGGAGTTCCACACCACCGGCACGGGCAGGGGCTCGGCCAGGGCCTGGGCCACCACGTGGGCGTAGTGGGTGGGGTTCACCAGGTCGATGTTGTGGGCCCCCTGGGCGATGAGCTCAAAAAAGATCTCCCGCAGGCGGGAGACCGTCACCGGCTTTCCGAAATCCCGGTGGCTGATGGACTCGTTCTGGCAGAACACGCACCCCAGGGAACAGCCGGAGAAAAACACCGTCCCCGCGCCGCGGGTTCCCGAGATCGGCGGCTCCTCCCACATGTGGAGGGCCGCCCGGGCCACCACCGGCAGGGCGGGCATCCGGCACACGCCGTGCCCTTCCGTCTCGGTGCGCAGGGCCCCGCAGGTGCGGGGGCAGAGATTGCAGATCATTCCGGCTCCTTCCTTTCCGTTGGGGTTGGGGTAACCTATGGCCGCCCGCCGGGCCGCCGTCGGTGCCATGCCGCTGAAATACCAGGGCAATCATGGCAGCTTGGAAACGGCGCGTCAAGGATGCCGCGCCCCACGCAGGGGCGCACCTATGTGTGCGCCCGCTCCGAGCCGAGGGGGCGTTACAATGTAAGCCCCCTCGGCCGGAAAGCTGCCTGTAGGACAGCTCGGGGGAAGTTCCAAGAAGGGGGAATCGCAATTCCCCCTTCTTGGTCGATCTAAGGAGGGGTGCAGGGGAGGGAACTCGAAATCCCTCCCCTGCCCTTTCTTTCCCCCACTTTCTTTGGGAAAGAAAGTGGGGCGCCCGCCGCGTAGGCGCGTCCCCGAGGGGGAGCCCCCGACAAACAGGCATGAAATGATATGGCGCGCCGAGTCGTCGCGCCCCACGAAGGGATCCTCAATATCCAGCGGGCGACCACAGGTCGCCCCTACAGCCAGACCTCGCGGCGCTCGGTGCGCCCCATGAGCCAGTCCACGGACACCCCGTAAAAATCCGCGATATGGAGCAAGGTTTCATATTTAGGCAAGCGGCCTAGTTCCAGATCCTGATAGCCGCGGGTGGAAAGCTGAACCTCTTCGGCCACCTCGGCCTGCTTCAGGTTCCGTTCTGCTCTTAATTGCCGGGTACGCTCTGCAAACATAAATTCGCCCCTCGGCACACAGTTTGCTTCGTACTATAATATGCACAGTTAACTTCGTTTTGGAGGGATTATGATGTCACCGACGATCGAGCTGCTCTATCACTATATCGCGGGCATACCCAATCCGGAGCTCTGGCCGGAGGAGCTGCGGCCCTAGGCCTTGGGCCCCAGGTTACCCTCCTTCCAGTGCTTGCGGCATAGCCCGATGTACTGGTCGTTGGCCCCCAGCACCACCTGCTCCCCCTCCTTGAGGACGTGTCCGCTCTCGTCAAAGCGGGCGTTGCACACCGCCTTTTTGCCGCACCAGCAGATGGTCTTGACCTCCTCGATGATGTCGGCGGTAGCCAGCAGCTCCGCCGAGCCGGGGAACAGATCTCCCTTGAAGTCGGCCCGCAGGCCGTAGCAGATCACCGGGATGTTCCAGTCATCCACCAGCTCGGTGAGGTAGCGCACCTCGTCCCGGGTGAGGAACTGGGCCTCGTCCACAATGATGCAGGCATAGGGCTTGAGCTCCCGGGGTGTCATCTCCATCAGGTCGGAGAAGTAGATGCAGTCGTGGCTCAGACCCGCCCGGGAGGCCACAAACCGGGCCCCGTCCCGCTGATCCACCGCGGGCTTCACCAGCAGGGCGTCCTGCCCCCGCTCCTCGTAGTTGTAGCGCACCATCAGCGCGTTGGCCGTCTTGCTGGAGCCCATGACCCCGTATCGGAAGTACAGCTTTGCCATATCCTCATCCTCCTGTTTCCGTGGGGCCCAGCCGGGCCTCCACCGCCGCTTGAAACGCCTGAAAGGCGTTGGGTACCGCGTATTCGCGCTCCAGCGCGTCCCGATCCGCCCACACCCAGCCGCCGGGGAGCCTGTCCGACGCGGCCTCCACCATGCGGGAGGCCATGCGCCACTCGATGTGGGTGAAGATGTGCTTGCCGGACGGCCCGTCGGCCAGCCCCGCCGCCTCCACGGGGCAGGGGGCGGGGGAGAGCTCGTTGGGGTACTCCCACAGGCCCGCCAGCAGGCCCTTCGCCGGCCGCCGGCGCAGGGCCACTTTTTTTTGGTAAAAAATCAGGAACACCGTCCGCTCCTCCACCCGGCGGGCCTTTTTCGCCGCCTTGACGGGCAGCTCGGCCGTGCGGCCCTCCCGCAGGGCGGAGCAGAAGCCCCTGGCCGGGCACTGTGGGCACAGGGGCTCCCCGTTGGGCAGACACACCATGGCCCCCAGATCCATCAGGGCCTGGTTGAAGTCGCCGGGGGAATCCAGGGGGATCACCTCCCGCAGGGCCGCGCCCATCCGCTTCTTCACGTCGGGCCGGGTGATGTCCCCGCCGTCGCCGGTGAGGCGGGACACCACCCGGAGCACGTTGCCGTCTACCGCCGGCTCGGGCAGGCCGAAGGCGATGGAGGCCACGGCCCCCGCCGTGTAATCCCCTACCCCGGCCAGGGCCCGGATGGCCTCATAGGTGTCCGGGAACACCCCGCCGTGCTCCTCCACGATCTGCCGGGCGGCCTTCTGCAGGTTACGGGCCCGGTTGTAGTAGCCCAGGCCCTGCCACAGCTTCATGAGCCTGTCCTCCTCCACCGCCGCCAGATCGGCCACGGCGGGCAGGGCCTCCATGAAACGGGCATAGTAGCCCAGCACCGCCGCCACCCTCGTCTGCTGGAGCATGATCTCGCTGACCCACACGTGGTAGGGGGTGGGGTCGCTGCGCCAGGGCAGCACCCGGGCGTTTTCATGGTACCACTGGAGCAGGGGTATGGGCAGTTGATCCAGTTCGTTCAAGGGGACACCTCCGTGTTGTGCGCGCTGTCCCGGATATTATATAATGAAGCGAAACTTTTTTCAAGGCGGCGCAATGAAAACCGCCCGCTCGCTACTCTAATGGTCAGAAAGGGGGGCGCCACCCTTGACGGAACAGGAATTTGCCGACCGCGCCGAGGCCATCAAGGCCCGGCTCTACCGCACCGCGCGGCTCTATCTGGGCAGTGAGGCCCACGCGCTGGACGCGGTGGACGAGGCGGTGTACCAGGGCTTTCTGCACTACAAAAAGCTCCGTCAGCCCGAGTATTTCGACACCTGGCTGACCCGCATCCTCATCAACGCCTGCAACGCCGAGCTGCGCCGCCGAAAGCGGGAGCTGGCGGTGGCGGAGCTGCCCGAGACCGCGGCGGAGGAATTCGACGCCCTCCCCCTGCGGGAGGCCATCGCCCGCCTGCCGAAGGAGCTGCGGGCCGTGATCGTGCTGCGGTACTTCCAGGGGCTCACCCTGGCGGAGACCGCCCAGGCCCTGGACATCCCGCCCGGCACCGTGTCCACCCGGCAGCGCAGGGCCCTGTCCCTGTTAAAACTGCACCTGACCGAGGAGGTTTGAACCATGAACCGTATGGAAGAATATGAGGCCCTCCTGCGCCAGCCGGAGGAGCTGCCCCCCGCCCTGGAGGACGCTGTGGGCCGCGCCCGGGCCAGGGCCCGCCGCCGGAGGCTGTGGCGGCGCATCAGCGCCCCCGCCGGAAGCGTGGCGGCGGTGTTCGCCGTGTTCGTGCTGATGGTGAACCTGTGGACGCCCTTCGCCCTGGCCTGCGCCAGGGTGCCCGTGCTGAAGGAGCTGGCCGCCGCCGTGGCCTTCTCCCCCAGCCTGAAGGCGGCGGTGGAGAACGACTACGTCCAGTATATCGGCCAGAGCCAGACGGAGAACGGCATCACCGTCAACCTGGAGTACCTGATGGCCGACCAGGGCGGGCTGATGCTGTTCCTCTCCATCACCGGGCCGGAGGGGGCCACCTCCTTCATGCCCCGTGTGGAGTTCACCACCCCCGACGGAGAAGGGCTGGAGGGCTGCTCCGTCCTGATGGACAGCGTGGCCCCCGGGGAGCTGACCAACGCCGTCACCGTGGCCTTCAAGGGGGAGGAGGAGCCCCAGCTCCCCGAGGCCCTCCACATGACCTGTGAGGTGCAGGCCCACATACCCGGCGTCACAGACCATGAGACCTGGACGGCAGACGCCGCGTTCACCTTCGACTTTCCCCTGGATCAGCGGTTCCGGGGGCAGGGTCGGACGGTGGAGGTGAACCGCTGGATCCAGCTGGACGGCAACGACATCCGGATTGTGGATCTGGAGCTCTACCCCACCCACGCCCGGCTGAACCTGGAGCAGTCTCCGGACAACGCCGAGGAGCTCCAGGGCCTGGACTTCTACCTGGAGGACGGGGAGGGCAACCGCTATGAGGAGGGCTCCGCCAGCGGGCTGTCCGCCCTGGGGGATTCCTACCTGTTCGAGAGCCCCTATTTCAGTGATCCGGACTCCCTCACCCTGCACATCACCAGGGCGGAGTGGCTGGAGAAGGGCCGGGAGTTCATCACCGTCAGCCTGAAAACCGGGGAGGCCCTGGAGCCCATGCCGGAGGGCATGGAGATCAGCGCCATCCGCCTGGATGAAACCACAGCCCGGGTGGCCTTCCTGGCTCCCATGCCTCCCGGCAGCAGCGAGACGAGCATGAACTTCTATCAGCTGGGCTCCGGCTCCTATCGCCTCCCCGACGGCACAGAGGAATACGCCGACGGCCACAGCACCTATGTCAGTGATACGCTCTGGCGGGACACCCCCTACGAGACGCCCATCCCCGAGGGGTATTTCGTGGAGGAGTACACCATTGAGAACTACCCCTGGGACACCATCGACATGGGCCTCCACATCACCCGCCGCACCGCCTTCGACGACCCCGTCACCCTGGCCCTGCAGTAGGGGCGCACACCGTGCGCCCGCGGCCCGACAAAAAAGCCTCGCAGAGTTCGCGCCCGCAGGCGCGAAAAAATGGTAATCCCGTTTTCCCCGGCGACATGTGCGTCGGGGAAAACACTTCTCGGCCCACAAGTGTGGGGTTTGTCCGCTGTTAGCGGACAAACCTTGCGCGCAGGGGGCCGCATCCCCTTCAAAAAAGTGGCCCCCGCCACTTTTTTGACACGCTGAGCGGGCGCCGGCCAATGACCGGCGCCCGCTCATTTTATTTCAGCAGTTCTTCCAGAATCTCCACCGCGCTGCGCACCAGGCGGTCGCAGTTGGGCTTGTGCTCCTCCCCCCGCTCATCCATCATCTGAAGCAGGGCGTCGCAGTCCAGGGCCCGGTTCCTCTCCCGGAAGCGGCTCATGAACTCCGTGGCCTCGTCGGCCCCCTTGCCCGCCATGCCCAGCACCATCAGGGCGCTGGTCACCGCGCCGCAGGCGGAGCCGCGGCGCATACCGCGGCCGAAGTTGGCCCCCAGCTGGAACGCCGTGTCCCTGTCCAGCCCGCACACGCCGGCAAAAGGCACCAGCACCGACTGGCAGCAGTTGTAGTGTACGTCCGTCCGATCCCGCAGGGCCTGGGACTCCTCCATTCTCGTCATTTCTGTTCTCTCCTTTTCTTGAATGGATAATTGAGAATTGAAAATTGATAATTCTCCGCGCATAACCCCGGCACAGGAAACGGAACCGGCCGTATAACCGATAATTATCCATTATCAATTACCCATTATCAATTATCCTCAGTTGAACATGTCGCCGTGCTGTTCAAACAGGCGGTGGATCTGTTTCAGCAGGGGGGCGTGCTCGGGCCGCTTCAGGCCGGGGTCGCGCTCCAGCAGTTCCTGGGCGGCCAGCTGGGCCTCCTTGAGCACCCGCATGTCCCCCGCCAGATCGGCGATGCGCAGCTGGGGCAGGCCGTGCTGCCGCTGGCCGAAGAAGTCGCCGGGGCCCCTGAGCTTCAAGTCCTCCTCGGCGATTTGGAAGCCGTCGGTAGTCTTGGTCAGCACCTTCAGCCGGGCCCGGCTGTCCGGGTTTCGGGTGGAGGTGACCAGCACGCAGTAGGACTGGTGCTTCCCCCGGCCCACCCGGCCCCGGAGCTGGTGGAGCTGGGACAGGCCGAAGCGGTCGGCGTTCTCCACCACCATCAGCGCCGCGTTGGGCACGTCCACCCCCACCTCGATGACGGTGGTGGACACCAGCACGTCCAGCTCTCCCCCGGCGAAGGCGGTCATGACCGCGTCCTTCTCCCTGGGCTTCATCTTCCCGTGTACCAGGCCCACCCGCAGGTCGGGGAACACCTCCGTCTGGAGGCCCTGGGCGTAGGTCGTGGCGGCCTTCAGGCCGGCCCCCTCATCCTCCCCCTCCTCCACGGCGGGGCAGACGATGTAGGCCTGCCGCCCCTCCCCCACCAGCTTCCGCACAAAGCCGTACATCCGCTGCCGCTTGTCCTCCCCCACCACAAAGGTCTGCACCGGCGTGCGGCCGGGGGGCAGCTCGTCGATCACCGACACGTCCAGATCCCCGTAGATCACCAGGGACAGGGTGCGGGGGATGGGGGTGGCGGAGAGCACCAGCACATGGGGGGGCTGCCTGGCCTTGGCCGACAGCGCCGCCCGCTGGGCCACGCCGAAGCGGTGCTGCTCGTCGGTGATCACCAAGCCCAGATCGGCGTAGTCCACCCCCTCGGACAGAAGGGCGTGGGTGCCGATGAGCAGATCCAACTCCCCCGCCGCCAGGGCGGCGAGCAGCTCCTTCCTCGCCTTGCCCTTCACCGCCCCGGTGAGCAGGCCCACCCGCAGGCCGGCCTGCTCCAGCAGAGGGGCGAGAGATCGGAAGTGCTGCTCGGCCAGCAGCTCCGTGGGGGCCATGAGGGCGCACTGGCGGCCGTTTTTGGCCGCCAGCCAGGCGCCGTAGGCCGCCACCATGGTCTTGCCCGAGCCCACGTCCCCCTGCACCAGCCGGTTCATGGGGGGGCCGGCGGACACGTCGGCGGCCATCTCGTCCATCACCCGCCGCTGGGCCCCGGTGAGGGGGAAGGGCAGCAGGGCCAAAAATTCCTCCACCGGAGGAATGGCAAAGGGCACCCCCGCCGCCTCATCCCGCCGGGTGCGCAGCAGGGCCATGCCGCAGGTGAGGTAGAACAGCTCCTCAAAGATCAGCCGCCGCCGGGCTAGCTCCAGGGCCTCCTCGTCCCGGGGGAAGTGGATGCTGCGGCAGGCGAACTCCGCCGCCGCCAGGGCGTGCTCCCGGCGCAGCGGCCCGGGAAGCACCTCCTCCAGCTGCCCGGCGCACTCGTCCACGCACCGCCGGGCCAGCCCGGCCAGCAGGTTGTTGGAAATGCCGTGGGTCAGGGCGTAGACCGGCAGGATGCAGCCGGTGAAGCGCACCCTGTCCGAGCGCTCGCACACCGGGTTGGTCATCTGCCTCCGGCCCGGCGGGCCCTCCACCTTCCCGTAGACGATGTAGGTCTCCCCGGGGCGCAGGGCGTCCTTCATGTAGGTCTGGTTGAAGAAGGTGGCGGTGAGGCTGCCGGTGTCGTCCACCAGGCGGGCCTTCACCAGCTCCAGCCCCTTGCGGATGCGGGAGAGCCGGGGGGGCTCCGCCACCAGCAGCTCCAGGCACACCGGAATGTCCACCGGCGCGGCGGCCACGGTGGAAAACTTCCGCCGATCCTCGTAGCTTCTGGGGTAGCAGCGCAGCAGATCCTCCACCGTCACCAGCCCCAGCTTCTCCAGGCCCCTGGCCCGGGCCGGGCCGATGCCGGGCAGGGTGTCCAGCCGGTCGGCAAGCCGCAGTGCCATGGCGCTCCCTCCTCTCCCCCTGATTGTTTTGTAGTGTAGCACATTTCCCGGGGCCGGGCAAGGCCCCGCCCGTTTTCCCCGGTTTGCTGGACGAAAGCGCCAAAACAAAAACCTGCCGGTCAAAATTCCTGTGCTGTCCGCCAATCATTGCAATAAAATCCGTTTGTTCTTGCAAAACAGCCCGCACGCTGTTATAATACTGTCAACGACAAGAATTACAAATGTGTCGGCAATGATGCCGACAGCACAGCAGGCTGCACACGCCTGCTGCTTCTGTATCCTCCCCTATTTTTTGACAGAATCTCTCTCATTTCATTCAGGAAGGAAGGAAAGCATGGCGGAAAAACAGTTCAACAAAGTCCTGGTGGCCAACCGGGGCGAGATCGCCATCCGGGTGTTCCGGGCCTGCTACGACCTGGGCCTGCACACGGTGGCCATGTACTCCAACGAGGACACCTTCTCCCTCTTCCGCACCAAGGCGGACGAGGCATACCTCATCGGCGAGAACAAGTCCCCCCTGGGGGCCTATCTGGACATCGACGGCATCATCGACCTGGCCAAGCGGCGCAATGTGGACGCCATCCACCCCGGCTATGGCTTCCTCAGCGAGAACGCCGACTTCGCCCGGGCCTGTGAGGAGGCGGGGATCACCTTCATCGGCCCCTCCTCCAAAATCCTGGCCCAGATGGGCGACAAGCTCACCGCCAAGGCCATCGCCAAGGCCTGCAATGTGCCCACCATCCCCGGCTCGGCCGAGCCCCTGAAGGACGGGGAGGAGGCCCTGGCCAAGGCCAAGGAGTACGGCTTCCCCATCATCCTCAAGGCGGCCGGCGGCGGCGGCGGCCGCGGCATGCGCCGCTGCGACAGGGAGGACGAGGTGATCCCCGCCTTCAACCTGGTGAAGAGCGAGGCCAAGAAGGCCTTCGGCAACGAGGACATCTTCATCGAGAAGTACCTGGTGGAGCCCAAGCACATCGAGGTGCAGATCCTGGGCGACCAGTACGGCAACGTGGTGCACCTGTTTGAGCGGGACTGCTCCCTCCAGCGCCGCTACCAGAAGGTGGTGGAGTTTGCCCCCGCCTTCAGCGTGCCCGAGGAGACCCGGCAGAAGCTCTATGAGGACGCGGTGAAGGTGGCCCGCCACGTGGGCTACGTCTCCGCCGGCACGGTGGAGTTCCTGGTGGACAAGAGCGGCGCCCACTACTTCATCGAGATGAACCCCCGCATCCAGGTGGAGCACACCGTCACCGAGATGGTCACCGGCATCGACCTGGTGCGGGCCCAGATCCTCATCGCCGAGGGCAAGCCCCTGTCCACCCCGGCCATCGGCATCCCCAGCCAGGATTCCGTCCACCTGAACGGCTACGCCCTCCAGTGCCGGGTGACCACCGAGGATCCGGCCAACAACTTCGCCCCCGACACCGGCAAGATCACCGCCTACCGCTCCGGCGGCGGCTTCGGCGTCCGGCTGGACGGCGGCAACGCCTTCACCGGCGCGGAGATCTCCCCCTACTACGACTCCCTGCTGGTGAAGGTCACCTCCTGGGACAACACCTTCGAGGGGGTGTGCCGCAAGGCCATGCGGGCCATCTCGGAGGAGCACGTCCGGGGCGTCAAGACCAACATTCCCTTCGTCACCAACATCCTGGCCCACCCCACCTTCCGGGCCGGGGCCTGCCACACCAAGTTCATCGACGAGACCCCCGAGCTCTTCGACATCGACACCGGCCGGGACCGGGCCACCAAGGTGCTCAAGTATATCGCCCAGATCCAGGTGGACAACCCCTCCGCCGAGCGGCCTCAGCACGACATCCCCCGCTTCCCGCCCTTCGAGCACACGCCCCCCCAGTGCACCGGCCTCAAGCAGCTGCTGGACGAGAAGGGGCCCGAGGCGGTGCGGGACTGGGTGCTGGGTCAGAAGAAGCTGCTCATCACCGACACCACCATGCGGGACGCCCACCAGTCCCTGCTGTCCACCCGCGTGCGCACCCGGGACATGGTGAAGGCCGCCGAGGGCACGGCGGAGATCCTCAACGACTGCTTCTCCCTGGAGATGTGGGGCGGCGCCACCTTCGACGTGGCCTACCGCTTCCTCCACGAGTCCCCCTGGGAGCGTCTGCGGCTGCTGCGGGAGAAGATCCCCAACATCCCCTTCCAGATGCTGCTGCGGGGCGCCAACGCCGTGGGCTACACCAACTACCCCGACAACCTCATCCGCGCCTTCATCCGGGAGGCGGCCAAGGGCGGCATCGACGTGTTCCGTATCTTTGACTCCCTGAACTGGATTCCCGGCATGGAGGTGGCCATGGACGAGGTGCTCAAGCAGGGCAAGCTGTGCGAGGCCACCGTGTGCTACACCGGCGACATTCTGGATCCCAAGCGGGACAAGTACACCCTGAAATACTACGTGGACATGGCCAAGGAGCTGGAGAAGCGGGGGGGCCACCTGCTGTGCATCAAGGACATGTCCGGCCTGCTGAAGCCCTACGCCGCCAAGAAGCTGGTGTCCGCCCTGAAGCAGGAGATCGGCATCCCCGTCCACCTGCACACCCACGACACCTCGGGCAACCAGGTGGCCGCCTATCTCATGGCCGCCGAGGCCGGCGTGGACATCGTGGACTGCGCCATCGACTCCATGTCCTCCACCACCAGCCAGCCCTCCATGAACGCGGTGGTCACCGCCCTCCAGGGGCAGGAGCGGGACACCGGCCTGGATCCCGACAAGCTGCAGAAGCTGTCCGACTACTGGGCCGACGTACGCCTGCGCTACAGCCAGTTTGAGGCGGGCATCAAGAACCCCTCCACCGACATCTACCGCTACGAGATGCCTGGCGGCCAGTACACCAACCTGAAATCCCAGGTGGAGAGCCTGGGCCTGGGCCACCAGTTCGAGGACGTCAAGGAGATGTACGTCAAGGTCAACCACATGCTGGGGGACATCGTGAAGGTGACCCCCTCCTCCAAGATGGTGGGCGATCTGGCCATCTTCATGGTGCAGAACAGCCTGACCCCCGAGAACATCGTGGAGCGGGGCGAGGCCCTCACCTTCCCCGACAGCGTGGTGAGCTACTTCAAGGGCATGATGGGCCAGCCCGCCTGGGGCTTCCCGGAGGATCTGCAAAAGGTGGTGCTCAAGGGCGAGGAGCCCATCACCTGCCGTCCCGGCGAGCTGCTGGAGCCCATCGACTTCGACAAGGCCCGGGAGGAGGTACGCAAGTTCTACCCCGAGGCCGACGACCACAATGTGATCTCCTGGTGCCTGTATCCCAAGGTGGTGGAGGACTTCTACCGCCACCGGCAGGAGTACGGCTATATCATGCGCATGGGCAGCCACGTGTTCTTCAACGGCATGGCCCTGGGCGAGACCAACAAGATCAACATCGAGGACGGCAAGACCCTGGTGATCAAGTACGTGGGCCTCGGCGATCTCAACGAGGACGGCACCCGCAACGTGCAGTTCGAGCTCAACGGCATGCGCCGGGAGGTGGCGGTGCCCGACAAGACCGCCCAGGCCCAGGTGAAGCACCTCACCCTGGCCGACCCCTCCGACAAGAGCCAGGTGGGCGCCTCCATCCCCGGCATGGTGTCCAAGGTCAACGTCAAGCCTGGCGACACCGTGGAGGAGAACCAGGTGCTGGCCGTCATCGAGGCCATGAAGATGGAGACAAGCGTGGTGGCCCGCATGGCGGGCACCGTGGATCAGGTGCTCATCAAAGAGGGCGGCTCTGTCAAGGCCGGCGAGCTGCTCATCACCATCAAGTGAGTTTCTAAATGGCGCGCCGGGGTCGTCGCGCCCTACGGAGCGCTCATAAGGCAACCTCCGCTTCCGCATATCTGGGGGCCGGGCTGAAAAGCCCGGCCCCTTTTTTGTACCGCAAGCCGCAGGGGCCGCCGAGGGCGGCGGCCCCTACATGCTTTCCATATGTTGTTCCCTCCTCTTGACAAACCTCGGCAATCTAGGTATGATTACCCTAGATAGCCGAGGTATTTTTTGCACATCTTGAAAGGAGGCACACCCATGAAAAAGGCCGACAAAAACCTGCTGTCCGGCAGCACCACCCTGCTGGTGCTCTCCCTGCTCTCCGCCGGGGACAAGTACGGCTACGAGATGATCGCCGAGCTGGAGGCAAAGAGCGACCACACCTTCACCCTCAAGGAGGGCACCCTCTACCCCATCCTCCACACCCTGGAGCGGGACGGGGCGGTGAAGTCCTACGAGAAGGAGGCCCCCACGGGCCGCACCCGCAAGTACTACCACGTCACCAAGAAGGGCCTGCGCCTGCTGGACGAGAAGAAGGAGGAGTGGACGGAGTTCTCCAAGACCGTCAACGCCATCCTGGCCGGGGCGGCCCCGGCCCTGGCCTGATGCTCCCGCCGGAGGTTCCCCACCGCACCATCGGGCAGTTCTGTGACCATGTGTGCATGTATGTCCGCTTCCGCCCCGACCACGACTCCATCACCGAGGAGCTGACCGGCCACCTGGAGGATCACAAGGACGCCCTGCTGGAGGGAGACCCGGACATGCCGCTGCTGGAGGCGGAATACCGGGCGGTGGCCTCCATGGGGGACGCGGAGGCGCTGGGCCGCTGGCTGGACTCCATCCACAGCCCCGTCCTGGGCTGGTTCCAGATCTGGTTCTTCCGGGCGGTGGTGCTGGTGGGCGTGCTGGCGTTTCTCCTGCTCCTGCCCCAGGCTGAGCGGGCCGCACAGCAGCTGGCGGCCCGACCCCCGGAGCTGGAGATATCGGAAAACAGCCGGGTCATTGCTGCGCTCCATCCGGAGGGAGCCTGGAGCTGGCAGGATTACACCTTTTCCATCCCCCAGGCGGTGGAGACCCAAGATTGGGACGGACGCTCGGTAAAAGCTCTGCTGAAAATCGCCCACCCCAACCCCTGGCGGAAGGAGCCCGTCCTCCCGGGCTCGATCTGGGCGGAGGACGATCTGGGGAACCGCTATGACTCCATGGACACCGTGAACGAGCTGTTGTCGGGAGACGGCTACCCCGCCTGGCGCGGGGATTGCCACGGCAGCACCGCGGCCAGGTTTCTGTTTGCCACCTACTGCGAAATCGAGGTGCGGAAGGTCGATCCGGCGGCCGCCAAACTCACCCTCCACTTAGACCGCTATGGGGAGGACGTGCTGTGGCTCACCATCCCCCTGGAAGGAGGCGGAGGAAATGGCTAGGCGCACCATGACCCCCGCCCGGCGGAAGCGCCGGGCCATCCGGGCCGCCGTGGCCCTGCCCATCCTCCTGGCGGCGCTGGTGCTGGCCCTGGACTTCCCCTTCCTCACCGCCCGGGGGGCCCTGGCCGCCACCCAGGCCCGGTACGGCTTCGGCCCCGGGGAGGTGGTCACCAGGATCAAAGACAGCCGCTACTCCACCTACCGCTACATTGTGCGGTGCGGGGACTGGTATGCCTCCTGCGGGGTTTATCAGCGGGGCCCCCTCTGGCGGTCGGGGCAGCTGATGGCAGTGGAGAGCCGCCCGGAAACCCCCTTGGTATCCCTGATCATCCAGGAACAGGTTGATAACAGCACCATTCTGGTGGTCTCCAACGACCCGGAAATCGCCTCTGTGGAGGTACGGTTTCCCGTCATCTATGAGGGTGTCGCCGGGTGGAAGCTCTTTTCCGTGCGGAGCAGTCAGGCGGTGGAAAACTGCTTTTTTGTCACCTATGACGAGACCGCTCATACTGAGGTTTCTGATTTTCCCTTCACCCAAATAGGACACCACCGGCTGCGGGGCTACGACAGAGACGGGAGCCTGATTTACGAAGCCCCGGTGCCCGAGGCGTGGGCGGCCTATGGTCTGGAAATGGAAGAAGTGAGGTGATTCCATGGCGAGCCCGCAATTCAACGAATTCTGCGGCCGGGTGTGCAGGCGGGTGCGCTTCCGCCCCGACCGCGCGGCCATCACCGCCGAGCTGACCGCCCATCTGGAAGATCACATGGACGCGCTCGTCGCCCGGGGCTTCCCGCCGGAGACGGCGGCACGGCAGGCCGTGGCCGCCATGGGCGACCCGGAGGAGATCGGGAAAGAGCTGGACAAAAGCCACAGTCCCTTCCTGGGCTGGTTCCAGATCTGCTTCCGGGTGGCGGTGTGGGGCCTGGCGGTGCTGGTTCTGCTCTTTACCCTGCCCCAGGTGGGGGCAATCGCTGAGGATCTGGCCGCGCCCCTCCAGGACGGCGGGCATTTGGACGAGTTCCTGACCCAAAATGATGAGTATGACATCGTGGCAGACCTCAATCCCGGCGCTGTCTGGCACTATGAGGGCTATACCTTTTCCATACCGCGAGCCCTGGTGGTACGCGCCTCCGACGGCACTCTGTCCCTGCACTACACAGTGAGGGCCGACCACCCCAACCCCTGGCACAGAAATCCGGTGTTCTGGGACTGGCTTTGGGCGGAGGACGATCTGGGCAACACCTATTCCTCTTATGGGCAGGTGGTACCGTTTCAATTTTCCGCTGTCCGCTCCAGCGGCACCAGCACCACATGGCATCCCTTCGTCTCCTACTACTCCATGTGGGTCGATAGGCTCGACCCGGCGGCCGAGAAGCTCACCCTCCGGTTTGACCGCTACGGGGAAAATGCCATCTACCTGACCCTGTCTCTGAAAGGGGGAACCTAACATGTCCACACGCCCCGTCACCCCCGCCCGGCGCAGGCGCCGCATCCTGCGGGACACCCTGCTGCTGGCCGCCGTCCTGGCGGTGCTGGTGCTCCGGATGGACTTCCCCGTCTTTACCGCCAGGCAGGCCCTGGCGGCCACCCAGGCCCGGTACTTCTTCGGCCCCGGGGAGGTGATCGCCGCCCTGGACAATCCGCAGGAGTGGGACGCCGGAAGGTTCGGCCCGAGCGACCGCTACTACATCCTCCGCTGGGGGGACTGGTACGCCTGGTGCGGCATCTCCCGCAGCGGGCCGTTCTGGCGAACCGGCAGTCTGGGGGCAGTGGAGAACGACCCGTCCCTCCCCCTGATTCCGCTGGTGGTCGATGAGTATAGCTACGGCTCGGTGCTGGTGGTGTGCAACGACCCAGGCATCGCCCGGGTGGAGCTCGTCTTTCCCGTCTCTTCCCCGGAAACGGACAGCGGCTGTACCCTGCTTTCCGCCAGCGGGGGGCAAACGGCGGAGGGCTGCTTCCTGATTCCCTATTACATCCCGTCAGGCTCCTTCCTGTCCTCTGATGCGCTCCAGGTCAAGGGCTACGACGCCGCCGGGGCGCTGCGCTATGAGTCCCCCGTGCCGGAGCGGTGGGCCGGCTACGGCATCTCTGTGTCCGGGGAGGTGGGCTGAGTGGGCCATCCAACCATCGACGACTTCTGCGCCCAGGTGTGCGAGCAGGTGCGCTTCCGCCCCGACCACGCCGCCATCCGGGCGGAGCTGGCCGCCCACTGGGAAGATCACGCCGCCGCGCTGATGGAGCGGGGCATCCCCGAAGAGGAGGCCGCCCGGCGGGCTCTGGAGGCCATGGGCGACCCGGAGGAGATTGGGAAAGAGCTGGACAAGAGCCACAGCCCCCTGCTGGGCTGGTTCCAGGAGCTGTTCCGGGCCCTGGTGTGGACGGCGCTGGCCGTCCTGCTGATGTGCGCCATCCCCTGGGTGGCGGAGACGGTGCACAACATCGCCGACCCCCCGGTGTACGACGAGGACGACACCGTCCCCCTGCTGGAGCAGTACGACAAGCTGAAGCTGGTGGCGGACTACGCGCCGGAGGGCGCCGTCTGCCGGTGGCGTGCGTACACCTTCTCGGTGGAGCGGGTGCTGGTCACCTGGCAGCACTATCCCTACGCCGACGGCTACACCCTCCAGGCCAACTGCCTGCTCAGGGCCGTCCACCCCAACCCCTGGCTCCGCTGGCCCAGGATAGACGGCTGGATCCAGGGGGAGGACGACCTGGGCAACGTCTACGCCTCCCAGTGGCAGCAGGCGGGGCCGGACGGCTACCTGGGCCTGCCCTATACGGTCTTTGGGGGCGCCACCCACATCACCCCCTTCGCCACCTATTACGATCTGCAGATCATCTGCATCGACCCGGAAGCTACCCAGCTCACCCTCCGGTTCGACCGCTATGGGGAGACGCTGCTCTCCCTCACCCTGCCCCTGCAGGGAGGTGAGGCATATGAATAGGCGCCCCGTCACCCCCGCCGTGCGCAGGCGGCGGATCTTCACCGACGCGCTGCTCCTGCTGGCGGGTCTGGCCCTGCTGCTGCTCATGCTGGACGTGCCCAGCCCCTTTCTCACCGAGCGGCAGGCCCTGTCCGCCACCCAGACCCGCTACCTCTACGGCCCCGGCGCAGTGCTGGCCCGGGTGGAGAATGACACCTTCGTCGACTGCATCCTCCAGGACGGGAGCTGCTACGCCGTCTGCACCCTCCCCCGGAAGGGGCTGTTCTGGGGGCAGGGCACCCTGGACGCGGTGGTCAACGACCCGTCCCTCCCCCTGGTGCCCCTCCCCCGGCGGGACAGCCTGCTGGTGGTGGTCAACGACCCGGACATTGCGGAGGTGGAGGTGCTCTACTACGCCCAGTACAGCGGCGGCTTCCACACCCTCCGGCAGACGGAGCCCCTGGCGGACAAATGCTATCTGTTCTACCGCCCTGCCGGGCAGAGCAACTACCACTTCGACGACGACGGCTTCCTCCTCCGGGGCTACGACCGGGCGGGAAACCTGATCTATGAATCCGAAGCCCCCGGCCACTGGGCCGAGTGGTGGGGGCTGACCATACCGGAATGAGGTGAGCCCATGGCGATCCCACAATTCAAAGAGTTCTGCGCCCAGGTGTGCCTGATGATCCGCTGGAAGGCGGCCCGGGAGCCGGTGGCCGACGAGCTGACCGCCCACCTGGAGGATCACGCCGCCGCCCTGGAGGAGCGGGGCCTCGACCCGGAGACGGCCGCCCGCCGGGCGGTGGAGGCCATGGGCGACCCCTACGCCCTGGGGGCGGAGCTGGACGCCGCCCATCCTCCCACCCTCCCCCGGCTGTCCCGGGTGCTGCTGGTGCTGGGCCTGCTGATCCTGCTGGCCGCCCTGGTGCTGGGGTTCCGCCAGCACACCGGCCTCCCCGCCCTGAGCGGCATCACGCCCCGGGGGCCCGGCCTGCCGGAGCATCCTACGGTGGAGACGGTGCTGCGCGAGGGCGCCGCCTCCGGCGGCGGGCAGCTGGGGGCGTACACCTTCACCCCCTCCGGACAGGCCGCCCTGACCAGCCGGGCCCGGCCGGAGACCGGCGGTGTTGTGACCCCCGCGCGGGAGATCCAGGTGCCCATCACCATGACCCCCCGCCGCTTCTGGCTCCCCGCCGCCGCACCGGCTTGGGCGGACGCCGTCTACACCGACGACACCGGCCGCACCGGGGAGGGCTTCCTCCGTACCAGTGACACCTATCTACTGGGGGCGTCCGGCTTCCTGTATCTGAATGACCCCGCCCCCGGCGCCAGGGAGTTCTCCGTCACCGTCTCCATGTTCGGGGAGGAGCTCCACTTCACCGTCACCCTTGACCAGGAGGTGCCGCCGCAATGAAGCGATTCCGCTACTACATCCTGCCCCGGCTCTGCCTGGCCCTCAGCGTCCTGGTGGTGCTTCTCGGCCTGTGGGCGCTGTGGCTCTCCCTGGGCCGCCCCATGCCCACCCGGGAGCTGGCCTGCCGCCAGGCGGAGACCGCCCGCCTCCTCCCCCTGGGCCGCACCGCGGCCCAGGGGACGATCGGCTATCCGGAGACCACCTGGCGGAATGCCGACGCCTGGCTCGCCCGGCGCTACGGCGATGCCGTGGGGGTATATTCGCTCAGCCGGCTGGGCGGTGTGCTCTGGGGGGACGCCAGGCTGCAATTTTATGTGCCCGAGCTGGATTTTTACGCCTTCACCATAGACGTCTCCATGCTCCGCGGCCCCATAAACAGCTACGCGGCCACCCCCATGGCCGTCTGTGATCTCCCGGACGCGGCCCGGCTGGAGGCGGACGTGGTCTGGCTGGGCAACTGGGAGGACGACCCCGCCGCCGCCGTGGCGGCGCACGGCGCCACCACGGAGCTGACCCGCGCCGGGGACTGCGTCTGGGTGGGGCCTGCCCTGAGCGTGACGGTGCCCGACTCCCCCAGCGGCAGCGGCGGGAGCGCCCTGACCGTCTACTGCCGGGCCTACGACGCCGAGGGCAATCTGCTGGCCGTCTACGACCCTGATGCCCGATGAGAGGAGGTGTTCCCATGTCCCCCCTGTTTGCCCAGTTCTGTGAACAGGTGTGCCTGATGATCCGCTGGAGGGCGGCCCGGGGGCCGGTGTCTGACGAGCTGGCCGCCCACCTGGAGGATCACGCCGCCGCCCTGGAAGCCCGGGGCCTCGACCCGGAGACGGCCGCCCGCCGGGCGGTGGAGGCCATGGGCGATCCCTACGCCCTGGGGGCGGAGCTGGACGCCGCCCATCCCCCCACCCTCCCCCGGCTGTCCCGGGTGCTGCTGGTGCTGGGCCTGCTGATCCTGCTGGCGGGCTTTGGCCTGGGGGCCAATCAGCACACCGGCCTCTTTGCCATGGCCGGGGTGTTCCCCCAGGCCCCGGAGCTGCCCTGCGACGAGGAGGACACCGTGGTGCTGGAGGGCACCGCCTCCGGCGGCGGCGTGCTGGGGGGCTATACCCTCGCCCCCTCCGGCCGGGCCGGGCTGGTGTACGTCCGCTGGGAGTACGAGGGAGACGTGGAGGAGCAATACCAGCTCCAGGCGCCCCTCACCGCCGCAGCCAGCCGCCCCTGGCTCCCCGTCCCGGCGGTCTATGCGCCCGACGCGGTCTACACCGATGACGCCGGCGGCTCCGGCTCCTGCTACCTCACCTCCGGGGAGGACTACCTGCTGGGGAGCACCGCCTGGCTGCGCATCGTGAACCCCACCCCCGGGGCCACGGAGTTTTCCATCACCGTCTCCGCTGCCACCGGAGAGGCCATTTTCTTCACCGTCACCCTGCCCGAGGAGGTGCCGCCCCTATGAAGCGATTCCGCTACTACATCCTGCCCCGGGTCTGCCTGGTACTCAGTGTCCTGGTGCTTCTCTTCGGCCTGTGGGTGCTGTGGCTCTCCCTGGGCCGCCCCATGCCCACCCGGGAGCTGGCCTGCCGCCAGGCGGAGACTGCCCACTTCGCCCCCCATGGCCGCACCGTGGCCGCCGGGCATGTCCGCTTCCAGCATACCGAGCCGCACCTTGACGCCTGGGTGGTGCGCCGCGCGGGCGGGCGGTTCTCCGTTGTGGAGCTTAACCGCACCGCCGGGCTGCTCTGGTCTGTGGTCGATCTGCAGAGCATTCCCATGGAGGAAGAGAAGCTCTGCGTGTACCAGGTGCCCAGCGCTCCCGTCGACACGGTTGTCAACGGCCGCATAGAGTTCACCGGCTGTGAGGTCGCTCCCCTGGCCATCTGTACCCACCCGGAGGCAGCCCGGGTGGAGGTATCCGTCCTTTGGTTCGGCGGCTGGGAGACGGATGTGTACGCCGCCCTGGAAGAGCGGGGCGTGACCGGGGAGCTGACCGATATGGGCGGCGGCGTGTGGGCGGGGCCCGCCCTCTTTGTGCCGGATGCCCCGAAGCCGGAGGGGCTGACCAGCTCCAGCTCAACCCTCTATCTGTTCTGCCGGGTCTACGACGCCGAGGGCAACCTGCTGGCCGTCTGCGACCCCACTGCCGGCTGAAAGGAGGCGCCCCATGTCCACCCCGTTTTCCCAGTTCTGTGACCAGGTGGTGCGCCGGGTGCGGTGGTTCCCCGCCCGGGGATCCATCGCGGCGGAGCTGCGGGCCCACCTGGAGGATCACGCCGCCGCGCTGATGGAGCGGGGCACCCCCGAGGAGGAGGCCGCCCAGCAGGCCGTGGCCGCCATGGGCGACCCGGAGGCGCTGGGCCGCCAGCTCAACCGCGCCCACCCGCCCCTGCTGCACCTCTCGGTACTGGTCACCGGAACCGTGCTGTTTCTTCTTCTGGCCGTCTACGGTCTGGCTCTGATCACCTGGTCGCTGGATCTGGCTCAAACCACTCGGGAGCGGCGGGCTGCCCCAGCGGACACCCGGGAGCACTATAGCTCCGCCGGCCGATCCAGCTACACCCTGCCCATGGACGAATGGGCAGAGGTGGACGGCCTGCGGCTTCATTTCCACACCATCTTCGTCCTTGGCACGACCGAGCATCCCTTCGGCTATGAGATCTACCTTACCTGTGACCCGTCCGACGGCTGGCTGCCCGATAACAGCAGCACCCGCCTGGAGATGAACTTTGTGGAAAATGTACCGGGTAATGTGTTCTACCGCTTTGTCACCGACACCGGCTGGGAGTACATCCCCGCTACCTCCCTCAACTCCGGGGTCAGCCGCTGGATCATCCTGCCCCAGCTCCCCCCGGAGGACGCGGAGCACCTGTGGCTGGAGGGGGACGTGTTCGGCCACACCTTCCGGGTGGAATTCCCCATTGTGAGAGGAGGGGATCTGCCGTGAAGCGCCTCCGTCTCTCCCCCAAGGGCCGCCTGCGCCGCAATGTGGCGGCGCTCTTGCTCCTCTTTCTGACCGTATTGCTGATCCGCCGTCCAGCCTTCACCTTCCCGCAGGCCGTGGAACAGATCCAGGATCTCTACCATCTGGGCCCTGTGGCCTCCGCCCATTGGTATCCGGAGGAACAGCACTGCGTCCTCCGCTGTGACCGCTGGTACGCCGTCTGCCCCCTGGAGCGGGGACGCTTCTATTTCTGGGACACCTGGGAGCCCGGCTATTGGGGCCTGACCGCCGCCCCGGTGGAGGACGCGCCCCTCTCTGTCTGCGGGCTCTGTTACAGCGACATCATTTTCGGCCTGTGCTCCGACCCGGCCATCGAGGCCGTCCGCCTCACCTACACCGACGGGGAAAACACCCACACCGTGGAGACCTCCCCCGGCGAGGGCGGGCTGTTCCTCTACCACTGCCCGGAAGCTCTTCTGGAGTATTCTCGCTACACCGCCCAGGGCCTGGACGGCCAAGGGCAGGTGCTCTACACCGTGACGCGCAGTGTCATCTATGAAAACGAGCTCATCTGACCGCCCGTTCGACGGCATAATCTTCCAGTTTATGGTATGCTCTACCCAAAGGAGGATATGCCATGCGACAGATGATTCCTGTGCTTCTGCTCCTCACCCTGCTGCTCCCCGCCGCGGCGGCGGCCCAGCCCCCCGTCACCCGGGCCCAGTTCGTGGCCGCCCTGTGGGCCTGCGCCGGCGGCGTGCCCTACGACGCCAACGGCCCCTTCTCCGATGTGGAGCGGGACTCCCCCGGCGCCACAGCCATCGCCTGGGCCTATGACCTGGGGGTGGTACAGGGCACCGGCTGGGCCTGCTTCACCCCCGACCGCCCCGTCACCCGGGAGGAGGCCGCCATGTTCCTCCGCCGCTACGCCGCCCACCTGGGGCGGGACACCTTCCTGCCCGGCGGTGTGGCCGCCTGCAACGACTTTGAGGACATCTCCCCCTGGGCGGACGACTCCCTGTACTGGGCCACGGCCGTCGGCCTGCTGGAGTGGTCAGAGGGAGGCCGGCTGGCCCCGCAGGAGTACGTCTCCGCCGACGAGCTGGAGCGCACCCTCTCCCGCTTCTTCGACCGCCCCGTCCCCGCCGTCCCCTATCTGCTGGAACACTGGCCGACCACAGGCCTGTAGGGGCGGATGCCATCCGCCCGCCAAGTCGTTTCTCTAAAAGAGCGCCGGCGGAGAGCAATTTGCTCTCCGCCGGCGCTTTTGCCTATCCGGCCTCGTCCTCTTTCACCATCTTCTCCAGCTCCTCCCAGGTGGGGGAGATGGCCTCGATATCCCCCCAGGTGTCGAACCGCTCTTCCATGACGGCCCAGGTGATGTACCAGAACCTGTACCGGATGTCCAGGTGGCTGGGCAAGATGTCCTCCAGGATGGCCTTCATCTCGTCAAACCCCTCGGGGATGCCCGGCACGTCGGGGAAGTACACCTCCACCACGCCGGGGGTGTCCGTCTCCTCCGCCACGGCGTTGAGGCCGCAGCCCTTCAGGTTGTCGTTGATGGCCTCCAGGGTGAAGCTGTCTCCGCCGATGCGCAGCAGGGCGGCCAGGGCCTGCCGCCGCCGGTTCAGATTGGGGGCCACGGGCCTGCGCACCAGCAGGGACTCAATGGCCTCCAGCCCCCAGTCCTCGGCGGTGGAGATGAGCATCTCCCGCTGCACCTCGTCCAGGGCGGCCCCGCCCCCGTCCAGGGCCTCCCC
>NZ_NFMB01000006.1 GCF_002161215.1 Flavonifractor sp. An10
GGCCCTCTTCTCCCCCCGGGAGCACCTCCCCCTGGCCCGGGCGGAGGGGCGGGTGTGCGCCCAGCAGATCGCCCCCTATCCGCCGGGGGTGCCGGTGGTGGCCCCGGGAGAGCGAATTTGCAAAAAAAGTATCGCATATTTGGATGAAATAGGTTATAATACTCGGGAGGACATTGCGGTCGTGCCGCAGTCTGTGTGTGTTTCATAGGATTGGTTCAGAGCACCTTTTCTATAGGAGGGAGATACCATGAAGCTGATTCTTGCCATCATCAACCACGATGACGCCAACACCGTCACCCAGTCCCTGACCAAGAAGGGCTTTTCGTCCACCAAGCTGGCCACCACCGGCGGCTTCCTGATGGCGGGCAACGTGACCATCCTCATCGGCGTGGATGAGGAGAAGGTGCAGACCGTCATCGACATCATCCGGGAGCACTCCCACAGCCGCAAGCAGATGATCCCCACCGCCAGCGAGATGAGCTACGGCTACTACCCCTCCATGCCCGTGGAGGTGGTGGTGGGCGGCGCCACCATCTTCGTGGTGGATATTGAGCGGTTTGAGCGGGTGTAAGGCCCCATGAACCTGACGCGCCTGGCGGGCAACGGCCCCCTGAAGCGTCAGCTGGAGCTGGAGACCGCCCGGCGGGGCCTGTCCCACGCGTACATCCTCAGCGGCCCGGCGGGCTCCGGCAAGCGGACGCTGGCCGGGCTGCTTGCCGCCGCCCTGGTGTGCACCGGCGGGGGGGAGCGCCCCTGCCTGTCCTGCCCCGGCTGCCGCAAGGCCCTGGCGGGCATCCACCCGGACATCGTCCGGGCGGGGGACGACGGGAAGGACATCTCCGTGGCCCAGGTGCGCCAGCTCCGGGCCGACGCCTACATCCGGCCCAATGAGGCCGACCGGAAGATCTACATCCTGGAAAATGCCCAGACCATGAACCCCAGCGCCCAGAACGCCATGCTCAAGCTGCTGGAGGAGGGGCCGGCCTACGCCGCCTTCCTCCTGCTCACCGACAACGCCGCCGCCCTGCTGCCCACGGTGCGCTCCCGGTGTGAGCTGCTCCCCCTCTCCCCCGTCACCGAGGCGGAGGCGGAGGAGTGGCTGGCCGGCCGCTTCCCCAACCGTTCCCCGGAGGAGCGGCGGCAGGCCGCCCGGCGGTGCGAGGGCCTGCTGGGCCGGGCGGTGTCCCTGCTGGAGGGGCAGGCCGGCGGGGAGGACAAGG
Organism: Flavonifractor sp. An10; assembly: GCF_002161215.1. Classification (GTDB taxonomy): domain Bacteria; phylum Bacillota; class Clostridia; order Oscillospirales; family Oscillospiraceae; genus Flavonifractor; species Flavonifractor avistercoris. The sequence goes on from NZ_NFMB01000006.1 coordinate 1,221, forward strand.
CCCTCTCCGCCGCGCTGGAGCTGGTGAAGCGCCTGGCCGCCCGGGACGAGCTGGCCCTGGCCGAGCACTGCGTCACCCTGGAGAAGTGGGATCGGGACGGCCTGCGGCAGGTGCTGGACGAGACCGTCCTGCTGCTGCGGGACGCCCTGCTCTGCGCCGCCGGCGCCCCCTGCGAGGCCGATCCCGTCCGGCGGGAGGCGGCCCGGAACGCCGCCGCGGCCCTGTCCCCCAGGGCCCTCAGCCGGGCGGTGTCCGCGGCGGAGCGCCTGCGGGACGCCCTCACCTACAACATCGGCGCCGGCCACCTGGCCGGCTGGCTGGCCGCGGCGCTGAGCACCTGACGCTATCAGGCGGGGCACGGGCCGGCCAGGTGTCCGGCCCCTACAACACATCGGAACCCCTGTTACAGGCGTACGCCGCGTAAATCCGGTATCCCGCGCCTGCCTGTAGGGGCCGCCGCCCTCGGCGGCCCGTCCGGCCCGAACCGGCGGCCCATCCTTTCCAACAGAATCGGAGGAAATTATGACCGAGATCATCGGCGTCCGCTTCAAGAGCGGAGGCAAGCAATACTATTTCGACCCCCAGGGCCAGACGGTGGAGCCGGGCCAGGGGGTGATTATCGAGACCTCCCGGGGCCTGGAGTACGGCGAGTGCGCCCAGGGCAACACCATGGTGGAGGACGAGGCGGTGGTGCCCCCCCTGCGCCCCCTGATCCGCCTGGCCACCGACAGGGATCTGGAGACGGTGGAGAAGAACCGGGAGAAGGAGAAGCGGGCCTTCGCCATCTGCCAGGAGAAGATCGCCGCCCACGGGCTGGAGATGAAGCTGGTGGAGGTGGAGTACAGCTTTGAGGGCAACAAGATCCTCTTCTTCTTCACCGCCGAGGGCCGGGTGGACTTCCGGGCCCTGGTGAAGGATCTGGCCGGGGTGTTCCATGCCCGCATCGAGCTGCGGCAGATCGGCGTGCGGGACGAGGCCAAGATGCTGGGAGGCCTGGGCATCTGCGGCAAGCCCTTCTGCTGCGCCACCTTCCTGGACGAGTTCCAGCCCGTGTCCATCAAGATGGCCAAGACCCAGAACCTGTCCCTCAACCCCACCAAGATCTCGGGCACCTGCGGGCGGCTCATGTGCTGCCTGAAGTACGAGCAGGAGGCCTATGAGGACGCGGTGAAGCGGATGCCCAAGAACGAGTCCTTTGTGGAGACCCCCGAGGGGGTGGGCACCGTCACCCAGGTGAACCTGCTGAAGGAGACGGTGAAGGTGCGCCTGGAGGAGCAGCCGGAGAGCCCCAAGTGCTTCCACAACTGCGAGATCTGCGTGGTGCGCAACGGCAAGGGCAAGATCCCCGAGGGGTACGTGCCCCCGCCGCCGGAGGAGCTGGCCAAGCTGCGCAAGGTCACCCCGGTGGAGGAGCCCCGCCATCTGGCGGGCAGCCTGGACGCGGCCCTGAGCCACCTGGGCGTGGACGCCCAGCCCCAGCCGGAGGAGAAGCCGGAGGGGAGCTCTCGCCGCTCCCGCCGCCGGGGCCGCGGCGGCTCCAGGCCGCCGCCCAGTCCGGCGGGGGCAGGCCGCCCCCAGCGGAGGACAAGCCCGCCCAGCAGCCCCAGGCAGCGCCCCAGGCAGGCGGAGGCCCCAGGCCGGAGGGCGAGGCCAGAGCGCCGGGGAGAAGTCCGGGGAGAAGAAGCGCCCCCACCGCCGCCGCTGGCGGGGCCGCCCCCGGGGCGGGGACAAGGGCCCCAAGCCGGAAAACTGACGAAAAAACGGGCGGCCCCGGCGGCCGCCCGTTTTTTGGAAAGGATGCGTCTCCATGACGGAATACGAGAAAATGCTGGCCGGGGTGTGGTATTACCCCGGTGAGGAGGAGCTGGCCGCCCTCCGCCGCCGGGCGGCGGAGGTGTGCTTCGCCGCCAACCGCCTGCCGCCGGGGCGGGAGGAGGAGCGGATGGAGCTGCTGCGCCCCCTCTTCGGCAAAACCGGGGCGGAGTTTACCATCACCCCGGTTTTCCACTGCGACTACGGCGGCAACATCACCCTGGGGGAGGGCTTTTACGCCAACTACAACCTGGTGATCCTGGACTGCGCGCCGGTAACCTTCGGGGACAACGTGCTGGTGGGCCCCGGCTGCGGGTTCTACACCGCCATCCACCCCCTGGACGCCGCCCACCGGGCCACCGGGGAGGAGAAGGCCGCCCCCATCACCGTGGGCAGCGACGTGTGGTTCGGCGGGAACGTCACCGTTCTGCCCGGGGTCACCATCGGCGACGGGGCGGTGATCGGCGCGGGCAGCGTGGTCACCCGCGACATCCCGCCGGGCGTGGTGGCGGCGGGCAACCCCTGCCGGGTGCTCCGCCCCGTGGATCAGGAGCAGGCCCCTTGACAGGGCGGGGAATTGATGGTATCATTCCCCTTGTCAAATTCATAGATTTGCCGCCGGGTAAATAGAAGCGCAGGCGTTTGTACCGATAGGCCTTTTTGCAGGTACAGACCAACCACGCTTCTTTTTTTTGCGGCAAATGGAGAGGAGTTTTTTGTTATGGCATGGCTGTTCCTGCTGGTGGCCGGCGCGCTGGAGGTGTTCTGGTCTACCTGCCTGAAGTTCTCCCAGGGGCTGACGGTGCCCAAGTTCACCGTCTGCACCATCGTGGGCATGGTGCTCAGCTTCGTCTTCCTGTCCCAGGCCACCAAGGTGCTCCCCCTGGGCACCTCCTACGCCATCTGGACAGGCATCGGCGCCCTGGGCGCGGTGGTGGTGGGCGTGGTGATCTTCCACGAATCCCTCTCCCCCGCCCGGCTGCTGTTCGCCGCCCTCCTGCTGGTGGGCATCATCGGCCTGAAGGCCACCTCGGGGCACTGAGGAGGAGATGTCCGTGACTCTGGCTATGCCCTGCGGGCCATCCAATACCTCCAGCGGGACGCCCTGGTCACCACAGAGCAGGTGGAGGCCGCAGAATAAAAGCAGAAAGACGCGCGCCTGGTACAACACCCGGCGCGCGTCCTGCATTATTTCTCTCCGGCCTGGAGCAGCTCGGTGGCCTGCTTGCCGGAGAGGTGCTCCACCGTCATCTCCAGCATGCACAGGGGGGCCCACTCCTTGTCGATGTAGCGGTTGCGGTTTTCCCGCGTGTCGCCGGGGTGGTACTTGAGGGCCAGCCGCTCCACGGCGGAGCGCCTCTCCCCGTCGTCCCCGATCACCCGGATGCGGCCGAAGGCGATCACGCTGCGGAAATAGGTGGTGTACTCCTCCGGCACCACGCGATCCTGGTCGATGACGCAGAAGGAGGCCTTGTCGCACCGGGCGACGGCGTCGAGCTTGTGGCCCGCCTTGGCGCAGTGGAAGAGCAGCTTCCCGTCCTCATACAGATAGCTCAGGGGCACCGCGTAGGGATAGCCGTCGTCGCCGGCCAGGGCCAGCACGCCGGAGGTGCCCCGGCTCAGCACCGCCTCGCAGTCGGCCCGAGACAGGGCCTGCCTCTTTCTTCTCAGCTCGCGGAACATCAGCGCTCCTCCTCCCGTTTCAGAATGGCCCGGGTAAAGCTCCGGGCGCCCTCCAGATCCATCGGATCCGGGTGGGTCTTGGCGTGGTCGTAGGCCGCCAGCATGTTCTCCAGACGCTTGTCTTCGGGGTGCTCCGCCAGCTGGGCCTCATACCGCTCCCGTACCGCCGGCGGCATCTTCCCCGGGCAGAACCAGGCGTCCACCACCCTGCTGTCCGCCGGCAGCTCCGCCTTGAACCGGTCTCCCAGGGAGGCGAAATAGCTCTCCGACAGGCCGAAGCCCGCCGTGCCGAACAGGACGACGTTCTTGCCGTGGAGGGTGTGGAGAAACGCCCGCATCTCCGGCGCGCAGGTTCCCCTGTCCGTCCAGGAGCCGGCAAACACCAGCTCCGCCTCCCCCACGTCCGCCGGCGGCGGGCCGAAGGCCACGATCTCGTGGCCCGAGCACCCCTCCCGAACCGCCAGGGCCACCTGGAGGGTGTTCCCCGTCTGACTGGCAAATATGATGGCTACTTTCATGGACGAACCTCCTTTTCTCACTGCTTGAACCTGCGGCTCTCCGCCACCGCTAATTCATCGCAGCGGTTGTTATTTGGGTTGTCGGCGTGGCCCTTGACCCAGTGGAGGCGGACGGTGTGCTTCTCGCACAGCTCCAGCAGCCTCTCCCACAGATCCGGGTTGAGGGCCGGCTTCTTGTCCGCCTTGACCCAGCCCCGGGCCTTCCAGCCCTTGGCCCAGCCCTTCTTCAGGGCGTCGATGACGTATTTGGAGTCGGAGTAGAGCTCCACAATGCAGGGCTCCTTCAGCGCCTCCAGCGCCGTGATCACCCCGGTGAGCTCCATCCGGTTGTTGGTGGTGTGGGCCTCACCGCCGGAGAGCTCCTTGCGAAACTCCCCGTACTGGAGGATGGCACCCCACCCCCCGGGGCCCGGATTGCCCGAGCAGGCCCCGTCGGTGTAAATGGTGACTGTTTTCATGTTCCTCGTTTCCATGTGTGGGCCATGCGCCCCCTCATCCGGCCCTCCGGGCCACCTTCCCCCCTGTGGGGGGAAGGTCTTTTCTTTGGCTTCCCCCCGCTGGGGGGAAGCTGGCTCGCGGAGCGAGACTGATGAGGGGATCCGCCCTTTGACCGTCCGGTCTATGGCAGCGCACACGCCCTCCAAATTCTGCTGAACCTCCAGATTGGAAAACCGCAGTACCAGCAGGCCCCAATTTCGTTCCAGGGCTTCCGTCCGTTCCCGGTCATTTTCCGGCCCGGTTCCATCGAAGTGCTGAGAGCCGTCCAGTTCCACCACAAGCCGCGCCTTTGCGCAGAAAAAATCCACAATATACCGGCCAAACACCGCCTGCCGCCGGAACTGGACGGGATAGGTGCGCAGAAAGCCGTACCAAAGCCTGTTTTCCTCCCTGGTGGCCTTCTTACGCAGTGTCCGGGCATATACCCGCATATCAGGGCGCATATCCAAAGCCCCCTCATCCGCCCCAGTCGGCGCACTGAGGCATCCCCCACAAAGGGGGAAGGCTTTTTTTACAGCTACAGCTCCTTCAAAATCTCCTGCCGTTTGCGCTCATACTCCTCCTGAGTGATGAGCTTCTGGTCACAGAGCCGCCGGAGCTCCCGGAGGCGGGCCTCCCGGCCGGCGGGCAGGGACTCCTCCGGCCACCGGCAACGGAAGAACATCCCCTTCTCCTGGAACACGCAGTAGACACAGACAGCGGCCACGGCGGCCAGCAGCGCAAGCCACCCAAGGCCCATAATCCCCAGGTAGAGGAAGCCCTCCTGCCGCAGGAAAAACACGAGCAGGCACACCGCGGCGATGGCAAAACCAGCGGCCAGAATCCGGCTCAGTATGATTTTTCCCTGCCCCGGGGCGCGGGACAGCTGCACATACCTCATGACGCCCTCCTGTCTGTCACAGCTCCTTCAAAATCTCCTGCCGTTTGCGCTCGTACTCCTCCGGGGTGATGAGCTTCTGCTCATAGAGGGCGCGGAGGGTCTCCAGCCGCTGCTGCACGTCCTCCGGTTTTCCACACTCCTCGTCCTCGATGTGGATTTCCGGGCCGGTATACTTCCTGCCGAAGGCCTGGTAGAAGCTGGCGATGGTGATGCCGGCGGCCAGGAGCGTCCACAGCACGCCGAAGGGGCCGAAGGCGGGGATGACCACGAACAGGCCGATGCCCACGAAGATGAGCCCCGCCACGCCGCCGAAGACGGAGCCGGCCTTGCTGGGCCGGTAGGTGACGCGCTTTCTGGCCATGGCTTACTCCTCCCCGGCGGCCTGGGCGTCGGCGGGCTCCTCCTCGTCCTCCTCGTGGTCGGTGCGGGCGAAGGAGATCACCTTGACCCCCTCCTCCAGGTTCATGATCTTCACGCCCTGGGCGGCGCGGCTGTAGGTGGAGATGCCGGCGGCGGCCATGCGGATGATCACGCCGGCGTCGTTGATGACCAGGATGTCGTCGGCGTCGCTGACCACCTTGACCCCCACCACGCTGCCGGTCTTTTCCGTGACGTTATAGCCCTTCAGGCCGAAGCCGCCCCGCTTCTGGGGCCCGTCGGCGCGGATATACTCGTCCATCTCGGTGCGCTTGCCGTAGCCGTGCTCGGTGATCATCAGCACCTGGTGATCCCGCTTGGCCCGGGCGGCGCCCACCACCCAGTCGCCCTCCCGCAGCTTGATGCCGCGCACGCCGCAGGCGTCCCGGCCCATGCAGCGCACGTCGTCCTCGTGGAAGCAGATGGTCATGCCGTCGTGGGTGGCGATGAGGATGGCCTGATTGCCGTCGGTCTCCCGCACGCAGATGAGCTCGTCCCCCTCCTCCAGGGTGATGCAGCGGATGCCCGCCTTGCGGGCGGTGTGGATGGAGGAGAGCTGGATGCGCTTGACGGTGCCGCTGCGGGTGACCATCACCAGGTAGCGATCCTCGGGGAAGTCCCGCAGGTGGATCATGGCGGTGACCTTCTCGTCGGACTCGATGGGCAGGATGTTCACCAGGTTGGTGCCCTTGGCGGTGCGGCCGGCCTCGGGGATCTGGTAGCCCTTCTTCCGGTGAACCCGGCCCTTGTTGGTGAAAAAGAGGATAAAGTCGTGGGTGGAGGCGGTGAACACAGTGTCCACGTAGTCCTCCTCCTTGGTGGCCATGGCGGTGATGCCCTTGCCGCCCCGGCGCTGGGCCTTGTAGGAGGAGGCGGCGGTGCGCTTGATATAGCCGCCGGCGGTGAGGGTGAAGACGCACTCCTCCTCCTCGATGAGATCCTCGATGTCGATCTCGTCCTCCACGTCCTGGATCTCGGTAACGCGCTCGTCGCCGTACTTGTCCCGGATGGCGGTGAGCTCCTCCTTGAGGACGCCGCGGATCTTCTCCTCGCTGGCGAGCAGCTCGTTGAAGTAGGCGATGCGCGCCTCCAGCTCCCTGTACTCGTTCTCCAGCTTCTCCTTCTCCAGGCCCTGGAGCCGCTTGAGCTGCATGTCCAGGATGGCCTGGGCCTGCACCTCGTCCAGGCCGAAGCGGGCGCACAGCCGCTCCCGGGCGTCGTCGTAGCTCTCCCGGATGGTCTGGATCACCGCGTCGATGTTCTCCTCGGCGATCAGCAGGCCCTCCAGCAGGTGGGCCCGCTCCTGGGCCTTTTTCAGGTCGAAGCGGGTGCGGCGGACGATGATCTCCTCCTGGAAGGAAATATACTCGTCCAGGATGTGCCGCAGGGAGAGGATCTTGGGCTGGGACTGGTTCTGCACCAGGGCCAGCATGTTGATGGCGAAGGTGGTCTGCAGCTGGGTCTGGGCAAAGAGCCGGTTGAGCACCACCTGGGGGTTGGCGTCCCGCTTGAGCTCGATGACCACCCGCATGCCGTTGCGGTCGGACTCGTCCTGGATGTTGGAGATGCCCTCCAGCCGCTTGTCCTCCACCTGGTCGGCCATGTTCTTGATGAGCTGCCGCTTGTTGACCTGGTAGGGGATCTCGGTGACGATGATGCGGGTGCGGTTCTGCCCGAACTCCTCAAACTCGGTGCGGGCCCGGATGCAGACCCGCCCCCGGCCGGTGGCGTAGGCCGCCCGGATGCCGGAGCGGCCCATGATGATGCCCTTTGTGGGGAAGTCGGGGCCCTTCACGTGCTCCATCAGGTCGGACAGCTCCGCCTCCGGGTTGTCCAGCACGCAGATGGCCGCGTCTACCACCTCCCGCAGGTTGTGGGGCGGGATGTTGGTGGCCATGCCCACGGCGATGCCGCTGGAGCCGTTGACCAGCAGGTTGGGGAACCGGCTGGGGAGCACCCGGGGCTCCTTCCGGCTCTCGTCGAAGTTGGGATCCCAGTCCACCGTGTCCTTCTCGATGTCCCGGAGCATCTCGTCGGAGATGCGGGACATGCGGGCCTCGGTGTAACGGTAGGCGGCCGGGGGGTCGCCGTCGATGGAGCCGAAGTTGCCGTGTCCGTCCACCAGGGGGTAGCGCATGGAGAAGTCCTGGGCCAGGCGCACCAGGGCGTCGTACACCGACGCGTCGCCGTGGGGGTGGTAGCGGCCCAGCACGTCGCCCACGCAGGTGGCCGACTTCTTGAAGGGCTTGTCGGCGGTCAGGTTGTCCTCGTACATGGCGTAGAGGATGCGCCGGTGGACGGGCTTCAGGCCGTCCCGCACGTCGGGCAGGGCGCGGCCCACGATGACGCTCATGGCGTACTCGATATAGGACTGCTCCATCTCGTGCACCAGGTAGGAGGTCTCGATCTTCTGGTCGGGGAAGCGGATCTCCTCCGGGTCGTACTGCGGTTTTTTACTCATGTATCTGCCTCACAATCTTTGTGATAAGGTCTCAAAGGTCTCAGCGGACGCGGCCGTCCTATATGGCGGCCCTACGGTCTCAACAGGCCGTACAGATTCCCTCGTAGGGCCGCGATACATCGCGGCCGTTCCGCGTTTCTCCCCAGGGGCCGGCCCCCTGGCCGGCCCGCCTTTCCCCGTGTTTAATAGTCCAGGTTCACCGCGTACTTTGCGTTTTTCTCGATGAACTCCTTCCGGGGCTCCACCTTCTCGCCCATGAGGATGGTGAAGGTCTCGTCGGCGGCCACGGCGTCGTCCAGCTCAATGCGCTTGAGGGTGCGCCGCTCGGGATCCATGGTGGTCTCCCACAGCTCGTGGGGGTTCATCTCGCCCAGGCCCTTGAAGCGGGAGATGTCCACCTTGGCGTTGGGGTTGTCCCCCCGCAGCTGGTTGGAGATGGCGTCCCGCTCCTCCTCGGAGAAGGCCAGGCGGGTGGTCTTGCCACGGCTCAGCTTGAACAGGGGGGGCACGGCGGCGTAGACGTAGCCGTGCTCGATGAGGGGCCGCATGAAGCGGAAGAAGAAGGTGAGCAGCAGCGTGCGGATGTGGGAGCCGTCCACATCGGCATCGGCCATGATGATCACCTTGTGGTAGCGCAGCTTGGACAGGTCGAACTCGTCCCCGATGCCGGCGCCCAGGGCGGTGATCACGGGCTGCAGCTTGTCGTTGCCGTAGACCTTGTCGGCCCGGGCCTTCTCCACGTTGAGCATCTTGCCCCACAGGGGGAGGATGGCCTGGAACCGGGAGTCCCGCCCCTGGGTGGCGGAGCCGCCGGCGGAGTCGCCCTCGACGATATACAGCTCGGTGAGCTCCGGGTTGACCTCGTTGCAGTCCCGCAGCTTGTCGGGCATGGCGGCGCCGCCCAGAGCGGTCTTGCGCCGGATGGACTCCCGGGCCTTGCGGGCGGCCTCCCTGGCCCGGTTTGCCATGAGGGCCTTCTCCAGGATGGCCTTGCCCACCGCCGGGTTCTCCTCCAGGTACTCGGAGAGCTTCTCGGTGACGATGTTGTTCACCAGGGTGCGGATTTCGCTGTTGCCCAGCTTGGCCTTGGTCTGGCCCTCGAACTGGGCCTCGGTGAGCTTGACGGAGATGACGCAGGCGATGCCCTCCCGGCAGTCCTCGCCGGACACCTTGTCGTCATCCTTGAGCAGCTTCATCTTCCTGCCGTAGGCGTTGAGCACGGTGGTCAGGGCCCGCTTGAAGCCCTCCTCGTGCATGCCGCCCTCGGGGGTGTGGACGTTGTTGGCGAAGGACACGATGGTCTCGTTGTAGCCGTCGTTGTACTGGAAGGCCACCTCCGCCATGGAGTCCTCCTTCTGGCCGGACATGTAGATCACGTCCGGGTGGATGGGATCCTTGGAGCGGTTGATAAAGGACACGAACTCCCGGATGCCGCCGGCGTAGTGCATGGTGTCCTCCTGCTCCCGGCCGGGGCGGGCGTCGATGGTGTGGATGCGCAGGCCGGCGTTGAGGAAGGCCTCCTCCCGCATGCGGGTGTGGATGGTGTCGTAGCTGTACTCGGTGACCTCGAACATCTCGGGGTCGGGCTTGAAGGTGACCTCGGTGCCGTGGCGGTCGGTGTCCCCCACCACCTGCATGGGCTGGGTCACCTTGCCCCGGGAGAACTTCATCTCATAGATCTTCCCGTCCTTGTGCACCCGCACTTCCAGCCACTCGGAGAGGGCGTTGACCACGCTGGCGCCCACGCCGTGGAGGCCGCCGGAAACCTTGTAGCCGCCGCCGCCGAACTTGCCGCCGGCGTGGAGGATGGTGAACACCACCTCCAGGGCGGGCAGGCCGGTCTGGGGCTGGATGTCCACGGGGATGCCGCGGCCGTTGTCCACCACGGTGATCACGTCCCCGTCGCCGATGGTGACGGTGATCTCGTCGCAGTAGCCCGCCAGGGCCTCGTCGATGGAGTTGTCCACAATCTCATACACCAGGTGGTGCAGGCCGCTCTCCGACGTGGAGCCGATATACATGCCCGGGCGCTTGCGGACGGCCTCCAGGCCCTCCAGCACCTGAATCTCGGAGCCGCCGTACTCGTGCTCCACCTGGGTGGGGTTGTGCTCAAATGTCTCTGCCATGGAAAAACCTCCAATTGGGAATATGGCCGGGCAGCCAAGGGCCGCCCCCGCGAAGGGCCCGCGGGAGCCGCCTTTGGCGGCCCGAATCTGTTCTCACTTATTCAAAGCTGTTGCTCTCCGCCCGCCGCAGCAGGGTGGCCGGGGAGAGCTGGGACAGGTAGATCCGCTCCTCTCCCCCCCGGTGGCGGCACAGGACAAAGGACTTGGGCAGGTCGCCGCTGGCGTTTACCACCCGGCCGGCCCGCTCCGCCCCCTCCAGAAAGGCGCGGGTGACGCGGGAGGAGCTGGTGTTGTCCAGATCAAACACCCCCAGCACGTCCCGGTAGGGCACCACCACCCCCTGGCCCAGGTGCAGGTACATCAGCCTCCCCTCCTGTCCTTGACCACCCGGGGGCCCCACAGCCGCTTCCACAGCCGCCAGCCTAGCAGGGTGCCCAGCAGCGCAAAGGCCGCCGGCACGCCGGGGACAAACAGCAGCTGGGTTACCGGGGAGACATCCGACTCCCACACGCTCAGCCGCCCCGCCGTCACCAGCGCCGTGATGGCCGCCACCGCCAGCGGCGGCAGCACCTTCCACCACTTCCGCCTGGTGAAGCGGCACACCAGATACTCCGGGATCAGCCCCGCCAGCAGCGGCAGGACGCAGAAAATGGCAATGTAGATGGGCATAGGGTTCTCCTTTTTTTGCTCGGGTGGCTGCGGTTTTCTCCGGAAGCGGGCCGCCGCCGCGGAAATGTCCGCTGCCAGCTCCGCAGGGGCGGCCTGTGGCCGCCCGTCTGGCGGGATACAGGAACTCTCCCGCATGACCCGTGGGGCGCGACGACTCGGCGCGCCGGCCGTCTGGCGGGATACAGAAATTGTCCCGAATCGATCCGTAGGGCCGCCATACATGGCGGCCGCTCAGTGGGGGCCCCGGTAATCGGGCGGCGCGTCAGGGATGCCGCGCCCTGCAGATCCGGGCGGCCACAGGCCGCCCCTGCCGGCATGGCGGTTGACACGCGCGCCGAGGTCGTCGCGCGCCACGGGCCGGCGATCTCGGCGGCCCTGGGCGGGCGGATGCTATCCGCCCCTACAGGCTGTCTTCATCTCATCGGGCAAAAGGCCCGCCGATTGGGCATGTTGACATGTTTCAAACAAGCCCTAGGAAACCAGCTGTCCGTCCCGGATGCGGAAGGTCTTCCCCTCCCCCAGGCGGTTCAGCCCCACGTCCTCACAGCAGGTGATGAACACCTGCCCGCCGGTGATGCGCCGGAGGACGAACTCCTGCCGCCGCTGATCCAGCTCGGAGAGCACGTCGTCCAGCAGGAGGACGGGCCACTCCCCGGTCTCGTGGAAGAAGATCTCCCGGGAGGCCAGCTTGAGAGACAAGGCGGCGGTGCGGGTCTGGCCCTGGGAGGCGAAGGCCTTGGCGCTCACCCCGTCCAGCTCCACGGTGAGATCGTCCTTGTGGGGGCCGGACAGGCACTGCCGGGCCTCCAGCTCGGCCTTGCGGTGGCTCTCCTGGTGGGAGAGCAGCTGGCCGAGGATCTGCCTGGGGCTCCCCTCCGGATCGGTGACGGTGGACACCGTCTCATACCGGAGATCCAGCCGCTCCCGCCCGCCGGAGAAGTCCCGGTGGATGGGGGGCGTCACCTCCCGCAGGCGCTTGACGAAGTGGGCCCGGTAGTGGATGATCAGGGCGCCGGTCTGGGCCATGCGCAGGTTGAACTCGTCCAGGGTGTCCAGCAGGGAGGGGTGCTCCTCCCAGTCCCGGAGTATGCGGGTCTTGTGCTCATAGAGCCGCCGGTACTCCGCCAGGGCCTCGGCGTACTTGGGCCGCAGCTGGCAGATGCAGGTGTCCAGGAACCGCCGGCGGGTGGCCGCCCCCTCCCGGATGAGGTACAGATCCTCCGGGCAGAAGAGCACGGTGTTGAGCACCCCGGACAGCTCCCCGGCGGACTTGAGCCGCACCCCGTTGGAGAAGAGCTGCCGCCGCACCCCCCGGCCCAGCCGGGCCTCCAGGGTGAAGTCCCGCCCCCGGGCGGACACCTCCCCCTTCACAAAGGCGTGCTCCACCCCGAACTGGATGAGCTCCTTGTCGTACCGGGCCCGGTGGGAGGAGGCGGTGGACAGGTAGGCGATGGCCTCCAGCAGATTGGTCTTGCCCTGGGCGTTCTCCCCGCAGATCACGTTGACCCCCGGGGCAAACCGGGCCTCCAGATGGAGGTAGTTGCGGAAAAAGTCCAGGGTGAGGGCGCGGACGATCATACCAGCGTGAGCTCCACCCCGTCCAGCGACACCCGGTCGCCAGGCCGGAGCTTGCGCCCCCGCTGGGTGCAGACCTCCCCGTTGACGGCCACCTCCCCGGCCTGGATGCGCTCCTTGGCCTCCCCGCCGGTGGAGGTGAGGCCCTCAAATTTCAGGAGCCCCTCCAATTTGATGAAATCCGTGTGAATGTGAACCTCTCGCGTCTCCATAACGACAACCTTTTTGAAAAAATTGATAATTGAAAATGGATCATGGACAATTTGGCTTGCTACAGCAGGGACTGAAGAATTCCGTACACCTCTGGCAGGGCCCGCTTCAGGGCCACGGGGCGGCCCTTGCTCCGGTCGTAGAAGAAGTGGCCGGAGGTGCCCTCCGCCTTCAGCTCCCCGGTGGTGGTCTCCACCATGCGGTAGCCCAGCTCCAGCTTGGCGGGGGACAGGTGGTTGATGGTCAGGGTGACAGCCACCTCCTCCCCGAAGCGGGTCATGGAGCGGTACCTGCAGGACACGTCGGTGAGGGCGAAGTCGATGCCCGCGTCCACGGCCCTGGAATAGGGGAAGCCGATCTGATCCATGAAGTCGGTGCGGGCCTCCTCCATCCAGGCGATATAGTTGCCGTGCCAGACGATGTTCATGCCGTCGGTCTCATAGAAGTGGGGCCGGCGGAGGTAGGGCTTCAGCTCCATCTCACTCCCCTGCCTTCAGCCGCACGGGCAGCACCATGTAGAGGAAGTTCTCCTCCCCCTCGGTGGGCAGGATCACGCAGGGGGACACGCCGGTGGTCAGCTCCAGCCGCACCTTGTCCGCCGGGGCGGCCTTGAGGGCGTCCATCAGGTACTTGTTGTTGAAGCCGATCTCCAGCCCGCCGCCGTCCCCCTCCAGGGGGCACTCGTCGTAGGCGTCGCCGATGGCGGTCTTGGTGGAGATCTTCAGCAGGTTGTGGTCAAAGGTGCAGCGCAGGGGGCTCTTCAGCTTGTCGCTGATGATCAGGCTCACCCGGTCGATGGAGGAGAGCAGGGCCCGGGTGTCCCCCACCACGTGGATGGTGTTGTTGCGGGGGATGGCCTGGCGGTAGGCCAAAAACTCCCCCTCCAGCCGGCGGGACACCAGCATGGTGGAGCCCACCTTGAACATCACGTGGCGGGCGCCCTGGATGATCTGGGCGGGCTCATCCACGTCGGAGCAGATCTTCTCCACCTCGGACAGGGCGGCGCCGGGCACCACGAAGGAGAAGGACTCCGCCCCCTCCTTTTTGTCGATGGCCTCGTGCCGCAGGGCCAGGCGGTAGCCGTCCACCGACACGATGGTGAGCCCCTTGTCGTCCGCCTCAAACAGGGAGCCGGTGTGGATGGGGCGGCTCTCGTTGTCGCTGACGGCGAACAGGGTCTGGCCGATCATGGCGCGCAGCTTGGCCTGGGACAGGGTGATGGTATTCTGGTATTCCACGGTGGGCAGCTCGGGGAACTCCTCCGGGTCGGTGCCCAGGATGTTGAACTCGCTCATGCCGCAGGTGATATTGACCATATAGTGGTCGGCGCGGAAGGTGACGATGTCGTCGGGCAGCTTGCGGATGATGTCGCCGAACAGGCGGGCGCCCAGCACCAGGGTGCCCTCTTCCTGGATGTCGGCGGGCACCACGGTGCGGATGCCGGTCTCCAGGTTGTAGCCGGTGAGGCGCAGCTCATTGCCCGCCTCCAGCAGGATGCCCTCCAGGGCGGGAATGGAGCTCTTTGGAGACACGGCCCTGGAGGTGGTGGAGATGGCGGCCTGCAGCAGGGCCTTTTCACAGGAGAATTTCATGGAAGGGTGACCTCCGTTCGTAGGATGGCGATCTCCCGGGAGAGGAGGGGGATCAGATCGTAATAGTAGACCGTAGGGAAATTTTTTGTGGAAAAAGCCCGGAATATGCTGGGCGGCAGGGCTTTGCCCGTCCACAGGGTATGTGGAGGCGGCCCGCCGCTTTCCACACGGGGGAGGGTGGCGGCCTGTTTGTCCACACAGGGTTGTCCACATTCCCACAAAAAGCCGTGGAAATGTGGACAGCGGCTATTCATACCGGGCGTTGATGTTGGCGTTGATGTCCTTGATGACCTCGGCCACCTCGGGGGACTGCTTGGTCAGCTTCTCGATGCGGTCGATGGAGTGCATGACGGTGGTGTGGTCGCGGCCCTCGAACTCCTTGCCGATCTCCTTCAGGGACAGGTTGGTCATGCGCCGGATCTGGTACATGGCGATCTGCCGGGCCAGGGCGGTGTCCTTGGTGCGGCCCTGCCCTCGGATGGCGTCGGGGTCGATGCCGTAGAACTTGCCCACCTCGTCGATGATGATCTCCGGTGAGGGGAGGAAGTCGGCCTTGTCCTTGAACATGTCCCGCACCGCCCGGGTGACGGTGTCCACGTCCACGCTCTCCCCCATCAGCTCCTGGAAGGCCAGGATCTTGTTGACGGTGCCCTCGATCTGCCGCACGTTGGAGGTGATGTTCTCCGCGATATACTGGAGCACCGGGTCGGGCAGGTTCATGCCCCGGCGGATGGCCTTGTTCTTGATGATGGCGACCCGGGTCTCGTAGTCCGGGGGCTGGATGTCCACGGGCAGGCCCCACTCAAACCGGGTGCGCAGCCGGTCGTCCAGCCGCAGCATCTCCTTGGGGGGGCGGTCGGCGGTGAAGACGATCTGCCGGCCCGCCTCGTACAGGGTGTTGAAGGTGTGGAACATCTCCTCCTGGGTGGACTCACGGCCGGCGATGAACTGCACGTCGTCCATCAGGAACACGTCGGCGGAGCGGTACTTCTCCCGGAACTCCGGATTGCGCCCCTCCCGGATGGCCTGGATGAGCTCGTTGGTGAAGGAGTCGCCCTTGATGTAGACGATGCGGTACTCCGGATGGTTCTGGTGGATCTTGTGGGCGATGGCGTAGAGCAGGTGGGTCTTGCCCAGGCCGGACTCGCCGTAGATGAACAGGGGGTTGTAGGTCTGGGCCGGATGCTCCGCCACCGCCAGGGCCGCCGCGTGGGCGAACTTGTTGGACGAGCCCACCACGAACCGCTCAAAGGTGTACTCCTCCGTGCCGGGGAGGAACAGCTCGTCGGTCTTCTTCTCGCCGAAGTCCTCCAGCTCCCCCTCCCCCAGCACTACCACCTCGAAGTCGGCGGAGAACAGCTCGTGCAGCGCCTTCTGGATGGCGGGCAGGTAGCGGGACACGATGATGTCCCGCTTGAAGTTGGTGGGGGTGTGGAGAATAAACCGGTTGGCCTCCAGAGCCACCGGCACGGCGTCGTCAAACCAGGTGTTGATGGTGGTGGCGGTCATGTCCCCCTCCGTCTCCATCAGAGAGAGCACCTTGGCCCAGATGTCGGCCGGGAAATTCACGAAAAGACCACCTCTTTTGAAAAATATCACAGCACTTTATTATACCAAAAATTCCGCCTCCGCGCAACAGATACTATTATAAAAAAGAAACTCTTTTTGGCTGGGGATATTGTGGGGCGCGGCATCCCTGACGCGCCGCCCGTCTTCCCCAGTGCGCACACCGGGGTGGATGAGGGGTTCCCGGATGCCCGCCCAGCCACCGCTATCCGTGGGGCGCGACGACTCGGCGCGCCGTCCGTAGGGGCGGCCTGTGGTCGCCCGTCTGGCGGGGCCCCCGCGCGGGGCGGGCCTGCCTGACCTGTCCACAAGATCTGGTATTCCCCGGGGAAGGCCGGCCCAAACGGGAAAAAAGATTGCAAAAAGGGAGTTGACAGGGCATTTTGGAATAGGCTATAATATCATCTGCATCGTATGGGCATCCATGGTGTAAAGCAGTTTTCTTTGACGACCGCAGCCGCAAGGCTGTTGTGGTGGGCGGCTCTGCCGCCGGATTACAGGACAGGAGGTGTACCGAAATGGTTCGTACCTATCAGCCCAAGAAGCGCCAGCGCTCCAAGGAGCACGGGTTCCGCAAGCGGATGCGCACCGCCAACGGCCGCAAGGTTCTGGCTCGCCGCCGCGCGAAGGGCCGCGCCCGTCTGACCCACTGATGGTCAGAGAAACGGAATAGGGCATTTCAGAGGGGCGGGGGAGCTTTTCCCACCGCCCCTGCGGAGCATACGCAGAAAAAGGGGGCGGGAGACGTGGAGCACACGGTTTCGCTGAAACTCAATCACGTGTTCCGCCGCCTGTACGGCAGGGGCAAGAGCGCGGTGAACCCGTGCCTGGCCCTGTACTGCCGCAGGAACAACCTGGGCTACAGCCGTCTGGGCCTCACCGTGGGGGTGAAGCTGGGCAAGGCGGTGGTGCGCAACCGCACCCGCCGCCGCATCAGGGAGGCCTACCGCCTCCACGAGCACCAGTTCCTCCCCGGCTACGACCTGGTGGTGGTGGCCCGGGTGAAGGCGGGGCACAGCCGCTACCGGGAGATCGAGCGCAGCCTGCTCTCCCTGGCGGACAGGCTGGGCCTGCTGCGAAAAGAGGGAGCGTAAGTGAAGCGCCTGCTTCTGGCCCTCATCCGGGGCTACCGCAAATACATCTCCCCGGCCCGTCCCCCCTGCTGCCGCTTTATCCCCACCTGCTCGGCCTACGCCCTGGAGGCGGTGGAGAAATACGGCGCGTGGAGGGGGGGGCTTCTGGCCCTGCGCCGCCTGCTGAAATGCCACCCGTTTCACCGGCAGAAATCCATCGAGTACGACCCGGTTCCGTGAGGAACCAAGAAGTAGTAAAGTAACTTGGAGGCGCGCAAATGGATATTATCCTATCCCCTTTTGTCTGGCTGCTGGAGTGGTTTAACAGCTGGTTCAACAGCTACGGCCTGGCCCTGATCCTCTTCGCCGTGGTGGTCAAGGTGGTGCTGTTCCCCCTCTCCCTCAAGGGCAAGCGCAGCATGATCCAGATGAACATGCTCTCCGGACAGATGCAGAAGCTGCAGAAGCAGTACGGCAACAACCGGGAGCGGTACAACCTGGAGGTGCAGAAGCTCTACGAGAAGGAGAAGGTCAACCCCATGGGCGGCTGCCTGTGGTCTTTCATTCCCCTGATCATCCTGATGGTGCTCTACCCCATCATCCGGGAGCCCATCCACTACATGATGGGCATCAACGACGCCAACGCCCTCAACGCCATTGCCCAGACCGTCAACTGGGGCAGTGTGGCCGTGGACAACGGCTGGATCCGCGAGGCGGCGGACACCTTTGCCAACACCGCCTACAACCAGCTGTACCTGTCCTCCCTGATCACGCCGGACAACCTGTCCGCCGTGCAGTCCGCCGCCACCGCCGCCGGCGCGGCCGGGCAGAACATCTTCTCCATCAACTTTGATTTCCTGGGCCTCATCGACCTGTCCCAGATCCCCAAGCTCCAGTTCTGGACGATGGAGGGGGGCTTCGGCCTGTTCCTCCTGCCCGTCATCTCCGCCGGCTCCAGCGTGATCTTCTCCCTCATCTCCATGAAGACCAACGCCGTCAACAAGCAGGCCCAGCAGGCGGCCAACAACGCCAGCATGAAGAGCATGATGATCGTCTCCCCCCTCATCTCCCTGTGGATCGGCTTCACCATGCCCGCCGCCCTGTGCGTGTACTGGATTGCCAACAACCTGTTGTCCATGCTGCAGGAGTTCATCTGCGGCCGGCTGCTGAAGAAGGACTATGAGAAGGCCGCCGCCGCCCAGGCCGAGCGCGAGCGCCTGGAGAAGGAAGAGGAGAAGGAGGAGCGCCGCCGCAAGGCCGAGGAGCGCGCCCGCCGCATCGAGGAGGCCAAGCTCAGCAAGGGCAAGAAGAAAAAGGCCGAGAAGAAGAAGGACGAGGACGACGACAAGATCCCCGGCTCTGTCAAGGAGAACAGCCGGGTGGGCATGCGCCAGTATGCCCGCGGCCGGGCCTACGACCCCTACCGCTACAGCGAGGACGGCCCCACCCCCTACCCCGGCGAGGCGCCCATCTTCCCGCCCCGGGCCGACTCCCGGGAGCTGAAGCGGGAGGCCCGCGAGGTGGAGGAGGAGCTGCGGGAGCTCCACACCGACGAGGCCGTTGAGGAGACCATCCTCACCGGCGAGATCCCCGCCCCCGAGACGGACAGCCAGCCCGACGCCCAGCCCGGCGAGGCCCCCGCCCCCCAGGCGGAGGAGAGCGCGCCGGCGGAGGGCGGCGGCGACACCAAAACCGACGGCGAGTCCGGCAAGTGACGGCTGGCCGCTTTCATAAGGAGAGATGCCATTTATGCTGAAATGGATCGAGAGCACCGGCAAGACGGAGGACGCCGCCATTGAGGCCGCCCTCCAGAAGCTGGGCCTGGACAGGGACGACGTGTCGGTGGAGGTGCTGGAGCGGGCCAAGTCCGGCTTCCTGGGCATCGGCAGCTGCCCGGCCAAGGTAAAGGTGACCTATGAGGCCCCCGACGAGCCGGAGGAGGCCCCCGCGCCGGAGCCGGTGCGGGAGGAGCCCCGGCCGCGGACGACGAGAAGGCCGCCAAGATCGACGCCTTCCTCACCGGCCTGCTGGAGCACATGGGCGCCGACGCCCGCCCGGTGGTGAGGGTGGACGAGAACGGCACCTACCAGGTGGAGCTGGTGGGCCAGGAGCTGGGCAGCCTGATCGGCCGCCGGGGCGAGACCCTGGACGCCATCCAGCAGCTCACCGGCTACGCGGTCAACCACGGCCAGTCCAGGCGGGTGCGCATCCACGTGGACGCCGAGGGCTACCGCGCCAAGCGGGAGGAGTCCCTGGTGCGCCTGGCAAAAAAGACCGCCGCCAAGGCGGTGAAGTACCGCCGCAACGTGACCCTGGAGCCCATGAACGCCTATGAGCGGCACGTGATCCACACCGCCCTCCAGGAGACCCCGGACGTGACCACCTACTCCATCGGCACCGAGCCCAACCGCCGCACGGTGGTGGCCTACAGCCGCGGGGAGCACCGATAAGCAGTATGAAAAGGGCGCCCGGCCGGGCGCCCTTTTTCCACAGCAGGCGGAATTTTGGGGACGGCGGCCGGCATGTATGCCGGCCCTACGCACAATCCGAATCTGTTTTGTAGGGCCGCCATATATGGCGGCCGCGCCCTGCACCCACTGACCGTGAAGAGGAGGCCCACCGTGAACAAGACTGAACTGCTGAACAAGCTGTCCCGGGACGGCGACGAGCGGCTGCTGCTGGCCCGGACGCTGGACAGGCTGGAGCTGGCCCGCACCCGCAATATCCCGGCCTGCACCGGCTTTTTGTCCCCACAGGAGCGGGCGAGTGTGGAAAACCTGCTGAGCGCCTCCGGCCATCCGGCCCACCTGTTCTACGGCGGGTATGAGGGGGCCGAGCGCACGGTGTGCGCCTTCCTCCCCGACTGGCTGGAGGGGGCGGACTGGGCCGCCGACCCGGACAGCTGCCCCGTGCGGGCCATCCGCTGCACCTGGAGCGGGGTCAGCCTGAGCCACCGGGACTTCCTGGGCGCCATCCTGGGCCTGGGCCTGGATCGGGAGAAGGTGGGCGATCTGCTGGTGGGGGACGGCGTGTGCGACATCCTGGCGCTGGAGGAGATCACCGGCTTTTTGCTTCTCCACCTGGAGCAGGCGGGCCGTGCAAAACTCAAGGCCGCCCCCCTGCCCCTGGACAGGCTGGAGCCCCCGGAGGTGAAGGTGAAGGCCATCCGGGACACCGTCAGCTCCCTGCGGCTGGACGCGGTGGCCGCCTCCGGCTTCTCCCTGTCCCGGGGGAGGGCGGCGGAGCTGATCTCCTCGGGGAAATTCCAGCTCAACCACCGGGAGTGCACCAAGCCCGACCGCCCCGTGGTGGAGGGGGACGTGCTCAGCTGCCGCGGCCTGGGCAAGTGCGCCGTCAAGACCGTGGGCGGCCCCTCCAAAAAGGGGCGCATCATGATAGAATTGGAGCGATATGTGTAATGGAACAGGCAAAGATCGACCGCATCAACGAGCTGGCCAGGAAGGCCAAGAGCGAGGAGGGCCTGACCCCGGCGGAGATGGTGGAGCGGGATCTGCTCCGGCAGGAGTACATCGCCGCCTACCGGGACAACCTCATCGCCCAGCTGGAGAACACCTACATCGTGGAGCCCGACGGCACCAAGCACAAGCTGGGCAAAAGGCCCGACTAAACCAACAGCGCCGTCCTCATTCCAGAGGGCGGCGCTGTTTTGCAGGCGGCGGTCAGGCCGCCGCGGATATCAGAACTTGACGCGCTCAGCAATATAATTTTTGACCTGATCCATGGGAATGCGCACCTGCTCCATGGAATCCCGCTCCCGGACGGTGACGCAGCCGTCGGCGGGGGTGGTGTCGTCGCCCACGGTCTGGAAGTCCAGGGTGATGCAGAAGGGGGTGCCGATCTCGTCCTGGCGGCGGTAGCGCTTGCCGATGGAGCCGGCGTCGTCGTAGTCCACCATGAAGTCCTTCGCCAGCTCGTCCCGCAGCTGCTGGGCGGGGCCGGAGAGAACCTCCTTCTTGCTCAGGGGGAGCACGGCGCACTTGAAGGGGGCCAGGGCGGGGTGGAGGCGCAGCACGGTGCGCACGTCGTCGTTGCCCTTCTTGTCCTGGCCCACCACCTCCTCGTCGTAGGCGTCCACCAGGAAGGCCAGGGTGACCCGGTCGGCGCCCAGGGAGGGCTCGATGACGTAGGGGATATAGTGCTCGTTCTTCTCCTGGTCAAAGTAGGTGAGATCCTTGCCGGAGTGCTCCTGGTGCTGCTTCAGGTCGTAGTCGGTGCGGTCGGCCACGCCCCACAGCTCGCCCCAGCCGAAGGGGAACATGAACTCGAAGTCGGTGGTGGCCTTGGAGTAGAAGGCCAGCTCCTCCTTCTCGTGGTCGCGCAGGCGCAGGTTCTCCTCCTTCAGGCCCAGATCGGTGAGCCACTTGCGGCAGAACTCCCGCCAGTACTGGAACCACTCCAGATCGGTGCCGGGCTGGCAGAAGAACTCCAGCTCCATCTGCTCAAACTCCCGGATGCGGAAGATGAAGTTGCCGGGGGTGATCTCGTTGCGGAAGGACTTGCCCACCTGGCACACGCCGAAGGGCAGCTTTTTGCGGGTGGTGCGCTGGATGGCGGGGAAGTTGACGAAGATGCCCTGGGCGGTCTCGGGCCGCAGGTAGACCTCGGTGCTGCTGTCCTCGGTGACGCCCTGGTGGGTCTTGAACATCAGGTTGAACTTGCGGATGTCGGTGAAGTCGCTCTTGCCGCAGCCGGGGCAGGTCACGCCGTTGTCCCGGATGAAGGCCACCAGCTCGTCGTTGGTCATGGCCTCCACGTTCACGTCGGTGCGGTTGTTCTCGGCGCACCAGCCCTCGATGAGCTTGTCGGCCCGGTGGCGCATCTTGCACGCCTTGCAGTCGATGAGCGGGTCGTTGAAGGTGGACACATGGCCGGAGGCCACCCACACCTCGGGGTTCATCAGGATGGCCGCGTCCAGACCCACGTTGTAGGGGTTCTCCTGCACGAACTTCTTCCACCAGGCCCGCTTCACGTTGTTCTTCAGCTCCACGCCCAGGGGGCCGTAGTCCCAGGAGTTGGCCAGGCCGCCGTAGATCTCGCTGCCCGGATACACAAAGCCCCGGCCCTTGCACAGGGCCACAATCTGCTCCATGGTCTTTTCGGTGTTCTTCATCGGTTGTACTCCTTTTTTTGAATTGAGAATGGATAATGGATAATTGAGAATGAATCCTTTTGCCGCAGGGGCCGGCCCCTTGGCCGGCCCGGCGGGGAAATATCCGCGGCAGCAAAAAAACGCCCCGAGCCGTAAGGCTCAGGGCGAAGCAAGCTCCGTGGTGCCACCTGAATTCGGGGTTATGGATGAAAACCCCGCGCTCAAATCCCATAACGGCGGGAACCGGCGGGGCATTGCCTCCCCGCGGCTCGCGGGCGCCTTCCGCCAGACCCTCGGAAGCCTTTCACCGTCCGGCTTCTCTCTCAGGGCCAGGTCTGCGCGTACTCCTCCCGGTCACTGCCTGTCGCTGGCCGATATTGTATCACGCAAAAAGCCCGCCGTCAAGGCATTTCGGCCCCTATTCCACCAGAATCAGGCCGAAGTGGCTGTGCTCCTCCCCCATCTCCCGCAGGGTGTGGATCTCCAGGCCGTGGGCGCGGGCGGTGGCGAACACGTCGATGCCGCACCCCTCCATGGAGGGGATGGCCTTCCCGGGAAAGCGGCACCCCGCCGGGTCGCAGGAGGGGCACAGCTTGCACGGCCCGCTGCCGAAGGCGAGGGCCTTGTAATACCCCGCCAGGAAGAGCCGCCGGGCGCACTCCCAGGCCATGCGGCTGGCGCCGTAATGGTGGATGCGGAACAGGATGGCGGTGGAATAGCTGTCCAGCACCGCCCGGGTGCGGGTGTAGTCCGGCGCCTCCGGCGGGCAGCAGTGGTTGTGCCCGTAGCTCTCGCACCCGAACTGGCACCGCAGCCTGGGCCACGGCGCGGTGATTACCGTATGTGGGTCGATGACGATGGCCGGGTCGGCCCCGTTTTCCCGCAGATACTCCAGACAGGCCTCCATATCGCCGTCCCTCCTCTCCCCCACAGTGTACTCCCGGCGGGAAAAACCGTCAAGGGGGGAGACAGCATCCACAGAAATATGATATAATGTGGAAAAACAGCCAGGAGGCGATTGTGATGAAACGACCCGCTGTCCGCATTACCCTCATCGACCGGCTGGGCAGGTGCGGCTGCCACCGGGGCCACAAGGTGGGGGACAGCTATGATTTCGACACCCAGCGGGGCCAGCTGTGCCCCATGGCCATGCACGTGGCCTTCCCCTATGTGGATATCCTCCGCTACGGCGGCGCCATCCCCGGCCAGCCGGAGGGTACCGCCACCTTCTGCTGCCCCGATGTGGACACCATCAACGTGTTCAAAATCGAGGTGGAAAAGTAGGGCGCGCCATCCGTATGGACGCGCATTGTGCGCCCGCCTTGTGGAGGCCCAGCCTCCCGACGGTGGCCTGCCCGGCCGGGGCCTACGCGGCCGGCGCCCCGCTTTTGATGGCAAAAGCGGGGGGAAAACCAGCAGGGAGGGGGATTTCGATTTCCCCCTCCCTGCACCCACCCCTTGAAACGACCAATCAGGGGGGAGCTGCGGCTCCCCCCTATTGGATGTACCCCCCGGAGCTGTTCTACAGGTAGCTTACCGGCGGCGAAGGCTTACTTCGTAACGCCTCCGCCGCTCGGATGCCGCCGCGACCGCCCCGGTATTTCGGAGGCATGGCACCGACGGCGGCCCGGCGGGCCAAGTTGGTACAGCGCAACTACTTTCAGGGCTTGCAGGGTAACCCCGATGCGTGCCGCCCAAGGCGCGGCAGCGCCTGTGACAAAACTACCAGGAAAACTTGCGGCGATGCTCGGCCGGTCTTTGCGGGCCAAAGACAGCGCACCGCCGCCATGAGCCCCCGTATTGGGGGCTGGGGTCGAAGGCGCCGGGGGCGCCTTCGATGAAAATCAATGCGAAGCCACCTCAAAATAGGCGAAGCCCCCCGGCCCTTCTTTCTCCCCATTTCTTCGGGAAGAAATGGGGGCGCCCGCCGCGTAGGCGCGTCCCCCGGGGGGAGCCCCCGGTAATCGAGCGGCGCGCCGAGTCGTCGCGCCCCACGGATAGCGGTGGCCGGGCGGGCATTTGGGAACCCCTCATCCGTCATTTGCTCCGCAAATGCCACCTTCCCCCCACAGGGGGGAAGGCTTCGGGCGGAGGATATCCGCCCGTGGGAAACGCCGGTTTTACGGCTGAACCTCAATGGGGATGGCGGTCTGCTCCGTGTCCGTGGTGATGGAGCGGAAGGCGGCGGCGTTGAGCAGTATCAGCAGGACGGTGGCCGCCGCCAGGCCGATGAGCACCCCGGCCACCACCCGCCAGATTCTCCGGCTCCGCCGGTTGCGCTCGGCCAGCAGGCGGTTGAGCTCGGCCAGGTGGGCGGCCACCTGGTCGGGGGCGGGCTCCTCCTCCACCGGGCCGCCCAGCAGACGGCTCACCGGCACCTCCAGCTCCTCGGCCAGGCGGAGGAGCAGCTCCGCGTCGGGCACCGACAGGGCGTTCTCCCACTTGGAGATGGTCTGCCGGGTGACGTGGAGGCGGCCGGCCAGCTCCTCCTGGCTCAGGCCCCTGGCCCGGCGTAAGGTCTTGAGATTGTCAGCGAACATGGATATCATCTCCTTTCCGCCCCAGCATACCCCAAAAACCCCCGTTGCGGCAAGCAACGGGGGCGGACATGGGCGGGATTTCACGTCTGATCCAGCCGGCGGCGGTACCAGACGCAGTTGAACACATCCCCCAGGATGAGGATGTTGCCGCAAAGGTAGAGCCACACCAGCAGGATGATCACCGAGGCCAGGGAGCCGTACACCAGGGAGTACCGGGCGGACAGGCCGATGAACCAGGAGAACAGGGCGGTGGCGGCCACCAGGGCCCCGGCGGCCAGGAAGGCGCCGGAGAGGACGGGGGGCCGGGGCTCCCCTCTGGGGGCGGCCATGCGGTAGGTCAGCAGCACGAAGAGAAGCACCAGCAGGAACAGCAGCAGGAAGCGGAACCACTGCCACTCCCAGGGCATGGCCTCCTCCGGCAGCTCCAGCCGCCCGGCCAGCCAGGAGAAGAGCCACTCCCCGGTGAAGAGCACCGCCACCGCCAGGTAGACGGTGAGCAGGAAGAGCACCGAGAAGGCCACGCTGGCCGCGATGCGCTTCACCCCCCGGTAGCCGCCCCGGCCGTACAGCTCCTCCATCACCCGCATGAGGGTGCGGAAGGCCGCCGAGGCGGAGAACAGGGTCATGCCCGCCCCGGCCAGCAGCAGGGCGGGGGACTGGTTGGTGGTGATGTAGCCCATGTAGTCGGCCAGGATGCCCAGGGTCTCCCGGGGGAGGATGGCGGCGGCGGCGTCCAGCACCGCCCCCACGTCCAGGCGGAGCAGGCCGATGAAGGCGTTGACGCAGATGAGCAGGGGGAAGAAGGACAGCAGCAGGAAGTAGGCCAACGCCGCCGCGGAGCGGGACACGTGCCGGCCGAAGTAGAGCCGGGCCACCTCCAGGCCGAAGCGCACCGGCGCCCAGTCCAGCAGCTTTTTCACGGCCTCCCCTCCCCTCTCCTACCAGCATACCCGCTTTTCCCCGGCCCCATGCCTCCGGAAAAAGCAAAAAAGCCGTCTGCCCGGCAGACGGCTTTTTCATGGGTTCACGCGTTAGGCCAGCTTGTTCAGCTTGATGGTCATGGCGCTCTTCTTGTGCGCGGCGTTGTTCTTGTGCAGCAGACCCTTGACCACAGCCTTGTCGACCGCCTTGACGGCCACCTTGTAAGCGCCCTCGGCCTCGCTGCGGTTGCCTTCGACCACCGCGGCCTCGAACTTCTTGATGTCGGTCTTCAGCGCGGACTTAGCGGCCTTGTTCTGCGCGGCCTTGGTCTTGTTCACCAGGACACGCTTCTTGGCAGACTTAATATTCGGCAAACCAAACACCTCCTCCGATGACGAAATCATATTCTTACACAGTTTGCCCGTGCAGATTCTTATTTTAACAGCCATCGGCCCAAATTGCAACTGTTTTTTTGAACTTTTTTCTCTTTTTTTGTATAGCCCGGCCTCCTTCGCAAAAAATAGGGGTATCAAATGTGCAAAATACCACATCTTGCGGTGCGGAGGGGACGACTATGCTGACATGGAGAACGGATCTGGCCCTGGAGGCGGCCCAGCTCTGGCGGGAGAGCGCCGGGGAGGCGGCTCAGCTGCCGGGGGTGGAGAGCGCGGAGGGGCTGCGGGAGGGCTACCCGGTGACCACGGTGCGCATCCTGGACGGGCGGGGGGAACAGGCCCTGGGCAAGCCGGCGGGCACCTATATCACCCTGGAGCTGGACGGCCTGGCCCACCGGGAGAGCGACGCCTTCGGCCGGGCGGCCCGGGCCTGGCCGCCGAGCTGGCCCCCTCCTCCCCGGATCCCCGGGCCCCCGCCCTGGTGGTGGGCCTGGGCAACCGGCCATCACCCCGGACAACATCGGCCCCAAGGCCGCCGACCACCATGGTCACCCGCCACCTGGTGGAGCAGGTGCCGAGCACTGGCGCCTTCCGGCCGGTGGCCGCCCTGGCCGCCGGGGTGCTGGGCACCACCGGGGTGGAGAGCGGCCAGCTGGTGCGGGCTGTGGCGAGCGCATCCGTCCGGCCTGCGTGCTCTGCGTGGCCGCCCTGGCCGCCCGCAGCGTCCGCCGGGTGTGCCGCACCGTCCAGGTGGCCGACACCGGCATCACACCCGGCTCCGGCGTGGGCAACGCCCGGGAGGCCCTCAACGCCCAAACCCTGGGCGTGCCCGTCATCGCCATCGGCGTGCCCACCGTGGTGGACGCCGCCACCCTCACCCGGGACGTGCTGGCCCAGGCCGGCCGGGAGGAGCTGGAGCCCCACGCCCTGGGAGAGGCCGGCGGGGGGCTGATCGTCACCCCCAGGGACATCGACACCCAGGTTCACGACCTGGCAAAGGTCATCGGCTACGGCATCAACCTGGCCCTCCACCCCGGCCTCACCATCCAGGACGTGGAGCTGTTTCTGAGCTAGCGGCGGGGAATCGCCGTGCCCTGCCGGGCCGGAGGGACAGGTCGCCCATGCGTGGGGCGCGACGACCCCGGCGCGCCATTTGCCAGCCGCCGCGACCTCCATGATAGTTCAGAGGCATGGCACCGACGGCGGCCCGGCCAGCGCGGGGGCACCCCGCCAGACGGGCGACCACAGGTCGCCCCTACGGACGGCGCGCCGAGTCGTCGCGCCCCACGGATAGCGGTGGCTGGACGGGCATCCGGGAACCCCTCATCCGCCCCAGTGCGCGCACTGGGGCACCTTCCCCCCACTGGGGGGAAGGCTTCGGGCGGATGATATCCGCCCCTGCGGGCTTGCCCGTTAAGGATGCTGTGCCCCGCGGGTGCGGAAGAGGAGAACGGCCCCGGCCAGGGCGGTGCACAGCTGGGACAGGGGCACGGCGGCCCATACCCCCGTCAGCCCCAGCGCCCGGGGCAGGAGGAGCAGCAGCGCCAGCAGGGCAGCGGGCTCCCCGTAGATGAGCAGGCAGGCCAGGCGATCCCGCTGGGTGGCATAGCAGTAGGAGGTGGCGGTGCGGGACAGGGCGGCGCACAGCAGGCCGGGCAGGAACACGGGCAGGGCCAGGGCGGCCTGGGCGGTCACCTCCGGGGAGGCGCCGAAGAGGGCGGCGGCCCCGCCCCGCAGGAGAAAGAGCGCCCCGGCGCACACCCCGGCGGTGAGCAGGGCCCCGGCCAGGGTCATGCCCCGCAGGGTCAGCACCCCCCTCTCATCCCCCCGGCCGTGGGCCAGGGAGAGCAGGGGCTGGCTGCCGTCGGTGACCCCCTGGATGAGGAGGAGCACCACGCAGGTGAGATAGCTGATGGCGGCGTAGCAGGCCACGGCGGAGTCGCCGCCGGCCAGGACGGCGCTCTTGTTGACAAAGATCAGGGTCAGGTTGGGGGAAAAGGTGAGGCCGAAGGGGGACAGGGCGGCCCACAGGATGCGCCGGAACAGGGCGGCGTCCCCCAGGGTGGGCTTCTCCCCCCGGCGGAGCATCACCGCCGCGCACACCAGGAAGGTGACCCCCTGGCCCAGCACGGTTGCCGCGGCGGCCCCCGCCATGCCCCAGGGGATCACCCACACGAAGAGCCAGTCCAGCACGATGTTGGAGGCAAAGCCCGCCATCATGGCGGCCATGGCCGCCACGGAGCACCCCATGTTGCGCAGGAAGGGCACCAGCCCGGTGCCCAGCACCTGGAACACCGCCCCCAGGGTCACCCAGGTCAGGTACTCCCGGGCCAGCTCCAGCACCTCCCCCCGGGCGCCGAAGAGGCGGAGCACCCCCACGCCGAAGAGCAGGTAGAGGGCGGTGAGCAGCACCCCCGCCGCCCCCAGCAGGGTCAACCCCGTGCCCAGGGCCCGCCGTCGGCCGGGGAGATCCTCCCCGCCGGTGCACACGGCGTAGCGGATGGCCCCCGCCATGCCCAGGCCGGTGCCCGCGGCCTGGAGAAAGGCGGTGAGGGGGAAGGCCAGGTTCACCGCCGCCAGGGCGTTGTCCCCCAGGGCGTTGCCCACAAAGAAGCCGTCCACGATGGCGTACACCCCGGACAGGGCGAAGGCCAGCATGGAGGGGGCCACGCTGCGGAAAAAGTCCCGCCGGTAGTCCGTCCGCATCACGCCTGCACCTCCCGGAATGTGCGGATGTAGCGGGCCTGGATGGTCATGAGGGTGTCCACCGTGTCCTCCCCCAGGGCCTCCCACACCCGCCGCTCATGGTCTATGATCTCCCGGTGCAGGGGGAGCGCGGCCGCCTCCCCCGCCGCCGTCAGGCGGACGGTCTTGCTCCGGCGGTCTTCCGGCCGGGTCTCCAGGGTTACCCATCCCCGGGCCTGAAACTGCCGCAGGATGGAGTGCACCGTCTGCTTGGACATGCTCCACTGGTCACAGATGTCCCGCTGGGTGCGCCCCCCCTCCGCCAGGGAGGAGAGCACCATCAGCTCAAAGTAGGAGAACCCCCGGGCCTGGGCCCACTCCCCATAGATCTCGTTGTCCTCCCGCCACAGGGCGTAGTAGCGGCGGAGCTTTTCCAGAAAGACGGCGTCGTCCATGCAAATTCCTCCATTGGTCTGTCTGTGGACTATAATAGTCCGAACGGGGACTATTATAGCGGGAGGGGGCGGGAAAGTCAAGGAGTGCGAAATTCAAAAAAGATGTCATCTTTCTTCATGCTTTATACATAATTTTTGTTTATCCTAGGTATCGTTCCAAGGGAACAGCGTGAGTCCGTGAAAAGGAGAGAGCAAATATGTATAACAGTGATTATAACCGGATCCCGGAGGATCGGGAACCGATCGAGACCGAGCAGTTCCACGTCTATGAGGCCGAGCCCCCCAAGCAGAAGAAGCGGAAGGGAGCGGCCCGGTTTGTGGCCCTGGGCCTGTGCTGCGCCCTCATCGGCGGCCTGGCCGGCGGCGGCGGCGTGCTGGCCTACAACCACTTCGCCGGCGGCTCCACCACCATCTATCAGGGCAGCGCCCCCACCACCGCCGTCAACCTTGCCAGCGTGGACGGCCACACCGTCCTCACCCCGGAGGAGATCTACGCCGCCAACCTGGGGGCCGCGGTGGGCGTCAACGGCGACGTGACCACCAACGCGTGGGGCTACACGGTGCGCAATGCCGTGTCCGGCTCCGGCTTCGTCATCAGCTCCAACGCCACCTCCAGCTACATCGTCACCAACTACCACGTGATCAAAAACGTGCAGGACATCAAGGTGTTCTTCGCCAACGGCGACAGCTATGACGCCACCCTGGTGGGCGGCGAGGAGGACAACGACATCGCGGTGCTCCGCATCGAGGTGGGCAACCTCCAGACCGTCACCCTGGGCGACTCCGACGCCCTCAACGTGGGCGAGAACGTCTACGCCATCGGCAACCCCCTGGGCGAGCTGACCTTCACCTTCACCGGCGGCTACGTCTCCGCCAAAGACCGCTCCGTCACCATGAGCGACGGCACCGTCATGAACATGCTGCAGACCGACACCGCCATCAACAACGGCAACTCCGGCGGCCCCCTGTTCAATGAGTACGGCCAGGTCATCGGCATCGTCTCCGCCAAGCTGTCCAGCAGCTCCAGCTCCGAGGCCAGCGTGGAGGGCCTGGGCTTCGCCATCCCCATCAACGACGTGCGGGATATGATCACCTCCATCATCGAGAACGGCTACGTCACCGGCAAGCCCAGCATGGGCATCCTGCTGGACGACGTGCCCCAGGCCGCCCAGCAGTACGGCGTGCCCGCCGGCGCCGAGGTGCTGGCCATCCTGGACGGCTCCGGCGCGGACAACGGCGGCCTCCAGGTGGGCGACATCATCACCGCCGTCAACGGCACCGAGGTCTCGGGCAGCAGCGATCTGCAGAGCGCCGTGTCGGAGTTCTCCGCCGGCGACACCGTCACCCTGTCCATCTACCGCAGCGGGGAGACCACCACGGTGGACGTGACCCTGGACGAGGAGAACACAGACCGCAACGCGGCCATGGATGAGCTCCAGCAGGAGTACAGCGCCAGCCAGCAGCAGCAGTCCCAGCAGCAACAGCAGCAGGGCGGCTACTTCCAGTGGCCCTTCGGCTGGTAACAAAATCCCAGGACAAAACAGCGGCGGCGCACGGATTTCCGTGCGCCGCCGTTTTTTTGCCTGCTATTCCCCGCCGCGGTACTTCCGCCGGGTGGCGATGCCCCCCCGGATGTGCCGCTCGGCCTTGTTCTCATCCAGCACCTGCTTGACCTGGAGGTAGAGGGGCTTGTTGAAGGCGGGCAGCCGCTCGCTCAAATCCTTGTGCACCGTGGACTTGCTGATGCCGAACCTCTGGGCCGCGCCGCGCACCGTCGCCTTGTTCTCTATGATGTAGAGCGCCAGCTGGCAGGCGCGCTCCTCGATGTTCCCTTTCACACAGCAACACTCCCCCGAATTTGTTCTCTCGGGGGATGTATATGCGCCGGCCGGGGTGGTTATGAAAAAGCTGCGGCGGGGGGCATCGGCCCCCGCCGCAGCTTTTTTGCGCGGATATGGTTCAGGAACGGCGATCAGGTCTTACACATTAAATCGGAACAGGACAATGTCGCCGTCCAGCCCCACGGAACTGCGTTCCGCGGGGGCCCCAGATTTCAACTCAGCCAGGGCGGAGTGAATCCGCCCTGGCCCAAGATTTTGGCCGGGGCCAAAACGCTTGTACGCGCAGAGCGCGTCCCGCCTTCGGCGGGTTCCACATGAAGGACGGCGATTGGGGCTTACACGTTGAACCGGAACAGGACAATGTCGCCGTCCAGCCCCACTCAACTGCGTTCCGCGGGGGCCCCAGATTTCAACTCAGCCAGGGCGGAGTGAATCCGCCCTGGCCCAAGATTTTGGCCGGGGCCAAAACGCTTGTACGCGCAGAGCGCGTCCCGCCTTCGGCGGGTTCCACATGAAGGACGGCGATTGGGGCTTACACGTTGAACCGGAACAGCACGATGTCGCCGTCCTTCATGACATACTCCTTGCCCTCGGAGCGGACTAACCCCTTCTCCTTGGCGGCGGCCATGGAGCCGCAGGCCATGAGGTCGTCGAAGCTGACCACCTCGGCCCGAATGAAGCCCCGCTCAAAGTCGGTGTGGATCTTGCCGGCGGCCTGGGGGGCCTTGGTGCCGTTGGTGATCGTCCAGGCGCGGCACTCGTCCTCGCCGGAGGTGAGGAAGGAGATCAGGCCCAGCAGGGCGTAGCTGGCCTTGATGAGCCGATCCAGGCCGGACTCGGCGATGCCCAGGTCGTCCAGGAACATCTTCTTCTCCTCCGGCTCCAGCTCGGCGATCTCCGCCTCCAGCTTGGCGCACACGGGGATCACCTGGGCCCCCTCCCGGGCGGCCAGATCGGCCACCTGCTGATAGTAGGCGTTGTCGGCGTAGGCGGCGAAGCCGTCCTCGTCCAGGTTGGCGGCGTAGATGATGGGCTTGAGGCTCAAGAGCTCCGAGGTGGCGATGAGGGCGGCGTCGTCCTCGTCGCACTGGAAGGAGCGGGCGGAGTTGCCGTCGTTGAGCCAGTCCTTCAGGGCGGAGAACACCTCCACCTCGTGGAGGAACTTCTTGTCCCCCTTGGCGGCCTTCTGGGCCTTGTCGATGCGGCGCTCCACCATCTCCACGTCGGCCATGATCAGCTCGATGTCGATGACCCCGATGTCCCCCACCGGATCCACCGGCACGTTGGTGCTGGTGTCGGCCACCACGTGCATGATGTTCTCGTCGTCAAAGCAGCGCACCACGTGGACAATGGCGGCGCACTCCCGGATGTTGGCCAGGAACTTGTTGCCCAGGCCCTGGCCCTGGCTGGCCCCCTTCACCAGGCCGGCGATGTCCACGAACTCCACCACCGCCGGGGTGGTCTTCTTGGGGTGGTACATCTCGCTGAGGGCGTCCAGGCGGTGGTCGGGCACCGCCACCACCCCCACGTTGGGGTCAATGGTGCAGAAGGGGTAGTTGGCGCTCTCCGCGCCGGCGTTGGTAATGGCGTTGAACAGGGTGCTCTTGCCCACGTTGGGCAGGCCCACGATGCCTAATTTCATCTCTATCCTGCATCTCCTTAATGATCACAATTCCAACAGGGCCGGGGCCCATACAGTAAAAGCATTGTAACACGCGGGCACCGTTTTCTCAATAGAAAAGTTGTCCGCCGGCGCGGTCATTCCCCGGCTTTGGACTGGTGGAAATAGTCCAGCAGCTCATAGAGGATGCGGATCTCCCGCTCCGTCAGGCCGGACAGGCTGAGGTGCCCGGCGGATTCCAGCCCCAGGATGAAGTCGGTGGAGACGTGGAACAGCCTGGCCAGCTCAATGATATACACGGCGGTGGGGGCGGACAGCCCGCTCTCCCAGGCGTTTACGGAAGACCGCGTGACGGAGAGCCGCCTGGCCAGCTCAGACTGGGAATAGCCGGCCCGCTCCCGCAGGATCCGAATGGTATCGCCGATCATGCCATCACCCCTTTTGTCCATCTTACAGGACTTCTTGTGACAATAAATTGTCATACAATGTATTGATTTATTGACAAACGGCGGCGGAAGTGCCATAATGGAGCCGGTATTTCGAAGATGGAAAGGATGGTTCTGACATGAAGCAGCGTATTCTCACCCTGGCCGCCCTGGCCTGCATGCTCCTCACCCTGGCGGCCTGCGGCGGCGGGCAGCAGGCCGCCGGCCCCGACGCCGCAGAGCCGGCCCAGACCACAGCGCCCGCGGCCATGAGCAAGGAGGACTACCAGACCGAGGTGGAGAATCTGAGCGCCGACATCGCTGACGCCATGACCGCCATGGGCAGCCTGTCCATCACGGACGAGGAGTCCGCCCGTACCGGCGTGGACACCCTGCGCTCCATGGCCCAGCCCTTCCGGGACTTCGCCGCCATCCCCAATCCCCCGGAGGAGTGGGCGGAGGGCCACGGCAAGATCGCCGAGGGCTGCACCCTCTTTGCCGACTCCCTGGAGGGGCTGTGCGACAGCGCCATCGGTGTGCTGGACGGCGAGATGGATCAGGGGGCGTATGCCGCGGCCATCACCGACTACAGCACCAGCCTCACCGACGCCGCGACCCTGATCACCGAGGGCCTCGGCATGCTGGAGATGTAAGCCGGCACCGTGCCGGTGCGCCCGGAAAAGGCCGCCCCTGCCCACAGGCAGGGGCGGCCTTTTCCGTCCCGTCGGCGGCGCGTCCCGCCGGGACGCAAACTTTCCTGCCGCCCCCCTTGCTTTTCCGGTGGGAAGCGTGTAGAATCGTATTCGCTCCGCCCGCGGAGGCGGAATTGAGATTTTCAAGGAGGGGTTTCCATGGGACTGCTGCGCCAGCCCACCGGCGACATCACCCAGGGCGTGATCTGGAAGCAGCTGATCGGCTTCTTCTTCCCCCTGTGGTTCGGCACCTTTTTCCAGCAGCTTTACAACACGGTGGATACCCTGGTGGTGGGCCGCTTCGTGGGCAAGGTGGCCCTGGCCGCCGTGGGCTCCACCGGCGTGATCGTCAACCTGACCGTGGGCATCTTCACCGGTCTGTCCGCCGGCGCGGTGGTGATCATCGCCCAGCAGTTCGGCGCCCGGAAGTGGGAGGACGTGCACAAGAGCGTCCACACCACCATGCTGCTGGGCGTGATTGTGGGCGCGTTCTTCATGGCGGCGGGCTTTATCCTCACCCCCTGGGCCCTGCGGGCCATGGGCACCACCCAGGAGGCCATGCCCGGCGCGGTGCTCTACCTGCGGGTCTACTTCCTGGGCATGGTGCCCAACGTGGTGTACAACATGGGCACCGGCGTGCTCCGGGCCATCGGCGACTTCCGCCGGCCCCTGTACTTCCTCATCGCCGCCTCCGGGTGCAACATCGTGCTGGATCTGCTGCTGGTGCTGGTGTTCCACCTGGACGTGGCCGGCGTGGCCATCGCCACCATCTGCTCCCAGCTGCTGTCCGCCGTGCTGGTGGTGGTGGCCCTGCTCCGCTCCGAGATGACCCCCTATCAGCTCTTCCCCCGGCAGCTGCACATCCACCCGGAGCCCATGAGGGGCATCCTCCACATCGGCGTGCCCACCGCCCTCCAGTCGGTGATGTACAGCGCCTCCAACATCGTCATCCAGGCCGCCATCAACTCCTTCGGCACCGACACCGTGGCCGCCTGGACGGCCTACGGCAAGATGGACGTGATCTTCTGGATGACCGTCACCGCCATGTCCCAGTCCATCACCACCTTCGCCGGGCAGAACTACGGCGCCGGGCAGTACCAGCGGGTGAAAAAGGGCCTGTGGGTGTCGGTGGGGATGCTCAGCGTCTTCACCATCGGCATCAGCGCCGTGTTCTTCTTCCTGGCCCGGCCCATCCTCACCATCTTCACCCCCGACGCCGCCGTGCTGGACATCGGCGTGGACATGGTGCGCTTCCTGGCCCCCTGCTACATCACCTACATCCTCATTGAACTCATCGCCGGCGCCGTCCGGGGGGCGGGCAAGTCGGTGGGGCCCATGCTCATCGACGTGTTCGGCGTGTGCGGCCTGCGCCTGGCCTGGCTCTTCCTGGTGGTGCCCGTCCACCACACCCTGACGGTGGTCATGGCCAGCTACCCCATCACCTGGACGGTCACCTCCGTGGCCCTGCTGATCTACTACTTCTTCGGCCGCTGGCTCAGGGAGCCCCAGCCCGCGCCGTAAGGGCCGCCCCCGGCACGCAGCCGCCGCAAGCGCCATGGTATTTCAGGGGCGTGGCACCGATGGCATCGTCGGCCCAAGCTGCGGATCGTTCGCTTCCGCGTAACCGCGAAAGCTCATTCCCTTCGCTGGGCCTCCTCTCCCCACGACGACCACTTCGTTGGGTCGCCGCGGGGGCCCCATTGGGCGCACCTGGTACAGCGTAGCGGCTGTCAGGGCCTGCCGGGTGTCCGGCGCGGGCCGCCCGAGGCGCGGCAGCGCCTGTTACGAAAGCAAAAAAGGAACCGGGCGTGGATGCACGCCCGGTTCTTGCCCTGTCTGTACACCTTTCCGCCGCCGTGAACCCCCGTACTGGGGGGCGCCGGGGGGACTTTCCCCCGGCCCCTTCTTTCCCACCGCTTTCTTTGGAAAGAAAGCGGTGCCGCCGGAGGCCGGGCCTCCATCGTCGGCACAAGTTACGGATCGCTCGCTTCGCCGCAAGCGGCAAAGCTCGTTCCCTCCACTGTGCCCTTGCTCCCGTCGCGGCATTGCGATTCCCGGGCCAGACTGGCCCGCCAATCGCGCCGCTCCTTTTCCCCGGCTTGCTTTATCCGCCATTGGCGGCGCTTCGCCGGGGAACTCTCCCCACCGAACCCGCTGCGCAGCCGTTGGCGGCTTTGCCGCCTTACGGATGCGGCGTGCCCCTTGCGGGTACTTCGCTGGGCTTCGGCGGGGGCCCCATCTATGGCGACCACAGGTCGCCCCTACGGACACGGCAGTTGGCACGCGCGCCGGGGTCGTCGCGCGCCACGGGCCGGTGATTCCGGGGGCGGGGGGATGATATCCACCCCAACAGGGTGGGGCAGTTATCCGCCGGCCGGGCAGGCCCCGCCCTACCCCTCCAGTTCCAGGAGCACCTGCCCGGCGGAGCGGGCGAAGAGCCGGGCGGCGGCGAGGGCCTCCTGGAGGGTGTTGCCGTGGGTGCCCACCTCCACCAGCACCGAGCCGGTGGAC
Source organism: Flavonifractor sp. An10 (assembly GCF_002161215.1). Lineage (GTDB taxonomy): Bacteria > Bacillota > Clostridia > Oscillospirales > Oscillospiraceae > Flavonifractor > Flavonifractor avistercoris. The sequence continues at coordinate 37,497 of NZ_NFMB01000006.1, forward strand.
AGCTGCTGGTTGTACCGGGAGGAGCGCATGGTCATGGGCCGGGCCAGGGTGGGATAGAGGTTGTTCATGCTCTCCTGGAGCCTGCAGGCCAGGGCCAGGTTCTCCATCCAGCTGGGGTGCTCGCCCCCCTCGCTGGAGCCCAGCACCAGCATGACCTGGGCGGTGTCCACCCCGTCGATGCGGGTGACCGCCTTGTAGACGGTGCCGTCCTCCCCCACCAGGGCGTCCCGGTGGACGTCCAGCACGATTTTGATGGTGGGGTACTGCGCCAGGTAGTTCTTCACCGCCTCGGCGGAGCGGTCGTAGGCCCCGCTGTACCTGGGGTAGTCGTAGAGGGTGGTGTCGTGCACCACGCTCAGGCCCAGCTCGGTGAACACCCGCTCCATCTCGTCCCCCACCCGCACCATGTTGTAGTTCTCGTCCAGGGTGCGGGTGTTGTTGTCCGAGGGCTCGTAGATGTCCGTCCCGTCGGGGGTGTAGGCCTCGCTGCCGTGGGTGTGGATGATCAGGATCTGGGGCCCGTCGCCGGACAGGGTGATGTTCACCGGCGCGGCGGCCGCCGCCGCCAGATCCACGTCCAGCCCGGTGCGGTTATAGAGGTAGATGCCCCCCGCCGTCACATAGCCCTGGGGGCTGGTGGGCACCAGGGTGCGGGCCACGATGTCCCCCGGGGCGGCGGTGGTCTCCGGCGGCGGCTCGTTCACGTCGTCGTGATCCTCGGCGGGCTGCCCGGCGGGGAGATCGGGGGTGTCCGCCGCCTCCGCCCCGTACTCCGCCGCGGCCTGCCCGCCCGCCAGCAGCAGCGGTGACTGCCGCACCACCAGGCGGCCCCAGCCGTCCAGGCCCGCCAGGGGCCCGGTCTCCCCGGGGGCCTGTCCCAGCTCCAGGGCCAGGGCGGCGGAGACGAAGCCCGGGTTCTCCCCCAGGCCCCGCAGGGCCCCGGCGGCGGAGCCCCCGCCCGACACCAGCAGCAGGGCCCACACCGCCAGGGTGGCAAGGAACAGGGCGGCGCTCCGCCGCAGCAGGCGGCCCCATCGGATCTTCGGCTTCATACGGCATCATCATCCTTTGTAGTGGGATGGTGATCTCTATGCCCCGGGGCGGCAGATTATGCTACACTTCCCGGAATGTGTCCGCTTGACTTTTCGCGTCAATCCGATATAATGACTTTTACAGTTGTACAGGTTGTATGGAAAGTCTGAAAAGAGGTTCTTTATGAGTAGAATTGCCATTGCCACCGACAGCAACAGCGGCATCACCCAGGCCCAGGCAAAGGAGCTGGGTATTTTTGTGCTGCCCATGCCCTTCTATATCAACGACGAGCTGTTCCTGGAGGACATCACCCTGACCCAGGAGCAGTTTTACCAGAAGATGGAGGAGGGGGCCGACGTCAAGACCACCCAGCCCGCCCCCGGCGACGTGATCGAGTTCTGGGACAAGATCCTCCAGGACTACGACGAGATCGTGCAGATCCCCATGTCCAGCGGCCTGAGCAGCACCTGCGAGACGGCGGAGATGCTCTCTGAGGACTACGGCGGGAAGGTGCAGGTGGTCAACAACCAGCGCATCTCCGTCACCCAGCGGCAGTCCGCCCTGGACGCCCTGGCCCTGGCCGCCGCCGGGTGGAGCGCCAGGGAGATCAAGGAGCTGCTGGAAAAGACCAAGTTTGACTCCGACATCTACATCACCGTGGACACCCTGAAGTACTTAAAGAAGGGCGGCCGCTGCACCCCCGCCGCCGCCGCCATCGGCACCGTGCTGGGCATCAAGCCGGTGCTGCGCATCAAGGGGGAGAAGCTGGACTCCTTCGCCAAGGCCCGTGGGTGGAAGGCCGCCAAAAAGACCATGCTGGACACCGCCCGGAAGGTGATGGACACCGACTTCGCCGACTGCCACGGCCCGGCGGATCTCCACATCGCCGTGGCCTACACCAGCACCCGGGAGGAGGCCGAGGCGTGGCGGGCCGAGCTGGAGGAGGCCTTCCCCGGCTACGACATCCACATGGATCCCCTGTCCCTGTCGGTGGCCTGCCACATCGGGCCCGGCGCCCTGGCCGTCACCCTCACCAAGGCCATCCACATCTGAATCGGAACAGAAAAAATCCCGCTCCGGTATTCCGGAGCGGGATTTTTGATCTGCGATCAGCTCAGGTAGGACAGGGGGTTAACCGAGGTGCCGTTGATCTTCACCTCAAAGTGGCAGTGGTTGCCGGTGGAGCGGCCGGTGGAGCCCACCCGGGCGATGGGCTGGCCCTGATAGACCTTGTCGCCGGCGGAGACCAGCACGCTGGAGCAGTGGCCGTAGTAGGTCTGCTTGCCGTTGCCGTGGTCGATGATCACCAGGTTGCCGTAGCTCCACATGCTGCCGGTGGCCCGGCCGGCGAACACCACCGTGCCGCCGTCGGCGGCGGCGATGCTGGTGCCGTAGGAGGTGGCGATGTCGATGCCGCCGTGGTAGCTGTAGGAGCCGAAGATGGAGCGGTAGCCGAAGTAGGAGGTGATGTTGCCGTACACAGGCCAGATGAAGTACCCGTTGGGCAGCCAGGAGGGCCGCACCTTGGTGCCCACCGCGATGACCTTGTTGGTAGCCTCCCGGGTGACCTGGGTGGAGAGCACGGTGCGCTCCTGCTCCACGCCGTTGAGATAGGCGATGTCGGCGTTGACGATCTGCTCGCCGGGGACGCCCGCGTCAATGACCCGGGACTCGCCCTGGTACATGGAGTCGTCCTCCACCTCCACCACCGGGCAGGCGATCTCCTCGGTGTAGGTCACGTTGTCCACCGTCTTGACGGAGAGGAAGGGGATCTCCTCCTTCACGTTGAGCAGCTGGCCGATATAGATGACGTTGATGTCCACATCGGGGTTGAGCTCGCTCATCTCCGAGACGGTCATGCCGTTGTCCAGGGCGATCTGCATGAAGGTGTCGCCCGCCTGCACCTCATACACGGTCTGGCCGTTGGTGTTGGCGGTGAGGGCGGCCAGCATGGCCGCGGGATCCTGGTTCACGTCGGAGGCGGTGTACTCGTGGGTGATGTACACCCCGGAGGTGAACTCCGCGGACACCGTGTTCTCCGTGGTGTAGGCGGCCTTGATCTGCTCCAGCACCGCGTCCAGGGTCGCCCGATCCTGGGCCGCGCCGATGAACTGGCCGTCCACCGTGAGCACGTAGCTCTTCATCACCTCGCCGATCTGGTCGAAGAGATAGGTCTCAAAGTCGGCGATGGGGGTGATGCTGTCCCGCTCCGTCAGGGCGGGGGCGTAGCTGATCTCCCCCGCAATGTCGTAGTCATAGCCCAGGATTCCGGTGGCGCGGGACTCCACCCGGTTCACCACGGCCTCAAACTCAGCGGGGGCAGTGACGGTGCCCAGGGGCACGCCGTCCAGCGACACCACGTAGCTGGGGGTGTAGACCGTGCCCACCACGGCGGCCACGCCAAGCACGGCGGCGGCGGCCAGCAGGTGGAGCGGATTGACCACCCGGCGGCCCCCGGCGGTGGCGGCGTCCAGCTTGTGGCGCAGAGGCGCCAGCCGGGCGCGCAGGGCGTCGGCGCCGCCGGTCAGCCTGGCGCGCAGGGGCGCCAGAGAGAGACCGGATTCCTGGGCCTCCTCATGGCCTGTGTGCAGGAGTTCATCCATGAAGAAAAACCCTCCTATTCAGATTCTGTGGTTTGGGGCGCCGGGGCGCGAAGCCCCCGCCCGTAACAGTTGGAAAACGAAAAGTTACAAATGGTTACAATGCGTATCATACACGCTTTTTCCCAAAAAGTCAAGACTTTGGCCGAATTGGAGGGAAAACAGGGCGGTTGGCGGCGGCCGCCGGATCTGCCACGACATGTGGTGGTCGGGGGGCGGATAGGCCGCGCCCCACCCCAAGAAGGGGGAGGGCCGCCCCGCGGCGCCCCGAAAATTTTGTCAGATCTGACAGCGGGGCGTCCGGCGGCCCTTTCCGTTGACGGGAGGCGGTGGGGCGTATTATAATGAGGGAAACACACACAGAAAGGCGGACGGGCCATGAAAACGCTGGTCATTGAGCGGGAAGCCCTGCGGCACAATATCGGCGTCATCAAGGAGCGGGCGGGGCAGGCGGTGATCTACGCGGTGCTCACCGGCGACGGCCACGGGGCCGGGCTGGTGGAGCTGGCCCGGGTGCTCCGGGAGGAGGGCATCGGCCGCTTCGCCGTCAGCGAGCCGGCGGAGGCCGCCGCCCTGCGCAAGGCGGGCTTTGTGGAGGAGGAGATCCTCATGCTCCGCCCCACGGTGGATCGGGAGGAGCTGGCGCAGCTCATCGAGCTGGACGTGGTGTGCACCGTGGGCTCCTCGGACACGGGCATGGCCCTCAACGCCGCGGCGGAGGAGCGCTCCACCGTGGTGGAGGCCCACATCCAGATCGACACCGGCATGGGCTTCGGCGGCTTCCTGGCCGACGAGCCGGAGAAGATCCTGTCGGTCTACCGCAACCTGCCCAACGTGGCCATCTCAGGCATCTGCACCCAGATCCAGGTGCGCAAGAAGGACGGGCGGGACCTCACCGCCCAGCTGGAGCAGTTCCACCGGGCGGTGGACGCCATCCGGGGGGCCGGGTTTGAGACCGGCACCGTCCACGCCGCCGGCTCCTACGCCCTGCTCCACTGGGACGAGGCCCGGCTGGACGGGGTGCGGGCGGGCTCCGCCCTGCTGGGCCGGTGCCGCCGCACCCGGGGGGACGGCCTGCGCCGGGTGGGCTACGGCGAGGTGGGCATCGAGGAGACCCGCTGGCTCCCCAAGGGCCACACCGTGGGGGGCGACAGCCCCGTCAGCCTCCGCCGCCCCACCCGGGTGGCGGTGCTCCCCGTGGGCTATCAGAACGGCTTCGGCGTGGCCCGGGCCAGGGGCGGCGGCCTGTGGGAGCAGGTGCGCCGCTGGCTCGCCTCCCGCCGCCGCACCGTCCGGGTCAACGGCCAGAAGGCCCGCATCCTGGGCTCCATCGGCGCCATCGAGACCGTGGTGGACGTCACCGACATCAAATGCGCCGCCGGCGATCCGGCGGTGTTCGACCTGGATCCCCTCTACGCCAGGGGCTTTGTCCGGGAATACCGATAACAAGGAAAGGAATTTATCCACTATGCGCGCAGTTGTCACACGGGTAAAGAACGCCTCCGTCACCATCGAGGGGCGTGTCAACGGGGAGATCGGCCAGGGGTTCCTGGTGCTGCTGGGGGTGGGCCCCAACGACACCGAGGCCCAGGCCGTCAAGATGGCCGACAAGATCTGCGGCCTGCGGGTCTTTGAGGACGAGAACGGCAAGATGAACCTGAACCTGGAGGCGGTGGGGGGCTCCCTGCTGGTGGTGAGCCAGTTCACCCTCTACGCCGACACCAAGTCCCGCCGCCCCGGCTTCACCGGGGCCGCCAAGCCCGACACGGCCATCCCCCTCTATGAGAAGTTCATGGCCGAGTGCGCCGCCCGGGGCTTCCGGGTGGAGCACGGCGAGTTCGGCGCGGACATGCAGGTGTACAGCCAGAACGACGGGCCGGTGACCATCCTGTTCGACACCGACCAGATGTAGGGCGCCTTATGATGGGGAGTGAAGGCCCGCCGACGGTCTGCCAACTGCCAAGCCTGTAGGGGCGGATAGTATCCGCCCGCCCAATGGGGCCCCCGCCGAAGCCCAGCGAAGCGGGTTCGGTGGGGAGAGGAGGCCCAGCGGAGGGAATGAGCTTTCGCGTTTACGCGGAAGCGAACGATCCGCAGCTTGGGCCGACGATGTGGGGCGCGACGACCCGGCGCGCCATCTGCCTGCCGGGATGCCCCCGGGGGCGGGCCGCTTTTTTGGAGGTGGCTTCGCTGGATTTTTATCGGAAGCGCCCCCGGCGCCTCCGACGCGGCGGGCGCACCGCTTTCTTTCCGAAAGAAAGCGGTGGGAAAGAAAGGGCCGGGGGTGTGCCCCCGGCGCCCCCCAAAAACGGGGGCTCATGGCGGCGGTGGGCTGTACGGAGCTTGCAAAAACCGGGTCGGCATCGCCGCCCGCCCCATTGGCGCTTGCAGTAATTGGGGCCCCCGCCGAAGCCCAGCGAAGTACCCGCAAGGGGCACGCCGCATCCGTAAGGCGGCAAAGCCGCCAACGGCTGCGCAGCGGGTTCGGTGGGGAGAGGAGGCCCAGCGGAGGGAATGAGCTTTCGGGCCTGCCCGGAAGCGAACGATCCGTAGCTTGGGCCGACGACGCCGCGCCTTGGGCGGCCCGCATCGGGATGACCCCGCAGGCCCTGGGAGCGGGTGCGCTGTACCGGCCTGGCCCGCCGGGCCGCCGCCGGTGCGGTGCCCCTGAGAGACCGGGGCGCCTGCGGCGGCTGTGTGAATCAAAGCATCCATCTTTGCGTATTGAGGTGACAGGATATGAACATCAAAACCATGCAGGTGGGCCCGCTGGGCACCAACTGCTACCTGCTGGAGGACGAGCACACCCACGCCGCGGCGGTAATCGATCCCGGCGGAGACGGGGCGCGGATTGAGGCCCAGCTGCTGGCCGACGGGGCGGAGCTGAAGCTGATCCTCCTCACCCACGCCCACTTCGACCACACCGGCGGCGTGGCGGAGCTCCACGCCGCCCACCCCGACGTGCCGGTGTTCCTCCACCCGGCGGACGCCGCCCGCCTGGGCAGCCAGGTGTTCCCCCCCATCGGCGCGCCCACCGTGCCCTACGGCGACGGCGACGTGGTGAAGCTGGGGGATCTGGACATCCAGGTGCTCCACACCCCCGGCCACACCCCCGGCGGGGTGTGCCTGCTGGTGGGGGACGCCCTCTTCACCGGCGACACCCTGTTCCAGGGCTCCATGGGCCGCATCGACTTCGAGGGAGGCTCCTACGAGGATATCATGGCCTCCCTGGCCCGGCTGGCCCACCTGCCCGGCGACTTCCGCGTCCTCCCCGGCCACATGGACGCCTCCACCCTGGAGCGGGAGCGCAAGACCAACTACTACATCCGGGAGGCCCTGAGGGGATAAGGGGCGGGGGCATACCCGGCGTCTCCCGGCGGGCGGATGATATCCGCCCCTACACTCCCTGAAAGGAAACGCCCAATGAAGCTCTATTATCGCGGACACAACTATAAATACGCGGCGGAACAGATGCTGCTGACCCTTTTCCCCACCGAGCGGCCGGAGTACGCCGACGCACCCCCCGGGCCGGGGGAGGACGCCCTGGTGCTCTCTTTGAGCCGGGGGAAGACCTGGGCCACCGCCACGGCGGCGCTGACCTGGGGCGGGGCGGAATACCGGGCCGCCCGCCGGTGCCGGGTGTCGGAGCTCACCGACCAGCTGTCCGCCGACCGGGCTCTCCAGCGGATTCTCAAGCTGGCCTTCTACGACGCGGGCACGGCGGCGCTGGGAAAGGAGCCCCCCTGGGGGGCCCTCACCGGCGTGCGGCCGGTGAAGATCCCCGCCAAGGCCATGCTGGCCGGGGCCACCCCCGCCCAGGCGGAAAAAGTCCTGCGGGACACCTACCGGGTGAGCCCCGGCCGGAGAAAGCTGGCCATGGACTGCGCCCAGGCCAGCCTGGCCGCCCAGCGGAGCCTGGGGGAGCATGAGGTGTCCCTCTACGTGGGCATCCCCTTCTGCCCCACCCGGTGCGCCTACTGCTCCTTTGTCTCCGCCGACGTGGGCCGGGCGCTGAAGCTGATCGACCCCTTCCTGGACGCCCTGTCCGAGGAGATCCGGGCCACCGGGGCCATGCTGGAGGGGGCGGGGCTGCAGGTGCGCACCGTCTACTTCGGCGGCGGCACCCCCACCACCCTCACCGCCCCCCAGCTGGATCGGCTGATGGGGGAGCTGGCGGAGCACATCGACCTGTCCGCCTGCACCGAGTACACGGTGGAGGCGGGCCGGCCAGACACCATCACGGCGGAGAAGCTGGCGGTGCTGAGGCGCCGGGGCTGTGACCGGGTGTCGGTGAACCCCCAGTCCATGTCCGACGCGGTGCTGGCCGCCATGGGGAGGGCCCACCGGGCCGCCGACATCCTGCGGGCCTTCGCCCTGGTGCGGGAGAGCGGCATCGGGTGCGTCAACATGGATCTCATCGCCGGCCTGCCCGGCGACAGCGCGGACGGCTTCCGCGCCTCCCTGGATCAGGTGCTGGAATTGGCCCCGGAGAACGTGACGGTGCACACCCTGGCCCTGAAAAAGGGCTCCCGCTTAATGAACGGGGCCCCCAACAAGGGCAAGGCCCTTGTTGGGGAGAGGACGAGCGGCGGCATGAGTGAGCTTCCCTGGAAACAGGGAAGCGAAGGATATAAAGCCCGCGAGGACGAGGGGGATACCCCTCTGCCCGCCGGGGAGGACGTGGCCGCCATGCTGGACTACGCCTGGGCCGCCCTGCGGGAGAGCGGCCAGATCCCCTACTATCTCTACCGGCAGAAGTACATGTCCGGTTCCTTTGAGAACGTGGGCTGGTGCCTGCCCGGCACCGAGAGCCTGTACAACATCTGCATGATGGAGGAGCTGCACACCATCGTCTCCCTGGGGGGCGGCGGGGTCACCAAGCTGGTGGATCGGCACACCGGGTACATCCAGCGGGTGGCCAACGCCAAGTATCCCCAGGAGTACATTCAGAAGATCGACGCCATCTGCGCCGACAAGGCCAGGGTGGCGGAGTTCTGCCGCCAACACGGGTAAAGGAGGGAAACCATGCCCTATCAGCTCAGTGAGATCAACGACAAGATCCGCAGGGATCCGGCCGCCTTCCTGGCCGAGTGCGACGCCCACTACCAGGAGCGCATCCACACGGCGGTGGACACCATCCTGGAGCGGATGAAGGTGAGCCCCATCGCGCTGCTGTCCGGCCCCTCCGGCTCCGGCAAGACCACCACGGCCATGAAGCTGGAGCAGGAGCTGGAGCGCCGGGGGGTGAACAGCCACACCATCTCCCTGGACAACTACTTCAAGACCCTCAACCGCAAGACCGCCCCCCGCACCCCCGAGGGGGACATCGACTACGAGTCCCCCCTGCTGCTGGACATGGAGCTGCTGGACGACACCTTCTCCCGCCTGTCCCGGGGGGAGTGGGTGATCGTCCCCCACTTCGAGTTCGCCCGCCAGATGCGCAACGACAGCCAGGGCACCCCCCTCAAGCTGGAGAAGAACGAGATCGCCATCTTCGAGGGCATCCACGCCCTCAACGACGACATCGCCGGCCGCCACCCGGAGGCCACGGGCATGTACATCTCCGCCCGCTCCAACATCCTGGAGGGGGAGGCGCTGCGCTTCAAGGGCACCTGGATGCGCATCACCCGCCGGGCGGTGCGGGACTACAACTTCCGGGGCACCGACCTGCTGGAGACCCTGCTCATGTGGTATAATGTCCGCCGGGGGGAGAAAACCTACATCTCCCCCTTCAAAAGCCGGGCCCACGTGATCATCGACTCCTCCCTGCGGTATGAGGTGCCCGTGTTCGCCCACTACGCCGACGCCCTCCGGGCCGCCGTGGAGCAGGTGCCGGAGGACAACCCCCGCTGCCGGGAGTTCCACGACCTGGTGGACGCCTTCCGCTGGTTTGAGCCCATCGACCCCGCCCTGGTGGCCCCCGACTCCCTGATCCGGGAATTTATCGGCGGGGGATCCTATCATTATTGAGGGGCATCCGTCTGTAGGGGTGGTCTTTGACCGCCCGCGGGCGACCACAGGTCGCCCCTACGGGCCCCGCGTCCGGTTGCGGCGGGCAGCGCCCCCTCATCAGTCAGCCTTCGGCTGCCAGCTTCCCCCCTGAGGGGGGAAGCCAAATCCGGTTTGCAAGCCCTGTTGAACCCACAGAGCCCCCCCCTCCCCGGCCATTCTCAATTTTCCATTATCAATTATCAATTCAACCCGAGGAAAGAAGGAACGATTATCATGTCCGAATGTACCCACAACTGCTCCTCCTGCGGCGAGAGCTGCTCGGAGCGCACCACGCCCCAGGATTTCCGCGCGCCGGCCAACGGCCTGTCCCACATCGGGAAGGTGATCGCCGTGGTCAGCGGCAAGGGGGGCGTGGGCAAGAGCACCGTGACCTCCTCCCTGGCCGTAGCCATGCGCCGGCTGGGCAAGAAGGTGGGCGTGCTGGACGCCGACATCACCGGCCCCTCCATCCCCACCGCCTTCGGCGTCCACACCAAGGCCGAGGGCAGCGAGCTGGGCATCTACCCGGTGGAGACCAAGACCGGCATTGAGATCATGAGCCTCAACCTGCTCATGGAGAACGAGACCGACCCGGTGGTGTGGCGGGGCCCCGTCATCGCCGGGGCGGTGAAGCAGTTCTGGACTGACGTGATCTGGGGCGACGTGGACTACCTGTTCGTGGATATGCCGCCGGGAACCGGCGACGTGCCCCTCACCGTGTTCCAGTCCCTGCCGGTGGACGGCATCATCGTGGTCACCTCCCCCCAGGAGCTGGTGAGCATGATCGTCACCAAGGCGGTGAAGATGGCCGAGATGATGCACATCCCGGTGCTGGGCCTGGTGGAAAACTACAGCTACTATGAGTGCCCCGACTGCGGCAGGCGCCACGCCGTCTTCGGCGAGAGCCACATCGACCAGACCGCCGCCCAGCACGGCCTCAAGGTGCTGGCCCGGCTGCCCATCGACCCGGCGGCGGCCGCCGCCTGCGACGCGGGCACCATCGAGGATTTCGAGCCCAACTACCTCGCCGATGTGGCAAAGGCCCTGGCGGAGTAACCCCAATCAGCAAAGGAAGTGCATCCCCATGTCCCATACCGCCGAGCTCATCGCCGTGGGCACCGAGCTGCTGCTTGGAAATATTGCCAACACCGACGCCCAGATGCTCTCCCAGGGCCTGTCCGCCCTGGGCATCAACGTCTACTACCACACGGTGGTGGGAGACAACCCCCAGCGGCTCCGCGCCGCCGTGGAGCTGGCCCGCACCCGGGCGGACATTATCATCACCACCGGCGGCCTGGGCCCCACCTGCGACGACCTCACCAAGAACGTGCTGGCGGAGTGCTTCGGCAAACCGCTGGTGTTCCATGAGCCCTCCGCCCGCCGCATCGAGGCCTACTTCCAGCGGCTTCACGCCGGCCGGCCCATGACGGAGAACAACTACCAGCAGGCCATGCTCCCCGAGGGGTGCACGGTGCTGGACAACGACTGGGGCACCGCCCCCGGCGTGGCCTTTGAGGCCGGCGGCGTCCGGGTGATCATGCTCCCCGGCCCGCCCCGGGAGTGTAAGGCCATGTTCACCCACCGGGTGGTGCCCTATCTGAAAAGCCTGGCCGACGGGGTGATCGTCTCCCGCACCCTGAAGCTCTTCGGCATCGGGGAGTCCTCCATGGAGGCCCAGCTGCGGGACGAGATGAACGCCATGACCAACCCCACCCTGGCCCCCTACGCCAAGGAGGGGGAGTGCGAGCTGCGCATCACCGCCAGGGCGGAGGATGAACAGGCCGCCCACGCCCTCATCGACCCGGTGGAGGCGCGGCTGCGGGCCAAATTCGGCCCCCTGATCTACGGCGCCGACGTGCCCTCCATCGAGGCGGCGGTGTTCCGGCTCCTGAAGGAGAAAAACCTGACCTTCGGCTGCGCCGAGAGCTGCACCGGCGGCCTCATCGCCAAGCGCATGACCGACCTGTCCGGGGTGTCCGCCGTGTTCCGGGGGGGCGTGGTGAGCTACGCCACCCAGGTGAAGCACACCGTCCTGGGGGTGGAGCAGGCCCTCCTGGAGCAGTACGGCGCGGTCAGCGAGCCCGTGGCCCGGGCCATGGCCGAGGGGGCCCGGCGGGTGCTGGGCTGCGACATCGCGGTAGCTTCCACCGGCGTGGCCGGCCCCGATCCCGACGAGCGGGGCAACCCGGTGGGGCTGGTCTACCTGGCCCTGGCCGCCCCCGACGGCACCTGGGTGCGGAAAATCCAGCAGGGCATGGGCCGGGAGCGGGTGCGCCACGTGGCTGCCTCCCACGCCTTCGACCTGGCAAGGCGGTACCTGAGCGGCCTGGAGATGAAGTAAACAGAAAACAGCGGGTATTCTGCAAAATGCAGAATACCCGCTGTTTTCTTTTCCCGAGCCAAGTAGCGGAAATCACCCCGCCCTGTAGGGGCGGATATCATCCGCCCGTCTAATGGGGCCCCGCGGCGACCCAACGGAGTGGTCGTCGTGGGGAGAGGAGGCACAGTGGAGGGAACGAGCTTTGCCGCTTGCGGCGAAGCGAGCGATCCGTAACTTGTGCCGACGATGTAGGGGCGGATATCATCCGCCCGCTTGCCCCCGCAACCGCTGGCCCGTGGGGCGCGACGACTCGGCGCGCCGTCCGTAGGGGCGACCTGTGGCCGCCCGTCTGCCGGGGTGCCCCCGGGGACGCGCCCAATGGGGCCCCCGCGGCGACCCAACGGAGTGGTCGTCGTGGGGAGAGGAGGCCCAGCGGAGGGAATGAGCTTTCGGGCCTGCCCGGAAGCGAACGATCCGCAGCTTGGGCCGACGACGGCGCCCCCATTTTTTCCCGAAGAAATGGGGAGAAAGAAGGGCCGGGGGGCTTTCCGCCTTTTCAAAAAGGATGCTTCGCATAGATTTACATCGAAGGCGCCCCCGGCGCCTTCGACCCCGGCCCCCCAAACGGGGGCCCAGGGCGGCGGTGGGCTGTACGCACAGGGCAGAGACCGGGCGTGCATTGCCGCCCGCATCGTCGGCACAAGTTGCGGATCGCTCGCTTCGCCGCAAGCGGCAAAGCTCGTTCCCTCCACTGTGCCTCCTCTCCCCACCGAACCCGCTTCGCTGGGCTTCGGCGGGGGCCCCGTAATGATCATCTCTCCAGGCGCTGCCGCGCCCCGGGTGGCACGCATCGGGGTTACCCTGCAAGCCCTGAGAGCTGCTGCGCTGTACCGGCTTGGCCCGCCGGGCCGCCGTCGGTGCCATGCCTCCGAAATACCAAGGCATTCGCGGCGGCTGGAAAACGGCGCGTCAGGGATGCCGCGCCCTACGCCTCCAGAGTGATGGCCACGGCGTAGGCCCGGTCGTACTGGTTGAGGTAGGCCACGTCAAAGAAGCTGTCGGGCAGGGCGGCGGAGGTGACCCCCTCGCCGTCGTCGTACACCGCCAGGTAGAGGGGCGCGCGCTCCCCCACGGTCAGGGCCTGGGGGTCGTTCAGCCACGCCCAGGTGCGGCCCGTGTCGGTGCGGGTGACGCCGCTCAGGGCGGCGTTGACGCTGTACCGGCCGGAGCCGTCCTGCCAGTTGATGCGGATGCCGTCCTCCTCCAGCACCACGCCCAGCCGGAGGCTGTCGGAGGAGCCGGAAACGCCCACCGAGCCGCCCCCCACGGCCAGCCACTGGCCGTCCTGCCAGGAGAGCACCTCGATGCTGCAGCCGGTGACCGCCTCACCGGCGGAGAGCTGGTACACGCCGTACTCCGTGTCCGCGCCCCCCACCAGGGCCAGCAGGGCCGCCTCTTCCTCGCTCGGCTCCAGGGGAGCCACGGAGTTGTCCCCCAGCTCCTCGTTCTGCTCCCCGCCGCCCCGGGGGGCGCAGCCCGCCAGGGCCAGGGTGCACACCAGGGCCAGACAGATCAGCTTTTTCATGTTCCTCGTCCTCTCTTTTTAGGTAATCCAGGCGCTTCCCAGCACCGTGTCGCCGTCGTAGAACACCGCCAGCTGCCCCGGCGTGGGGGCCCGGGCGGGGGTGTGCATGCGGAGCACCACGCCCTCCCCGTCCGCCTCCAGGGCGGCGGGGAACTGGGTGCGGGAGTGGCGCAGGCGCACCTGCACCTCCACCGGGCCGGTGAGGCCGTCCGCGGCCAGCCAGTTGGGGCGGACACACCGCACCGTGTCCCTCCCCAGGTCGGAGCCGTCGGAGAGCACCACCTCGCAGGTGTCCGGCCGCAATTCCGTGACGAAGTACCGGTGGGGCCCCGACACCCCCAGGCCCCGGCCCTGGCCCAGGGTATAGCGGTGGATGCCCTTGTGCTGTCCCAGGATATGGCCCGATTTGTCCACAAAATTGCCGGGCGGTGTGGAAAAGCCACGCGCCTCCAGCCAATCGCCGTAGTCCCCCTGGGGGATGAAGCAGATCTCCATGGAGTCGGGCTTGTCCGCCACCGGGATGCCGAAGCCCCGGGCCAGGGCCCGTACCTCGGTCTTTTCGTAATCGCCCAGGGGGAAAATAACCCGCTGTAATTGCTCCCGGGTGAGCCGGGAGAGCATATAGGACTGGTCATTGGCGGGCCGCCCCTTTTTCAGCAGGCCGTTTTCCACCCGGGCGTAGTGGCCGGTGGACACATACCGGGCCCCGATTTTCTCCGCCAGGGCGAAGAGGGCGGGGAACTTCACCAGCCGGTTGCAACGGGCGCAGGGCAGGGGCGTCCGCCCCGCCAGGTAGTCGGCGGCGAAGGGGGCGCACACCTGTTCCTCCAGCTGCGCCCGGATGTCCGCGATCTCCAGGGGGATGCCCAGCCGCTCCGCCACGGCGGCGGCGTCCGCCGCCCCGCTCCCCCCCAGGCCGATGTCCAGATAGAGGCCGGTGACGTCGTAGTGCTCCTGCAGCAGCTTGGCCGCCACGGCGGAGTCCACCCCGCCGGACAGGCCAAGGACAATTTTCTCTCCCATAGGTTCTCCTTTGTGTTGGGTGATCTCAGACGGCGGGGGCAAGCCCCCGCCCTACAAGCCGGGGGCGGAATCGGGCCTGCCTCTACTTCTCCAGCTGGAGCATGAGCACGGCGATGTCCGCCGGGCTCACCCCGGAGATGCGGGAGGCCTGCCCCAGGCTGAGGGGGCGGATCCTGTCCAGCTTCTGCCGGGCCTCCAGCCGCAGGCCGGCCATGGACAGGTAGTCCAGATCCGGCGGCAGGGGCCTGTCCTCCATCTTCCGCTGCTCCTCCACCTGCCGCAGCTGGCGGTCGATGTACCCCTGGTACTTCACCGCGATCTCCACCGCCTCGGTGACGTCGGGGGGCAGGTCGGGCCGGCCCCTGTCCGCCGCCGCCAGGCCCTCATAGGTGTTCTCCGGGCGGCGGAGCAGATCCACCAGCCGCCCGTCGGGGGTGCCGGTGTGCTCCAGCCGCCTGATCTCCTGATCCACGGCGGCGTATTTGTCCAATACTTTTTGATACCGCTGGTCGCTGACCAGGCCGATGGCGTGCCCCACGGGGCACAGCCGCCGGTCGGCGTTGTCCTGCCGGTGGAGAAGCCGGTACTCGGTGCGGGAGGTCATCATCCGGTAGGGCTCGTTGGTGCCCTTGGTGACCAGATCGTCGATGAGCACCCCGATGTACCCCTGATCCCGCCGGAGCACCAGCGGCTCCCGCCCCAGAATCTTCAGCGCCGCGTTCACCCCGGCCACAAAGCCCTGGGCGGCGGCCTCCTCATACCCGGAGGAGCCGTTGAACTGCCCGGCCCCGTACAGGCCCTGGATGCGCTTGCACTCCAGAGTGGGCAGCAGCTGGGTGGGGTCTAAGCAGTCGTACTCGATGGCGTAGGCCGGGCGGGTCATCTCGGCGCGCTCCAGCCCGGGAATGGTGTGGAGCATCTGAATCTGCACGTCCTCCGGCAGGGAGGAGGAGAAGCCCTGGATGTACAGCTCCTCGGTGTTCAGCCCCATGGGCTCCACGAAGAGCTGGTGCCGCTCCTTGTCGGCAAAGCGCACCACCTTGTCCTCGATGGAGGGGCAGTACCGGGGCCCCACCCCCTCGATCACCCCGGAGAACAGGGGCGACCGATCCAGGTTGGCCCGGATCACGGCGTGGGTGGCGGCGTTGGTGTAGGTGAGCCAGCACACGGCCCTGTTCTCCGGCGGCGTCTCCGTCTCGAAGGAGAAGGGGAGCGCCTGCCCGTCCCCCTCCTGCAGCTCCATCTGGGAGAAGTCCACGCTGCGGGCGTTGACCCGGGGGGGCGTGCCCGTCTTGAACCGCCGCAGCTCCAGCCCCAGCTTTTCCAGGCTCTCCGTCAGGGGGAGGGCGGCGGCCAGCCCGTCGGGGCCGGACTGCCGCGTCACGTCCCCCACGATGGTGCGGCCACCCAGGTAGGTGCCGGTGGCCACCACCACAGCTTTGACCCGGTACACCGCCCCGTAGGCGGTGCGCACAGCGGCGACCCGGCCGTGCTCGGCAAACACGTCGGTGATCTCCGCCTGCTTCACCCACAGGTGCTCCTGCCGCTCCAGGGTGTGCTTCATGATCTCCTGGTACCGGCGGCGGTCGGCCTGGGCCCGCAGCGACCACACCGCCGGGCCCTTGCCCCGGTTTAAGAGCCGGTACTGGATGCACGCCTGGTCGGCGGCCTTTGCCATCTCGCCCCCCAGGGCGTCCAGCTCCCGCACCAGGTGGCCCTTCCCCGTGCCGCCGATGGCCGGGTTGCAGGGCATGTTGCCCACCGCGTCCAGGTTCACCGTGAAGCACAGGGTGTCCAGCCCCAGCCGGGCGGCGGCCAGCGCCGCCTCAATGCCCGCGTGGCCCGCGCCGATGACCGCGATATCGTATGTTCCTGCTTCGTAATCCATGCGTTCGATACTCTTTCCTCTGTGATGTGTATGCCTGTGCGTGGGGCCTGGAGCCCCTCATCCGCCCCGGCGGGGGCAAGCCCCCGCCCTACGAGTGGTGCGGATTCAGAACGTGCTGTGTGCCGCCACATCCGCCAAGCTCGTTCGGCGGCATGGCACCGGCGGCGGCCCGGCGGGCCAAGCCGGTACAGCGCAGCAGCTGTCAGGGCTTGCCGGGTAATCCCGATGCGTGCCGCCCGAGGCGCGGCGTCGTCGGCCCAAGCTACGGATCGTTCGCTTCCGGGCAGGCCCGAAAGCTCATTCCCTCCGCTGGGCCTCCTCTCCCCACCGAACCCGCTGCGCAGCCGTTGGCGGCTTTGCCGCCTTACGGATGCGGCGTGCCCCTTGCGGGTACTTCGCTGGGCTTCGGCGGGGGCCCCAGTTACCGCAAGCGCCAGCCAATGGGGCGGGCGGCGATGCCGGCCCGGTTCTTTCCAGCCAATCACAGCCCACCGCCGCCATGGGCCCCGGGTCCAGGGTCGAAGGCGCCGGGGGCGCCTTCGATGAAAATCCACGCGAAGCCACCTCAAAAAACGCAGGCCCTGGTGGTTTTCCCACCGCTTTTGACACCAAAAGCGGTGCGCCCGCCGCGCAGGCGCCCCCGGGGGCACCCCCGGCAGGTGGATGGCGCGCCGAGGTCGTCGCGCCCCACGTCGTCGGCACAAGTTACGGATCGCTCACTTCGCCGCAAGCGGCAAAGCTCGTTCCCTCCACTGTGCCTCCTCTCCCCACGACGACCACTCCGTTGGGTCGCCGCGGGGGCCCCATTAGACGGGCGGATGGTATCCGCCCCTACGGGCCTGGCAGTTGTCATACCGCCCCAGCGGGCGGCGCGCCGGGGATGCCGCGCCCTACTTGCCGTAGACGATGGAGACGGCCTTTTGGCAGTTGAGGATCTCCGCCGTTTTGGGGGCGCCGCCGAACTCGCCGTCCAGAGTCCAGGGCAGCTCCTGCTCACAGGTGATTTTCAGCCGGCTGGTGCGGTAGCTGGTGACCAGCCCGCCCTCGTCGGGGGACATGGTGAGCAGGGCGCGGATCACGGCCTGGAGCTGGATGGGGTTCTCCGGCCGGCGCACCAGCACCACCTCAAAAATCCCGTCGTCCAGGGCCACCGGCTGGGCGGGCGTCCCCTTGAAGCCCCCCACGGACACGGTGTTGCTCACCATGCCGTAGCAGTAGCCCCCCGCCTCCACCCCGCCGTCGTGCTCCACGGTGAGGGGGTAGGACTGGATGGAGGCAATGCGGGTGACGCTCTCCAGCATATAGGCGGTGCGGCCCAGCAGGTTCTTCACCGGCTGGGGGGTGTTGTAGGACACGTCGGTGAAGGCGCCGAAGGCGGCCACGTAGATGAAGTGCTCGCCGTTGAACCGGCCGATGTCCACCGGCCGGGGCACCCCGGCGGCGGCGGTGCGGGCCATGGCCTCCATCCCCCGGGGGAGGGACAGGTTCCTGGAGAAGTCGTTGGTGGTGCCGGCGGGGATATAGCCCACCTCCGGCCGCGCCTCGGGCGGCAGGGCCATCAGGCCGTTCACCACCTCGTGGAGGGTGCCGTCCCCCCCGCCGCAGACGATGCGGTCAAACTCCCCGGCCCGGCGGGCGGCCAGCTCCGCGGCGTCCCCGGTCCCCCGGGTGGGGTGAACCGTCACGTCCCAGTCCCGGGCCAGCTCCTCCAGCACCGCCGCCAGGCGGCTTTTCAGCAGGCCCTTCCCCGCGTGGGTATTGTAGATAAACAGCAGCTTCTTCATAGCGCTCCTCCGTTGTCATGTGCCTATATTATACAGGGATTGCCGCAAAATACAACCACCCGCCGGAGCGGGCGGCAAATTTCCGCCGGGTCTTGCTTTTTTTCGCTAAAGTGTGTAGAATAAAAATCTCAGCGCAAACACAAAGGAGTGCTGCCGATATGGATCGCAAAGCCCTGGCCGCCGCCTTCCCCGTCACCCTGCCGGTGCTGATGGGCTATCTGGCCATCGGCATCGCCTTCGGGCTGATGCTCCAGGAGATCGGCTACAACTTTATCTGGGCCTTTTTCATGAGCCTGACCATCTACGCCGGGTCGGGGCAGTATCTGGGGGTGACCCTGCTGTCCACCGCCGCGGGCCTGGGCACCGTGGCGGTCATGACCCTGCTCATCAACTTCCGCCACCTGGTCTACGGGCTGTCCATGCTGGAGAAGTTCCGGGGCATGGGCTGGCGCAAGCTGTACATGATCTTCTCCCTCACCGACGAGACCTACGCCCTGCTCTCCTCGGCCCAGGCCCCGGTGGGGGTGAATCCCAAAAGCTTCTACTTCGCCATCGCCGTTCTGGATCAGAGCTACTGGATTCTCGGCTCGGTGATCGGCGCGGTGGCCGGGGCGGTAATCCCCTTCAGCACCGAGGGGGTGGACTTCGCCATGACCGCCCTGTTCGTGGTCATCGCGGTGGAGCAGTGGAAGACCTACCGAAAGCACCTGCCCGCCCTGCTGGGGTGTGCCGTGACGATGGTGTTCCTCATCATCCTGGGCAGCGTCTTCGGGCAGGATCAGATGCTGCTCATTTCCCTGGGCGTGATCGTGCTCATCCTGCTCATCCTGCGGGACAGACTGGACGAAAAGGAGGGAGAACCATGCTGAGCACCGGCGCAGCCATCGCGGCCATCGCCGTCATGGCCATTGTCACCTTCCTCACCCGGGTGCTCCCCTTCCTGCTCTTCGACCGGGGGGAGTCGCCCCCCAAGCTCGTGCTCTACCTGGGCCGGGTGCTCCCCCCGGCCATCATCGCCATGCTCATCGTCTACTGCCTGCGGGGGGTGAGCTTTTCCACCCCAGGCGGCTGGGTGCCCCAGCTGCTGTGCGTGGCGGTGGTGGTGGCCCTCCACCTGTGGAAGCACAACAACCTGCTGAGCATCTTCGGCGGCACCGTTCTCTACATGGTGCTGGTGCAGGCGGTGTTCTGAAAAGGCCAATAAACGCAGCGGCACAGGCCCGAAGGCCTGTGCCGCTGTTTTTTGAAAGAAGAGAGGAAAGAGAGGGGGTATGGTCATCTCTGACCACGCTGTTATCCTATCCCATCCCTGTGAACCCATTTTGAACCGGATATGAACGTTTTGTAAAGGAATGGGGGGCGCGGCGGCGGCCGGCTCCGATGTCAGAAAAACGTCAGAAATAATTAAGGATTTTTCCCGGCGGAGGCGTGTATACTGACTGTACTAATGCAAGCGATACAGTTTCCGGAAAGGAGACGGCGGGATGATCCAACTGAACTACCGCGACGCGCGGCCCATTTATGAGCAGGTGAAGGACGGCCTGCGGCACCTGGTGGTGACCGGCGCCCTCCAGGCGGGGGACAAGCTGCCGTCGGTGCGGGCGCTGGCCTCCTCCCTGGCCATCAACCCCAACACCATCCAGCGGGCCTACGAGTCCCTGGAGCGGGAGGGCTATCTGTACACGGTGGCGGGCAAGGGCTCCTTCGCCGCCCCCCAGGCCGACGTGAACGCCGACCGGCGGGCGCGGCTGCTGGAGCAGTTCGACGCCTCGGCGGCGGAGCTTTTGTTCCTGGGCCTGACGGCCGGGGAGCTGGCGGCCCGGCTCCAGGCGGCGGAGACGGGCCGCACAGGGCACAGAGAGGAGGAGAGAGCATGAGTGAGGCAATGATTGAGGCCAGAAACGTGGTGAAGGCCTTTGACGGATTCAGGGCCCTGGACGGGCTGACCATGACGGTGCCCCGGGGCTCCATCTACGGCCTGGTGGGGCCCAACGGGGCGGGCAAGAGCACCCTGCTGCGCCACGTCACCGGCATCTACCGGCAGGACAGCGGCTCGGTGCTGCTGGAGGGCAACCCCATCTATGAAAATCCGGCGGCCAAGGCCCGGATTGCCTCCATCCCCGACGAGCTGTACTACTTCCTCTCCGCCTCCACCCGGGACATGATGCGCTTCTTCAAGGGCTTCTACCCCCGGTTCGACGGGGCGCGGTACGAGGCGCTGAAGGACGTGTTCACCACCATCAACGAGAAGCAGCCCATCCGCCGCCTGTCCAAGGGCATGCAGAAGCAGGCCGCCTTCTGGCTGGCCCTGTGCTGCCGGCCCGACGTGCTGGTGCTGGACGAGCCGGTGGACGGCCTGGATCCGGTGATGCGGCGGCAGGTGTGGGGCCTGCTGATGGGGGACGTGGCGGAGCACGGCACCACGGTGCTGGTGTCCTCCCACAACCTGCGGGAGCTGGAGGACGTGTGCGACCACGTGGGCATCCTGTCCAAGGGCAAGGTGCTCATCGAGCGCAGCCTGAACGACCTCCAGGAGAACCTGGTGAAGATGCAGGTGGTGTTCCAGGAGAAGGAGATGCCCCGGATGCCGGAGGATCTCCAGGTGCTCCACGTGTCCCGGGTGGGGCGCATCCACACCCTGATCGTCCGGGGCGGCGCCACCGAGGTCACCAACCGGCTGGCCGCCTTCGGGCCCATCCTGCTGGAGGCCCTGCCCCTGACCCTGGAGGAGATCTTTATCTATGAGCTGGGAGGTGAGGACTATGCGGTCCGGGACATCGTACTTTAACAAGACCCTGTTTGCCAAGCACTTCGCCCGGTTCTGGCCCATCTGGGGGCTGTACGGGCTCATCTGGACCATGTGCCTCCCCCTGGGCATCCTGCTGGACAGCCGCTCCGGCTGGACGCAGGTGCGGGCCCGTGTGCTCCCCCTCAACTACCTGGACACCACCGGCTGGTTCAGCGCCGCCACCCTCCTGGCGGTGGTGTTCGGCCTGCTGGCGGCCATGGCGGTGTTCTCCTACCTGTACAGCGCCCGCTCCGTGAGCCTGTTCCACGCCCTCCCCCTGCGGCGGGAGGGGCTCTTCCTCACCAGCTACCTGGCGGGGCTGGGCTTCCTCATCCTGCCCAACCTGGCCGTGTTCCTCCTGGCCCTGGCGGCGGAGGCGGCCTGCGGCGCGGTGGTGTTCTCCAGCCTGTTCACCTGGCTGGTGGTGTCCTCCCTGCTGGGCCTGTTCTTCTACTCCTTCGCCGTGTTCTGCGCCATGTTCACCGGCCATATCCTGGCCCTGCCCGCCTTCTACGTGGTGCTCAACGGCCTGGCCGCCGGGCTGGCCGTCCTGTTCGGCCAGATGGCCCACGAGTTCCTCTTCGGCTTCGACGGGGCGGCCTGGCTCACCGCCGTCGCCTCCTGGCTCTCCCCTGTGCTCCGGCTGTCCGCCTGCCATGTGGTCATCCCCACCGTCATGGATGCCGCCGGCAACGGCTGGGCGGACTACGCCTCCGCCTACTTCACCGGCCTGGGCTACGTGGCCCTGTACGCCCTGGTGGGCGTGGCGCTGGCCGCCCTGGCCCTGGCGGTCTACCGCCGGCGGCAGCTGGAGACCGCAGGCGACGTGGTCAGCGTCTCCTGGGTGCGGCCGGTGTTCAAGTACGGCGTGGCCTTCTGCGCCGCCGTGGCCCTGGGAGAGACCCTGTACAGCCTCTTCTCCGCCCTGCTGCCCCGGGGGGCCTGGGGCCTGCTGCTCATGCTGCTGCTGTGGGGCGCGGCGGGCTACTTCGTGGCGGAGATGCTGCTGCGCAAGAAGTTCTGGGTGTTCCGGGGCAGCTGGAAGGGCTGCGTGGTGCTGCTGTGCTGCCTCACCGCCGCCATGTGCCTGATGGAGTTCGACGTGACGGGCTTTGAGCGGCGGGTGCCCGACCCGGCCCGGGTGCAGTCCGTGTCCCTGGACGCGGGCTCCACCGCCCCCTATGACGACGCCAACGGGCAGGGGCTCCTCCTGGACGGGCCGGAGGACATCGCCGCCGTCACCGAGCTCCACCGCGCCATCGTGGCGCGGAAGGCGGCCATCGAGGGGGCGGAGCCGGACTACACCTACGAGCAGCTGGACAGCGGCCTGGAGGTGGAGACCTCCGGCCAGGCCTGGGTGCAGCTGCGCTACACCCTCACCAACGGCTCCGTGGTCACCCGCAGCTACCGCATCCCCCTGACCCAGGAGGCCCTGGACGACCCGGACACCCCCGCCGCCCGGCTGGACGCCCTCCTCAACGCCCCCGGACAGGCGGAGAAGGCCTACTTCGGCGCCATGGCCGAGGGGGACTACCTCATCAGCGCGGTGGTGACCCAGCCCCACTATGACGAGGAGGGCGCCTATTACTACGACGAGAAGCCGGTGGACAGCGCCGGGCTGGAGGAGCTGTGGAGCGCGGTGCAGGCCGATCTGGCCGACGGGAGCCTGGGCCGCCGCTACCTGCTGGAGAACCAGGCGCGGCTGGAGAACTGCTACGTCAACGACCTGATCCTCACCTTCCGCCGGGCGGGCCAGGCCGCCCGCGCCGACGGCAGCGACACCTACTCCGTCACCGTCACCCTCCAGACCACCGGCGCCCGCACCCTGGCCGCCCTGGAGCAGTACGGCTTTGACCTGGACAGCCTGCTCACCCAGGCACAGGCCCAGCTGAAAGAGCGGCAGTGAGCCGAAGATGAACCGCCTGGTTTGTTTTGCACAAACCAGGCGGTTTTTCCGCGCCGAATCCCGTCTCCCTTACCGCTCAGTCTCTAGTTGATTTTTCCCAAACGGCGCGGTATAATTGGAAGCGAAGGGTATTTTCGGTATGGGAAGAACACAAAAATTATTTTTGGAGGTTTTACCATGAAAGAAGTCTATGTCGTGAACTGCTGCCGTACCGCGGTGGGTTCCTTCGGGGGCAGCCTGAAGGACACGCCCGCCCCCGAGCTGGGCGCCGTGGTGGTGAAGGAGGCCCTGAACCGCGCCGGCGTGAAGCCCGAGCAGGTGGACGAGCTGATGTTCGGCTGCATCCTCACCGCCGCCCTGGGCCAGAACCCCGCCCGCCAGGTGGGCGTGAAGGCCGGCCTGCCCTACTCCGTCCCCGCCTACACCGTGGGCATGGTGTGCGGCTCCGGCATGAAGAGCGTCATTGAGGGCGCCCGGGCCATCCTGGCCGGCGACGCCGACATCATTGTGGCCGGCGGCACCGAGAACATGTCCGCCGCCCCCTTCGCCCTGCCCAATGAGCGCTGGGGCGCCCGCATGGGCGACAAGAAGGTCGTCGATACCATGATCAAGGACGGCCTGTGGGACGCCTACAACAACTACCACATGGGCACCACCGCCGAGAATATCTGCGACGTGTGGGGCATCACCCGGGAAGAGCTGGACGCCTTCGGCGCCGCCTCCCAGCAGAAGGCCGAGGCCGCCATCAGCTCCGGCCGGTTCAACGACGAGATTGTCCCCGTCATGGTGAAGAAGAAGGAAATGGTGGAGTTCAAGGTGGACGAGTTCCCCCGCGCCGGCACCACCGTGGAGGGCCTGGCCAAGCTGAAGGGCGCCTTCCCCGTGGGCCCCGAGGGCGTGGAGGACGAGATTGTCCACACCTTTGAGCCCACCCAGGTGCACGCCGACGACACCCGCAAGCACGTGCAGCGGGTCACCGCCGGCAACGCCTCCGGCATCAACGACGGCGCCGCCGCCATCGTGCTGGCCAGCGGCGAGGCCGTTGAGAAGTACGGCCTGAAGCCCATGGCCAAGCTGGTGAGCTGGGGCCAGGGCGGCGTGGATCCCAAGATCATGGGCGTGGGCCCGGTGCCCGCCTCCCGTCAGGCCATGGAGAAGGCCGGCCTGAAGATCGAGGACATCGACCTGGTGGAGGCCAACGAGGCCTTTGCCGCCCAGTCCATCGCCGTGGCCCGTGAGCTGGGCTTCGACATGGACAAGGTGAACGTCAACGGCGGCGCCATCTCCATCGGCCACCCCGTGGGCGCCTCCGGCGCGCGCATCATCGTCACCCTGCTCCACGAAATGCAGAAGCGGCCCGAGGCCAAGAAGGGCCTGGCCACCCTGTGCATCGGCGGCGGCATGGGTGTTGCAACCATCTTCGAAAAGTGCTAAACTAGGAATATCAGGCACGCCGGGGACAGGCCTTCTGCCCCCGGCGTGTCCGAAAATGAAACTTCCAATCTATTTTTACAGGAGGGTAACACTGTGCGCAATAAGATTATTTCTGTTGCGGAGGCCGTGGACATGATCCCCGACGGGGCGACCATCATGTACGGCGGCTTCCTGGGCTGCGGCAGCGCCCATCACATCATCGACGCCCTGGCCGAGAAGGGCACCAAGGATCTGACCATCATCGGCAACGACTGCGGTATGGCCACCGGCCCTCTGGGTGAGGAGTACTACGGTGTTGCCAAGCTGGTGCACAACCACCAGGTCAAGCACGTCATCGCCACCCACGTGGGCATGACCCCCGACGTGGGCACTCAGGGCATGGTGGACAAGACCCTGACCGTGGATCTGATTCCCCAGGGCTCCCTGGCCGAGATGATCCGGGCCGGCGGCGCCGGCCTGGGCGGCGTGCTCACCCCCACCGGCGTGGGCACCATCGTGGAGGACTCCCCCTTCTGCCTGGGCAAGCAGACCATCGACGGCAGGGAGTACCTGCTGATGAAGCCCATCCGCGCCGACTTCGCCCTGCTCAACGGCCACATCATTGACAAGTTCGGCAACATCTGGTACAAGGGCACCACCCGCAACTTCAACATCGTCATGGCCACCGCCGCCGACGTGGTCATCGCTGAGGCGGACAACGTGGTGGAGATCGGCGACATTGAGCCCGAGAACGTGGTCACCTCCGGCGCCTTTGTCAATTACATCGTGGATGGAGGGAATGTGTAATGGATAAGTCTGAGATCAAGGCCTTTATTGCCAAGCGCGTGGCCAAGGAGCTGAAGGACGGCGACGTGGTCAACCTGGGCATCGGCCTGCCTACCCTCGTTCCCGCCTATCTGCCCGAGGGCGTCCACGTGATCCTCCAGTCCGAGAACGGCATCATCGGCACCGGCGCCAAGCCCACCGCCGAGGAGGCCGACCCCCACTTCAAGATCGACGCCGGCGGCTCCCCCGCCCAGGCCGCCGTCTTCGGCTGCTACATTGACTCCGCCACCTCCTTCGGCTTCATCCGCGGCGGCCACGTCAACGCCACCATCCTGGGCGGCCTGGAGGTGGATCAGGAGGGCTCCCTGTCCAACTGGATCATCCCCGGCAAGAAGATGCCCGGCATGGGCGGCGCCATGGATCTGCTGGTGGGCGCCAAAGAGGTCATCGTGGCCATGGAGCACACCGCCAAGGGCAAGCCCAAGATCCTGAAGAAGTGCACCCTGCCCTACACCGCCGTCCACTGCGTCACCAAGATCATCACCGAGATGTGCGTGATCAACGTGACCGACAAGGGCCTGGAGCTGGTGGAGATCAACCCCGAGTTCACCGTGGACGACGTGAAGGCCGCCACCGAGGCCGACCTGATCATCTCCCCCGATCTGAAGCCCATGTGCTGAAACCTCAATCAGACGGCAGACGCCGTCTGATTGAAAACAGCCCGCTGCATGCAAGGCCGGGCCGCCGTCGGCGGCCCGGCCTCACACTTGCGGGCTGAGCAGTGTTTTCAGCCACGCACATGTCGCGGCTGAAAACTGCCTGCTATTTTTTCGCGCCGCAGGCGCGAACTCTGCGAGGCCGCCCCTGGGGGAAGGTTCCTTGACAGACGGAGCGCCGCCCCGGCATTGCCGGGGCGGCGCTTTTCTGCTATCGGGACAGATCCGCCGGGGTGTCCACGTCCATCAGCTCTCTGGGGGAGGACGCCTCCACCAGCCGCAGCCGCTCCGGGTGGCGGCGGAGCACCGCGCTGCCGCCGGTGTCGCCGGTGAGGGCGGCCAGCTCCCCAAAAAAACAGGCGGGGAAAATCACCGGGTTGCCCCGGGTTCCCCGCCAGGACAGGGCGCAGATGGCGTCCCCCGCGTCCGAAAAGGCGTCCAGCAGCCGCCGGACGCTCTCCGTGGTCAGCCAGGGCTGGTCGCAGACGGCGAACAGGGCCCCGTCCATCCCGTCCATGGCGGCCACGCCCAGGCGGATGGAGGCGGCGATGCCCTCCCCCGCCCCCGGGTTGTCCAGGGGGCGGAAGCCGTACTCCGCCCCGGCGGAGAGCACCTCCGGATAGGGGGAGCACACCACCAGCCGGCCGAAGCCGGCGGGGGCCAGGGCGGCCATGGCACGGCGGTGGAGGGGCACCCCCTCCACCGCCGTGAGCAGCTTGTTGGAGCCGAACCGCCGCCCCGCGCCGGAGGCCATCAGCACGCAGCCCACCATCAGCCGAAGCCGTTGGCCAGATACATGATGAGGAAGGGCACGGCCACCTTGATGAGGCCCACCACCAGCGTCATGACGGTGAGGAGCACCAGGGCCTTGCCCCGGCTCTCAAAGGTGTCCTCCCACCGGCGGAGCATGTTGGTGAAGTTCCGGGTGCGGTTCTGGGCGCCGATGAGGTCGGCGATGCTCTTAATCGCGTTGAAGGCGGTGTAGCCCATCCAGATGGGCAGGGCGATCATGGAGACGTTGTGGCTGAACCCCCCGCGGAACAGGAAGAACAGCGCCAGCAGGAAGCTGGCCATGGTAAACAGCAGGTAGGCCCAGACGCCGACCTTGGCGGCGCGGTCATGTGTAGGCATAGCGGTTTGTTTCCTTTCTCGGTGAAATGTTGATTGCTTCTGGTCAGGGCGCGATGCCCGCCTCCGCAAAGGCGGAGAGCAGCGCGTCCATGTCCGGCGGCACCACCAGCGGCTCCCCGGCGGCCCTGATGCCGCTCTCCACGTCCTTGAGGCCGTTGCCGGTGACGATGCTCACCACTGTGGACTCAGGGGAGATCAGCCCCAGCTCCAGGGCCTTCTTCACACCGGCGGTGCCGGTGACCCCGGCGGGCTCCCCGAACACCCCCTGGGTGCGGCCCAGCAGGCGCATGGCGTCCAGGATCTCCCCGTCGGACACGTTGACGGCCACGCCGTCCGACTCCCGGATGGCGTTGAGGGCCTTGTCCGGGTTGCGGGGCACCCCCACGGCGATGGAGTCGGCCAGGGTGTTCTCCTCCATGGGCCGCCACGGCTCCCCGGTCTGGATGGCCCGGTTGATGGGGCAGCAGCCCTCCGCCTGCACGGAGATGAGCCGGGGCAGGCGGTCGATGAACCCGGCGGCGTACAGATCCTTCAGCCCCTTCCACGCCCCGGCGATGGTGCACCCGTCCCCCACGGACAGGGCGATGTAGTCGGGCACCTGCCAGCCCAGCTGCTCCATGATCTCCAGGGTGACGGTCTTCTTGCCCTCGGACAGGTAGGGGTTGATGGCCGCGTTGCGGTTGTACCAGCCCCAGCGGTCGATGGCGGCCTTACTCAGCTCGAAGGTGTCCTCATAGGAGCCGTCCACGCTCACCACCGTGGCGCCGAAGATGCGCAGCTGGGCCACCTTGCCCTTGGGGGCCCGCCTGGGCACGAAGATGTAGGTGGACAGGCCGGCGGCCGCCGCGTTCCCCGCCAGGGAGGAGGCGGCGTTGCCCGTGGAGGAGCAGGCGATGGTGTCCGCCCCCGCCTCCCTGGCCTTGACCACCGCCAGGGCGGAGGCCCGGTCTTTCAGGGAGGAGGTGGGGTTCTGCCCGTCGTCCTTGAGGTACAGGGTTTTCAGCCCCAGGGCCCGGGCCAGGCTGTCCGCCTTGTACAGCGGCGACCAGCCCACCCGCAGGGGCGGCGGGGCGGAGCCCTCCTCCACCGGCAGGAAGGGCCGGTACCGCCACATGGTGTTGTCCCGGCAGGCGGCCAGGTCTTTGGGCGAGAAGTCCCGCCGGATGGCGGCGTAGTCGTACACGATGTCCAGGATGCCGCCGCAGGCGCAGGTGGTCAGGCCGGGGACGGCTTCATATTCCTTCCCGCACCTGACACATTTTGCACCGAGGATATACTTCATGTGGAAAACCTCCTTTCAGGGGGTGAAGAAAGGGCGCTCACCCGGGGGCATCCCGGCAGGCGGGCGGCGCGGCAGGGATGCCGCGCCCTACAGGCGGCCGCCATGTATGGCGGCCCTACGGAGGCGGGCGGATGATATCCGCCCCTACAGCGTCGGCCCAAGCTGCGGATCGTTCGCTTCCGCGTAAACGCGAAAGCTCATTCCCTCCGCTGGGCCTCCTTCTCCCCACGCGACCCGCGGCACAGCCGCTGGGCTCGCGCGGGGGCCCCATTCCCATAAGCGCCGAAGTATTTCAGGGGCATGGCACTGATGGCGGCCCGGCGGGCCAAGCCGGTACAGCGCAGCGGCTATCAAGGCTTACAGGGTAATCCCGATGCGTGCCACCCGAGGCGCGGCAGCGCCTTTTACATACGTGCCAATCGGGCGGGCGGCAATGCGCGCCCGGTCTCTGCCCTGTCCGTACAGCCCACCGACGCCATGGGCCCCGGGTCCAGGGCCGCAGCCCTGGTGGTTTTCCCACCGCTTTTGACATCAAAAGCGGTGCCCCGGCCGAGTCGGAGGCGCCGGGGGCGCTTCCGATAAAAATCCAGCGAAGCCACCTCCCAAAAAGCGGCCCGTTCCCCGGGGGCATCCCGGCAGGCGGATGGCGCGCCGAGGGTCGTCGCGCCCCACGGGTTGGTGGATACGCGGGCAAGCGGGCGACCACAGGTCGCCCCTACATCGTCGGCACAAGTTACGGATCACTCACTTCGCCGCAAGCGGCAAAGCTCGTTCCCTCCACTGTGCCTCCTCTCCCCACGACGACCACTCCGTTGGGTCGCCGCGGGGACCCCATGGAACAGGCATAGCAGTTGTCATGTCCCCGCGGGCGGCGCGGCAGGGATGCCGCGCCCTACAGGGTCTTGAGCACCCCGGCCTCCTCGTTGAAGGCGTTGATCAGCGCATCCAGCTGGTCGGCCTGCCGGTGCACGTCGTCCCACACCGTGCCGTACCACAGGTCGTTGAGCTCCTGGGCGGTGCGGCCCTGCTGCTCCACCCAGGTGTAGTATTTCAGGTTGTGCACCCGCTTGCGGTCGCAGTAGTTCAGCTCCGCCATGGAGTCGGTGCGCAGGCCCAGCAGGTGGAGGGCGTGATCCACCGCGGCGGCGGTGCCGTCGTAGGGGCCGTACTGCTCGGCCAGCTCCTGGATGCGGGAGCCGTACATGGCCGCCGAGTCGGTGAGGACGGTGGCCACCACGTCGTGCTCGGTGAGCTCGTAGTACTTGGCCAGCTTGACGCAGCACAGCACGTTGGCGATGCCCGAGATGCCCAGCAGGGACAGGTTGGCGATGGTGTCCTCATCCACCCCCACAGCGCGCAGGTAGTCGTGGCCCGCCGGGTCATTAAACAGCCGGAGCAGCCGCTGGGAGTCCTCGTCGTCGATGTCGATGACCATATCGGTGTTCTTCACGTTGTGGATCCAGGGGATGTGCTTGTCGCCGATGCCCTCGATGCGGTGGTCGCCGAAGCCGTTGTTGAGAATGGTGGGGCACTGGAGGGCCTCCCCCACCGCCAGCTTCAGGCCGGGGTAGACCTCCTTCAGGTAGTCGCCGCAGCCGATGGTGCCCGCGCTGCCCGAGGTGAAGCAGGCCCCCGAGAGCTTGTCGCCGGGGCGCCTGACGGCCTCAAAAACCTCGGCGATGGCCCGGCCGGTGACCTGATAGTGCCACAGGTGGTTGCCCATCTCCTCAAACTGGTTGAAGATCATGCAGTCCGGCTCCTGCCGCAGCTCGTGGGTCTTGTCGAAGATCTCCTTCACGTTGGACTCGCAGCCCGGGGTGGCGATCACCTCCCCGGCGATCTGGGAGAGCCACTCAAACCGCTCCCGGCTCATGCCCGCGGGCAGGATGGCCACCGACTTGACCCCCAGCAGCTTGGAGTTGAAGGCCCCGCCCCGGCAGTAGTTGCCCGTGGAGGGCCACACCGCCCGGTGGTAGCCCGCGTCAAACTGCCCGGTGACCAGCCGGGGGGCCAGGCAGCCGAAGGAGGCCCCCACCTTGTGGCAGCCGGTGGGGAACCACTTGCCCACCAGGGCCACGATGCGGGCCTTCACGCCGGTGAGGGCGGGGGGCAGCTCGATGTAGTTGGGCACGTCCCGGTACAGGCCGCCGGCCTCCGCCGGTTCGTTTTTCCAGGTGATGCGGAACAGGTTCAGAGGATTCACGTCCCACAGGCCCACGCCCCGGAGCCGCTCCTTCACCGCCTCCGGCACGGTCTCAGGATTGCGCATGTTCTCGAATGTGGGAATGATCACGCCGTTCTCCCGGGCCTTCTGAATATTGCGCGCCAGCACGTCCCGGTGAACCGTCAGATCGATCATGCAACCGCCTCCTTTTCATGCTATCTCCATGATAACACAAGGCGGGGAGAAATCAAGCCGCAATTGCCGCCGGAGACAAAAAGATGGGGCGCCGCTCTGCGGCGCCCCGGTGGTCGGCGGTTACGCGTCGTTGGAGGAGAAGGACTGGGTGTACAGCACGTTGCCCGCACCGTCCATGAAGGTGACCACCACGACGACCTCCTCGTTGGAGACCATGGACTTCAGCTCGGCGGCGGTGCTCCGGTAGGCGTCGGCGCCGGCCTCGGTGGAGGACTGGAGGGCCTCGGCATAGACGGCGCGATCCTCCTCAGAGGTCTCCAGGCTGTCGATGGTGAAGTCATACCGCAGCTCGTTGCCCTCGGCGTACATGGCCGCGGAGGTGCCCTCCTCGCCGTACTGCGCCGCGGTGGCGTCCACCAGCTCCTGCATGGCGTCGGAGTTGAAGTAGTCCTCCAGGGTGGGCAGACCGCTGCTGTCCTGGGCGGGGGCGGACTCCTGCACGGGGGCTTCGGAGGCGGGCGCGCCGGAGGGGGACTCCTGCGGGGCGTCGCCGCCGCCGCAGGCGGCCAGGGTCAGGAGCAGGCAGGATGCGGCAGCAAGAGACAGGATGCGCTTTTTCATAGCTGTGTACCTCGTTTTTTCTTAAATTGCAGGCCCCGGCGGGCGGCCGCGCCGCAGACCAGACCGGCCAGGCCGTTCAGGGAGGATATTCCGATGTACAGGGCGCCGGACACCCCGATGACCAGCAGGACGGCAAAGACGGTGATCAGCTGCAGCGCCCTCACCTCCGGCGGAGACCCGCCCCATCACGGATAAAAGCAGTGTAGCACAGGAGCCCGGGTCTTTCAATCGCTTTTCATGAAAAAAGAACATGAGAAGATTCCGCCCGCGCCCTGAACAGTATATGGCCCGGGCCGGAGAGCCATGCCGGCCGGCCGGGAAGTTCTCCTTCCCTTTTGCCCGCCGTTGCGGTATACTGGTGGTGCCAAACAGAAAGGAGGCGCGCTTTTTTATGGAAGTCGGAAGAAGCATCCCCCGCGTGGACGCGGCCGACAAGGTCACCGGCCGCGCCAAGTATACCGACGACCTCTGCCCCCATCCCGTGCTGGAGGCGGCGGTGCTCCACAGCACCATCGCCAACGGCTGGGTGAAATCCATGGATATCTCGGAGGCCCAGGCCCTGCCCGGGGTGGTGAAGGTGCTCACCTGCTTTGACGTGCCGGACATCCAGTACCCCACCCCCGGCCACCCCTGGAGCGTGGAGGCGGCCCACCAGGACGTGGCCGACCGGAAGCTGCTCAACCGCCGCGTGCGCATCTACGGGGACGACATCGCCGCCGTGGTGGCGGAGGATCTGATCACCGCCCACCGGGCGCTGAAGCTGATCAGGGTGGAGTACGAGGAGTACCCCGTGGCCCTGGAGCCGGAGGGGGCCATGGCCGAGGGGTTCCCCCCCATCCACGAGGAGCACCCGGACAACGTGCTGGCCCGGATGGATCTCCGCACCCCCATCCGGGGCGGGGAGTTTGAGACCGTGGAGGACGTGCTGTCCAGCCCTAAATTCCGCCAGTTCCAGGGGCACTATGAGACCCAGCAGGTGCAGCACTGCCACATCGAAAACCCGGTCTCCTTCGCCTACATGGAGTCAGGGCGCATTACGGTGGTCACCTCCACCCAGATCCCCCACATCGTCCGCCGGGTGATCGGACAGGCCCTGGGCATCGGCTGGGGCTCCATCCGGGTGGTCAAGCCCTACATCGGCGGCGGCTTCGGCAACAAGCAGGAGGTGCTCTACGAGCCCCTCAACGCCTGGCTCACCACCCAGGTGGGGGGCCGGTGCGTGCGCCTGGACGTTTCCAGGGAGGAGACCTTCCAGAACACCCGCTCCCGCCACCCCATCTCCTTTGACGTGGCCGCGGCGGTGGACGAGGACGGCACCCTCATGGCCCGGTACTGCAAGGCCGTGTCCAACCAGGGGGGCTACGCCTCCCACGGCAACGCCATCGTGGCCAACGCCGTCACCGGCTACCGCCAGCTGTACTTAGACCAGATCGGCCACCACGCCCAGGCCCTCACCGTCTACACCAACCGGCCCGCCCCCGGCGCCATGCGGGGGTACGGCATCCCCCAGTGCAACTTCGCCTCCGAGTGCTTTATGGAGGACATTGCCCGGGAAATGGGGCTGGATCCCCTGGAGTTCCGCAAGAAAAACGCCATGCCCCTGGGCTATGTAGACCCCTTCAACGGCATCACCTGCCACTCCACCGCCCTGCGGGAGTGCATCGACAAGGGCGCGGCGTACATCGGCTGGGACGAGCTGCGGGAGAAGTACAAAAACCAGACCGGCCCGGTGCGCCGGGGGGTGGGCATGGCCTGCTTCTCCTACAAGACCGGCGTGTACCCCATCTCCCTGGAGACCTCCTCCGCCCGCATGGTGCTCAACCAGGACGGCACGGTACAGCTCCACCTGGGGGCCACCGAGATCGGCCAGGGGGGCGACACCGTGTTCTCCCAGATGGCCGCCCAGGCCATCGGCATCCCCACCGAGGACGTGCACATCATCTCCTTCCAGGACACCGACACCGCCCCCTTTGACACCGGGGCCTACGCCTCCCGGCAGACCTACGTCACCGGCAAGGCCATCAAGAAGGTGGGGGAGGAGTTCCGGGCCAAGCTCCTCTCCTACGCCGCCGAGCTCTTCCCCGACGCCGACGGCCTGACCATCCTCCACCGGCACATCGCCGACGGCAGCGGGGAGAAGCTCATCTCCCTGGCCGACCTGGCCCTCAACGCCTTCTACTCCCTGGAGCACTCGGTGCACATCACCGCCGAGGACACCAACCACTGCAAGGACAACACCTTCGCCTTCGGCTGCTGTTTCGCCGAGGTGGAGGTGGACATTCCCGTGGGCAAGATCAAGGTGCTGCGCATCGTCAACGTCCACGACTCCGGCAGGCTGATCAACCCCCAGCTGGCCGAGGCCCAGGTTCACGGCGGCATGAGCATGGGGCTGGGCTACGCCCTCAGCGAGGAGATGAAGTTCGACCCAAAGACCGGCCGGCTGCTCAACGGCAACCTGCTGGACTACAAGCTGCCCACCGCCATGGATCACCCGGAGCTGAAGGCCCTGTTCGTGGAGACGGTTGACCCCTCCGGCCCCTTCGGCAACAAGGCCCTGGGCGAGCCCCCCGCCATCCCCGTGGCCCCCGCCGTGCGCAACGCGGTGCTCTACGCCACCGGCGTGGCGGTGAACTCCCTGCCCATGAGCCCTCAGCACATGGTGGAGGAATTTCAGAGAGGAGGGCTGATCTGAGCCATGTATGACATCCAATCCATCTATCAGGCCACGTCGGTGGACGACGCCATCCGGGCCCTCCAGGCCGACCCCTCCGCCCTCGTGATCGCCGGGGGCACCGACGTGCTCATCAAGATCCGGGAGGGCAAGCTGGCGGGCTGCTCCCTGGTGTCCATCCACAATCTCACCGGCGAGCTCTCCGGCGTCACCCTCTCCCCCGGCGGCGACGTGGAGATCGGCCCCCTCACCACCTTCCGGGGGGTGACCTTCTCCGACGTGATCCGCCAGACCGTCCCCGTGCTGGGGGAGGCGGCGGACATGGCCGGCGGGCCCCAGCTGCGGGCCGCGGGCACCATCGGCGGCAACGTGTGCAACGGCATCACCTCCGCCGACACGGCCTCCACCCTGGTGGCCCTGGACGCGGTGCTGCGGGTGCGGGGCCCCAAGGGGGAGCGGGACGTGCCCATCTCCGAGTGGTACCAGGGGGTGGGCAGGGTGGCCCTGGCCCCCTACGAGCTGCTGGTGAAGATCATCATCCCCCGCGACAACTACGCAGGGTATACCGGCCACTACATCAAATACGCACAGCGAGCCGCCATGGACATCGCCACCCTGGGGGTGAGCTGCCTGGTGAAGCTCACCGACGACAAAAAGACGGTGGACGACGCGGCCCTGGCCTTCGGCGTGGCCGGGCCGGTGCCCATGCGCGCCCCCTCCGCCGAGGCGGCGGTGCGGGGCCTGCCCATCGAGGAGGCCATCGCCGTCATCGGCAAGGCCGCCCTGGCCGACGTGAACCCCCGCACCAGCTGGCGGGCGTCCAAGGAATTCCGCATCCAGCTCATTGAGGAGCTCTCCCCCCGCGCCCTGCGGGAGGCGGCCCGGAAGGGAGGCGCCGACGTATGATCGAGATTCTGCGCTGCACTGTGAACAACAAGCCGGTGGAGATCGGCATCGACCCCCGGGAGTCTCTGGCCGACACCCTGCGGGAGCGGCTGGGCCTGACCAGCGTGAAGAAGGGCTGTGAGGTGGGGGAGTGCGGGGCCTGCACCGTCCTGGTGGACGGGGAGGCCATCGACTCCTGCATCTACCTGTCCGTGTGGGCCCAGGGAAAGACCATCCTCACCGTGGAGGGCCTCCAGGATCCCGACGGGGGCCTCTCCCCCATCCAGAGGGCCTTCGTGGAGGAGGCCGCCGTCCAGTGCGGCTTCTGCACCCCCGGCATCATCATGTCCGCTGTGGAGATCGTGGGCTCCGGCAAGCAGTACACCCGGGACGAGCTGCGCAAGCTCATCTCCGGCCACCTGTGCCGCTGCACCGGCTACCAGAACATCCTCAACGCCGTGGAGCGGGCCGTCAACGAGGCCCATAAATTCGTGGGGAAATAATCTGCCAATGGGGGCCATCCCCCCGGGGGCGGGCCTGCCCGGCCGGGGCACCGCTTTCTTTCCGAAGAAAGCGGTGGTAAAGAAAGGGCCGGGGGGAATCTTCCCCCCGGCGCCCCCCAAAAAACGGGGGTTCATGGCGGCGGTGCGCTGCGTTTGGCCTGCAAAGACCAGCCGCGCATCGCCGCCCGTTTTATTGTCTCTCATGTTACAGGCGCTGCCGCGCCTCGGGCGGCACGCATCGGGATTACCCTGCAAGCCCTGAAAGCTACTGCGCTGTACCAACTTGGCCCGCCGGGCCGCCATCGGTGCCATGCCTCCGAAAAACTTTGGTGGTTGTGGTAATTATATCCGTAGGGGCGACCTGCGGTCGCCCGCCCCGAGCCGAGGGGGCGTTACGGCGTCGGCCCAAGCTGCGGATCGTTCGCTTCCGCGTAAACGCGAAAGCTCATTCCCTCCGCTGGGCCTCCTTCTCCCCACCGAACCCGCTTCGCTGGGCTTCGGCGGGGCCCCGGCCGGGCAGGCCCGCACGGGCGGCGCGTCAGGGATGCCGCGCCCTACGGCAGGGAGATGGTCTCCCCCCGGATGGTAATGGAGGCGATGTCGTCCAGCTCCACCGGCTCGTCAAAAGACCAGAAGTCATAGCGCAGGCCGGCATCTTCCCCGATGGCCGCCCCGCCGATCTGGATGCGCAGGGGTACCTGTGTGCCGTCCTTCCGGGTGAGCACCACATGGCCCACGCTGCTCTCCGGGCTGTCCCGGTAGAACACCGCCAGGCTCAGGGGGGACAGGTGGATTTTCTCCACCTGCACACCGCCTATGGCCCGGCCCGGAGCCTGTTCCCAGGCGTCCACCGGCTGGAGTTCCAGCGGGAAGGTGACGTTGAGGGGGATGGGCTCCTCGGGGCCGTGGTAGGAGCCGCTGACGAACACGTATTCCACCTGCTCCGGCGTCACGCCGGTGGTGATGGTGTCCTCGCCGTGCTCCACCTTCACCCACTCGGTCTCCCCGGGGTATCGGTCGATGCCCTCCGCGCCGGGGATGTAGGGATAGGCATCGCCTGTCAGATCGTGGAACTGCTCGTCAAAGAGCACCAGGGCGTGGAACCGGCCTTCCCCGTCGAAGCCCACAGCGGAGAGGACATAGTCGCCGTTGTCCGGGTCGGTCACCGTATTCTGCCCCGGCAGGGCCACGGCCCTGCCGTCCACAAGGGTGGTCTGAATGGGCTTCTCGGGCAGCGTTACGGGGAGCACCGCGTCAAAAGTCCGCCGGGAGGAGTCCGCGGAGCCGACGGTCAGCGCGGCGGGCTGGCTGAAGTCCGCGCCGAAGAGCAGCTTTTCCACCAGCAGGGTATCTGTGTCCGGGTCGCAGGAAATCACCCCGCCCCCGAACCGGGCGACGGCCCCCAGGTTTTCGGCGGAGATGCCGCCGCCCACGGCGGTGTGGTCGTTGAACCGGCCCCCCTCCAGGTCGGTGAGGGTGTAGTAGACCCGGGCGCTGTACCCGTCGGTGACAGCCTCCAGCAGGCGGATCTCCACGCCGTTGACCGTGGCAGTGCCCTCCAGCGCCTGGCCGTAGGGGGCAAAAGACCCCAGGTGGGCCGACAGCGCCTGCCGGATGGAGGGCCCCGCCGCCAGGGCGGTGGCGGTCAGCGCCCCGCACAGGGCCAGGGCCAGGGCGGCCCGCCGGCCCAGCCGCCGCCGTGGCCTTTTCCCCTCTGCCGGGCCCTCTGCCAGCAGCTCCTCCAGCCGCTCCATAGCCGCCGAGCCGGGGGCCAGGCTGTCCATCTCCCGCCTATAGTCGCTCTGAAACATCGTCGTCCTCCTTCAGCGCCTCCCGCAGCATGGCCCGGGCCCGGAACAGCCGGGACTTCACCGCGCTCTCGCTTTTGCCGGTGATTTTGGCGATCTCCGCCACGCTCAGCTCCTCGTAGTAGTACAGGTGCACAGCCGTCCGGTACTTGGCGGGCAGAGCCAGCACCGCCTCCACCACGCCGCCGTCCTCGTGCTCCGGGGCGGGCAGGGAGTCCATCAGGGGCCCCTCCCGCCGCCGCCAGGGGGCGCGGAACCAGTCGTTGGCGCAGTTGGCCGCCACCCGCAGCAGCCAGGCCCGGGCGTGCGCCCGGTCGGCAAAGTCCGGCCCGGCCCGCAGCAGGCGGACGAACACCTCCTGCATGATGTCCTCCGCGTCGGCCCGGCTGCCCGTCCGGGCGTAGGCCAGGCGGTAGATGGCCGGGGCGTAGGCCCTCGCCAGCTCCGCCGGCTCCCGCCAGTTTTCGCCGTCCACGGCCCTCCCTCCTTTCCATCCTATTCTACCTGATACACGCGCCGGCGGGGCATTTGGTTGCAGAAAAACACAAAAAAATTCCGGGCAGGACTGCCCGGAATGGAAGTGCTATGGGCGCCCGGCGGGGATCTTCTCCGCCGGGCGCCGCTTTTTGGGCCGGGCGCGGCGGCGGGCGATGGCCTTGGCGCACTCGCACACCGCCACCGGCGTCACCGCCAGGGCCAGCACCGCCGCCCACTGGATGGGGCTCATGGGCACGGTGCGGAACACCGCCTGGAGGGGGGGCACGCAGAGCACCGCCAGCTGCATGACCAGGCCGATGAGGAAGGCGCGGTTCATGGCCGGGTTGGAGAACACCCCGATGTGGAACAGGGAGGCCTCCTCGCTGCGCACGTCGAAGGCGTGGAAGAGCTGGGAGAGGGTGAGGGTGGCGAAGGCCATGGTGTTGGCGGCGGCCATGGGGGCGGCGGGGCCGGGGAGCACCCAGCCCCCCAGCAGCCAGGCCGCCAGGGTGAGGGCCCCCACCATCGCCCCCTGCCAGGCCAGGCGGCGGGCGAAGCCGTGGGCGAAGAGGGAGGCGTGGGGATCCCGGGGGGGCCGGGCCATGGCCCCCTCCTCCACCGGCTCCACCCCCAGGGCCAGGGCGGGCAGGGAGTCGGTGACCAGATTGAGCCACAGCAGCTGCACCGGCGCCAGGGGCATCTGGGGGAAGCGGAACAGGGTGGCGCAGAAGATGGTGAGGATCTCCCCGATGTTGCAGGAGAGCAGGTAGTGGATGGCCTTCTTGATGTTGGCGTAGATGCCCCGGCCCTCCTCCACGGCGGCGACGATGGTGGCGAAGTTGTCGTCGGTGAGGATCATGTCCGCCGCACCCTTTGCCACGTCGGTGCCGCTCAGGCCCATGGCGCAGCCGATGTCGGCGGCCTTGAGGGCGGGGGCGTCGTTGACCCCGTCGCCGGTCATGGCCGCCACCTTCCCCCGGGCCTGCCACGCCTGGACGATGCGCATCTTGTGCTCCGGCGACACCCGGGCATAGACGGAGAATTTGTCCACCTCCTCCTCCAGCACCTCCTGGGGGAGAAAGTCCAGATCGTCGCCGGTGAGGGCCAGGTCGCCGGGGCGGCAGATGCCCAGCTCCCGGGCGATGGCAACGGCGGTGAGCTTGTGGTCGCCGGTGATCATCACCGGCCGGATGCCGGCGGCAAAGCACCGCTCCACCGCCGCCTTTACCTCTGGCCGGGGCGGGTCGATCATGCCGATGAGGCCGGCGAAGGTGAGGCCCTGCTCCAGCACGGCGCTGCTGAGCTGGGCCGGCAGGAGGGCCAGATCCTTGTACGCCACCCCCAGCACCCGCAGGGCCCGGGAGGCCATGGCCTCGTTGCGCGCCTCCAGCCGCCGGGCGGCGGCGGAATCCAGCCTGCACCGGCGAGAGAGCACGTCGGGGGCCCCCTTGACGCACACCCGGTACCCCCCGCCGGGCTTGGCGTGGACGGTGGTCATCAGCTTGCGCTCCGAGTCGAAGGGCAGCTCCCCCCGCCGGGGCCACGCCCCCTCCAGCTCGTTCTTGTCCAGGCCCTCTTTGGCGGCGGCGGTCACCAGGGCCGCCTCGGTGGGGTCGCCGGTGCTCACCGGCTCCCTCCCCTTCCAGGTCAGGGCGGCGTCGGAGCAAAGAGCCCCGATGGTGAGGGCGGTCTCCCGCCCCGACGGGCGGGGCGTCCACACCTCCACCACGGTCATTTTGTTCTGGGTGAGCGTGCCCGTCTTGTCCGAGCAGATCACCCCCGCGCAGCCCAGGGTCTCCACGGCGGGGAGCTTTTTGACGATGGCCCGGCGCTTTGCCATGCGCCCCACGCCCAGGGCCAGCACGATGGTGACGATGGCGGGCAGGCCCTCGGGGATGGCGGCCACCGCCAGGGACACGGCGGTGAGGAACATGTCCAGCATCCCCCGGCCCTGGAGCAGGCCCACCCCGAACATCACCGCGCACACGCACAGGCACACGAAGGACAGGGCCCTGGAGATCTCCGCCATCTTCTTCTGCAGGGGGGTCTCCCCCTCCTCCTGATCCAGCAGCAGGCCGGCGATGCGGCCCACCTCCGTGTCCATGCCGGTGGCAATGACCACCGCCGCGGCCCGCCCCCGGGTGAGCACCGTGGAGGCCATCACCAGGTTGGCCCGCTCCGCCAGGGGGGTGTCCTCCGGCAGGGCGGCCAGCACCCCCTTGCTCACC
The DNA here is from genome assembly GCF_002161215.1 of Flavonifractor sp. An10. Lineage (GTDB taxonomy): Bacteria > Bacillota > Clostridia > Oscillospirales > Oscillospiraceae > Flavonifractor > Flavonifractor avistercoris. Next base: position 77,294 of record NZ_NFMB01000006.1, read on the forward strand.
GGCGCGGACTCGCCGGTGAGGGCGCTCTCGTCGGCCTGGAGGCCCGCCGCCTCCAGCAGGCGGGCGTCGGCGGGCACCAGATCCCCCGCCTCCAGGTGAATGATGTCGCCGGGCACCAGCCTGTCCGTCTCCAGCCGGATCAGCTTCCCGTCCCGCACCACCCGGGCCAGGGGGGCGGACATGTCCCGCAGGGCCGCCAGGGCCTTCTCCGCGCTGTCCTCCTGGGACAGGGAGATGCAGGCGTTGACCACCACGATCACCAGGATGATGGCCGCGTCCAGCCAGTCCTCCCCCCCGCTGGCCCACAGGCTCAGCCCCGCCGCCGCCAGCAGCACCAGCACCATGGGGTCGGTGAGCTGCCCCCACAGGCGGCGGAGGAGCCCCGGCCGCCTTCCCCCCTCCAGCCGGTTGGGGCCGTACCGCTCCAGCCGCCGCTCCGCCTCCCCCTGGGTCAGGCCCCGGGTTCGGTCGGTCTCCAGCTCTGCTATGGCCTGCTGTGCGCTGTATGTATGCCATGCGCCCATCGTCTGTTCCCTCACTTCCTGGATTTTTCCAATTTCTGGACTCCAGTATAGCAGAGGGCCCGTCCGATTTTGGGGGAATCCCGCCGGGCCGTCACATTTCCGGCAGACGCCCCGCCAGGCGGCGGAGGAAGGCGTCGTTGCTGGGCCGCTCCGGCGGCAGGCCGCCCATGAGGCGGGCATAGGGGGCGCCGCCCGCCCGGTGGAGGCGGCCCACCATGGCGCGGATGTTCTTCTCCACGCAGGCGTAGCTGGTGTGCTGGGCGGCCATGGCGGCGGCATAGGCCGCCTTCAGGGGGAGAGACTCCGCCCCGCCGGCGGCCAGGGCCCCGGCGGTGAGGGCCGCCGCCTCCAGCCCCAGGCCGGCGGCCCCCATCTCCTCCAGCATGGCCCGGGCCGCCCGCACCCGGGGGCCGGGGCAGATGGAGCGCAGCAGGCTGGCCAGCTCCTCAAAATTCACCGGCTTGATATAGTAGTAGTTGGCCCCCAGGCGGCAGGCCAGGCTGGACACCGCGGGATCGGAGATCTGGGAGGTCACCACCACCACGGGGCCGCCGTCCCGCCGGCCCAGGGCCCGCAGCAGGCCCAGCCCGTCCAGCCCGGGCAGGATCAGATCCAGCACCACCGCGTCGGGCCGCTCCGTCCGGATGCGGGCCAGGGCCTCCAGCCCGTCCCGGGCCAGGCCGCACACCCGCAGGCCGTGGCGCTCCAGCAGGGCTGCGGAGAGCAGACGGGTCTCCTCCTGATCCTCCACCACCAGTACCCGCAGCTCCGCCGCCATTACTGCTCCGGCCCCAGTTCCTGGATGGAGCGGAAGGTCAGGCGCAGGATGTGGATGGCCATATCCCGGTCTACCGGGGAGAGCTCCCGCAGGTGGCGCACCAGCCGGTCAAGGCCGGGATCCGCCGGCGTCTTGCCCCAGGCCAGCTCGTCCAGCCCCCGGTGGAACACCCGGCCCAGCTCCGCGAAGATGGACATGCTCATGCACTTCTTTCCCTGCTCAATCTCGCTGACATACTGGGGGGTGATGTTCAGCTGTTCGGCCAGGGCCTCCCGGCTCATGTGCGCTGCCGTCCGCAGGTCGTATACCCGCGCCCCCACATCCTTCATCATCTGCTTCTTTTCAAAATCCTCCATGGTGCCCTCCTCAATGGTTTAACTTTAGCTATAGATTGACACAACTTTGGATTTTTACTATCAACGATAGATGATATATTTGAAACGATAATTTCAAAACGGAAAAACAGCAGGCGCAGCGCCCCCGGGCGCTGCGCCTCAGCGTGTCGAAAAAGTCTCGCAGAGTTCGCGCCCGCAGGCGCGAAAAAATGGGAATCTGTTTTCTCCGGCGACATGTGCGTCGGAGAAAACACTTCTCAGGCCGCAAGTGTGGGATTTGTCCGCCTGAATCGGACAAATCCTGCGCGCGGCGGACTGCATCCTGCTCGAAAAAGTGGCAAAAGCCACTTTTTCGACAGTCTCAGGCGCAGCGCCCCCCGGGCGCTGCGCCTGCATTGCGCAAAGAGAAGTGCAAAGGGAATTTCGTCTATTCGGCGGAGGAGGTCTCCGCCGGGGCAGGGGTTTCGGATTCAACTGCCGGGGTCTCGGTCTCCGCGGCGGGAGTCTCACTCTCCGCCGCGGGGGAGGCGGTGGCCTGGGCGGCCTGCTCGGCCTCCCGCTCTGCCTGCCAGGCCTGGGCCATCTCCGCCATGTTCACGTAGAAGGCGTGGGGATCCAGCGCCTCATAGGCGGGGGTGGTCTCCACCACCGCCTCGGCGATCCACTCCTCATTGCGCTGGTTCATGGCGTAGTTGGGGTAGATGGAGGCCATGGAGTCCCGCAGCTGCTGCCGCTCCTCGTCGGTGAAGTCCTCCCGCATCAGGATGTGGTAGCCGTAGGAGGTCTCCACCGGGTCGCTGATCTCCCCCACGGCCAGGGCCTTGGCGGCGTTGACAAACTCGCTGACCAGGGCGCCGGTGCCGTCGGCCAGGTAGCCGTCGCCGTAGAAGGTGTACCCCTCCGGCATGTACAAATCGCCGTTCTCGTCCCGGCCGTCGTCGCTGCGCTGGTTCATCACCGCGTCAAACTCCGCGGCGGGGTCGGCGGCGGCGCGGATCTGGGCGAGGAGCTGGTTGGCCTCCTCCAGCACGGCGGCCTTCTGCTCGTCGGTGGCGGCGGAGCCGTCCTCGTTGGTGGGGAAGGCCAGCAGGATGTGCTTGGCCCTGGTGTAGCCGGCCTCTTCGATCATGGCGTCCAGATCGGCCTCACCGGCCTCAAACTCGCCCCGCTCCTCCAGGGCGGCCTGGAGATCCTGGGCCAGGTAGGCCACGCTGTTGAGCTTGCGGAAGGCCGCGTCGCTGATGCACTGCTGATCCAGGTACTCCTGGTAGGTCATGCCGTAGTAGGTGTCCAGGTTCTGGGTCAGGGTCTCCAGCTCGGTGTCCATGGCGTCCTCGTCCTCCTGGCTGAGGGTGATGCCCTCGGCGGCGGCATGGTTGGCCACGGTGGTGTAGAGAATGCTGGTGTTCAGGGCGTCCTCACGCAGGTACTCCGCCGTGGGGGTGCCGTTGATCTCCTCCTCCCAGGCGTTGTCGTCGGTCAGATAGCCGCTCTGCTTGGCGGCGGCCACGCTCTGGAGCAGCCAGAACAGGTACTCGTCGGCGGTGACCTCGGTGCCGTCCACGGTGAAGAGCACCGTGTCCCGGGAGATGCCGGCGGCCTGGTAGGCGATGTCGTCGGGATCGGCCTGGGGCGCCTCGGGGGCGCAGGCGGACAGCCCCGCCAGCAGCACCGCGCCGCACACTCCGGCGCACAAGAGACGGTTCAGTTTCATGGGTGGTAATCCTCCTTTATTGCCGGCGGCCCTTTCCGGGCGGCGCGGCCGGGATCAGTTTACACCATCCCGCCGCCGCAGACAACCCAAATTTTTCGACCGGGCCGGCGGGCAAGGCAAAAAGCCGCCCCCGGAGCACGGCTCCGGGGGCGGCTGTATGGGGTCGGTTACTGCTCCGCGGCCTCCGCGGGCGCCTCGGCGGCCCTGGGGGCCTCCGGGGCCTTGGGCGCCTCGGGCTGGGCGGGGGCGGCCTCGCCGGCCTTGCTGGTGCCCAGGAACTGGGGCAGCTGCATGCCCGCCATGTCGAACATCTCGTTCATGGGGGGGATGGATTTCATCAGGCCGGAGACAAAGCCCGCCGTGGCGGTCTTGCCGTCCCTGCCCTCGCCGCCGTCCCAGACGGTGACCTTGTCGATCTTGATGTTCTTGACCGCGTCCACCTGGATGCGCATCAGCTCCTCCATCTTGTCGGCCAGCATCAGGCGCACGGCGCTGTCGGCGTTGCCGCCGGCGGCGGAGACGATCTGCCGCAGGCCGTCGGCCTGCTTGAGCAGGATCTCCTGGGCGCCCTGGGCCTCGGCCTGCATCTTGGCCAGGATGGCGTCCGCCTCGCCCCGGGCCTTCCGGCGGATCTGCTCGGCCTCGGCCTCGGCCTCCAGCTCCATGCGGCGCTTGTCGATCTCGGTGCGGACGATGACGTCGGCCTCCTGGGTGGCCTTCTCGCGCTGGGCGCGGGCCTCCTCGGCCTTCTGCTCGGCGGCGTAGGCCTCCTCCAGGGCCTGGGCGGCGGCGATCTTCTCGGCGGCGGTGGCGATGCGGGTGGCCTCGGCCTCCTTCTCCCGGCGCTGGGCGTTGGACATGGCCACCTCCACCTTGGCGGCGTTCTCACCCTGGATGGCGGTGGCGTCGGCCTGGGCCACCTGGACGCGCTGATCCTTGCGGGCGTTGGCCTCGCCGATGGAGCCGTCGCGATCCCGCTCGGCCACGTTCTTCTTGGCGTCGTTGATGGCCTTGGCGGCGGCCTCCTTGCCCAGGGCGTCGATGTAGCCGCTCTCGTCGGAGATGTCGGTGACGTTGACGTTGATGAGCCGCAGGCCGATCTTCTTCAGCTCCCCCTCCACGTTGCGGGAGACGGCCTCCAGGAACTTGTCCCGGTCGGTGTTGATCTCCTCGATGTCCATGGTGGCGATGACCAGGCGCAGCTGGCCGAAGATGATGTCCTTGGCCAGCTCCTGGATCTCCTGGAGCTTCAGGCCCAGCAGGCGCTCGGCGGCGTTCTGCATCACGCCGGGCTCGGTGGACACGCCCACGGTGAACCGGCTGGGCACGTTGATGCGGATGTTCTGGCGGGACAGGGCGTTCTCCAGATCCACCGAGATGGACATGGGGGTCAGATCCAGGAACTCATAGGCCTGGATCACCGGCCAGATGAAGGCCGCGCCGCCGTGGATGCACTTGGCGCTGCGGGTGGAGCCGTCCTTGTTGCTGCCCACCTTACCGTAGATGACCATCACCCGGTCGGAGGGGCACTTCTTGTACCGCTTGATGATGAACACCAGCAGGGAAAAGACGATGAGGACGATGACACAGACCAGAATCATGCCGAAGATACTGTCAAACATGAGCTTTCCTCCTTTGCTTTCTATTCTTCTTGCTTTTCTTGCTGCCCGGATGACGCGGGGGCGGGCTCCACCAGCAGGATGTCCCGGCCGGCCAGGCCGGTCACCCGGACGGCGCTGCCCGTGGGGATGGGCTGAGGGGAATCGGTGCGGGCGTCCAGCTCCCGCAGCTGCTCCTGCACCGTCACCATCACCTTGCCCTCCCCCGTCCGGGCGGGGGGCACGGTGAGGTACACCTGGCCGGCCAGGCCCACGGCGTTGCGCAGATCCAGGGTTCCGTCGTACTGGAGGCGCACCGCCTGGCGTACCGCCAGGGCGATGCCCACCATGCCGGCAAAGCCGATGGGCACGGCCAGAAAGACGGCCAGGAAGCCGGGCATCCCCACCTGGCACAGGCACAGGCCGCCCCACCCGAAGAGCACCAGGAAGGCCACCACGCCCCGCACCGTGAACAGGTGCAGGCCGCTGTCGGGGCCGCCGGAGTGGTCGGGGGTCAGGTCGGAGCCGTCGCCGCCGGGGGGAGCGTCGTGGCCGCCCACGTCGAAGTGGCTGTCCGCGTGGTCGAAGCCGTCGTGGTCAAGGCCGTCGTGGTCAAGGCCGCCGTCTCCCTCCCCGGCGCCGTCGCTGTCAAACACGCCGCCGGCGAAGAGCAGGACGGTCTGGATGATCAGCACCAGCGTGGCGGGGACGGCGATGTAGAGCAGAATGTGTTCCAGGGCAGTGAGGGACTGCCACCAGGCTGCCATGGACGCGCGCCTCCTTTCTCTCAGGCGAAAAATTCAGGGAACTTCAGGGATGTATCTGAAAACAGCGGCAGGGGCCGGAAAGCCGTCCCGCCGCTGGATCGGGACGCCTCAGGTCAGGGCGGACAGGAGGGCCTCCGCCTCCTGCTTGAGCCGGGCGGCCAGGTAGGCCGTCAGAATCACGTGCAGGCAGCGGGCCACCCGGTTCCGGGCGCCCGGAACCGGCTCCTGGTAGTCCTCCACCGCCGCGCGGCACCACTGCGCGGCCTCCTCCGGCCCGGTGGGGTTCTTCCGCTCCACCAGAACCACCAGGCGCACAAAATAGAGGTACAGCTGGGCGTCGTCGATCAGATCGTCCGACTCGTCGTCCAGCTCTCCGTTCACATAGGAGAGCAGGGTGCAGATCTTGTCCAGCTGCATGGAGTCCTTCAGCATGTTGATGAGGACAATGCGGCAGAACTGGCGGCGGGAATACCGCTTGCGCTCCGGCGGGGCCGCAAAGCCCCGGCGCACCCAGTTCTGGATCACATAGGGCTCCAGCCCCGTCAGGCTGGCCACCTGGGAGAGCATCAGCCCACCCGCCAAAAAGAGGGAGTTGAGCCGGGTCTCGGCCTCCTCCGGACGGCTCCAGTCCACCGGGATGGTGGTGCCGGGCAGCGTCTTGGCCATATCATCCACTCCTTTCATGCTGTGGCTTGATTATACTAAACAATCATATGATTGTCAATAGAGGTCAAGTAATTATTTTGTAAAATCGCGGAAGGTCACGACTCGGCGCGCCGCCCGGCTTCTTTCGGGGCGGATGAGGGGTTCCCGGATGCCCGCCCAGCCACCGCTATCCGTGGGGCGCGACGACTCGGCGCGCCGTCCGTAGGGGCGACCTGTGGTCGCCCGCCCCGAGCCGAGGGGGCGCCCGCCGCGTCGGAGGCGCCGGGGGCGCTTCCGATAGAAATCCAGCAAAGCCACCTTCAAAAAAGCGGCGCTCCACCGGGGGAGCACCGGTAAACGAGCGGCGCGTCAGGGATGCCGCGTCCTACGGTTGGATGGCGTGGTCGAAATCGCTGTTTTTGCCGGAAATTCCCCGCAATTTTGGGAATGACCCCTTTACAAGGGGAATAGAATATGGTAAACTACTACAGCCTGTGAACAGGCGACTCAACTTACCCCCGGCTTCGTCTCCTGGCTCTCACCGGCCGGTCACGCAGCCCCGGGCACATTGTATGAAAGGTGGAACCACAAGCATGATTCGCAAGGACGAAAAGACGGCCGTCATTGAGGCCAACCGCACCCATCCCACTGACACAGGCTCTCCCGAGGTGCAGATTGCCATTCTCACCGCCCGCATCCAGGAGCTGACTGAGCACCTGAAGGTGCACATCCACGACAACCACAGCCGCCGCGGCCTGCTGAAGATGGTCGGTAAGCGCCGCAAGATGCTGGACTACCTGGCCAAGAAGGACGTGGAGCGTTACCGCGCCATCATCGCCAAGCTGGGCATCCGGAAGTAAGAAGAAGCGCGGAGGCGTGCGGAGCAGGACAACAGCGAAACACGCAGACGAAAAAACAGGTTGGCGGAACGCCAACGGCATTTTTCGCGGAGTGTTGAGCAGTTGTCCGTCGTGCAGCCGCCGCAGCGTGACAACAACGAATCAGGGGGTGGCGCGGGACACCGTGCCACCCCTTCTTCCCATCCGTCAGAGCGCGCCTTTTAGCAGTTGAACCTGGGCCCGGCGGGCCGGACGTGGGTTCAAATGCTAAAACGAGCACGGCTCTGATGTGTGGGAGCGCCAAAACCCAGGATAAAAAGGAGGAATCCCCCACATGTCAACCATCATCAAGCACAAGGAATTTACCAACCGCCATGTCTACAAGACCGAGGTGGCGGGCCGCCCCCTGACCATCGACGTGGGCAAGGTGGCCGAGCTGGCCTCCGCCTCCGCCATGGTGACCTACGGCGAGACCACCGTGCTGGTGGCCGTCACCGTGGCCCCCCGTCCCCGGGACGGGGTGGACTTCTTCCCTCTGAGCGTGGACTTTGAGGAGAAGCTGTACGCCGTGGGCCGCATCCCCGGCTCCTTCATGCGCCGGGAGGGGCAGCCCTCCCTGCCCGCCGTGCTGGCCAGCCGGGTGATCGACCGCTCCATCCGCCCCCTGTTCCCCTACGACTTCCGCAACGACGTGGTGGTCACCGCCACCGTCATGAGCGTGGATCGTGACTGCTCCCCCGAGGTGACCGCCATGATCGGCGTGTCCGCCTGCCTGGCCTATTCCTGCATCCCCTGGGCCGGCCCCATCGGCTGCCTGGAGGTGGGCTATGTGGACGGCCAGATCGTCATGAACCCCACCAACGAGCAGAAGCACGCCTCCCAGCTGGATCTGACCGTGGCCGCCACCGAGAAGAAGGTCATCATGATCGAGGCCGGCGCCAAGGAGATCCCCGACGACATCATGTATGAGGCCATTGTGAAGGCCCACGAGGAGATCAAGGCCCAGGTGGCCTTCATCAACTCCATCGTGGCCGAGATCGGCAAGGAGAAGATGACCTACGACCACGCCGACTTCGACCAGGAGCTCTTCGACAAGATCGTGGAGGCCACCATGGACGAGGCCAAGGCCGCCATGGACACCGACGACAAGAACGTCCGGGAGGAGCGCTGGAACGCCCTCATCGAGCACTGGCACGAGCTCTTCCTGGAGGACTATCCCGAGATGGACAAGTACCTGGAGGAGATCACCTACAAGTTCCAGAAGAAGATCGTCAAGGCCTGGCTGCTGGAGGGCCACCGTGTGGACGGCCGCCAGAAGAACGAGATCCGCCCCCTGGCCGCCGAGGTGGGCGTCCTGCCCCGGGTGCACGGCTCCGGCCTGTTCACCCGCGGCCAGACCCAGGTGCTCTCCATCTGCACCCTGAACACCCTCTCCGCCTCCCAGAAGCTGGACACCATCTGGGAGGAGGAGGAGAAGCGGTATATGCACCACTACAACTTCCCCGCCTACTCCACCGGCGAGGCCCGGGCCGCCCGCTCCACCAACCGCCGGGAGAAGGGCCACGGCGCCCTGGCCGAGCGGGCCCTGGAGCCGGTGATCCCCCCCGTGGAGGAGTTCCCCTACGCCATCCGGGTGGTGTCTGAGGTGCTGAGCTCCAACGGCTCCACCTCCCAGGGCTCCATCTGCGGCTCCACCCTGGCCCTGATGGACGCCGGCGTGCCCATCTCCGCCCCCGTGGCCGGCATCTCCTGCGGCCTGATCCAGGACGACGACGGCTCCTTCCAGACCTTCATCGACATCCAGGGCGTGGAGGACTTCCACGGCGAGATGGACTTCAAGGTGGCCGGCACCAAGGCCGGCATCACCGCCATCCAGATGGACATCAAGAACGACGGCCTGAGCCACGAGATCATCAAGGAGGCCCTGGAGATCACCAAGGATGCCCGCTACGCCATCCTGGACGAGATCATGCTGCCCTGCATCTCCGCCCCCCGGCCCGACGTGGCCGACACCGCCCCCAAGATGGTGAAGATGAAGATCGACGTGGACAAGATCCGCGAGGTCATCGGCTCCGGCGGCAAGGTCATCCAGAAGATCTGCGCAGACACCGGCGCCAAGATCGACATCGAGGACGACGGCACCATCTACATCGCGGGCACCGACAAGGCCTCCTGCGACGCGGCCAAGAAGACCATCGAGACCATCGTGTTCGTGCCCGAGGTGGGGCAGCTGTACTACGGCAAGGTGGTGCGCATCCTCCAGTTCGGCGCCTTCGTGGAGCTGGCCCCCGGCAAGGACGGCATGGTGCACATCTCCAAGCTGGCCGACCACCGTGTCAACAAGGTGGAGGACGTGGTCAACATCGGCGACATGATCTGGGTCAAGGTCACCGACATCGACGAGAAGGGCCGGGTCAACCTGTCCTACAAGGACGCCCTCAAGGAGATCAAGGCCAAAAAGGCCGCCGGCGAAATGGTGAAATAAGCACGGCCCGGAGGGAAGCCTCGCAGAGTTCCCGCGGCCGCAGCCGCGGGAATCAAATGAAAATCCGTCATTTCCGGGGACATGCGCCTCGGAAATGACACTTCTCATGGCGGAGGAGACGACAATTTCGCAAGAAATCGAGTCTCCTCCGCCATGCAACTTTTCTCGGGAAAGCGGCCTGACGCTTTCCCGAGAGGCTGGGCGGGGGATTTCCCCGCCCGGTTTTTATTTTGTGTGTGACATTGGGGGCGGAATGTGATATAGTATGTTGACCATGGGAAGGGAAAGGAGAACCCGACATGAAAAAGAAGGTGCTGGGGTATCTGGCGCTGATCCTGGCCATCACGGCGGTGGTTCTGCTGTTCATCGCCCTGCGGGGGGCGTAAACCGCCCCGCTTTTGTCCATACTAGGGCTTGCTTGAAAATGTCAACATGCCCAATCGGCGGGCCCAAATCCCTCGCCGCCGGGCACATCGCCAATTTTCAAACAAGCCCTGAGCGCGAAAATACAGAGAAGTGCGAGGTTATTTCGTTTGTTTTATGAGAAAAAGACGCTCCCCAACGGGGTGCGGATTCTGACGGAGCACGTGCCCGGGGTGCGCTCGGCGTCCCTGGGCATCTGGGTGGGCACCGGCTCCCGCCACGAGAGCGCGGCGGAGAACGGCGCGGCCCACTTCATCGAGCACATGCTCTTCAAGGGCACCGGCCGGCGCACCGCCGGGGAGCTGGCCGAGGAGATGGACGCGGTGGGGGGCCAGATCAACGCCTTCACCACCAAGGAGTGCACCTGCTTCTACGCCCGGGTGCTGGACACCCACCTGAACCAGGCGGCGGACATCCTGTGCGACATGTTCTTCCACTCCAAGTTCGACGATGCCGATGTGGAGACCGAGCGGGGCGTCATCCTGGAGGAGATCGGCATGTACGAGGACAACCCGGAGGATCTGTGCGCCGAGCGGCTGGCCGGGGCGGTGTTCAAGGGCTCCTCCCTGGCCCGGCCCATCCTGGGGCGGAAGGCCACCCTGGAGAAGATGGACGGCGCCTGGCTGCGGGAATACCAGCGGGAGCACTACGGCCCCGACCGCATCGTGGTGGCCCTGGCGGGCAGCTTCACCGACGCCGACGCCCAGGCCCTGGCCGACCGCTTCGCCGGGCTGGAGGGGCGGCCCGGCCGGGCCGTGCGCCCCACCGCCTACGTCCCCGGCGTGACGGTGAAGAAGAAGGCCATCGAGCAGAACCACCTGACCCTGGCCTTCCCCGGCATCCCCTTCGCAGACCCCCGGCGGTTCCAGATGCAGCTGCTGTCCTCCATCCTGGGGGGCGGCATGTCCTCCCGCCTGTTCCAGCAGGTGCGGGAGCAGAAGGGCCTGTGCTACTCCATCTACTCCTACGGCACCTGCCACGACGACACCGGCTATTTCGGCGTCTACACCGCCCTGGGGAAGGAGACCGAGGGCCAGGCCCTGGACACCATCCTGGCCGTGATCCGCGACTTCGCCGACCACGGCGTCACCCAGGCCGAGCTGGATCGGGCCCGGGAGCAGTCCAAGGCCAACGTGCTCATGGGCCTGGAGTCCACCCAGGCCCATATGAGCAGCCTGGGCCGGGGGGAGCTGCTTATGGGCGAGGTGCTCTCCCCCGACGAGATCATCGCCGCCTACGACGCGGTGACCCGGGAGGACGTGCGCACCCTGGCCCGGGAGCTGTTCCGCTTCGAGAACGCCTCCCTCTCCGCCGTGGGACGGGTGGGCTCCGCCGAGGGGTACCAGGCCCTGCTGAGCTGAGAGCGGGCAGGGGTGGGCCGGCCGCACAGTGCAGCACAACCCCAGACAGCGTGTCGAAAAAGCGGCAAAGCCGCTTTTTCGAGAAAGGCTGCATGGCGGAAGGGGTTCGTTTTCTTGCGAAAAAGTCACCCCTTCCGCCATGAGAAGTGTCATTTCCGAGGCACATGTCCCCGGAAATGACGGATTTTGATTTTATTCCTGCGGCTGCGGCCGCAGGAACTCTGCGAGGTACTCCTTCGCAGGAGGTTTTTCGACAGTCTGAGAGGAGGACGGGAACCGTCCTCCTCTGTCTGCTAACAGGAGTTTTGCTTTTGCATTGACAGCAGTTTCACTCCGTGATACCATGGAGGCAAAAACCGGGAAAGGGGCGGTGAAGCATGGAGAAAAAGGCCTGGAAATGGACGGGGAAGCGGATTGTCCGGCTGACAGGCCGCCCGGGAGCGGCTTGCGGCCTGGCTGTCGGGGCAGACCGCCTGAGGGGGGAAAAGGCCGCATGAATGGAAGCTGCCGTCCGACGCCTCGGGACGTGATCACAATCGGAGCGCACAGCGCCGAGGAAATTTTGGAGGCCCTGAAACGGGAATTTGCCATGGAGCGGCTGGCATTTGAGAAACTGAATCCCGTAACCAGAGGCGGCTTTCAGAGAGAAAAGGAATTTCAACAGAAGAACGGGCTGCCTGTACGGGACTGGGAAAACATATGCTGCTACCGGCTTTCCTGGGATCAAAACAGCCTGCCGTATTACCGCTACCTGGAACACAGGTATCAAATGGTACCGGTGGATTTGTATGTATTCCATGAGCGGAACCAAGGGAAGCTGTTTTCCAATTGCGAGCTGCTGTCCATAAAGCTGGAGCTCATGAGAGGGATCGGGCAGGCTGAGGCAGGCGGAGAGACAAGGGCGTACAGGAATTACCTGTATCAGGCCAATCTGTTTTGTAAAACATGGGAGCAAGACCACCTGAGTGAGGAATCAGGGGAGACATCGCTGAAAGAGCCGCTTTCATAAAAACGACCGGCGGAACGGGAGAGCGTTCCGCCGGTCGTTTTGTCTGTATCAAAGCCTCTGCTTCCGCAAAAGCCGGATGTCCTCCCCGTAGAAGGGCAGCACCCGGTACTCCCCCTCCAGGCGGGAGGCGATCTGGGGGGTGTAGCGGGCCCTCACCTGATCCATAGTCAGGTTGGAGGAGATCACCGTCCCCTTGTCCGCCGTCAGGCGGGCGTTGATGAGGGTGTACAGGGCCGACTGGACAAAGGGGGTGGTGAGCTCACTGCCCAGATCGTCCAGGATCAGAAGATCACAGCCCAGGTAGCGGCGGGTCTCGTCCCTGGCCTCCCCCACCTCCTGCCTGTCCCGGGCGAACTTCTGCTCCTCAAAGCGGGCGAAGATGTTCACCGCCGTGTCGTACACCACGGAGAAGCCCTTCTCCGACACGGTGCGGGCGATGCAGGCGGACAGGAAGGTCTTGCCCAGCCCCGGCGCGCCGGTGAGGAACAGGTTGCGGAAGTAGAACTTCCCGAACCGCCGGGCATAGCTGGAGCACACGTCGAAGATGAACTCCATGTTCTCCCGGGGGGTGAGGGATTCCCCGGGAAATGGCAGGGGGGAATAGTAGTCCAGGGAGAAGGTGTCGAAGGACTGCTCCCCCAGATCCAGCAGCTTGGACAGCTCGGCAATCTGCTCCTGGGTGCATAGCTCTTTCAGGCAGGAACACATACTGGCCCCCACCCAGCCGGTGTCGCCGCACCTGGGGCAGGCGGGAGCGTCGTCCAGGGCGTCGGCGGGGTAGCCGTTGGCGGTCAGCAGCTCCGCCTTTTCCCGCTGGAGATCCAGGTTCTTGTCCCGGATCACCCCGATGGCGGGCACCGGGTCGCTGCCGCTGCGCAGGGAGGCGGCGATGATCTGGGTGATGGTCTGCCGCAGCTCTTTGTCGATGGCCGCCACCCGGGGGAGCTTGGCGTAGATCTCCGCCCGCAGGCGATCCTGCCGCTCCTCCCGGGCCTTCCGGGCCTCCTCCAGCCGCTTGGTGGCCCGGCGCAGTACGCTGGCTTCGTATCCCATGGCTTAGCCTCCCTCCTTCTCCCGCTCCCGGCGGAGAAATTCCCGCATGCGCTCCAGATCCTCCGCACCCGCTGCTCCGCCTCCCGGGCTTGGCCGGGTGGGCCTGCATGGGGCTGGGCGGGCTGGGCCGTGCTCCGGCGGGGAGTCCCCGCCTCGATCTCCGCCAGGGTGTGCAGGTTCTTCCTGTGCCAGCCCAGCAGGATGCCGTTCATGTAGTCCCAGTCCATCTTCTGCTTCCTGTACACCGTCTTCTCGTAGGCCAGGCGGAGCACCGCGTCGGGGAAGCCCATGTCCGTCCAGGCCGCCACCTTTTTCCGCTCCTTCTCCACCAGGGGGCGGGGCGGCAGATCCAGCAGGCGGAGGATCTCCCCCTCCCGGCTGCGGTAGAGGGCCTGCTTTTTCAGGTGCTCCTCCGCCGCCTGGGCCGTGTCCACCCCCAGCCGGTGCCACACAAAGCCCTCCTTCTGGATCTGGCTCATGCGGGGCTTCCGGCCGGGGCCGTACTTGCGGGCAAACTCCTCCACGCACCAGCTCACCAGCAGGCAGATCACCTCCGCCGGCAGGGCCAGATAGTCGTAGAGGGTGTACAGGCTCTTGAGATCCGCCGTGGACAGAATCTTGCCCAGCCGCCGCTGCACCTCGTTCACCAGGCCGGGGAAGGTGGAGGTCTTGTCCTCCAGCTCCCTGGTGATGTCGGCGGCGGTGTAGTCCGGCGGGCCGGGGGGCGCCTCCGGCGGAGCGGCCGCCTGGGCCGGGCCGGCCTCGCCGTCCGCCAGTCCCAGGGACACCAGGGCCTTCCACCCCTCCTCCAGCCGGGCCTCGTCCCAGTGGAGGGCCTTGCGGGCCGCGGCGGCGTCCAGCTTCCCGCCCCGGGCCAGCAGGTGCAGGTAGAGCAGGGCCGCGTCCCCGTTCCCCCCGGCCACCAGCCGGTTGGCCGCCCGGGCCGTCATGGATACAATCTCGCCGGGCAGCAGCAGCTCCGCCATGGCACTTCCCCCCTTCTGCGGTGTGGTTGTCTCATGATCATACCACAGAAGGGGGAACTTGTAAAATGGGATCGGGGCCGCCGGCGGGTTTTGCACACCGCGGGCCGGAATTGTGGAAAACCGCCGGCCCAAAAAACGAAAATTCATGAAGATTTCATTTCTCACGGGGGCCATACTATGGTATAATAATCTAAATCACTATGTGCAGGAGGGGGATCCCATGAAAAACCGGGTTACCGTCACCATCGCCGGCCAGGAGTACACCCTGGTGGGCTCCGAGGACGCGGGCTACACCAAAAAGGTGGCCGACCACGTGGACGCCAAGGTGCAGGAGGTTCTGGACGGGGCCCACGTGTCCCTGGTGGACGGGGCCATCCTGGCCGCGGTGAACATCGCCGACGAGTACTTCAAGGAGGTGGAGGCCGCCGAGAACCTGCGCCGCCAGCTCAAGGAGTACCTGGAGGAGGCCACCAAGATGAAGCTGGAGCTGTCCGAGGCCAAGCGGGAGATCTTCAAGCTCCAGAACCAGAACAACAAAAAGTAAAGGGGAATGTCCCCAACCGGAGGTTTCCGACCATGCTGGAACTGCTCGCCCCCGCCGGATCCATGGAGGCGGTGGCCGCCGCCGTGCAGAACGGCGCGGACGCCGTCTACCTGGGCTACGGGGATTTCAACGCCCGCCGCAACGCGAAAAATTTCTCGGAGGAGGAGTTTGCGGCGGCGGTTTCTTACTGCCATATCCGGGGGGCCAGGGTGTACCTGACCCTCAACACCCTGCTCACCGACCGGGAGCTGCCGAAGGCCGCCGAGGTGGCCGCCCAGGCCAGCGCCATCGGCGCCGACGCGGTGCTCATCCAGGATCTGGGGGTGCTGCGCATGCTGCGGCAGGCGGCCCCCGACCTGCCCGTCCACGCCTCCACCCAGATGACCCTCCACAGCCTGGACGGGGTGAAGATGGCCGCCGACCTGGGCCTCACCCGGGCGGTGCTCTCCCGGGAGCTGAGCCGGGATCAGATCGAATACATCTGCCAGCGCTCCCCCATCGAGATCGAGGTCTTCACCCACGGGGCTTTGTGCATGTGCTACTCCGGCCAGTGCTTCCTCTCCTCCGTCATCGGCGGGCGCAGCGGCAACCGGGGATTGTGCGCCCAGCCCTGCCGCCTGAAATACGGCTGGATGGACAGGGCGGACGGCTATCCCCTCTCCCTCAAGGATCTGTCCCTGGCGGGGCATTTGCGGGAGCTGCGCAAGATGGGGGTGGCCTGCGTCAAGATCGAGGGCCGCATGAAGCGGCCCGAGTACGTGGCCGTGGTCACCGGCATCTATGCCCGGGCCATCAAAGAGGATCGGGAGCCCACGGCGGAGGAGCTGGAGCAGCTCCGCGCCGCCTTCTCCCGCCAGGGCTTCACCCAGGGTTACTACCTGGATCAGCAGGGGCCGGACATGTTCGGCGTGCGGGAGGAGACGAAGGAGCCCAAGGAGCTCTTTGCCGCGGCCCGCAATACCTACCAGAGCGGGGAGGCCCAGCGAGTCCCCGTCACCTTCTACGCCATGCTCCGCCCCGGCGAGCCCGCCCGGGTGGGGGTGGAGGATCCCGACGGCCGGGTGGTCACCGTGGAGGGGGCCGTGCCCGAGGCCGCCCGCACCCGCCCCCTGACGGAGGAGGCGGTGGCCGCCCAGCTCTCCCGCACCGGGGGCACCCCCTACCGCTGCGAAAAGGTGCGGGCCCTGGTGGAGGACAACCTGTCCCTCCCCCTGGCCTCCCTCAACGCCCTGCGGCGGGAGGCCCTGGACGGCCTGACCAAGCAGAGGGGGGCGCCCCCCCGCCGCCGCAGCGGCGAATACCACGCCGGCGCCCGGTACGAGAACCGGCGGGAGGCCCCCGTCCTCACCATCTCGGTGCGGAAGGCCGAGCAGGTGACACAGGAGCTGCTGGCCCTCAAGCCCGCCATGGTCTACATCCCCCTGGACGAGCTGGCGGCCCACCCGGAGCTGGCCGCCGGTACGGCGGACACCGCCGTCGGGGTGATCCTCCCCCGGATCGCCTGGGATCGGGAGTTCCCCGCCCTGCGGGAGAAGCTGGAGCAGCTCCGCGCCCTGGGGGTGAGGGACGCCCTGGTGGGCAACCTGGGTATGTTCCCCATTGCCCGGGAGCTGGGCTTCACCCTCCGGGGGGACTTCGGCCTGGAGATCTACAACTCCCAGGCCCTCAAGGAGTACCGCCACCTGGGGCTCCAGTCCGCCACATTGTCCTTTGAGCTGAAATTTCCCCAGATCCGGGACATCTCCAAGGGCATCGACACGGAGCTCATCACCTACGGCCGGCTGCCGTTGATGATCATGGAGAACTGCATCATCAAAAACCGCACCGGCTCCTGCAGCTGCCAGAACACCAACATACTCACCGACCGGAAGGGCGCCCGGTTCCCCGTGGTGAGCGCCCCCGGCTGCCGCAACGAGCTGCTCAACTCCCAGAAGCTCTTCCTGGCCGACAAGGCCGCCGACTACCGCCGGCTGGGCCTGTGGGCCCAGCGGCTCCTGTTTACCACTGAGAATCCCCGGGAGTGCGTCCAGGTGGCCCAGCGGTACCTGGAGCAGGGCTCCTGGGCCCCCAACGAGTACACCCGGGGACTATACTACCGAGATGTGGAGTGAAACCGTTGATTCTGAAATATAAGGCCGTATCCGACAAGATCGGGAAGGAGATTCCCGCCCCCTTCTACGCCACCCCCGGCTCCGCCGCCATGGATCTGTGCGCCTGCGTGGACGAGCCGGTGGAGATCGCCCCCCGGGCCCTGGTGAGCATACCCACCGGCATCGCCATCGCCCTGCCCTCCCCCGCGTACGTGGCCCTGGTATTCGCCCGGTCGGGGCTGGGCATCAGGCACGGCATCTCCCTCTCCAACGGCGTGGGGGTCATCGACAGCGACTACCGGGGGGAGATCCGGGTGGGGCTCACCAACCTGTCCGACACCCCCTACACCGTCATGCCCGGCGACCGGGTGGCCCAGCTGGCCGTGGTGCCCGTGGTGCAGGCCGCGCTGGATCGGGTGGAGGAGCTGGACGACACCGGCCGGGGCTCCGGCGGGTTCGGCTCCACCGGGCGGTAACCCCCCGGAGGCCGCCATATATGGCGGCCCTATGCTGCCGTAACCGCCCTGCCCTGTAGGGGCGGATAGTATCCGCCCGCATGCCTTCCCCCCGATGGGGGGAAGGTGGCCCGCAGGGCCGGATGAGGGGTTCCCCCAGTCCCGCGCCGGGGGTGCCCCGGCGAATGGCGGGCGGCGCGCCGAGTCGTCGCGCCCCACGCGGAGATCCACAATGTCCAGCGGGCGACCACAGGTCGCCCCTACGGATCGATTCGGGACAGCGCTTGCATCCCCGCGGCCCACTGAGAAAGGAAGATAGACATGGACATCATTCTGGCCTCCCAGTCGCCCCGGCGGCGGGAGCTTCTGGAGCGCATGGGGCTCCCCTTCCGGGTCATCACCCCCGACATCGACGAGCGCATGGAGCGCGCGCTGCCGCCGGGGGAGCTGGTGGCGGCCATCTCCGCCGAGAAGGCCGGGGCGGTGGCGGCCCAGGCCGGGCCGGACGCCGTCGTCATCGCCGCCGACACGGTGGTGGCCCTGGACGGGGCGGTGCTGGGCAAGCCCGCCGACGAGAGCGACGCGGCGCGGATGCTCTCCGCCCTCTCCGGGCGCACCCACCAGGTGTTCACCGGCCTCACGGTGGCCTGCGGGGAGGACGTGCGCACCGTCAGCGAGGAGACCGCCGTCACCTTCCGCCCCCTGACGGCGGAGGAGATCGCCGCCTACGTCCGCACCGGGGAGCCCATGGACAAGGCCGGGGCCTACGGCATCCAGGGCTACGGCGCCCTGCTGGTGGAGGGCATCCGGGGGGACTACTACAACGTGATGGGCCTGCCGGTGTGCCGCCTGGGCGGCCTGCTGAGGGAGCTGGGCGTGGACTGCCTGGCCCTGGCGGGACAGAAATAAGAGGTAGAACGTGAAGGATTTTTTCCGAAACAACGGGGTCTTGATCCTCATTGCCGCCATCCTGCTGGCCCTGGTGACGGCGGTGGTGTCCGCCCTGCTGGGCGGCGGGGCCAATCCCCTGGCCAACCTGGTGAACATCGTCACCACCCCCGTCCGCAGCGGCATCAGCGCCGTGGCCGGCTGGGCGGAGGAGAAGTACAACGACACCTTTGAGCTGGAGCAGATGAAGGAGCAGCTGGAGCAGGCCCTCCAGCGGGTGGCCGAGCTGGAGGCCAAGGAGCGGCAGTACGAGGCCGCCCTCCAGGAGAACGAGCGGCTGCGGGACTTCGCGGGCCTGCGGCCCAGCAGCCTGAGCTTCGACCCGGAGTCCGCCACCGTCACCGAGCGCTCCACCTCCAACTGGAACTCCACCCTCACCATCAGCAAGGGCAGCTCCATGGGCATTGCCGTGGACGACGTGGTGGTGGATCAGTACTGGAACCTGGTGGGCGTGGTGGCCGAGGTGGGCGAGAACTGGGCCACGGTGCGCACCCTGGTGGACGTGGGCACCGAGATGGGCGGGCAGATCGCCCGCACCGGCGGCGCCGCCATCCTGGAGGGGGATTTTGCCCTCATGGGGGAGGGCAAGCTGAAGCTGACCTATCTGCCGGAGAACAGCGAGCTCATGTCCGGGGATCTGATCACCACCTCCGGCCGGGGCGGCGTGTACCCCCCCGGCCTGGCCGCCGGCCACGTGGAGGAGGTGCGCACCGACCCCTCCGGCATGACCCGCTATGCCGTGCTCATCCCGGAGACCGACCTGGCCGGCCTCCAGCAGGTCTTTGTCATCAAGGACTTCGAGGTGGTCGAGTGAAGAAATTGACAATGGATAATTGAGAATTGAGAATTGGTGTCCTGAGCCGGGGCGGGCCTGCCCGCCGGGCGGGACGGCAAGGGAGGTGAGCCGGTGACCCGGCAGGATTTTCTCATCAAGTGGGGCGTGTACGCCCTGGCCCTGCTGCCCGTGTGGTTCTGCGAGGTCTACATTCTCAACCGCATCCCCGTGCTGGGGGTGATCCCCATGCTCCTCCCCCTGGCCGCCGTGTGCGTGGCGGTGCTGGAGGGGGCCACCGCCGGGGCGGGCTTCGGCCTGTTTGTGGGCATGCTGTGCGACGCGGTGTACTTCAACGCCGACGGGGCCATGACCGTGGTGGTCTGCCTCATCGGCGTGGGGGCCGGCGCCCTGGCCCAGTATGTGCTGCGGCAGAACCTGCTGGGCTGCCTGCTGTGCTCCCTGGCGGCCCTGGCCTTCATCGACGCCGGGCGCATCGCCGCCCGGCTGCTCACCGGCCAGGCCGGCCTGCCCGCCATGCTCAGCGTGGCCGGGCGGGAGATCCTGTGGTCTATGGTATTCGTTTTCCCGGTGTACGCCCTGTTCCTGTGGGTGTTCCGCCGGGTACCCAAGAAAACCGTGCTGTAGGTGAGGAAAACATGGAAGCCATACAAACCTTCTGGAGAAAGTGGGGGCCGTGGCTTTTGCTGGCCCTGCTGGCGGCCAGCCTGGTGCCCATCCTGCTGCTGGGCCGGTACGACTGGCCCTCCGCCGACGACTATATCTACGCCTATCTGCCCCATGAGGCCCTGCTCCGGGGCGACGGCTTCTGGGGAGAGGTCTGGCACACCATGTGGGGGTACTACAAGAGCTGGCAGGGCACCTTCACCGCCCTGGCCCTCATGGCCCTCACCCCCCTCACCTTCTCCGAGTACCTGTACTGGCTGACGCCGGTGGTGATGCTGGCCAGCCTGTGCACCGGCACCTTCAAGCTCACCGACACCTTGGTGCGCCGGGGGCTGGGCGGCACCTGGCGGCAGACCGTGTTTGTGGCCGTGCCCATCCTGCTGCTGTCCATCCACTGCGCGCCCTTCCCCAAGGACACCTTCTACTGGTGGAACGGGGCGGTGTACTACACCTTCACCTACGGCATCATGCTGCTGCTCATCGAGCGCATGGCCGCCCTCAGGCTGGCACAGACCCGGGCCCAGGTGCTGTGGGCCGCCATCCCGGCGGTGCCCGCGGCCCTGCTGGTGGGAGGGAGCAACTACGTCTCCGCCCTGCTGGCCACCCTGGTGTGCGGGCTGTTCCTGCTCTGGTTCCTGGTAAAAGAGCGGGACAAGCTCCTGCCCGCCCTGCCGGCGGTGCTGGCGCTGGCGGCGTGCTTTGCCGTCAGCTTCCTGGCCCCCGGAAACCAGGGCCGGCAGAGCACCATCGACGAGCCCATGAGCCCCGCGGGGGCCGTCCTCTGCTCCATCCTCAAGGCGGGGCAGGACTGCCTGGCGTGGCCCAACGCGCCCATCCTGCTGGTGGGGCTGCTGATGATCCCGGTGGTGTGGGGACTCACCGAACGGGTGAAGTTCTCCTTCCCCCTGCCCCTGGCGTTCTCGGTGTTCACCTTCCTCCTCTTCGCCGCCCAGAACGCCCCCCACTTCTACGCTGTCTCCACCTCCGGGCCGGAGCGGCTGCGCAGCATCGTGTTCTACTCCTTCTTCTGGCTGCTGCTGCTCAACCTGTGGTACTGGCTGGGATGGCTGCGCCGGGCGGTGCTCCCCCGGCTGGCCGGCGGGGAGAAGCTCCTGCGCCGGGGCCGCGCCCTGGCGGCGGTGCCCCTGGCTCTGCTGCTCCTCACCGCCCTGGCCGGCTCCTGGCCCGGAGACCTCACCGGGGTGGAGGCCGCCCGCGCCCTGGCCGACGGCAGCGCCCGGAGCTACTGGGAGCAGCAGACAGACCGCCTGGAGGTGCTCCGGGATCCGGCGGTGGCGGACGTGTACCTGGAGCCCATCACTGTCCGCCCGCCCCTGCTGGACAACGGGGACATCACCGCCGACCCGCTCGACTGGAAGAACAACGGGCTGCGGATCTTCTACCACAAGAACAGCGTAGTGCTCATAGAATAAAAAGGAGGCCCCATGGAGGGAAAGCAATTCAACCGGCGCACTCTGGCCGTGGCGGCGGTGCTGGCTGTGATGCTGGCGGTGTTCGTCGGCGTGCTCTACAACCTGCAGATCGTCCACGTGGAGGACTACCGGGCCATGTCGGTGGTGAAAATCGACAACCGGGTCACCGTGGAGGGCGCCCGGGGGGAGCTGCTGGACCGGTACGGCCGGGAGCTGGTGACCAACCGGGCGGTGTACCGCATCACCCTGAACACCCGGCTCATGGGGGACGAGGCCGAGCGCAACCCCAACCTGATGGAGCTCATCAACATCTGCCGGGACAACGGCCTGTCCTGGTCGGACAGCCTGCCCATCTCCACCACCGCCCCCTTCACCTACACCACCGACACCCCCTTGGCCTACGAGCTGGAGGGCGGCGGCGTGGCCTTCACCCGGCTGGGCCGCCTGCTCAACGCCCTGCCCCTGGGCGAAACGGTGAAGGCGTCCCTCAACCTGCCCGACACCCGGGACATTGAGGCGGCCAAGGATCTCACCGAGATCCCCGCCGGGCCCACGGCGGAGGAGCTCATTGCCGCCCTGCGCAATTATTTTGAGATCGACCCCGCCTGGTCTGACGAGGACGCCCGGGCCCTCATCGGCGTGCTCTACGAGGTCAACCTGCGCACCTATGAGATCAACCAGCAGGAGTATATCTTCGCCCAGGACGTGGACATCGACGTCATCTCCGCCATCAAGGAGCGGGGGCTCACCGGCGTGTCCGTGGACGCCACCACCGTCCGGGAGTACCAGACCAGCGCCGCCGCCCACCTGCTGGGCCGGGTGGGCTCCATCCAGAACACTACCTGGGACTATTACCGGGAGCTGGGCTACAGCATGAACGACAAGGTGGGCATCGACGGGGCGGAGAGCGCCTTCGAGTCCTACCTGCGGGGGGAGTCGGGCACCCTGGTGCAGGAGCTGGACACCTCCGGCCGGGTGATCAGCGAGTACTGGTACACCAACTCCAAGACCGGCGAGACCGACGAGCCCCAGCCGGGGGACAACGTGATGCTCACCCTGGATCTCCGCCTCCAGGAGAAGGTGGAGGAGATCCTGGCCAACACCATCGAAAACCTGGACTCCGAGGACACCCGGGGCGGCGCCGTGGTGGTGGAGAGCGTGGAGGACGGGGAGATCCTGGCCATGGCCTCCTACCCCACCTACGACCTGGCCACCATCTACAGCGACACCGCTCTCTATAACCAGCTGGCCAATGACACCGTCCTGACACCCTTGGTCAACCGGGCCACCAATGGACGGTACTCCCCCGGCTCCACCTTCAAGCCCCTGGTGGCCATCGCCGCCCTGGAGGAGGGGCTGGTCACCCCCACCGAGGAGATCCAGGACACCGGGCGGCTGGAGCTGCCCGAGGAGGAGCACTACCCCTACGGCGACTCCCACCCACAGTGCTGGATCTACCGGCAGTACGGGGGCAACCACGGGTGGGAGAACCTGGCCGAGGCCCTGCGGGACTCCTGCAACATCTACTTCTACACCCTGGGACACCGGCTGGGCATCGACAAAATCGACGAGTACGCCGCCGCCTTCGGCCTGGGGGAGGCCACCGGGTTTGAGCTGTCCGAGTCGGCCGGCCTGGTGGCCGGCCCCGCCACCAGCGAGGCCCTGAACCAGACCTGGTACGGCGGCGAGGTGCTCAACGCCGCCATCGGCCAGGGCAACACCCTGGTCACCCCCCTCCAGCTGGCCAACTATATGGCCACCCTCCTCAATGGAGGGGACCACCTGGTGCCCCACCTGCTCAAGACCGTCAAATCCAGCGACTACTCCGAGACGGTGTACGAGCAGGAGCGGGAGGTGCGCAACAGCCTGGAGCTGGATCCGGCCAACGTGGACGCCGTCAAGCAGGGCATGTGGGCCGTGGCCAACGACCCGGAGAGCACCGTGGATCAGTACCTCAGCAATCTGGCGGTGGAGGTGGGCGCCAAGACCGGCTCCGCCCAGGTGGGTTCCGCCGAGCGGGAGGCCAACGCCATCTTCACCCTCTTCGCCCCCTACGACGACCCGGAGATCGTCATCTCCATCGTGGTGGAGGGCGGCGCCTCCGGCGGCAACCTGGCACAGGCCGCCGGAGAGATCGTCAACTACTATTTCAGCGCGGAGCACACGGTGGAATCGGTGGACGCCGAGAACACCCTGCTCCGCTGAAGGGAGCCCTTTGTTGTGTGTGATGCCCAGACCTTTGACAGCCGGGATACCCGGTACAAGCAGCCCTACGGCGCCGTCCCCTCCGGAACGGTGGTTCAGCTGACCCTCCGCCCGCCCCGGAGCGGGGGGTTCTCCAAGGGCGTCCTGATCGCCTACTTTGAGCACCGGCAGGAGGAGCGGCACGAGCAGCCCATGACCTGGGCCGGCCTGGACGGCGACCGGGACGTGTTCCAGACGGCGCTGGACACCGGGGACTATGTGGGCCTTGTCTGGTACTCCTTCCGCCTGGAGGGCCTGGACGGCCGGCAGGAGGAGCTGGGGCCCTACCAGCTCACCGTCTACGACGGGGCGGAGGATGTGCCGGAGTGGTTTGGGGAGGGGGTCACCTACCAGATCTTCCCCGACCGCTTCCGCCGCACCCGGGTGCCCGACCCCACCGGCATGGTGGGGGGGCGCAGCGTCCACACCGGCTGGGACGAGGAGCCGGAGTACCGCCCCGACCAAAACGGCGAGGTGCGCAACCGGGACTTCTTCGGCGGCAGCCTGGCCGGCGTGCTGGAGAAGCTGCCCTACCTGCGGGGCCTGGGGGTGGACACCCTCTACTTCTGCCCCGTGTTCGAGGCGCCGGAGAACCACCGCTACGGCACCGGCGACTATGAGAAGATCGACCCCATGCTGGGCACCGAGGCCGACTTCAAGGCCCTGTGCGACGCCGCCCACCAGCTGGGCATGCGGGTGATGCTGGACGGCGTGTTCAACCACCAGGCCTTTGTCAGCCGGTACTTCAACGGCGACGGCTCCTACCAGAGCGTGGGCGCCGCCCAGTCCCAGGACAGCCCCTACTACCCCTGGTACCACTTCTCCCACTGGCCCGACCACTACGACTCCTGGTGGGGCATCTACTCCCTGCCCGCCGTGGACGAGAGCCAGCCCACCTACCGGGACTTCATCTTCGCCGGGGAGAACAGCATCATCCGCCGCTGGCTGAACGCCGGGGCGGACGGCTGGCGGCTGGACGTGGCCGACGAGCTGCCCGACGACTTCGTCCACGGCATCCATGCGGCCGCCCGGCAGGCCAAGCCAGACGCGGTGGTGATCGGCGAGGTGTGGGAGGACGGCTCCAACAAGATCGCCTACGGCGTGCGCCGCAGGCACATCCTGGGCGGCCACTGCGACGGGCTGATGAACTACCCCTTCCGCAACGCCCTGCTCTCCTTCCTGCTGGGGGACGACGCCTTCCACTTCAAGCAGGCCATGGAGACCATCCGGGAGAACTATCCCCCCTTCGCCTGGCGCTCCGCCATGAACTTCCTGGGCACCCACGACACCCCCCGCATCCTCACCCTGCTGGGGGTGGGGGGCGACGGCAAGGATCACTCCAAGGACTGGCGGGCCGCCTTCCGCATGAGCGATGAGCAGTACCAGCGGGGCAGGGCCCGGCTCAGGCTGGGGGCCCTGGTGCTCTTCGCCTTTCCCGGCTCCCCCACCATCTATTACGGGGACGAGGCCGGGCTGGAGGGCTTTGAGGATCCCTTCAACCGCCGCACCTTTCCCTGGGGCCGGGAGGACGAGGAGCTGCTGGCCTGGTACCGAGCCCTGGGGGCCGCCCGGGGACAGCTGGAGGCCCTGCGCCGTGGGGAGCTGACCTGGCTGTACACCCGGGGAAGGGTGCTGGCCTTCCTGCGGGGCGAGGGGGAGCGCGCCGTGCTGGCCGCCGTCAACGCCGGCGACAGGCCGGAGGCCATCACCCTGCCCTGGCCCGCCCGGGACTGGATGACCGGCGGGGAGCTGCCCGCCGGTGCCTGTGAGCTGCCCCCCATGACCGGCTGGCTGCTCACCCCGCGGAAACCGGAGGGCTGAGGATGGAGCAGCCCCTGATCAGCGTCATTATACCGGTATATAACGTGGCCCCTTATCTGGAGCGGTGCCTGGACAGCGTGGCCGCCCAGACCTGGGAGAACCTGGAGGTTTGGCTGGTGGACGACGGCTCCACCGATGGCAGCCTGGCGCTGTGTGAGGCCCGGGCGGAGCAGGATCCCCGCTTCCAAGTGCTCCGGCAGGCCAACGCCGGGGTGTCCGCCGCCCGGAACCGGGGCATGGATCACGCGGCCGGGCAGTACCTCCAGTTCGTGGACGGGGACGACTTTCTCCCCCCCGACGCCACCGAGAACCTGGTGCGCACCGCCGCCGCCACCGGCGCCGACCTGGTGGTGGGCCGCTTCTGGCGGGTGGCGGGCGGCCGGGCCGCCGTCCGGGGCCACATCCGGGAGGCGCGGGTGCTCACCCGGCAGGACTACGCCGAGGAGATGCTCAAGGCCCCGGCCAACTTCTACTACGGCGTGCTGTGGAACAAGCTCTACCGCCGCTCCATTGTGGAGGCCGGGCACCTGCGCTGCGACACCGGCGTCAGCTGGTGCGAGGATTTCCTGTTCAACCTGGAGTACCTGCGCCGGGCCCGCCTCATCGCCGCCTGCGCCCGGCCGGTGTACTGCTACGTGAAGCGGCCGGGCAGCCTGGTGGCCACCCAGGCCACCCCCGCCCGCACCGTGGAGATGAAGCGCACCGTCTTTGCCGCCTACAAGCAGCTCTACCAGGCCCTGGATCTCTACGAGGAGAAGAAGCTCCAGGTCTACGGCTACCTGATCTCCGCCGCCCGGGACGGGGGGAGCGTCTCCCTCCGCCGCCCCCGCCGGCGGCGAAAGGGGAAACTTAAGGAATCCTTTATGTCCCGTTCACAGTCCGTTCACCAACGGCTCCAGAAAGAGGAGTAGGATCAAAAGCGTCAGGAAGAAGTGCTTGCAGACACAACTCCTCACATCTCTCAAACCTCTCTCTATCCACACACACAACAGGAATGGCCCGCCGTTCGGCGGGCCGTTCCTGTTTTTGTTTTTTTGCCCCAGGGGAGACGCGGACATGCCACTTTTGCCGCCGTCTCCCGATCCCATAGAGGGGCCCGGAGGAGAGGAGGGGGCGCCGGAACAGGGCGGCGGGCCGCCGCCGGGGAGGGACATGCTTGGCGAGGTTACAGGAGTTGGCAGAGGACTATATGGACGCGGCGATCAGATTGCGGGCGGCCCTGGACGAGACGCGCGCCGCCATGGAGGACGAGGGGGCGGATCGGAGGGCGCTGGAGGGGCGGGCCCGCCTGCTGGAGGGGATGCTGCGGGAGATGCGGGAGCTGCGCCGGCTCACCGAGGGGTACTATATCCGGCCCAGGGACGGGACATACACCGCCGCGTTCTGGCAGGCTCCGCGCCGGGATAGTCTGGAGTGAGGGCGCGGCGGGGGCAAGCCCCCGCCCTACGCGGGAGCGCCCAGCATTCAGCGGGGAGGAAGGGGGAGTCAGATGTCGGAGGCCCGGGAGGTGCGGGCGCGGGCCAGGGCGCTGCGGGAACAGCGGGGGGCGCTGGAGGCGCGGCTGGCCGCCGGGGAGGGGGATGCCCGGGCCCTGCGGCTGGAGCTGGCCCGGCTGAAGGAGGAGCTGGCGGACTGCGCCCACCGGCTGAAGGAGCTGGAGCCCCGCCACCGGGTGAGCCATGGCACCACCTGGGCGGGGGTGGACGGCTGGAAGTGGGACAGGCTCCAATACCAGACCTGGGCGGAGCTGGAGGGCGCGGAGGAGCCGGAGGGCCCCACCCGGCACGACAGGATGCGCCTGGCGGCCAGGACGGCCCGGGAGCGGGCCGTGACGGAGAAGCAGGGGGAATACCTCTCCCAGGTAGAGAAGGGACGCAGCGCGGCCCAGGCGGCCCGGGAGGCGGGTCGGGATCCCTCCGCCGTGGCCCGCACGGTGCGGAGAGGAAAGGCCAGAATCGCCCGGGACGCCAAGGCCCTGTTTGCCATCCTGGAGGCCCAGGAGAGGCCTGGGCCCCTGGTGCTTGACCTGGCGGAGCCGGCGGTGCTGGGGGCGGTGCTCTCCCTGCTGACGCCCCGGCAGCAGCTGTACCTCTATCTCTACTATGGGGAGTGGCTGAGCCTGCGGGAGATCGGGAGGCTGCTGCGGGTGGATCACGCCTCGGTGCTCCGCTCCATCCGGTGCGCGCTGGAGCGGCTGGAGGCCGTCACCTTGGGCACCGGCGTGGAGGTGCGGGGCCTGGAGGCCCTGGAGGAGGCCCTGGTGGCCCACTTCCACGCCCTGGAGCCGGAGGAGGAGGCTCCGCCCCGGCCCAAGGCCCCGGCGGCCGCCGCCCAGCCACGCAAGCCCATGCCGGCCCACCCCCTGCGGGCGCTGGTGCTCCGCCTGGTGCGGGGCGGGGAGGCGCGCACCGCCCGGCTGGGGGACAGCCTGGCCCGGACGGAGGGGCCCCGGTGGGGCTCGGGGAGGCTGCTGTCCGCCCTGGAGGAATGGGTGGAGCAGGCGCCCGGCCGGGGCAGGGAAAAAGAGAGCAGGCGGCAGAAGCTGGGCCGCCTGCTGGTGAAGATTCTGCGGAAAATCAGGGAGGAGTTGATCGGATGCTGACCATCATCGAGATTGCGGCCAGAGAGGACGGCGGCCACGGCCTGGAGAGCCAGAGCCACCGCACCGAGTGCTGGATGGAGGGGTGGATCGCCGTGCCGGAGGAGCTGGTGGACACCGCCTGGGCCTGCCGGGGTTACTGTGATCTGACCATCCAGGACGGGGTGCTCACCGGCATCACGCCCAAGGATCCGCCCCCGCTGCCCGAGCCCGAGCCCACAGCGGAGGAGCGGCTGAACGACATCGAGGAAGCGATTCAGAGGGGGTTGTCACTGTGAACGTATACGACGCGCTGGCATCGGCCATCTATGTGGCCCGGCAGAACCTGACCGGGGCGGCCATCGACACCGACGACAAGCGGCTGCGGGCCTCGGGGCTGTATGAAGATTGGGCGGAGGGGGCCTACACCGTGGGCGACATCCGCAACGCCAAGGGGCAGACCTGGGAGTGCTTCCAGGCCCACGACACGGCCACCTATCCCGACATCAACCCGGAGAACGCCGCCTGGTTCACCTTCTGGCGGCCCCTCCACGGCACCACGCCGGAGACCGCCCGGCCCTTCGTGCCGGTACAGGGCGCTCACGACATGTACCGGACGGGGGAGTACATGGTCTACACCGACGGCAAGACCAACAGGTGCCTGAGCGACACCAATTTTTCCCCCGAGGACTACCCCCAGGCGTGGGAGGCTACGGCATGAGCAAGTATATCGCGGTCATCCCCAGGGCCGGCATCACCCGGCTGGCCCTGGTGGAGGCCGGGGGCCGCCCCATGGCCCAGGTCAAGGCGGACATCGGGTGCGACTATATCCTCAATTCCTGGTTCTACAATATGAACACCGGCAAGGCCGTGGGCAATCTGTGCATCGACGGGGAGGTCAAGGCGCGGGCCGGCTGGGCGGGCTATGGCCTCACCTGGGACACCGGCCCCGACATCCGCATGGAGGTGGTGCCGGGGGCCAAGGCGGGGCGGAGCTATCTGAGCGGCGTGGAGCTGCTCACCCCCAGCCGGGGGCCGGAGGAGCCCGCCAGCTACCCCGCCGAGTACGGCGGGAAGCGGGGCCGCTCTGCGGCCCTGCTGGCCGGGGAGTACCTGATCCTGTACTGCTCCGGCGACGGCACGGCGGACGCCGCCACACCGGACGCCATGCGGGAGGAGCTGGTGGGAATCGGCACCCTGTGCGCCAGGGCGGAGCAGCTGCGGCTGCTGGGCCTGGACTCCGGCGGCTCCAGCCAGTGCGACTTCGGCGGCGGCCGGAGGATCACCAGCCCCCGGCGGGTGGCGGGGTACCTGTGCGTCTGGACAAAAGAGAGCGGCCAGGAGCCGCCGGAACAGGAGGAGAGGCCTGTGAGCAGAAAGACCGTCTGCCTGGATCCCGGCCACGGGCCGGGCTGCGTCAACGGCGCCCCGGACGGGAGCTATCAGGAGCGGGAATTTACCTGGGATATGTACCGGCGCATCGCCCCCCTGCTGGAACGGCAGGGGGTGCGCGCGCTCTGCACCCGGACGGAGGACAGCGACCCCTCCCTCACCGAGCGGGCCGGGGTGAGCAACCGGGCGGGGGCAGACTGCTACGTCTCCCTCCACTCCAACGCCGCGGGAAACGACGGGTGGTATGACGCCTCCGGCCTGGAGATCTACACCTCCGCCGGGCCGGAGACCGCCCAGCGGAACGTGCTGGCCTCCGCCCTTGCGGAGGCCTTCCGCGCCGCCGGGGTGGCCCTGCGCAGCTCCCCCATCAAGCACCGGATGTATACCGTGCTGGCAAAGACCGACGCCCCCGCCTGCCTCATCGAGTACGGCTTCCACACCTCGAAAGCGGATGTGGAAAAGCTGAAGGACTCCGGCTTCCGGGACAGGCTGGCAGAGGCCACCGCCCGGGGGCTCTGCGCCTGGCTGGGGGCGGCGTGGCAGGAGCCGGCAGAGGATGCCTCCGGGCTGGACGCCGACGTGGATACGCTGGCAGAGGCCGGGGTGATCAGCAACGCCGGCTACTGGAAAGCGGGCCGGTACGCGGCGGACACGGTGGCGGCCCTGATCGGCAGGATGGCCGAATTTGTGAGAGGAGTGGCGTAGATGGAGCACATCAACAGAATCAAGGCCGCGGCGGTGGGGGTTCTGGGGTGCCTCACCGCCCTGTGGGGGTGGTTCGGCTGGCTGGTGGTGGCCTGGATCGGCTGCATGGTGCTGGACTACGCCACCGGCTCCGCCGCCGCCCTGCGCTCCGGGGAGTGGTCGTCCAGGATCGCCCGGGACGGCCTGTGGCACAAGCTGGGGTCTATGGTGGCCGTGCTGGTGGCCGCCATTTTGGACGGGGTGATCCGGCTGGCGCTGGCGCACATTCCCGCCCTGGAGCTGCCCTTTGAGTACACCGTGTTCGTCAGCGTCCTGGTGCTGGTGTGGTATATCCTCACCGAGCTGGGCTCCGTGGTGGAAAACGCGGGAGCCCTGGGGGCGCCTGTCCCCGCCTGGCTGGCCCGCATGCTGGCCGCCCTGGAGAGCGGCGTGGACAGGACGGGCTCCGCCATGGGCGGGGACGGGGAGGAATGAGGACGGCGGGCCCTTACCCCACCCGGTTGCGCAGGGGCTCCCCCCGCAGATAGCGGCCCAGGTTGTCCAGGGCGATGGCGGCAATGCGGCGGGCGGTGTCGGGCAGGTGGTCGCCGCCGGCGGCGTGGGGGGTGATCAGGGCCCGGGGCTGGCGCCAGAGGGGGTGCTCCGGCGGCAGGGGCTCCGGATCGGTCACGTCCAGTCCGGCCCCCCACAGGCGGCCGGACTCCAGCACCTCCGCCAGGGCGGCGCAGTCCACCACGCTCCCCCGGCCGCCGTTGAGGAGGATGGCGTCCTCCTTCAGGCGCAGCAGCCGCTCCCGGCCGAACAGGCCCGCCGTCTCCGGCGACTGGGGCAGGGTCAGGGCCACCACGTCGGCCCGGGGCAGCAGCTCGTCCAGCTCGGAGAAGCCGTACATGTGCTGGATGCCGTCGGCGGGGCGGGCGGGATCCCGGCGCACGCCGGCGGTATGGGCCCCCAGGGCCAGGCACAGCCGGGCGAAGGAGGCGCCCAGATCCCCGGTGCCCACCACCAGCACCTGGGCGTCCAGCAGGGTGCGGGCCCGGCCCAGATCCTGCCACCGGGCCTGCATCTGCTGATCCCGGTACTGGGGCAGGCGCTTCATGAGGGCGAGCAGCATGGCAAACAGGTGCTCCGACACCGAGTGGCCGTAGGCCCCGGTGGAGCAGGTCAGCAGAACCCCCTCCGGCAGGACGCCGGGGGCGGTGTAGGCGTCCACCCCGGCGCTGCGGGTGTGGAGCCAGCGCAGGCCTGCCGCCCCCTTCAGGGCGGCGGGGGGCGGGTTGCCCAGGATCACCTCGGCCCCGGCATAGTCGGCGGCGTCCAGATCTCCGGCGGCGGCGAAGCACTGGGAGACGCCGGGGGCGGCGGCCAGGAAGGCCTCCTTCTCCGCCGGCGTGAGGCTGAGCAGGTTGAGAATCTTGTCCATGGTTCGGTTCGCTCCTTTCAGGGGTATGGTACCACCCTTTGGGGCGGGGGGCAACTTCGGAAAACTGAACCTCGACGGGGGATCCATAAGCGGGAATATGAGAAAGCCCGCCATGGATCAGTTCTTTTAAGCCTTTCTTCAGTTTATCCAATTTGATTTCTGTTCCATCCCGTGGTACAATGCTTTCACAATCCATTGCAGATGCGTTCCCTTTGCAAAGGAAGCTTTCGGAGCCGCTCACTGCCAACAGCCATCCGAGGCCATCCATTTGAAACAAAAAGGAGTGCATTGCTATGTCCAATACCCCGAAGGTTGCCGCCATGGAGGTCTTTCCTGTGGCGGGCAAGGATTGCATGGAACTGAACCTCTCCGGCGCCCACGCCCCCTATTTCACCCGCAACGTGGTGGTGCTCACCGACGACCGGGGCAACACCGGCATCGGCGAGGTGCCCGGCGGCCAGAAGATCACCAAGGCGCTGGAGGATGTGAAGCACCTGGTGGAGGGCACCAGCGTGGCCGACTACAAGATGACCCTGCGCAGGATCAACGAGTGGCTCTCCGCCAACATCAAGGACGACGTGCGGGGACAGCAGACCTTCGACCTGCGCACCGGCGTCCACGTGGTCACCGCCGTGGAGACCCCCCTGCTGGATCTGCTGGGCCAGTACCTGGAGGTGCCCATGGCCGCCCTGCTGGGCGACGGCATCCAGCGGGAGCGGGTGCGCTTCCTGAGCTACCTGTTCTACGTGGGCGACCGGAAGAAGACCGACCTGCCCTACTACTCCGAGCCGGACTCCGACTGCGCCTGGTACCGCCTGCGCCACGAGGAGGCCCTCACCCCCGACGCCATCGTGGCCCTGGCCAGGGCCACCTATGACAAGTACGGCTTTGAGGACTTCAAGCTCAAGGGCGGCGTGCTGGAGGGCAAGGAGGAGCTGAAGGCCGTCCAGGCCCTGAAGGAGGCCTTCCCCAAGGCCCGCATCACCCTGGATCCCAACGGCGGCTGGCTGCTGAAGGACGCGCTGGCCCTGGCGCCCGAGCTGAAGAAGGTGCTGGCCTACTGCGAGGATCCCTGCGGCGCCGAGGGCGGCTTCTCCGGCCGGGAGATCATGGCCGAGTTCCGCCAGGAGAGCGGCATGCCCACCGCCACCAACATGATCGACACCGACTGGCGGCAGATGCGCCACTGCATCGCCCTGCACAGCGTGGACATCCCCCTGGCCGACCCCCACTTCTGGACGATGGCCGGCTCCGTCCGGGTGGGCCAGATGTGCAACGACTTCGGCCTGATGTGGGGCTGCCACTCCAACAACCACTTCGACATCTCCCTGGCCATGATGACCCAGTGCGCCGCCGCCGTGCCCGGCAAGCTCAACGGCATCGACACCCACTGGATCTGGCAGGAGGGGCTGGAGCGCCTCACCAAGGCGCCCCTGCAGATCGTGGACGGCTGCATCGACCTGCCGGAGCGGCCCGGCCTGGGCGTGGAGCTGGATAGGGAGCAGCTGATGAAGGCCCACCAGCTCTATCTGGACAACTGCCTGGGCGGCCGGGACGACGCCGTGGGCATGCAGTATCTCATCCCCGGCTGGAAGTTCGACCCCAAGCGGCCCTGCCTGGTGCGCTGAGGGTCAACGGCAGAGGTTAGACGGCGGCGCCGCCCGGGATTTCCCAGGCGGCGCCGCTTTTTTGACAACCCGGGCCGCGCGGCGGCCGGAAGGAGGCACCTTATGGCAAAATTCGGACTGCTCCTCCCCCGGATGGAGATGGTGGAGCCCGCCGGGCGCATCGCCCGGGAGCTGGGGATGGACGTGGTGCTCAACCAGTCCACCAGCACCGAGCAGGTGCTGGAGGTGGCCGCCGAGGCCCGGCGGCTGGGGGCGGACATCCTGGTGGCCCGGGGGCGGCAGGCCTCCATCCTGCGGGCCCACACCGACTTCCCCCTGGTGGAGATCCAGCTCACCGGCCTGGAGATCGCCCGGCTCCTCCACCGGGCCCGCCGCCTGGCCCCCCAGGGGGCCCGGCCCCGCATCGGCGTGGTGACCATCCCCAACATGGTGGGCAGCATCCAGGGCTTTGAGGACATCCTGGACATCGAGCTGCGCACCTACTTCGTGGAGGGCAACGAGGAGATGGAGCGGGGGGCCCAGCAGGCCATCGCCGACGGGATGGACGTGATTCTGGGGGGCGACTTCGTCAACGCCTACTGCCGCCGGCTGGGCAAGCGCACCCTGTTCTTCGAGGGCACCGAGGACTCCCTGC
The DNA here is from genome assembly GCF_002161215.1 of Flavonifractor sp. An10. Taxonomy (GTDB): domain Bacteria; phylum Bacillota; class Clostridia; order Oscillospirales; family Oscillospiraceae; genus Flavonifractor; species Flavonifractor avistercoris. Next base: position 111,165 of record NZ_NFMB01000006.1, read on the forward strand.
GCACCAGCCTGCTCCACGCCCGCAGCGTGGGGCTCATCACCGACACCGAGCGGCGCAACACCGCCCACCTCCAGGCCCTGCTGGACTACTCCTTCAACGGGATTCTGGAGCTGGATCCCGACGGGGTGGTGGTGCGGAGCAACGACGTGGCCTGCAAGATCCTGGAGCTGGAGCGGGACAAGCTGGAGGGCCAGCCCCTGGCCTCCCTCATGCCCCGGGAGGACGCCGAGCTGTGGCTGGACGCCCTGACCCAGCGGCGGGAGCTCTACGCCTCGGTGCTCAACGTGGCGGGGGTGTACGTGGTGGCCAACGCCGCGCCGGTGGCGGATCTGGACGCGGTGGAGGGGATGGTCTTCTCCTTCTACGAGATGCAGCAGATGGAGCGGCAGGGCGAGCGGGCCCTGCGGGAGCGGTACCGCCTCCAGCGCTATCTGGCCCACGGCCGCTTCGAGGACGTGAGCCACACCAGCCGGGAGATGTCCCGGCTGGTCAAGCTGGCCCGCTCCTTCGCCGAGACCGGGCAGCCCATCCTCCTCTGGGGGGAGGTGGGCAGCGGCAAGTCCCTCTTCGCCCAGAGCATCCACAACACCAGCCCCTGCGCCCGGGGGCCCTTTGTCACCTTCGACTGCGCCGCCCGGGAGGCGGATCAGCGGGCCCTCCTGGCCCAGGCGGGCAGGGCGGCGGACGGCGGCACCCTCTACCTGGACAACCTGGAGCATCTGACCCAGGGGGGCCAGCGGGTGCTGTGCCGCCTGCTGCGGGAGGGGGTAGTCCACCTCCCCGAGGAGGCGGCCCCCACCCCGTCCGCCGTGCGGGTGATCGCCTCCACCACCGGGGATCTGGCCCAGCTGGTGGAGGAGGGCACCTTCCAGGCGGAGCTGTACTACCTGCTCATCCCCCTGCGGCTGGCCCTGCCGCCCCTGCGCACCCGGCCGGAGGATCTCAACCAGGCCATCGACATGTGCCTGGACGACTGCGTGGTGAAGTTCAAGCGCTACGTGGTGCTCACCAAGGAGGCCCGCAAGCGGCTCAACGACTACTCCTGGCCGGGCAATTACATCCAGCTGCGGGCCTTCCTGGAGCGGATGGTGCTCACCGCCCCCTCCCGGACGGTGAACGCCAGCTATGTGATGGGCCTGCTCCAGGAGCTCTACCCCGTCTCCACCGCCCGCAGCGAGGGGGCCCAGGCCCAGGAGATGCCGGACTCCGAGGGGGCCCGCCTGGCGGAGGTGCTCTCCCGCAACGGGGGAAACCGCGCCGCCGCGGCCGCCGAGCTGGGCATCAGCAAGACCACCCTGTGGCGGCGGATGAAGCAGTACGGCGTCAAGGATCACTACGGCACGTGAATGAAAAGCAAGGCGCGCCGCCCATATGGGCGGCGCGCCTTGCTCAGCGTGTCAAAAAAGTCTCGCAGAGTTTGCGCCCGCAGGCGCGAAAAAACTGGAATCTGTTTTCTCCGGCGACATGTGCGTCGGAGAAAACACTTCTCAGGCCGCAAGTGTGGGATTTGTCCGCCTGAAGCGGACAAATCCTGCGCGCGGCGGACTGCATCCTGCTCGAAAAAGCGGCTTTGCCACTTTTTCGACAGTCTCAGGCGCGCCGCCCGTATGGGCGGCGCGCCTTTGCGTGTCTGCTTTATTTCGCCAGGGTGTCGGAGAGCCTGAGGATCCCGTCCAGCTCGGGCAGGAAGTCCACCCGGGCCACCGCGTCGGTGGGGGCGATGCGGCTGGACACCTTCTGCCCCAGGATGCGGTTGGTGACGAACACATGGAGCCGGTCTCCCTGGACGCACACGGCCAGGGGCCGGTCGGTGCCCTCGGCCAGCTTGCGCAGGGCGGCCAGGAACTCGTGCCCCGGCACGTCGGGGGCGCCCTCCGGCCGGAGGGCGTACCAGGTGCCGTCCTCCATCCAGTCCGGGCCGAAGCCCACCACCCGCTTCAGGCCGGACTCCCGGCGGAACCAGGCGTCCCGGGAGGGCTTCATCATCACCCGCTCCTGGATGAGCCGCCAGTCCAGGCCGGTGTCCCGGCCCAGCTCCACCGTCACCCAGGTGCCCACCACGAATTCGTGGTGGGTTTTCCCGTCCATGGGGAAGGAGTTGGTAAAGCCCGCGTCCCCCAGGCGCACCGGCCGGTTCCGCCAGCGGCCGGCGCCCCCCTCCTTGATCAGGACGGAGCCCTTGGCCTCGCTGGCGGCCACCAGCCTGGCCCGGCACAGCTCCTCCTCGGTCAGGGTGGGCTCCGCCGTGTGGCGGGGCTCCTCCAGCCGGCGGGCCAGGGTGTACTGCCCGCAGGCGTGGATGAAGGCGCGCTGATAGGCCCTGCCGGCGGGGCGCACCACCACCAGGTGGTAGATCAGGCTGGCCGCCACCAGAACCAGGGTCACCCGCCTGTCCACAAAGAAAAAGATCAGCGCCAGCACCGCCGCGGCCAGGTAGGCCAGATAGAGCAGCCGCAGCCGCCGGTATTGACGGCGCAGGCCGTCCACCAGTTCCAGGTTTTCCGCTTTCATCGCCAGACGCTCCTTTTATAATACGAATTGAAATACTGCGGGGCCCGGCCGTCCGGGCCGCCAGATTCAGTGTATCAAAGTTCTCCGCCGGAGACAAGGGATTGTGCGCCAAACTGGAACCCGGTGCAGATTGTGCGTTTTAGCCAAAAAATATTTCTGATTTTATTGCAGACTATCAAAAACAACGGGGAGATCCCAAGATTTTACAAAAAATGGAGAAATGATGATTTCACGGATGAAACGATTTCCGGGGTGATTTGAAAAATCCCGTTCAAATTGATGAACTGGCGACAGACTTTACAATTTTTTCACCGCGATTCAAGGCTATTTGCGAATAGAAATCCGGCCTTCCATCCTGCTATGATATGCACGGTAGTGAAGCGGTTCCCAGTTCAGCAACTCATTTCAGCAACCCAAACCCCAGGCAAGCAGCGACAAATCTGAAGAGATTGAAAGGAAGGAATGAACAATGAAGTTCAAAAAACTGATTGCTCTGCTTCTGTCCGCGTCCATGGCGGTGGGCCTGCTGGCCGGCTGCGGCGGCACCGGCGGCACCAGCAGCACCCCCAGCGGCGACGCCGGCTCCGGCACCGAGGAGAGCAGCGCCCCCGCTGACAACGCCTCCGGCGAGAGCAGCCTGAAGGGCAAGCGCGTGCGCGTGGTCATCGGCTCCACCTCCACCGGCGGCGACTCCTACATGATCGCCGACATGGTGACCCGCTATCTGGGCGAGGAGATGGGCTTCAACGGCAAGGTGGACGCCATCGGCAACGCCCAGGCTCTGGACACCATCTCCAAGGCCAAGGGCGACGGCACCACCATCATGATGTTCCACGACATGGCCTACCTGAGCGTCCTGTTCGGCGCCGTGGGTGAGCAGTACTCCCTGGACAACCTGACCGTGGGCCCCCGCATCGGCATCAACCCCGGCGGCTGCTTCGTGTCCCACGCCGACGCCCCCTACAACAACCTGAGCGAGGCCGCCCAGTGGCTGGCCGACAACCCCAGCGAGACCATCACCGTGAACATTGAGTCCGGCTCCGCCTCCCACCTGGACTTCGTGGTCTGGTACATGTGGGTGCAGGAGCAGTACGGCGACGAGGTGGCCAGCCGCATCCGCGCTCTGGTGGGCGGCACCACCGACGAGAAGAAGCAGCGCCTGTGGGACGGCAACGCCGACATCATCTACGCCGACTACTCCTCCTGCGTGGAGTTCACCCGCGAGGGCGTGGACGCCCAGTTGGCCATGAAGCTGTTTGACACCTGCGGCAACCTGGAGGGCTCCGGCGTCATCTCCATGGAGGAGGACGGCATCACCTTCAACGGCGAGCCCTTCGTGTTCGACAAGGACTTCTTCATGCTCTTCCCCAAGGATATGGACGAGGGCATCCTGAACGAGATCACCGCCGCCATGCAGAAGGTGTGCGAGAACCCCGACTTCCAGGCCGAGCTGGCCAACCTGCTGTACAGCAACGTGACCGCTGAGGACGCCGATCTGGAGGCCTCCCGCGCCTTCATCGAGAACAAGGCCGCCATCGCCCAGGAGATCATCGACGTGGCTCCCACCCTGGACGAGCTGACCTGATCCTCACCCTTTCCACCGCACCTGTATGGAATCGGGCGCCCCGCCGGGGCACGGCCGGAGTCTGGCCCTTCGGCGGGGCGCCCGCCCATTCCTGATGAAAGAGAGGTAACGAGATGCGTATCAACGTAGAGTACTCGACCCAGCACTGGATCTTCCCCATCATCACCATCGGCGTGCTGGTCATCCTGGGCGTGCTGCTCATCGCCCTGGAGGGCCGGGCCCGGGTGAAGGCGGGGGGCAGCTTCTTCGCCAAGCCCGGCCGCTTCTTCGCCGAGAACTATGACAAGTTCAAGTTCTGGGGCTGCATCGTGCTGATGATCGTCTATTTCTTCTTCCTGGACAAACTGGGCTTCACCTTCTGGTCTATGATCTGCCTGTATCTGTTCAACACCCTGTTTGCCAACAAGGCCCAGCTGAAGAGCGCCAAGTACCACGTGATCAGCGTGATCATCTCCGTGGTGGCCTGCCTGCTCATCAGCATCGTGTTCGGCACCCTGTTCGCAATCACCCTGCCCTCCGGACTCTTCACCATCGAGATTCCGTCCCTGGGCTTCATCCTGTACTGAGAAAGGCTGGTGAACGTTTATGCCATTCGCTTTTGGCCCTGAATATCTGGCCGTGGCGCTGTTCGGCGTCGTGATCGGCATCATCTTCGGCGCAATCCCCGGCATGACGGCCACCATGGCCGTGGCCGTGTTCCTCCCCCTGACCTACGCCTACTCCATGGAGATGGCCCTCTACCTGCTGCTGGGCCTCTACGTGGGCGGCATTTCCGGCGGCCTGGTTCCCGCCATTCTCATCAACATCCCCGGCACCCCCTCGTCGGTGTGCACCACCTTTGACGGACACCCAATGGCCCTGAAGGGCCAGGGCGAGCGGGCCCTGAAGATCGGCATCACCTCCTCCTTCATCGGCGGCATGATCTCCCTGGTGGTGCTGGCCCTGTTCACCCCCGTGCTGGCCGCCTGGGCCATCAAGTTCTCCGCCGTGGAAAAGTTCCTCATCATCCTCTTCGCCCTCACCGTCATCGCCGCCCTGTCCCGGGGTCAGATGCTCCGCGGCATCTGGATCGGCATGCTGGGCGTGCTCATTGCCATGATGAACCAGTTCTCCGTGAACAACATGTACCGCATGGTGCCCAAGTTCCTGGAGAGCCAGATGCAGAGCGGCTTCCAGCTCTTCCCCGTGCTCATCGGCCTGTTCGCCGTGTCCGAGATGCTGGAGCAGTGCGAGACCGGCATGCACGCCTCCTACAGCAAGGACGACACCCTGGAGATCAAGAACGACGTGAAGTTCAACTTCTTCCGGGACTTCAAGGGTCAGGTGATCAACGTCATCCGCTCCGCCCTGCTGGGCACCTTCATGGGCATCCTCCCCGGCGTGGGCGGCTCCGCGGCCTCCCTCATCGCCTACTCCCAGGCCAAGAGCTGGTCTAAGCACCCCGAGCTGCTGGGCACCGGCGTGCCTGAGGGCCTGATCGCCTCCGAGACCTCCAACAACGGCCTGACCGGCGGCGCCCTGGTGCCCCTGCTGAGCCTGGGCATCCCCGGCGACTCCACCACCGCCGTGCTCATCGGCGCCTTCATGCTCCAGGGCATCCAGGTGGGCCCCCTCTTCATCACCAACAACCCGGAGATCTGGAACACCGTGCTGGTGGCCCTGCTGTGCTGCAACATCCTGATGTACCTGGTCATGTTCTTCCCGGTGAAGCTGCTGGCCAAGATCATCCTGATCCCCCAGGAGCGGCTCTACCCCGTGGTGCTGATGATGTGCACCGTGGGCGCCTACGCCACCCTCAACGGCCGCATGTTCGACGTGTGGTGCCTGCTGGTCTTCGGCATCGTGGGCCTGCTCATCAAGAAGTTCCACTTCCCCGTGTCCTGCTTCCTCATCGGCTTCATCCTGGGCGGCGATTTGGAGGACTACTTCATCCAGGTGCTCACCACCTACAACGGCTATCTCACCGGCCTGTTCGTGCGCCCCATGGCCTGGGTCATCTGGGCGCTGATCATCCTGTCCGTCGTCTACGCCGTGCTGGACAACCGCAAGGCCAAGCGCCAGGCCGCGGAAGAGGCCGCCGCCAAAAAGTAAGAGAGGGGGTCGCGCTGTGAGCGCACCGCTGTACATCAAGGTCAAGGACGAGGACAACGTGGCCATCGCCGTGGAAGACATCGCCGCGGGCACCCAGGTGATGCCCGGCGTGATCACCCGGCAGGACATCCCCCAGGCCCACAAGATCGCCCTGACCGACATCCCCAAGGGGGGAGAGATCATCCGCTACGGGGTGGTTCTGGGCTACGCCAAGGATCCCATCCCCGTGGGGGCCTGGATCAACGAGCACATGCTGGAGCTGCCCCAGTCCCCCGGCCTGGACGACATGCCCTACGGCACCAACATCGTCCCCCCGGAGAAGCTGCCCGACCCGCCCCGCACCACCTGGCTGGGCTACCGCAATGAGCACGGCCCCGCCGGCACCCGCAACCTGCTGGGCATCGTCACCACCGTTCAGTGCGCCGCCGGCGTGGTCAACGTGGCGGTGGAGCGCATCAAGCGCGAGCTGCTGCCCAAGTACCCCAACGTGGACGGCGTGGTGGCGGTGAACCACCCCTACGGCTGCGGCGTGGCCATCAAGGCCCGGGAGGCCCACATCCCCATCCGGGCGGTGACCAACCTCATCCGCCACCCCAACTTCGGCGGGGAGCTGATGGTGGTGGGCCTGGGCTGTGAAAAGCTCACCTACGACATGGTGCTGCCCCCCGAGGACATCACCCCCGAGAACACCCTCACCCTCCAGGACTACCCCGGCCACGACGCCATGATGGACGCCCTGATGGCCATGGCGGAGAAGAAGCTGGAGAAGCTCAACCGGCGCCGCCGGGAGGAGCTGCCCCTCAGCGAGCTGCTCATCGGCATGCAGTGCGGCGGCAGCGACGCCTTCTCCGGCCTCACCGCCAACCCCAGCGCCGGCTACGCCGCCGACATGCTGGTGAAGGGCGGAGCCACCGTGCTGTTCAGCGAGGTCACCGAGGTGCGGGACGGCGTCCACCTGCTGGCCGCCCGGTGCCGCGACGCGGCCGCCCGCGACAAGCTGGCCGCCGAGATGAAGTGGTACGACGACTACCTGGACGCCGGCGGGGTGGATCGGGACGCCAACCCCACCCCCGGCAACAAGAAGGGCGGCCTGGCCAACATCGTGGAGAAGGCCATGGGCTCCATCGCCAAGTCGGGCACCGCCCCCATCGAGGAGGTGCTCTCCCCCGCGGAGAAGCCCCACAAGCACGGCCTGATCTACGCCGCCACCCCCGCCAGCGACATCGTCTGCGGCCCCTCCCAGCTGGCCAGCGGCATCGGCCTGCAGGTCTTCATGACCGGCCGGGGCACCCCCTACGGCCTGGCCGCCGCGCCGGTGATCAAGGTCTGCTCCCGCAATGAGATGAAGGAGCACTGGTTCGACCTCATCGACGTGAACGCCGGCCCCATCGCCACCGGGGAGAAGACCATCGCCGACGTGGGCACCGAGCTGTTCCACCTGATCCTGGACGTGGCCAGCGGCATCAAGCAGCCCTACTCCGACCAGTACGGGTTCCACAACGACCTGTGCATCTTCAACCCCGCGCCCATCACTTAAATACGGAAAGGTTTGTTTCGCATGGAAATCAGACAGGGGGGCGTGGTCTCGCGCCTGCTGGCCGACGTGGCCATTCCCCGCATGTTCCGGGCGGAACAGGTATTTCCCCGGGAGCATATCGCACCCGGGGAAATACCCTCTGTGGTGGAGCGTGAGCTCTCCAGAGAGCCCTTCCGCTCCAAAATCCGGCCCGGCATGACCGTGGCCGTCACCGCCGGCAGCCGGGGCATCGCCAACGTGGACATCATCACCCGGGCCGTGGTGGACTTCGTCAAGGCCCGGGGGGCCGTCCCCTTCATCGTGCCCGCCATGGGCAGCCACGGCGGCGCCACCGCCCAGGGCCAGCTGGACATCCTGGCCGGCTACGGCATCACCCCCGACACCATGGGCTGCGAGATCCGCAGCAGCATGGAGGTGGTGGAGCTGGGCGTCTCCGACACCGGCATGCCGGTGTACCTGGACAAAAACGCCTACAGCGCCGACGGCATCATCCTGTCCTGCCGCCTCAAGCCCCACAACGCCTTCCGGGGCCCCTACGAGAGCGGCCCCTGCAAGATGATGACCGTGGGCCTGGGCAAGCAGAGGGGGGCCGAGCGGGTTCACGCCGCCGGCATGGACAAGATCGGCGAGAACATCCCCTCCATGGCCAAAGTGGTGCTGGAAAAGGCCCCCATCCTCTTCGCCATCCCCTGCATCGAGAACGCCTACGACCAGACCTGGCGTATCGAGGCCATCGACAGGGACGACATCCTGACCCGGGAGCCGGAGCTGCTCCGGGAGGCCTTCGCCCGCATGCCCTCCCTGCTGGTGGGCGAGGGCGACGTGCTGGTGGTGGACGAGACGGGAAAAAACTACTCCGGCACCGGGGTGGATCCCAACATCACCGGCACCTTTTCCACCCCCTACGCCCACGGCGGCGTGAAAGTCCAGCGCACCTGCTTCCTGGATCTCAGCGCCGCCAGCCACGGCAACGCCCTGGGGGTGGGCCTGGCCAATGTGATCACCAGGCGGTTTTTTGACAAGATCGACCCGGAGATGATGTATCCCAACTGCATCACCTCCACCGTCCTCACCTCCGCCCGCATCCCCTGCGTGGTGGCCACCGACAAGGAGGCCGTCCAGATGTGCATCCGCACCTGCAACGGCATCGACCCCGCCCGGGTTCGGGTGATCCGCATCCCCAACAGCCTGCACATCGGCCATATCATGCTCAGCGAGGCCTACTATCAGGACATGCTGGCCGGGAAATGGCCGGGCCTCATTGCCCGGTCTGCGCCGGAGGAGCTCTCCTTCGACCCGTCCGGGGCGCTGACCACCCCCATCGAGGCGTAGGCATGGACAGCTTTTTCAAAATGGCGGACGTGCAGACGGTGCTGTTCATCTACATGGCGGTGGGCTTCGGGTGCCGCAAGGCAGGCATCTTCAACGACGCGGCCCGGGATAAGCTCACCGACTTCGTGGTGTTCGTCACCCTGCCCTGCATGATCTTCGAGTCCTTCCACATGGCCTTCAGCCTGGAGGCCCTCAGGCAGGGGGCCGTGGCCCTGCTTATCGCGGTGTGCATGGCCGGCGTGGCCCTGCTGCTGGGCAAGGTGCTCTACAACCGCTTCCCCTATGAGGAGAAGAGCATCCTCCAGTACGGCACCCTGGTGAGCAACTCCGGCTTCGCCGGCCTGCCGGTGGTCAGCGGGACTTACGGGGACGAGGGGCTCTTCCTGGGCTCCCTGTTCATCATCCCCACCCGCATCCTCATGTGGAGCGCCGGCATCTCCCTGTTCACCAGGGCCGACGCCAAACAGGCCGTTAAGAAGGTGCTGCTCAACCCCGGCATCATCGCCGTGGAGGTGGGCCTGGTGCGCATGGTGCTCCAGCTCCCCCTTCCCCACTTTGTGGACACGGCGGTGGACAATCTGGGGGCCTGCACCTCCCCCATGGCCATGGCCCTGGTGGGGGCCATCCTGGCCGACGTGCCCCTCAAGACCGTATTCGATCCCAAGAGCTTCTACCTGGTGGCGGTGCGGCAGTTCCTGCTGCCCGGCATCTGCCTGGCGGCCCTGCGGCTGCTGCAGGTGGATCCCCTCACCATCGGGGTGAGCGTGGCCCTCACCGGCATGCCCATCGGCTCCACCACCGCCATCCTGGCCCAGAAGTACGGGGCGGACGCCCAGTTCGCCTCCAAGTGCGTGTTCATCTCGACGCTGACCAGCCTGGTCACCGTCCCCATACTGACCCTGTTCCTTTAGGGCTTGTCTGAAACATGTCAACATGCCCGACCGACGGGTCTTTTGTCCCCTGGACGGCGCAATTTTTCCTTGAAATCCGCCGGGATTCCTGCGAAAGAATTGCTTGCCAGCGGCGCAAAACCCCTCGCCGCTGGGCACATCGCCAAGTTTCAAACAAGCCCTAGGAAGAAAGGACGAGAGCCTATGCAGCAGTCCTACGACGTAGTCGTCATCGGCGGCGGCGTGGTGGGCAGCGCCATCGCCCGGGAGCTGTCCCGCTGGCGGCTGCGCATCGCGGTGCTGGAGAAGGAGAGCGACGTGTGCACCCAGACCAGCGGCCGCAACACCGGCATGCTCCACGCCGGCTTTCTCTACAAGACCGGCTCCCTCAAGGCCATCTGCGCCGTGGAGGGCAACCAGGAGTTCGACGCCGTGGCCCAGGAGCTGGACGTGCCCTTCAAGCGCACCGGCAAGCTCATCGTGGGCTTCACCGACGAGCACCGGCAGCGGCTGGAGCACTTCATGGCCCGGGGCGAGGCCAACGGCGTGAAGGGCCTGGAGCTCATCGACCGCAAGCGGATGGACGAGCTGGAGCCCAGCGCCGGCGGCAACTTCGCCATGTGGTGCCCCGCCAGCGGCATCCTGGATCCCTTTGCCTACACCATCGCCCTGGCGGAGAACGCCGTGCGCAACGGCGTGGAGTATTTCCTCAACTGCGCCTTCCTCGGGGAGGAGCGCCAGCCGGACGGCACCCACCTGCTCCGCACGGAGAAGGGGGACTTCCGCACCCGGTGGGTGGTCAACAGCGCGGGGCTTCACTCCGCCGAGGTCAGCGCCCGGCTGGGCATCCCCGGCTACGTGATCAAGCCCGTGAAGGGCGAGTACTTCGTGCTGGATAAGCTGGCCGGGCAGTTTGCCAGAATCCCCGTCTACCCCGCCCCCAACCCGGACAACACCTTCGACACCCACGCCACCCCCACGGTGGACGGCAACGTGCTCATCGGCCCGGACAGCCAGCTGGCCCGGGACGACCAGGACTACGAGTCCACCCAGGCCGCCATGGACGGCCTGATCGAGAGCGGCTCCCGCATGTTCCAGCATATGGAAAAGAGCTATTTCATCCGCAACTTCGCCGGCATCCGGCCCAAGCGGGTCGACCCGGCCACCGGGACGGTGCAGGACTTCGTGCTGGAGACCCGGGACGAGGCCCCCGGCGTGGTGAACCTGGTGGGCATCGAGTCCCCCGGCCTCACCAGCGCCCTGCCCCTGGCCCGCCGGGCCGTGGCCCTGATCAGGGCTAAGGAGGAGCTGGTCCCCAATCCCGGCTTCGACCCCCGCCGCAAGGGCATCCGCCGCTTCATCGACATGAGCGACGGGGAGCGGGAGGCCGCCATCGCGGCCAACCCCGACTACGGAGAGATCTTCTGCCGCTGCGAGCAGGTGACAAAAGCCGAGATTCTCCAGGCCATCCACAACCCCCTGGGTGTCCACACCGTCAACGGGGTGAAGGTGCGCACCCGGGCCACCATGGGCCGGTGCCAGGGGGGCTACTGCGAGACCCGCATCACCGAGGCCCTCCAGCAGGAGCTGGGGCTGGACTGCCGGGACATCGAGCTGGGCCCCGCCGGCTCCTGGATGTTCACCGGAAGCGTGAAGGGAGGCGGCGAGGCGTGAACCTGGAATACCATCAGGCCGTGATCATCGGCGGCGGCCCCGCCGGCCTGGCGGCCGCCATCCGCCTGCGGGAGAAGGGCGTGGAGGACGTGGTGGTGCTGGAGCGGGAGGGCCAGACCGGCGGCATCCTCCGCCAGTGCATCCACGACGGCTTCGGCCTCACCCGCTTCGGCGAGAGCCTGTCCGGCCCCGAGTACGCCCAGCGGTTCGTGGACGAGGCCCAGCGCCTGGGCATCCCCTGCCTCACCGACACCACCGTCCTCAGGCTGGACGCAGACCGGACGGTCACCGCCTCCGGCCCTGCGGGCCTGCGGCACATCCGGGGGGACGCGGTGCTCCTCACCATGGGCTGCCGGGAGCGCACCCGGGGGGCCCTTGCCATCCCGGGCAGCCGGCCGGCGGGCATCTGGACTGCCGGCGTGGCCCAGGAGTACATCAACCTGCGCAACCGGATGGTGGGCCGGGAGGTGGTCATCCTGGGCAGCGGCGACATCGGCATGATCATGGCCCGCCGCCTCACCCTGGAGGGGGCCCATGTCAAGGGCGTGTACGAGGTGCAGCCCTACCCCAGCGGCCTGCCCCGCAACATCGAACAGTGCCTCAACGACTACAGCATCCCCCTGCATCTCAGCCACACCGTCACCGACATCCACGGCCGGGCGCGGCTGGAGGGGGTCACCATCTCCCGGGTGGACGAGCGCTTCCGCCCCATCCCCGGCACGGAGGAGCGGGTGGACTGCGACACCCTGATCCTCTCGGTGGGCCTGATCCCCGCCGGGGACATCGCCAACGGCTCCGGCCTGGCGGTGGACGGCCGCACCAGGGGCGCCTTTGTGGATGAGCACTACCAGACCAGCATACCCGGCGTGTTCGCCGCGGGCAACGTGCTCCATGTCCACGATCTGGTGGACTTCGTCTCTCTGGAGGCGGAGGCCCTGGCCGACGCGGCGGCGGAGTACCTGCGCAACGGCGCCCTGCCCCCCTGCCCCCTGGCGGTGCGCGCCGGGGACAACGTGGGCCACGTGCTGCCCCAGCATATCAGCGGCACCCGGGACTTCACCCTCTCCCTGCGGGTGAGCCGGCCGCTGAAAAAGGCCACCCTGACGGTGCGCCAGAACGGCCGGGAGGTGCTGCGGCGGGTGCTGGCCAAGGCCCTGCCCGCCGAGATGCTCCAGCTGTCCGTCAAGGCGGAGCGGCTGGACACGTCCGGCGATCTGGAGGTGAGCGTATCGTGACACGAACCTTTACCTGCATCGTCTGCCCCAACGGCTGTGAGATCACCGCCGAATACGATGGCGCCCGGGTGGGCGCCATCACCGGGGCCACCTGCCCCAAGGGGGAGGACTACGTCCGCCAGGAGCTCACCGACCCCCGGCGCACCATTGCCACCAGCGTCCCCGTGGACGGGGGCGGGCTGCCCCTGGTCAGCGTGCGCCTCAACCGCCCCATCCCCAAGAAGGACATCTTCCGGGTGATGGAGGCCGTCAATGCCGTCCGGCTCCAGGCTCCCGTCTCCATCGGCCAGGTGGTTCTGGCCGACGTGTGCGGCCTGGGCGCCGACGTAATCGTCACCAAAAACGTGCCCCGCGCCTGACGCGGGAACGTTTGGATAGTCCCAATCAAACTTTTTATGGTATACTGTTAAGGAGGAATTTCTTATGAAAATCGGACTCATCGGCCTTGGCATCATGGGCAAGCCCATGGCGAAGAACCTGCTCAAGGCGGGCTATGATCTGACTGTCAGCGATCTGAACAAGGCCGCCGTGGACGAGGTGGTGGCCGCCGGCGCCAAGGCCGCCACCAACGCGGAGATTGGCGAGACCTGCGACGTGGTGCTCACCATGGTGCCCAACAGCCCCCAGGTGAAGGCCGTCATGCTGGGCGAGGACGGCGTGGCCGCCCACATGAAGCCCGGCAGCGTGTTCATCGACATGAGCTCCATCAACCCCGTGGCCTCCAAGGAGATCGCCGCCGAGCTGGCCAAGAAGGGCATCGAGATGCTGGACGCCCCCGTGTCCGGCGGCGAGCCCAAGGCCATCGACGGCACCCTGTCCTTCATGGTGGGCGGCAAGCAGGAGGTCTTTGACAAGTACAAGGATCTGCTGGGCGCCATGGGCGCCTCTGTGGTGCGCTGCGGCGACGTGGGCGCCGGCAACACCACCAAGCTTGCCAACCAGATCATCGTGGCCTGCAACATCCAGGCCCTGTCCGAGGCCCTGACCCTGGCCAAGATGGCGGGCGTGGAGCCCGAGCTGGTCTTCCAGGCCATCAAGGGCGGCCTGGCCGGCTCCACCGTCATGAACGCCAAGGCCCCCATGATGATTGAAGGCAACGACAAGCCCGGCTTCAAGATCGACCTGCACATCAAGGATCTGAACAACGCCCTGGACTGCGCCCACACCGTGGGCTCCCCCCTGCCCATGACCGCCGCGGTGCAGGAGATCTTCCAGTGGCTGCACAACAACGGCTGCGGCCAGGACGACCACAGCTCCATCATCAAGTACTACAAGAAGCTCACCGGCATCGAGTCCCTGTGAGGCCCGACGACGAGAGGTGACTTTGCCATGAATACGGATTTTATCAAGGGCGTTGTGGTGCCCATACTCACCCCCATTGACGCCGACGAGCGCATCGACGAGGCCAGGCTCCGCGCCCAGGTGGACTACGTCATCGACGGCGGCGTGTCCGGCATCCTGGCCTTCGGCAGCAACGGCGAGTTCTACATGGTGGAGGAGGACGAGATGGAGCGGGGCCTGAAGCTCATGGTGGATCAGGCCGCGGGCCGCGTCCCCGTCTACTTCGGCATCGGCGCCATCAGCACCAGGAAGTGCTGCCGCCTGGCCCAAATGGCGGCGGCCAACGGGGCCGCGGGCATCAGCGTGCTCCAGCCCATGTTCCTCAAGCCCACCTATGCCGAGCTGCTGCGCCACTTCAAGACCATCGCCGAGAGCGTGCCCGGCGTGCCCATGCTGCTCTACAACAACCCCGGCCGGGTGGGGTACACCCTCACCGCCGACCTGGTGGATGAGCTGGCCCACACGGTGGACAACATCGTGGGCATGAAGGACACCAGCGGCGACATCACCCTCACCTCCGAGTTCATCCGCCGCACCCGGGACGTGGACTTCAAGGTGTTCGGCGGCAAGGATACCCTGCTCTATGCCAGCCTGTGCCACGGCGCCGTGGGCGGCGTGTGCACCGCGGCCAACTTCATGCCCGAGCTGATCACCGACGTGTACAACAAGTTCGCGGCCGGGGATCTCAAGGGCAGCCTGGAGGCCCAGTTCAAGCTCAACCCGGTGCGCCTGTCCATGGACGCGGCCAGCTTCCCTGTAGCGGCCAAGGACATGGCCAACCTGCGGGGCCGGGACGTGGGCGAGCCCTATCTGCCCAACCTCCCCACCCCGGAGGGGGCGGCCAGGGAGGGCTTCCGCCGCACCATGGCGGCCGCCGGCCTGATTTAACCCCATCCGTGGGGCTGTGTGGGAGGATAGCATGAAACTCAGACAAGACTGTGAGGAGATTGTCCGCCGGGCCATCGCCGCCGTCCAGCCGGACGCGGCGGTGCGCCGGGCCCTGGAGGGGAAGTCGTTTCCCGCCGGCCGGCTGGTGCTGGTGGCGGCGGGCAAGGCGGCCTGGTCCATGGCCCGCGCCGCCCACGACTGCGTGGGGGAGCGGCTGGACGGCGGCATCGTCATCACCAAGCACGGCCACGCCCAGGGGCCCATCGGCTCCCTGCTCATCCGGGAGGCGGGCCACCCCGTCCCCGACCACGACACCTTCTCCGCCACCGAGGAGGCCCTGGCCCTCACCAGCGGCCTGACGGAGGCGGACACGGTGCTCTTCCTGCTCTCCGGCGGCGGCTCGGCCCTGTTTGAGGCCCCCCTGGTGCCCCCGGCGGAGCTCCAGGACATCACCCGGCAGCTGCTCTCCTGCGGGGCGGACATCGTGGAGATGAACACCATCCGCAAGCGGCTCTCCGCCGTCAAGGGCGGCCGCTTTGCCCGGCACTGCGCCCCGGCGAAGGTGTTCTCCATCGTCCTGTCCGACATCATCGGCGACCCCCTGGATATGATCGCCTCCGGCCCGGCCTATCCCGACTCGTCCACCTGCGACGACGCCCGGGCCATCGCCGCCAAGTACGGCCTGCACCTCTCCCCGGCGGCGGCGCGCTGCCTGGAGGAGGAGACCCCCAAGACGCTGGACAACGTGGACACCGTGATCACCGGCAGCGTGCGGGAGCTGTGCGCCGCCGCCGCCGGGGCCTGCCGGGAGCTGGGGTATGAGCCGGTGGTGCTCACCGACAGCCTGGACTGCGAGGCACGGGAGGCCGGGGCCTTCCTGGCCGCCATCGCCCGCAGCCACCAGGATACCGGCCGCTCCCTGGCCTTCCTGGCCGGAGGGGAGACGGTGGTGCACCTGACCGGCACCGGCCTGGGCGGGCGCAACCAGGAGCTGGCCCTGTCCGCCGCGGCGGGCATCGCCGGCCTGGCGGACACCGCCGTGTTCTCCGTGGGCAGCGACGGCACCGACGGCCCCACCGACGCCGCCGGCGGCTTCGTCACCGGCCAGACCCGGGACGCGCTGGCCGGGCAGGGCGTGCGCATCTTCGATGTTTTGAAGGACAACGACGCCTACCACGCCCTGGAGGCGTGCGGCGGCCTGCTGCGCACCGGCGCCACCGGAACCAATGTGAACGACGTGGCGGTTCTTCTGATCCGCCGCTGACCTTCTTCCCAACCCTTTCCCAGCGCCCCCGACCCCAGCCGGAGCCGGGGGCGCACCCTTTTGACGGCCAAGGAGTGAACCGGACATGGACGTGAAACAGATGCTCTATATGGTGACCATCGCCCAGGAGGGCGGCATCAGCAAGGCCGCCGCCAAGCTGTTCATTACCCAGTCCGCCCTGGATCAGCAGCTGCTCAAGCTGGAGCACGAGCTGGGTACCCCCCTGTTCTACCGCTCCCGCAGCAGCTTTTCCCTCACCGAGGCGGGCCGGGTGTACGTGGACTACGCCCAGCGGATGCTGGAGCTGAAAAACGAGGCCTACCGCATCATCCACGATCTGGCCGGCCAGCGGCGGGGCACCCTCACCCTGGCCTTCGCGCCGGAGCGGGGGATGGAGATGTTCATGGACGTGTACCCCCGCTTTTACCGGGACTACCCCCAGGTGAAGGTGGTGCCCCGGGAGATGGGGGTGCGCCGGCAGCTGGAGCTGCTGGGCGGGGACGGGCTGGATCTGGGCTTCATCTCCAAGAAGGACGGGCCCCTGCCCGGTATCGACCAGGTGACCCTGTGCCAGGAGGAGTTCCTCCTCATCACCCCGCCGGATCACCCCCTGGCCGCCCGGGCCGCCCCGCCGGGGGAGCCGCTGACGGTGCTGGACGTGTCCTGCCTGCGGGAGCTGACCTTCTGCCTGATCTACCGCCAGTCCACCCAGCGGGAGGTCATCGACCCCCTCTTTGACGCGGCGGGGTGCAAGGCCAACCTGTTCCTGGAGACCGGCAGCAACCGGGCCAACATCTCCATGGTGCGCCGGGGCCTGAGCTGCTCCATCCTGCCCGCCCACTACGTCCGGGGGGTGGAGGACGTGGCCCGCTTCCGCCTGTCCGCCCACCCCACCTGGACGGTGACCGCCTGCAGCCGCCGGGGCCGCTACCTGTCCCAGGCCGCCCGGTACTTCATCCGCCTGGCGGGGGAATACTTTCAGTCCGCCGGGGCCGACCCCGGGGAAAAGGAGCTGAGCCAATGAGCACCATCTATGAGATCTTCGGCCGCGACGCCCACGCCATGACCATCGCCCTGATGGAGCGGGCGAAGGCGGCCGCCGCCATCCCCGCCGGGGCGTCCGTGGCCCTCAAGCCCAACCTGGTGGTGGCCGGCCGCCCGGAGGACGGCGCCACCACCCACGCCGGCGTCCTCTCCGGCGCCATCGAGTACCTGCGGGAGCACGGGGTGCGGGACATCTCCATCATCGAGGGCTCCTGGGTGGGGGACAGCACCGGCCGGGCCTTCCGTACCGCCGGGTACGACGCGGTGGGGCGGAAATACAACGTGCCCCTGTACGACCTCAAGGGGGACAAAACCCGCCGGGTGGACACCCCCCTGCGGCCCATGGACATCTGCTGCCGGGCCCTGGACGCGGGGTACCTCATCAACCTGCCGGTGCTCAAGGGCCACTGCCAGACCCGCATGACCTGCGCCCTCAAGAACTGCAAGGGCTGCCTGCCCGACCGGGAGAAGCGGCGCTTCCACGCCGAGGGCCTCATGGAGCCCATCGCCGCCCTGGCCGCCGCCCTGAGGCCGGCCCTCACCATCGTGGACAGCATCTGCGGCGATCTGGACTTCGAGGAGGGGGGCAACCCGGTGCCCACCGGCCGGATGCTGCTGGGCACCGACATGGTGCAGCTGGACGCCTACGGCTGCCGCCTCATGGGCCTGGAGCCGGCGCAGGTGCCCTACATCGGCCTGGCCGAGGGCTGGGGCGCGGGCAGCGCCGCCCTGGCGGAGGGGGATATCGTCCGCCTCAACACCCCCGCCGACGGGGCGGAGTACCCCGCCCCGTCGGGCACCGTGGCCGCCCTCACCCGCTCCGTCCAGGCCAAAAGCGCCTGCTCCGCCTGCTACGCCAGCCTGGTGCGGGCCCTGTACCGCCGGGGCGGCGGGAAGCGGGCCGTCGCCATCGGCCAGGGCTGGAAGGGCGTGCCCTTCGACGGGCTGGGCATAGGCGCCTGCTGCGACTGCGCCCGGGAGCAGGTGAAGGGCTGCCCGCCCTCCCCTGAGGACATCCTCCGCGCCCTGTGACGGCACCGGAAACCGAACTGACTCAGTGAACCGGCGCCCCGGCCTGGAAACAGGCCGGGGCGCCTTTCTGCCCGGGAGCGGTTAGAATCCACAAATTCCGGGCAGCAGATCCAGCACAATAGACAAATAAAGAAAAGCAAGGCGAATTTCTGTTGACTATTCTGTGAAATGTGATTACAATAATATCGTAGCAGTTGGAAACGTTTCCAGAAACGATTCCAGCCGCGCAATCTCATCAAGTTTTCTAGGAGGTCAATGGAAATGAAGAAGATTCTTGCACTGGGCCTCACTGCGGCCCTGTCCCTGTCTCTCCTGGCCGGCTGCGGCGGCGGCACCGGAACGCCCGCCGAGACCGGCTCCGCCGGAACGGATGCCCCTGCCGCTGAGACCGGCTCCGGCTCCGGCGGCTCCGTCTACTACCTGAACTTCAAGCCCGAGCAGGACGCTCAGTGGCAGGAGCTGGCGGAGATCTACACCGAGGAGACCGGCGTGCCCGTCAAGGTGGTCACCGCCGCCTCCGGCACCTACGAGACCATGCTGACCAGCGAGATGGCCAAGGACGACGCCCCCACCATGTTCCAGGTCAACGGCCCCGTGGGTCTGAACAGCTGGAAGGACTACTGCTATGACCTGTCCGGCTCCGCCCTCTACGGCGAGCTGACCAGCGACGATTACGCCCTGAAGAACGGGGACGAGGTGGCCGGCATCGCCTACGTCATCGAGTCCTACGGCATCATCGTCAACCAGACCCTGCTGCAGCAGGCCGGCTACACCGTGGAGGACATCCAGTCCTTTGACGATCTGAAGGCCGTGGCCGAGGACATCACCGCCCGCAAGGACGAGCTGGGCTTCTCCGCCTTCACCTCCGCCGGTATGGACAGCTCCTCCGACTGGCGCTTCAAGACCCACCTGGCCAACCTGCCCATCTACTTCGAGTACCAGGACAAGGGCATCACCTCCACCGACGCCATCGAGGGCACCTACCTGGACAACTACCGCAACATCTGGGATCTGTACATCAACAACGCCACCTGCGACCCCGCTGAGCTGACCGCCAAGACCGCCAACGACGCCGTCAACGAGTTCACCTCCGGCCAGGCCGTGTTCTATCAGAACGGCTCCTGGGAGTACGGCAACGTGGTGGGCGAGGGTAAGCTGTCCGACGCGGACGTGACCATGATCCCCATCTACATCGGCGTGGGCGACGAGGCCAACCAGGGCCTGTGCACCGGCTCCGAGAACTACTGGTGCGTCAACAAGAACGCCTCCGCTGAGAACATCCAGGCCACCCTGGACTTCATGTACTGGTGCGTCACCGACGAGACCGCCCTGCAGGCCATGACCGGCGGCGAGGGCGCCATGCCCTCCGGCGGGGCCGGTATGGCGTTCGCCATCCCCTTCCAGGCCGCTCCCGAGTCCAGCAACCCCTTCGTGGCCCTGGACGCTCAGATGACCGCCGACGGCAAGACCCCCGTGTCCTGGAACTTCACCACCATGCCCTCTGAGGAGTGGAAGAACGTGCTGGGTTCCGCCCTGGCTGTCTACGCCGCCGACCAGACCGACGCCAACTGGGATGCCGTGGTGTCCGCCTTCGTGGACAACTGGGCCGCCGAGTACGCCCTGGCCAACGGCTGAGGCTGTGTAAGCTGAACAAGAGAAAGCATTGGCTTTCCGGGGCCGCCGGAATGAGTCCGGCGGCCCCGGTTCTTAAACGCCGCCCGGGCAGGCCGCGCACCTGACTGGAGCGCGGTCTGCCCGGACGGCGCATTTTCAATTCTTTGAGGGGGGATCGGCTGTGCAAAAAGCCATCAGGAAATACTGGCCGATTTTTGTGCTGCCCACGCTGGCCGCCTTTACCATCGGCTTCATCATCCCGTTCATCCAGGGCGTCTACCTGGCCTTCTGCCAGTTCACCACCGTGCGGGACGCCACCTTCATCGGCATCTCCAACTTCATCCGGGCCATCAGCGACTCCACCTTCACCCACGCCTTCTGGTACAACTGCGCCTTCGTGGTGGTGAGCACCCTGGCCATCAACATCGGCGGCCTGGCCGTGGCCCTGATCCTCACCCGCGGCATCCGGGGCACCAACGCCTTCCGCACCGTGTTCTTCATGCCCAACCTGATCGGCGGCATCGTGCTGGGCTACATCTGGCAGATCCTGCTCAACTGCGTGCTCAGCCTGCTGGAGAAGCCCCTGCTCACCCTGGACGCCACCGCCGGCTTCTGGGGCCTGGTGATCCTCATGTGCTGGCAGCAGATCGGCTACATGATGATCATCTACGTGGCCGGGCTGCAGAGCGTGCCCGACACCCTGGTGGAGGCCGCGGAGATCGACGGCGCCACCCGCTGGCAGACCTTCTGGAAGGTGAAGCTGCCCATGCTCATGCCCTCCATCACCATCTGCCTCTTCCTGACCATCACCAACAGCTTCAAGCTCTTTGACCAGAACATGGCCCTCACCGGCGGCCAGCCCGCCCACCAGAGCGAGCTGCTGGCCTACAACATCTACTACACCTTCTACGGCCGCTCCGGGCCCCAGTGGCGCGGCATCGGCCAGGCCAAGGCCGTTATCTTCTGCGTGATCGTGGTGGCCATCGCCCTGATCCAGCTGCGGGCAACCCGCAAGAGGGAGGTACAGCAGTAATGAAACAGAAAACCCTGCGCTCCAACCGGATCTGGAGCATTGTGATGACCATCGTGTGCGTCATCTACATGTACCCCATCTTCATGGTGCTCATGAACTCCCTGAAGGTGGAGAGCGCCATCAGCACCAGCACCGCCTTCGACCTGCCCAACGCCGATACCTTCGCGGGCCTGGCCAACTATGAGAACGCCATCGGCTCCCAGGGCTTCCTGCTCAGCCTGTTCTACACCGCCTTCATCACCATCACCTCGGTGCTGGCCATCCTGATCTTCTGCTCCATGTTCGCCTGGTACATCACCCGGGTGAACAACCGCTTCACCAAGATCCTCTATCTGCTGTGCGCCTTCTCCATGGTGGTGCCCTTCCAGATGGTCATGTTCACCCTGTCCTCCCTGGCGGACACCCTCCACCTGAACACCCCCTGGGTGCTGTGGATCATCTACCTGGGCTTCGGCGCGGGCCTGGCGGTGTTCATGTTCTGCGGCTTCATGCGCAGCGTGCCCATCGACATGGAGGAGGCCTCCATGATCGACGGCTGCAGCCCCATCCAGACCTACTTCCATATCGTGTTCCCCCTGCTGCGCCCCACCATGATCTCGGTGGCCATCCTGGAGGCCATGTGGATCTGGAACGACTACCTGCTGCCCACCCTGATTCTGGACATCCAGAAGTACCGCACCATCTCCATGCTGATCCAGTTCTTCAAGGGCAGCTACGGCCGGGTGGAGATGGGCCCCATGATGGCATGCATCATGCTGGCCATCCTGCCCATCATTGTGGTCTATCTGCTGGCCCAGAAGCACATCATCAAGGGCGTCGTGGCCGGCGCGGTCAAGGGCTGAGCCGCCTCCGGGGAGCGGCCCCGCCGCTCCCCCGTCCCCTTCGGCTGTGCATGGATTTTTGAGAGGGATTGGGATGTGGTATGACCATCAAGGACATTGCCCGGCTGTCTGGATACAGCCTGGGCACCGTCTCCCGGGTGCTCAATGACCACCCGGACGTGAGCGAGCAGGCCCGGGAGCGGGTGCTGGCCGTGGTGCGGGAGCACGGCTTTCAGCCCAACTCCAACGCCCGCCACCTGAAAATGCAGGCCCAGTCGGCGGTGGCGGTGCTGGTAAAGGGCACCCAGAACCTGCTCTTTGCGGACATCCTGGAGCGGATCCAGTCCCGGCTCCAGGACAACGGCGAGGAGGTGTACGTGGCCTACCTGGACGAGGACGCCGACGAGGTGCAGTACGCCGTCCAGCTCGCCCGCCTCCGCCGGCCCAAGGGCTTTCTCTTCCTGGGGGGCGACCTGGAGTTCTTCCGCACGGAGTTCCGCCCCCTCACCGTGCCCTGCGTGCTGCTGACCAACAGCGCCCGGGGCCTGGGCTATGACAATCTGTCCAGCTTCACCACCGACGACGCGGCGGCGGCGGGCGAGGTGATCGACTATCTGTACACCTGCGGCCACCGGTGCATCGGCGTGCTGGGGGGCAACCTGTCCGGGGAGCAGATCAGCTCCCAGCGCCTGCGGGGCGTCTACGCCGCCATGGCCCGCAACGGCCTGGACTTCGACCCGGCCCGGCAGTATGAGCCCTGCCGCTACTCCATGGCGGAGGGCTACCGGGCGGCCAAGCGCCTGCTGGAGCGGGAGCCGGGCCTGACCGCCCTCTTCGCCCTGGGCGACGTGATCGCCCTGGGGGCCATGCGGGCCCTAGCCGACCAGGGCCTGTCCGTACCCGGCGACATCTCGGTGGTGGGGTATGACGGCACCTCCTCCGCCGCCTACAGCGTGCCCCGCCTGACCACCATCCGGCAGGACACGGCCCAGTTGGCGGAGCGGGGGGTGCAGACCCTGCTGCGGGGCATCCACTATGCCCAGCCCCCCATCCACGAGGCGGTGCCCTTCACCCTCCTCCAGCGGGAGAGCGTGCGGGTGCTGGGCCCGGCCCCCTGAACGTCAAAACCAAGAAAGAGTGTGTTGTGATGATGCGAAGTGCCGGCATTCTGATGCCGCTCACCTCCCTGCCCTCCCCCTGGGGGGTGGGCACCCTGGGGGCGGAGGCCCGCGCCTTTGTGGATTTTCTGGCCCGGGCGGGCCAGACGTACTGGCAGGTGCTGCCCATCGGGCCCACCAGCTACGGCGACTCCCCCTATCAGGCCTTCTCCTCCTTCGCCGGCAGCCCCTACCTCATTGATCTGGACGATCTGTGCGCCGAGGGCCTGCTGAAGCCGGAGGAGTATCAGGGCCTGGACTGGGGAGAGGATCCGGAGCGGGTGGACTACGGCCTGCTGTACCGGCAGCGCTTCCCCGTGCTGCGCCAGGCGGTGCGCCGCCTGCGGGCCCGGCGGCTGGAGGAGCTGGCCGCCTTCTGCGCCCGGGAGGCGGACTGGCTGGACGACTACGCCCTGTTCATGGCCCTCAAGGGCCGCCATGACGGCGCGCCCTGGAGCCAGTGGCCCGCCCCCCTCCGCCGGCGGGAGCCGGCGGCCCTGGCCGCCGCGGCCCGGGAGCTGGACGGGGAGCTGTGGTTCTGGAAGGGCGTCCAGTTCCTGTTCTTCCGCCAGTGGGAGGCCCTGAAGGCCCGGGCGGCGGAGCAGGGGGTCGCCATCATCGGGGATCTTCCCATCTACGTGGCCGAGGACAGCGCCGATGTGTGGGCCGACCCGTCCCAGTTCCAGATGGACGAGGCCCTCCGCCCCACCGGCGTGGCGGGCTGTCCGCCGGACGGCTTCTCCGCCGACGGCCAGCGGTGGGGCAACCCCCTGTTCGACTGGGAGGCCATGAAGGCCGACGGCTACCGCTGGTGGCTCCGCCGCATCTCCTTTCAGTTCCGCTTCTACGACGTGCTGCGCATCGACCATTTCCGGGGGTTTGAGGCCTACTACGCCATCCCCGCCGGGGCGGAGAACGCCAAAAAGGGCTTCTGGAAGCCGGGGCCGGGGCTGGACTTCTTCCGGGCCCTGGAGGCGGCCATCGGAAAGCGGCCCATCATCGCCGAGGATCTGGGCTTCCTCACCCCCGCCGTCCACCAGCTCCTCGCCGACACCGGCTTCCCCGGCATGAAGGTGCTCCAGTTCGCCTTCGACAGCCGGGACGGCGGCGGCCGGGCCTATCAGCCCCACAACTACCCCGCCAACTGCGTGGCCTATGTGGGCACCCACGACAACGACACCGCCCTGGGCTGGCTGGCCGAGGCGGAGCCGGCGGACGTGGCCCTGGCCCGGGAGTACCTCCACCTGGATCCGGCGGAGGGGGAGAACTGGGGCATGATGCGGGCCGTCTGGGCCAGCACGGCGGACTGCGCCGTGGTGCAGATGCAGGACGTGCTGGGCCTGGGCAACGAGGCGAGGATGAACACCCCCTCCACCCTGGGGGGCAACTGGCAGTGGCGGGCCCGGCCCGGCTTTGCCGCGCCGGAGCTGGCCGCCCGCCTCCACCGGCAGATGGAGCTCTATGAGCGCCTGCCGGCGGAACCCGCCGGATAAAAGCATCAAAAAAAGCGCCTGATGGAGACATCAGGCGCTTCTGTGTGTCGAAAAAGCGGCAAAGCCGCTTTTTCGAGAAAGACCACATGGCGGAAGAGGTTCGTTTTCTTTGAAAAAGTCGGCTCTTCCGCCATGAGAAGTGTCATTTCCGAGGCGCACCCCCCAGGGGGCCCTCTCTTGCCCCTTCGGGGCAATTCACCTTGTGTCCCCGGAAATGACGGATTTTGATTTGATTCCTGCGGCTGCCTGCGCCCGCAGGCGCGTTTCGAGGCCAACCGCCGTTTGCGGCGGCGCTTAGGCCGAGATGGCCGCAGGCTGCGCAGCCGTAGGCGGCCTTGCCGTCTTACGGATGCGGCGTGCCCCTTGCGGGTAAACTCTGCGAGGCTTTCCTTCGGGGGAGGGTTTTTCGGCAGCCTGACGACGTAAGTCATGTCTTTCTTTTTGGAAGAGTAGGTTAAAACCGATATTTCTTAATGGAGAAAAAAATGCCGCCCGCAGGGCGGCCGACCAGCTACGAGCCCAGCGCAGCGGGTCGCAGTTGGAAAGGGGGAGCAAGGGAGCGGGCGGATGACGTCTTTTTTGCCTCAGTCATTAAAAGACGTCGGAGCAAAGCGGACTTTGCTCCGACGTGGTACGAATGGCGATACAGAACTTTTCAAAAAATCCCGTAATATCAATGGTTTCCGGGCCTGCCGGATAGCAAATAACTTGTATTAGCCCCCCTATCGGGCGGCTGTTTTGATGACAGCCGCCCTTTTTCTATCCCCAAATCAAGTGTGCGTATTAGGGTGGGAAATCCCCTGATTTTTCACCTGTGGGCGGCGTAAACGAAGCCGCCCATATCCTTTCCCTCATGGGAGGCCAGGCGAAGATAACGCTGTTCGATCAGGAGAAAATCGCCGAGATCCACGACTACAACGTGGCAAAGGCTGCTCGGCAGGAGGGCCGTGAAGAAGGCATTCGTGCCATGGTCAGTACGCTCAGAAGTATGTCTGTGGAACAAAAGCAGATAGCACAAAAACTGGTAGAGCAGTTTGGACTTTTGCCCCAGGCTGCGGAGGAAAAAGTAAAACAGTACTGGAAGCAATAGTAGTAAAAGCTCCCCGCATTTTAAGAAGTAGTGTCAGGATTTTCAGCAGATGAAGATCCTGGCACTGTTTTATTTTGGAATATGATATACTCTGTGAATCTGGATATAGTGCAATTATGCCGACGGTGCTGCCGACTATAATGACTAGGACTATACCGAATATGACGACGGCTGGGACGATTAACTCTATCCGGCTGCGCAAACGATACCGATGCGGACGCGGCCAAGCTGCGCCGGTACCTGTCTGAGCGGAGCAAGATCCTGCCCCGCCGCACCACCGGCACCTGCGCCATGCATCAGCGCCAGCTGACCGAGGCCATCAAATGCGCCTGTCAGATTTCTCTGCTACCCTTCGTCACCGACTAAAAGCATGGACACCCCCGGGCCATTGACTGGCCCGGGGGTATGGATGGAATTTTTCAGGCGGAAACGGTGGTTCCGCAAGAAATTCTCCGACACATGATCCAGACACACCAAAGTCTAGCAGATTGAAACAGCACATCCGATTTGCACCATCGGTAAAAACTGCGTCATAAGAGGCTGGCTTTGGGGCGAGCACCCACAACGCATAGACATCCACCGCTTAAAGAGGGTAAGCTGCGGCTGTGGCACGCCCCCGCTGTTTGGAGGGAGAAGATTGATCAGAAGCCGAGCATGCGTTCCAGAAAGGTGCTACCCATATAGATGTTGGTACTGGAGATCGCGGAGACCCACATCCACGCTGTCAGGAAGGAACACAGGAACGTGCCCGTCCAGATAGATTTGGTGAGCTTATAGCAAATCCTGGAAACAAAGATGGTGATGGGAACAAAGATGATTGTAGCCCCGGTAACAGAGCCTTCGCTGATCAAGTTCACATAGAAATTGGTGGGGTCGGATCCGGTGTACATGCCGATGACATGAATTGCATGATTAATCCAGACGCCGAGTGACCCAATAACCACAGTGCCAATCAGCGGCATAACGAACTTCTTCTCCTTCAGGGACACCATGTTTACTGCCGCGTTGGTCACAAAATACACCGGGACCAGGAAGATCAGATAACGCAGAGCCTGGGTCCAGTGGATCAGTTGCATATCGGTAAAAACACACATCCATAGTCTGTAGTCCTGCCCGAACAAATAGCGGATCATAGCCATTGAGGCATAGCAAGCCATAAAAATTACTACCGACAAAAGCAGAGTCCGCAGGAACGCACTCCTGCTCATCTTGATGCCCAGAATCTCCAGTCCGTTCTTGTTGTGTATCCTTTTGTTTATCAAGACATAGGCGGCGATGAGCACCAGCAGGAGTATCGCAGACCAACTCATATAGACGTAAACAAAGTTCGCCGTTTTATCTAGCGGAAGGAACTTATTCGAAGGCATTAACACCACCAGTGGGTTACTCAGCATCTTCATGCTGTTGTTGCACAGGTAGCTGCAGAACGTGCAGATTATAACGATCAGAACCATAAATATACCGTACTGTGCCTTGCTGTATACGATGTAGTTTGAGGCGGGATGCTCCAAGGCAACAGGAGCGTAATAGGAGCCTTTAAGCAGCCACCCGATCAGGGCCACAGCAAAGCCCAGCATAGACAGCATAGCCGCAAAGTTGAGATACTCCCGCACGATCCAAATGATATTGTCGGCAGGGATCCCTTGATCTTCGGCAAGAGGCCCGTTGTTAAAGTCCACCACCTGCTGGGCATATTCCACCAACTTGCCTGCAGTGCTTTCGCAGAAGGACTCAAAGAACTCTGCGGAGTGGGTAGCGTGATCCACAGGGATGACGATGCGGGTGCTGCGCGCCTCGATCGCATCGAGGAGCGCATTGTTGTCAAGGATAGAAGCGGAGTCGAAGTCGCCCAACTGTACCCCGGTTCCGTCGGCTTCATTGACCACCTGAACCCAGGTATCCACGGGCAGAGTATCTCCCGTTTGGAAATAGCTGTTTGGGAAAACGGGGTCAGCTAGACTCATATAGTTGTGGTCCCAGTTGCCGCACAGGAGCGCGATGTTCGTCTGTAGATAGCGGGTCACCTCGTGCCCAGCAACGGACACTTTTTGGGGTGCGAGCGCGTCCACGATACCGATTCCGGTATTGCCGATGGACACCACGCCTTTAATGCGTGTATTGATATACTCGGAATACTCCTCGGACTTGGCGTCAAAGAATTTCCGCTGATCCTCGTTCAGATACTGGTCGGCCAGCACGAAAGCGTCTTGAGCGATCTCCTCTTCGGTGAAGGAAATACCGAACTCGTTATACATGAAATTAATCAGCATATCGTTTAAGGTGAAATAGGGGCAATCCAGCATGGCGGCGTAGCCGCAACGGTATCCTCCCTGAGAGTGTCCGGCAATAATGATCTTGGTGGGGTCGACGAAGGTAAGAGTCCGTACATAGTTCACGGCGTCCCACAGCCCTTGGGATGTGACCGCCATATTTTCAACGCCGCTACCGTCCTCATCGTACATGGGCTGGCCAGACAGTCCAGAGCCGTACGAGCTGACATTTAGGACTACATAACCGCGCCGGGAGAGCTCCTGCGCGAATCCATTCATCACATCTTTTGTACAACCGCCACCATGGGAGAGGACCACGCAGGGGAGACTACTGTTAGAGTTTGTATAGGCCGGAGTGTACAAATCGCCATCCTGCACAGCTCCGCGTGCGTCGAACTTAACTCTCTCAATATTTACCCGCCCAAAAGAAGTTTGTACCATGGAGGCCATGAAGCTAAAGATCAAAATCAGGCAGGCAAACAAAAGTGCATAGTGTTTGCATCCCTCTCTGGTCGATAGCGAAAAAAAACGTCTTTTCATCACATTCCCTCCTCAACGATAAAGTGATAGCGAAAGCAACCTGTACTGTATGATAGGACGCATCCGCCATATAGGCGGATACTATGGACGGTTTTCTCCCTTGACCACACCTCTTTTCGTGACTTTGTGTAAATGACCGGGCAGGGGCCATGCCCTGCCTGTTTTGTCCTTTTTTGTTTCCTCCCTGTATACTACCTCCAATCTGAAAACAGAATATGCAAAAGCGCGGCTGTCCCTCACAGCCGCGCTTCTCTTCACTCATGCGCATAAAAACATATTAGTTTTTCAAAACTAAAATAGCAGATTCACAAATTTCTGTCAATAGCATTTTCAATTTTATATATTTCGCACAATTATCTGTGTCGATTTTTGACAGTCCTGGCGTGCCGCAGGGGCTTGCAATTTTGCGGCGGAGCTGTTATGATAAAGATACCTCAGTGCAGAGAAATGATGAGATGCGCAGAGCGGGGAAATGCCGCTTTGCGCTTTTTTCTGCTGGGGCATTGTTTTCACATCGGGAGGAGAGGCACATGGAAACACCGCAGCTTTTGGAGCTTCTGGCCGCCGGGCCGGTCATTGCGGCGGTTAAGGACGAGGAAGGGCTGGCACAGGCGCTGGAGAGCGACGTCTCCGTGCTGTTTCTCCTCTACGGCGACATCCTGACCATCCGGGACACGGCGGAGCGGGTGCGGGAGGCGGGCAAGCGGGTCTTTGTCCATTTGGATCTGATTGATGGACTGGCCGCCCGGGAGATCTCCGCTGACTTTATCGCCCGCAGCACCAGTGCCGACGGGGTGATCTCCACCAAGGCGGCCCTGACCCGCCGGGCGCGGGAACTGGGTCTGGTGGCCATCCAGCGGATTTTTCTGCTGGACTCCATGGCGCTGAAAAACGTGGAGCGGCACTTCTCCCACGAGTCCGCCGACCTGGTGGAGGTGCTGCCCGGCCTGATGCCCAAGATTATCCGCCGCCTGTGCGACACCACCGGCAGGCCCATCATCGCCGGGGGACTGATCACCGACAAGGAGGACGTGACCGGCGCCCTGGGCGCCGGGGCGGTGGCTGTTTCCTCCACCAATCCCGCCGTGTGGCGCATGTAGCCCGGCCCAACTGTACATCGTTTGTTTCCGGAGAGTGAGAGCGAAACAGAGCCGCCCCCCTGTGGGGCTGTCCTGTCCCGCTCTTTTTTTCTTCTGTACCGGGGGGAGAGCTCCCCGCACCCTGTCTTGTGGAGGTTTTGCTATGTACGACGTCCTCATCATCGGCTGCGGCATCACGGGCGCGGCCACGGCCTTTGAGCTGTCCAAATACCGGCTCCGGGTGGGCATCCTGGAGCGGGAGAATGACGTGGCCGACGGCACCACCAAGGCCAACTCCGCCATTCTCCACGCCGGCTACGACCCCCTGCCCGGCTCCCTGATGGCCCGGCTCAATGTGCGGGGCGTGGCCCTGGCCCGGCAGCTCTGCACCGCCCTGGACGTGCCCTATTCCCCCTGCGGCTCCCTGGTGCTGGGCTTCACCCCGGCGGATCGGGAGGCCCTGGCGGAGCTGTACCGGCGGGGAAACGTCAACGGCGTGCCCGGCCTGGCCCTGCTCACCGGGGACGAGGCCCGGGCCCTGGAGCCCAGCCTGTCCCCGGCGGTGACCGCCGCCCTCCACGCCCCCTCGGCGGCTATCTGTTCTCCCTGGGAGTACTGCCTGGCCCTGGCGGAGACGGCGGTGCGCAACGGGGCAGAACTCCACCTGGAGACGGCAGTCACCGGCCTGTACCCCACGGAGACAGGCTGGCGGGTGGAGACCAGCCGGGGGGAGCTGGAGAGCCGGTGGGTGGTCAACGCCGCCGGGCTGGACGCCCAGGTCGTCCACGAGATGGCGGCCCCCCGTACCTTCACCCTTCATCCCTCCCGGGGCCAGTACTTCCTGCTGGACAAGAGCGAGGGGGATCGGGTGGGCCGGGTGATCTTCCAGTGCCCCAACGAACACGGCAAGGGGGTGCTGGTGACCCCCACAGTCCACGGCAACCTGCTGGTAGGCCCCAACGCCGAGCCGGTGGAGGGGGACGACACCGCCACCACCGCCGCCGGCCTGGATTTTGTGCGAGGAACCGCCCTGCGCTCGGTGCCGTCGGTGGACTTTCGGACTGTCATCCGCAGCTTCGCGGGGGTGCGGGCGGTAGCCGACACCGGGGACTTCGTCATTGAGGAGGCCGCGCCCCGGTTCCTGGATCTGGCAGGTATCTGCTCCCCTGGCCTGTCCGCCGCCCCCGCCGTGGGAGAGTACGCCGCAGAGCTGATGGGGCGGGCGGGCCTGCCCCTTGAGCGGAAGGCCAGCTTTCAAGCTTCGCGCCGCCGGGTGCGTTTCAAGGAGCTACCCGAGGGGGAAAAGGCCCGCCTGGCGGCGGAACGGCCCGACTACGGCCGGATCATCTGCCGCTGCGAGACCGTCACGGAGGGGGAGATCCTGGACGCCCTCCGCGCCCCCATCCCGCCCCGGTCGGTGGACGGGGTGAAGCGCCGGGTGGGCGCCGGGCTGGGCCGCTGTCAGGGCGGCTTCTGCGGCCCCCGGGTGGTGGAGCTGCTCTGCCGGGAGCTGGGCTGCTCCCCGGGGGAGATCGTGCAGGACAGGGCTGGCTCCTGGCTGCTGGCCCGGGAGACGAAGGGAGGAAAGACCGATGTATGATCTCATTGTCATCGGCGGCGGCCCCGCCGGTCTGGCCGCCGCCTGCGCCGCCTGGGAGGCGGGGCTGCATCGGGTTCTGATCGTGGAGCGGGACAGGGAACTGGGGGGGATCCTCAACCAGTGCATCCACAACGGCTTCGGGCTTCACTACTTCAAGGAGGAGCTCACCGGCCCGGAGTACGCCGGACGGTTTGTGAATATGCTCCGTGACACCGGAGTGGAGGTGCGGCTGGATACCATGGTGCTGGAGGTGGGGGCTGACCGCCGGGTTCATATGGTGGGGAAAGCCACCGGCTATCGGGTAGAGGAGGCACGGAGCGTCCTGCTGGCCATGGGCTGCCGGGAGCGCACCCGGGGGGCTATCTCTATTCCCGGCACCCGACCCGCCGGCATCTTCACCGCCGGAGCCGCCCAGCGGTATGTGAACATGGAGGGGTGGCTGCCCGGGGAGCGGGTGGTGATCCTGGGCAGCGGGGACATCGGCCTCATCATGGCCCGGCGCATGACCCTGGAAGGGGCCAAGGTGCTGGCCTGCGTGGAGGTCATGCCCTATTCCGGCGGCCTGAACCGAAACATCGTCCAGTGCCTCCACGACTATGACATCCCCCTCTATCTCTCCCACACCGTCACCGAGATCCGGGGAAAGAACCGGGTGGAGCAAGTGGTGGTGTCAAAGGTGGACGAGCAGCGGCGGCCCATTCCGGGGAGCGAGATGATCTTTGACTGTGACACCTTGCTGCTGTCGGTGGGGCTGATCCCGGAGAACGAGCTCACCCGCCAGGCGGGCATCGCCATCGACCCCCGCACCAGCGGCGCGGTGGTGTATGAGAATATGGAGACCTCCCTGCCCGGGGTGTTCGCCAGCGGCAATGTGGCCCACGTTCACGATCTGGTGGACTTTGTCACCGCCGAGAGCCAGCGGGCCGGGCGGGCCGCCGCCCGCTATGTGCTGGAGGGGGCGGGCCCGGAGGAGTCCGCACTGGAGGTGGTCAGCGGGGACTGCGTCACCTACACAGTGCCCCAGCACATCCGCCCAGGCCGGGTGGAGCAGGGGTGCGAGCTCTTTTTCCGGGTCAACCGGGTGTGCGGGCCCAGCCGGATTGCAGTCACCAGCGGCGGCCGCCAGCTGGCCGCCTTCCGCCGGGACTGCCTGGCCCCCGGCGAGATGGAACACATCACTCTACCCCGGGCACTGCTGGATAAGGCCGATGGAGCCATTACCATTGCCGTCGAGGAGGTGAAGGCCGGATGAAGGAACTCATCTGCATTGTCTGTCCCAGGGGCTGCCATCTGAAGGTGGACGAGGCCTGCGGCTACACGGTCACGGGCAATGGCTGTCCCCGGGGGGAGGCGTATGGAAAGCGCGAGCTGACCCATCCCACCCGGGTGATCACCTCCACAGTGCGCTGTACCGGCGGCGCATACCCCCGCTGCCCGGTCAAGACCAGCGGCCCCGTGCCCAAGGAGCGGATTTTTGACGTGGCGGCGGCGCTGGACGGTATCACGGTGGAGGCGCCTGTCCGGCTGGGGCAGGTAGTGGTAAAGGACGTCTGCGGCACCGGGGCCGACTTTGTGTCCACCCGGGCACTGCCGCAGACAGATGAGGCGGCGGGAGGCGCGTAATATGGGCAAGTACATTTTGGCCCTGGATCAGGGCACCACCAGCTCCCGGGCCATTCTCTTCGACCGGGAGCAGAACATCCTGGGGGTGAGCCAGCGGGAGCTGGCGCAGCACTACCCCCGGGAGGGCTGGGTGGAGCAGGACGCCATGGAGATCTGGTCTACCCAGTACGGCGTGATGATGGAGGCCATCGCCCGGTCGGGGGTGGAGCCGCCGGAGATTGCCGCCATCGGCATCACCAACCAGCGGGAGACCACCATCCTGTGGGACAGGGCCACCGGCCGGCCCCTGCACAACGCCATTGTGTGGCAGTGCCGCCGCACGGCGGAGCTGGTGGATCAGCTCCGCTCCGACGGGCTGGAGGAGCACATCCGGGCCGTCACCGGCCTGCTCCCCGACGCCTACTTCTCCGCCACCAAGCTCAAGTGGCTGCTGGATCACGTGGAGGGGGCGCGGGAGAAGGCGGCGCGTGGGGAGGTGCTCTTCGGCACGGTGGACAGCTGGCTGGTGTGGAAGCTCACCGGCGGGGCGGTTCACGTCACCGATGTGACCAACGCCTCCCGCACCATGCTCTTCGATATCCACAGGCTGGACTGGGACGACACCCTGCTGGAGGCTTTGGACATCCCCCGCTCCGTGCTGCCGGAGGTGCGCTCCTCCAGCGAGATCTACGGCTATACCGACATACAGGGGGTACGCATCCCCATCGCGGGCATGGCCGGCGACCAGCAGGCCGCCCTCTTCGGCCAGGGCTGCTTCTCCCCCGGGGACGCCAAGAACACCTACGGCACCGGCTGCTTCCTGCTGATGAACACCGGGGATACCCCCTGTGAGAGCAGGAACGGCCTGCTGACCACCATTGCCGTGGGCCTCAACGGCAAGGTGGAGTACGCCCTGGAGGGCTCGGTGTTCGTGGGGGGCGCGGTGATCCAGTGGCTGCGGGACGAGCTGCGCTTTTTCCCCGACAGCCGGGACGCGGAGTACTACGCCCGGAAGGCGCCCGACAACGGGGGCGTGTACCTGGTGCCCGCCTTCACGGGGCTGGGGGCGCCCTACTGGGACATGTACGCCCGGGGCATGCTCATCGGCCTCACCCGGGGCACCCGGCGGGAGCACATCACCCGGGCGGCCCAGGAGTCCATCGCCTACCAGGTGGCAGACCTGGCCCGGGCCATGGAGGCGGACACCGGGGTGCCCCTCACCAGCCTGAAGGCCGACGGGGGCGCCAGCCGGGACGGCTTCCTCATGCAGTTCCAGGCGGATATCCTGGGCCGGGCGGTGCTGCGTCCCGCCATCCGGGAGACCACCGCCCTGGGGGCGGCCTATCTGGCCGGCCTGGCCGCCGGCGTGTGGGAGAGCCGGGAGGAGCTCTCCCGCCTGTGGCGGTGCGACACCACCTTCTCCCCCGCCATGGACGCCCGGCACCGGGAGTGCCTGCTGGCGGACTGGCACCGGGCCGTGGAGCGCTGCCGGGGATGGGTAAATCAGGCCGATAGCTCCACGCTGTGAGATATCGCAAGATTCCCCCCTTTCGGAGCGGGGAGGATAAACGCTGATTTTGGGGGATGTTTTTCTGCATGCGGCAGACGCCCTCTGAAAAGTCGCCAGGCAGCATACCTACATGAAAACTCAGAGGAAGAACGCCTCCGAGGAGCCTTGGTTTGGGGCTCCTTGGGGGCGTTCCATTTTAGTGCTAGAATATAGGCTAGCCATCAGCAAATTGCCGCTACCGCAGACCATTTCACAGGACGGTGTGTTAGAAAAGTGTTAAAAACAAAAAAGCAAGTGGTCAAAAAGCGAAAAAAGTACCGCATTCCAACGGAATGCGGTACTTTTTGGTTGGGGGAAGGATTTGAACCTTCGATCTCCGGGTTATGAGCTGCTGCCGGCGGTTCAATCCGTTGATTTCAGACGCTTTCCGACCCCTTTTGTTCCGAAAATCTTCCAAATCCCGGAGGTCATATGCTCTCCGCTCCGCCGGGATTTTTCCTGTTCTGGGTCAGGTTATGGGTCAAGGCAGCAGCCCTGCCTCAAAATTTGCGCCGGATATAAACAAAGAAAAGTCCTATGTGCCTGCCCTGTCCTTGCCGGGCGGCATAATCCAGAACTTCATGGCCGGATAGCTGAGTATGACCTGCACCGCAATGTTGACCAGGTTGGCCAGCGTGGGCGCCAGCGGCTGGGGCACCCCCAGGCTCAGAAAGAGTGCCTGGCTGTAGGCCGGCAGGGCAGCGGAGAGCAGCACCAGCACCACCGCCAGCAGAATATACTTGGGCACCGCCCGGCGGAACTGCGCATTGGAGCGGAACACCAGATTTTTCTGGACAAAGAAGTTGACGGCCTGGGCGGCGGCCGTGGCCGCGAGAAAGCTCAGGAAGCCGCACAGGCCCAGGTCGTTGGCCACATCGGTGTAGTCGAAGAAGAGGAAGCGAAAGGGCAGCGTGCGCAGCGGGGTGAAGAGAAGGCCGGTACACAGCCACATGACCAGGAAGTTGACTATGGTGGCGCAGTTGGACAGCAGGTTGAAGAGGATAAATTCCCACAGGGTCGGGTGGGTGCCGATCCACCGTTTCAGGGCAGTCACGGCTCCGCCACCTTCTTTCGATCCATCCGGCGCTTCCGCCGCCAGGCCGCCAGCAGATGAACCGCCCCCCGGCAGAACCGGCCGTTGAAGAGCTCCACCAGAGCCCGCACCATGTCC
Organism: Flavonifractor sp. An10; assembly: GCF_002161215.1. Lineage (GTDB taxonomy): Bacteria > Bacillota > Clostridia > Oscillospirales > Oscillospiraceae > Flavonifractor > Flavonifractor avistercoris. The sequence goes on from NZ_NFMB01000006.1 coordinate 146,608, forward strand.
ATGTCCACCATGCCCGCCGTCATTTTGGCAACGGCCCGGAAGGGCATGCCTAGGCGGAACAGTGCGTTGAGATCCGGCTTGTCCGCCGGGGCGGCTCTATCCGCCTGGCGCCGGAGGATTCGGTACACCAACCGGCCCGCCCATCCTTTTGCATAACGGAGCTGGGAAAAGGTGTCGTTCTCGGTGAGAGGGGCGGCGCGGTTCCACCTGGCGGGAGGGATGGGCCGGCCCAGCAGGGCGGTGAATTCCTGGTCGGTGACCTGGTGAACCTGCCCTGTAATATAGTGGGGCAGCCCGGACAGGTCATAGGGAGCCGGTGCCCCGGAACCCTCTACGGACAGGGAGCCGGAGAGGCGGATGTCGGCGCAGGAGGCCCCCACCATCACCTGATAGATGCCCTCCTCTGCCTCCCAGCGGCCGGTTTTGACATTAAAATAGCGGAAGGCGTATGCATCCAGAGGAATGGTCACCCGGCGGGACTCGCCGGGCGCCAGAGAGACCTTGGCAAAGCCCTTCAGCTCCAGGGCCGGGCGGAAAAGCAGGCTGTCCGGCTTGGCAATATAGAGCTGGGCGACCTCCGCCCCGGCCGCAGGGCCGGTGTTGGTCAGGGTGAAGGACACCTGCCGGGACGTGGCCTCCAGGCCATCATAGGCAAAGCTGGTGTAGCTCAGCCCGAAGCCGAAGGGGAAGCGGACGGGCACCCGGGCGGTCTGGTAATAGCGGTAGCCCACGAAGGGCCCCTCCCGGTACTCGGCAGTGCGCTCCCGGCCGGGATACCAGGGGGCGCAGGGGGTATCCTCCAGCCTCATGGGCCAGCTCTCGGCCAGCTTGCCGGAAGGGGTGACCCGGCCGGTAAGCACGTCTGCCGCGCCGCCGGCCCCGGCCTGTCCCCCCAGCCCGCCCAGCAGCAGGGCCTTACAGTGAGCAATCCAGGGCGTCTCCACCGGCGCGCCGCAGGTGAGCAGCACCACCACGTCGGGGTTGACGGCGGACACGGCCTCCAGCAGCTTGATCTGGTTGTCCCGCAGGGCCAGGGACTCACGGTCGAGCCCCTCGGTCTCCGTCCGCTCGTCCAGGCCCAGATAGGCCAGAACCACATCCGCCGTCCGGGCCAGCGCCGCGGCCTCGGCCAGCAGGCCGGCGTCCTCCCCGCCGTGGCGGAGGAAGCCGGGGGCGTACCCCGCCACCTCCAGGCCGCTCTCCCTGAGACAGTCCAGAGGGCTGTCCACCCGGGTGGGATTGACACAGCTGGAACCGCCCCCCTGAAACCGCAGCCTGTCCGCGAAGTCCCCGATCACGGCCACCCGGGTGCCGGGGGCCAGGGGGAGCAGGCTGCCCTCGTTTTTCAGCAGCACCGCGCATTCCGCGGCGGCCCGGCGGGCAAAGGCGTGGTGGGCTTCCCGGTCGAAATCCGGGACGGAGCGCGCGGCCGCGGGCGTTTCCGGCAGATTGCGGAGCAGTTCTGCCGCCATCTTTGTTACCCAGGCGCTGTCCAGCCGCCCGGAGCGGACGGCTGCCAGCAGCTCCCTGTCAGCGGCGGGGCCGGCGGCGGGCATTTCCAGATGGCTGCCCGCCGCCACCCCGGCCGCATGGTCGTTGGAGCCGCCCCAGTCGGTGACTACACAGCCGCCGAAGCCCCACTCGTCCACCAGAATATCCCGCAGCAGCTGCCGGTTCTCGTTGGCATAGATGCCGTTGATGCGGTTGTAGGCGGACATGATCCATTGGGGATGGCCCTCCTTCACCGCGATTTCAAAGCCGGTGAGGTAGAGCTCCCGCAGGGTGCGCTCGTCCACCACGCTGTCGGAGTGCATGCGCAGGGTCTCCTGGCTGTTGACGGCAAAGTGCTTGGGGCAGGCGGCCGTCCCCTGGGACTGGATGCCCCGGATACAGGCCGCCGCCAGCTTGCCGGAGAGGCAGGGATCCTCCGAAAAGTACTCAAAATTCCGGCCGCACAGAGGGGAGCGCTTGATATTCAGCCCCGGCCCCAGCAGCACATCCACCCCCAGGGCGGCGGCCTCCGCCCCCAGATGCCGGCCGATCTCCTCCTCCAGGGCCACATCCCAGGCGTTGGCCAGGGTGGCCGGGGCGGGGTAGCAGGTGGCGGGCAGGCTGGGGTTGAGCCCCAGATGATCCGCCGCCCCCGCCTGCTTCCGCACCCCCAGCGGCCCGTCGGAGAAGCAGATGGACGGGATGCCCAGCCGGGGCATCGCCTTGCTGGTGAACTGGGTTCCGCCGGAGAGAAGGGCGCACGCCTCCTCCAAGGTCAGATGTTTCTCACGCTTGTCGTGATCCCTCGGCACCTTAAAGACTCCCCCGGTTCTTTTTATACCCCTTCAGCAGCAGGATTTCACCCGCCGCCAGGGCAGCGGCCAGCACCACGTCGATGACGATCATGCCCATCTTCCAGGGCTCCATCCGCACAGCCACCTCACCGGAGTATTCATAGCCGTTGGCAAAGGTGTAGAGAATGTTGTGGCAGGCGGTGCGCATATAGTTCAGGGAAGTGGCGCTGGTGTAGTCCTCCAGTTCCTGAGCGCCGCCCACGGCGGAGGAGAGCATCATATCACCGCCGTTGCGGATGGCCCGGTCGGCGCTCTTGTAGTTCTGCGCCTGGGCAAAGGAGTCGGTGACCACCACGCCCTGGAAGCCCCATTCACCCCGAAGCAGGTCGTTGAGCAGAGCGGAGCAGGAGCCTGTCCACTGCGTGCCGATGTAGTTCAGAGCGGACATGACCGCGGTGGCCCCGCCCTCCTTGACGGCCATCTCAAAGCCCTTCAGATAGAGCTCCCGGGCGGCCTGTTCCGTGCTCCAGACGCAGATCTGGTTCTCCCGGTTCTGCTCCAGATCGTTGAGGGCAAAGTGCTTGATGTAGCAGTACACGCCCTTGTCCTGGGCCCCCTTGGTCTCGGCGGCGGCCATATAGCCGGTAAGCATGCCGTCCTCCGAGTAGTACTCAAAGTTGCGCCCGGAGAAGGCGGAACGGTGGATGTTCATGGCCGGGCCATACCAGCCGTTGACGCCCAGCTCCCGGGCCTCCTGCCCGATTTGGGAGCCCCGCTCGTAGGCCAGATCCTTATTCCAGGTGCAGGCAATCAGGGTGGCACAGGGGAATGCGGTGCCGCTGTTGCCATTGAAGAAGGAGGACAGGCCTGCCGGGCCGTCCACATCTACGGTATATACCTTGCCGATATGACTGATGGCGCCGCCCTGGTAGCCGCCGGAGGAGATCATATAGCGCATGTCCTCCACGGTGAGCTGATCCAGCATATCCTCCCACAGGGGGTCGTCATAGTCCAGGCCGTACATGTCCTTCATGGTCAGGCCGTTGTCCTCTCCCATTACCGGCGCCACATCGCTGGGATCGTTCTCGGCAAAGGGGTCATAGTTGGAGTTGTTGACGTAGACCGCCTTGTATTCCTCCGGCATTTCGTAGCTGGAGGGGCCGGCGGTGGCCTCCTCGTAATTGGCAAAGCCGTCCGCCCGGCTCAGATAGGTCACGTCTCCCTCGATCCACTGGAAGAGGTCCTGGGCCGCCGCCTGGTCGGTGGAGCGGGGGTTGTCCTCACCATAGACAATGTCCTCATCCAGGGTATAGGTCTGCTGGGCCAGCACGGTGTGGGAGTCGGAGCGGATGCTCACGGTATAGTCCCCGTGCTCCAGCACATAACAGCCGTGTCCGTAGGAGTCATAGGACGCCATATCCTCCAGAGCAATGGAGAAAGAGATGGTCTGGCTCTCCCCCGGCTCCAGCAGGTCGGTCTTGGCAAAGTCAATCAGGTTGACGGACGCCTTTTCAATTCCGCCGTTGTAATAGGGCGGCGTATAGTAGACCTCTACCACGTCCTTGCCTGCCTGATCGCCGGTATTGGTCACCGTCACGTCAAAGATGAGGTTTCCGTCCCCGTCGGCAGTCATCGCCCCCATCTCCTGGGTGAACTGGGTATAGCTCAGGCCATAGCCGAAGGGATACTGCACAGCGGCATCGTAGTCCAGGAAGCCCTCCTCGTCCGCCGTCTCGTAGAATTTATAGCCCACATAGATGCCCTCTACATTGTGTACAAAGGAGACGATGGGGTTCCCCTCCGTGCCGAACTCCTCCATGTTCGTATAGCGGAAGTCACCGATGTTGTTGAAGTTATTGATGGAGGTCAGATCATATACCCAGGTATCCACCAGGCGGCCGGAGGGATTGACCGTGCCGTTGAGCACGGAGCCCAAAGCATTGAAGCCGGTCTGCCCGGGGCCGGCGATGGTGACCACGCCGCCGATGTTGTCGTACTCCTCCACCCAGCCCAGCTCAAATGCGTTGGCGCTGTTGTACACCACGACCACGTTTTCATAAGTGGAAGTGACATAGTCGACCATTTCCCGCTCGGTTTTGCTCAGCTCCAGGATCGTCTGGCCCTCTGTGAAGTCGCCGGGATTTCCTTCGTAGGTGACCGCTGTCACGTCGGTGGGCAGGTCAGCGCCCTCGCCGCCCACACGGGTGATCACGATGAGCGCCGTGTCGGAAAAATCCCGGGCGCTGTCCAGCAGTTCCTGGGGGTACTCACTCATCATGGGCTCCGGCAGCGTCCAGTCCTGCTCCACTCGGGCGATTCTGGGCCGGTCGGAGCGGTAGGAGACATAGAAGTCGGACAGCTCCGTGTTCAGCTCAAATCCGGCGTTTTCCAGGCCGTCCAGCAGGGTGACGGCGGTGGAGGTGTCTACCGCGCCGGAGCCCGTCCCGCCGTAACAGGGGTTGGTGGAGGCCCATCCGAACACATTCAGCCTGGTGTTCTGGGCCAGGGGGAGCAGGCCGTCGTTCTCCAGCAGGACAATCCCCTCCCCGGAGATCTCCTCAATCAGCGCCTCGCTTTCCGCCTTTGTCTCCGCGCTCAGCTCCGCAGGCACGGCGAACACCAGGCTCATCACGTTGCTCAGGGGGTTCAGGCAGATCAGGTTTGCGCCCAGCGCAAGGGTCAGGATGCAGGCCAGCACCGATTCGCCCCGCACCAGGCGCTTGACTGCGCGGGATTTTTTCCGCATGGCAATCCACAGGACAATGGTGGCCGCCAAAACGGCGAAGAATGGAATCAGATAGGGCAGCGCCTGCATGGTGTAGTCGTATACATCCTGCATATTCAGCACATCAGCCGCTCCGGCGGCGCCGGCCGCCGGCATCGCTGCCGCCAGCCCTCCCATACAGGCCGCCGCGGCAAGACATCTGTTCGCGCTTCTTTTCAACACGGGAAACTCCTCCTCGCTTCTGTATTGGGCCGGTTCCTTCCGGCACCTTACAGCAATACCCTAGCACAGTTTGGAGATCCGTGCGCGCGGCCGGCACAGACTGACGGGTTTTCAGCAAAATTTGCTGAAGCAATCATATAAAATGCACAAAAAGAGGCGGCGGTTTTTAGTTCAAGTGCCGCCGCCGGACTGTGGAAAGAGCACCCTCAGCTCGAACCAGCCTCCGCCGACCTGGACGGTGGCCGCCCCGCCGTATTTCCTGGCCACGTAGCGGATGCTCTTCAGGCCGTAGCCGTGGAAGCGGGGATCCCCCTTGGTGCTGGCGGGCAGGCCGTCCTCAAAGGCCAGCTGATCCTCGCAGTAATTCTCCAGGCGCAGCAGAACAAAGCCCTTCTGGGCCGATATGGTCATATGAATCAGCCGCTTTTCCGGGTCGGCAATCTTCTCCTCGTATTCAATGGCGTTGTCCAGGGCGTTACCCACCAGGGTGCACAGATCCATCACATCCATGAAGTCCAGCAGCCTTCCATCGGCCACGCAGGTGAGGGTGATTTGATTGCGCGCGCAGTAAAGGTCCTTGCTGGTGAGCACCGTGTCCAGCACCGAATTGTCCGTCTTGTTCTGGGCCTCGTACTGCCGGATGTCCGCCTCCATGGCGTCCAGGAAGGCCCCGCGCCGGGCGGCATCCGGCTCCGCCCGCAGCACGGCGATCTGGTGCTTGAGGTCGTGGTATTTCCGGTTGATCAGCTCGATGCTCTCCCTGGACTGCTGGTACTGGATGTACTGGTTCTGAAGCACATTCTGCACGGCCTCCAGTTCCCGGCGGATCCGGAGCTCACCGCACTGGAGCAGATGGGCGAACAGGATGGCCACGCCCCCCAGATCCACCAGGGTGCGGATGTTGAGCACCGCCGCCCCGTAGGGCCCGCTGAAGGGGGTGCGTGCGGAGACAAAGCTCAGGTTGCTGACGGCAAAGACCGCCACGCCGATGATAAAGGCGGAACCCAGTTCCCTCCCGGTGATGCCCAGGCGCTGCTCCGGGGTCAGATGCCGCCGCACCAGCCATCCCATCAGCAGGAAGACTCCGCCGTATACCCCCGCCAGCACCAGGAAGCCGGGGGCGCGCTGCGCGCCGTCCGGCCACAGGAAGCAGTGGAGCTGCCACTCCAGTGAGGCGGCCAGCTCGGCCAGCACGAAGGCCTGGACACAGAGGTAGCCCGCGTCCAGAGGGGCGGCGCCGCCGCAAAGCCAGAGAAACAGAAACATCAGGCCCACCGCCGCGGCCATGCATGGAATCCAGAAGGGGAGCGGAAGCCCGCCGGTGGGGCCCAGAAAGGCCCCCTGAACGGCCAGGGCTCCCGCAGCGGCCAGCCAAAACCGCCAGCCGCGCAGCCGCCCCCGCAGGGGCAGCACATAGATCAGGCAGGCGCACCACTCCGCCAGGGCGGTGTAAAGGCGGGGAATGTCCGGCATGGGGTTCATTTGACCACCTCGCCCAGATAGTTGGTCAGGGCCTCCATGAAGGCGGCCCGGCGGGGGCGGCTGAGCTGGAGCTGCTCCCCGTGAACCAGGGCGGAGCCGTCCTGCACCCCGTCTACGTGCTCCAGATTGATGAGATAGCCGTTGTTGCCGCGGAAAAAGTGAAGCCCCTCCAGCCGGGCCTCAACCTCCTTCATCGTCCCGGTGGAGGAGTAGACGCCCGCGGCGGTATGGTACAGCAGGGTGTGGCCCTGGCTCTCCACATAGTAGAGCAGGGACACGTCCACCTTCTGGCTGCCGCCCTTCACCGGGATCACGAGATACTTCCGTTCCCGGCGCTTCATGCGGGCGACCGCCCGCTCCAGCCGCTGGGTGAAGGCAAAATAGCTCACCGGCTTGAGCACATAGTCCAGCGCATCCACGGCATAGCCCTTGATGGCATACTGGGCCATGTTGGTGATGAAGATGATTACCACCTCGCTGTCCCGCCTGCGGATCTCTTCCGCCGCCGTCATTCCGTCCAGGAAGGGCATCTCCACATCCAGGAGGATCAGGTCAAACTGGGCCCGGTACCCCTCCACAATTTCGTCGCCATCGGTATAGACCGCCACCTCGATGGGCTCGCCGCTCTCCCGGCTGTACCGGCCCAGATAGTCCTGAAGCTGCCGGGCATAGCTGGGATCATCCTCTACGATTGCGATATGAAGCATACGGCTGCCCCCCTCCAAGATGTGGCTGTCTGCTTCTTAGTATAGCAGGAATCCCGCATTTTGCAAAAGCATATCGTGTGATATTCTGTAAGAAGTCTATGTCAATGCCTCACCCGTGAAAACGCAAAAGCTCCACACTGTCAGGGAAGCAAGTGTTCGCGTCAAGTCTAGATGACAGACATCACCCACCCACGTGTGGGGCAAGCAGAGCACCTGGCTTGCCGCAAGCGGCCGCCAAACGCCTTTTGCGGGCAGAAGCCCGCACCCACTTTGCACCGTGAGCATCCGGCGTACTCAAGCACGAGGCGGACAGGCAGGAGGAAACCGCTGTCGCGGCCGTGTGCACCCTGTGTGCCGGTTTCAGAGCGGAAGCGGGGCAAGCTGCCCCCGGAACGGGAATTTCGGCGGTGTTGGGCCGTGTGTGGGGCGGTGGCTGTCTGGGACAGCCATGACGCGGCGATCCTGGCCATCCAGAACATTCAATTCCAGAAGAAGAACGCCTCCGGGGAGTCCCGTTTCGGGTTCTCTGGGGGCGTTCGATTTTAGTACTAGGATAAAGAGAGGTGGTCGCAAGCGCCCCGCCTCCCGGCCTGAACGCCCCGCAGCGCGGGGCGTTCAGGCTGTCGCGGAAGATGCACCTTTTCGCCACAGCCGGCGGTTTTAGGTGGTCGTCAATTTGAAAAGTCCAGCGATCCCGGGGGTTAAATGTTGCCCGTAATATGGTGAGCCGTTTCCATTTCGCTTTTGCCGTGATGCATACCATCAAAAATTGTCTCCATCCGATCAGAAAGGACGTGCTGGGAATGACCCTGCGCACGTCCTTTTTGATTTATCTTCCTGCCGGCTGCGATGGTGGTATGTACCCCTTACGACGCGGGTAAAAATCAGGCATAAGCGCAATACGGGCACCTGACGTATCAGAAATATCAGTACTTTACATATTATTTACACAAAATTGACATCCGCCATGTCGCTGACAGTCCTGATTTTTGCTAGATTATTAAAATGGATATGTCATACCCTGGGATTCTACAGGGGCGACCCCGAAAATCCGGCAGACGGTTCGTATTCTTCTGCTGGAGGGGATGGAGGGATCGGAATGGTGCGGACAGAACACAGCATCGTGGGCCAGGTATATGAGGCGAAGACAGACCCGGAGGCGGCGGATCGCCTGATCGGCCAGTACATGGGCTTTATTCGCAGTGAGACGGTAAAATTCACTCACGCCGCCCCGGAGGACGGCCACGAGGACGAGCTGAGCATCGCCATGCTGGCCTTCTACGAGGCCATCCTGAGCTATGAAAAGGGGCGGGGGGCGTTTCTCCCCTATGCGGCCCGGGCCATCCGGAACCGGCTCATCGACCACTACCGGGCGGAAAAGCGGCACGGAAACGTGATCTCCCTCCACACGCCCCTGGGCACGGAGGAGGACGGCGGTGAGCTGCTGGACACCATCCCAGACACGGTGGATCATGCGGACGCCTATGAGACGCGCACGGCCAGCCAGCGGGAGATTCAGGAGTTCGGCGCCCAGCTGGCGGCCTTCGGCATCTCCTTTTCCGATGTGGCGGACAACTGCCCCCGGCAGGAGCGCACCCTGGCCGCCTGCCGCCGGGTGCTGGATCACGCCCGGGCCCATCCGGAGCTGCTGGATCGGCTGGTGGAGACGGGCCGCCTGCCCATGAACGAGCTGGCGGCGGGCTCCGGCACCGACAAAAAGACCATGGAGCGGCACAGGAAGTATCTGGTGGCCATTCTGCTGGCCTTCACCAACGGCTATGAGATCATCCGGGGGCACCTGCGGCAGCTGGCCCCGGCGAAGGGAGGGAGCGGAAAATGAGCTATCTGGTCATGGAAACCCACCCGGCCTACGCGGTGCTGCTGGACGAGGAGGGGCGCTTTCTGAAGGCGGCCAACCTGCGCTACCAGGTGGGAGACACCGTCCAGGACATTGTGGAACTGCAGCCGCCCAAGGCGAAGTCCCCCGCCCTGTGGAAGCCCCTGTCCGGCGTGGCCGGCCTGGCCGCCTGCCTCTGCCTGGTCTTCTTTGGCTACTACCAGCCCAACTACACGGCCTACGGCACGCTGCGCATCCAGATCAACCCGGATGTGGAGATGACGGTCAGCCGTACCGACCGGGTGCTGGGACTGGATGGCCTGAATGAGGACGGCGAGGCGCTGATCGCCGGCTACGCCTACCAGGGCAAAGACCGGGAGACCGCCGCCGGCGAGCTGGTGGAGCGGGCCATTGATATGGGCTATCTCTCCGACGGAGAAACCGTGTCCATCACCGTCACCAGCGCCGACGCCGATTGGCAGGCCCGGGAGGAACAGGAGGCCCGGGAGGATCTGGAGGAGCGTTACGGGCAGACCATTGTGATTCAGATCGGCCCCCTGGAAGAGGAGCCCCCTGCAACAGAGATCGTGATCCCGGTGACACCGCCCACGCCGGAACCCACGCCGGAGCCATCTCCGGAGCCGACTGCTCCGCCGGCGATTCCGGATAACACGGACTACGGCACCAGCGGCGATGGTGTGACTGACTACCAAGACACCGATTACGGCCCATACGCCGACGGCGTCACCGACTACACGGACACCGGCGGGGAAACGTACAGCGACGGCGTCACGGACTATGAGGCCCGGGATGACGACGACTGGGACGACAGCCGGGATGACGGCGACGACGATGACGATGATGACAGCGAGGATGATGACGACGGCGGGGATGACGACTGAGGCGCCGCAAATAAGCGGATAAAAATTTTGAAAGAAACCCCGGTTTGGGGGGCGGGCCCCCGTATTCTCCCCATGTAAGCCAAAGAGAAAAACTTTTTTGCAAGACCCCGTTTTTCAGGCAGCGGCTTCGTAATCTATCAGCAGAGAACACAAAACAAACTGTATTTTCTGAGGTGAATGAGATGAAAAAGAACTTCACTCCCAAGCTGTTTGGACTGGCCCTGACCACTGCCCTGACCCTGACCACCCTGACCGCCTGCGGAGGCGGCACCACCGCGCTCCAGCCGGGCACGGACGCCCAGGGCGCCGCCCTCACCCCCGCCCCGGAGAGCCCCGCCGCAAGCGTGGGCACCGTGCTGCTGAGCGTCAACCCGGAGATCGAGATGGACTACGACGAGGCGGGCAACGTGGTGGCCCTCAATGGCCTCAACGACGACGGGAAGGCCGTCCTGGCCTCCTACACCGGCTATGAGGGCAGGGCCTGCACCGCCGTCGTCGGCGAGCTGGTGAATGAGATCAACGCCGGCGGCTACTTCGATACCACCATCGACGGCCATGAGAAGAACATCGTCCTCAAGCTGGAGCGGGGCTCCCGGTATCCCAGCGACCAGTTCCTCAACGAGCTGGCCCAGGCGGTTCGCCTGGTGGTGGAGGCCGATCAGATCGGCTCCCAGACCGTGGCCCTGGACGATGACGACTACGATGATACATACGCCGACAAGGGTTACATCAACGCCCAGGCGGCGCAGGGTATCCTCTCCACCCAGCTGGGCCGGGATGATATCCAGTTCGTGGAAAAGGACTACGATCTGGACGACGGGGAGTACGAGGTGGAGTTTGTCATGGACGGCGTGGAGTATGAGTACGAGGTCAACGCCGTCACCGGCAAGGTCACGGAGATGGACGCGGACTACCAGGACTACGACGACACCGATTACGGCCCCGGCAGCGACGGAATCACGGACTATGCGGATACGGACTATGGCCCCAACGCGGACGGCGTCACCGACTACGACGACACGGACTACGGCCCCAATGCCGACGGCGTCACCGACTACGACGACACCGACTACGGCCCCAATGCCGATGGCGTCACCGACTACAGCGATGATGACTGGGACGATGACGGCGATGATGATTGGGACGACGATGATGATTGGGACGACGATGATGATTGGGACGACGACGATGACGACGACTGGGACGACTGAGTCCATCCGGCTGCGGCACGAGCTGAAGCACCAGATCTCTCCCCAGGAGGATCTGGTGCTCGCCGGCCGGCTGCGGAAGCTCTTCCGCCGCGACGCACACGCGGGCGCGGACGGAACCTACCGGATCACCAGCCTGTATTTTGACACACCCTATGACGCCGCCCTGCGGGAGAAGCTGGACGGGGTGGATCGGCGGGAGAAATTCCGCCTGCGGTACTACGGGGATGATCCCGCCTGGCTGAAGCTGGAGAAGAAGTATAAAATCAACGGCCTGTGCGGCAAGCGCAGCGCCCGGCTGTCCCGGGCGGAGGCGGAGGCCCTGCTGTCGGGGGAGCACGGCTTTTTGCTGGAGAGCGGCGACCCCCTGCTGCTGGAGTTCTACAGCAAGCTGCGGGGGAACGGCCTGGCGCCCCGTACCGTGGTCTGCTACGACCGGGAGGCCTTCGCCTATGCGCCGGGCAATGTGCGCGTCACCCTGGACCGGAACATCCGCACCGGACGCAGCGCCCTGGAGTTCTTCCAACCGGAGCGGTTCGCCCTCAGGCCCCTGGATGGATCCACGGTGCTGGAGGTCAAATACGACGCGTTTCTGCCCGAGCTGGTGCGCCTGGCGGTGCAGACCCCCAACCGGCGGGCCGGGGCCTGCTCCAAGTACGCCCTGTGCCGCCGGTTCGACTGAAAAACATACGGGAAGGAGTGGCCTCCATGACCACCTTTCAGGATATCTTCCAATCCAGCTTTCTGGAGCGGCTGGACAGCGTCTCCCTGCTGGATACCGCCATCGCCCTGGCGCTGGCCTTTCTGCTGGGCCTGTTCATCTTCCTGGTGTATAAGCGGAGCTACAGCGGGGTCATGTACTCCCCCAGCTTCGGCGTGACCCTCATCGCCCTCACCCTGATCACCACCCTGCTGATCCTGGCGGTGACCAGCAACATCGTCCTCTCCCTGGGCATGGTGGGCGCCCTGTCCATCGTCCGCTTCCGCACCGCCGTCAAGGAGCCCATGGACATCGCCTTCCTGTTCTGGGCCATCGCCGCGGGCATTGTGCTGGCGGCGGGGCTGATCCCCCTGGCGGTGGTGGGCAGCCTCTTTGTGGGCGTGGTGCTGCTGGTGTTCTCCCGGCAGAAAAACGGCGAGTCCCCCTACATCCTGGTGGTTCACTGCGCGTCCCAGGACGAGGAGGCCCAGGTTCGGGCGCTGGTGGAGGCCCGGGTGCGGCGGCTCAACCTGAAGAGCAAGAGTGTCTCCCCCGGTCAGATTGAGCTGAATTATGAGGTGCGCCTCCGGGACGCGGACACCGGCTTTGTGGGTGAGCTGGGTGCCATGGCAGGGGTGAGCCATGTGGTGCTGGTCTCCTACAACGGGGACTACATGGGCTAGGCCATGATCCGCCACCGACACATCGAGGGCATCTGCGCGCTGGCCATGGTGCTGGCCCTGACGCTGACGGGGCTGCTCTTTTTCGGGGAGCGCCTGGGGCTTCAGGCCGCCAGCGCCGCGCCGGAGTACGCCGCCCGCCTCTTTGACGGCAGCCGCGTCCACACTGTGGATATTCAGGTGGAGAACTGGGCGCAGTTCCTGGCGGACGCGCCGGCGGAGGAATACGTCCCCTGCACCGCCGTCATTGATGGAGAGACATTTCACCAGGTGGGCCTGCGGGCCAAGGGGAACAACTCCCTGCGGCTGACAGAGGAATACGGCCTGAGCCGGTACAGCCTCAAGCTGGAGTTCGACCACTATGTGGACGGGGGGAGCTACCACGGCCTGGACAAGTTCTCCCTGGACGCCTCCTTTCAGGACAACAGCTATCTGAAAACCTGGCTGGCGTACGACATGATGGCTTTCATGGGGGTGCCCGCCCCGCTGTGCAGCTATGTGTGGGTGACGGTGAACGGCCGGCCCTGGGGGCTGTTCCTGGCCATCGAGGAGCCGGAGGAGGCCTTTGCCCGGCGGAACTTCGGCGCGGATCACGGGCAGCTCTACAAGCCGGACTACACCTCCCTGAACGCGGAGAACGCCGACCTGGCCCTGCGGTATGTGGATGATGACCCGGCCAGCTACCCCAATCTCTTTGATAACGCCAAATTTGACGTGGACGCCGGAGATCAGGCCCGGCTGATCCGGGCCCTGCGGGTGCTGTCCACCGGGGAGAACCTGGAGACGGCGGTGAACGTGGACGAGGTGCTGCGGTATTTTGTGGTGCAGGTGTTCGTCATGAACTGGGACAGCTACCTGGGCCACACGGGGCACAACTACTTCCTCTACGAGGAGGACGGGGTGCTCTCCATCCTGCCCTGGGACTACAATCTGGCCTTCGGCACCTACGCCCTGGGCATGACCAATCCCATCCGCGACCCCAACGTGCTCCTCAACTGGCCCATCAACACCCCCGCCCGGGGGGAGACCATGCTGGAGCGGCCCCTCTACCACAACCTGATGAAGAACGACGAATATTTTGCCCGGTACCACGCCTATTTTGACCAGCTGCTCACGGAATACTTCGAGAGCGGCCGGTACGAGGCGGAGATCCGGGAGACCCAGGCGCTGATCGCCCCCTATGTGGAGGCGGATCCCACAGCCTTCTGCTCCTATGAGGAGCATCTGCTGGCGGTGGACACCCTGCTGGAGGTGTGCTGCCTGCGATCCGAGAGCGTCCGGGGCCAGATGGAGGGGCTCTATCCCGCCACGCTGGCCCAGCAGGCGGAGCACCCCGGCGCAGGGGTGGACGCCTCCCACATCGCCCTGGGGAATCTGGGGGATTTTGGGGATCTGGAGGATGCCAGGGCGCGGCAGGACATTGCCCTGGCCGCTCTGGAATGAACCGGGCCCATCCAGTCCATGATGTCCGGAACAGCTGCATATGAAAACATATCCCTCCGAGGCGGAATCGCCGCATCGGAGGGATTTTCACAGCGTATTTCGCCGGCTCAAACGTATTTTTGAAACATTCCTTCTGTGGTGTTGTGTATCGCTGCGAAGGAGGCGAAGGCCATGCGAAAAACACTGAGGATCTGTACTACGGCGAAATCCGGCCCCACAACCGGGAGATCAATATGGACTCCAAGCTGGAGAAAGCCATGGGCCGGGCGGAGGAGTGCGAGTAGAAACTCACCATCCTGTTGGAGAGGGAGGCTAAGGCCTTCCTGCTGGGGCTGATCGGCGCGGGCAATGAAGGCAGCAGCTCCCTAGCCCTGGAGCATTTCATCCGGGGTTTTCCGACTGGGGATGAAGCTGGCTGTGGAGGGCCTGGATGAGGTGGAGGGGGGTGGATAGAGCATGAGCAAGCGCAGGGCCAATGGGGAGGGCAACCTCCGCAAGCGGAAAGGCGGCCAAGGTTGGCCGATACACCGTGTTCCAGTGGATGGAGGAATGGTTTGAGCACTACGCCAAGATAAAAGTACGGCCATCCTCCCACCAGACCTACCGTGGGTACATCGACAACCACATCAAGCCCAATATTGGAAGAATCCCGCTGGAAAAGCTCACTTCTCCGGAACTACAGAAGTTCTACAAGAAGCTGCTGGCCAACGGTCGCGTAGACCGATTGGAATCCAGGCACCAGGCCAAAGGGCTGAGCCCCAAGACAGTGCGGAACATCCACCAGATCATCTCCTCTGCGATGAGCTTAGCCAAAGAGCAGAAACTAATCGTCGCCAATCCGGCGGAGGGCTGCGCCCTGCCCAGGCTGGAGCACCGGGAGATGAAAACTCTGCCGGTGGAACAGCTACAGTCCTTCCTGAGAGAGGCAAAAGAAAGCGGTGTGTATGAGCTCTACTACCTGGAGCTGGCCACCGGGCTCCGCCGGGGAGAACTTCTCGGTCTGAACTGGGAAGACATTGATTTGGAGCGGGGCGACCTCCGGGTTAAGCGGCAGATCGCCCGGATCAACGGCGAGGTGGTGGAGCCCCCCTGAAAACGAAAAACGCCTACCGCACCCTGCCGCTGGCAGAGGATACGATAGACGTCCTGAAAGCACAGAGAAAGAAAGCAGGGGGCAGTCCCTGGGCATTCCCCAGCCCCACCGGTAGGCCGATCTCCCCGGACAGCGTGCTGCATATGCTCCACCGGGTGCTGAAACGGGCGGGCCTGCCTAGGGTAAGGTTCCACGATTTAAGGCACACATTTGCCACCCTGGCACTGCAGAACGGGGTGGACGTGAAAACGGTGTCTGGAATGCTGGGACACTTCTCAGCGGGGTTCACCCTGGACACCTACGCTCATGTGACCACGGCCTCCCAGCGGCAGGCGGCCAAGACGATGGGCAGTGTCCTCTCCGGCAGTTTCCAGTCCTGACCGCTCCGAGATCCCGTATGGGTCACGGTTTGGGCCAGACGAAAACGGCAAAAATAATCAGCTCGGAAAAGTGATGAAAACAAAAAGAAACCCGCCAGAATCCACGGATTCTGACGGATTTATGAAACTGAACTTCCAACAGTGGAGACGGTCTGGAACTGACCATTCAAGCCTGCCATTTTCACCAAATTCTTCATCACGTACTAGGCAATTGAGCCATTCTCATTCCGGTATTTGAAATATTCGAGGGCAAAAGTATTGATGGTCGCCAAAATCAAATCAGACGAGCAAAATTGCCATCCTGCCAATTACTTTTTAAGCGCTTTACGGTTCGCTCATTGGCTCTTGATGATTTTTCAAAGACCGCTTTGAATATGGAGAAAATTCATGAATCTTGTAAAGCGGCTAGCCGTTACAAGACGCTGGTACAATACGCTCTGCCAGAACGGCTTACTATCAAACGGGATTCCCAGACTCAAGACGAACTTTACGAAGCCAACGCAAGCCCCAAAGAATTGAAGGGAAGAGAAGATTCCTATAGAAAAAGCGCCGAACTGCTGGCGAGGACAGCTAACGAACTTTGGCAACGTACCGGCGAATCTGACAATTCGCTTTTCTCTGAAGACACCCTTCAGCTGCAAGTTGAGTTTGACAAACTACAGGTAAAAGTTGCTAGAGCAGCCGAATTTTTCGGCAGAGAACCTCCTTTTTCTTCTGCTAATGAGATGAAGATGGCAATACAGGTTTATTACAATGCAGCAGACGAGAACCAGAGTGACCCCATAAAAGTGTACCAACTCGAAAATTCAATCATTTTGCATACAAATTTCTTTGTGGACTGATCATGCTGATGCTAAAAAATGACATAGAAGAAGCAGTCCCTGAAATTCGGAATCAGGCGCTAAAAAGACTGAACTATTCTTCCGCAAAATAGACAACGTCAGATTCACCTGCGTATGCAAGGGGGACCTTTGCGAGAACATGTATGGCTCCGTCCTCATAATGGACGGAAACGGCTCGAGGTCTGACCGTATTCTCAGATGGGGTAAACTGACGGCTTTTCTGATCCGTTTGTGCCCGGTGGACAACACCGCCTTCAGCGAATGACTGAACCATCTGTGGAAAGGATTCTCATACCACAAAAACACAGCCCCGGCTCCACAGAGCCGGGGCTGTGTTTTCCTATGGCAACATTTTGGACAGTACCTCTAGCAGGCAGCAAAAGCAAGATTCATTTGAGCAGCCTGGGGTAATCCGTTGTACCGTTTACTACCCGGTAGATGTAAACTGTGTCCCCGTTCACCCGATAAACTGCGACATACGTGTTCGTCAATACCAGCTTCCGGTAATTTTCTGCCGCCAGCAGAGGATCTGGATGGATCTGACCGATCAGCGGGAAGTCCCGGAGCCGCAAAATTGTCTGTCGGATGGTCTGGTAAATGCCCCGGGCGGACTGAACTCCCACCTGGGTGATGTGGAACTTGATGATCTCCCTGATATCCTGTTCCGCTGGGGCGAGATAGAGCAGCTTATACCTCTTCGTAGGCATGGAACAGTTCCTCCATCCCGGCGTCCAACTCCTCCTGCGTATACGCCGGGTCGCCTCTCAGACGGCTCATCTCCGCCTCGTAGATCTTGTCCCGATGGCGGTACATCTTCTCCCGCTCCTCAAAGGCGGCCATGCTCATAAACACCCCATCATCCTCCCCCTTATTGGTGATGAAGATGGGCTCCCCAGAGACCTTTGCTAATTCAGAGATTGCGGTATAGTCATTCCGAAGTGCGGACGATGGCCTGATTTTCATGCGACTCGCTCCTTATATATCGCTTTATTGATAATATTATATCAAAAGGATACACAACATGCAACAAGGAAGTTGTTGGCGCAAGATAAAATATATTGAAACATATATTTACAATAAAATCTGAATTTAATCAATATAAACGACGGTAAATTCAAATATTGTCCTACTTGTGTGCTTCATCCTGGGCCTGCGGTATCATTGCTATAGCTCGCAAGAGCCGGCGCGTCACCCCATCCACCCACCGGATTGCCTCGGTTTCCGGAGATCGAGAGCAATCCGGCACATGATACAAGGAGGTATCCTTCTATGTGCTACTATTCCCCCATACCTGCGGCCTATTATGGCCCCCCTTACATGCTGGTTCCACCTCAGTATGTGCAACAGGTCACCCAGATCTCGGACGCACTTATCCAGGCCAATTTGAAGAACTGGCAGCTTCAGCAGCAGATGGCACAGCGTCAGATGGCAGAGGAGGCCTACAGCAGTATGGCTGTGTCGAACAACGGGTGCACCTACACGGTGGGCAAGTCAAACAACGCGCTCCTGCTCATGAATGCATCTATCGTGTGGGCCTTCCACGTGATTCCGGAGCCGCTGTTTGACCTTCCGGAGTTTTACTGCATCAGACTATCCTGCATGGAGCGGGTATTGGTTTTGGACGCAGCGCACTACGGATCTGACCGTACCCTGCTCACTGCCTTCCAGGAGTGCCCCGTTGTTGATGTCTGCCTCCGCCGCACAACCAAGATCACAGCCGAGCTGTTGCGCACAGCGGTCTCCAAAGTGGTTCAATGCGTCCGTCTGGACTACTATGCCGGGTGGGGCAGCGCTGGAGATGGCAACCACCACTTTGCCGCCTTCGCTGGCTTTACCACCCATCGGTCAGGCCGGAGAAGCTCGGTACCCGCTGAGCCTGTTCCGCTCCAGAGTTCCGCTGCGGCAACGGCAACAACAGTATCCTGTCCCGGAAGGACCAACCGCTGTTTATCCTGGACGAGTATTGCTCTGCCAGCTCCAAAGCGAATGCGGCCGCCTTTGCTGAGATCCTGATCACGAGGCAGATTACCTGGGAACACCACAGGAAGCAAAGCAGCCTGCCGCTCCCGGCGATGCCGATGATTCTGTCGGATCATGCCTCCTCGTTGAGCTGCATGCCAGAGGCCTTTCTGATGGAGCTGACCCGGGGCAAGTTCGACAGGGAGGCCTGGGTGGGAAAAAGCGGCCTGCTCCAGTACCAGCAGGACTACTTGACAGCCTTTTTGGCCTACACAGAGGCCAATCTGGACACCCTGAAGTCCGCACTGCGGCGGCAAAGCCGGGACGTCTTGACAACGCCGTCTGCAGGATCCCTGAATGAGGCTTGCCGGCAGTTGCTGGGGATTCTGTCCGCCCTCGATGAGTTCCTGGCGGAATTTTACAGGGATACAGACCCGGAAAGCATCCCCTTGATTTGGGAGAGGCAGGAGGAACGATGGGATTGCCTGCTATCCCTGCTGAAGCAGACCTCGGAGCGTGGGCTGGCACATGTGCCCGCAGTCCAGGATTTCATCGATGTGGCCCGTTCGCACCTTCGTGCTGGGCGTTTGACCCTCACTCCCATGTCCGGTGAGAGATGTTCCACCGGGAATCCGTTGGTGTATTACGACCAGGACTTTCTCTGCTTCCCTTCAAATGCGTTCTAGCTTATCTGCCAAGCGATCACCCAGAGCAGGCCGTATGTCCTGTGCGCCTTGAAGAAGGAGGGGCTGCTCGCCGGAGCTCCCGCCAATTCAGAGACCCGGATGACCCGGATCAGCGTCTACAATGTCTATGGTGTGCGGGAGACTGTCTATGTCTACAAGGTCAATCGCAGTGCGTTTGAGGAGTTTGGAAATTCCCTCCAGCTGGAAGGGATGGCAGACGTATGAGAGGACAAGAGCTGAAGCTGCAAACTGGGAGGACCTTCCTCTGGTTCTGAGGATTGAGGGCCTGATGGATCTTCTCAGCATTGGTCGGAATAGCGCCTACACACTGGTCAACTCCGGGACAATCCAGTGTATCCGGGTTGGAAATCTGGTCCGCATCCCACGGCAGTGTGTGATGGACCATCTGAATGTGAAAACCTCGGCGTAAAGGAAAACGAGGGGACGGTCGCCGCAAGGCGACCGTCCCCTCTTAATCCGCCGGACAAAGCGGCGGGATTCAGGTACCCCAAATACGTTAAGATAGGATTTTGCCTGTTAGTTTAGTGGGTGATTGACGGGCCGTCGTGATACCGATAAAATAGATATGCCCATATCACGGCGAAATCGACTCAGCACCCGGAAAGGAGTTATCATGGCACGAAAATCAACTAGAGGTGCACAAGGTTCTGGCTCGATACGGAAGAGACCTGACGGACGTTGGGAGGCCCGGTACACATCCGGCGATAATCCCCAAACGGGGAAGCAGGTGCAGCACTCTATCTATGGGAAAGCGCAGAAAGAGGTTCGGGAAAAACTGCGCTCTATTACTGCAAAGATTGACAAGGGCGTCTATACGGAGCCAATAAGAATCACATTAGGAGAGTGGCTGGATACCTGGCTGAAAGAATATACCGGAAATATGAAGCCACACACCAAGAAGTCCTATGAGGCAACCGCAAAAACCACATCAAGCCAGTACTAGGTAAAGTGCGTATCCAAGAACTGCCCCCGATACACATCCAAAAGTTCATAAATGGACTGACCAACAGTAAGGATAACAGCAAGCCGCTGAATCCCAAAACGGCAAAAAATATCCATGGTGTGCTCCATAGCGCGCTACAGCAGGCCGTTAGGATTGGGTATCTGAGCGCAAATCCTGCTACTATGGCCATTTTACCCAAGCGATCTGCCTCAGAGATTAATCCTTTGAAGGACAAAGAGGTGGCTCAATTCCTAGCAGAGATCAAAGGACATAAATTTGAGTATCTCTACTTGGTAGACCTCTTTACCGGCATTCGGCAGAGTGAGATCATTGGCTGCAGTGGGATGACGTAGACTTCGACCAGGGCTGCGTGACCATACGGCGTCAGTTACAGTTTTTAGGCTCCAAATACGGTGGCTATCAGTTCACGAGCCCTAAAAACAATAAGATCCGACAGATTTATCCCGCAAAATTTGTAATGGATACGCTGCGCCAGCAGAAACGCCGCCAAGCAGAGATGAGGCTATTGGCGGGCCCTGCGTGGTCAAATCCAAATAGTTTGGTATTTACCGATGAGTTTGGAAAGCATCTGAACCACGATCTGGTTTACAGGCACCTGAAACGGCTCTTTATCAAAATGGGCTTGCCAAAACTGAGATTTCACGACCTCCGCCATAGCTATGCAGTGCTCTCCATCCAGGCGGGAGACGATATAAAAACAGTACAAGAGAACCTGGGTCATTACTCCGCCGCATTTACTCTGGATGTCTACGGACACGTCACAGAGCAGATGAAACGCAGTAGCTCAGAGCGAATGGAGCAGTACATCCACATGCTGGATAAGGCGCAATAAGGGTCAAAATAAGGGTCAACGTCGCGCCCAGAAATATTACGTAAATATTTAAGACGCGATTATGCAAAAAACAATAAAAGAAGGCTGCAATTCTTAACAAATTGCAGCCTTCTCTTGAAATGCCAGATCAATCTGGACATTTACAGCCCAAAAGGTCTGGACTTCTGTCCGGCGGCGCTTTTGCGCCGTACAAGCGTTTTCGCCGCAGGTGAAAACCTTGGCGCAGGGCGGATTCACTCCGCCCGAGCATGTAAAAGCGGTCAGGTAGAATAAATTTCGCAAAAATAAAAAGAGACATGGTTTGCAGATCTCTGGTAGAATGAAGTCGCGACACACCATTCGAAAGGAGACAGCAAACCATGTCCGAGAAAATTGTACAGCTAAACGAAGAAGTTATCAAGGGGCAGCTCAAGGAACTTGTACGCGGAAGTGTAGAGGAAACCCTCAACGAGCTGCTGGAGGCTGAGGCAGAGAAATTGACTCAAGCAGCCCGGTACGAGCGTAATGAGCAGCGCCAGGGCTACCGCAGCGGCCACTACAACCGCAACCTCACCACCACTTCCGGGGATGTCACCCTCAAGGTGCCTAAGCTGAAAGGGATCTCCTTTGAAACGGCTATCATTGAGCGGTATCGCCGCCGGGAAAGCAGCGTGGAAGAGGCTCTCATTGAGATGTACCTGGCCGGCGTATCCGTCCGGCGCGTGGAGGACATCACCGAGGCCCTCTGGGGCAGCAAGGTCTCACCCTCCACCATCAGTGAGCTGAACAAGAAAGCGTATGTCCACATTGAGGATTGGCGGAACCGCCCTCTGCAGGGCGGACGCTATCCGTATGTCTATGTGGATGGGATCTACCTGCGCCGTAACTGGGGTGGAGAGTTTGAAAATGTGGCTATTCTGGTGGCGATTGCGGTCAATGAGGACGGATATCGTGAGGTTCTTGGCGCTGCCGAGGGTATGAAGGAGGACAAAGCCAGCTGGGTCAGTTTCTTCCAGTGGCTGCATAGCCGTGGCCTGGATGGCGTGAAGCTCATTGTTGGCGACAAGTGCCTTGGCATGCTGGAAGCTGTGGGAGAAGTGTTTCCTGAGGCCAAATACCAGCGTTGTACCGTCCACTTTTACCGTAATGTGTTCTCGGTCACACCTCGCTCTAAGGTGAAGCTGGTAGCCAAAATGCTCAAGGCGATCCATGCTCAGGAGAGCAAGAAAGCTGCCCGGGAAAAGGCCAAGGCCGTGGTGGAGGAACTGCGCTCCATGAAACTGAAAGAGGCCGCCCAGAAGGTGGAGAATGGCATTGAGGAAACGCTGACCTATTGCGATTTTCCCAGTGAGCACTGGACCCGTATCCGTACCAATAATGTGATTGAGAGGCTGAACCGAGAGATCCGCCGCCGTACCCGTGTGGTTGGCAGCTTCCCGGACGGCAACTCAGCTCTAATGCTGGTTTGTGCCCGGCTGCGCCATGTAGCCGGTACTCAGTGGGGCAACAAGAAGTACATGAACATGAAGCACCTGGAGGCGACCTTGGAGGATGCCTCCATTGCTGGCTGACTTCATTTACGGCAGAGTCTGCGAACTAAAGTGCGAAAAATTCTTGACACGACCTGTAAAAGCAAAGGGTGGAGGCCGTCTCCGGCGGCCAAAACCCAAAAAGAAAGACACGACGTAAGGGTTAAGCCCCATAGGTACACAATGTGAACCTATGGGGCTTAAGCTATGTATGGGGGAAAGAGGCTATGCGATTTTACTCGTATAGCCTCTTTTGCTACAATTGAAGTATTCCTATCAGACACATCTGCACAAAATTTCTTGTTTGACACAATCCCGCTCGTAAGATGCCCGCCGAATATAAATGAGATGAGGGTATATACGCTGTACGTATGAAAGATATGTGATTTTCCCTTGGGCAAATTGATTATCGAGTTTTTCTAATTCCCGATCCGTTTCGCACAACATAGATGTCAAATTAGAACAATATTCGCATAATTTTTCGATATCCGTCATTAGACGATACCTCCTAAAAATGTTATGAGGCGTTAGCCCAGAGAGTATACCTCCACCGCCAACGCCCCATATCTGTTTTGTAGCATATCATACGGTAAGTAGGCTGTCAATATGCTTCACACAAAAATGTTCAGGAGAAATTCTCCTTCAGCAAATCTTTTGCGCGCTGATTGCCTTGCTCAGCAGACTTTTTCAGCCAATATTTTGCTTCTTCCCGGTTACAGGGAACACCTCGTCCATTCAGATAGCAGTATGCTAAGTTGCATTGGCCGACATTATCGCCACGTTCTGCTGCTATGGAATAATACTGCGCCGCTTTCTCTAAATCAGACGGGGTTCCTCGGCCCACCTCATACATCCACCCAAGATTTGTTGGCGCACCACATTGTCCTAATTCTGTAAGTGACACCCATTGTTCAATAGCCATTTCATATGCACTCTGTTTTTCATTGTCATCTGTGCAACCAAAATTTTCGATATTCATGAGCATATATGCGAAATCAAAAACTCTGTTAGGGCACCCATATTTCAGGACTTCTAAGCCCCAAAGTAAACCTTGCACCCAATCTTTTTTAAATGGTTCATCACCATTATAGTAACGTAGAAAGATAGATCCAGCCGCTCTGTAGAATCCAGTCTGGTACGCAGTCAGAAAATGTTGGACCGCAGAGAAGTAATCAATTTCTCCACAAGCATTGTTTAAATCTGTAACACCCAGCGCATATTCTGCGAATATATCCCCCTGTTCTGCAAGTTCCTGGACATATGGTAAAAACTGTTTTACTAATTTTTCATCCGGCGAATCGTAAAACAGAGCATATAGCAAGGAACTAATGCACTCGCCCGAATCATACCCAACTTTTAAATAGTCTTTCGCCAAATTATCATCTTTAATGTAATCTCCATTCTCATAGTATCCATCACACAACAGCCAATAGAGCAGAGCATTTGCTTTCCCATAGCCTGCATCAGATAGCTTTTCTAAGAGCGGACGTACTTCAACGGGATGGTATGTGCGGAACAATTCGGATGCTTCATAAAATAGAGCATCCAAATCTTCGGTATCGTTGCTATCATCCGCATCAGAGTCCGCATTCTCTGGAACAAGCAGTCCTCTGTCACAAGCCTCTCGCAGATTAAACAACATCTCCAAAATAAGATCATAACTGTTAACGGTCATACCCATATCAACAGTCGCTTCTTGGCGGATATACTTTTTCGTCAGTTCCTCGCGCAGCAGCGCCTCGTCCATTCGAATACCCTGCTGACTCAATTCATCTGTAATTGTTTCGACAACATACTGTTCCTCACCGCTTAAAAGTTCCAGTTTCTTCATTCCGCAAAGCGGAATTAGATATGCTTCTGGCATACGGGAAATTTGTAATCCTCCCAAAAGGTGCTGCCTCAAATGGCTATTTTCGTCAATAGATTTGATAAAATCGAAGAGTCCGATATTTGCTTTAGGAGAGATTCCAATGGTACCCATCGCCGTTTTCAGCAACAACAGGTCGGAAGTTGTCCAGTTACCCTTTGTAATGTCGTAAAAATCCCGGACGAGGCATACGATTTTAGTAGTATCATCTAAATCAGTATATTCCACTCCATCAAACAGCTGATACTCAATGGAGTTTTGCCAGTTCAGTAGATTGACATTTCGTTCCAAACGCTCCACACGATTTTCAAGCTGTATTACATCGCTACGGCTCTGCTTGAAAAAAGCCGCAAGGGTAGCGTAAACCTCATTGATTTCCCATTCTATTGCCACCACGGAGGCATTCAACTTATTATTGACGGCAGTAATCAAATCGAAAGTCATCAAATTTTGCTCAGCAAGACGTTGTATAGTTTGCTGCGCTGCATACTGGGCAATCGCTCTATTGTGATTGATCTTGTCCTGAAGTCTTTTATTGCTACCAGTGATCCCCCCGAGTAGCCGCCTCAGTCCCTTTTTTTGTGCAAGCTCCTGCTCATAATTTTCACCCATTGTGAGAGCAGAAACGCTTTCAAATACAAGGCGATTAATCTCCTGTCGATTACTCTTAAAACTGGCAATCATCGATTCAATATTGGTGTCCAGTTCAGTCCGATCCTCTTGATTGAGAAATGCCGGATCAATGATTTTCAGTTCCGTACTCATTTATATGCCCTCTCCTATCCTCCGTATGTTTCAGCATTTGCAACACGTAGCAATTATTCCACATAGACATCTCCCATTGAACTATCAAGTAAGATGCTGATTATAATTTTATTTTCTTGTTTCTCAATACTTACAATGTTCTTATCTTCAAAGCAATACTTGTAACCCGTGTTGAAAATCTTAGGAAGTATTTTATCCGCACACAAAAGGTCATCTGGACTTTCAACTGGATTTTCCAACTTAAAAGATAATTGCACATTATTCATATCAATGTGATTCTTAAATGCAATAATAATCTGTTTTTTCTGTTTCATAATTACGACTCCTTTTTAGCGTATTTGAGTGAGAGAAATAGCATGAAGTACTTTGCAAGTATTTTACCTCGCTTATTCAATTATCTATCCAATAACTTAGTCAACTCATCTTTCATTTTTTCCCGCTCAGAGCGGACTTTTTCAAGGGCGGATTGGAACTGCTTTTCGTCTGAAACCATTCGCTCTAATCTTCTTTCTCCCTGTTTTTGCACTAAATTTATCTGTTTTGCCGCATACATACCTTTGCGGGCCGCATGGAGGGATAGCTCTCGCCCGGTCACCTGTCTGCCAATCTCTACAGGATCAACTTTGGCTGGGGCCTCTGAGGAGAAAATACCTGCCCCGTTGGACGCATCTTCCACCAACACTCCAATTCCACGCACAAACTCTTCATCAGCAGGAAGGTATACCCTGGCACGTCCGCGAATTAACCGCTCAATTTGCTCTCTAACCAAAATATCAGCAAATTGTTCTTGATCAGTGCTTGCGAACATATCCAGAAGGGTTTCCCCTTGCAGAGCGCGCGTCAAATCTTCAAGAATAATATCAATCTCTTCCTGCGTCAACAGGTAATCTTGAGCCTGTTGACAGAAACTGTCTTCTATCATTTTGGTCAATGCGACAGCGTCATCTTCGATGAATTGTCCCACAATAGATCGAGTGGCACTCCCGCCTGCACTTCCGCCAGCCGCGCCTCCGGCCAAAGACACCAAAAAGCCTGCGATATTGCCTGCTCCGGGTGCAATCAAACTCAATACATACTTTCCAGCCAAAACACCTGCGGTTCCGCCTACAATTCCACCAGTTGTTGAAACAACATTTTTGAAAAGCTGCTTTCCTGAGATACGGCCCTGAAAAGCATTACGAATATCCTGAGCGGAAAGAACAGCTATCATTACGCTGGCGGTAATTAGATTTCCGCGAAGCAGCTTGGAAGCGTCATTCATCGCTGCGGCCCCGTAAATATTCGCTCCGCTACGAAGCGAATTTGAGATATACGCCGATGCTTTCGGGCCTATCATTTCCGTAATCTGCTTAGTAGGTGCCATCAACGCTTTAGGTAACGCCGTACGCATCAATTGGGATGTGACTACCGAGTTGATAAAAGCGATTCCACCAATTTGAATTCCTGAATAAAGCGCATTTTCAACGGCAAGGTCGAGGGAGTCTCCCCGCCATATACACTGGGCAAAAGCAATCAGAGTAGATATTCCAAGCGCACTCGCAGAGACAATAGCTCCATTGACGGCATCAAAAGTCAAAGATTCGATTGTGCCAAACTTTACAATATTTAAGGCCTGTTTGTAAGTAAACTGGCCTTTCCGCACCAAGTCCTTTGCATCGGCTGGATTTGTGACGCCTGGAACCTGTCCGCTTCTGATTCTGTTAGCCATGAGTTCAACAGCTTTTTCATACTGATCTGAAGGAACCTCCAACTGCATCGGAGAGCCGTCTAAATTGATATAACGGTACTTTCCTTGATTAAAAGCAGCAGCAACAGAATCAGCGGCTGTTTGACAGTATTTTGTTTGAATACGGATGCCATTGACCAATCGGTCTGCTCCATCTTTGGCATTGTCTCCGCCAACTATAGAAGCATCTTTTCCAGTTAATTTATCGTATAAGTGATTGGCTTGTTCCGCAGCATACCCATGGCCCTGTGCGGCATGGAATTTGTCCATGTGTGTTTGAAAAGCCGCTGAATTCATATCAGAGTTGACCGCACCTGAATATTGTGCTCCTGTTTGCTTATCCTTGTTACGTTTGGTAGAAAACATATCTTCCACAAGGCATCACCCCATCATAAAACTCAACAATTTAATAATAATCCGCCCGCAAGTTTATGTCAATTTTCCTTCTGTAAAATGGCCATATTTCATAGAGCTTTGTATTTTAAGATTCCCCAATAATATGATTATAGCACCGCAGGTGGACAATAATCGTCTCTTTTCACGCCCCCCCTGTTTTTTATACCGCCATTTGCAATTATCCACCATACTTGACAAGGTAGACAATAGTTTTCGTCCCTTACTCCTCGCCTGGCCTTGTTCACCAGCCGGAACGCCTCCCGCCAGCATTGCAGCTCGCTTCCTGGATACTGCCTGCGCAGGTGCTCCAGAGCCGTCTTTCTCGCTTTTGTCACGCCGTCCGGGGAGAGCATCTCCCGCAGGCCCATTTCGTCGGCGGACAGCTTCTCATAGCCGTAGACGCCGAAGGTGTGGCCCAGGATAGAGCGGTCCTTGGCGCTCAGGGAGCGGAACAGCGGTTCCAGCAGTTCCAGGCACACCTTCCGGTAGACGATCTGCTCCGCAGAGGCTCCCTGCCGGTGGGACAGGAGCCGCTCCAGAGGATCACCCTCCTCGTCCTCCTTCTGCAGGTCAAATACAGAGAGAAAATGGGTGTTGTATCCGATTAACCGTGCGGTTTCTGTTTCGGAGATGCCCGTCTGCGCGGCGATCTCCTCCACAGTTTTGACCTCCGTATGGTAAAGCCGCTGGGCCAGACGCACCCGCGCCATCTCGTCCTTGCTCAGGGCCATGACGCCCAGATTGGTCTCCAGATAGCGGTACATCCGTCCACGCAGGAAGGGGTAGAGCCAGGTGGTCACTTTCCCGGCCTCCTCGTCATAGCCGCCGGTCCGTATCCGCTCCCATAGCTCCAGACTCCCCTCCGCGCACAGATCCTCCAGCAATGTCACCGCTGCAGCATCTTTACACCCAAATTTTTTGGCCGCGTCCAGGGCGATGGCCCGGATAAAGTTCTCCAACTGTCCGTAGAGTTGATCAAAGGAACTGGCATCACCAGCCTGAACTCGCCAATACAGCTCCTCATTCGTCACAGACCACCGCCCCCTCTTTCTTCCTGTGGTGAAACTCAGGTGTTTCGTTTTGGTCTCCCTCTGGGCCTGCTCTTTCTCTGGACGCCGCACAGCGGATACAGGTTCTCTTTGGACAGAGAGGTGTTGAACGCCTCGTAGCTTGTCCCCGGTTTTGTCCAGGCCGTGTGGTAGAGCTCCTTGGCCTTCTCATGCAGCAGATCCCGTTCCTCTGCCGTAATGTTGCCACGTGACTTGTCCTTGTCGATTCGCTGGAAACAGCGGTAGAGGGCCTGGGACAGGGGGCTGTCCTCCGCCTCCTCCTTGACCTTCCGGAGTCGGTAGCCAAGCTGGGCGCAGGTGTACTTGGGATTGGTAGGGTTGGGCAGGTCGCAATATTTGGTGTGGTAGCCCTTTTGTAGCAGGAAATACCGCCCGCAGTTCTCGCAACGGCGGATCAGATGGCCGGCCTCCAGCCCCTTGTAGAAATCCAGTTTCAACATGGTCTGGAGCCGGTCTGCCTCGTAGTACTCGCAGACTTTAAAGATGCCGGAGCCGGGAGCCGTTTCCTGGGGACGCAGATGGATTCGCACGTCATCCGCGTAGGTAAAGAAACCGGACCCGTCCACAGGATTGGCGACCCACTTGTGGGCGCGCTCGTGGAACAGGAATTCATGCAGCGACGCCACATAGTTGTCCGGCGTCAGTTTCTCCAGCGGAGTGAGGCCCATCCGAACAAACGCCCGAAGCGTCTGACAGACCGACATGATATCCACCAAAAGTTTTCTATAATTCTCGCAGTAACGCTTATAATATCTCCACTTATCTCTCAGGGGGCCGGGCATGATCAGCAGCGCCCTGGTCTTTTCCGGAGGAGCCGGTGGGATTGGAGGTTGTGGCTCAGACGTGGTGTAGCGTTCCTCGTCCCACTGCAAAGTCAGGATATCTTCCTCGCCATAGTCCTCTGGGTGCTCCAGATAATCCTCGTAGTCCCCGATCGCGCCCAATATATTCCAATCCCGTTCCCCCAGTACGAAATCCTCCTCCGGGAACAGGGAATACTGCTCCGTGAGCGTCCGCGCCTCATAAAGAACTTCCGCGCCAGACTGGATCAGACGAAAAATTCTGTGCTGGAGCAGGGATTCGTGGAGCCGGATCATCTCCTCGTTAGCGTCAAACCAGTCCTGCATCCGGCGATCCTTCTCATAGCGCCTCATGCTGTCTATCGCCCTGTCCAACATCCGCCGCAGTTCGTGGTACTCCTCCGGGGAGATATTCAGAACCTCCGCAGTCAGTTCCCCCAGGGGATACTCCCGGTCGTTCAGACCCAAAACTTTTTCCCCGATGTAGAAAGCGAGGGATGTAAACACAGAGGTCACCTCTTTTGTGTCCGCAAGCAGTTTTAATTTGTCTGCTGTTTCTCTGAGTGTATCAAAAAAATCTCCACAATACAAGTAGAAGGGTGAGGATCGAGCGCCGGCGGTCCCCACCCTTACTCTTTTTGGAAGGGAGATTTTTATGAAGAAGTTAGACACCATTGATGCGGATACCCTGCTGGGCATTCCCTACGAACCGCTCTCATTCATCGTGGAGGAACTGCTGCCCCAGGGCCTCCACCTGCTGGCGGGTGCGCCGAAGATCGGCAAGTCTTGGCTGGCCCTGTGGCTTTGCCTCCGGGTGGCACAGGGGGAACCTCTCTGGAATTTTGCCACAAAACCATGCGAAGTTCTGTACCTCTGCCTGGAGGACAGCTTTCAGCGCATCCAGAGCCGCCTCTTTGATTTGACCGAGGACGCGCCATCCACGCTGCACTTTGCCGTCATGTCGGAGCAGCTCCACAGCGGTTTGGTGCAGCAGATGGAGCGGTTCCTCCGGGAGCACCCGGCTACCGGGTTGGTGGTCATCGACACCCTCCAGCGTGTCCGGACAGCGAGCAATGAAGCCAATCCCTACGCCAGCGACTACCGGGACATCGGCGTACTGAAAGCCCTGGCGGACCGGCACCGCATCGCTGTCCTGCTGATTCACCACCTACGAAAACTGAGTGACGAAGATCCCATGAATATGATCTCCGGCACCACAGGCCTGAGCGGCGCCACGGACTCCAACTTCGTGCTCCGCAGGAGCAAGCGCAGAGAGAACACGGCCACCCTCTACTGCACGGGAAGGGACATCTCCTATCGGGAGTTGTCCCTGGAGTTCGACGGTGAGAGCCATGTGTGGAACCTGCTTTCGGACGACTGCGGGGAGGCGGAGCAGTCCTGTGGGCAGATACTTTTTCTTCTCTCTGCCTTGCTGCGGGAGCGGCCAGAGATCTGCGCCCCTGCCAAGGCCCTGCTGGAAAAGATCGACCCTGACGGTACGGAGGGCCTGACGCCCAATAGCTTCTCTCACAAGCTCCGCAAAAGTGTTGACGCTCTAAGGCGGAGCGGCATCGTGGTAACCTTCCGAAAGAGCAACGGAGAGCGGCTCATCTGCCTGAAAAGGGCCGATGGTGTCGATGATCCCACTGTGGAAAACACCGTCACCATCGACCCTGCCAATTGAGTTGTGGAAGAAAATGCGACTGGGGCCGGGGATGCGGATTCCTCCCTTTCGGGAGGGCAAGCATCGCGTCCGGCTATACGCCGGCCACAGTTCCGGGACGCTGCCCCGAACCCCAGTTTTCACGGGGAGCTATCGAGGAAGGAGTCTTAATGCAGAGAGAAAAGAAAACGGAGATTATCACCCTGCGCGTGACGCCGCAGGTCAAAGAGCGCATCCGGGCCAAGGCGCGGGAGCTGAACCTGACCGTCACCGACTACCTGTGTCTCTGTGGGCTGGGTAAGAGGATTGTCCGGGTGGACGGTCTGGACAAGGTGCTGTCCGAACTGAAAGCCCAGGGTCGAAACCTCAACCAGCTCACCACCCTGGCCAACATGGGCAAGATCACCATCGTGTACGGAGACAGGCTGGCGGAGGGCTACGCCCAAATCAGCGAACAGCTCCGGCAGCTCCTGCGGGAGGTGACGTGAGATGGCTACTTTTACCGTCGTCAAGAACCGGGGCGGAGGCCGGGGCGCGCTGGGCGGAGTGCTGCGATACACCCAGCAGGACGAAAAGACGCTGTGGAAAGGGCAACGGTTAGCGACAGGCTGGAACTGCACCGCCCAGTCCGCTCTCTCCGAGATGCGGCTCACCAAGGATCGATTCCGAAAAACGGACGGGCGGCAGTGCTATCACTTTGTCCAGTCCTTTGCGGAGATAGACGACCTGACACCCCAGGAGGCCCACGCCATTGCTCTGGAGCTGGCCCAGCGGGAGTTCCCTAACTTCGAGGTGCTGGTGGCCACTCATATCGACACCGACCATCTGCACAGCCACCTGATCGTCAACAGCGTCAGCTTCCAGGACGGCAGGAAACTCCATCAGAGCGCCGCCGGCCTCCAGGCCCACCGGCTGGCCAGCGATGAGATCTGTGCCACCCACGGCCTGGAGATCCTACCGCCGCCTCAGAGACAGGTCAAGCAGAAACGCATGAGCAGCCGGGAATACCGCTCCGCCGCCAAGGGCGAGAGCTGGAAGTTCCGGCTGATGAACACCATCGACCAGTGTATGCGCTATGCCGCTACCAAGGAAGATTTTATCTCCCTGATGGAGAGCGAGGGCTACCAGGTGCGGTGGACAGATAGTCGGAAGAACATCACTTACACCACGCCGGAGGGTACGAAGTGCCGTGACGACCGACTCCACGACAGAAAGTACACCAAGGAGGTCATGGAATATGAGTTCCGAATCCGAGCAGAGATTATCTCTGGAGGAATTGAAACAGCGGAATCGACCCCAAGCTATGCAGACGCCGCCTACGCCGCCGAACACTCCCACGAGGCAGGACTGGAACGATCTGCTGGCGGCGCTCACGGCCCTGTACCGGCTGGAGAGCACCAACAGCGGCCGGCTGGAGCGCCTGGAGGCCAGCGTTGCGGCACAGGAGGCCCTGTTTCGGGCGTTGAGCCGACAGGCGGGGCAGCTTCCCACCCAGGCCCAGCTGGAGGCGCTGGCGCGGGATGTGGCCCAAATGAGGGCGGAGCTGAAACAGGCTGGGAAGAAGAAAGAGTTTTCTGTTTCTCCGCCCAGTTTGGAGACGGCACTGTCCGTCCTGATCTGGCTGGCCCTGATTTTGCTGGGCACGCTGGTGGGCATGGTGGTCCTGCGGACGATCTGGTCCGGCTTGGCCGCGCTCTGGAGCGCGGTGCGGACGCTGATCCCGTGAAGGACGCCACTACCACGCACCAGCACGGCGACAGGAAAGCCCTCCGCAGGGAGAAAGAGAAAAAGATCGCCCTTGGCCATAAGGAGGACGATCATGAGGAAGAACCGACTTGGCAGCAGACTATGAGCTGAGGCCAACCGTTCCCTGATATGGGAAGAAAGGCGAATATGAAAAAAGATTACGAGGAGTATCGGGACACCGGCGTTCTGGGCGGCTACCACCCGGAGATGGCCGTACTGCAGGAGCAGCGCGGTGGTGAAATTCTGACCACATTCCGTGACACCAATTACCAGCAGCGGGAGGATTACCTGGAGAGCCAGCGGGAGATGCTCATCCGGGGGAAAGTGTTTCATGTGACCTCCGTATTTCCCAACCAAGCCATAGCGACGCCCACGGACAAGCTGCTCTCCCTCATCGACGCGGAGTTTTCCGAAAAGGGCCACAGCGCCTGATGTTTCAGTAGACTTAGGGGAGCCGGTGAGGTATACTGTTGCTGCCCCATACCGGCTTGCCCCAGGAAAAGGAGGTTACAAAATATGGCAAGCCAAAAATATAATATCCTCTATGGCCGGCTCAGTCAGGAGGACGAGCGGCAGGGGGAGTCCAACTCCATCCACAACCAAAAGCTGTTTCTGGAGAAGTACGCGGCAGACAATGGATTTGAGAACACCCTGTTCCTGTCTGACGACGGATACTCCGGGACCAACTTCGACCGGCCCGCGTGGAAGAAAATCGTGGAGATGATCGAGGACGGTGAGGTGGAGACCCTGATCGTCAAGGATCTCAGCCGGCTGGGACGGGAGTACCTGCAGGTGGGACAGCTGACGGAACTCTATTTTCCAGAGAAGGGCGTCCGGTTCATCGCAGTCAACGACGGAGTGGATTCCCTGGTGGAGAGCAGCAACGACTTCAACCCCATCCGCAACTGGGCCAACGAGCTCCACGCCAAGGACACCAGTAAGAAGGTGCGCGATGTTAAGAAGGTGCAGGCGGAGAATGGAGAACGGCTGGGAGCCAAACCGCCCTACGGCTATAAGAAAAAAGACGCACAGTCCAAAGAGATCATACCGGATGAGGCGACCGCCTCCGTGGTATGCCGTATCTTTGAACTGTGCGCCGCAGGGAAAGGCCCTAACCAGATCGCCAGAATCCTGACCATGGAGCAGATCCTGAACCCAACTAACCAGTACTACCAGGCCACAGGGAGGGCCTGCAACCACTTGGACACGACCCGCCCACATAGCTGGTGCGGCAAGACGGTAGCCAATATCCTGGAGAACATCGTCTACCTCGGCCACACGCTCTCCCTGCGGCGAACAACGCTCTCCTACAAAAACAAAAAGCAGATCCGCAGGCCGGAGAGCGAGCAGATCCTGGTGAAGAACACCCACGCGCCGCTGATATCTCAAGAGCTGTGGGATATCGTGCGGGATGTACGGGCGCACAAACGCCGCCCACCCAAGCACATGGAGGAGCCAAACCTGTTCTCCGGCCTGGTCTACTGCGCCGACTGCGGACAGTACTTGGTGCTCTGCCGGACGGAAAAGATGCGGGAGGATCAGTACTACTTCCGGTGCTCCACTTATGGCAAGCGAGGGAAGGACGCCTGCAGCCCCCATCAGATCCGGGAGGCCGACCTGAAACAGATCGTGCTGGACGATCTGCACAGGGTGACCCACTTCGCACGGATGAAAGAGCGCCAGTTTGCGGAGTACATCAACCAGAAAAACACCCTGGAGCTGCGGCGGGAGATCAACCGTGTGCAGAAGGAGTTGGACGCTATGCGCCGCAGAGATGGGGAATTGAGCGCCCTGTTCAAGCGGCTCTACGAGGACAATGTGCTGGGGCGGGTGACCAACGAGCAGTTCCGGATGCTCTCCACCGACTACAATGCAGAGCAGAAAGAGCTGGAGTCGGCCATCCCCGCGAAGGAGGAGCAGTTGGAGCGGCTGAAAACCTCGGTCGCCAATGTGGATGCCTTCATCGAGAAGGCCAAGCAGTACACCGCCATCGATGAACTGACGCCCCAGCTGCTGCGGCTGTTCATCCAGAGCATTGAGATCGGGGAGCGGTCGAAGAAACACTCCCGCTCCGCTGGCCAGAGCGTCCGGATTGTGTACCGGGACATTGGCGCGCTGGATACGCCCATGCGGGAGGGCGACTCCGCTCCACACATGACAAAACAAATCACAGAAAAAGAAGAAATTATGCGGTTGTTGGCATGAAAACACAGAGGCGGACGGCTTCCACCGTCCGCCTCTGTGCCCAATGATCTGCCAGGTTCAGAAAATGTACCTGTGGGAATCATCAGAAGCCGTGTCTTTCTTTTTGGTACGCCCGAAGGGACTCGAACCCCCAGCCTTCAGAACCGGAATCTGACGCTCTATCCAATTGCGCTACGGGCGCATTTCTCAACGTGCCTGATTATTATAGCAGTCTTTTCCCGGTTTGTAAAGAGAAAATTTCCACATTCCCCGCGGTGCGGCCTTGCCAAGGGGGCGGCCGGGGCGTACAATAGGACGGTCAGGGCCGGAAGGGCTCCAGGTACACCGCCATGGAGCGGCTCATCTCCCGGGAGAAGTCCGAGTTGTACTTGCGCCTGCAGAAGGCGTCCAGCCAGTCGGCGTAGGGCCGCGCCCCGGCGCTGCCGGCCAGCATGGCCTCCAGTTCGCCGGCATCCATGCGCCGGTAGGCATTTTCGTGGACGATGTGCTCCAGGGCGCGGCGGGCGGGCTTGGCCCGCTCCAGCTGCTGGGCCGTGGGGTAGCCGAACACCGCCATGGCGGCGGGCACCACGTACTCCGGCAGGTTCAGCAACTCCCGGTGCGTCTCCGCGTGCTCCAGGATGTCCCCAATGTAGCAGGAGCCCAGCCCCAGGCTCCAGGCGGCGGTGACGGCGTTCTGGGCGGCGATGTTGGCGTCGGACAGGGCCAGCCACAGATCCCCCGCCTCCGGCTTCCGGGGCGCGCAGCCCCCGGCGGCGAAGGCGTCGTACCACTTCTGGCAGTCGGCGCAGAAAATCAGCACCATGGGCGCCCGGCCGATGAAGGGCTGGTGGTCGCAGGTGTCGGCCAGGGTGTCCTTGAGGGCCTGGTCGGTGATGTCCAGGATGGTGTAGAGCTGCTGGTTGCCGGCGGTGGGGGCGGCACAGGCCGCCTCCAGCACGGCCCGCTTCACCTCCAGCGGCACGGGGGTGTCGGCAAAGGCCCGGACGGACTTGCGGGCGTGGAGCTGCGCGAGAACCTCATTCATGATAAAATTCCTCCCAGGATGTGATAAGGATGAAGGAAATGGAATATACGGTGGAGGCGGGCGGCCCCCTGCTGCCCTTCCTGCTGGAGCGGGTCAGGGGGAGCCGCAACCACGTCAAGTCCCTGCTCACCCGGGGCCAGGTGGCGGTGGACGGGAAAACGGTTACCCGCCACGACCATCCCCTGACGCCGGGGCAGCGGGTGGCGGTGCTGGCCGCGCCCCGGCCCGCCGCCCCCTTCCCAGTGCTCTATGAGGACGGCCGGATCCTGGTGGTGGACAAGTCCGCCGGGCTGCTGAGCATGGCCAGCGACCGGGAAAAGCTGCGCACCGCCTACCGCATGGCCACCGACTACGTGCGGCAGAGCGACCCCAGGGGCCGGGTGTTCATCGTCCACCGGCTGGATCGGGACACCTCCGGCGTGCTCCTCTTCGCCAGGGACGAGGAAACCAAGCGGGCCTTTCAGGATCAGTGGGACGCCCTGGTGCGCCGCCGGGGCTATCTGGCGGTGGTGGAGGGCCGCCCGCCCAGGGAGGCGGACACGGTGCGCACTCTCCTGCGGGAGAACGCCGCCCACAAGGTCTACTCCGTCCGCTCCGGCGGCAAGGAGGCGGTGACTCACTACCGCACGGTTCAGAGCGGCTCCCGCTATACCCTGCTGGAGGTGGACATCGACACCGGCCGGAAGAACCAGATCCGGGCCCACCTCAGCGAGCTGGGCTGCCCCGTGGCGGGGGACAAAACCTACGGCGCGGCCGCCGACCCCCTGGGCCGGCTGTGCCTCCACGCCCACGAGCTGCGCCTCACCGACCCCTTCACCGGGGAGGAGCGGGTCTTCCGGGCGGAGCCGCCCAGGGGCTTCCGGAGCCTGACCCGGCCGGGGCGGTAAATCCGCCCACATTGTACCACAGCGGTACAGCCGCCGTCCAGCACCTCCCGGAGGCAGACAGCAGCGCGCCGCCCCTGTTTCCAGGGGCGGCGCGCCTGCGTCAGGGCCGGTGCGTCCCGTCCGGCGGGGCGAAGGGGGCCAGGATGGCCTCCAGCTCCGGATCGTCCCGGAGGAAGGAGAGCTCCTCGTCCTCCCGGATGGACTTGACCATGCCGGGCAGGAGAACCGCCCCCACGGGGGTTGCGTCCCCGCCGTTCAGGTGGGGATAGAGCCCGCCGTCGTCCCAGGGCTGGTTCAGCCCCTCCACCAGCGCCCGCAGGGCGGAGAGGGCACCGTCCCGATCCCGCTCCGCCACCGCCTGCTGGAGCCGCCCCGCCGGGGCGGTGCCCGGGGGCATGGCGTACCGCTCCGCCGTCTCGGTGATCAAGGCGGTCAGGCGGCGGCCGGCCTCCAGCTCCCCGGCCCGGAGAGCCAGCTCCTGGAGGCTCACCAGGGCCTCATAGCACTCGGTGGCGGCGTTGAGCAGGTGCCGCTCCCACAGCTCCGCCGCCTCCTCCGTGCGGCCCGTCCGGCGGAGCAGCCCGGCCTTCAGGGAGTCCCGGTAGGGCCAGCGGTCGGAGAGCTGCCCCAGCAGCTCCTCCGCCCGGCCGTACTCCTCCCGCTCCATGTGCCGGCCGATGAGCAGGTGGAGGGCCTGATCCCGCACGTCCCGGTCCTCGCTGTCCGCCAGGGCCTCGTTGAGCTCCCCCAGCCGCCGCCTGTACGGCTCCGGCTCCTCCACCGCCAGGGTGAAGAGAAGCCCGTTGAGGGTCATGGACAGGCTGACAGCCAGGCTGTCGCACCCCGGCCACTCCTGCCGCCGCGCCTCCGCCCAGCGGAAGGCGCTGTCGATGCCCTCCGCCTGGGCAATTTCGTACAGCTCCCCTGTCATGCGGGCAATCTCATCCCCCGTCAGCTCCTCCCGGAAGGAGAGCAGGCTGTTGAGATCCGTCCCCAGCAGCCGGGCCAGGGGGGCCAGCAGGGCCAGGTCGGGGCAGCTGGCCCCCCGCTCCCACTTGTTGACCGCCGGGGCGGTCACCCCCAGGGCCTGGGCCACCTGCTCCTGGGTCAGGCCCTTTTCCTTCCGCATGCGGCGGATGTTGGCGCTCAGCTTCATGAATACCACGCCTCCTTTTCTGCCTCTATCCTACCAGAGGGTCGGCGCGGGGACAAGAGCGCCGTATTCAGCTTTTGGGCGGGAAATTGAAACCGCCGGTTAAACGCCGCCCGGGGCCGCCTCATCTGAGGCGGCCCCGGGCGGTTGCAGCCTGTCGAAAAACCTTTTTCGACAGGCTGCTGAACTTTTTGAAACTTTTTCCAAGTTTCAAAAGTTATTTGATCCAACGCGAAAGGGAACCCTGACGGTTCCCTTTCACACTATCCTTCCCTCCGAATCCTTCGGTCGGGGTATCAACAGCATCAACCGCCCGGAGCCGCTTCAAACGAAGCGGCCCCGGGCGGTTGTTTTCTATATGGGGAGGTGTGGAATGCGGATGAGGGTTACAGCTTGACCACCCAGCCGAAGGGGTCGGGCCGGGTGCCCCACTGGATGCCGGTGAGGGTGTCGTACAGCTTCTGGGCCAGGGGGCCGATCTTGCCCCCGTTGACCACCACGTGCTTGTCCTCCCAGCCCATCTCGCCGATGGGGGAGATGACGGCGGCGGTGCCGGTGCCCCAGGCCTCCTTCAGCGCGCCGCTCTCGCCGGCGTCGAAGAGCTCCTGGGCGGGGAGCTGCCGCTCCTCCACCTTCAGGCCCCAGCTCTTCAGCAGCTCAATGCAGGACTTGCGGGTGATGCCGGGCAGGACGGAGCCGGTGAGCTCCGGGGTGACCACCGTGTCCCCAATCTGGAACATGACGTTCATGGAGCCCACTTCCTCGATATACTTGCGGTGGACGCCGTCCAGCCACAGCACCTGGGCGTAGCCGTTCTCCTCGGCCCGCTCGCCGGCGCGGATGGAGGCGGCGTAGTTGCCGCCGCACTTGGTGTAGCCGGTGCCGCCCCGGACGGCGCGGACGTCCTCGCTCTCCACGTAGATCTTCACCGGGTTGATGCCCTCGGCGTAGTAGGCGCCCACCGGGCAGGTGATGATGGCGAAGATATAGTCGTGGGCGGCGTGAACCCCCAGGGAAGGGGTGGTGGCGATGATGAAGGGGCGGATATACAGGGAGGTGCCCGGGGCGCTGGGCACCCAGTCGGCCTCCAGCCGCACCAGCTGCTCCACCGCGGCCACGAAGTCCTCCTCCGGGATCTGGGGGATGCACATGCGGTCACAGGAGGAGTTGATGCGCCGGGCGTTCTCGATGGGACGGAAGAGCTGCACCCCGCCCTCGGGGTTGCGGTAGGCCTTCAGGCCCTCAAAGACCTCCTGGGCGTAGTGGAACACCATGGCGGAGGGATCCAGGGCGATGGGGCCGTAGGGGACGATGCGCCCGTCGTGCCAGCCCTGGCCGGCGGTATAGTCCATGACGAACATGTGGTCGGTAAAGGTCTTGCCGAACACCAGCGTGCTGGGGTCGGGCTTGGGCTTGAGCACCGCGGCGCGCTGCACAGGATATTCCTTCATGAGAATGGCCTCCTCAGTGTGGTACCAATTTGATACCCTAAAGTATGCGCTTTTCCGCGGGAAAAGAATGTAAAGCGTGATACAATAGGAGAAAAGTTGTTGGATCCCGGGGCCGCCGCCGGGGCAGGTACTTGTTTTTGGCGGCGTTGTCTGATATAATAAAATCTCTTATAATGTGTGCTCTGTGCGTAATGAGAAACGGCCTGGGAGGTGTCTCATGCGGAAAAATAAGCTGACCCATCTGCTGGAGCCCGGCATGCGGCTCTATTTCGTGTTTCTGCTGCTGTTCGCGGCGGCCTCCGCCCTGTTCAGCGTCCCCATCGCGGTGATCGAGGCGGCGGTGGTGCTGGTGCTCTATCTGTATCTCCGCCGCACCAACGCCCAGCGGCAGAAGGAAATCCTCAAGTATATCGACTCGGTGACCTGCAACATGGACACGGCCACCAAGGACACCATGGTCAACGCCCCCCTGCCCATGGTGATCTTCCGGCCGGAGAACGACGAGGTGATCTGGTCAAACGACCGCTTCCTCCAGCTCACCGGCGAGAAGGAGCACCTGTTCGACACCAAGCTCACCGCCGCGGTGCCCGACTTCTCCTCCCGCTGGCTGATGGAGGGCAAGACCGAGTGCCCCACCGAGGTGCGCATCGGGGAGCGGCGCTTCCTGGTGTTCGGCCACCTGGTGCGCACCGAGGAGCAGGGGGCCCGGGGCTACCTGGCCACCACCTACTGGGTGGACGTCACCGACTTCGCCCAGGTGCGGGACGACTTCTACGCCACCCGCCCCGTGGTGGCCATCCTCACGGTGGACAACTACGAGGAGCTGATGAAGGGGGCCAACGACTCGGCCAAGTCCGCCATGCGCAGCGGCATTGACGACCGGCTGAGCCAGTGGGTGGCCCCCGCCCAGGGCCTGTTCTGCCGGTATGAGCGGGATCGCTATCTCTTTGTGTTTGAGGAGCGGTTTCTGGCCCAGTTCCAGGAGGGGAAGTTCTCCATCCTGGAGACCGTGCGGGAGGTGGCCAGCCCCTCCGGCATCCAGGCCACTCTGTCCATCGGCATCGGCAAGGACGCGGAGAGCCTGGGGGAGCTGTTCCAGTACGCGGCCCTCTCGGTGGAGATGGCCCTGAGCCGGGGCGGCGACCAGGTGGTGGTGAAGAACCGCTTCAACTTCGAGTTCTTCGGCGGGCGCACCAAGGAGCTGGAGAAGCGCACCAAGGTGAAGAGCCGGGTCATGGCCAACGCCCTGGGCGAGCTGATGGCCGACGCCTCCAGGGTGTTCGTCATGGGCCACAAGTACCCCGATCTGGACTGCATCGGCGCCGCCGCCGGCGTGTGCGCCATGGCCCGCAAGAAGGGGGCCCCGGTGCACATCGTCCGGGAGTCCGGCCAGAACCCGGCCAGCGAGATGTCCGACCGGCTGGGGGCCCTGCCCGAGTACAAGGACGTGTTCATCAGCGCCCAGGAGGCCATGATCCAGGCCGACGCCAACTGCCTGCTGGTGGTGGTGGACACCAACCGGCCGGAGCAGGTGGTGAGCCAGGATCTGCTGGAGGCGGTGCACAAGGTGGCGGTGATCGACCACCACCGCCGGGCCTCCTCCTATATCGCCGACGCGGCCCTCAACTTCCATGAGCCCTATGCCTCCTCCGCCAGTGAGCTGGTCACCGAGCTGCTGCAGTACCTGCTGGAGCCCGCCGACCTGCTCAAGACCGAGGCGGAGGCCCTGCTGGCCGGCATGGTGCTGGACACCAAGCAGTTCACCATGCGCACCGGCAGCCGCACCTTTGAGGCCGCCGCCTTCCTCCGCCGCTCCGGCGCGGACACCGGCGACGTAAAGAAGCTGTTCCAGAACGATCTGGAGGGCATGATCGCCAAGTACGACATCATCCAGAACGCGAAAATGGTCAAGGCCGGCATCGCCGTGGCCAAGGTGGATCACACCGTGGGCCGGGTCACCGCCGCCCAGGCCGCCGACGAGCTGCTCAACATCTCCGGCGTGGACACCTCCTTTGTCCTGTTCCCCGACCAGGAGGGACGGGTGATCCTCTCCGCCCGCAGCATGGGGGACGTGAACGTGCAGGTGGTGCTGGAGAAGCTGGGGGGCGGCGGCAACGCCGCCACCGCCGGCGCCCAGGTGCCGAACAAGTCGGTGGACGAGGTGCACCAGCTGCTCCTCCAGGCCATCGAAGCGTATTTGGAGGACGAATAAGAATTGATAATTGAAAATTGACAATGGATCATTGTCCGCGCGAAACCAGACTGCGTCACGAACCGCATGCCGCGGTGACCGCCCTAATTTTCAATTCTCAATTGTCAATTATCCATTGGATTCAGAAA
The DNA here is from genome assembly GCF_002161215.1 of Flavonifractor sp. An10. Lineage (GTDB taxonomy): Bacteria > Bacillota > Clostridia > Oscillospirales > Oscillospiraceae > Flavonifractor > Flavonifractor avistercoris. Next base: position 188,180 of record NZ_NFMB01000006.1, read on the forward strand.
GGAACGGGATACCATGAAAGTGATTCTGCAGCAGGACGTGAAGGGCCAGGGCAAGAAGGGCCAGCTCATCGAGGCCAGCGACGGGTACGCCCGCAATTTCCTCCTGCCCCGCAAGCTGGCGGTGCCCGCCACGGCGGAGAACATCAACACCATGAAGATGCAGGAGAAGGCTAAGAAGGCCCAGGAGGCCGCCGAGAAGGCGGAGGCCGAGGCCACCGCCGCCAGGCTCAAGGAGCTCACCGTCAAGGTGGCGGCCAAGGGGGGCAACGGCGGCCGGCTGTTCGGCGCGGTGACCAGCAAGGAGATCGCCGACGCCCTCCAGGCCCAGCACGGCATCACCATCCCCAAGACCAAGATCGTCCAGGACGAGCCCATCAAGACCTTCGGCGGCTATGAGCTGAAGGTGAAGCTGGGCTATGAGGTCACCGGCACCCTGAAGGTGGTCGTGGCCGAGGCCTGAGCGGGCCGCCGAGGGCGGCGGCCCCTACGGGTATGCGTGGCCGCGGCCGCCATATATGGCGGCCCTACGTGTATGAAACCAAACAGCATATATGTAGGGCCGCGATAAATCGCGGCCGCCAGCGCGGCCCCGTCTGTAGGGGCGGATATCATCCGCCCGCTGTTTCCAGTCCCAGGAGGTGAGAACATGCCAGGTGAAGAGGAGCTGCTCAGCCGCCAGATGCCCCACAGCACGGAGGCGGAGCAGAGCGTGCTGGGCTCCATGCTCATCGACGCCCGGTGCGTGCCCGAGGTGATCGAGGCCCTCAAGCCCGAGGACTTCTACCTGCGCACCAACCGGGAGATCTACGAGACCATCTACTCCATGTTCAACTTCTCCCTCACCATCGACCCGGTGACGGTGCTGGAGCACATGCGTCAGAACGGGGTGTACGACGAGAACACCTCCCGCAATTATATTCTCCAGCTCATGGAGATCACCCCCACGGCGGCCAACGTGAAGGAGTACGTGGCCATCGTGAAGGACAAGGCCCTGCTGCGGCGCATCGCCGAGACGGCGGGGGAGCTGACCGCCCTGGTGCAGGAGGGCACCGGCACGGGCCAGGAGGTGCTGGAGGCCGCGGAGCAGCGCATCTACGCCATCCGGCAGGGACGGGCCGCCCAGGGCCTGACCCACATCTCCAGCGTGATTCTGGGGGTGTACGAGCGGCTCAACGAGCTGGCCGCCAGCGACGCGGCGGTGCCCGGCCTGTCCACCGGCCTGCCCGACGTGGACATGGCCATCTCCGGCCTGAACAAGTCCGATCTGATCCTCCTGGCCGCCCGGCCGGGCATGGGCAAGACCTCCTTCGCCCTGAACCTGCTGCTCCACGCGGGCAAGTTCTCCGGCAAGACGGTGGTGTTCTTCTCTTTGGAGATGAGCCGGGAGCAGCTGTGCATGCGCCTCATCTCCAGCGAGTCCTTTGTGGACAACAAGAAGCTGGTCACCGGCAAGCTGGGGGAGGACGACTGGACTAAGATCGCCGCCGCCTCCGCCGCCCTGAACCAGACCCAGATCTTAATCGACGACAACCCGTCCCTCTCCGTGGCGGACATGAACGCCAAGTGCCGCCGGGTGGATAACCTGGGCCTGGTGGTCATAGACTACCTCCAGCTCATGACCTCCGCCGGCGGGCCCCAGCGCAGCGGCGACAACCGCCAGCAGATCGTCTCCGACATCTCCCGAGCTCTGAAGATCATGGCCAAGGAGCTCAACGTGCCGGTGGTGTGCCTGTCTCAGCTCTCCCGCGGCCCGGAGAGCCGCTCCGACAAGCGGCCCATGCTCTCCGATCTCCGCGAGTCCGGCGCCATCGAACAGGACGCCGACATCGTCATGTTCCTCTACCGGGACGACTACTACAACGACGACAGCGAGAACCACAATCTGGCCGAGTGCATCATCGCCAAGAACCGCCACGGCGAGACCCGCACCGTGGAGCTGCAATGGCTGCCCGAATATACGACATTCTCCAGTATTGACCGGAGGCACGAGGAATACTAAGAGAATTGATAATTGACAATGGATAATTGATAATGATATTGGGACGAGGCCATGGCGCACAAAATTGATGGGAGTTCTCCCTGTTTGTGCCGTGCATGGCTGGGTCACATCGAATCGGCTGCCGATTATATCCATCATTATCAATTCTCAATTATCCATTCTCCATTTCTGGAGGGAGGTGAGCGCGGTGCTGGAGCGGATCCGCGCCCTGACAGCGGAATACGACATGCTGCCCCGGGGGGGCGCGGTGCTGTGCGCCGTGTCCGGCGGGGCGGACTCCATGTGCCTGCTCCACCTGCTCTCCTCCCTGGCAAAGGAGGGGGGCTTCCGGGTGAGTGCCGCCCACTACAACCACAGCCTGCGGGGGGCGGAATCCGACCGGGACGCCGCCTTTGTGGCCGAGTGGTGCGCCCTGCGGGGCATCCCCTGCATCGTGGGGGCGGGCGACGTGGGCCGGGAGGCCGAGCTGCGGGGCCTGGGGGTGGAGGAGACCGCCCGGCAGATGCGCTATGAGTTCCTGCGCACCGTGGCGGACACCACGGGGTGCGACCGCATCGCCACCGCCCACAGCGCCGACGACAATCTGGAGACCCTGCTGCTCCACCTGGTGCGGGGGGCGGGGCTCCACGGACTGGCGGGCATCCCGCCCCGCCGGGGGGACATTGTGCGCCCCCTGCTCACCACCGCCCGCGCCGACATCATGGCCTACCTGGAGGAGCACCATGTCCCCCACGTGGAGGACTCCACCAACACCGACGAGGCCTACGCCCGCAACCGCATCCGGCGGCAGGTGGTGCCGGTGCTGCGGCAGCTCAATCCCCGCCTCACCGAGAGCGCGGCGGAGACCATGGGCTACCTCCGGGCCGACGACGACTTTCTCAATGCCCAGGCCGCGGCGGCCTGCCGGAACGCCCGATGGGCGGAGGACGACCTGGTCATCGAGGCCCGGTACATCGCCCAGCTGCCCGCGGCCATCGCCCCCCGGGCGGTGCGCCGCCTGCTGGAGATGATGGGGGACGGGGGGGCTGTCAACTGCTCCGCCGCCCATCTGAAGGCGGTGGTGGGTCTGGCCCGGGGGGACGACCCCTCCGCGGTGGTGCACCTGCCCGGCGGGCGTCTGGCCCAGCGGGTGTACAAGGAGCTGCTGCTCACCACCCAGTCGCCCCCTGCCCCCTTCCTGCCCACCCCCTGGCGCTGGACGGGAGACGAGGTGGCGGGCACGCCCTGGCGGGTGCGCTGCCGCCCGGTGCGCTGCCCCGACGGGAGCGACCGGCAGCCCGGGGCCCTCTACCTGGCCCGGGAGGCCCTGGCGCCGCCGCTGGTGCTCCGGCCCCGGCAGACGGGAGACGAGATCTCCCTGCCCCGGCGGGGGGGAACCAAGAGCCTGAAAAAGCTGTTTATCGACGAAAAGGTGCCCCGGCGGGAGCGGGAGCGCATCCCGGTGCTGGCCGACGGCCGCGGCGTGGCCGCCGTGGCGGGCTTCGGCCCCGACCAGGGGCGCACCGCACAGCCGGGTCAGAGCGCCTATGAAATTCTGTTCTGGAAAAAAGATGATAAAGGGAGAGGCTGACAACATGGAACATTTACTGGACAGAGACGTGGAGCGGGTGCTCTTCTCCGAGGAGGAGCTGCGCCGGAGAGTGGCGGAGATCGCCGCCGAGATCGACCGGGACTACGCGGGGAAGGAGCCCCTGCTGGTCAGCGTGCTGCGGGGCTCCTTCGTGTTCATGGCGGATCTGGTGCGCCAGATCCATCTGCCCTGCACGGTGGACTTTATGGCCGTGTCCTCTTACGGCTCGGGCACCTCCAGCTCCGGCCAGGTGAAAATCGTCAAGGATCTCAGCGAGCACATCGAGGGCAGGGATCTGATCGTGGTGGAGGACATCCTGGACAGCGGCAACACCCTGAGCTATCTGCTCCAGCTGCTCCAGGCCCGGCGGCCCGCCTCGGTGCGGCTGTGCACCCTGCTGGATAAGCCCTCCCGCCGCACCAAGCCGGTGGAGCTGCACTACTCCGGGTTCACCATCCCCGACTACTTCGTGGTGGGCTACGGCCTGGACTACGACGAGAAATACCGCAACCTGCCCTACATAGGGGTGCTGAAGCCCTCGGTGTACGGGGGCGAATGAGCTTCGCCGAACGGCGGAATCTGCCCGGAAAGGACGTGTGCCCAGCTTGAAATTCAGAGGAAGCCTCCGCGATGTGGGCTTTTACCTGCTCATCGCCGTGATCCTGCTCCTGACCATCTTTGCGCTCCGTGGAGGGAGCGACGCCCGTGACCCGGTCACCTACGGCCAGATACGCCGCCTGCTGGAGCAGCAGCAGGTGTCCAACGTGGTGCTGGAGGACAACCGGGTGACCCTCACCCTGAAGGAGCCCCAGGACGGCCAGTACACCGTCACCTATGACGTGGGGAGCCGGGACCAGTTCCTGGAGGACTTCAACGACCTGATCGTCCAGCAGTTCCGCAGCGGGATCCTCCTGGACTATGACTACCGCCAGGGGTGGGTTCCCCCCTTCTGGGTGTCCTTCCTGCCGTGGATCGCCATCATTGTGGTGTTCTTCCTGCTGTGGTACTTCATGTTCCTCCGGCAGGCCGGCGCCGGCGGCGGGGGCGGCGGAGGCGGCGGCGTGGATCGCTCCGCCCGGTTCGGCCGGGCCCGCACCCGCACCATCTCCGACGAGCAGAAGAAGGTCACCTTCGCCGACGTGGCCGGCGCCGAGGAGGAGAAGGAGGAGCTCCAGGAGATTGTGGAGTTCCTGAAGGATCCCAAGCGCTACCTGGAGCTGGGGGCCCGCATCCCCAAGGGCGTGCTGCTGGTGGGCCCGCCGGGCACCGGCAAGACCCTGCTGGCCAAGGCCGTGGCCGGCGAGGCCGGGGTGCACTTCCTGTCCATCTCCGGCTCCGACTTTGTGGAGCTGTACGTGGGCGTGGGCGCCTCCCGCGTCCGGGATCTGTTCGACCAGGCCAAGCGCAACTCCCCGGCCATCGTGTTCATCGACGAGATCGACGCCGTGGGCCGGCAGCGGGGCGCCGGCCTGGGCGGCGGCCACGACGAGCGGGAGCAGACCCTCAACCAGCTGCTGGTGGAGATGGACGGCTTCGGCTCCAACGAGGGGGTGGTGGTCATGGCGGCCACCAACCGGCAGGACATCCTGGATCCCGCCCTGCTGCGCCCCGGCCGGTTTGACCGGCAGATCTATGTGGGCTACCCGGACATCAAGGGCCGGGAGGCCATCCTCAAGGTTCACGCCCGCAACAAGCCCCTGGGGGACGACGTGTCCCTGGCGGAGCTGGCCAAGGGCACCGGCGGCTTCACCGGCGCGGATCTGGAGAACCTGATGAATGAGGCCGCCCTCCTCTCCGCCCGCAAGCGCCACCGCTTCATCGGCATGGCCGAGCTCAACGAGGCGGTGATCAAGGTCATCGCCGGGCCGGAGAAGAAGAGCCGGGTGGTCATCCAGCGGGAGCGGAAGCTCACCGCCTACCACGAGGCGGGCCACGCCATCGTGATCCACGACCTGCCCACCCAGGATCCTGTCCACGAGATCACCATCATCCCCCGGGGCATGGCCGGCGGCATGACCATCTCCCTGCCCCAGGAGGACGTGACCTTCCAGTCCAGGCAGCAGCTCACCGAGCACATCGCCGTCTGCCTGGGCGGCCGGGCCGCCGAGCAGCTGGCCCTGGGGGACATCTCCACCGGCGCGGGCAACGACCTGCAGAGGGCCAGCTCCATCGCCCGCAACATGGTCACCCGGTACGGCATGAGCGACAAGCTGGGCAACGTGGTGTTCGACTCCGGCCACGACGAGGTGTTCATCGGCCGCTCCATGGCCCAGACCAAGAACTACTCCGAGGAGGTGGCCGCCCTCATCGACGAGGAGGTCAAGGCCCTCATCGACGGGGCCTACGCCAGGTGCGGGGAGATCCTCACCCGGCGGCGCCGCGAGCTGGACATCGTGGCGGAGTACCTGCTGCAATACGAGAACATGGACGCCAAGACCTTTGCCCAGGTCTTTACGGATCCGGAGCACCTCCAGCCCCCCGCCGCCTACAAGGCCGTGGAGGCCGACGCCCGGGAGGAGAGCCGGGAGATCGCGGAGAAAGAGGCGGAACATGGGGAGGATTGACACGTTGCTGGGCGACATCACCCAGGTGAAGGCGGACGCCATCGTCAACGCCGCCAACTGCACCCTGCTGGGGGGCGGCGGCGTGGACGGGGCCATCCACCGGGCCGCCGGGCCGGAGCTGCTGGCCGAGTGCCGCACCCTCCACGGCTGCGCCACCGGCCAGGCCAAGATTACAAAGGGTTATAAACTCCCCGCAAAATACGTGATCCACACCCCCGGCCCCATCTGGCGGGGCGGCGGGCAGGGGGAGGACGGCCTGCTGGCCTCCTGCTACCGCAGCAGCCTGGAGGTGGCAGCGGAGCACGGCTGCAAGACCGTGGCCTTCTCCGCCATCTCCACCGGGGTGTACCGCTTCCCGCTGGAGCGGGCGGCCGCCATCGCGGTGGGCGCCGTGCGGGAGTTCCTCTCCCACAGCGGCCTGCCCGAGACCGTCACCTTCGTCTGCCTCCTGCCCGAGGTGAAGGCGGCCTTCGACCGGGCTTTGCAGGAATCCTAGAAAACCAGGCGGCGCGTGCCCAGGCACGCGCCGCCCTTTTTGTATCCCAAAACCACTCGCTAGGCGAGTGGTAGAAAAAAGCCTATGGCGATAAAGAAGATAGAAAAACTCCCTTTGCTATAATGAAAGTGCGGTCTGCCAACTGCACAAAGAATAGCAAAGGGAGGGCATTCAGATGGGACTGAATGACATCAATAGTTTATCTCATACGCGATGGAATTGCAAATATCATATTGTATTTGCGCCGAAGTACCGTAGGAAAGTATTTTACAAAGAAAAGAAAGCAGCAATAGGGAAGATACTGCGGCGGCTGTGCGAGTGGAAAGGGGTAAGAATCATAGAGGCGGAAGCGTGCCCCAACCATATTCACTTGTTTGTAGAGATACCGCCGAAAATCTCGGTGTCGCACTTTATGGGGTATCTGAAAGGGAAGAGCAGCACAATGCTGTATGAGCAATTCGGCGAGTTGAAATACAAGTATCGAAACCGGGAATTTTGGTGTAGAGGGTACTACGTGGATACGGTGGGGAAAAATGAGAGCCGAATTGCGGAGTATGTGAGGAACCAGCTAAAAGAGGACGAGATGGGAGAGCAACTGAGAATTCCATCTAGTGGCCCGTTTACGGGCGGCAAGTAGCAGTCCTCACGCAGCTGGCAGACCGTATTACGCGTTGCACGCGTCCGCGAGGAACAAAGGGCTATGCCCGCACAGTGACAACCACCAGCTTCGCTGGTGGATGTGTTCATTTCGACGCAGTCAGTGTAAGAAAACCGTAAGAAACGGCGGGGCCGGGATGTGCTATAATCTGAAGCAGCGATGGAAAAAGGGGGGTATGATGCCATGCCAGTGGAGACGCCAGCGCGGCGGAGGCGGCCGGCCCGCCGCCGGCGCAGCCCCATCCCCTGCCTGGCCGCTCTGGTGCTGGTGCTGCTGGCGGTGAAGTGGATCGACCCCTTCGCGCCCCGAACCATCCCCGTGCCGGACACGCCGGAGTGGGTCACGGTGGAGCTGCTCCCCCTCAACGAGTACTCCCGGCCGGGCACCCCTCTGGAAAAAGTCAACGGCATCGTGGTGCACTACGTGGGCAATCCGGGCACCACGGCGGAGCAGAACCACAGCTACTTCGAAAACCTGGCCCAGACCGGGGAGACCTACGCCAGCAGCCACTTCCTGGTGGGGCTGGACGGGGAGATCATCCAGAACGTGCCCCTGGACGAGATCGCCTACTGCTCCAACGAGCGCAACGACGACACCATCTCCATCGAGTGCTGCCACCCCGACGACAGCGGGGCGTTTACCCAGGCCACCTATGACTCCCTGGTGCGGCTCACCCGGTGGCTCATGGAGGAGTACGGCCTGGAGACCGGCCAGGTGATCCGCCACTACGACGTGACGGGGAAGATCTGCCCCAAGTCCTTTGTGGAGCACCCGGAGGAGTGGGAGCAGTTCCTGGCGGATCTCTCTCAATAGTCCGTTTTATAGGACGGCGCTTCTTTTATACTGTACTCACAACGAGACAGAAAGGAGCGCTGACCGATGAATTACGAGATTCGTTACGTACGTGGACATGTGGAGGTTTACGACCAGGCAGGCCGGTTCCGGTTCTCCGCCGACTCCGAGCGGGAGGCGCTGGAGGAGCTGGAGCAGGACTCCGCCGCATAATTGAGAGCAAAACAACGGGCGTCCGGCCAAGAGGCCGGACGCCCGTTGTGATACGTGGTTCAGTCCGGGATGTACGCCCGGATGCGCAGGGTGACGCCCAGCTCCTCACAGAGCTTCCGGCACCGCTCCACGTCCTCCGGGGTCTTGTCCTTGTCCACGATGGTCATCACCACGTGGGGGACGTACTCCCGGCACTTGCGTGCGAAGTCCAGCATGGCGTCCCACGCCTTCACCCCGTCCCGGGGCTTGGTGACGGCGCAGTACTCCTCCGGCGTGGAGCCGTTGAGGGAGATGGAGATGGTGTCAATGCGCCCGGCCAGCTCCGGCGTCACGTCCCGGCCCAGGAACAGGTTGGCGTGGCCGTTGGTGTTGATGCGCACCGGCGGCAGGTTGGGCACCCGCTTTTTCAGCTCGTCCACCAGCCACAGGATGTCGTCGGTGCGGTACATGGGCTCGCCAAAGCCGCAGAACACCAGCTCCCGGTATTTGCTGTAGTCCCGGGAGAGCAGGTTGTCCAGGGCCTCCTGCCGGGTGGGCTCGTGCTCCAGCCACAGGTCGTCGGCGTAGATGGAGCCCTTGTGGCCGTTGTGCCGCAGGCAGAACACGCAGGCGCAGTCGCACCGGTTGGTCAGGTTCACGTAGAGCGCACCCTCATACTCATAGGAAATGGTCTCCATGACAGATTACCTCCGTTTGATGATAAAATGTGGACGGCGGGGGCAAGCCCCCGCCCTACAGGGCGATGCCGAAGAACTTCTTTCCGTTGGCCAGGGTGATCTCCTCCACCTCGTCCCGGGTCAGGCCCCTGAGCTGGGCCACCGTCTCGGCGGAGCGGGCGATCATGGTGGAGTCGCACCGCTGGCCCCGCCAGGGCTCGGGGGCCATGTAGGGGGCGTCGGTCTCCAGCATGAGCCGGTCCAGGGGCAGCCACTTCAGGATCTCCGGGGCGCGGCGGGCGTTCTTGAAGGTGATGTTGCCGGTGAAGGAGAGCATCCAGCCCCTGTCCACCAGCACCTTGGCGTCCTCGATGCTACCGGAGTAGCAGTGGAACACCCCCCGGGCGCTGGGGTGGGCCCGGACGATGTCCAGGCTGTCTTTATGGGCGTCCCGGTCGTGGACGATGGCGGGGAGATCCAGCTCCTCCGCCAGGGAGAGCTGGGCGTCGAACATGTCCCGGGAGAAGGCCCGCTCCTCGGGGGTCTTGACCCAGTAGTAGTCCAGGCCGATCTCCCCCACCGCCACCACCTTTTCGTGGGCGCACAGGGCCTTGATCTGGTCCACATGGGCCAGGGTCACCCCCTCCAGGTTCTCCGGGTGGTAGCCGGCGGCGGCATAGAGGAAGGGGTAGCGCTCCGCCAGGGCGATGGACTGCCGGGAGGACTCCAGATCGCAGCCGGGGCAGACCACCAGGGCCACCCCCCGCTCCGGCAGGGAGGACAGCAGCGCGTCCCGGTCGGCGTTGAAGGCGTCGTCGTAGTAATGGGCGTGGGTGTCGAAAATCATAGCACAGACCTCGCAATTGGATGGTTCAAACTCTCCCCCTTATCATAGCGCGAAACGGGGGAAAATACAAGGAGGCGGCGCGGGTTTTCCGCGCCGCCTCCTTGTCTAGGGTTCGGCCAGGGAGAGGGTGAGCGCCGCCCTGGCCCCCGTCCCCGTGTTGGAGAGGGCCAGTTCCCCGCCGTGGCGGGCCGCCACCTGCCGGGGTGAAGCGGGCGGCGTTGTCCAGCAGGTTGAGCACCGCCCGATCCACGTCCGCCCGGCACAGGGGGCAGGGCTGGGAGGCGGGGCAGTCCAGGATGAAGTCCAATCCCCTGGGGGAGCACAGATCCCGGCCGGCGGCCGTTAGCTCCACGCTCTGCCAGAGGGATAGCCCATCGCTGCCTGATTATTGCCGCTTGACAAAACAACGCTTTCTGCATATACTGATCATATCAAAACAATTTGATGTGAGGCAAAAACATGAGGACAGTATATCAGGAACAAGCAAAAGTATTTAAAGCGCTCTGCGACCCTAAGCGGCTTGCAATTCTGGAACAGTTAAGGAGCGGTGAAAAGTGTGCTTGTGTCCTGCAAGAGCCGTTGGATTTAACGCAGTCCGGCCTTTCCTACCACATGAAAATCCTCTGTGATTCCGGCATCGTCGTCAGTCGTCAAGAGGGCAAATGGACGCACTACCGACTGAGTTCTTCAGGCAGGGACTATGCAATAGAACTGCTGAAAAAATTGACAACTCCAGATGTAGAACAAGAGAGTACCTGTCCCCGTTGTGGATAGAAACGCCATCTAATTTAGATGGCGTTTCCTTCGGCACAATACATCAAAAAGTTTTGATATGTTGTCCATGAAATAGAAAGTGAGGTTTTTGTATGGGCGTATGGGACTTTATTCAAGATCAGGTGCTTGGCATGAAATGGCTGAACGAACTTCTCGGCGTAGGGCTGTCGGCACTGGGCTTGGATGTAAATGGGCGCGTTGGCGGCAGCGTCCAGTTTTTTATCTACGATGTCTTGAAAATCACGGTGCTGCTCTGCATATTGATTTTTGCAATCTCCTATATTCAAAGTTATTTTCCGTCAGAGCGAAGTAAGCGCATTTTAGGTTGTTTTCATGGGATCTGGGCGAACATCATCTCCGCTCTGCTGGGAACAGTGACCCCCTTTTGCTCCTGTTCCTCTATCCCGCTGTTCATCGGTTTTACCAGTGCGGGACTTCCCTTGGGTGTGACGTTCTCCTTTTTGATTTCATCACCGATGGTCGATTTAGGAAGTCTTGTCTTGTTAATGAGCATTTTCGGTGCAAAAGTGGCGATCGTCTATGTGATCCTTGGGCTTGTGATCGCGGTGATCGGCGGCACCATGATCGAGAAACTGCATATGGAAAAGTACGTTGAAAGTTTTGTGCTTTCGGCTGGCAGCGTTGATATTGAGTCTCCTGACCTGACGATCCGGGAAAGGCTCACCTATGCAAAGGAACAAATGCTTGGCACCTTCAAGAAAGTGTTCCCCTATATTCTGGTTGGTGTCGGGATCGGTGCGCTGATCCACAACTGGATACCGGAAAGTTGGATCGAAACCGTACTTGGCAGCAACAATCCTTTTGGCGTGATCCTCGCTACAATCGTTGGGATCCCCATGTACGCAGATATTTTTGGCACCATTCCTGTTGCAGAGGCTTTACTTTCTAAGGGGGCACAACTGGGGACAGTTCTTTCCTTTATGATGGCGGTTACTACCTTGTCCCTGCCGTCCCTTATCATGCTCCGCAAGGCTGTGAAACCCAAACTGCTGGCGCTGTTCATTGGCGTTTGTGCGGTTGGCATTATTTTGGTCGGCTATCTGTTCAATGCGTTTCAATTCATTTTGATTTAATTTAAGGAGGTCATTCACAATGGGATTGTTTGGTAAGAAGAAAGAGGAAAAAAGTTGTTGCTGTGGCGATAGTTGCACACCTGAAAAGATGGCGCAGGCAGAAGCCGCAAAAACAACTGCCGGGGTCAAAGTGCTGGGGTCTGGCTGTGCGAAGTGCCATGCGTTGGAAGATGCCACCAAAGCGGCGCTCGCGGAACTGAATATGGACACGACCATAGACCATGTAACAGACTTCTCGCAGATCGCCGCCTTTGGCGTGATGACCACCCCTGCCCTTGTGGTAGATGGCAAGGTCGTGTCCTATGGCAAGGTTTTGAAAAAAGATGAGGTAAAAGCCCTCATTCAGAAGGTCAGGGGATGACGTATGGGTCAAAAACCCAAGGTGGCGTTTATCTGCGTCCACAATTCCTGCCGGAGCCAGATCGCCGAGGCACTCGGAAAGTATCTGGCCTCCGATGTATTTGAAAGTTACTCCGCTGGCACAGAGACTGTGCCGCAGATCAACCAGGACGCAGTTCGGCTGATAAAACAACTCTATGGTATTGACATGGAGCAGACGCAATATAGCAAATTGCTGAACGAACTTCCGCCCGTAGACATTGTCATAACGATGGGGTGCAATGTGGCCTGCCCCTATCTGCCCTGCAAGCACCGGGAGGATTGGGGGCTTGACGATCCGAGCGGTTCCGGGGATGCGGCATTTATACAGACAATCAAACAAATTTATAACAATGTATTAAATCTCAAGAACCGCTTGCAAATGGGTGATAAGGGTATAGAACGACATCACACCTCAGAGGAACTGTAAGCGGACTTGGAATGAGTAGAGGAACAGCCCCCCGGAAATCATCCGGGGGGCTGTTCCTTTTCTCTAATCCTAGACCGGGGCCAGCGACCGAACCAGGGTGCGGCCCAGCACCACGCCGGCCAGGCACAGGGCCACGCTGGCCAGCACATAGCCGCCGCCTTTCAGCCACTGCCCGCGCTCCAGCAGGCCCACTGCCTCCAGCGAGAAGGTGGAAAAGGTGGTGAAGCCGCCGCACACGCCGGTTTTGAGGAAGAGCACGGCGGGGGCGGGGAGGGCGGAGCGCTCCGCCAGGGCGGCAATGGCCCCGATGGCCGCCGCCCCCAGGAAGTTGGTGAGCAGGGTGGCGAAGGGAAAGGCGGCGGGAAAGGGGGCCAGGCTCAGCAGCCACCGCCCCGCGGCCCCCAGGGCCACCAGCAGAAGGTTGGTCAGCACGGCTCGTCCGCTTCCTCCCGCTCAAAGATCAGATCCAGCCACTGGGGAATGCCAGATCCCATATACTCCATGGGCACATATCCCACATAGCGCCAGCCGTCCCGGGCCCGGGCGTCGATGACCTCCCGGTGCCGGCAGTCGCTGTTGTCAAACATAAAGCCGCTTATTTTGATGGACTCGTACTCGTAGCGGTACACGGCTGTCTCCTCAGCACAGGCCGTAGCCGGCGGGCACCTTGTCGTCCAGCATGATCAGATGGAGCTTCTCGGAGCCGTCGGGCTCCTCCTTCACGGCGGAGATGAGCATGCCGTTGGACTCCAGGCCCATCATCTTGCGGGGGGCCAGGTTGGTGCAGGCCACCACGGTCTTGCCCACCAGCTCCTCGGGCTCATAGTACTCGTGGATGCCGGAGAGGATCTGCCGGGGCTTGCCCTCGCCGCAGTCCAGGGTGAAGCAGAGCAGCTTCTTGCTCTTCTTCACCGCCTCGCAGGCCAGGATCTTGGCGGTGACAAAGTGAACCTTGTTGAAGTCGTCGATGGTGATATACTCGGGGGCCTTCTCCTCCGCGGCGGGGGCGGCGGCCTGGGCGTGCAGCTCCTCCAATGCTTTCAGCTCCTTTTCCATGTCGATGCGGGGGAACAGGTTCTCCCCCTTGCTCACGGGCGCGCCGGTGGGGAGCAGGCCCCACTGCCCGGCGGCCTCCCAGGTGCGCAGGCCCTCCTCCGCGCCGATCTGGGCAAAAATCTTCTCACAGGTGGCGGGCATGAAGGGGGTGAGCAGCACCGCCGAGATGCGCACGCACTCCAGCAGGTTGTAGAGCACGTGGGCCAGCCGGGGCTTGTTGACCTCGTCCTTGGCCAGCAGCCAGGGCTTGTTCTCGTCGATATACTTGTTGGCCCGGCCGATGAGCTTGAACACCTCCGCCAGGGCGTTCTGGAAGGCGTACTGCTCCATGGCGTCCTCATAGGCGTCCCGCAGGCCGGCGGCCAGGGCCACCAGCTCCGCGTCGTACTTCCGGGGGTCGTCCTCCGGGAAGTTCAGGACCATGCCAAAGGTGCCCTTGGCCTGGGTCACCATGCCGGCCAGGTCGCGCTCGTCCTCGGTGGCGCCGCTGTCCTCCGGCAGGTGGGGCCCGAAGTACTTGCCCACCATGGCGGTGGTGCGGCTCACCAGGTTGCCCAGGTCGTTGGCCAGGTCGGTGTTGATGGTCTGGATCAGCAGCTCGTTGGAGAAGTTGCCGTCGGTGCCGAAGGGGAAGGTGCGCAGCAGGAAGAAGCGCAGGGCGTCCACGCCGAAGCGCCCGGCCAGCACGTAGGGATCCACCACGTTGCCCTTGGACTTGCTCATCTTGCCGCCGTCCAGCAGGAGCCAGCCGTGGCCGAACACCTTCTTGGGCAGAGGCAGGCCCAGGCTCATGCAGAAGGCGGGCCAGATGATGGAGTGGAACCGGACGATCTCCTTGCCCACAAAGTGGACGTCGGCGGGCCAGTACTTGTCGTAGTCATGATACTTGTCGTTCATGAAGCCCAGGGCGGTCATGTAGTTGAACAGGGCGTCCACCCACACGTACACCACGTGGCCGGGGTCGAAGTCCACCGGCACGCCCCAGGTGAAGGAGGTGCGGGAGACGCACAGATCCTCCAGGCCGGGCTTGATGAAGTTGTTCACCATCTCGTTGACCCGGCTGCGGGGCTCCAGGAAGTCGGTGTTCTCCAGCAGATCCTGGATTTTATCGGCGTACTTGGACAGGCGGAAGAAGTAGGCCTCCTCCTCCGCGTCCACCACCGGGCGGCCGCAGTCGGGGCAGCAGCCGTCCTTGAGCTGGGACTCCGTCCAGAAGGACTCGCAGGGCTTGCAGTACTTGCCCACATACTTGCCCTTGTAGATGTCGCCGTTGTCGTACATGGCCTTGAAGATCTTCTGGATGGCGGAGACATGGTAGTCGTCGGTGGTGCGGATGAACCGGTCGTTGGAGATGTTCATCAGCTTCCACAGATCCTTGACCCCCTGGGGGCCCTCCACGATGCGGTCTACAAACTCCTTGGGGGAGACGCCGGCCTCCCTGGCCTTGTCCTCGATCTTCTGGCCGTGCTCGTCGGTGCCGGTGAGGAACATCACGTCATAGCCGGTGAGGCGCTTGTACCGGGCCATGGCGTCGGTGGCCACGGTGCAGTAGGTGTGGCCGATGTGCAGCTTGTCCGAGGGGTAGTAGATGGGGGTGGTGATATAAAAGGTCTTTTTCTCAGGGTTCATCGGGCGTTCCCTCCGTCGTGTCATTGGTATCGTTTTCCGCCTGGGCCGGAAGCTCCGGCCGGCCGGCGTTGTACAGCAGGGTGATGGCCGACACCGCCAGGTAGACGATGGCGAAGGCGTAGAGCAGGGTGAAGCCCAGCTCATGCCCGTCGGCCAGGGTGGTGATGGAGAAGTAGATCCCCAGCAGGGCGAAGAGCACCGCCCAGAAGGGGCGGCCCTTGGTGAAGGCGAAGGCGGCGTGGAAATAGAGCCCCAGCAGGGAGGCGATGATGGCGAAGAGCTCAAACACGTAGTCCAGCTGCACCGGGTCGCCGGCCCGCACCTGGTAAGCGGCGATGAGCCACACGCAGCAGGCGTAGGCGGGCAGCAGCAGGGTGAAGTTGAGCTTCCCCCTGCCCAGGCCCTTGAAGTTGTTCTGCACGGTGCCCATCACGCAGAAGCCGGCCGCCAGGGCCAGAGCGGCCACCAGCAGGTTGGTGTACACCCGGTCGGGCCCGGCCTGGAGGAACTCGTACACCAGCAGGGCCGCCGCGGCCAGCAGCAGGAAGGCGCTGAGGATGCCGGCGGTGGCGTAGGCGGTGTTCCCCTTGGCCTGGAAGGCCTGGTCATAGCCGGTGAAGGCCGGGTATTTGCCCCGGCACAGCAGGGCCAGCACAACGGCCATGACCACCGACAGCACAATGAGGGCCATGGTGGCCGGGGCCCCGTCGATGGGCAGGCCGGTGTCCGCCTCAAAGGCGGTGGCCAGCTCCCAGCGGCGGAAGGCGAAGCCCACCACGCCGCCCGCGGCGGCCACGGCGGGCAGCAGGATTTCTTTTCGCATAGTCCGCGTCCTTTCGGAGTGAAGTGATATCGAAAATATAGTATAGCACACTTTGCCAAAAAGTGCACCATTTTTGTGGATTTCTCGGCGCCGCAGATGGCCGGTGTCTCCGGCCGCAGCCGGAGGCGCAAAAAGCCCTTTTGGGATTGACATATCTTTGTTTTGTGCTATAACTGCCTTTGTAGAACCTGTAAAAGTGCCGGCGCATGGTATGAAATGGGCGGCTCGGGGAAGCGCCCACGGCGGGAGGTCGGAAGAGATGAGGCATGGGAATTTCTGCAAACAGTGCGGGACGGAGAACGCCCCGGAGGTGCGGTACTGCCAGGGCTGCGGGGCATGGCTGGATCCCAGGCCGCCCCTGCTGGACTCCCTGGATCTCCGCTGGCTGGCCGGCGTCGGGCGGCGGGACGTGAACGTGGCGCCCCTGTTCACCGCGGAGCCGGCGCCCGGCCCGGCGGCCCGGGCCAGGGTGGTTCCCCTCCCGGACGGAAGCTGGTACTGCCCCGACTGCGGGAGGAAAAACGCGCCCCGCGCCCTCTTTTGCGGAGGCTGCGGCCGGGAGCTGTAAACATATATCTTGTCATGCCATGCGGCGGCGGGAAGAGGACTCTTCCCGCCGCCGCGCTGTGTCACAGCCGCAGGCCCTTGATGTCCTTGATGCGGGAGAGGATGATGTTGCAGCTCAGGCCCGTCACCCCCGGCAGGCGGTGGATCACCCCGTCCAGGAAGGCCTCCAGCTCCTCCTGCCCCGCCGCCACGGCGTGGACGTGGAGCTTGTTGTTGCCCGACACCTGGTAGATCTGGGTCACCGTCTCGTTGTCCCGCAGGGTGTCCACCACCCGGGGGAACCAGGCGGGCTCCACCTCAATCTCGAAGTAGCAGGACACCGCCCCGCTGATGCGCTGGGGGTTGACGATGGTGGTGTACTCCTCGATGACCCCCCGCTCCTCCAGGGCGCGGATGCGGGCCTTCACCGCCACCCGGGACAGGCCCACCGCCTCCCCCAGGTCGGAGTAGGACATGCGGGCGTTGTGGATGAGCAGCTCCACAATGCGCCGGTCGGTATCGTCCAGGCCGCTGAGAAACACGCCGACCCCTCCTCTGTCACAGTCTGCCTGTATCTTATCCCGGTATGGAGAAAAACGCAAGCATCCCCTTGTATTTTCCGCAGGAATTTGCTATGATACTTACGAAAAGAAATTTATAACTTGCGTTTTGAAAGGAGAGAGGGCCGTGCAGGTGGATCTCACCCGGGGCGGCATCACCCGCCCCATGCTGGCCTTTGCCGCGCCCATGATCGCGGGCAACCTGCTCCAGCAGTGCTACAACATCGCCGACACCCTCATCGTGGGCCGGGCCCTGGGCCCGGCCGCCCTGGCGTCGGTGGGCTTCGCCTTCACCCTGATGACCTTCCTCACCTCGGTGCTGCTGGGCCTGTGCATGGGCAGCGGGGCCCTGTGGTCCATGCTCTACGGCGCCGGGCGGGAGGAGGAGCTGAAGCGGTGCCTCTTCGCCTCCTTTGTGTTCATCGGGGCGGTGGCGGTGGCCCTCAACATCGGGGTGCTGGCGCTGCTGGAGCCCGTCATGTCCCTGCTCCAGACCCCGGCCGAGGCCTGGGAGCAGACCCACGCCTACCTGCGGGTGGTGCTGCTGGGCATCTGCTTCACCTTTGTGTACAACTACTTTGCCTGCCTGCTGCGCTCGGTGGGCAACTCGGCGGCCCCGCTGGTGTTCCTGGGGGTGTCCACGGCGGTGAACATCGCACTGGATCTCTGGTTTGTGCTGGGCCTGGGCTGGGGGGTGGCCGGCGCCGCCGGGGCCACGGTGATCGCCCAGGGGGCCTCCGCCGCGGGCATCGCGTGGTACAGCTGGCGGCGGGTGCCCTTCCTCCGCCTGGAAAAGCGCCACTGCGCGGTGCGGCGGGGGGAGCTGGGGCGCATCATCAACTACTCCCTGCTCACCTGCGTGCAGCAGTCGGTGATGAACTTCGGCATCCTGATGGTGCAGGGGCTGGTGAACTCCTTCGGGGTCAATGTCATGGCCGCCTTCGCCGCGGCGGTGAAAATCGACGCCTTCGCCTATCTCCCCGTCCAGGACTTCGGCAACGCCTTCTCCACCTTCGTGGCCCAGAACACCGGGGCGGAGCAGCCGGAGCGGGTGCGCCGGGGCCTGCGGGCCGCCGCGGCCACCTCCCTGGTGTTCAGCCTGGCGGCCTCGGCCCTGGTGTGCCTCTTCGCCGCCCCCCTCATGACCATCTTCGTCAGCCCGGAGGAGGCGGAGATCATCGCCATCGGCGTGCAGTACCTGCGCATCGAGGGGGCCTGCTACTGCGGCATCGGCATCCTGTTCCTGTTCTACGGCCTGTTCCGGGGGATCGGGCGGCCGGGGGTGTCGGTGGTGCTCACCGCCGTCTCCCTGGGCACCCGGGTGGCCCTGGCCTACCTCCTCTCCCCCATCCCCGCCGTGGGCCTGCTGGGCATCTGGTGGGCGGTGCCCATCGGCTGGGGCCTGGCGGATCTGATCGGGCTGGGGTTCTGGCTCCGCCGGAAGAGGGCCGCGCCCGCCCTGTAAAGCAGCACCGCCGGATCGCAGACGCGATCCGGCGGTGCCGTATGGTTCGGATTACTGGGCGCTCTGGCTCTCCAGATACTCGTCGTAGGTCATCTTCCGGTCGATGAGCTGCCCCTCGGGGGTGAAGTCGAACACCCGGTTGCACACGGTCTGGATGAGCTGGTGGTCGTGGGAGGCCACCAGCACGTTGCACTTGACGGCCTCCAGGCCGTTGTTCAGGGCGGCGATGGACTCCAGATCCAGGTGGTTGGTGGGCTGATCCAGCAGCAGCACGTTGGCCCCGGAGAGCATCATGCGGGAGAGCATGCACCGCACCTTCTCGCCGCCGGAGAGCACCTTCACCGGCTTGTACACCTCGTCCCCGGAGAAGAGCATCCGGCCCAAAAAGCCCCGGAGATAGGCCTCGTGGGGGTCGGAAGACCACTGGCGGAGCCACTCCACCAGGTTGTCGTCGCAGTCCTGGAAGAACTGGGTGTTGTCCTTGGGGAAGTAGGAGAAGGTGGCGGTCTGGCCCCACTTGACGGTGCCCTCGTCGGGCTCCATCTCGCCGGTGAGGATCTGGAACAGGGCGGTGTGGGCGTTCTCGTTGTCGCCCACGAAGGCGATCTTGTCCCCGTGGCCCACGATGAAGCTCACCTTGTCCAGCACCTTCACCCCGTCGATGGTCTTGCTGACGTCGGTGACGAACAGGATGTCCTTGCCCACCTCCCGGTCGGGGGAGAAGGCCACCCAGGGGTAGCGGCGGGAGGAGGCGGGGATCTCCTCCAGCGTGATCTTCTCCAGCAGCTTGCGCCGGGCGGTGGCCTGCTTGGACTTGGACTTGTTGGCGGAGAAGCGGGAGATGAACTCCTTGAGCTCCTGGGCCTTCTCCTCGTTCTTCTTGTTCTGGTTCTTCATCAGGTTCTGCATCAGCTGGGAGGCGTCGTACCAGAAGTCGTAGTTGCCCACATACATCTTGATCTTGTTGTAGTCGATGTCCACGATGTGGGTGCAGATGGTGTTGAGGAAGTGCCGGTCGTGGCTCACCACGATCACGGTGCCCTCAAAGTCCAGCAGGAAGTCCTCCAGCCAGTTGACCGCGTTGATGTCCAGGTTGTTGGTGGGCTCGTCCAGCAGCAGGATGTCCGGATTGCCGAACAGGGCCTGGGCCAGCAGCACCTTCACCTTCAGCCGGGGATCCAGGGTGGCCATGGCGCTCTGGTGGTACTCGGTGCCCACGCCCAGGCCCTGTAGGATGCGGCTGGCGTCGCTCTCCGCCTCCCAGCCGCCCAGCTCGGCGAACTCCTCCTCCAGCTCGCAGGCCCGGATGCCGTCCTCCTCCGTCATCTCCTCCTTCTCGTAGAGGGCGTCCTTCTCCTTGCCGATGTCATAGAGCCGCTGGTTGCCCATGATGACCGTGTCCATCACGTTGTAGGCGTTGTAGGCGTTCTGATCCTGCTTGAGCACCGACATGCGGGTCTTGGGCAGAATGGACACCTCGCCGGAGGTGGGCTCCAGCTGGCCGGAGAGGATCTTCAGGAAGGTGGACTTGCCGGCGCCGTTGGCGCCGATGATGCCGTAGCAGTTGCCCTTGGTGAACTGGAGATCTACGTGGGAAAAGAGGGGCTGGCCGCTGTAGGCCAGGCCCAGATCGGAAACTGTAATCATGTCGTACTCCTTATGATTGATAAAAACGGAACATTACCATGCGGAGCGCATTATACCATAGATCCCCCGCGGGGGCTAGAGAAAAAATGGACAAGACCGCCCTTTTGTGGTGTAATAGATTGCATAAAGGAGCGCAAGGAGGTAAAAAGCGGTGGATGAGACGAGACGCTGCCCCTGGGCGAAGTCAGAGCACGAGGCCGCCTACCACGACGAGGAGTGGTGCCGGCCCTGCCGGGACGACAAGGCCCTGTTCGAGCTGCTGGAGCTGGAGGGCTTCCAGGCGGGGCTGACCTGGCGGCTGATCCTGGAGCGGCGGCAGGCGCTGAACGCCGCCTTCGCCGGGTTCGACCCGGCGGTGCTGGCGAACTGGGGGGAGGCGGAGATCGCCGCCGCTCTGGCCGCGCCGGGGGTGATCAAAAACAGGAGCAAGGCCCGGTGCGCCGTCACCAACGCCCGGGCCTTTCTGCAGGTGCAGGAGGAGTGGGGCAGCTTTGCCGGCTACCTGTGGCACTGGGTGGACGGCGTGCCGGTGGATCACAGGCTGGAGCGGACGGAGGACATGCCGGCGGAGGACGACCTGTCCCGGCGGGTGAGCGCCGATCTGAAACAGCGGGGCTTCCGCTTTGTGGGGCCGGTGATTATCTACTCCTACCTCCAGGGGGCGGGGCTGATCAACGACCACCTGGTCACCTGCCCCTGGCACGACCGGGTACAGGAGGAGATGCCATGAACAGCCTGTTCGTCTGCCCCCACTGCGGCGGCCCTCTGGAGCGGGGGGAGCGGGCCTACGCCTGCCCCCGCGGCCACAGCTTCGACATCGCCCGGGAGGGGTACGTCCATCTGCTGCCCGCCAACCGGAAGCACGCCAAAAACCCCGGCGACGACAGGGGCATGGCCGCCGCCCGGAGCCGCTTCCTGTCCAAGGGCTACTACGCCCCCCTGCGGGACGCCCTGTGTGGGCTGGCCGGGGCCTGCGCCGGGCCGGGGGAGGGGGTGCTGGACTCCGGCTGCGGCGAGGGGTACTACACCGCCGGGCTGTGGGAGGCCCTGGAGCGCCCCCGGCTGGCGGGGGTGGATCTCTCCCGGCCGTCGGTGCGCCTGGCCGCCCGTCGGGTGCCCGGGGCGGAGTTCGCCGTGGCCTCGGTGTACCACCTGCCTCTGGCGGATGCCTCGGCGGGCCTGGTGCTCAACTGCTTCTCCCCCCTGGCGCTGGAGGAGTTCCGGCGGGTGCTCCGCCCCGGCGGCGCCTTCCTCTATGTGGTGCCGGGGGCCGGGCACCTGTGGGAGCTGAAGCAGGTGCTCTACGACAGCCCCTACCCCAACAAGGAGGAGAACATCCCCTATGAGGGGTTCTCCTATGAAAGGGTCGTCCCGGTGGAGACCGTGATGGACGTGGCCGGGGAGGATCTCCGCGACCTGTTCCAGATGACCCCCTACTACTGGAAGACGCCCAAGGCGGGGGCGGAGCGGCTGGCCGCCCTGGACGGCCTGCGGGTCAGGGCGGAGTTCCGCATTCACGTGTTCCGGAAAGCCTGACGGCCCCAGTGTCTCCGCCGCGCGTGCGCCGTCTGCCGGGCCCGTAGGGGCGGATATCATCCGCCCGAAGCGTTCCCCCGCTGGGGGGAAGGTGGATGACCGAAGGCCAGACGGATGAGGGGTTCCCCCGTTCCCACGCCGTGGTGCCCCCTGCGGGGCGCGCCGCTTTTTTGAAGGTGGCTTCGCTGGATTTTTATCGGAAGCGCCCCCGGCGCCTCCGACGCGGCGGGCGCCCCCATTTCTTCCCGAAGAAATGGGGGGAAAGAAGGGCCGGGGGGCTTCGCCTATTTTGAGGTGGCTTCGCATTGATTTTCATCGAAGGCGCCCCCGGCGCCTTCGACCCCAGCCCCCCAATACGGGGGCTCATGGCGGCGGTGGGCTGTACGCACAGGGCAGAGACCGGGCGTGCATTGCCGCCCGCATCGTCGGCACAAGTTGCGGATCGCTCGCTTCGCCGCAAGCGGCAAAGCTCGTTCCCTCCACTGTGCCTCCTCTCCCCACCGAACCCGCTTCGCTGGGCTTCGGCGGGGGCCCCGTTATTGGTCACGTTACAGGCGCTGCCGCGCCTCGGGTGGCACGCATCGGGGTTACCCTGCAAGCCCTGAGAGCAGCTGCGCTGTACCGGCTTGGCCCGCCGGGCCGCCGTCGGTACCATGCCGCTGAAATACCGGGGCGGTTGCTGTGGCTTGGAAACGGCGCGCCGGGGTCGTCGCGCCTCACGTAGGGGCGACCCGTGGTCGCCCGCCCCGAGCGGCGGCCCCACGAAGTAAGGCCGCCGCCGAACGTTACCTGTAGGACAGCTTGGGGGCATCCAATAGGGAGCCGCAGCTCCCCTGATTGGTCGTTTTAAGGGTGGGTGCAGGGCGGGGAAATCGAAATCCCCGCCCCCTTCTTCCCCACTTTCTTTGGAAAGAAAGTGGGGCCGCCGGAGGCCGGTGCCTCCATGGGGCGGGCGGATGATATCCGCCCTACAGGCGGCGCGTCAAGGATGCCGCGCCCTACAACGTCCCGTGTCACACAAAATGTCCCACAATGTGTGGTGCTTACAAACGCCACAATTTGCCATACATTAAACTTGGTGATTTGTATGGCAAGAAAGTTTCAACTGCCTTCGGTTCCAGAGACAACCCCGAAAAACATCCGTTTTCCAAATGAGATTATCCAGCAGGTGGATGAGGCGATCCAGGGCACCAACGTGACCTTTTCCCGGTTTGTGATAGAGGCCACCCGGGTGGCGCTGGAGAGTATGCGGGAGGAGGACGGCGAAGATGAGAGCTGACTGGGAAACCGCCTTTGAAAACTGCCCGCCCTATGGGGAGGGCAAGGGAGCTTACACCCAAGAGGACTTCAAGTGCATGATGGAGATGGAGCGGAACATGGAGGCCCTTCTGCACTGGCTGGAGTCGGAGGGCAGCTTTTTCCTGGATCAATATCTGAGCTGCTACCGCCAACATGTCCGCCGCCAGTGCCGGTATTACTTCTACCGGGGGATGCTCCATGGCACCCGGGAGGCCCTGGACGTGTGGAGCGAAGAGCACGGGGGCTGATCTCCGCCTCCGGAAGCCGACCGGGCATGTCAGGAGATGGTCAGCGGAGCGGGCTGTCCCCCTCCGGCCAGTCCAGACCCAGGTTCTGTCGGATGGCGGCGCGCAGGGCCGCCATGTCCGGGTCGGCCCAGAAGAAGCGCAGCTTCTCCTCCGCCACGGTGCTCCCCTGGGGCTGTCCGCCCAGGACAAAGACGGCGAAGGTGTCGGCGATGTCCTCGTGGAAGTAGTTGGCGCCGTAGCGGCTCACGTAGTGGGTGGGGTTGGCGTCGTAGTCCCCCACGCCGGTGTCCCCCAGATCGCTCCAGAAGGCGTCGTAGAACCCCTTGCGGAAGGAGCCCTCAATAAAGGTGGCCGGGTCGTGGGTGCTGTCGCCCTTGGTCAGATCCACCTGGGTCTCGTCCTCCAGCAGCACATGGCCGTACTCGTGGAGGATGGTGTAGGTCAGCTTGCTCCAGTCCCGCTTCTCCCCGTTCTCGTCGTACACGTCGTAGTAGTCGATGCTGATGGCAAACCGGGTGTTATCGGAGACGCCGTCCACCTGCACCGGGGAGGTGTAGGCCAGGATGTTGCTGGTGCCGTCGGTAAACAGGTTGAACTGGGCGATCTTCTGCCGGGCCTCCAGGGGGAGGATGGAGCACAGATAGTCCCACACCAGGGCGTCCTCCGGGTCGGTGATGCTGGCCTGGCCGCCGCTCACCGGGTAGGAGGAGAGCACGTTGGTGATGCCCACGGAGTAGTTGCCCACCGTCACCAGGCAGCCCGCCTCGTCGCTGGAGAGGGTGATGTACTTGCTGTAGACCGGGTCGGCCCAGCTGGCCTGCCCGTCCTCCTGGGAGGTGGGGGCGCCGTACATGGCCTCAATGAGCGTCCGTACCTGCTCCGCCGTGCAGCCGGTCTCCTCCGGCCGGATTTCGATGCGCTCCAGGAAGCCGTTACGGTACTGGTAGTAGGTGTTCATGGGGGTCTCCCCGTCGAACCAGCGCATGGAGTAGCGGTAGCTCTCATACACGTCAGTCCAGCCCTCGCCGGAGATCTCCCAGGTGTCCGCCAGCTCCCCGGCGGCGCCGATGTAGGCCTCGGTGTCGGCCCGGGAGCTGCTGAAGTAGATCACGTTCTGCCGGGTCTGGCGGTAGGTGCAGCCCTCCCCCTGCTCCCGGGCCAGCGCCCGGCAGGAGCCGGTCTCAGGGGAGCAGATCTCCGCCGCTGCGGCCACGGCGGTCTCCGCCGCGCCTGCGATGGCGTAGGGATTCAGCTGCTCCGCCGTGTCCGCCGCCGAGTGGTACAGATAGCCCTGCCCGTCCTGCATCAGCAGGACGGAGGGCACGCCGGCCAGCTGCAGGGAGGCGTGGTCGCTGGCGGTCTCCGCGTCCCGCGCCAACTCCGGATCCTTCTCCTGGAGCAGGTCGCTGACCCAGTTGGCCTCCCCGTCCATGGTGCACACCAGGGTGCCGCCGGAGCCCAGGCCGCCCAGCATGTCAAACTGGATGGCCCCGATCATCCGCCCCTTCTCCTCCTCCGTCAGGGCGGCGGTGTAGGCCCGGGAGCCGTTCTTGCCGTTCTCCTCGTCGGTGAAGCTGATGAAGCGCAGCTCCGTGTCGGTGTCCGCGTCCTTCAGCGCCTCCGCCGCGTAGAGCAGGGCGGCCGCGCCGGAGGCGTTGTCATTGGCCCCGTAGGCGGTGGGCACGCTGTCGTGGTGGGCGGAGAGAATCAGAATATCGGCGTCAGGGGAGGACGCCTCTTTCACAGCGACGACATTGTTCCCGGAGCGGCCCTGGCTGTCGGTGTAGGGCTGGAGGGTGACGGTGTAGCCCATGGCCTCAAAGCGCCCCTTCAGGTACTGGACGGCGTCCGCCTCCCCCTGGGAGCCGATGGGCCGGTGGGCGGCGGTGAGGGCCTCCAGATCTGCCCGGAGCCGGGTCACATCGGGCAGGGTGTGGGCCCGCTCCAGCATCACCAGGGCCTCCGCCGCCGTAATCGTGCCGGAGGGGGCCAGCCGGCCGCCGCTCTGCCCGGCCATCACGCCGGCCTGGAGGGCCCAGAGCACCGGCGTCCGGGCCCACTCTCCCACGGCTCCGGCGTCCCGGAACTGATCCAGCCCCTGAACTGCCGCGCCGGGGGAGCCGGCCCGCCGCCAGAGGATGGCGGCGAACTCCTGCCGGGTGACGGAGCGGTCGGGCTCGTATTTTCCGTCCCCCACGCCGGTGAGATAGCCCCGCTCCGCCGCCCAGGTCACCGCGTCGGCGTTGTCACCGGACACGTCGGTGAAGGGGCACTCCCCTGACACCGCGGGCTTCCCCGCCGCCTCGTAGAGCAGCTGGGCCGCCATGCCGCGGGTGACGGTCTCCTCCGGTTGGCTCAGGAATTCCTGGCTGATGGACGCCTCCCGGCCCCAGCTCAGGGCCTCCTCCGCCCAGGCCGGCCAGGCATCCGCCGCCCCGGCACCCTGGGGGAACAGCAGTGCGCCGCACAGCAGCAGGGCACAAATCCGTTTCATAAAACCACCTCGACCACACAGAATGGATTGGTATGATATAGACGCTCCGGCACCCCAAAAAGTTTCCCGCATTCTCGATGAACCCGTGTATGGCCAACCTGTACGCGCTGCCGCAGATACTCGGTGCCGGACGAGAACACCATCTGGGGCGAGAAAATTGCGGACATTACCAGCGCAAAAGCGCGCGGCGCATCATCGCCGCGCGCTCCAGCCTGTTGCTGCCGGGCGCCCCGGGCCGCTTTGCCGCTCAGGCCCCCAGCAGCCGCGCGAATCCTATGGCCGCTATGCAGAGGGTTCCCGCCGCACAGGCCGCCAGCGACAGGATGAACAGGAGGAAAAAACCGATGGGGATGAGAGAGAAGGGGGCGGAGAGCAGCTCCATGGCGCCGGGCCGCAGTGCGCACCCCCCGGTCACGGTGTCGCGGTACAGTGTGTACCGGTCGCCGGGCCTGTATCGCTTGCGGGACATCCGGTGGCTGGGGAACCAATGGAGCTGCTCACCCTCCACGGTGTACTGAAAAAAGGGGTAGTAGCTGACGTCCTCATCGCCGGTCTCCCGCCAGATGATCCCGACGCACTGGGCATCCACCTCCTCAAACCGGTGCAGGACGCGGGCCTTGAGCAGCCAGACCACCGGCTCGGCGGCCGTCCGGAGCAGGGAGGGCATCAGGCCCCGGACACAGGCATAGGCGCAGGCCCCGCAGACCAGCCCGATCAGCGCGCAGACGGCGCTGCCGGCCAGGTTGGGGGCCTCCACACGGTAGGCGGCCAGCTCCGCCAGGAGTCCGAATCCATCCAGCAGCAGAGCCAGCCCCGCCGCGGTGCAGAGACAGCCCAGCGCCGTGAACACGCACCAGTGGGTGCGGGCCTCCTTCCGCAAAATCCACTCCCTGCTGTCCCGGTCAAAGAGGATGGGGAGCTTCTGCCCCGGAACCGGCGCAAGGATGATCCCCGGGAACTGCCGGCGCTCCTCGTATGCCCTGCCCCGGTCGGTGAAGCAGAGCGTGGCCTCGGTGGACGATTTGTGGTCGTTGATCTCCGTTTTCCGCTGCCGCGCCTCCTGATACCGCACGGATTTCACCACGGCCAGCAGGCGGACGGCGCCGCGCCACCGGGCGCGGCGCCGGTACTGCCGGGCGGCCAGACACAGAAACAGGCCGCCCAGGAGCAGGCATGCCGCGATTCCCACTGCCATTGCAGATCCCTCCGATCCCTGTGCTCCGAACGTTCTTCTGGTGTCACAATCATTATACCGGAAGACGCTTTTACGGGCGATACAGGAATCGTCAGCTCTTCGTCAGGTTTCTGTAAAGTTTCCTTCCGCAGCCCTGCAAGCACCCGACGCCCTGCGGGCGAGCCTCAGCAGAAACGCCCGCAGGAGAGAGCCTCCGCGCAGGCGGTGCCCCCCTGCCCAGCGCGTCCGCCGCCAAAGTCATAACCACCAGCTAAGCCGGTGGCTTGAGTTGGCCCTATAAGGGCCTATTACCGGCATGCGTCTCAAGACGCACTGAATTTTATTTCACTCGCATTATTTGCCCCGCAGCCCGTAAACGGGCAACCGCCGTTCTAGGGCTTGTTTGAAACATGTCAACATGCCCCATCGGCGGGCCTTTTGCCCCCTGGACGGCGCAATTTTTCCTTGAAATCCGTCAGGATTCCTGCGAAAAAATTGCTTGCCAGCGGCCCAAAATCCCTCGCCGCTGGACACATCGCCAATTTTCAAACAAGCCCTAACCAAAGCATTTCTTCACTGATAATTTGCTGTTAGCAACTCGCTTCACTCGATGCTTGAAGCTAAAGCTTTTTTACGGGACACCTCCACCGGCAGAGCCGGTGGTTTCCCTACCCAAAAAGAGAAGCTACATTTCAGCCTCGTTTATAAGACTGAAATGTAGCTTCCGGCTTGGTGCGCCTGAAGGGACTCGAACCCACACGCATCACTGCACGAGAACCTAAAGGTGATGTCACCTTAGTGAAAATATACCGTCAATGGCGCCGAAGCGGTTTAGGTTCAGGTTTATCTCTGCCCTCTTCCGATCTCCAGGCCCTTCTCGAAGGCCTGCTTGTTGAGGGGCAGGAGCTTGGGCTTGGAGGAGAGCTTGTGCTCGATGGTCTGCCAGACGATATCGGGGGCGATGACCTCGGTGTAGCCCACGTAGACCCCCAGCATGATCACGTTGAGGACCTTGGCGTTGCCCAGCTCCAGGGCCAGCTCGGTGACGGGGGCCTTCACCAGCTTCACGTCGTCCCGGCCGATGTCGTCGGAGACGATAGAGCTGTTGATGAACAGGGTGCCGCCGCTCTTCAGCTTTCCGATGAACTTGGCCAGGGAGGGGCCGTTCATGACGATGAGGTCGTCCATCACGTCCCCCAGGGGGGCGCCGATGGGCTCGTCGGAGATGACCACGTAGCAGTTGGCGGTGCCGCCCCGCTGCTCCGCGCCGTAGGAGGGGAAGAAGGTGACGTTTTTATCGGTGGAGTTGCAGGTGGCGTCGGCCAGAAACTTACCCAGGGTCATGACGCCCTGGCCGCCGAAGCCGGCCACACACAGGTTGGTTTCCATGTTCTCTCCTCCTTTACCGGTCACGGATGACGCCCAGCGGGAACTCGGGCAGCATCTTTTCCTCGATGAAATCCAGGGCGGCTAGGGCATCCATGCCCCAGTTGGTGGGACAGCTGGTGACGATCTCCACCATGGAGAAGCCCTTGCCGTCCAGCTGGTTCTGGAAGGCCTTGCGGATGGCCTGCTTGGTCTTGTTCACATTGGCCGGGGTGTTGCAGCTGGTGCGGGCCAGATAGGCCGGCGCGGTGAGCTGGTTGAGGATCTCGCACATGTGCATGGGGTAGCCGTGCTCCTTGGGATCCCGGCCCATGGGGGCGGTGGAGGCCTTCATGCCCACCAGGGTGGTGGGGGCCATCTGGCCGCCGGTCATGCCGTAGATGCCGTTGTTGACAAAGATCACCGTGATGTTCTCCCCCCGGTTGGCGGCGGACATGGTCTCCGCCAGGCCGATGGAGGCCAGATCGCCGTCCCCCTGGTAGGTGTACACCAGGGTGTCCGGGTTGGCCCGCTTCATGCCGGTGGCCACGGCGGTGGCCCGGCCGTGGGGGGCGGTGGTGTTGTCGTAGGCGATGTAGTCCATGTGCAGGCCGCAGCAGCCGATGCCCAGCACGCAGGCGGCCTTCTCCACCACGTTCATCTCCTCCAGCACCTCGCCGATGAGCTTGATCACCGTGGAGTGCATGCAGCCGGGGCAGAAGCCGGAGACCTTGTCCTCCTGGATGGTCTTGGTTCTCGAATAGATCAGTTCCATCTTACTTCCCCTCCACGATTTTCTTGGCCGCGGCCAGCACCTTCTCGCGGCTCATGATGTTGCCGCCGGAGCACAGGCAGGTCTCGATGGGGCAGCGATCCTTCACGCCCACCATCACGTCCTTGACAAACTGGGCGGGGATGGACATCTCCACATCCAGCACGGCCTTCACCCTGCCGTAGTCGATGTGGTCGTAGGCGGCGTAGGGGAAGGGGTTGACGGTGATGGGGCGGATCAGGCCGGCCTTGATGCCCTGGGCCCGGAGAATGTCCACCGCGGATTTGCAGATGCGCCCGGAGATGCCGTAGCCGGTGAGCACCACTTCGGCATCCTCCAGCCGGTACTCCTCCACCTGCACGTCCTTCTGCCAGGACCGGTAGAGCGCGGCGGCGTCCTCGTTGGCCTTCTGCATGTCCTCGGTGCGCCAGTGGCCGGGCTCGATCCAGGAGCGGTGGGCGTAGTCCAGCGGGTGGCCCACGCAGGCCCAGCTCTGCTTGGAGGCCTTGATGGCTGCCACCTCCTCGTCGCTCTTCATCTCAGGCAGCACCACCGGCTCCATCATGGTGCCGATAACGCCGTCGGCCAGGATGAGGACGGGGTTGCGGTCCCGGTCGGCGTAGTCAAAGGCGGCGTAGGTCATGTCCACCGCCTCCTGGACGGAGGAGGGGGCAAAGACCAGCATCTGGAAGCCGCCGTTGCCGCTGGCCTTGGTGGCCTGGAGGTAGTCCATCTGGGCGGGCTGGATGGAGCCCACGCCGGGGCCGCCCCGGGAGATGTTGGCGTACACCATGGGGATGCGGGCGGCGGCGCAGTAGGAGATGCCCTCGCTCTTCAGGGCGATGCCGGGGCTGGAGGAGGAGGTCATGGAGCGGGTGCCCATGGAGGCCGCGCCGTACACCATGTTGACGGAGGCCACCTCCGACTCGCCCTGGACAAAGACGCCGCCCACCTCGGGCATGCGGCGGGAGAAATACTCGGGAATTTCGTTCTGCGGGGTGATGGGGTAGCCGGCGAAGAACCGGCAGCCCGCCCGCACGGCCGCCTCGGCAATGGCCTCGCAGCCCTTCATGAATACTCTTGCCATGTTGTCTTACCCCCTTATTTGTACACGTTGATCGCGCCGTCCGGGCACATGCGGCCGCAGATGGCGCAGCCGATGCAGTCCTCCGGGCGGGCCGGGGTCACATACTCGTACCCCTTGGAGTTGACCTTGGTGCCGATCTCCAGCACGTGCTTGGGGCAGAATTTCACGCAGTAGCCGCAGCTTTTGCACCGCTCGGCCACAATTTCCACTTTTGCCATATCGTCAGGCTCCTTCCTCAAGCGGGCCGCCGGCGTTGAGCCAGGGCTCGGAAAAATACAAGCGCAGGGGGAACAGCGGGAGATCCACCCGCCCGGCCAGGCTGGGACACAGCTCCTCCGCCGCGCAGGCGAAGCGGATGGGCCGGTAGGGCTCCACCAGCTCCTTTACCCTCCGGTGGCCCTCCAGGAACTCCTGGGCCGTTGTGCCCGGGCCGGTGTTGGGGTTGCTGACCAGGTGGAGCTGGTCCAGGCGGACGTGGGATACCCCCAGGATCTTCCCCAGAGTCTCGTCGATCTGCTCGATGGCCTCCATCCAGGGGCGGTAGGCGTTGAGCACATAGAGCACCGCCGTGTCCGGCCGGTTGAGCAGGGGTGCGTACCAGCCCACGGCCCGGGCGCCGATGTAGTCCCCGCCCACGTCCAGCACCGTGCAGGCGTTTGGATCCCGCAGCAGAGGGGACACGCCGCCTGCCTGGGTGGGGGCGTCCATGAATTGCTCCTCAAAGTGGCAGACGACACCGCTCTTTTCAAACACCCGGGCCTGATCCCGGGAGCGGAAGAGGGGCTTGGTCATGTCCAGATCAAAGAAGTGGACGGGCTTCTCCTGTTCCGAGGCCAGGCAGAGGGCGAAGTTGATGGACAGCTCGCTCTTGCCGCTCCCCGCGCCCCCCAGAAATACATAATTTTTCTTGCCCGGTATGGATACGTTCATGGTTTTCCGCCTCCTGACACGGGGGAAAGGCATTCGCCTCTCCCCCGCGCGTATGGTCTATTTCCCGTCTTACACGGGGCAGAGCAGGTTGGCCAGGGGGTTATAGAACACCAGGCCACAGATCATCAGGACCACCACATTGACAAAGGAGACAATCAGCAGCTGGACGAACACCTTGTTCTGATACTCCTTGGTAAACTCATCCTTCAGCTCACTGCCCAGGGCACCCATGATCAGGGCGCCGCCGGTGGACATAGGCGAGGTGCCGGCCAGGGCGCCGCCCGCCGCCACGGCGGACATGAGGGCCACCGGGTTGACGCCGCCCACCTGGGCCGCCAGATCGGCACACATGGGCATCATGGTGGGATAGACCACGCTGAGGGCGGAGCTGACCAGGCTCAGCAGGCCGGCGGACAGGCCCATCAGCGGTGTGGCGCTGAGGGAGTTCATAACGGAGGCCAGGGCGTCGGTCATCAGGGAGATGCCGCCCATGAGATCCACGATGTTCAGCAGAGCGCCCACACACAGCACCATGATGATGGTGTTCCAGGGCATGGCCTTGATGCAGACGTTGTCATCGGCCACCCGGAAGAGCAGAAGAATCGCCGCTACGGACAGAGCCGCCATACCGATATTCACGCCCACGAAGATGATGAGAATCAGCATCAGCAGGATACCGCCCAGGGCCGCCAGCTGCTTGCCGTTGAATTTTTCGGCAACCTGCATCGCCACGCCCTCGGGAGCCTTCACCTTGTAGCCTTTGAACATGATGAAGAGAATCACACAGACGATGATGCTGGTGATGGCGGTGATGAGCATGATGGCCGGGTTGGCAAAGTGTTCAAAGCCGCTCTCATTCACCGCATTGATAATGATGGCGCCCTCCGGTGTCAGGGGGGAGAACCGGCCGGACAGCATACCGGAAATGCCGATCAGGGCCATCATCAGGGGATTATAGCCGGTCTGCCGGGCGATGGACACCGCCAGAGGCGGGATGATGGCCAGCACGGGTACGCCGCCGGGGCCCACAGCCACCAGGACGAAGCCGGTGATGGGGATCAGGATGGGCAGCAGCCAGATGCGCTTGCCGGCCAGAGCCACGATCTTCCGGGCCAGCAGATCCAGTGCGCCGGTGTTGGTGACAATGGAGAACAACAGGGTGATTCCCACCAGAGTGGTGAACAGGGAGACGCTGACACCGGCGATCAGATCATTATCAGACAGGCCGAATACCCGGACAGCGATAACGCCCAGGGCCATGGCCAGGACACCGATGTTGTTTTTCCGTACGAAAGCCAGGATAATGGCCGCAAAGAAGAAAACGATAGACAGGATTGCCATAATTGTACCGCCTCTCTTTATACTCGCCCCTCAGCCGAGGAGGCTGTGTTTTGGGTAAACTCAGCTGTGCCTGCACACCGCGCCCTGGCAACTGACCACGGCGGCCTGGATCTCGGCCGCCATCTCGGCGGCAGCCTGGTTGGCCAGCTCCAGATTCAGGCCGGTCTCAATTCCCATGGCGTGCATGAAGTAGATCAGATCCTCGGTGGCTACGTTGCCCTTGGCGCCGGGCACAAAGGGGCAGCCGCCCATGCCGGCCAGGGAGGAGTCGAACAGGGTGATGCCCTCCAGCAGGCCCACATAGGCGTTGGCGATGGCCATGCCGTAGGTGTCATGGAGGTGGAGGGAGAGCCGGTCTACGTCGGCGCACTCCTTCACGGCCCGGATGACCCGCCGGGTGTTCTCCGGGGTGCTCAGGCCGGCGGTGTCCGCCAGGCCGAACTCCTCCACACCCACGCTCTGGGCCTCCCGGATGATCCAGCGGATGCGCTCCAGGGGCACCTCGTCCCCGAAGGGGGAGCCGAAGATGCAGGGGATGCCCAGCACGATGTGCAGGCCCTGGGCGTGGCTGGCCAGCTCCTTGAAGGCATCCATGGACTCCTGAATGGTACGCCGGGAGTTGCGCAGGTTGTGCTCCTCGCTGGCGGAGAGGACAAAGTTCACATTGTGAACCCCGGCGGCCCGGGCATCCTCCACGCCCCGTTTGTTCAGGGCCAGGACAAAGGCGGTGACACCCTTCTGATCCAGGTAGTCCTTCACGCCCTGAAACACCTCTTTGGCATCCCCCATCTGTGGCACGTACTTGGGGCTCACAAAAGAGGTGATCTCCATCTTACGGGCGCCGTAATCCACCATCTTTTTGATGTACTTGATTTTGATGTCGGCGGGAATATGCACTGGGTGGTTCTGCCAGCCGTCTCTGGGGCAGACCTCGGAAACCAAAACCTTTTCAGGCAGCTTGCTCATGATACAACCTCCTCAATTCATGGCGCCGATCTCGCGATAGTGAGCCAGCTGTTCGTCGGTGAAACCCAGCGCCTTGAAGATGTCCTCGTTGTCCTCGCCCAGGTCGGGGGCGGCCTTGTAATACTGGCAGGGGGTTTCCTCCATCTTGATGGGGTTGCCCAGGACCGTCAACTCGGCGGGAGCCTCGGGATGATTTTTGGGCGCGGGCACCTTTACCAGCATCTCCCGTACCTCCACGATGTTTTTGTCCTTGCACACCCGCTCGCAGTTGTAGATGGGGCCCACGGGGATGCCGGCCTTGTCGATGATTTCCACCACCTCATCCACCGTCTTGTCGGAGGCCCATTGGTTAATGATCGCCTTCAGCTCGTCTGCGTTTTTCTTGCGGCTCTCGGTATCGATGTACTTGGGATCCTGGGCCAGCTCCGGCATGCCCATGGCGGCGGACAGGTTTTGGAAATGCTTATCTGTGCCGGAGGCGATGACGAAGTAGTCATCCTTGGCCTTGAAAGAGTCGTAGGGGGCGCTGGAGATATACTTGTTGCCCGTAGGCACGGGAGAGACCCCCTCATAGAGGTACTGCATCATTTTGGCCTCCATGCCGGAGACGATGGAGTCCACCAGGGCCACGTCGATGTGGTTGCCCTTGCCGGTTTCATTGCGCTTATAGAGGGAGGCACAGATGGCAAAGCTCGCATTCAGGGCTGCGAACATGTCACCGATAGCCATGCCGGCCCGGGTAGGCTCAGAGCCGGGCCAGCCGGTAATGCTCATGGAGCCGCCCATGGCCTGGGCGATCAGGTCATAGCCGGGCCGGTGGGAGTTGGGGCCGTACTGGCCGAATCCAGAGATGGAGGCGTAGACCAGACGGGGGTTGAGTTCCCTGCACTCCTCCCAGCCGAAGCCCAGCCGCTTCATAACGCCGGGGCGGTTGTTCTCGATGAGCACATCGGCGGACTTGATCAGCTCGGCAAAGAGCCTCTTGCCCTCTTCCTGCTTCAGATCCAGGGCCACACCCCGCTTGTTGCGGTTCAGATTCTGAAAGTACATGCTCAGGCCGGAATTCTTTTCCTTGGGCCGGGCGTTTCGAACGAAGTTGCCGCCGCTGCGCAGGTTCTCAAACTTGATCACGTCGGCCCCCATGTCGGCGAAATACATGCCCACATACGGCCCCGCCAGGAAGTCGGTGAAGTCAATTACCCGGACACCTTTCAACAGTTGCTCACTCATACAATTCATCCTGCCTTTCTTTTTTGAGGTGGAATCGCTTTCGTCCCTGCTCTTAACGCAAGGGGCGTGCCAAGTCTTTAAACCCTTGCAATGGCAGGGGTTTTGTGGATTGCTTCTTTTTCGGAGAGCCGGAAAATGTTTTATTTAGTTTACGTTAGTTAACGCTATTTGTTGGAGCGCAAAAAAACTGGACCCGCCCCGGTTGGGGGCGGATCCAGTTTTTTGGTGGATTATATGGGCGAGGTTCTACGCCGCAGCCACAGGAGCAGAGACAGCAGTACCGGGGCCGCCGTCAGGAGGGCGGCCGCCCGGAAGCCGGTGAGATCCAGGGTTCCACCCGCCGATACCGCCGTGGCCGCCAGCACCAGCAGCGTGGAGCACAGGGAGCCACCGATCTGCCGCAGGGAGTTCAGGATAGCCATGCCCTGGGATGCCTCGTCCAGAGGCAAGGTGCTAACGGCATAGGCGGTGAGAGGCATGAGCAGGAAGGCCAGTCCGGCGGAGCGGGCGGCATATATCAGGGCGGCCAGGGCCGGGGCGGTGCCGGCGGACACAGCGGCGAACCCCCCAGTGCCGGCCAGCAAGAGCACCAGCCCCACCGCCGCCACCCTCTGAATGCCGAAGCGGTCGGTGAGCCGGCCGGTCACCGGGCTGAGGGCGGCCAACAGCAGAGAGCCGGGGAGCAGCACCAGGCCGGATACAGTGGCGGAGCGGCCGCAGATGGCCTGCACATAAAGGGGAACCAGGATGGTGCCCGAGGTCATGGCGGTATAGGCCAGCACCATCAGGGCGGTGCCCACCACCATGGATCGGTGGCGGAACAGGGCCAGGTGGAGCAGGGGTGCGGGCTCCCGCAGCTGTACCCGGATAAACCAGACCAGCAGTCCCCCTCCGACCAGCAGCAGAATCAGGGTAAGGGCAGCAGACGTGCCCGCCTCTCCCAGCCGGGTCACCGCCAGCATAAAGGTGGAGAAGCCGGCGCCGTATAGCACGGCGGAGCCCAGCCGGAGGGGCGGCCGCCGGGGTACGCCCACCTGCCGAAAGGTGAAGATCCCCGCCGTGGCTACTGCCAGGGCGGCCAGGAGGAGCAGCCAGAACAGGCTGCGCCAGCCGAAAGCGTCCACCAGCACGCCGGCCACAGAGGGCCCCACCGCCGGGGCGAAGCCGATCACGATGCCGGAGAGGCCCAGAGCCCGTCCCTGCTGCTCCGCCGGATAAAGGTGGAGCAGGATCATCTGCAAAACAGGGATCAGTACGCCGGAGCCGCAGGCCTGGATAGCCCGGGCCAGGAGCAGTGCCCAGAACGCCGGGGCTAGCAGGGCCAGCAAGCACCCGCCCACGAAGAGCAGGAGGGACACCTCCAGCAACACACGGGTACGCACCCGCTGAAACAGGTAGGCGGTCAGGGCGGTGATCACCCCCAGGATCAGCAGGTAGATGGTGGTGAGCCACTGGCCCACCAGAGCGCTGATCTGGAACTCCGCCAGGATGACGGGCAGGGCGGAGGTGAGCATGTTCTGGCTCAGGGAGCCCAGGAAGGCCCCCACCATGAGCACCGGGATCATCCACCGGTCTCTGCGCTCACTCATGGAATCCGCCCCCCTCCATGCGGTGGAGCTGCTCCAGCGCGCAGGTAATGAGAAACTCATAGCTCTCCCCGGCGGGTGGCTCCATGTGGCTCAGATAGCCCCGGTTCTCCAGGGTGGCGAATCCGTGCATCAGGCTCCGCAGATACCGCTGGCAGTGGACCTGCTTCTCCGGTGTCAGCTCATAGTCCTCCAGAACCCGCTGTACCGGCCCGGTGATCTGGGCGGCGGCCGCCGCCACCGCTTCCCCCGCCATCCTAGGGAGGGTCAGCACCACCCGGTATACCTCCGGATTGGCGTGGACGTAGTCCCGGTAGGCATGGAACAGGGCGGTCACCGCCTCGTCTCCCGTCCTGCCCTTCAGTGCGCGGTAGAGGGCCCTGTTCATCTCGTCCATCACGTGGCAGGCTACCCGGGCCAGCAGTTCCTCCAGAGAGGAGACGTGGTTATACAGGGAGGCGGACTGGACATGCAGCCTGCGGGCCAGTCCCCGCAGGGAGAATCCCTCCAGCCCCTCCTCCGCAATCAGGGAAACGGCCTCCCGCAGGATGTCCGTCTCCTCCAAGCCCTTTCGGCCCATGGCTGTCCCCTCCCTATAAACTAGCAATGATAGTTTTAAGCGGTCAAAAAAGCGGCGCCGCTCCTTTGACTGGGCACTGCAATTGCCACGCCCAAAATAAACTGCTGATGATAGTTTATCTTATCACAGACGTTCACCCCTGTCAACCACCGGTTACTCCTTCTCCTTCTGCCCCTCCAGCTTCTTGAACAGGGCGGTACGGCTGATTCCCAGGACCTTGGCGGTTTGGGTCTTGGTCAGGCCCCGGTTGAGCAGGGACTGGATTACCAGATTCTCTACCGTCCAATTCAGTTCTTTCAGATCCACACGAAAATCGTCCCCCACGATCAGAGATTCTGCGGCCTCGGCATTCTCGGGGAAGAGGGCCTCCAAGGTATCCGGCCCATCCCCCCGCACAGCATATCGCTGGGCCACATTGCGCAGCTCCCGGACATTTCCCCACCAGTTGTGGGTTATCAGGGCCTTCTCCAGCTCCTGAGACAGCCGAACCTCCCGCATGGGGCGGCCCTGCAGCTCGGAGATAAAGCTGCGGAACAGGTAGAGAATGTCCTTTGGCCTTTGATTCAGGGGCGGGATACGCACCTCCAGCACGTTGAGCCGGAAGAACAAATCCCGGCGGAAGGCGTCCCGCCGTACCATCTGCACCAGGTTCTCGTTGGCGGCGGTGATGATGCGCACGTCCAGAGGGATGATGTAGTCCGAGCCCAGGCGCATGACCTCCTTCTGCTCGATGACCCGAAGGATCTTGGCCTGAGTGCTCAGGGACATGCTGTTCACCTCGTCCAGAAACAAGGTGCCCCGGTGGGCCAGCTCAAACAGGCCGGCTTTGCCCTCCTTTCGGGCGCCGGTGAAGGCCCCGGCCTCATAGCCGAACAGCTCGCTCTCCAGCAGGCTCTCGGTGAGGGCGGCACAATTTAC
Source organism: Flavonifractor sp. An10 (assembly GCF_002161215.1). Classification (GTDB taxonomy): domain Bacteria; phylum Bacillota; class Clostridia; order Oscillospirales; family Oscillospiraceae; genus Flavonifractor; species Flavonifractor avistercoris. The sequence continues at coordinate 225,903 of NZ_NFMB01000006.1, forward strand.
TGCTACGAAGGGGCAGTCCCGCCGGGCGCTGGCGTTGTGGATGGACTGGGCAAAGAGTTCCTTTCCAGTACCGCTCTCCCCGTAGATCGTCACTGTGTTATCACTTTTGGCGCATTCCTGGGCCCATTGGATCAGGCGGCGCATGGAGTCCTCCCGTGTGAGGATGTCGTCAAAGTGGTATTTGGCGGTCAAGCCCCGCTTGCTCAGCTGGAATCTGAGGTTCTTCTCCAACTCTTGAATCTTGGTCACATCCCGCAGGGTGAGCAGGGTGGCGCCCACCGGCACATCCCCGGCCAGATCGGTCACCGGGGCCACCTTGACAGACAGGGTATGGCTGCCGGCCTGTACCAGCTGCTCGGAGCGTTTGCCCTGGCTGTAGGCCTTCTGCACCGCGGCGAACTGGGGCAGGCTTTGACACAGCTCCCGGCCAGCCAGGGCATGGTAGGGCTGCTCCAGCAGTTCCTCCGCCTTGCGGTTGCATAGGGTGACCCGGCTCTTGGTGTCCAGCACCACCACCCCATCCTCCACATTGGCCAGGATGGTGGCAAACTGCTGGGCCTTGGCGGCCTCCTTGTCCCGCTCCCGGAGGATGTGCAGGGCGTTTTCGTAGGACTCCCGCAGGCTGTCCGGGCTGCTGCGCAGCTGGATGGCGTCAAAGCCCCGCGCCGCCGCCGGTGTTAGGGTAAAGCCGCCGCCGATGATCAGAGTGCGCTCCGGGGCCTCCAGGTTTTTCATAAACTCCAACATCTCCTCCACCGGGGAGTAGCGGAAGCAGTGAACCTTCTCCGGCAGCAAGGCCCGGCAGCGGTCGTAGTCGAAGTTCACCCACTCCGACAGCACCAGCCAGATGGCCTCATACCGGTCGATCACCCCGCTCAGCTCCGGCAGGATGTCCTGGGCGCCGATGGTCAGCGCCACCAGCGGCACGGGGATGTTGCTGTCCTGCAGATCATGGAAGCTGCCGCCCCGGGTAATGAGGGCCTGGGCCCCCGCCCGGATCAACTCCTCCGCGGCCTCCAGCGCCTCGTTGGGCCGAACCGTACGCACCAGCACCTCTCCCCGGGCCACTTCCCGGGGAAAGAGCACCTCGCGGACCTGGTTGACCTCCTCCTCGGCAAACAAAATAAAGCCTACGATATGCCGCACTGTCATCCCTCCTCTTTGGACTTAGGAAAATACAATCTGCTTTCCTGCATACGATTTCTCAGATTCAGTTCTGGTTGAGTTTCTGTTTCAACCAGTCTGCAATTTCCGCTTTGGCTTTGCCATCCGCCATCCCTTCATACGCGGCCAGCGCCTGATCCCGCAGCCGCTCTGCCTCCCGGGCCCAGAGGTCAAATTCCGCCCTGCTCATGGTCCCCTTCCGGGTGCGGGCGAAGTACTTCTTATAGGCACGCTGATGGATCTTCCAGATCTCGTTGTTGCGCACCTTGTCCTGGAAGCTGGCGGCAGCGCCGATCTCCCGGCAGGTCTTGTCCTCCTGCCCTGGTGCGGGGCCGTCACAGTAGGAATAGGTCGCCCCCGGCGTCTGTAAAAACCAGCGGCCGCAGTTGGAGCACCGCTTCGGCACAAATCCCTTCTGCATTCCCTTCATGAGTTCCACGTAGACAAAGTCCAGCAGGCGGCCGAAGTACATCCTCTCCACAATCTCCGCCTCCCGGCCCTGACCGCGAAGCCTGTATTGGCTTCTCACCTGCGGTGGATCCACCTCCGGGTTCTCCCCCAGGCTGACGCCGCTGATAAATGCCCCCAGCCCTCGCTCATCTATCTGCTCCGCCAGAGGTTCTTTCCTCTGGCCTTTTTTCTTTTCAAACACCCTGCCGGCAGTCAGCGTGTCGAGAAACCAGGTATACCTCTTCTGGATGAACCGGATATCGTCGAGCTGCTGCTGCATGAAGGAGGGCAGTCTGTCTCTCTCGTCAACCACAAACTCCGCAAAGGTGTCCCGTGCCCCGCCGACGGCAAAGTCCTCCGCCTCCATAGCATCGCAGGCGCGGAAATCCCCCAAATACAGACGGTACAGCGGCAGGGAGCCAAACCCCTTCTTCATCTCCATGTAGGCACGGGGAGCGGCGCCGAGATCCTTCTGTTGGATCACAAAATTCAGTCCGTCCAATAGGCGCTGAAACGGCACGGTGTCCAGGTTGAGAACCTCCGTCAGGACGGCGCCATACGGCTGCGGCTCCGGAGCGGACTCCACCCAGTAGCAGGATGCTCCGAACTCCACCCTGATATTGGTATGGGGCCGGTGCAGATCCAGCAGGTCTTTTCCTAAAATGGCCATAGCTGTCCTCCGCAGTAGATTATGTAATTCCGCCAATATAGTGTATCTTATAAAAGACTACATTATCTATTTACAAATGTCAAGAGCTATGTTAAGATCAAAATAGAAAATGAACATATAAAAAACAAAATCGAAACCAGATTAACAAGGAGGTCAATATGAAAAAGCTGGATACCATCGACGCGGATACTCTGCTGGGCATCCCCTACGAGCCGCCTGCCTTTGTGGTGGATGACCTGCTGCCCCAGGGACTCCACCTGCTGGCGGGAGCTCCGAAAATCGGCAAGTCCTGGCTGGCCCTGTGGCTGTGCCTTCGGGTAGCCCAGGGTCAGCCCCTCTGGAATTTCGCCATCCGCCCGTGTGAGGTGCTCTATCTCTGTCTGGAGGACAGCTTTCAGCGCATCCAGAGCCGCCTCCTTGACCTCACCGAGGACGCGCCGCCCGCGCTGCACTTCGCCGTGATGGCGGAGCAGCTCCGCAGCGGGCTGGTGGAGCAAATCGAGCAGTTCCTCCGGGAGCACCCGGCCACTGGTCTGGTGGTCATCGACACGCTCCAGCGCATCCGGAGTGCGGGCAGCGAGGCCAATCCCTACGCCAGCGACTACCGGGACATCGGTGTTCTCAAAGCTCTGGCAGACCGGCACAACATCGCCGTTCTGTTGATCCACCACCTGCGGAAGCTGAGCGACGACGACCCCATGAACATGATCTCCGGCACCACCGGGCTCAGCGGCGCCACAGACTCCAACTTTGTGCTCCGAAAAATCAAGCGCAGGGAGAACACCGCCACCCTCTACTGCACGGGGCGAGACATTCCCTACCGGGAACTGTCCCTGGAGTTCGACGGGGAGACCCACATCTGGAACCTGCTCTCCGACGACTGTACCCAGGTGGATCAGTCCGGCGGGCGGATTTCTTTCCTCCTCTCTGCACTGTTGCGGGAGCAGCCAGAGATCTGTGCCCCTGCCAAGGTGCTGCTGGAGAAGCTCGACCCTGGCGGTGTCGAAGGGCTGACGCCCAACAGCCTCTCCCACCAGATCCGCAAAAGCGTTGACACTCTAAGGCGAAGCGGCATCGTGGTGACCTTCCGCAAGAGCAACGGGGAGCGGCTCATCTGCCTGAAGAGGGTCGATGGTGTCGATGATCTTCCTTCCGAAAAGATCGTCACCATCGGCCCTGTTGGCAACGTCTGACCATCCACTGGAGCTCCCGCCGAAGCCCAGCGAAGCGGGTTCGGCGGGAAGAGGAGGAGCAAGGGAGCGGAGTAAGGAATACCCCCGCAGGGGTGTTCCGCGCGGAGCGGACTTTGCTCCGACGAGGGCAAGCATCGCGTCCGGCTATACGCCGGCCACAGTTCCGGGGCGCTGCCCCGTCCCCCAGCCCCTGAAGGGGAGTATGGAAGAAGGAGATGTAAATGCAGAGAGAACACAAAACGGAGCTCATTACCCTGCGGGTGACGCCCCGGGTCAAGGAGGCCATCCGAAAACGGGCGAGGGAGGCCGGCCTGACGGTCACCGACTACCTGTGTTACAGCGGCCTTGCAAAAGAGATCATCCGGGTGGACGGTCTGGACAAGGTGCTGTCCGAGCTGAAGGCCCAGGGGCGCAACCTGAACCAGCTCACCACGCTGGCCCACATGGGGAAGATCACCGTCGTGTACGGGGACAGGCTGGCGGAGGGCTACGGGCGGATCAGTGAACAGCTTCGGCAGCTGTTACGGGAGGTGACCTGAGATAGCTACTTTCACCGCCATCAAGAACCGGGGCGGTGGCCGGGGCGCTCTGGGTGGGGTGCTGCGGTATGTCCAGCAGGAGGAAAAGACGATGTGGGAGGGGCGTCAGCTGGTGACCGGCTGGAACTGTATCGCACAATCTGCCTATACCGAGATGCAGCTCACCAAGGAGCAGTTCCACAAAACGGACGGACGGCAGTACTACCACTTCGTCCAGTCCTTCGGGGAGCAGGACGGCCTGATGCCCCAGGAGCTCCACGCTATGGGCCTGGAGCTGGCCAAGCGGGAGTTCCCGGACTTCGAGGTGCTGGTGGCCACCCATGTGGACACGGCCCATCCGCATAACCACCTGGTGGTGAACAGCGTCAGCTTCCAGGACGGCCGCAAGCTCCACCAGAGCGCCGCCGACCTCCAGGCACACCGGCTGGCCAGCGACCAGATCTGCATTGCCCACGGGCTGGAGATCCTGCCGCCGCCCCAGCGGCGTGTCAGGCAGAAACGGATGGGTACCCGGGAGTACCGCTCCGCCGCCAAGGGCCAGAGCTGGAAGTTCCGGCTCATGAACACCATCGACCAGTGTATGCGGTGCGCTGCCACCAGAGAGGATTTCATCTCTCTAATGGAGAGCAACGGCTATCAAGTGCGCTGGACGGATGGTCGGAAGTATATCACTTACACCGCGCCGGGCGGCATGAAGTGCCGGGACGACCGGCTCCACGAGGAAAAGTACACCAAGGAGGTCATGGAACGTGAATTCCGAATCCGGGCAGAGATTGTCCATGGAAGAATTGAAACAGCGGAATCTGCCGCCTGCGAATCCGTCCCAGCGGGACTGGGACGAGCTGCTAGCGCAGCTGAACCGTCTGGAGGCCAGCGTTGGCGCACAGGAGGCCCACGCGCGGGCGCTGAGCCGGCAGGTGGGGCAGCTCCCCACCCGGGAGCAGCTGGAGGCGCTGGCGCGGGAGGTGGCCCAGGTGCGGGCGGAGCTGAAACAGGCTGGGAAAAAGAAAGAGATCTCTATCTCACCGCCCAGTCTGGAATCGGCGCTGTCGGTGATGATCTGGCTGGCCCTGATTTTGCTGGCGGCCATGGTGGGTATGGTGGTCTTGCAGGCGATCTGGTCCGGCTTGGCCGCGCTCTGGAGCGCGGTGCGGACGCTGATCCCGTGAGAGACGCCACCACGACATACCAGCACGCCGACCACAGGCTCCTGCAAAAGGAGCGGCAGAAAAAGATCGCCCTCGGCCACAAAGAGGACGACCACGAGGAAGAACCAACCTGGCAGCAGGCCATGCGCTGAGCGTGGCCTGCTGATTGCCCCTGGGGGGCAGAAAGAGGTCTATGGGGAAGCATAAGCAAAAAGCGGAGTTGTTCAGCGTGATGTACTCCTATGTGGGGACAGACACACAGTTCGACGAGTTCCTGAAAATGATGATTCACGACTACCTGGCCGTGGACCATCCCTGTATAAAATCCGAACCCCAAATTGTTGGTTCCGTAGAACTTGAGAAAATACAACCGGTTCCCGTGGCTATTGGAAAGAACCTGTGATATGTTGTGTTGCGCAAGCAGACGTGGTGGAAAGGAGGTGCCTATGAAGGTCTGGCTGTACTATCGCCTCTCTCGGGACGAGGACGAGGAACTCAACTCCCTGAGCAATCAGAGGAAAATCATCTACAACTACGCCGTCAGCAACGGCCATGAAGTGGTGGGGGAATCCTTTGATGACAATGTGAGCGGGATGCACTTCAACCGCCCCGGCATCGACCGGATTTACGAGGCGGTGGAGTCCGGCCTCATGGAGGCCATTGTGGTGAAGGACTTGTCCCGTCTGGGGCGCCACCGCACCCAGACGGCCCTGTTCATTGACTACCTGCGGGAACACGATGTCCGGGTGCTCTCCGCCACGGAAAACATCGACACCTTCAATGAGAATGACGACCTGATCATCGGATTCAAGGGCCTGGTCAACGACTTCTACGCCCGGGACGGCAGCCGCCGGGTACGCACCGGCTACCGGCAGAAGCAGAAGGAGGGCATCGTGCTCATCCCTCCCTTCGGCTACTTCAAGGATAAAAACACCAAGCGGGTGGTGGTCGTGGAAGAGGCGGCGGAGACCGTGCGCATGATCTTCACCGCCTACACCGGCGGACAGGGGGTGAAGGCCATCGCCCGGACTCTCAATGAGCAGAAGCGAAAAACACCGGCCCAGATCCAGCGGTATCTGCTGCGCAAACGACTGCCAAACACCCACGAAAAGGTCCTGAAGAAATACCTGTGGGACGGCACCATGGTCAGACGGATCTTACGGGATGAGAGTTACATCGGCACCCTGATCTGCCACAAGAGTGAGCGCAACAAGATCAACAAGACCTTCCGCTTCACCGAGGCGGCGGAGCAGTTCCGGCACGAGAACTATTTCCCGCCTATTGTGTCCAGGGAGATCTGGGAACAGGCCCAGGCGCTTCTCCGGGATCGAAAAGAGAGGAATGTCCGGGCGGGGACAAACCGGGGTGTGCTCCGGTACGGCGGCCTGCTCCGGTGCGAGGACTGCGGCCGCACCTTCGTGGGCAAACGGGTCAAACTGAGAAGTGGCGAACGGGTGGAGTACCGCTGTGATACCTACCACCGCTACGGGAAAGAGCACTGTACCGCCCACACCGTGGATGAGGACGTGCTGGATGAGCTGATCACAAAGGAACTGCTCCGGACGAAGCGGATGTATCAGGCCAATTTTCAGTCCATGGAGAAGCTGATCGAACAGTGGCGGCCCAAAGCGACTACTGCTGCGGCACAGATAAAAAAGCTGGCTGATAAGATCACTCAGTTGGAGGAGGAAATGGAGGCCATTCTCATGGAACGGATCCGGGACAAGGCCAATGCAGAGCGTTACGACCGCATGATTCAGAAGCGGGAGGCGGAAATTGCCGCGGCGAAGCAGCGGATTCAGGAGCTGCAAAATATTGAGGCGACACTCCGCAGCCGGCAGTCCAAGCTGAAGCGGGACATCGGCATGATGGACGATATCCTGAAAGAGGGCAAGCTCTCGGAGGCCCATCTGAGGATGCTGGTGGATAAAATCTATGTCCACGAGGAGGACGGAAAGCTGTCCCTGGATATCCGTCTGAAAGCCCCCTTCCAGGACCATCTGGACATCTATGAAAGCGGCAGGCAGACGGAATGCTTTGTGCCGCAAGAGGGCGGCTTTGAACGCCTGGAGAGCCTGATTATGACAGAAGCTCTGGAAGTTGAGGACGATAACAATGCGGGTTTGGATCTACACCCGGCTGTCTCATGACGATGACCGGGAGACAAATTCTCTGAGAAATCAGCGGGAGATCTGCCGTGCCTTCGCCGAGCAGCACGGCTGGCCGGTCGTCGGGGAGTCCGCCGATGACAATGCCAGCGGCATGAGCTTCAGCCGCTGCGGGCTGGATCAGATCACAGAGGCCGTGGAACACGGCAGGATCGACGGCGTGGTGGTCAAAGATCTGTCCCGCCTGGGCCGGCACCGCACCCAGACCGCCCTGCTCATCGATTACCTGCGTGAGCAGGGTGTCCGGATGCTCTCCGCCACGGAAGGGCTAGATACCTTCCGGGAGGAGGATGACCTGGTCATCGGCGTCCGGGGCCTGATGAACGACTATTACGCCAGGGATATCGGGAAAAAGATCCGCTCCGGCTACCGGCAGAAGCAGAGAGATGGTATCGTGATCACGCCGCCCTTCGGGTACTGGAAGAACCGGAATACCGGCGAAATCAAGATCCAGCCGGAGGCCGCAGAGACGGTACGGATGATCTACACGCTGTACCTGGCAGGCTGCGGGCAGAGGGAGATTGCCCGCCAGCTCAATGTGCTGGGGCGTAAAACTCCTGCGCAGCTCCGTGCCGAGCACTGCGGCCGGGAGGTGCGGGCCACGCACAAAACCAGGGAGGGAAATTACCTCTGGACGTATGCCAGTGTCAAGAATGTGCTGGTGGAGGAGAGCTACACCGGCGTACTGGTAAATCACCGCTCGGAAACCCACGGGGGAAAGGTGAAGAGGTTGCCCCAGAACGAGTGGTATCGACATGAGGGCTTCTTCCCGGTTATTATCTCAAGAGAACAGTGGGAGGCCGTTCGGCGGCGGCTAAAAGAGCAGGCCCGCCCCGCCAACGGGAACAAGGCCAAACACCGCTACGCCGGGCTGTTGACCTGCCAGGACTGCGGCAATCCCTTTGTTCCTATGATCCGGTACTGGCGTGGAAACCGACGGGTGGAATATGTGTGCCGTGGCTACCAGAGAAATGGAAAAAGCTACTGTGGTTCTCATCGGATTCACGAGGAGACGCTGGATGCTAGGGTGTGGGAGTATCTCACAGCGGTCCGGGACAGCCGTGTCAAAGAGCAGGAACAGATTGTAAAGTTGCAAAAAATGTGGGCGTTGAGGAAACCGGTCCTCGACGCCCACATTTTTGTGCTACGGGAGAAAATTCAGAAGTTGGAACGAGAGATTGATGGGATTGTAATGAAGCGAATATCAATCATACTGTAATCAAACAACAGATTGAAGCCATTACCTGTTGCATCTTGCCAAATATTTTAGTTTCTATGAGATCAAGGGGGGAAAACGGGAGTTTGTCAAGTAGATGGCACAGCAAGCAAAAGATGAAGAGCACAGGATACAGATAGAAAACAGTATAAAACATACTAAAGGTGGGGCGTCGCCCCAAAATGATGACGCCCTGTCTTTCTTATGTTTATATGATTTAGCGTATTCAAAGAGAATAAACTTATTTGCTAAATTGGGGAAAAGCAAAAGATAGCTTTTCGCCGAACGTGTACTCCCAGTATCGATATAGCCAGTAATATTTTTCCTTAATATGAAGATTTTCTGTGTTAAGTCCATCGTTAAGTTTTTTCAACTGATATTGCGCGGTATCCTTATCAGCAATTCCCAAATAATCTATAAACCAAAACCCATCATTTTCTTTTAGCACGTGTTCCAATGAGTTAACACCAACATCTGGCTTAAAGAATTCAAATAAGTTCTGAGAAACGATGATGCGAGGATAAATAGCGTCATTTAATTCCAGCTGATAAGCTTCAATAAGCGCTTGGCTAAACATAAAATCATTTTCTTTGTAGTGTTTCCCATATGCAATCGCACCACGACAAAGAATGGAATTATAAAGCAATTGAAGCTGATATTCTGCTAAAATTGTAATCAGCTTACGATAATTCTCTTTATTCAGGGATAGTGAAAAAATAATCGAATCGGAAAACTGTGTAATGTTGCAGTCGGTAATTTTTCTGGTTCTTTCGTTTAGATTTTTCAACGTTTCAAAGTAATAAGTTCGCACTTCATCTCGTTGGGGGAATAGGTGGTTTCATATTAGCCAAAGAAAACAAATAATCCGAACCCCTCTCCTATTGGAAACAAGTCCGGATTATATTGGTTTGGAAGGGACGGTTAAAATCGATATTTTTGATTGGGTAATTGTAAGCCTACGATAAATGCTACCAGCTTATCCTATCTCTCTACCTCAATCTCACGCCCCTGGCCATATAACATTGTATAGATTCCATCTCTATACTTCTTTTGTTCTGGTCGTATATGAATTATATTGCCAATTTCCTTTTCAATATCTATGGAATCATACATTGCGTTAATCCGTTCCATAATGCTCGGAGCAATGGGATAATCGACTTTGTCCTGAATGATTTTTATAGTATTTCCCTCAAAACTCCACCCAGCAAAAGCTGTTTTCAATTCCTTGGCATTGGGGAATAACGACAGATCAACCTGTTCCCATTCAAATAGTGCATTCAAATCATCTTCTGAAAAAGTCCAAGAATTTTGCATGGCTGTGAGAACCGGTCTTGCCTCCGAAAGCCCCTCATAAGGAAAAACTTTTTTCCCGCCATCCATCAGTTCAAAGACTTTTTCTGAGAGCTTTTGTGTTTGCTTAAATCGCAGTTTCTCAAATTTCGGATTTTCCTGCAGGGGAACATCTTTACACATTGGGAATATATACCCGCTCTGTGCACGGCATCGCAGGAAGGGCTGAAAGCCTATTTGAAATGCAATCCCGTCCCAATCTCCGGAATCAGCCGCACGCCTTATTTCACCGCTCTCCATTCCCATAAGTTTTTTGTACGCTTTTGATTCAAAGTTAGGCATGGGCTGGAAGTAGTCTATCGTCCAGTTCGGTGCGTGAAAAATGACCCCATATCGTGTCTTTTCCGATTGCTCAATATCTTTCTTTGTAAGCGGATAATAAGAATCCGTTTTCGCATCATAACGGCTTGTGGCAAAAAACAGCGCAGTCTTAAAATCATTGGTCAAATCGAGCAGATGCGTTTCAAAGCCATAGTGCTGAGCAAGTGCCAGATCGTTTATATCACTCAATGTGGCTATCCACCGAGAAGTAATATGAATATTCCATAAGAATTCGGAAAATTGATGAATACGCATATGAGAAATTGCCCGATAGAGTTCTTGATCCCTCGGTGACATTCCCGTTATTTTTCGGTTAAGACTGGGCACAGTTTTGTCATAGGCCGCCCGCTCTCCCCTAAAAAAGTGCCGGGAACTTCCAAAAGTTAAGGCATCTCCAAATGGATATGATACGATTGAGCCGGCGACATTGAGGACTCTAATTTGTTCAAGCAGAAATTCAGTAAGGCTGTTTCCAGGGTGTGTATCTTGATATATTACTTCACTGCGAACTTGCTTGGCCCACAGCTCATCCTCCCTCGCAAGATCCAACAGAGAAAAAATATCCTTTTCACTGATACCATGAGGAATGTTCGACCCAACTTCCCCTTGGAATAGCCAGCCAGAATCAGAATATTTCATGTGATCCTCCCTGTGCCATTATCTTAATTTGCTTCCTCCGTCCATAGACATCTGAACTGATTATATCACAACATCTGCTCCATTTGTACTGCGTGTTTAATGTGTCCTTTCATCTCTTGCACCCGGTTAAAAGTTTTCTGGTCAATGATAGGCTCATGAGCATTCTCCACCAGGTACATCTCCAACCGCCCACGGTTCTTTTCTTTTTTGCCCGTCAGAAAATCCGGCACGTAGGTCTTCTGCATCAAAACCTGGCCTACATACTTCTCGTTGCTCAGCATCCGGTCGATGGTGGAAGTACTCCACTCTGATTTTCCAGTGACTGTTTTGATGCCATGGGACTCAAGGTACTTCTTAATTTTTCGTACTCCGTTTCCTTGCACATAGAGGTTAAAAATCGTTCTGACAATTTCGGCCTCCTCGGGAACGATCTGCAATACGCCGTCAGGCCCTTTGGTATAACCGAGAAATCGGGTGTGGTTGAGGAGCGTCTTGCCGCTCCTCATGCGGTGGCGGATGCCAAACTTGATGTTCTCGCTGCGGAAGTGGCTCTCCGCCTGATCCAAAGCAGCCAGTTGGTCAATGATACTGTCACTGGTAGTCAATGTGTTGATGCCTCCGGTTTCGATATAAACACCGATATTCATACGCTTTAACCTCCGTATCTGTTTGATTGTTTCTACTGTGTCCCGCCCAAACCGGCTGAGGGACTTCACTAAAATCAGGTCGATCTTCTTTCTCCTGCAATCTTTAAGCAGCTGCTGATAGCCGGGGCGATGATTCTTTCGCAGGCCCGAAGCGGTATCATAGTAAACAAAGACAAACCGCCAATAAGGATTTTGCTGAATGTATTCGGTATAAAACTCGATTTGGTTCTTCAGACTATTCTGCTGCTCCTCATGGCCCGTGCTGACCCTGCAGTAAGCCGCCACCCTAAGCTGCTGGCCCCAAATAGGTACAAGATTCTTACTTTGTGATATCTCGATAACATTTCCGGACATGACAAAACCTCCATGTTTTCTACTCATGTATTCATGAGCAGTATAACATGGAGGTTTCGATAAAAAGAGAAGCTACATTTCAGCCTCGTTTATAAGGCCAAAATGTAGCTCCCAGCTTGGTGCAGTTGAGCAATCCAAATCCGAACCTGTTTTCTGATCGGCCAATGCGGTTTTGAGGTCATCAAAAGTGATGGTCGTTGTCCCTTCCTTGTAGTTGAAGGTTATCACCATTTTGTCATCGTACAGGAAAATGGCGTTGATAAAAGTGTCAATCAGCATCTTGCGGTGGGACTTTTGCCGTACATCTAGCTTGCGGAAGCGGTGGAGCCAGAAGGTCATAAACTCGGCGCTCACCTTGGGCTTCGCCAGTTTCTCGCAGGCTATCTTGGTTTCCAGTTCCTCTTTCGTGGCTTCCAGTTCTTCCAGACGGCCTTTCGTGGACTTGGTTAAAATCCCCTGTTGGATGGCGTTCAAGAGGTTTTGAATGGCCGTGTCCGTTTCCCGCAATTGCTGTTCATAGAGCGGCAGATTGACATTCTCTCTGTCCTGCAAGTCCATCAGCATGGACACGATGGCCTCAATCGCCTTATCGTCCATCACCATTCTCATGGTTTCACTGACCACCAAATCCTCGATCCACTCTTTACGGACAGATTTTTTATGGCACTCGGTGCGCTTCTTTTTCACGGACACGCACTTGTAGTAGTGGTGGACATTCCCCGTGTGGCTGGTGCCGCTCTCCCCGCAAAGATAGGCCCCGCAATAGCCGCAGAACAGCTTGGTCGTCAGCAGATAATCGTCCTCAGCCTTGTGGCGGGCCGGAGCCTTTTTGTTCTTTGCCAGTTTCTGCTGCACCCGGTCAAAGAGGTCTTGGGGGACAATAGCGGGAATGCCATCCGGCACCACAATGTCCCGGTAGGTGTATTCTCCGATATAGCGGCGGTTGCTCAAAAGGTGCTGCACGCTGTTGTAGGTCATCTTCTGGCCCCGTGTATTCTTCACACCCTGTTCGTTGAGCCAGTCCCGGATCTGGGTCATAGTGGCCCCCTCGTCATACCGCTGGAACGCCTCACGGACAAAAGGGGCGGTGAGCGGGTCAAGCTGGAAACACTGGTCGCTGTCAATCAGATAGCCGATAGGACGGGTGCCGCCGTTATACTTGGATTTCAAGGCATTTTCCGTCATGCCCCGAACTACCTTTTCGGACAGGTCAGCGGAGTAGTATTCGGCATAACCCTCCAGCACGCTTTCCAGAATGATGCCCTCGGCCCCGTCGGAAATGACCTCGGTGGCGGACACCACCTTGACCCCGTTCTTTTTCAGAGCGGCCTTGTAGCGGGCGCTGTCGTAGCGGTTGCGGGCAAACCTGTCCAGCTTCCAGACGATAATCATATCGAATAAGTGCTTGCCGCTGTCCTTGATCATGTTCTGAAATTCCGGGCGGTTGTCGGTCTTGGCGGAAAAGGCCCGGTCAATGTAGTGGCGCAGGATGGTGATACCGTTCTTCTCGGCAAAGGCGGTACACTCTCTAATCTGGCCCTCAATGCTTTCCTCCCGCTGGTTGTCGGAGGAATAGCGGGCATAGATAACGGCTTTCATATTCTCACCTCGCCGCTTGTTAAAATACCCATCATTTGACTTGCCTGCACGATCCGTTCAAAAGCTTCTCTTTGTGAGCAAGTTAGATTTGCGTGCATAGAGGGGTTCCGGTAAGCCATAAAAGCACCCTCAAAGATAGACTTAACACCTTTACGAAAATTGGCTCCGCTTATTTCTGATGTATCGCAAAACTGATAGAAGCCATTGTCTGAAAGTAATGCGCCAATTAAACCCGCTGCATCTTTAGGAATGGGAGAGTTCGGTTTTCCTTCCTTAAACAATTCTCGCATTCGAGTTTCAACTTCTTTAATGGCGGCTTCACCGGCGGCGGCAAAATGACCATCACAAAACAGCCCTTTTGAAACAGCAATGATTCGAGGGTGAATGTCCTGCCAAACCCGAGTATCTATCGGTTCCGAAGAAATGTGTTTGATAATTATGAAAAGCTCTCCAAACGCGGCTGAATTCAACAGCATCATGCCATAAGGAGGCTGGGGAGCAGAAAAAAGTATGTTCTTTATCTCTAATAATTCATGGCCATAAAATGGGTATTCGTACTGAATATTTGTCGAAATCGTCTGCAACTCATTTTGTATTTTCCAACAATCGGTTTGGAGAAACGCTGGTAAGGCTCCTGTTGAAAGTTGGGCGTTGGTACGCTGTAGCCAGTCTTTTATTGCAGAAATTTCTTTTTCATATATAACCTTCATTCTCCATCCTCCATCATACGGAACAGTGTTTCCTTTAGCTTTTCGTTCATAGGAGATTGTGGGTCAAAACACATCTCAATAAAGCGCCGCATTTCCTCGCGCTCTGGAGCGGCTTTAGGCTTAAACTCGTATATTACTCCCTGGGGCTTGTCCGTCCGGGCAAAGATATAATCTAAGGATACATCAAAGTAATCTGCATAGCGGCGGAATAGTTCCACAGATGGGGTGGACTGCCCATTCTCATAGCGGTTGATACTGGACTGTGTGGAGCCGATGGCCTCAGCCATTTTTACCTGTGAAAGGCCGATACTCTCCCGCAGGGCCTTCAAACGCTTACCCACTTCTTTCATCTTCCAACCTCCTATTCGGGTTAATTTTATTATAACCCGAATTGCACAAATTTTCAACCCGGAAATACAATTCTCCATATGCACCTTGTCTCGTTCCGGCCCACAGGCCGAATAAAGAAATGACGCAGACCAGCCCACCATTCATAGGCTGATCTGCGCCGTTTCTTTAGGTTTTGGATGGGGTGAGGACATAGATGAAGAAATGCAATCTGTGGCCACGCACTGACAAAACCGGGGGTTTCCAAAGGGGGCTTATGCCCCCTTTGGCACACGACCTTGCTTGCAAGGTGTAGTGTGTTATACCTGCTGGCGCGGCTGACAGGGTAAACGGGGTGCGATGCGGTTTGCGCCCCGCTTACACTGGCAGGAAAACGGGCAGGATTTTTGTGAGCGGACGGGAACAAAAATCCCGTTCGTTTTCAGAGAGCACCAGCAGGTATACAAACCTCCGTCCCTCGTCCTCCGTCCCCTACTGATGGGACAAAATGTCCCAAAGATGCGATTACCGTTATCCCTAGATTTAAAAGGGAGGGCAAGCACACTTGGAGCTTGCCCTCCTTGATTACCCATAAAGCAAGACCGGGCAGTGCTGTCAACGGCGCCGCATGAAATGCACCGTTCATCTTGACCGTTGATGCCCCTAGATGGGGTTGCTACTTGCAAGAGAGTGACAAACCTCTTTAAAACGGCCATTCGGAAAAATCTTCTTCCTCGTCAGCAGTTTCATTCTCAATTCCAAGTAGGAGTTTTGCTCGCATTAATAGTTGGTCATAAGTTATGATATGCAATTGATGATATGCGGCATTTAAGATTCGCAAGGCCTTTAATTCATTATCATCCCAGTCAACTGATCGACCGTACACCAACATACATTGAGGTTTGACGGTTTTTGTATCCTCTACCCGTTCCATGAACTCCACGGAATTAGACTGAAGCTCTATTTTATATAAATAGTTCAAGCATTGGGTTATCGCAGCAGTAAGCTGGGAAGAAGGGCATAAATTTCCATGTGAATCTGGCCTTGTCCAAAATGGTAGATCAGGACGCTTTATTTCTACAACATCAAGAAAACCATCGATAGCTCTCATTAAATAATCTGCAATATCTGTGACATCAATATCTCGTTCTGGCAATATATTCAGATATTCGGACCCAAGCACCCATTTATTTCGGCTGAACCAATCTTGCCAATATGATTCAGGATAGCCGCTACTGATAGCTTGCTCAAATTCACTGACTGCACGATTTCTTTCTGCTGCCGTAATAGCAACGCTCAGGTTCTCGGTAAGTATCCCAGATTCATGAAGCTTTTTCACAACTTCTGCATCGGGAATTCCCAAGTCACGAACTTTAGCAAACAACTCGGCAGCATCCTTGTCTACCGAAATAAACTCGGACATTCCCGTGTTTAAGGGCGCATAATACTCTTGAATATACTCAATTAGTTTATCTATCTCTCCACAGGAAAGCGTAATTGATTTGTCTTGCTTTTCATAAAATGTTCCATTGACTTTCCTATATCGAGCAATTTTCAATGAGACTATTTTTTCGCCAGTCGTTTGATGGGTGTTTCTAAAGAAAACTGCTCTTGACGAACTGCGCAAACCAGTTTTTAACTCACACGGCTCAACATACTCTTGGCCTTTAGATGTAAGCTTAACATTCTTCCATTCTTTCATAAGCTTCTCCTAAAAGGGATGAAAATGTAGAAAA
Source organism: Flavonifractor sp. An10 (assembly GCF_002161215.1). Taxonomy (GTDB): domain Bacteria; phylum Bacillota; class Clostridia; order Oscillospirales; family Oscillospiraceae; genus Flavonifractor; species Flavonifractor avistercoris. The sequence continues at coordinate 242,134 of NZ_NFMB01000006.1, forward strand.
CCCACTTATTCCATCCCATATAGAGACCTGCGAATAGCATCCCGGTAAACATTGCCTTCTGGTAGATTCATGGAAGAAAAGGCTTCTTGGACTTTGTAAACCGTTGTGCAGTGTTCCTCCAAGATACCAAGAGGAGTAATCGTTCCTTCACCAGTTGTTTCCAGATAGTCATAGGCAAGAAAATGGATAGAAGCTGGTTGTGTTGGAAAGCGTGGAATGCGTTCTTTTCCTCCCAGTCGGTTGAGAACTCGATCGTATACAGCTTTGGGACACACAAAGAACAAGCCTGTTCTACACAAATCCTCTCGCTGCAAAACCTGCCCTTTATAAATCAATTGTGGGATAATACGCTTAGAAACATTTTCCCAGTTCAATCCGACAGTGTCTGCAACGATGTCTCGGTTTTCCATAAGTGAATTGCGGGCTTCACGGTAGTTTCCTGTGGTATCAATAGTTTGGACTTCGATAGCTGTAAATTCAACAAGCTCTCCGGCTCCATCCAAGCGTGCCAACACCCAATCAACAAAGTAGGAGCCTGTCCCGGCCCTTTGGGGCAGTCGTAACTCTCCGCCCCATCCATGCCCAAAAACAGCAATAGCTCCATTTTCCGCTTTGGCTTTTTCTACTGCTGCTCTCCCAGAGTAAAGCCCTAACTCACAGCCAAATGCCTGCTGCGCGACTAAGTGGAGCATCTTGTAATCTTCGGCATAAATCCGATTTGGACAACAGATGACATCCGGAGACCCTGGTGTTTTCTGTCGAACTGCACAGACTCCAGAAATAATTCTATCCCGCGACAAAACTTTTGTGCATTGAGTTCCGAGAAAAGGACAAACCTGACGAGCTGCTGCTGTTGCAGCTTGTGAGGATTTATCTTCTGCACGATAACCGAAAAACTCTGAAATATATCCGGCCATTTTAAGACCCCTCCTCTAAAATGGATTTGAGTGCAAGACCAACAGCTTCTGCCAGCAAAGGAGGTACGGCGTTTCCTACCTGAGCGAACTGCTGTCCTTGCGTGCCAGTAAAGATAAAGTGATCTGGAAAGGATTGTAGGCGGGCGGCCTCTCTAACAGTAAAAGAGCGATCTTGATTGTAATGGAAATAAGCGCCCCAATGAGGATCGCATTTAGTTAAAATAGTCGAAGCCAAACCATCAGGAGTAACACGGCCATATCGCTTGGTGTGATCAGATTTTCTGGCCCTTTTCATACCTTTTGGCAAAAGCTCATCAGGTATATCTGTCCAATTCCCACCAGGCTTAATGTATTTCAATCTCTCTTGATTTTCTTTAGAAAGCCGGGGAGCTTCATGATTATATATTCCACAACTACCGATACGCGCTCGTTTCTGATAATCACACATTGGCTCACATATATATTCTTTTACTTCAGCACCTCTTTCCCCACACTTCAATGGCGGAAGATCGCCAATAGCTTCCTGCACTGTGGTGAATTTAGCAGATGCTTCAGGCGAAGGGAGCTTTACGAGTAACTGGCCGTCAAATGTAGTGGTAAAATTGGGCTTCACTGGCGCATGGTAGAGCGGCTCCGGGAATGCCAAAGAAGGAAGGTTTTTCCCCCTCAAGCCAAGAATGATGGTTCTCCACCTCATTTGGGGGACACCATAATATGCAGCACCAAGGATACGCACATCAGCGCCATACCCCAGTTCTGCCAAAGCATTGAGAATGGCGTGCAGAGTGGCACCATGTTCAAAAGAAACAAGTCCGGGAACATTCTCAATCAAAATTGCCCTTGGAGCAAAAGCATCTACAAAGCGCAAATATTCTTTGAACAAATGATTTCTTTGGTCAAGTACACTTCTGACTGGAGCATTGATTGAAAATCCCTGACACGGAGGACCGCCAGCAAGTAAATCTAACTCTCCACGCTCAATACCAAGTTCTTCTCGAATTTGATTTGCGTCTATACTACGAATATCTGCTGTTAAGACCCTAGCGGAAGGGTGGTTTTTCTGATATGTTGCAGCATAAACAGGCATGATTTCTGAAGCGAATAGACTGTGAAATCCAGCCTCAGAAAGTCCCTCAGACAATCCACCTGCACCCGCAAATAAGTCAATCATTGTCAAATTATTGTTTGTCATCTTTTGTCCTCGCTCTTGTATTGCTATCTTTAGTCGGCTTTTCTGCATTTTCTGGGATGATCCAAATCCGACTCATACGCGCCGCACCGGCAATTCGGTTTTCTTTGCACAAAATTTGGACTTGCCGGGGAGTCACGCCCCATTTTTCAGCGGCTTCCTGTACCGTCATATATCCGTTCACTTGTGACACCTCAAAGTTTGTCTCATGGGGTAATATTAAACCATTATTAGTATATTCGTTTAAGCGAAATTAGGCAAGAGCTTTTTAAGCAACTGCCCGTATATACGCCAAAAATGTTTTTGAATTTTAGGAACAAAAAGTATATACTTATGTCGTATTATAATAGATAACATATTTTAAAGCATAAAAGGAGGTCAGCCCTATGGACGAACCACATCCGCATATGCAAGTAACTTTTCCCTTTGACAGCAACATCCGCTATCTGCCTCTTGTCTATCTTATCCCAGCAGACCAGATCGTCAGGTATCCTACGCTGAATGCACTGCCACGGTGTCTTTCTGAAATAGCGGCATCCGAACCGATGATGGACTTGCTCGACAGCGACGCTTTCTTGAAGGACATCATGGACGCCATAGCTGCTTTGGCCTTTCCGCACTTTGGCTTTGGCGGGTGGAAAGAACACTACACTGGCTACTGTCCAGTTTGGCGGCTCTCCTATGCGCTACCACTTTGGGCCAGCTTAATAGATCAGGAATGTGGTTGGGGATTGCAGCTTTTATTTCGCATGAAGCCTGGAACACAAATTCCGTTCCCAGACGCCGATCAGGTAAGAGAATTATTTGCCCATGTGGTGAAGCGTGCGATTACGGAGCAGGGGTGGCAACCAATTTTGGACATCGTGCGAGAAATACCCTGCGATGAAGATTTTGAAAAATGGGATACCAACGCTCGCAAAGACTTTCTCCGCAGGTGGTATCACACCCGCTCCAAGAAAGTACAGACCGTTTCACTGGAAGGAATGCTGGAAAACAGTGATGACGACAGTCCTATTTTCCATATTCCAGATCCAAGCCAAAATGTAGAGGAATATGTGATCGCTAAGGACTTTGTGGAACGGTTTTTAAAGACCTTGCCCCTGAAAGATCGGCAGATTGTTGAACTGAGACAGGATGGATTTACTTACGAGGAAATTGCGGACAAGCTGGGGTATAAAAACCACAGCGGAGTTATCAAACGAGTGGAGGCGGTAAAAAAGAAACTTCAAAAGTACAGATGCAGCGTATGAAAGCCACGCAGACCAGAAGGTTGTGCGTGGCTTTTTTGCGCTCAAGCCGGATGAAAAGAGGTGAAAATTCCCCCGAATTTTTGAAGGATCGCCGTTCAATGAACGATTGACTGTTTTTGTGTCGGTTATTTTCTGGAGAGCGCGCCACCGTGAAGCGAACGGAGTTCATGGTTTGGCGGGCTTTTTTTCATTTCCGGCAAATCCCACACAAAACAGCGAAACCGAATATTGCTCTTTACGGGGCAGACATAGAAAGGAGAGAGAACAATGGGCATTCGAGAAGAAATCAAGTCCTATATCGTCCGTTCTGGCATGACCATGACAGAGGTAGTGGATAGGCTGTACGACGATTACGATTGGAGCCGCAGCGTTCCCAATCTATCCGGCAAATTGCGTCGGGGTTCCCTGCGATACCAAGAAGCCGTGGAGCTTGCGGATGTGCTGGACTATGACATTGTCTGGGTCAAGCGTAAGCGGTAAGGAGGTACAATGGCACAAAAAGCACAGCACGCAATTTTACGCTTTGCCAAACACAAGGCGGGGCCGGCAGGGGCATTGGAAGCCCACCACGAGCGTACAAAGGAAAAGTACGCCAGCAATCCCGATATTGACATCAGTAAAAGCAAGGACAATTTTCACATTATTCAGCCTACGCAGAAGTACCGAAAGGAAATTGACACTCGCATCAAGGCGGCGGGGTGCCGTACCAGGAAGGACAGCACTATGTTTGTGGACACGCTGATTACCGCCAGCCCGGAGTTCTTCACAGGCCGAAGCAAGAAAGAAGTACAAGCCTACTTCACCGAAGCGGTAGCTTTTATGGAGAAGAAGGTGGGCCGGGGGAACATTTTTTCCGCTGTGGTACACATGGATGAAAAAACACCTCATCTTCACCTGTGCTTTACCCCCATCACAGAGGACGGGCGGCTGTCTGCAAAGGAGATTTTGGGCAACCGGGCGCAGCTTTCAAAATGGCAGGACGAGTTTCACGCCCACATGAAAAAGGTGTTCCCCGTCCTCAAGCGGGGCGAGAGCGCCCTTGTCACCAAGCGCAAGCACATTCCCACATGGTTGTTCAAGCAGTCCGTAGACCTCACCCGGCAACAGCAGGCCATAGAAAAGGCGGTGTCGGAAATCGGGGTGCTGAACGCCGGGAAAAAACGAGACGAAATTTTGGAGATGGTGGGGCCATATTTCTCCCGGCTGGAAAAGCATTTGGGACAGATGAAGAAATACCAAGCCACCATCGACTATCTGACGCAGGAGAACGAGGGCTTGAAGGAAAAGGTCAACAGCGAAAAGAGCATACAGAAGCAGATGGAGGTGTTGACACTGAAAAAGGATAACGAGCGGCTGCGGCGGTTTGTGGACAGTATTCCCCCTGAGGTGCGTCGGATACTCAGAGAGCAGCAGCGCCAGCAGCGACCCAAAGATCACGATCTGTAAACCATCTTTGAGAAAAACGGAGGTACATTTGGGTAGAAGAAAAAAGCTGATCAACAACACCGATATTCCCCAGCACCAGATCGAAGCAATAGCCTGCTGCATCCTGCCGGACATTCTGGCCTTCTATGAGAGCGAGGAAGGGCAGCGGGAGTTTTCTGAATGGAAGAAGCAGAGAGAAATAGAGAAGCAAGAGGCAAAAACAGAATAATGGCATAGCAAAAGCGGGGTGTCATCCGAAAAGGGTGGCACCCCGCTTTTTTGCGTTTATATAGATTTCTTCTTTTTCCGTGGCCCTCTTGGCTTGGAAGTCGGTTTGCGCTTCACCCCGTTGCGAAAATAGGCGGTTTCGTAACGGTCAAAGAAAACAAATAATCCGAACCCATCTCCTATCGGAAACAAGTTCGGATTATATTGGTTTGGTGCGGGCGGCGGGACTCGAACCCGCACACCACTAAGGTAATGGAACCTAAATCCATCGAGTCTGCCAATTCCACCACGCCCGCAGATATGAGCGGCAGGGAACCCTGTCGCTATTTTGCTGCCCTCTGTTTTCACACGGGGAGGGACTACCCGAGGCGGAGCAATATGCTTGACCCGCGTGTATAAAAACAGGCGTGGAGCCTGTTTTTATTAAAATAATAGTGTAGTGTGTGCAAAATTCTGGGACTGACTTTGTCAGTCTGCGATTTCAACGCACAGAGTGCGATGAAATTATGATTTTTTATCCATGAGTGGCAATTGGGGATGGTCAGAATATCCGCTTAAATAATCCGTCACTGAGGTGACAGCACCTAAATCTCGCATGTCTACCAATTCCATCACAGGCGCAGGGCAGGTAAATTAAGTGTACCATCCGGCATGGAAAATGTCAATTGCACTCTGACACCGGGGCGGTTATAATAGAGGGGAAACCCAACACACAAGGGGGAACTCGTATGAAACGCGCGCCGAGGATCGCCGCCATTCAGGATCTCTCCGGCTTTGGCCGCTGCTCCACCACCGTGGTGCTGCCGGTGCTGTCCGCCATGGGCGGGCAGTGCTGTCCCATGCTTACAGCTTACCTGTCCGCCCACACCGCCTTCCCGCCCAGCCCGCACTCCGTCTTTCTGGATCTCTCGGATCAGATGTCGGAGACCGCCGCCCACTGGGCGGAGCTGGGGGTGACCTTTGACGCCATCTACAGCGGCTTTCTGGGCTCGGCCGGCCAGATCGCCCAGATTGAGGCATTTTACCGGCAGTTCCGCCGGGCGGACACCCTGGTGCTGGTGGATCCGGTGATGGGCGACCACGGGAAGCCCTACCGCACCTACACGCCGGAGCTGTGCCGCCGCATGGAGGAGCTGGCCGCCCAGGCCGACGTGATCACCCCCAATCTCACCGAGGCCTCCCTGCTGCTGGGGGAGGACTACACCTCCTGCCCCGGGGACGAGGCCGGCCTGCGGGCCTGGCTGGAGCGGCTGAGCCTGGACGGGCAGCGCTCCGTGGTGCTCACGGGGGTGGGGCTGCACCCCGGCGTGACCGGCGCGGGCTGCTTCGACCGGGAGACCGGCCGGATCTCCTTCGCCATGGCCCGGCAGGAGCCCGCCCGCTTCTCCGGCACCGGGGATCTCTTCGCCAGCGTGCTGCTGGGCTCCCTGCTGCGGGGGGAGGGCCTGGCCGACGCCTCCCAGCGGGCGGCGGATTTTGTCCAGCACTGTGTGGCCTATACCCTGGCCGTGGGCACTCCCCTGCCGGAGGGCGTCCAGTTTGAGCCCCTGCTGGGCGAGCTGATGGGCCCCGCCCCCAGCCGTACAGATGTTCGTTGACAGACAATATGCAATGATATATGCAGGGTAAAGTCCCGGTCAGGATCGGGTAAAACCCCGGTATATAAGGCTCTTTCCACATTGTCCACAGGGTTATCCACATCGCTTTTCCACCGCGTTTGTCCACAGATATGCAGATTCCGGTTGACATAAGCAAAGTCAAGGGAAATTTGTCCGGCGGATTCGCCAATCTTTTTCCGCCGCCCGGCCTGCGCCGGGCGGCGGCCGTGTCTCGTTGAGGTGAGAATATGTCCCAAACCATCGCTGCCATTGCCACGCCCCCCGCCCCCAGCGCCATCGGCATCCTGCGCCTGAGCGGAGACGGCGCCATCGAGGCCGCCGCCGCCGTGTTCCGCCCCACCGGCGGAAAGTCCCTGGCGGAGTATGAGAGCCGCCGGCTGGTCTACGGCACCCTGCTGGGCCCCGACGGTGCCCCCATCGACCAGGCCCTGGCCACCATCTCCCGGGCGCCCCGCAGCTATACCGGGGAGGACACGGCGGAGTTTCAGTGCCACGGCTCGCCGGCGGTGCTCCAGCTGGGGCTGGAGGCCCTGTTTGCCCAGGGGGTGCGGCAGGCCGGGCCGGGGGAGTTCACCCGGCGGGCCTTCCTCAACGGCAAGCTGGATCTGACCCAGGCGGAGGCGGTGGCGGATCTCATCGACGCGGAGACCCCCGCCGCCGTGCGGCAGGCCGCCGGGCAGCTCTCCGGCGCCCTGGGCCGCCGGGTGGGGGCAATCTACGACGGCCTGGTGGATCTCATGGCCCACTTCCACGCGGTGCTGGACTACCCCGACGAGGACATCGACCCCTTCCGGGCGGACACCATCCGGGCGGGGCTGGAGGAGGCCCGGGCGGGCCTGTCCGCCCTGCTGGCCACCTATGAGCGGGGGCGGTACATCGCCGGCGGGGTGCCCTGCGTGCTGGTGGGGCGGCCCAACGCGGGCAAGTCCTCCCTGCTCAACGCCCTGGTGGGCTACGACCGGGCCATCGTCACCGACGTGCCCGGCACCACCCGGGACACGGTGGAGGCCCGGTGCAGACTGGGCGGGGTGGTGCTCAAGCTCATCGACACCGCCGGCCTGCGGGACACGGAGGATGCGGTGGAGCGCATCGGCGTGGCGCGCAGCAGGGCCGCCCTGGAGGAGGCCCGGCTGGCCCTGCTGGTGGTGGACGGGTCGGAGCCCCTGACGGCCGAGGACTTGGCCGCCATGGACGAGGCCGAAAAGGCCCCCCGGGTGCTCTGCCTGGTGAACAAGTCCGACCGGCCCCCGGCGGCGGATGTGGAGGCGCTGCGCCGCCGCTTCCCCAACCTGCGGGTGGTGAGCGCCGCCACCGGCGCGGGCCTGGAGGAGCTGGAGGGGGACATCGCGTCCCTCTTCCCCACCGGCGGGGCGGAGGCGGCCGGGGAGCTGCTCACCAACGCCCGCCAGGCCGAGGCCGCCCGCCGGGCCCTGGCGGGGGTGGAGCGGGCCGGGGAGAGCCTGGCGGCGGGGATCACCCCCGACGCCCTGCTCACCGATGTGGAGGAGGCCCTGTCCGCCCTGGGAGAGCTCACCGGGGCCAGCGTGCGGGAGGATGTGACCGCCCGCATCTTCCAGCGGTTCTGCGTGGGCAAGTAGGCGCGAAGCAAACAGGCAGAGAAAAACGGCCCGGATTCCAAAGGGAATCCGGGCCGTTTCAGCGTGTCGAAAAAGGCTTTTTCGACACGCTGACAAACTTTTTGAAACTTCAAAAAGTTTCAAAAAGTTGTTTGATCCGACGCGAAAGGGAACCCTGACGGTTCCCTTTCACACTTTCCTTCCCTCCGAACCCTTCGGTTGGTGGGTTTATCGACATCCGGAAACGGCCCGGACTCCCTTCGGAGTCCGGGCCGTTTGGGCTTTGACCGCAATATTTACAGCAGGATCACCAGGGTGGCCACGAAGCGGTTGCCGCTGTAGTCGCCGAAGAGCTGCACCCGGTCGTCCTTCGACAGGCGGCGCAGGCTGGTGGAGCCGCCGTCGGCGGTGAGAAAGCTGGCCCCCGACACGTCCACGGTGAGGGTGCCCCCGTCGGAGAGGCGGACGCGCAGGGTCTCGTCCCGGGTGTCGGTCTCCAGGACGGTGCCCTCCAGCCGGGTGTTCCGGCCGGCGTCCTCATAGGCGGTGATGGACTCCACCACGCCGTTGTGAACCACCAGCTCCACCCAGTCGTCCGCATTCAGCTCCTCCGCGTCGATGGAGCGGCCGTCCCGGGTGGCGGGCGCGGCGCTGTCCACCTCGTAGGTGACGGCGGAGCCGTCGCTGAGGCGCACGTCCAGGGTGACCGTCCCGCCCCGCCGGGCAGTCCGGGTGACGGTGCCGGTGACGGTAATGCTCTGGGCCTGGGCCTCCACGGCGGTCACCCGCCCGCCCTGGAGTGTGAGCACCACCGTGTCGCCGGTGCGCAGGGACTCCAGGGAGCCGGCCTGGCCGTCCCGGGTCACGGTGGGGGGCGCGGCGGCGTCCGCCGTCACGGAGGCGGTCTCGCCGCCGTCGGTGCGCACCCGCAGGGTGATCACGTCCCCGTAGGAGATGGCGTCCAGGACGCCCTTGACCGTGTTGGCCGCGCCGGGATAGGCGTCCATCCAGGTGACATAGCCGTTGGAGAGGCGGAGGGTGGCGAAGGCGCCCGCCGGCACATCCGACAGCCGTGCCGTCTTCCCGTTGTAGCGGACGGCGGCCTGGTCGGTGAGCAGGTAGGCCGTGTTGCGCCCGCTCACCATATCGGTCAGGGCCAGGCCGTTCTGGGGATTGGTAACCACGGTCTGAACCGTGCCCTGGAGATACTGGGTGCCGGTGTCCACCGACACGGCGGTGAGGCGTCCCTCGCTGTCGTTGGACACCCGCAGATTGACATAACAGCCCTCGTACCGGTCGGACATGCTGCCGGCGACGCCGTCCACGGTGACCGCCGTGCCGGAGGGCAGGGTATACCGCGCCTCCCCGCCGTCAAAGGCGGTGACGGTGAGGGTCTGGCTGCCGGAGCGGCCGTCCACCGCCCGGAGGATGCCCTCCTCGGTGCGGCCGCCGCTGGAGAGCTGGAGGGCTGCCAGGTGGCCCATGGCGTCCACCTGGCAGGCGGCGGTGGTGTAGCCGCCCTGATTGCTGAGCACCTGGGCGGGAATGGAGACGCCGTCGGCCTGGATGGCGGTGAAGCGGTCGATCTCCAGCCGGCGGGACACGCCGTTCACGTCCAGGGTCACGCTCCCGGGCTCAATGTCGGTGACGGTGCCGGTGTATGCAGTGACGGCGCCGCCCAGGCGCACCGACAGGACTGAGCCGTTCCCGTCCAGGTTCACCCGGGCATAGGTGCCCGTCTGGAGCAGGCTCAAAGGCTCGGCAGAGGCGCGCATGTTGTTCTCGTAGATGGTCACGCCGGCGGGGAGGGTGACGGTCTGGGTGCCGGTGATGGTGCTGGTCAGGGTGAGGGAGATGCCGCCGGCGCCGTCCTCCGCCGCCTGGGTGATGGTGCCCCCCACCCAGTCGTAGTCGGTGTAGGCGGGCAGCTCGGCATAGAGCCCCCGCTCCTCCATGAAGTCCATGGCCCGGCGGAGCATGGTGGCCATCTCCGCCCGGGTCAGGGAGCTCTTGGGCAGGAAGCAGTTGGCCTCATTGCCCCGGACGATGCCGTATGTATCCAGCAGGTAGACATAGGGCTGCAGGGCGGCGGAGATGGAGCTGGTGTCCGCGAAGTCCATGGGGTAGGTGCTCAGGTTTTTCGCCATGGCGTCCAGCTGCATGGCCCGCACCAGATACATGGCCAGGCTCTCCCGGCTGATGGTCTTGAGCAGGCCGTCGTCCGCGCTCAGGGCCCGCAGCTCGGTCACGGAGAGGATGCCGGTCTCCAGGCACACGGCCATCTCCTCCGCGGCCCAGGAGTAGAGGCTGTCCGGGAGGAGCTCCGCCAGCTCGTCCGCCCAGTCGGCGGCGATAGCGGCCTTGTCCTCCTCGCTGACGCCGGCGGCCCGGGAGCAGAACAGCAGGGCCTCGCAGGCGGTCATCTTCTGGTCGGGGGCAAAGGTGGTGGCGCTGGTGCCCTTGACCACTCCCTGGGCGGCCAGATACTCCACGTCGTCCCGGGCCCAGTGGCCCACCATGTCGGAAAATCCGGCCGCGGAGGCGGATACGGTCAGCAGGGAGACCGCCGTCAGCACGGCCAGCGCCAGAGACAGGATTCTCCTTCCTTTCATTGTACGTACCTCCCTTTTGCAAGGTTTCCATAACTACAGTATAGCCGCTCCCCGGGAAAAAAGCAACCTGCAAAAAGCGCCCCGAAATCCCATGGATTCCGGGGCGCAGGTTGCCGTTCGCTGTCGCTGCCTGAGTGCCCGGCGGGGAGCGGGCTCACCCCTTCCGCTCCGGCCCGTCCAGGCGCTTGCGCACATTCCGGCGCAGCAGGGTGTAGAGGATGGAGGCGATGGGGACGCTGAGCAGCACGCCCAGCAGGCTGCCCACGCTGGCGCCCACGGTGACGGCGGCCAGCACCCACAGCCCGGGCAGGCCGATGGAGGTGCCCACCACCTTGGGGTAGATCACATTTCCCTCGAACTGCTGGAGGATGATGAGGAAGATCAGGAAGATCAGGGCCTTGACGGGGGAGACCACCAGCAGCAGCAGGGCGGAGACAATGGCGCCGATATAGGCCCCCGCCACCGGGATGATGGCGGACGCGCCCACGATCACGCCGATGAGGGGGGCGTAATCCGCCTGGATGAAGAGCATCCCCACGGCGGTCAGGCCGCCGATGATGCAGGCCTCGGTGAGCTGTCCGGTGACAAAGCGGGTAAAGGTGTCCGCGGTGAGATGCACCACGTCTGAGACCGGGCCGGCGATCCTGGCGGGCACATAGGCCCGGAACACCCGGCGGCACTGGCGCAGCAGCTTCTCCTGGCCGGAGAGCATATAGATGGAGAACACGACGGCCAGCACCCCCGTCACCACGGCGGACACCAGGCTGCTGGTGACAGAGGCCAGCAGTTGGGGCCCTGTGTCGGACAGGAAGGTGAGCACCTGGTCAAACAGCCCGCTGAGCTTCTCGTTCAGCCAGGAGAGATCCAGGGTCTCCGCGTCCAGATGCAGCTGATCAATGATCTGGTTGTAGCCGGACTGGAGGTTGGTCAGGTACCCGCTCAGATTGAGCACAAAGGTCTGGATGCTCTCCGCGAATTTCGGCAGCACATAGGCAAAAATGGCGGTGATCACCGCGATGAGAGCCAGGTAGGAGGAGAGCACCGCCAGCGGGCGGGCGGCCTTCCTGGCCCGGGTGCTGCCCAGGCCCCGCAGATAGAGCCGGTGGAAGAAGCGGCAGGGCCGGTTGAGCACAAAGGCGATGGCAAAGCCGATGAGCAGCGGCTGGAGCACGCCCAGCACCCACATCACCGCCTGTCCGATCACATCCAGGCGGGCCAGCACCACCACCAGCACCACCGCGTAGGTGATGATGAACAGGATACTTTTCAGCAGTTTTTTGTCCATAGCAGCTCCTGGTTTCCATAAGATTCACAGGCGAAGGATTTCTTCCTCTCCACTATAGCACGGCCCGGATTCCACCGTCAACGGAAAACAGGCGTTTTAAGTAAAGTTTAATAAAACCTTCCGCAGGGCGAAAAATTTCCCTTGACAACCGGCGGCGCCGCCGCTATAATCATAGTAAACAGATATGAATTTAGTATTTTAGAAGGGAGCGACATCCATGTCCCGTTTCATCTATGCCGACCACGCGGGCACCACCGCCCTGTCCCAGACCGCCCTGGCGGCCATGACCCCCTATTTTACCGAGCAATACGGCAACCCCTCCAGCCTCTACCGCTTCGGCCAGGAGGCCAAGGCCGATCTGGAGCGGGCCCGGGCCGATATCGCCGCCTGCATCGGCGCAAAGCCCGAGGAGATCTTCTTCACCTCCGGCGGCACCGAGGCGGACAACTGGGCCCTCAAGGGCGTGGTGGAGCTCATGGCCCTCAAGGGGAAAACCACCGGCCACATCATCACCTCCGCCATCGAGCACCATGCCCTGCTCCACACCGCCCAGCACCTGGAGAAGCAGGGGTATGCCGTGACCTGCCTGCCGGTGGACGAGCTGGGGCGGGTGAGCCCCGCCGACGTGGAGGCCGCCATCCGGCCCGACACTGTCCTCATCTCCATCATGGCCGCCAACAACGAGATCGGCACCATCCAGCCGGTGGCCGAGATCGGGGCCATCGCCCGAAAGCACAAAATCCTCTTCCACACCGACGCCGTCCAGGCCGTGGGCCACATCCCGGTGGACGTGGAGGCGTGGAACGTGGATCTCCTCTCCCTGTCCGCCCACAAGTTCCAGGGGCCCAAGGGCGTGGGCGCCCTGTATGTCCGCAGGCCCCTGCGCCTGCCCCCCCTGCTCCACGGCGGCGGGCAGGAGAAGGGCCGCCGCTCCGGCACCGAGAACGTGCCCGGCGTCATCGGCATGGCCGCCGCGCTGAAGGAGGCGGTGGCCCAGCTGGAGGCGGAGGGCGCCCGGCTGTCCGCCCTGCGGGACAGGCTGATCGACGGCCTGACCAGACTGCCCTACACCCGCCTCACCGGCGATCCGGAAAACCGGCTCCCCGGCACCGCCTCCTTCGTCTTTGAGGGGGTGGAGGGGGAGGCCCTGCTCCTCCACCTGGACGCCAGGGGGATCTGCGCCTCCTCCGGCTCGGCCTGCTCCTCCGCCTCCCTGGATCCCTCCCACGTGCTGCTGGCCATCGGCCTGCCCCACGCCATCGCCCACGGCTCCCTGCGGCTGTCCCTGGGCGCGGACAACACCGACGCCGACGTGAATGCCATGCTGGCGGCCGTGCCCGAGGTAGTCGCTTACCTGCGCAATATGTCCCCCGTTTGGGACGCCGCCGAACAGAAACCCACCTGGGTTGTGGAATGAGAAAGGAGTTTTCAATATGCTGTATTCTGATAAAGTGATGGATCATTTCGAGCACCCCCGCAACGTGGGCAGCCTCCCCGGTGCCAACGCCGTGGGCCAGGTGGGCAACCCCAAGTGCGGCGACATCATGAAGATGTACCTGAACATCGACGAGGACGGCGTGATCACCGACGTGAAGTTCCAGACCTTTGGCTGCGGCTCGGCCATCGCCACCTCCTCCATGGCCACCGAGATGATCAAGGGCAAGACCATCCAGCAGGCCATGGAGCTGACCAACGCCGCCGTGGCGGAGGCCCTGGACGGCCTGCCCGCCTACAAAATGCACTGCTCCGTGCTGGCCGAGGAGGCCATCAAGGCCGCCCTGGCGGACTACTACCGCCGCCGGGGGGAGGCGGTGCCCGAGAACCTCCGCCTCCCCTGCGGCGGCGAGGAGCACGGCTGCTGCTCCTGCGGGGCCTGACGCCCCCGCTTTCCCCCTGAAAAGCCCCGGAACCATCCGGTTCCGGGGCTCAGCGTGTCGAAAAAGCGGCTTTGCCGCTTTTTCGAGAAAAGTTGCATGGCGGAAGGGGTTCGTTTTCTTGCGAAAAAGTCACCCCTTCCGCCATGAGAAGGGTCATTTCCGAGGCGCATGTCCCCGGAAATGACGGATTTTCATTTGATTCCTGCGGCTACGGCCGCAGGAACTCTGCGAGGCTTTCCCTTACGGAAGGTTTTTCGACAGCCTCAGCCCCGGAACCATCCGGTTCCGGGGCTTTTTCCTTGACAGAGGCCGTCGGTTGGCATAAAATAACGGGGATATTTGAACGTTAGAGGAGTCGGGGTCTGTGATCGAGTTAAGACACATTTCCAAGATCTTCCCCACGGCCGACGGTGATTTTCAGGCGCTGTCGGACATCAGCCTGACCATTCAGGACGGGGATATCTTCGGCATCGTGGGCATGTCCGGCGCGGGCAAGTCCACCCTGGTGCGGTGCATCAACCTGCTGGAGCGGCCCACCGAGGGCCAGGTGCTCATGGACGGGATTCTGGAGACGGAGGACGGCGGCCCGGTGGATCTGTGCAGCCTGTCCCCCGCCCAGCTGCGGCAGGCCCGCCGGTCTATCAGCATGATCTTCCAGCAGTTCAACCTGCTCATGCAGCGCACCTGCCTGAACAACATCTGCTTCCCCATGGAGATCGCCGGGGTGCCCAGGGCGGAGGCCAAAAAGCGGGCCCTGGAGTACCTGGACATCGTGGGCCTGCCCGACAAGGCCAACGCCTACCCCGCCCAGCTGTCCGGCGGGCAGAAGCAGCGCATCGCCATCGCCCGGGCGCTGGCCTCCAACCCCAAGGTGCTGCTGTGCGACGAGGCCACCAGCGCCCTGGATCCCACCACCACCCGCAGCATTCTGAAGCTGATTCAGGACATCAACAGGCGCCTGGGCATCACCGCCATCATCATCACCCACGAGATGGCGGTGGTGGAGTCCATCTGCACCCACGTGGCCATCCTGGAGAAGGGCCGCATGGTGGAGACCGGCACGGTGGAGGAGGTCTTCTCCAACCCCAAGACCGAGGCGGGCCGCCGCCTGGTGTTTCCCGAGGGGGCCAACATCGACAAGTTCCCCGTGGCCGGCGTGGTGCGGGTGGTGTTCAACGGCGGCTCCTCCTACGAGCCGCTCATCGCCTCCCTGGCCATCGACTGCGGTGTGAAGGTGAACATTCTGGGGGCCGACACCCGGAATGTGAACGGCAAGGCCTTCGGCTCCATGCTGCTGGGCCTGCCGGAGGACAGGAACGAGGCCGCCAAGGCCATGAGCTACCTGCGCGCCCAGAAGGATGTCACTGTAGAGGAGGTGCCCGATTACCATGCTTGACTTTTTCAACAGTCCGGAGGTGCAGGAGCAGTTCTCCCTCTTTCTGGAGCTTCTGCCCGGCGATGTGTGGGATACGGTGTACTCCACCGCCCTGGCCACCCTGTTCGCCTATGTGGTAGGCCTGCCCCTGGGTATCCTCCTGGTCACCGGGGAGGCCGGCGGTGTGAGGCCCCTGCCCCGGTGGTTCATGGCCGCCCTCAACTTTGTCATCAATATTCTGCGCTCCGTTCCCTTCCTGATTCTGATGATCCTGGCCATCCCCCTGTCCCGGCTGATCCTGGGCACCAGCGTGGGCACCGCCGCCATGATCCCCCCCCTGGTCATCGCCGCCTTCCCCTTCGTGGCCCGCATGGTGGAGTCCTCCCTGCGGGAGGTTGATCGCGGCGTGCTGGAGGCCGCCACCGCCATGGGGGCCTCCCCTCTCCAGATCGTGTGGAAGGTGCTGCTGCCCGAGGCCCGGCCCTCCCTGCTCACCGGCGCCACCACCGTCACCATCACCATCCTGGGCTACGGCGCCATGGCGGGTTTCATCGGCGGTACCGGCCTGGGCGCCACCGCCATCAACTACGGCTACTACCGAACCCAGATCGTCCTGGAGTACTGCGCCGTGATTGCCCTGGTGATCCTGGTTCAAATTGTCCAGACCGCCGGCACCCGCACCGCCGTAGGCTCCGACAAGCGGCTCACCAAAAAGAGCCGCCGGAGGGGCCTGCGGGACGCCAACCGGCAGGTGAACCGGGACAGGCGCTCCCCCGGAGGCATGTAAAAATCAGCAGGATGGGCAAACCGCTTGGTTTGCCCATCCACTCTTTTTGTGCAGGGTGCCCAGTTGACAGATGGGGCCATTCGGTTGTAAACTAAGCACAACCCAAGCGGAACTGAATACGCCCTATAAACGCGAGGAAGAGAAGAGTAGGCTGGAAGATACGGCACAGAGAGCCCGGATTGGTGGAAACGGGTACGGAAGGTCTGGCTGAAGATGGTCTCGGAGCGGCGCGGCTGACTGCGGAAGGGATTCCGTACAGGCTGCGACGGGTGCGCCCGTCAGCGCGCAGGAGTATGATTGTACTCCATAAGGCCCCTGTCGTGAGGCGGGGGTGAAGCAAGGTGGTACCACGAAGCGGAAAGCTCTCGTCCTTGAAATTGGATTCAAGGGCGTTTTTTTGTGCTCTGATTTGGGAAAACCACCTCACACGAGGAACATGAAAAGGAGAAATGCAACATGAAGAAGCTCGTCTCTCTGCTCCTGTCCGGCGTTCTGGCCGTGGGCCTGCTGGCCGGCTGCGGCGGCAATACCGGCACCTCCCAGACCCCTGCCGGAAACTCCGAGAGCCCCGCCGCCTCCACCGAGACCGGCTCCCTGGAGGGCACCACCCTGAAGGTGGGCGCCACCCCCGCCCCCCACGCCGAGATTCTGGAGGTGGTGAAGGACATCCTGGCCGAGCAGGGCATCACCCTGGATATTGTCCAGTACAACGACTACGTCCAGCCCAACAACGCCGTGGAGGACGGCTCCCTGGACGCCAACTACTTCCAGCACATCACCTACATGAACGATTTCAATGATCAGAACGGCACCCACCTGGTCAGCGCCGCCGAGGTTCACTACGAGCCCATGAGTCTGTATGCCGGCAAGGTGTCCAGCCTGGACGAGCTGGCCGACGGTGCCCTCATCGGCGTGCCCAACGACGCCACCAACGAGGCCCGGGCCCTGCTGGTGCTCCAGCAGGAGGGCCTGATCACCCTGCGGGACGGCGCCGGCATCACCGCCACCATCAACGACATCGTGGACAACCCCAAGAACCTCCAGTTCTCTGAGATGGAGGCCGCCCAGCTGCCCCTCCGCCTGGCCGATCTGGACATGGCTGTGATCAACGGCAACTACGCCATTGACGCCGGCCTGTCCATGGACGATGCCCTGGCCACCGAGTCCGCCGACGGCGAGGCCGCCCAGGCCTACGTCAACGTGCTGGCCGTCAAGGAGGGCCGGGAGGATGACCCCGCCATCCAGGCCCTGGCCGCCGCCCTGTGCAGCGACGAGGTCAAGACCTATATTGAGGAGAACTACAACGGCGCCGTGGTCGCCGTGTTCTAAAAAGCATCCGGGAAACAGACAGCGCCCGGCACACCGATGTGTGCCGGGCGCTGTCTTGCCTCTGTTCGTGCCCGCGGCGCGCCTAGGGCTTGTTTGAAAATTGGCGATGTGTCCAGCGGCGAAGGATTTTGGGCCGCTGGCAAGCAATTTTTTCGCAGGAATCCTGACGGATTTCAAGGAAAAATTGCGCCGTCCAGGGGGCAAAAGGCCCGCCGATTGGGCATGTTGACATGTTTCAAACATGCCCGAGGCCCATAAAGCGTTATGGCTGCGGCAGGGGCTCCACCGACCGGACGGTGAGGGTGTCCCCCTCCACGGTGAAGCGGACATTCACCCCGGCGAAGTCCAGGCCGTACACCCGCGCCGGATCGTGCTGGTAGGAGGGCCGGGGATCCCGGGCCAGCACCCCTGTGAGGGCCCCCCGCTTGTCCGCCGGCACCCGCTCCAGCAGCTCCGGCGGGAAGTCCACCGCCAGCGTCCTGCCGCCGGTGTTGCCGGTGAAGCCGCCGCTGGCCTCGGGGTGGCAGTCGGCGTAGGGCACATAGGGCTTGATGTCCAGGATGGGGGTGGAGTCCATGAGATCCGCCCCCGCCACCACCAGCACGTGGCCCAGCTCCGGATCCCGCTCAATGCCCAGCAGGCGCACGCAGGACAGGCCGACGGGGTTGGGCCGGAAGGGGGAGCGGGTGGCGAACACCCCCATGCGGGTGTTGCCCCCCAGCCGGGGGGGCCGGACGGTGGGAGACCAGCCCTCCCGCACCGCCTGGGAGAACTGCCAGATCAGCCAGATGTGGGAGAAGTCCTCCAGCCCCCGCAGGGCGTCGGGATTGCGGTACTCCGGCTCAAAGACCACCCGGGCCCGCAGCTCCTCCACCAGGCCGCTCTGCCGGGGTATGCCGAACTTGGTGGGGAAGTCGCTGCGGATGCGGGCGATGATTTCCATGGGGATCATGGCGTTCCCTCCTGCTTCCGCTTCGCCTTTTCCAGGGCGGCGGCCACCGCCTTGGAGGGGGCGGCGCGGTTGTTGGCCTTGAGGATGGCGGCAATCTGGCCGGTGACCTGCTCCACCTCCGCCCTGAAGGTGGAGGCGGACAGGCGCAGGGCTCCGTGGCCCAGGATGATCAGCTGCTCCGCCCCGTCGGAGGTTGCCACCCGCACCCGGTGGTGCCTCCCGATCTCGTAGGTGGCCCGCTCGATGTAGGCGTCCGCCGTCTCCGCCTCCTTGGTGTACACCACATAGATGTTGTGGTAGCGGGTGACGTCCTGGACGCTTCGGGGCACCTTGTAGGCGTCGAACACCAGGATCACCACGTTCTTTTTGAAGCCCTGGTAGTTGCTCAGAATGTCCATCAGCATCTGCCGGGCCGCGTCCAGGTTCTCCTTCGCCGCCGCCTTCAGCTCGTCCCAGGCAAAGACGATGTTGTACCCGTCCACCAGCAGGTACTCCGGCCCCCTGTCCTGGGCCCTGATGCTATACTTCTTGTCGTCCAGGCTGGTGCGGGCGGGCCTGGGCTGGGGGCGGAAGGCGCTGCGCTCCACTTTTCCGTAGGTGCGCTCAAAGATGGCCTGGAGCTCCTTGTCCTGCTCCAGCGACCCGGCGTAGGACGAAGTCCGGGGCCGGACGGGGGCGGATTCCTCCTCCGGGGGTTCCTCCCCCAGGCGCAGGCCGCTGTCCACGTGGGCGTGGGCCTTCACCTCGTCCCACTTCACGTTGTACCCCGCCCCGTGGGCGCAGAACACCGAGCCGGGCGGGTTCTCCACGTCCCGCTCCGGGTCGTAGCCCATGGCGGCCACCACTTCCTCCTGGTTGTGGCAGGGGGCGTACCCCCCGCTGGTGCAGGACAGCCGCCCCCTGCCCCGGGTATAGGCGGCCACCTCCCGGCTGTAGTCCCGCAGCTGCTCCACCGGGGCGGAGCCGGTGAGGACGGCCATGTCCCCCGCCGTCTCCGGCGGCTCCACCCGGCCGTGCATCCGCTGCAGGTCGGACAGGGCCCGGCCCACCTGCTCGGCGGGCACCTCCAGCCGGAAATTGTACCAGGGCTCCAGCAGGATGCTCTCCGCCTCCATGAGGCCCTGGCGCACCGCCCGGTAGGTGGCCTGCCGGAAGTCGCCCCCCTCGGTGTGCTTCTGGTGGGCCCTCCCCGCCACCAGGGTGATCTTCATGTCCGTGATGGGCGAGCCGGTGAGCACCCCGGGGTGGGAGCGCTCTGCCAGGTGGGTGAGCACCAGCCGCTGCCAGTTGATGTCCAGCATGTCCTGGGGGCAGGCGGAGGTGAGCACCAGCCCGCTGCCCCGGGGCAGGGGCTCCATCAGCAGGTGCACCTCGGCGTAGTGGCGCAGGGGTTCGTAGTGGCCCACGCCCTCGACTGGGGCGGCGATGGTCTCCCGGTAGACGATGCCCCCCTGGCCGAAGGACACCTCCATGCCGAACCGCTCGGCGATGAGGCGCTGGAGGATCTCCAGCTGCACCTCCCCCATGAGCTGCACGTGGAGCTCCCCCAGCCGCTCGTTCCACACCAGGTGGAGCTGGGGATCCTCCTCCTCCAGCTGCCGCAGCTTCTGGAGGGCGGTGTGGGGATCCTGCCCGGCGGGGAGCACCACCTGATAGGTGAGCACCGGCTCCAGGGCGGGGGGCAGGGCCTCCGCCTCCGCCCCCAGGCCCTCCCCCGCCGCGGTGGCGCTCAGGCCGGTGACGGCGCACACCGTCCCCGCCGCCGCCTCGTCCACCGCCTGGAACTTGGCGCCGGAGTAGATGCGGAGCTGATCCGCCTTCTCCTCCCAGCCGGGGCCGGACAGCAGAGCCTTGACCTTCAAAGAGCCGCCGGTGATTTTCATCCAGGTGAGCCGCGCCCCCTGATTGTCCCGGGAGATCTTGAACACCCGGGCGGCGAAGTCGGGGCCGTATTGGGGCCGGGGGGCGTAGCGCTCCAGCCCCTGGAGAAACTCCGCCACCCCCTCCAGCTTCAAAGCCGAGCCGAACCAGCAGGGGAAGAGCTTCCGCTTGGCGATCAGGGCGGTAAGGGCGCCGTCGTCCAGGGCCCCGTCCTCCAGGTAGCGCTCCAGTGCGTCCTCGTCGCACACGGCGGCCTGCTCCCACACCTGCTCCGCCGGGGCGGCAAAGTCCACGCACCCCTCGTCCAGCCTGCTTTTCAGCTCAGTCAGCAGAGCGTCCCTGTCCGCCCCGGCCAGATCCATCTTGTTGATGAAGAGAAAGGTGGGCACCCCGTACCGCTCCAGCAGCTTCCACAGGGTGTGGGTGTGGCCCTGCACCCCGTCGGTGCCGCTGATCACCAGAATGGCGCAGTCCAGCACCTGGAGGGTGCGCTCCATCTCGGCGGAGAAGTCGGCGTGGCCGGGGGTGTCCAGCAGGGTGAGCTCCGCCCCCTCCAGGGGGAGGATGGCCTGCTTGGAGAAGATGGTGATCCCCCGCTCCCGCTCCATGGGGTCGGTGTCCAGAAAGGCGTCCTTGTGATCCACCCGCCCCAGCTTTTTCAGCCGCCCGCAGGTGTAGAGCAGCCCCTCGGACAGGGTGGTCTTGCCCGCGTCCACGTGGGCCAGGATGCCGATTACCAGTTTGTCCATGTATCGCATTCCTTTGCGTTGGAGTGTACAATCAGATCTAGTATAGCATGTACCCTCTGTACGGGGCAAATAATTTCTGACCGGGTATTCCACGGGATGGGCCAATGCGGCAGGGTATGTGAACTGTCGGGCCCGCCGGGGCGGATATCATCCGCTCACAAGCCTTCCCCCCTGTGGGGGGAAGGTGGATGGCCGAAGGCCAGACGGATGAGGGGTTCCCGGATGTCTGCCCGGCCACCGCTGTCCGTGGGGCGCGCCGAGTCGTCGCGCCCCACAAAGGGGCCCTCGATGTCCGGCGGGCGACCACAGGTCGCCCCTACGGACAAGCGGTTGGGCAGATGTGCAAATAATTCCGCCATCCGTGCAACAAACCGGCCCGCTCAGGGGTGTTATGGGCAGAAAGGGGGAGAGGCCATGGAACAAGAGGAGGCAAGAGCGGCGGTGGAGCGGTACGGCCCTATGGTGTACCGCCTGGCCCTGGCCCAGACCCACAGCGCCCACGACGCCGACGACGTGTTTCAGGAGGTGTTCCTCCGCTACGTGCGCAGGGCCCCCGATTTCACGGAGGAGGAGCACCGGAAGGCGTGGCTGCTGCGGGTGACGGCCAACTGCTGCAAGAAGCTGCACGGTTCCTTCTGGAACAGGCACACCGTGGCCCTGTCGGAGGCCATCCCGGCCCAAAATGAGGGGGAGGGGGAGCTGCTGGAGCTGCTGGACGCCCTGCCGGAGAAGTACCGGTCGGTGCTCCACCTCTACTACTGCGAGGGGTATGCCACCGACGAGATCGCGGCCATTCTGGGCCGCAGGGCGGCGACAGTCCGCAGCCAGCTCTCCCGGGGGCGGGCGCTACTGCGGGACGCGTGGAAAGGAGCGGAAGACGTATGACGGAACAGGACTATCGCAGGCTCTTTGACCGGGTGTCCCCCGGGCCGGAGCTGGTGGAGCGCACCATAAAAGCCGCCGAAGGCGGCGTGCGTCCCCGGCGAAAGCGGCATCTGGCCCGGCGGGTGGCGGTCATCGCGGCGGCCGCGGCCCTGCTGGGCGGCATGGCTACCTCCTTCGCGGCGGTGAAAACCGTGAGCCCCAACGCTGTGAAGCTGGAGGAGTGGACGACCGCCGGGCTGGGGACGCCCGTGGGGGTATCCGCCTCTGACCTGGGGTGGACGGTGACAGTGGACGGGGTTGCCAGTGACCGCTGGTATGCCTACATCCTGTGCACTCTCTCCCGGGACGACGGCCAGGCCATCACCCAGGGGAACTTCGGGTTTGGAACCTTTGACTTTGGCTTCCCGTACAGATTGAATTGGTCTGCGTCGATCCACTGGCTGGAGGACAGCGACCCCACCGACAACCAGGTGCCCTTCGCCCTCTACGTGAACAATGCGGATAGCTGGGATATGGCTGGGACGGCGGTCGACCTGACCTTGTGGGGGCTGTCCACCGCAGACCGGGCGGAGAGCTGGGCCCTTCTGCTCCAGGGCGGCGGGCGTTGGGAACTGACCTTCACCCTCCCAGCGGAGAGCAAGGTTCAGGACTTTACGGCGGGACTGGAGTTCCAGATCGAGGGCAAGCCCGCCATACTGGAGACAGTGAGCTGTACCCCGCTGGAGATGATAGCCACCTTCACCAGCCCAGATGGGGCCTTTGCCCCCTTCAGCATCACCTCGGATGACTTTGATAGAACTTGGCGCGAGGAGAACTCCCCTGTTTTCGTCTTGGCTGACGGCACGGAATGGGCGCCGGACAGCACCGGCGGCGGCCTAAGTGACGGGAGCCTCTGGCACTACAGCTACCAGTGCGGAGACAAGGAGCCCCTGGATCCCGGTGACATCGTGGGCCTGCGCATCGGCGAGACGGTCTGCCCCCTGACCCTGGAATAGCGCCCAGACAGACAGCAATCCCCCCTGCCGTCCCGGCAGGGGGGATTGCTGCTACTTCTCCTGCTTCCGCCAGGCCAGATAGGCGGCCCGGCCGGTCTCGTAGAGGTTGTTGCCCTGGCTGTCGATGACCACGGTGAGGGGGAGGTTCTCCACCTCCAGCTCCCGGACGGCCTCGGCCCCCAGATCCTCGTAGCACACCAGCTTGGCCGACTTGACGCACCGGCTGAGGAGGGCCCCCGCCCCGCCGATGGCCCCGAAGTACACCGCGCCGGTCTCCTTCATGGCCTGGATGACCTCCGGCCCCCGCCTGCCCTTGCCGATCATGCCCAGCTGCCCCAGCCGCAGCAGGGTGGGGGAGTAGGCGTCCATACGGTAGCTGGTGGTGGGCCCGGCGGAGCCGATGGCCTGCCCCGGCCGGGCGGGTGTGGGCCCCACGAAGTAGATCACGGCGCCCTGGATGGGGAAGGGCATGGGCTTCCCCTCCGCCGCCAGGGCGCACAGCCGCTTGTGGGCCGCGTCCCGGGCGGTGTAGACGGTTCCGGACAGCAGCACGCTCTCCCCCGCCCGCAGGGAGGCGGCGGCCTCTTTCGTCAGGGGGGCGGTGATTTGCCTTGCCATGCTACAACACCTCCGTCTGATGCCGGGCCACGTGGCAGTTGATGTTCACCGCGCAGGGCAGGCCGGCGATGTGGGTGGGCAGGGTCTCGATGTGCACCGCCAGGGCGGTGGTGCGGCCGCCGAAGCCCTGGGGCCCGATGCCCAGGGCGTTGATCTTCTCCAGCAGCTCGTCCTCCAGTTCCGCGTAGAAGGGCTTTTGGTGGTGGCTGCCCATGTCCCGCAGCAGGGCCTTCTTTGCCAGCAGGGCGCACTGGTCAAAGGTGCCGCCGATGCCCACCCCCACCACGATGGGGGGGCAGGGGTTGGGGCCGGCCTGCTCCACCGTGTCCACGACGAAGGCCTTGACCCCCTCCACACCGTCGGAGGGCTTGAGCATGGCGATGCGGCTCATGTTCTCGCTGCCGAAGCCCTTGGGGGCCACGGTGATTTTGATCCGGTCGCCGGGCACCAGCTCCACGTGGAGCATGGCGGGGGTGTTGTCCCCGGTGTTCACCCGATCCAGGGGGTCGGCCACCACCGACTTGCGCAGGTACCCGTCGGCGTAGCCCCGGCGCACCCCCTCGTCCACTGCCGCCCGGAGATCCCCGGTGATGTGGACGTCCTGCCCCACCTCCAGGAACACGCAGGCCATGCCCGTGTCCTGGCAGATGGGGGTGCCGCCCCCGATGGCGTCGTTTTCCAGGATGCGGTCCAGGATCTCCCGGGCCGCCGGCCAGTCCTCCGCCTCCCGTGCGGCGGCGATGGCCTGCGTCACATCCTCCGTCAGATGGGTGTTGGCCCGGATGCACAGCCGGGCCACCGCCTCGGTGACGGCCCCGGCGCTCAGTTCACGCATATTCCATACTCCCTTCCCGCGCCCCGTGTGCCCCGGGGCGCGCTGTCCTGTCTGGCCGGTTGGGCTCACTCCGCCCCGCCGGCGGCGCGGTAGAGGCGGCAGGGCCGGCCGCCGGTGTCGTAGTTGACGGTGCTGACCGCCTCCCCCCGCTCCACCAGGTAGTTGACATACCGGCGGACGGTGACGGCGGACAGGCCGGTGGCCCGGGACAGGGCCTCGCTGGGCAGGCCCTGGGGCGGCGCCTGGCGCAGGCAGGCCCGCACCTTCTCCAGGGTGCTCTCCTGGAGGCCCTTGGGGATCTGCCGCTCCCCCGCCGGGGCGGAGGAGAAGAGCCTGTCCAGGGCGCTCTGCGCCACCGTCTCCCCCGCCACCGCCTCCCGGTGGCGGCAGAAGGTGTCCAGGGCCTGCTGGAACCGCTCCACGGTGAAGGGCTTGACCAGGTAGTCCACCACCCCCATTTTCAGCAGGGTGTCCACGGTGGCGCCGTCGTTGGCGGCGGTGACCATGACCGCGTCGATGCCGATGCCCCGCCTCCGCAGCTCCCGCAGCAGCTCCGCCCCGGTGAGCAGGGGCATGTATACGTCCAGCACCGCCAGCTCCGCCGGGTTCTGCTCCAGCCACTCCAGGGCGGCGCGGCCGTCCTGGAAGGTCTGAACCACCCGGAAGCGGGGATCCCGCTCCACATAGGTGCGGTTCAGCAGGGCCACCATGGGGTCGTCCTCCACGATTACAACGCGGTACATGTCACTCACTCCTTGGCCGCCGGGGGCTTCTCCCGGCGGAAGCTGACGAAAATGGAGGTGCCCACCCCCTGCTCCGACTCCACCCGGATCTGGCCCCGGTAGGCGTCCACCACCTCCCGCACCAGGGACAGGCCGGTGCCCCGGCCGGCCCCCTTGGTGGAGGTGCCCCGCTGGAAGAGCTTCCGCCGCATGCCGGCGGGGATGCCGGGGCCGGTGTCCTCCACGCACAGCAGCAGGCTGTCCGCCCCCTCCCGGATGCTGACGGAGATGGACTTGTCCACCCGCCGGGACTGGTTCAGGGCCTCAATGGCGTTCTCGATCAGGTTGCCCAGCACGGTGACGTAGGCGTCGGGGGACAGCCAGGCGCTGTCGGCGGACAGGACGCTCTCCCGATCCAGGGTGAGGGAGATGCCCAGCTCGGCGGCCCGGCTGGTCTTGCCCACCAGCAGGGCGGCCACCGACGGCTCCCGGATCTGGTGCATGATGCGGCTCACCGCCTCCCGCTGGGTGCGGGTGGTATCCATGATGTAGGCCTGGGCCTTCTCCGGCTCCCCGATCTGGAGCAGGCCCAGGATCACGTGGAGCTTGTTCATGAACTCGTGGGTGTAGGCCCGCATGGCGTCCACCATGTGGCGCACGCCGGTGAGATCGTCGGCCAGGCGGGCCACCTCGGTGCGGTTGCGGAAGATCCCCACCGCCCCGGCCAGCTTCCCGTCCTCGTAGATGGGCACCCGGTCGGAGAGGATCTGCACCTCCCGCAGGGACTTCATGCTCACGTTGTACTCCGGCACCCCGGTGCGCAGGATCCGATCCAGGGTGGAGGCGGGGTAGACCGCGCGGAGGGGCCTGCCCACGGCGTCCGGCTCCAGGGAGAGCATCTGGGCGGCGGCGGCGTTGAAGAAGATCACCCGGGCCTCCTTGTCAATGGCCAGGATGCCCTCCTCCAGGGCCTCCAGGATGTCCTCCCGCTGGAGAAACCGGCGGGCGAAGGCGTCGGGCTCATAGCCCAGCAGGGCGGTCTTGATGCGGCGGGACAGCCGCTGGGCCAGCAGGGCGGCCACCACCGCCGCCAGCGCCCCCATGGCCAGCACCCGCAGCACGGTGGACAGGGTGACGCTGGCCAGGGAGCGCAGGTAGAGCCCCACCACCACGTAGCCGATGACCTGCCCCTCCCGGTTCCGGATGGGGGCGTAGGCCGAGTGCTCCGAGCCCAGGGGGCCGGTCTCGTTGGAGGTGTAGGGCCCCTCCCCCGCCAGGGCCCGGTACTGGGCGTCGCCGGGGTAGTTCCGCCCCACCATGGCGGAGTCGGGGGCATAGCGGAGGATGTTCTGCGTGTCCCCCACCAGGATCAGATCGATGTCGGAGGTGTTGGCCGTGGCCGCGTCCAGGAACTCCGCCAGCTCCGCCCGGGACGCCTCCCCCTCCAGGGCCTGGCGCAGCAGCGGGGACTGGGAGAGCACCGAGGCGGAGTTGACCAGGTTGTTGTCCAGGGCGGTCTGCTCCCCCTGCAGGGTGACAAAGAGGGTTCCCGCCAGGGTGATGGCCACCGAAACGGCCACAATGGACAGGCTCAGCCGCAGGAGCTGGGCGCGGATAGAGCTGCGGGCCTGCTTGGACATGGGGGCGCCTCCTTCCTCCGGAATTCCGTGTGGGTCTAGTATACTCCACCGCCGGCCCCGCCGCAAGGGCGGGATCGCCCCCGTCGGCAGGGCTGCACAGTTATTTTCCAGAATTTAGGGTAACCTTTCGGCACATCTCACAATTACGAAGCCGACGCAGTGTGTGCTATGATCATCTCCGTTCGCCCCAGCGGCGGAGAGAAAGGAGAGTTTACCATGCCCCAGAACAAACGAGAGAGTCTGATCTACACGGTGCTGATGTGCTTTGTCATGGTGCTGTGGATGAGCCTTTACAACGCGGCCCTCCGGCACGGCGGGCCGGGCCTGCCGGCACTCACCGCCGGGTGGCTGGGCTTCCCCTTCGCCTATGTGTTCGCCATGTGCTGCGACTGGTTCCTGGTGTCCCGGCTTGCCAAGGGCTTCGCCTTCCGCTTCCTGGTCAGGCCTTGGGACAGCGCGCTGAAAAAGGTGCTCTGCATCTCCTGCTGCATGGTGGTGCCCATGGTGCTGCTCATGAGCCTGTACGGCGCCTGCGAGGGGGCGGTGCACACCGGCGCCTGGGGCAGCGTGCCCCTGGCGTGGCTGGTCAACATCCCCCGCAATTTTATCATGGCCCTGCCCTTCCAGCTGCTCATCGCCGGCCCGCTGGTGCGGAAGGTGTTCCGTGCCGTCTTCCCCGAGGGCACGGTTGCGGCGTGAGTGTTTTCAAAAGTTTTTTTACTTTCGAAAGGCTTCCCAAATCCGGCAAAGGGGCGTAGGATAGCCCACGCGAAATCGAGGTGATGTGTGTTTGCTGGAAGCATTCAAGGAATCTCTGGTCAGTGAGCTGGGCAACAAGACCGCCTTCACCATCCCGGTGCTGGGCGGCATCCCGGTGGCCGACTCGGTGGTGGTGTCGTGGATCATCATGGCGCTGCTGACGGTGCTCTCCCTGGTGCTGACCCGGAAGCTGAGCGTGCGCAGCCCCGGCAGGGTGCAGGCCGCGCTGGAGTGGGCGGTGCAGTTCCTCAACGGCTTTGTCAAGACCAACATCGGCAGCCGCTGGCGGCCCTTCGCCCCCTGGCTGGGCACCGTGGCCCTGTACATCGGCCTGTCCAATCTCATCGGCATCTTCGGCCTGACGCCCCCCACCAAGGACATCAGCGTCACCACCGCCCTGGCGGTGATGAGCATGCTGCTCATCTACGGGGCCCAGTTCCGGTACAACGGGCTGCTGGGCGGGCTGAAAAAGTTTGCCGAGCCCATGCCCCTGCTGCTGCCCATCAACCTGATGGAGGTGGTCATCCGGCCCCTGGCCCTGTGTATGCGTCTGTTCGGCAACATCCTGGGCGCCTACATCATCATGGAGATGCTCAAGTTCGTGGCGCCGGCGGTGCTGCCCGCCGTGTTCAGCATCTACTTCGACCTGTTCGACGGCCTGATCCAGACCGTGGTCTTTGTGTTCCTCACCACGCTCTTCACCGGCGAGGGCATCAAGGAAGAGGAGTAAATCCCACCGAGCAAAGAAATCTGAGGAGGAAATCACTATGAACATCGCTATCATCGCTGCGGCTATCGCCGTCTTCACCGGCATCGGCGCCGGCATCGGCATCGGCTTCGCCACCGGCAAGGCCAGCGAGGCCATCGCCCGCCAGCCCGAGGCCTCCGGCAAGATCAACAGCGCCCTGCTGCTGGGCTGCGCCCTGGCCGAGGGCACCGCCATCTTCGGCTTCATCACCGCGCTGCTGATCATCTTCGTGGGTTAAAGGGGGCGGCCCCAGTGCTGGAATTCAGCCCCTCCACCATTTTCTTTACCATACTCAACCTGCTGGTGCTCTACTTCATCCTGCGCAAGCTCCTCTTCGGCCGGATCAACGCCGTGCTGGAGCAGCGGGCCAAGCTGGTGCGGGAGGAGATCACCTCCGCCGAGGAGAAAAACCGGCAGGCCCAGGCCCTCCAGGCCGAGTATGAGGGCAGGCTCACCGACGCCCGGCAGGAGGCCGCCAAGATCGTGGCCGAGGCCCAGAACCGGGGGCAGCGGGCCTACGAGGCCAGGCTGGCCCAGGCCGAGGACGACGCCCGGCGGGTGCAGGCCGAGGCGGAAAGCCGGCTCGCCACCGAGCGGGAGAACATGCTCCGGGGCGCCCGGAACGAGGTGGCCTCCCTGGCCCTGCTGGCCGCCGCCAAGGCGGCCCAAACCGCCCTGAACGCGGACAGCGACCGGGCCCTGGTGGACGCCTTCCTGGCGGAAGTAGGTGAGCCCCATGAGTGAGCTGACCCGCCGCTACGCCCAGGCCCTCTATCAGGTGTGCCCCGACGAGGACGGCCTGCGGGAGACCGCGGGGGCCCTGATGGGGGACGCCGCGCTGTGGGAGGCGCTGACCTCCCCGGCGGTGGAGCCGGAGGCGAAGGGCCGGGTGCTGGCCCGGCTGCCCGCCCTGGACGGCCACGGCCTGCTGCTGCGGTTCTACCGCCTGCTGGCCTCCAAGGGCCGCATGGCCCTGCTGCCCGCGATCCTGGAGGATTTCCACGGCGCGGCCCTGGCCGACCGGGGCTGCGCCCGGTGCGTGCTCACCTGCGCCCGGGCCCCCGGGGAGGAGGAGCTGAACAAGCTCCGCACCGCCCTGTGCCGGCTCCACCACAAGAAGGACATCCAGTTCGACGTCCGGGTGGAGCCGGCGCTGCTGGGGGGCTTCACCCTGGACATCGAGGGCGTCACCTATGACAAGAGCGTCCGGGGGGCGCTGCGCCGCCTGGAACGGCAGCTGGAAGAGAGGCGAATGGCATGACAAAGACCAGACCGGAGGAGATTGTCTCCATCCTGCGGGAGGAGATCTCCGATTACGATACCAAAGTCCGCCGGGACGAGACCGGCACCGTCCTGGAGGTGGGCGACGGCATCGCCACCGTCTACGGCCTGGACAAGGCGGTGTACGGCGAGCTGGTGGAGCTGGACACCGGCGTGACGGGCATGGTGATGAACCTGTCCCGGGACAGCGTGGGCGTGGTGCTTCTGGGCAGCGAGGCCGGCGTGAAGGAGGGCACCGTGGTGCGCCGCACCGGCCGGGCCGCCGACGTGCCCGTGGGCGACGCCCTGGTGGGCCGGGTGGTGGACGTGCTGGGCCGGCCCATCGACGGCCTGGGCCCCATCGAGACCACCGAGACACGCCCCATCGAGCACGAGGCCAGCGGCGTCCTCTCCCGGGAGCCGGTGACCGTCCCCCTCCAGACCGGCATCCTGGCCATCGACGCCATGGTGCCCATCGGCCGGGGCCAGCGGGAGCTGATCATCGGCGACCGCCAGACCGGCAAGACCGCCATCGCGGTGGACACCATTCTGAACCAGAAGGGGCAGGACGTAATCTGCATCTACGTGGCCATCGGCCAGAAGGCCTCCACCGTGGCCCGCATCCAGGACACCCTGAAAAAGCACGGGGCCATGGACTACTCCATCATCGTGTCCTCCACCGCCAGCGAGTCCGCCCCCATGCAGTACATCGCCCCCTACGCCGGCGCGGCCATGGGCGAGTACTTCATGGGCAGGGGGAAGGACGTGCTCATCGTCTACGACGATCTCAGCAAGCACGCGGTGGCCTACCGCACCCTGTCCCTGCTGCTCAAGCGCTCCCCCGGCCGGGAGGCCTACCCCGGCGACGTGTTCTACCTCCACTCCCGCCTGCTGGAGCGGGCCTGCCGCCTGACGAAGGAGTACGGCGGCGGCTCCATGACCGCCCTGCCCATCATCGAGACCCAGGCCGGCGACGTGTCGGCCTATATCCCCACCAACGTCATCTCCATCACCGACGGCCAGATCTATCTGGAGACCGACCTGTTCTTCGCCGGCCAGCGGCCCGCCGTCAACGTGGGCCTGTCCGTGTCCCGTGTGGGCGGCGCGGCCCAGACCCGGGCCATCAAAAAGACCGCCGGCACCCTGCGCATCGACCTGGCCCGGTTCCGGGAGCTGGAGGTGTTCACCCAGTTCGCCTCCGACCTGGATCCCGCCACCCAGCAGGCCCTGGATCACGGCCGCCGCCTGCTGGAGCTGCTCAAGCAGCCCCTGTACCACCCCATGCCGGTGAGCCGCCAGGCCATCATCCTCTATGTGGCCACCAGCGGCCTGGTGGACGACGTGCCCCTGGACAGGGTGCGGCAGTTCGTGCTGGACTTCGCCGATGAGATGGAGGCGGAGCACGCCGACGTGGTGGAGGAGATCCAGTCCACCGGCAACCTGAGCGGCCCGGCGGTGGAGACCATCCGCGCCGCCCTGGACGACGCCAAGAAGCGGGGGAGCGCCACATGGCAAGCATAAAGGAGATCCGCACCCACATCAGGAGCGTGGAGCAGACCCTGAAGATCACCAACGCCATGTACCTGATCTCCTCGGCCAACCTGCGCAAGGCCCGGGCACAGCTCAGCAATGTGGAGCCCTATTTCCGCAAGATCGAGTCCACCATCTCCGACATCCTCCACCACTCCCCGGAGATTGTCCACCCCTTCTTCGACAAGCGGCCGGAGATCTCTCCGGAGAAGCGGAAGGTGGGCTACATCGTGGTCACCGGCGACAAGGGGCTGGCCGGGGCCTACAACCACAACATCCTCAAGCTGGCGGAGGGGAAGCTGGCCAGGCACCCCGGCGCCTCCCTTTTTGTGGTGGGGCAGGTGGGCCGCTCCTACTTTCAGGAGCACAGCATCCCCATCGACGTGGAGTTCCTCTACACCGCCCAGAACCCCACCGTGCCCCGGGCCCGGGACATCGCCGAGTCCATGATGGATCTGTTCCTGGCGCGGCAGCTGGACGACGTGTACGTGCTCTTCACCAGGCTGGTCACCTCCTTTGACATGGAGCCCACCGTCCACAAGCTGCTCCCCCTGGATCCCGACGTGTTCCCGGAGTACGAGGCCAACCGGGACGCCTACAACCGGGACGTGACCTACGTGCCGTCGGTGAAGGCGGTCATGGATCGGCTGGTGCCCTCCTATGTGTCCGGCGATCTGTTCGGCGCGCTGGTGGAGTCCTACTGCTCCGAGCAGAACGCCCGCATGACCGCCATGAAGTCCTCCAGCGACAACGCCAGGGCCATGCTTCAGACCCTGAACCTGTCCTTCAACCGGGCCCGCCAGGCGGCCATCACCCAGGAGATCACGGAGGTGGTGGGCGGCGCCCAGGCGGCGCTATAATCTAGGGGGGAATACTTCCCCCCTAGATACAAAACCGCCGCGCCGCCTGTGGCGGCACAACGGTTTTGATACCCCCCCTCACCCGCGCCCGCGCGGGTGGTTGCCCGCCAGTGGCGGAGCAAGCATCGGTGTGCTGCGCAGGCGCATGTCCTGCTCCGCACAAATTTCATTTGTTTTCACCCGCAAGCGGGCGAAACTCTGCGAGGCTGTAGGGGCGACCTGCGGTCGCCCGTCCTGATCAAACGAACAGACTGAACGCCCGAAAGGGGATTTTTCGATATGAGTGCAAACAAGGGAACCATTGTACAGGTCATGGGGCCTGTGGTGGACGTGGCCTTCCCCGGCGGCTCTCTGCCGGAGCTGAAGGAGGCCCTGGAGGTGGAGCTGGACGGCCAGCGCCAGGTGATGGAGGTGGCCCAGCACGTGGGCGGCGACACGGTGCGCTGCATCATGCTCTCCCCCAGCGAGGGCCTGGGCCGCGGCATGGCCGTCACCGACACCGGCGCCCCCATCTCCGTCCCCGTGGGGGACGGAGTGCTGGGCCGCATGTTCAATGTGCTGGGCGACACCATTGACGGCAAGGGGCCGGCGGATACCGCCGAGAAGTGGTCTATCCACCGCCAGCCCCCGGACTTTGCCAAGCAGCGCCCGGTGGTGGACATCTTCGAGACCGGCATCAAGGTCATCGATCTGCTGGCCCCCTACGCCAAGGGCGGCAAAATCGGCCTGTTCGGCGGCGCCGGCGTGGGCAAGACGGTGCTGATCCAGGAGCTCATCCACAACATCGCCACCGAGCACGGCGGCTACTCCATCTTCACCGGCGTGGGCGAGCGCACCCGGGAGGGCAACGACCTGTGGCGGGAGATGACCGAGTCCGGGGTGCTGGAAAAGACCGCCCTGGTCTTCGGCCAGATGAACGAGCCCCCGGGAGCCCGCATGCGGGTGGCCCTGACCGGCCTGACCATGGCGGAGTACTTCCGGGACAGGGAGAAGCAGAACGTGCTGCTCTTTATCGACAACATCTTCCGCTATGTCCAGGCCGGCAGCGAGGTCTCCGCCCTCATGGGCCGGATGCCCTCCGCCGTGGGCTACCAGCCCACCCTGGCCAACGAGATGGGCGCCCTGCAGGAGCGCATCACCTCCACCCAGGACGGGGCCATCACCTCGGTGCAGGCGGTCTACGTTCCCGCCGACGACCTCACCGACCCCGCCCCCGCCACCACCTTCGCCCACCTGGACGCCACCACCGTCCTGAGCCGCAAGATCGTGGAGCAGGGCATCTACCCCGCGGTGGATCCCCTGGAGTCCACCTCCCGCATCCTGGAGCCCGACGTGGTGGGGGAGCGGCACTACAAGATCGCCCGGGGCGTGCAGGAGCTGCTCCAGCGCTACCGGGAGCTGCAGGACATCATCGCCATCCTGGGCATGGAGGAGCTGAGCGAGGACGACCGCCGGGCCGTGGAGCGGGCCCGCCGGGTGCAGCAGTTCTTCTCCCAGCCCTTCTCCGTGGCCGAGCAGTTCACCGGCCTGGAGGGCCGCTACGTCAAGCTGGGGGACACCCTCCGCTCCTTTGAGACCATCCTGGGCGGCGAGCTGGACAAGTACCCCGAGGCCGCCTTCAGCAACGTGGGCAACGTGGACGAGGTCATCGAGAAGGCCAGGAAGATGGGGGCGGTGTAAATGGCGGATCAGGCCACCTTCTACCTGGAGATCATCACCCCCGAGCGGCAGTTCTACATCGGCCAGGCCGAGGCCCTGATCATCCCCATCGTGGACGGGGAGATGGGCATCTACCCCGGCCATGAGCCGGTGGTCTCCGCCATCGAGCCCGGGGAGCTGCGCTTCAAGCACGACGGGGTGTGGACTCCCGCCGCCGTGGGGGCGGGCTTCGTGGAGATCAAGCCCGACTATGTGATCCTCCTGGTGGGCTTTGCCGAGCACCCGGAGGAGATCGACCGCAAGCGGGCCGAGGCCGCCAAGCAGCGGGCGGAGGAGCGCCTGCGCCAGAAGCAGAGCATCCACGAGTACTACCACTCCAAGGCCGCCCTGGCCCGGGCCATGGCCCGGCTGAAAACCAAGCACGAGTGACGCAAGAGGCGCACCGCCGGCCGGCGGTGCGCCTCTTGTTGCCTATGTTATAGGGCCGGGCTACTCAAACACGGCCTGGGTGATGTCGATGGGCTGCCGGCACAGGTTGTCGATGTCCGTGCCGTTGCCGGAGAACAGACTGTCCTGGAAGTTCAGGGTCAAGTCGGTGGGCACCCGCTCCAGCAGCACGGCGGTGCCGTTGTCCACAAAGCGGTTGTCGTTGTACATGCTGTGGCTGGCCGCGCCCTCCTCGCTGTTGAAGTGGAAGCCGATCTCATTGTCCGCCAGGGTGCAGCCGATCACATTCACCCAGGCGTCGCCGTAGCCCAGCACGCCGGTTTTCCAGCCGGTGAAGGTACAGTCCTCCACCCACAGCCTGGCGGAGGCGGAGATCCCCACACCGCCGTCTCCCACAAAGTCGATGCCCTGGATATAGGTGATCCACGAGTCCCGGGAGGCCACCCGCAGGGTGCCGGTAAAGGTGGTGCGGCGGCCGTTTTCCTCGCTGCCGTAGAGATTGATGGGCCGCTCCTCCATCACCAGGCTCCCCTCGTAGGTCACCGGGGGCAGAAAGAGGTTGAGTTTGTCGTAGGGCTCCGCCGTCTCCGCCAGTTCATCCACCAGGGCCTGGAGGTCGGCCAGGGTCTCCATGGGCGCGTCCTCCGGATGGTAGTTGTAAGTGTGGATGAGGGCGACATGGAGCTCCTGCCGCAGGCGGATGGTGTCCCCGTTGGTCATGTGCAGCGTCCACACCATCTGGGCGGTATAGTCGTCCCGGGCGGTGAAGTCCACCAGGCTCACCAGGGCCGCATCGGGGGCGGCGCTGTGGGGGGCGGGCGCCGAGCAGGACACCGTGCCCAGCGATTCGTCCAGCGGCAGCAGCTCCGCGGTGGCCGAGTCCACCTTCTGAAGGAAGAGCTGGCCCGCGTCGGCCCCGCTGTCGGTGTGGTTGATATACAGGCGGGAGGGGACACGGTAGGGCTCCCCCTCCGCGGCGTGGAAGCTCTGCTCCGCCAGGGCCTCATAGCGGTTTTCCGGGAGGGCCAGCACCAGCTGATAGGTGCCGTCGGCGTCGGTGTACACCACCTCACCCACCCCGTCATAGACCCGGGGCCGGGTGAGCAGAAAGACGGCCAAAACGGCGGCGGCCAGCACCGCCGAAAAGAGGAGGGCGCGGAGCACGCGCCGCCCCCTCAGGCTGGGAGGCTCCACCGCGGTGCGCCGGTTGATGCTCCCGGCACAGAAGGGGCAGAAGGACGCCTCCTCCGGCAGGGCGGCCCCGCAGCGGGGACAGCGTTGATTCCGTTCCATGTCCTCCCCCCTCAAAGCGCCTCCATGAGACGCAGCACGTTGAGGTACCGCCGGGCGGGGTTGACCCGGGTGCACCGCTCCACCACCCGGCCCAGCCGGCCCTCGGCCTGTCTCTGGGAGGGGTGCTGCCCGGTGAGCATCACGTTGATCAGGATGCCCAGGGCGTAGATGTCGGCCCGCCGGTCGGTCTGGGACAGGCCGTACTGTTCCGGCGCCGCGAAGCCGGCGGTGCCCAGAATCTGGGTGTTGCTCTCCAGCTCCGGCTTGTGGAGGCGGGCAGCGTCGAAGTCGATGAGCACCGCCTCATCCCCCCGGAGAATCACGTTTTCCGGCTTCACGTCCCGGTGGACGGCCCCCAGGGAGTGGAGCACCCACAGGGCCCGGCACAGCTGCCGGGCGGTCTTGCGCACCTCCTCCGGCGTGAACAGGGCCTCCCGCAGCAGGAAGTCCAGGGTGTCCCCCTGGACGTATTCCTCCAGCACCAGGCTCCTGACACCCTCCCCCGGGCGGGCGTCCACCGCCACCTCCAGCGTCTCGGGCAGGTTGGGGCAGCTGTAGTCCAGCAGCTTCCGGTACACCTCCGCCTCCCCGCTGTACCGCCGCAGGATGAACCGCCGCCCCGTGGCCCGGTGGCGGATGAGGCGCACGCTGCCCCGGCCGCTCTGCTTGAGCAGCCTGACCTCCTCATATTCCGTCCGCAGGACATTGTCCAGCCATTGGTAAATGCCGACCGCCCCCAAAAATTGCAAGCCCTATGCTGGGCGCATATTGTATCCGGCTTCTGAATGCTGTAAAGTTAGTATATACAATTCGCCAGTAAAAGTAAAGGGAGGAACGCATGTGGAACGGAAATCCACCGGGCAGCTCAATCAGGAGCTGATGCAGGCGTCCAGCCTGGGGGAATATGTCAGTGAAAACCGGGATGCCTTTTCGGAGCAGGCCGTCTCCCAGCTGCTGTCAGAGCTCTACGAAAAAAAGTCCATCTCCAAGGCCGCCCTGGCCCGGCGGGCGGGCATGAGCGAGGTCTACCTCCACCAGGTGTTCTCCGGCCGGCGCAGCCCCTCCCGGGATCGGCTGCTCTGCCTGTGCCTGGGGCTGGAGGCCACCCTGGAGGAGACCCAGGAGCTGCTGCGGCAGGCCGGCTTCGCCCAGCTCTATCCCCGCCACAAGCGGGACGCCGTCATCAGCTACGGCCTGGTGCACGGCATCTCCCTGGGGGAGATCAACGACCGGCTGTTTGTGGAAAATGAAAAGACGCTCTTTTGAACGCGTGCAGGGGCGGCCCGGCGGATTTTGCGCCGGGCCGCCCTTGTGCGGCGGGGGACGGCGTGCTATACTGGGGAAAAAGAAAAGGAGGCTCCGCCTATGCGCATTGCCAACACCCTGCCCGAGCTGATCGGGCGCACCCCCCTGCTCCGGCTGGAGCGGTTCGCCCCCGGCGGCGGCTTGCTTGCCAAGCTGGAGAGCTTCAATCCCCTGTCCTCCGCCAAGGATCGGGCGGGGCTGTACATGATCCGCGACGCCGAGGAGCGGGGCATCCTGCGCCCCGGCGCGGTGATCGTGGAGCCCACCAGCGGCAACACCGGCGTGGCCCTGGCCTACATCGGGCGCCTGCGGGGCTACCGGGTGGTGCTCACCATGCCGGAGACCATGAGCGCCGAGCGCCGCGCCCTGCTCTCCGCCCTGGGGGCGGAGCTGGTGCTCACCGACGGGGCAAAGGGCATGGCCGGGGCCATCGACAAGGCCAATGAGCTGCTGGAGACCACCCCCGGCGCCTGGATGCCCGACCAGTTCAACAACCCGGCCAACGCCCGGGCCCACTACGAGACCACCGGCCCCGAGCTGTGGGAGGACACCGAGGGGAACGTGGACGTGCTGGTGGCCGCTGTGGGCTCCGGCGGCACCATCACCGGCACTGGCCGCTACCTCAAGGAGCAGAACCCGGCCGTCCGCGTGGTGGCGGTTGAGCCCGCCGAGTCCCCCGTCCTCTCCGGCGGCAGGCCGGGGCCCCACAAGATCCAGGGCATCGGTGCGGGCTTTGTCCCCGGCACCCTGGAGCTGTCCGTGGTGGACGAGATCATGACCGTCACCGGCGACGAGGCCTACGCCGCCGCCCGGGAACTGGCCCGCAGCGAGGGGGTGCTGGCCGGCGTGTCCTCCGGCGCGGCGGCCCACGCCGCCCGGGCCCTCTCCTGCCGGCCGGACATGGCGGGGAAGACCATCGCCGTGATCCTCCCCGACACCGGGGAGCGGTACCTCTCCGCCGGGCTGTTCGGCTGACGGGCGCAGACAGCAAAATCCCCGCCACGGCTATGCCGTGGCGGGGATTTTGGACTGTTTTACGCGGTTTCGCCGCCGCATTTGTCGTGATACCGGTTTACCAGATCCGCCAGGGTCAGGTGATCCACCACACCGGAGACGGCGGCCTGGATCTGCTGCCACACCTCCATGGTGACGCACCGGTCGGCCCGGCCGCAGCGGCAGGTGTCGTCCTGATCCACACAGCTCACCGGGGCCAGGTTGCCCTCCAGCACCCGCAGGATCTCCCCCACGGTGTACTCCTCCGGCTCCCGGGTCAGCAGGTAGCCGCCGCCGGCCCCCCGCACCGAGCGCACCAGGCCCGCCCGGGAGAGCTGGGTCACGATCTGCTCCAGGTATTTATCCGAGATCTCCTGCCGCTGGGCCACGTCCCGCAGGGGCACCGCCGCGCCGTGGCTGTTCAGGGCGATGTCCAGCATCAGGCGCAGGGCGTAGCGGCCCTTCGTGGAAATTTTCATGCCTATCCCACCTTTTCTGACAATATAATACCATAATAGAGGTAGGAAATCAAGGATAATTTCCTCTTGACTTTCACACCAAAACGTGCTAAAGTCTCTCACAAGAAGGAGTGTGACCCGTTCATGCGCAAGGCCATCGGTTATGAGTACGGCTATTACCGCTATTACGATAGCGGTGCTTTTGCCTGCCCATAACCGGCCAGCCAGGGAACCCGGGACACTCTGCACAGAGTTCATGGAACCCGCGGCCGCCTTTGGGCGGACGCGGGTTTTTTGTTTTTGGAATTTGGAAAGGAGTTTTGGAATATGGTCGTCATTATGAAGCGGGAGTTCACCCCTGAGCAGCTGGAGGCCGCCATTCACACCATGGAGGAGGGCGGCGTCAAGGTCATGGTGTCCAAGGGGGCGGAGACCACCATCCTGGGCGCGGAGGGCAATGCCGAGCACATCGACCAGGAGAAGCTGTCCCTGCTGCCCGGCGTGGATCGGGTCATGCGGGTCACCGAGCCCTACAAGAAGTCCAACCGGAAGTACCACCCGGAGGACTCGGTGATCGACCTGGGCGGCGGCGCCGCCGTGGGCGGCAAAAAGCTGGCGGTGATCGCCGGGCCCTGCTCGGTGGAGAGCGAGGAGCAGATCGTGGCCGTGGCCAGGGCCGTGAAGGCCAGCGGTGCCGCCGCCCTGCGCGGAGGCGCCTTCAAGCCCCGCACCTCCCCCTACTCCTTCCAGGGCATGGGCAACGACGGCATCCGCCTGCTCCAGGAGGCCAAGGCGGCCACCGGCCTGCCCATTGTCACCGAGATCATGTCCACCGACAACGTGGAGATGTTCGAGATGTGCGTGGACGTGATCCAGGTGGGGGCGCGGAACATGCAGAACTTCGACCTTTTGAAGCAGCTGGGCAAGACCTCCAAACCCATCCTGCTCAAGCGGGGATTGTCCTCCACCATCGAGGAGTGGCTCATGAGCGCGGAGTACATCATGGCCGGCGGCAACAACAAGGTGATCCTCTGCGAGCGGGGCATCCGCACCTTTGAGACCTTCACCCGCAACACCCTGGATCTCTCCGCCGTGCTGGCGGTGAAGCAGCTGTCCCACCTGCCGGTGGTGGTGGATCCCTCCCACGCCTGCGGCAAGGCGTGGATGGTGGAGCGGATGAGCATGGCGGCCATCGCCGCCGGGGCCGACGGCCTGCTCATCGAGGTGCACAACGACCCGCCCCACGCCCTGTGCGACGGGGCCCAGTCCATCACCCCGGAGCAGTTCGACGCCCTCATGGGCAGGCTGGCCCAGCTGGCCCCCTGCGCCGGCCGGGAGCTGTAACTGGGGACAGACCGCTCACGGCTCTGAATCGTAGGGCGGGGGCTCGCCCCCGCCGGTCAGGAGGAATGGTATATGAAACGCACCCTTGTCATTGTGGGCCTGGGCCTCATTGGCGGCTCGCTGGCCCTGGCCCTGAAGGGCTTTGAGGATTTTGAGATCGTGGGCGTGGACGTGTCCCAGCCCACGCTGCGCTATGCCGCCGAGCACGGGGTGGGCGACCGGGTCACGGAAAAGGCCGCCGACGTGGTGCCCAAGGCCGACGTGGTGGCCCTGGCCCTCCACCCCCAGGGAATCGTGGACTTCCTGGCCCAGTACAGGGAGCAGTTCAAGCCTGGGGCCCTAGTGTGGGACGTGTGCGGCATCAAGACCGCCATTCTGGAGGCGGCGGAGGTGCTGCCGGACACGGTGGACTTCATCGGCTGCCACCCCATGGCGGGCACCGAGTTCTCCGGTGTGGAGCACGCCTTTGCCGAGATGTTCCGGGGCTCCCACTTCCTGCTGGTGCCCCGGGAGCGCAGCAAACCGGAGCACATCGCCCTGCTGGAACGGCTGGCGGAGTACATCGGCTGCAAGGACGTGTGCCGCACCACGGCGGAGGCCCACGACGCCCTGATCGCCTACACCAGCCAGGTGATGCACATCATCGCCGTGGCGGTGTGCGACGACCCGGAGCTGTTCGACTGCCGGGGCTTTGAGGGCTCCTCCTTCCGTGGCTGCACCCGGGTGGCCGCCCTGGATGTGGGGCTTTGGACTCAGCTGTTCTCCCTCAACCGGCCCGCCCTGCTCTCGGTGCTGGACCGGCTGCTGGGCAACCTCCAGGCCTACCGGGACACCCTGGCCTCCGGCGACCGGGATGCCCTGGCGGACAAGCTGGCCCACTCCGCCGCCCGCAAGCGGCAGATGGATCTGCCCGGCCCGGATTTATTGGAATAGGGCGCAGGCAGCGGGGGCGGCCGCAGATGCGGCCGCCCCCGTTTTGATGTCCGCTCTATCGCAGCTCCCGGTAGAGGGCCGGGGCGTCTGCCTTGCCCACGTGCTCGGCCACGGAGAGCACCTCCACCTTCACGGTGCGCTCCCCGAAGCGCAGCTCCAGCACGTCCCCCTCCTTCACGTCGTAGCTGGCCTTCACCGGCCTGCCGTTGGCGGTGACCCGCTGGTTGTCGCAGGCCTCGTTGGCCACGGTGCGCCTCTTGATCAGGCGGGAGACCTTCAGCCATTTGTCCAGTCGCATAAAACCACAATCCTTTGGGAGTAAAATCGGCGCACCGCGGCCTCCTTGGAAGGCCGCCGGCGGAAACCGCCGTGCAAGCGCGCCCGTCAGGGCGCCTTGCGGCCGCCGGAATTCACTTCCGGCGGCCCGGATGGAATCCGGGGCCCCCGCAAAATCAGGGATTTTGCGGGGTGCGCCTCTTGATCAGGCGGGAAACCTTCAGCCATTTGTCCAGCCGCATGATTCCTCCAAAACCACGGGGCCGCCGCGAACACGCGGCGGCCCCGGTATCATTACAAAACCTGCTTACTTGGCAACGATGTCCTTCAGCGCCTTGCCGGGCTTGAAGACGGGCACCTTGGAGGCGGGGATCTTGATGCTCTCCTTGGTCTTGGGGTTGCGGCCGATGCGCTCGGCGCGGCTCTTCACCTCGAAGGCGCCGAAGCCCACCAGCTGAACCTTGTCGCCCTCGGCCAGGCACTGGGAGATGACGTCGATGGCGGCGTTGACGGCGGCCTCGGTATCCTTCTTGGACAGGCCGGCCTTCTCGGCGGCGGCATTGATGAGTTCTGCTTTATTCATGTCACTTGCTCCTCCTGTGTTTTCTGGGGGCTGCCCCCCGTTCTTGGTACTATTACTTAAGGCGGAAACCGCCCTTAAGTCTCCTTCGCGCGCTCCCACAGCGCGTCCAGCTCCTCCAGGCCCATGTCCTCCATGGCTTTCCCCTGGGCGGCGGCCTGGGCCTCCACCTTCCGGAAGCGGCCGATGAACTTGTCGGTGGCCCCGTTGAGGGCGTCCTCCGGATCCACCTTGAGGAAGCGGGCGGCGTTGACGGCGGAGAAGAGCAGGTCGCCCAGCTCCTCGGCCACGTTGGTGCCCTCGGCCGC
This sequence comes from Flavonifractor sp. An10, assembly GCF_002161215.1. Taxonomy (GTDB): domain Bacteria; phylum Bacillota; class Clostridia; order Oscillospirales; family Oscillospiraceae; genus Flavonifractor; species Flavonifractor avistercoris. Next base: position 283,634 of record NZ_NFMB01000006.1, read on the forward strand.
GGCGGTCTTCAGCTCCTCCAGCTCCTCGGACAGCTTGTCCAGCGCACCGGACACGTCGGGCCAGTCGAAGCCGGCCTTCCGGGCCTTCTTCTGCACCTTCTCCGCCCGCCACAGGGCGGGCAGGGCGCGGGCCACGGCCTCCAGCGCGTCGGTGTTGGTGGCCTGTCCCTTTTCCTTGCGCTTGAGGGCCTCCCAGTTGGAGAGCACCTCCCCGGTGCCGGACACCGCCACGTCCCCGAACACGTGGGGGTGGCGGTAGATGAGCTTTTTGCAGATGCCGTCGGCCACGCCGTCCAGATCGAATCGGCCGGCCTCCTGCTCCATGCGGGCGTGCATCACCACCTGGAGCAGCACGTCCCCCAGCTCCTCCTCCAGGTGCTCGGGGCTGCCCTCGTCGATGGCCTCCACGGCCTCATAGGCCTCCTCCAGGAAATTCCGGCGGATGGACTGGTGGGTCTGCTCCGCATCCCAGGGGCAGCCCCCGGGGGCGCGGAGTATGCGGACAATTTCCTCCAAGTCCTTGACGCCGTAGGAATCCTTATACTGAAAATCTACCATATTTCATGGCCTCCTGCAACCTTTTTTTCCAAAAATCTCAGCGGATATGCAGAATCTTCGCCAACTTCTTGCCGCCGGGCATCATTTCCAGATCCTCATGGGTCAGCGTGCGCAGGGCCAGCACTAGGACGGCGTAGACCACCACGCCCACCAGGATGGCCCCGGCGGTGGCCAGCATATCCTTGCCCAGGCTGCCGTAGAGCACCCGGGAGAGCAGGCCGTGGCTGCCCCAGGCGGCGGCGGCCATGATCACCGAGGCCAGCAGGGGCTTGCCCAGGGCCACCAGATAGCGGGGCGGATGGGGCACCGCCCGCTTGATGATGAGCAGGTTGAGGGTGGAGATCACCGCGAAGCAGCACAGGGTGCCCACCGGAGCGCCGAAGATCATGATCTTGGGGTTGCCCACCAGGGTGTAGTTGACCACGATCTTGGTGACCCCGCCGATGATCACGGTGATGATGGGCAGGTTGACGATGCCGTTGGCCTGGAGGATGGCGGTGCCCACCAGCTGGAAGCACACGAAGATGGAGGCGATGCCCAGGATGGACAGGATGGGGCCGGCGATGCCGGTGTCCACGTTGCCCAGGGCGATGACCTCCATGATGGGGCCGCCCAGGGCCATGAGGCCGAAGCCGCAGGGCAGGGCGATGAGGGCCGCCATGCGCATGGCCGACTCGGTGATGCGCTGGGCCCCCAGGCCGTCCCGCCGGGCCAGGCAGGCGGAGATGCCGGGGACGATGCAGGCGGTCAGGGGGATCATCAGGTTAAAGGGCAGGTTGTAGACGCTCATGGTCTTGCTGTAGGTGCCGTACAGGCTGCGGGCCGAGTCCAGGATGGGATCCAGAGTGGTGCCGAAGTCGGCGGCCGCGGCTCCCTCCCGGAAGGCCGTCATCAGCTGGTTGAACAGATCCGCCTGCTGGGCGGCCACGTTTTCCGCAAAGACCTGCACCGCCTTGGGAAAGATGTCCAGAAAGCTGTTCTCAATCCCGGCCAGGCCCCCCTGGATGGCGGTGAACACGCTCTGGAGCTGGTTGTTCACCAGGTTGGTGTCGATGATGGTCACCAGGGACATGGAGCAGGAGCTGAGGGTGATGGGGATGGCCAGCTTGAGCAGGCGCACCAGCACCGTGCGGCACCGGTCGGCCCGGTCGGTGGCGGGCGTGCTCTCCCGGCGGCGGGTGCGGACGTGGTTGAAGGCCAGGTAGAGCACCGACAGGATGCTGCCGAAGGAGACGCCGATGAGGGCGCCGGAGGCGGCCAGCTGGTTGCGGATGTCGTCGGGCCAGATGGTCAGGCGCATGATGAGCATGGCCAGGCCCAGGCCCAGCACCAGCTTGCACAGGGCCTCGATAATCTGGGAGATGGCGGTGGGCAGCATGTTCATGTGCCCCTGGGCGTAGCCACGGAAGGCGGAGCAGCAGCAGGTGCACAGCACCGCCGGGGCCAGGGCCCACACGCAGAACACGGCCTTCTCGTTGCCGATGACGTAGGTGGCCACGATCTGCCCGAACAGGGACATGCAGATAAAGCTGAACAGGCCCATGAACAGGAAGGCCCCGAAGGCCATCCGGAACACCTGGCGCTTCTGGTTCTCCCGGCCCAGGGTGTGGCACTCCGACACCGTCTTGGACAGGGCCACGGGCAGGCCCGCCGTGGAGATGGTGAGGAAGAAGGAGTAGATGTTATAGGCCCCGTTGAAGTCGCCGTAGGCCTCCTCGGGGAGGATTGCAATCAGCGGGATTTTGAAGATGGCCCCGATGATCTTCACCAGGATGGTGCTCACCGTCAGGATGGCGGCGGCGCCGTAGAAGGTGTTGCGTTTGGACAACAGGATTGGCCCCCTTACTTGGTCTGGAAGAGCAGGGGGAGGGCGTAGTCCGCCACCTCCCGCTTCACCCGCTGGATGTCGATGGTGAGGAAGTCCCCATCCTTGTATATGACCCTGCCCCGGGCCATATTCATGCGCACATCGCTGCCGTGGGCGGCGTAGGCCAGGTTGGACAGCACGCTGTGGCAGGGGGTCAGGTTCAGGTGGGAGAAGTCCACCAGGATCAGATCCGCCGTGTACCCCTCGGCGATCACGCCGGTCTTGCGGCCCAGGGCCCTGCCGCCGTTGGCGGTGGCCATGCGCAGGGCGTCGATGGGCAGCAGGGCCAGGGGGTCGCAGCCGGCCCCGTTGTGGAGGATGGCGGCGATCTTGAGATCGCCGAAGAAGTCGGTGCAGTTGTTGGAGGACACCCCGTCGGTGCCCAGGCACACGTTGACCCCCGCCTTCTTCATGGCGGGGACGGGGGCGATGCCGCTGCCCAGCTTCAGGTTGCTCATGGGGTTGTGGACGGCGGAGATCCCCTTTTCGGCCATGACGGCCCAGTCCTCGGGGGTAGTCCACACGCAGTGGGCCGCGATGGCCCGGCCGTCCCACACGCCGTAGTCGTTCAGAACCTGGATGGGGGTCTTGCCGTGGCGGGCCAGGCACTCCTCGTGCTCGCTGCGGGTCTCGGAGATGTGCACGTGCATGCCCAGGCCGTGCTCCCGGGCGTAGCCGGCCATCCACCGCCACAGCTGCTGGTGGGAGGTGTACTCCCCGTGGACGGAGGCGTCCACCAGGATCTGGCCGTCGTTATAGCCGTGCCACTGCTCGGTCAGCTCCCGCTGCACCCGGCAGTCGTTGTGGGTGTCGGGGTTGAAGTCGTCGGTGAACTGGACGCCGCCCACGGACAGGTTGGCGCTGATGCCGGCGGCGGCCACCTCCTGGGCGATGGCCGGGGAGTGGCCGTACATGTCGGCGATGCAGGTGACGCCGGAGGCGATCATCTCCGCCAGGCCCAGGTCGGTGCAGCACCGGATGGCCCGGTCGTCCCACCGGGCCTCCACCGGGAAGATATAGTTGTGCAGCCAGTCCTGGAGGTTGTTGCCGTCGCCGTAGCCCCGCATGGCGGTCATGGGCACGTGGGTGTGGGCGTTGACAAAGCCGGGCATGAGCACGCCGCCCTCCCCGTCGATCTCCTCCTCAAAGCTGCCCTGGGGCCGCTGGGTGCCCACATAGGTGATCTGGGTGCCCTCCACCGCCACAAAGGCGCCCGGGAGCACGGTGCCCGCCTCGTCCATCAGGGCGGCGGTGCAGTTGTGAATCAGAATGGACATGACAATCTCCTTTTTAATCCAGCTTGTTCAGGCAGGCCAGCACCAGGCGGGAGAACTTGTCCCGGCAGGCCGCCGCCGCGTCCAGCACCTCCTGCTCGGACAGGGGCTGATCCAGGATCCCCGCGGCCATGTTGCTCAGCAGGGTGAAGCCCAGCACCTGCATGCCGCAGTGGCCGGCGGTGATCACCTCCGGCGCGGTGGACATGCCCGCCGCGTCGGCGCCCAGCACCCGGGCCGCCCGGATCTCCGCCGGGGTCTCATACTGGGGGCCGGGGAAGTACATGTACACGCCCTCCCGCAGGGGGATGTCCAGCTCTTTGGCGGTCTGGCGGGCCAGCTCCTGGAGCGCCGGGGTGTACAGGTGGGAGGCGTCGGGGAAGCGGACGCCGAACTCGGGGAGGTTCTCCCCCCGCAGGGGGGACTCCAGGAAGAACTTGATGTGGTCGGTGATGAGCATCAGCTCCCCGGCCTTCCACTCCAGGTTGATGCACCCGGCGGCGTTGGTGACAATCAGGGTGCCGCAGCCCAGCAGGCGCAGCACCCGCACCGCGTAGGATACCTCCTCATAGGAGTAGCCCTCGTAGTGGTGCATCCGGCCCTGCATCACGGCCACGTTCTGGCCCTCCAGCGTGCCGAACACCAGCTGGCCCTTGTGGCCGGGGGCGGTGGACACCTTGAAGTGGGGGATGTCCTGGTAGGGCACCACGATGGGGTTCTCCACAATGTCGCCCATATAGCCCAGGCCGGAGCCCAGCACCATGGCCACCTTGGGGGCAAAGCCGCCGATGCGGCTGCGGATGTAGTCTGCGCTCTCCTTGTACTGGGCAAACGTGTAGTTCATAGAGTTTGTCCTCCTTCTGTATCGTCGGCGGCCTGCGGCGGACGCCGGGTCATACCAAGTCCATGGTATTTTACACCTCCGCGCCCCAAAAAGCAATGAGAAAGGGCCGCTTCCCCGCCGGCGGCCCTTCACAATTTACAATTTGTTCGGATTTCCCCCGCCGGGAGGGCGCGGCATCCCGGCGGACTTTTTGACTAAGCGGATACTGTCCGCCTGTTTCGCCGTTCGCAGGGGCGGATATGATCCGCCCGTTCGCCTCTGCAACCGTCGGCTCCGTGGGGCGCGACGACTCGGCGCGCCGTCTGTAGGGGCGACCTGTGGCCGCCCGCTCATAGAGGATGCCCCCCCTCGCGGAGCGGGCCTGCCCGGCCGGGGCACCGCTTTCTTTCCCAAAGAAAGCGGTGGGAAAGAAAGGGCCGGGGGTGTGCCCCCGGCACCCCCCAAAAACGGGGGCTCATGGCGGCGGTGGGTTGTACGGGCAGGGCAAAGACCGGGCGTGCATTGCCGCCCGCTCTCTTGACGCTTCTGTATACAGGCGCTGCCGCGCCTCGGGCGGCACGCATCGGGATTACCCTGCAAGCCTTGGGAGTGGTTGCGCTGTACCCACTTGGCCCGCCGGGCCGCCGTCGGCGCCATGCCTCCGAAATACCGGGGCGGCTGCTGTGGCTGGGAAACGGCGCGTCAAGGATGCCGCGCCCTACATCGTCGGCCCAAGCTACGGATCGTTCGCTTCCGGGCAAGCCCGAAAGCTCATTCCCTCCGCTGGGCCTCCTCTCCCCACGGCGACCACTCCGTTGGGTCGCCGCGGGGGCCCCAATTTTTACGCCCGTCCCGAGCCGAGGGGGCGTTACAGCGTAAGCCCCCCGGCCGGGCAGGCGCGTCCTTATTTCAGCCGGTTGAGGATCACCTGGGCCACCTTGACGCCGGAGGCGCCGGCCTGGGCCAGGCCCCGGGTGATGCCGGCGCCGTCGCCGGCGGCGAAGAAGCCGGGCAGGGCGGTCTCCAGCTCGCTGGACAGGGCCAGCCGGGCGGAGTAGAACTTGACCTCCGCGCCGTAGAGCAGGGTGTCATAGTTGGCGGTGCCGGGGGCCAGCTTGTCCAGCTGATAGATCATCTCGATGATGTCGTCCAGCTGCCGCTTGGGCAGGGCCAGGGACAGATCGCCGGGCACGGCGGCGGTGAGGGTGGGGCGGGTGAAGGACTTGCTCATGCGGTGCTCGTTGGTGCGCACGCCCTTCACCAGGTCGCCGAACCGCTGCACCAGCACGCCGCCGGCCAGCATGTTGGACAGGGAGGCGATGTGCTTGCCGTAGCGGTAGGGCTCGTTAAAGGGCTGGGTGAAGCGGTTGGACACCAGCAGGGCGAAGTTGGTGTTCTCGCTTCTCAGCTTGGGGTCGGAGTAGGAGTGGCCGTTGACGGTGTTGATGCCCTCCACGTTCTCGGCCACCACGTGGCCGTAGGGGTTCATGCAGAAGGTGCGCACCTGGTCGCCGTACTGCTTGGTGCGGTAGACCAGCTTGGACTCGTACACCACGTCGGTGATGTGCTCAAACACCTTGGCGGGCAGCTCCACCCGCACGCCGATGTCCACCTGGTTGTTGAGCAGTTCCAGCCCCAGCTCCTTGCACTGGTTGGCAAACCACTCCGCGCCGGAGCGGCCGGGGGCGGCGATGAGCCAGGTGCAGTCCACCTCGTCCCCCTTGTCGGTGATGAGGCGGTAGCCCTCCTTCCCCAGGTTCTCGATCTTCACCACCTGGGTGCGGAAGCGGAACTCGATGCCCTGGCGCACCTCCTCATAGATGCTCTGGAGTATGCGCAGGTTGTTCTCGGTGCCCAGGTGCTTGCACCGGGCCTGGAGCAGGTGCAGGTCGTACTCCAGGGCCTTCTTCTCCAGGGCCCTGGCCTCCGGGGTCTCGGTGGAGTAGACCTGGTCGGTGGCCCCGTGCTTCATGTTGATGGAGTCCACGTAGTCGATGAGCTCCATGACCTCCTTCTTGGGCATGAAGTCGGTGAGCCAGCCGCCGAAGGCGGTGGTGAAGTTGTACTTGCCGTCGGAGAAGGCGCCGGCGCCGCCAAAGCCGCACATGGTGTCGCACACCTTGCAGTGGATGCACTCCTTCACCTTGCCGGCAACGATGGGGCAGCTGCGGGTGTAGATGTCGGCCCCCTGATCCAGGGTGACCACCTTGAGGCCGGGGCTGCGGTGCATGAGCTCGTAGCCGGCGAAGATGCCGGCCTCGCCGCAGCCCAGAATGGCCACGTCATAGCGGGTATTCATGTGCGATCTCTCACTTTTCGTCGTATTTGGGACAGGGCTGGACACCCTCTCCCAGTATGGTATTATACCAAATGGCCCCCGGATTGACAACGCGCTTTTTGGGAAAAAGCGGACTTTCTCCGTCAGATCCGCCCCCGCTGAACCGTCTGATCAGTGTGGCCACAAACGACGAAAGGAGGCGCCGGGATGACCGAAGCGGAATTTCTCCCCCTGTTCGACCGATACCGCTCCATGGTGTACGGCCTGGCTCTCAGCTATACCCGCTCCCCCCAGGACGCGGAGGACATCTGCCAGGAGGTGTTCCTCACCCTGCTGGAAAAGCCCCCCGCCCCGGGGAAGGAGCGGCCCTGGCTGGCAAAGGTGACGGTAAACCGCTGCCGGGATCTGCTCGCCTCCCCCTGGAAAAAGCGGCGGGAGGAGGACGATACCGCCCTGGAGCGGCTCAGCTTCCAGGAGCCGGAGGAGGCCGGCCTCTTCGCCGCCCTGGGGGAGCTGGAGCCGGAATACCGGGCCCTGCTCCACCTGCGCTATTACGAGGGGTTCTCCGCGGCCGAGCTGGCGCGACAGTTCGGCACCACGGCCCCGGCCCTCTCCGCCCGGCTCTACCGGGCCAAACGACAACTGAGGAAGAAGCTGGAGGAACTCGGCTATGAAGAAGCTGTATCAAAAAACCTTTGAGCAGGCCCTGGCCCAGACCTATGCCCCCCCGGAGCAGGTGGAGGCCCAGCGCTCCGCTCTGGCCTCCCGCTGTTCCCAACCAAAATCGGAGGTAACTGCCATGACTGCCAAACCCAGACGCCCCATCCGCATCCTCATCACCGCCGCCGTTGTGGCCGCCGCCCTCACCGCGGGGGCCCTGGCCGCCTCCGGCGTCCTCAGCCGCATCACTTTCCACACCGGCGCCACCATCGAGTACGGCGTCAACGAGGATGGCACCGAATACTCCACCGTCTCTGGCACCAGTTTGGATGAGTCCTATCCTGTGGAGGTTCGGAACGACCGAGCATGGTTCACCACGGAGACCGGGGAGGAGCTGGACATCACCGGGCAATTTTCCGAGACCGAGCCCTATGTCTACTCCTATGTAGATGAGGGCGGCCTTACCCACGACATCGTGGTGGGCGGCACGCTGGAGAGCTTCGGGCTTTTCGAATATCTCTATGACGAGGGGGGCGGCTACACCGCCAGTACGGGCTATCTGCCCCCGGAGTCCCCGGCCTACCCCGCCTGGCGGGCCGCCTATGAGGCAGAGCACGGCATCCCCGCCCCCAGCGGCGGCGAGCCCGTGGAGCAGGATTCCAGCAGCGGCCTAATCTGGCTGGATCCCCAGCTCGCGGTGGAGGACGGTAAAGTCCTGCTGACGGTGGGCGGCGAAACGACGGACATCACCGGCCGGTTCAGCGAGAGTGAGGCCTATGTCCGTACCGACGAGGGTGTCGACGGGAGCACCCACGTGATTCTGGTGGGCGGCACGGCGACGGAGCCCCACACCGCGGAGTTTGTTGTGGAGGCGGACGGAACCTGGACTTGCTCCACCGACGCCCCGGAAGACAGCGCCTGGCTCACCAGCTATATCGAGGCCAATCTGTCCCGCTGACCGTGTTTTTATTCTCAAAACAGAGCCCCCGGCGGTCTGATCCGCCGGGGGCTCTGTCCTGCCTTTCCCTGCTTTATACTAGCAGTATAAAAATTTAACATATAATTTCAATTTTTATATTGACTTTTCAGTTTAAGTATGATAGGTTATGTGCACAACTGAACCAGACAGTTCAGAGATATAGAAAGGACGTGACGGAGCCATGAAAGGATTTGCAATGCTCGGGATCGGAAAGACCGGCTGGATTGAGAAGGACGCACCCACCTGCGGCCCGCTGGACGCGCTGGTGAAGCCCCTGGCCGTGTCCCCCTGCACCTCGGACGTACACACGGTCTGGGAGGGCGCCATCGGCGACCGCCACGACATGATCCTCGGCCACGAGGCCGTGGGCGAGGTGGTGGAGGTGGGCGCGCTGGTGAAGGACTTCAAACCCGGCGACCGGGTCATCGTCCCCGCCATCACCCCCGACTGGGGCGCGCTGGAGTCCCAGGCCGGCTACTCCATGCACTCCGGCGGCATGCTGGCGGGGTGGAAGTTCTCCAACTTCAAGGACGGCGTGTTCGGCGAGCTGTTCCACGTCAACGAGGCCGACGCCAACCTGGCCCTGCTGCCCCCCGACATCGACATGGCCGCGGCGGTGATGCTCAGCGACATGGTGCCCACCGGCTTTCACGGCGTGGAGCTGGCCGACGTGCAGTTCGGCGACGACGTGTGCGTCATCGGCATCGGCCCGGTGGGCCTGATGGCGGTGGCGGGCGCGGCCCTGCGGGGCGCCGCCCACCTGTACGCCGTGGGCTCCCGCCCCGACTGCGCCGCCCTGGCCCGGGAGTACGGCGCCACCGACATCATCAACTACAGAGAGGGCGACATTGTGGAGCAGATCATGGCCCTCACCCACGGCAAGGGCGTGGACAGGGTGGTGGTGGCCGGCGGCGACACGGAGAACACCTTCGTGCAGGCCATCACCATGCTCAAGCCCGGCGGGCGCATCGGCAACGTCAACTACCTGGGCTCCGGCGACTATGTGCGCATTCCCCGGGTGGAGTGGGGCTGCGGCATGGGCCACAAGGTCATCGCCGGCGGCCTGATGCCCGGCGGACGCCGCCGCATGGAGAAGCTGGCCGCCCTGCTGTCCACCAGGCGGCTGGATCCCGGCAAGATGCTCACCCACCGCTTCAACGGCTTTGAGCACATGGAGGAGGCCCTCATGCTCATGAAGGACAAGCCCCGCGACCTGATCAAGCCCGTGGTCATTCTCTGAGCCCGCAGCGCGAAACCGCCCCGCCCCGGAAAAATCCGGGGCGGGGCGCTGATTGCTTCGCTTCACTTCTGGAAGATGTTCAGATCGTCGGCGGTCATGGGCTCGTCTAAGGGGTTGATGAGGCTGTTCACCGTCTCCAGGGCGGCCTCCGGATCCAGCTGGTAGCAGGAGCCCCAGCGGTAGCCGCTGCTGTCCACGTAGTACACGTTCTCCCCCTCCAGGGTGGCGCTGGAGAAGCCGGAGGAGAAGTCCAGGCCCAGGGCGGGCTGGGCGAACCACAGCACCTCGCCGAACTCCAGATCGGTGTCCACGTACTCCAGGAACAGCTCCACATAGGCGTTGAGCTTCTGGGGGTTGGACAGGGCCTTTTTCAGGATGGCGGAGATGAGCTGCTGCTGGGTGCGGGTGCGGCCGATGTCCCCGTCGGGATAGGCCAGGTAGACGTTGTCGGGGTAGGAGCCGGGGCCGTCGGAGTTGTTGCGGCACCGGGCCACCTTGAGCACATCCTCCCCGTCCAGGTGCTGCATCCCCGCCTCGTAGTGGATGTGGAGATCCTGGGTCGGGTCGTCGTAGGACATGCGCACCGGCACGTCGAAGTCGATGCCCCCCAGCTCATCCACCAGGGCCACAAAGCCCTCCACATCCACGGTGATGTAGTAGTCGATGGGCACGCCCAGCAGGTCGGTGACCGTCTCGGCCAGGGCCTCCGGCCCCTTGTGGTACACCGAGTTGATCTTCCCGCCCTCCAGCAGGGTGTCCCGGGGGACGGAGACGATGCCCACGGTCTGCGCCTCGGTGTCGTAGGCGGCCACCATGATGGTGTCGGCGTTGCCGCTGGACTGGTCGCTGGCCGCCAGCAGGAAGGTATAGGTACCCGGACGCCGCTGCCGCCCCGGGTCGGCGGACTGCTCGGGGGAGAGGCTGCCCGACGGGTTCTCCTGGGCGGGCGGCTCCGGCTCCCGGGCCTGCTCCGGCTTTTTGGCGGCCAGGCGGTAGGCGCAGAAGAGCACCACAATGACCGCGGACAGGGCCACCAGGATACGGTAAAAAATCTTCCACGCCCGGCGGGCGGGGGAGACGCGGGGTTTTTTCCGGAGCCGGCTGGGCGGCTCCCGGCGGGTGGGTTCTTGGCGGCTCGGAACACGGCGGCGTTGGGCCACGGGCGTGCGCCCCCTTCTCTCTTCGGTAAAATTATGTCAACAAGCACCCACTAGTATACAAAATCGGACGGCATCTGGCAAGGGGGAGTTTGCAACCTTCACATTTATGTAAGATCTCCCGGGCTACAGCCGGCTCTGGATGCTGAGCACCGCGGCGGTGAGGCCGTTCACCGCCGACAGCAGCTCCAGCAGCAGCTGGTTCTGACAGGCCAGCTCCTCCAGCACCCTGTCCAGCGCCTCCGCCCCCGGCGGGGACGGGCAGTCCGCCGGACAGGGGATGGGGTGGGGGTGGCGCTTCATGGGCTCCTCCTCCGGGGCGCGGGCGCCCCCCAGCCGCTCCAGGGCCAGCTGCCGCCCCTGGGCGAGAATGGCCTGGGCCGCCGCCTGGGCCCGCTGCTCTTGACACGCTGCCATGGCGTATCCCTCCTTCCGTTTTGCCCCATCCTATGCCCCGGGCGCCCCGTCTGCGCCCCGCCGGGGCGGAATTGGGGCAAACCGGCCCTTGACATTTTACCAGAACGTGGTACACTAACTGTACCATTTGAGACAAAAATCGGAGGTGACAGCGGCCATGGACAGCCGGGAGAGCACGGAGCGCACCCTGCTGGCGGGCACCTTCCTGTTCCGGGGCGCCCCCCGGGAGGCGGTGGAGCTGGCCCGCACCGACCCCCGCGCCCTCCGGCGGCGGGCGGCCCGGGGGGAGGTGCTCTACGACCCCCGCCACTTCCAGCGCAGCCTGGGGGTGGTGCTGGAGGGGCGCATTCAGGTGAACAAGGGCCCCCTGATCATGAACGTGCTGGGGCCGGGGGAACTGTTCGGCGCCGCCGCCCTGTTCAACGACCGGCCGGACTACGCCACCACCCTCACCGCCCGCACCCCCTGCCGGGTGCTCCTGCTGCCCCAGGCGCTGGTGGAGGAGCTGATGGGCCGCTTCCCGGAGGTGTGCCGCAGCTATGTGGCCTACCTGTCCGAGCGCATCCGGTTTCTCAGTGGCAAGATCGACGCCCTCACCGCCGGCAGCGCCGAGCGGAAGGTGGCCCAGTACCTGCTCTCCCGCCTGGACGGGGAGTGGGCGGAGCTGGACTGCTCCGCCACCGGCCTGGCCCAGCGGCTGGGGGTGAGCCGGGCCTCCCTCTACCGGGCGCTGGACGCCCTGGAGGCGCGGGGCGCGGTGCGCCGGGCGGGGAAGCGGTTCCGCATACCGGATCCCGCCGCCCTGGAATCCTGTTAGAACAGAAAGGAAGAGGAAACTATGACACGCAAGCTGCTTGCACTGACCCTGAGCCTGGCCCTGGCGCTGGGCCTGGCCGCCTGCTCCACCCAGGCCCCGGCGGAGGACACCGCCCCGCCGGAGAGCACCGCGCCTGCTGCGGAGACCCAGACCCCGCCCGCTGAGACCGCCGTCCCCTATCAGACCATTCGCCTGGGCCTGCTCAGCGGCCCCACCGGCATGGGGGCCGCCAAGATGCTCTCCGACAGCGACGCGGCCTACGCCCAGATCGAGGACGGCACCTACGACCCGTCCAACGGCACCCTGCTGCGCTATGAGGTGACCCTGGGCTCCGACCCCGCCAACGACATCATGCCCAGGCTGACCAACGGGGAACTGGACATCGCCGCCATCCCCACCAACCTGGCCGCCACCCTCTACAACCGCACCGACGGCGGCATAAAGCTGCTGGCCCTCAACACCCTGGGGGTGCTCCACATCCTGGAGAACGGCGACACGGTGAACAGCCTGGCGGATCTGGAGGGCCGCACCCTCTACGCCACCGGCCAGGGCTCCAACCCCGAGTACGTCCTCAACTACCTGCTGGAGGCAAACGGCCTGGATCCCGCCGCCGATGTGGACATCCAGTGGCTGGCCAGTGAGGAGCTCACCGCCCGCATGGCCTCCGGCGACATCGACCTGTGCATGCTCCCCGTGCCCGCCGCCACCACCGTCATGATGCAGAACAGCGACGTGCGGGACGCCATCGACCTCAACGACGCCTGGACGGAATCCGGCGCCCAGGGCACCTTTACCATGGGCTGCCTGGTGGCCCGCACCGAGTGGCTGGAGGACAACAGCGAGCTGGTGCCCGGGATCCTGGCCGAGTACGCCGCCTCCATCGACTACGCCAACAGCAATCCGGAGGATGCCGCCGCCCTCATCGAGCAGTACGGCATCGTCCCCAAGGCCGCGGTGGCCCAGGCCGCCATCCCCCAGGCCAACATGGTGTGCGTCACCGGCGAGGACATGAAGGGCATCGCCGACTACTACCAGGTGCTCTTTGACGCCGACCCCACTTCGATCGGAGGAGCGATCCCCGGTGAGGACTTCTACTACATCCCGTAATCTAACAGCGAGGAAAATCCTCCGCGTTGTCATACCCCTGGCCTTCTGGCTGGGGGTATGGCAGCTTGCGGCCGTCTGGGTGGACACGGTGTACCAGCCCGGGCGGGGCTACCTGCTGCTGCCCGCCCCCACGCTGGTGGCGGGGCGGCTGGCCGCCCTCATGGGTGAGCCCGCCTTCTGGCAGGCCGCCGCCGTCAGCCTGGGCCGCATCTTCGGCGGCTTTGCCCTGGGGGCCGCTGCCGGGACGGCAATCGCGGTGCTCACCGCCGCCCTCCCCTGGGCGGACTGGCTGCTGGGCCCGGCGGTGAAGGTGATCCGGGCCATCCCCGTGGCCTCCTTCATTGTGCTGGTGCTGCTGTGGGCCCCCACCACCAGCTCCGTGCCCGCCATCGTCTCCGCCCTCATGGTGCTGCCGGTGGTGTGGGGCAATGTGGGCCGCGGCATCGGGGAGACCGACCCCCTGCTGCTGGAGGCTGCCCGGGCCTACCGCTTCGGCCGGGGAAAGACCCTCCGGCTGGTGTATGTGCCGTCGGTGCTGCCCTACTTCGCCAGCGGCTGTGCCACCGCCCTGGGCCTGGCCTGGAAGGCCGGGGTGGCCGCCGAGGTGCTGTGCCAGCCCCGGCTGGCCATCGGTACCCGGCTCTACCGGGCCAAGATCACCCTGGAGACCCCCGACGTGTTCGCCTGGACGGTGGTGGTTATCGCCCTGAGCTTCCTGCTGGAGGTGGCCCTGGGGGCCGCCCTCCGGCGGCTGGGAAGGGGGCGGAAGGCGTGATATCCGTCCGGAATATTACCGTCTGTTTTGGGGAGAAGGCGGTGCTGAACCGCTTCTCCCTGGAGCTGCCGGCGGAGGGGATCACCGCCCTGTCCGGCCCCTCCGGCTGCGGCAAGACCACCCTGCTGCGGGTGCTGGCGGGCCTCCAGCCTGTGGAGGGCGGCACGGTGTCCGTGCCGGAGCGGCCCACGCTCCTGTTCCAGGAGAACCGCCTGCTGCCCTGGCGCACGGTGGAGCAGCACATCACCGACGTGCTCCCCCGCGCCCGCCGGGGGGAGGCCCCCCGCTGGCTGGAGCTGGCGGAGCTGGAGGGGGAGGAGAAGTCCTGCCCCGGGCAGCTCTCCGGCGGCATGGGCCGGCGGCTGGCCCTGGCCCGGGCCCTGGCCTGCGGCGGGGGGCTCTACCTGCTGGACGAGCCCTTCACCGGCGTGGACGCCGGGCGGGCCGCCCGGATGCTGGCCCGGGTGCGGGCGCTGGGGGTGCCGGTGGTGCTCTCCAGCCACGAGGCGGAGATCCTGGCCCTGTGCGACCGGGTGATCCCCCTGGACGGCCCGCCCCTGCGGGTGACAGGCCCCTGACAAAAACAGGGATTTCCCTTTTCTCCCTTTTGTGCTATCATAAAGGAAAATCCCGGCGGCCATTCCGCCGCAGCGAAAGGAAGGGCACAGCATGAACACGGAAGCACTCAAGCTATTGAAGGAGCGGCGCAGCTGCCGCAGCTACAAGCCGGAGCAGATCACCGACGCCGAGCTGGACGCGGTGCTGGAGGCGGGCACCTACGCCCCCACCGCCAACGGCAGGCAGTCCCCCATCATCGTGGCGGTACAAAATCCGGAGGCCATCGCGCAGCTCCGGAGGATGAACGCCGGCATCATGGGCAATCCGGAGGCCGACCCCTTCTACGGGGCCCCCACGGTGCTGGTCGTCCTGGCCGGGCTGGACAACCCCAACCGGGTGTATGACGGCAGCTGCGTCATGGACAACCTGCTCAACGCCGCCGAGGCGGTGGGCCTGGGCTCCTGCTGGATCCACCGGGCCCGGGAGGAGTTTGAGAGCGACGAGGGCAGGGCCCTGCTGAAGCAGTGGGGCATCGAGGGCGCCTACGAGGGCATCGGCCACTGCATCCTGGGCTACCGGGCCGACGCCAGGCCGGAGCCCGCCCCCCGCAAGGCCGATTATATCTACCGCGTCCGGTAAGGCCACAGAGGCAGGCGCGCCGCGAAGAACCGCGGCGCGCCTTTTTTGTAAAGTTCTACAAAATTGATTGCAACAGGACGGCCAAAGTGCTACACTTTAGGGGAGATTCCTTCGCTTCCGGAAGAAATCCGGCCCCGGGGGCGGAGGGCATGCAAAAAGGAGGAATTCCGTATGCGCAGCACACCCCGATGGCGGCGTCTGGGCGCCTTGGCCTGCGCGGCGGCGCTGGTGCTGTCCCTGGTGCCGGGGACGGCGGCGGCGGCCGGGCCGGCCCAAAGCCGCAACATCCACAAGAACGACTACACCACCTGGAGCAGGCCGGTGACCTCGTACCTGTACGAACACAACGGCGGCCTGACCCGGGTGGAGTACACCGGCGGGCAGATCGTGGTGGAGGACTATGACAGCTCCTTCGCCCTCCAGTCCAGCCGCACGGTGCCCATGGAGCTGTCCATCTGGGGCGGCTTTTTCGCCGGGGAGGACTACAACTTCCTGATCTTCGGCCAGTCCAACCCCTCCGAGAGCGACAGCGCCGAGGTCATCCGGGTGGTCAAGTACGACAAGGACTGGAACCGCCTGGGGCAGGCCAGCCTGCGGGGGGCCAACACCACCGTGCCCTTCGACGCTGGCAGCCTGCGGTGCGACGAGTACGGCGGCTACCTCTACCTCCGCACCAGCCATGAGATGTACACCAGCGACGACGGCCTCAACCACCAGTCCAACCTGACCATGGCGGTGCGGCAGAGCGACATGTCCATCACCGACTCCTATTACGACGTGATGAACATCTCCTACGGCTATGTGAGCCACTCCTTCAACCAGTTCGTCCTCGTGGATGAGGACGGCCGCCTGGTGGCCCTGGATCACGGCGACGCCTACCCCCGGAGCGTGGTGTTCACCAAGTACTACGCCGACGCGGGCACGGGCAGGTTCACCGGCTCCCGCTACGGCCAGTGGTGCAGCTACGGCGACATGCTGGAGTTCGCCGGGGCCACAGGGGCCAACGCCACCGGCGGCTCGGTGGGCGGCCTGGCGGAGACCCGTGACTGCTACATCATGGCCTACAGCTACAACGGCACGGGCCAGGGCAGCGGCGACCGGTATCCCTACTACCACTATATGGACAAGGCCAGCGGCCGGAGCTGGCAGGTGCAGATCAACCTGCCCGGCTGCACCACCCCCGTGCTGGCCCCCACCGGCCTGGACGGCGGCTACATGCTGTGGAACGGCAAGAGCGGCTCCACCGTCAGCGACACCCTCTACTACCTGGCCTACTCCGCCGACGGGCAGCCCGGCCAGTACCAGACCGCACAGGCCCCCCTGTCTGACTGCCAGCCCATCCCCTGGGGGGACGGCGTGGTGTGGTACGTCACCGACGGCGGCGCCCCACCTTCTACACCCTGGACGGCAGCGGCGTCACCGCCCATCCCGCCGGCGCGTCGGCTCGGAGCCCACCCCGACCCCGAGCCTGACCCCAGCTAGGCCGCCTCCTTCACCGACGTGCCCGCCTCCGCGTGGTACGCCGAGTACGCCGGTACGGCGGCCTCCGCCGGGCTGATGAACGGCACCGGCTCCAACCGGTTCAGCCCCAGCCAGACCCTGAGCGTGGCCGAGGTGGTCACCCTGGCCGCCCGGCTCTGTGCCGGGGGGGCGGGGGAGACCGTTCCCGCCTTCGGTTCCGGCCAGCCCTGGTACCGGGGGGCCTACGACTACTGTGTGGACAGCGGCCTGTTCACCGCGGCCGAGGTGCCCCTCTCCGCCATGAACAGCCCGGCCACCCGCTTCCAGATGGTGGACATCCTGGATCGGGCGGTGCCCGACAGCGAGAAGGCCGCCATCCACAGCGATGTCACCGTGCCCGACCTGGCCCAGTCCGCCCCCTACGGCGGCGTGGTGTACCGGTGGTACCGGGCTGGCATCACCCAGGGCGACCAGAACGGCAATTTCAACGGCAGCTCCCACATCACCCGGGCCGAGACGGCGGCCATCCTGTGCCGCCTGGCCGGCCTGGCGGAGCGGGTGTAAAAAAGCGCAAACGCAGAGACGGAACTAGAGACAGGGAGATGGATGGACATGCACATGAAACAGAGAATCGGCGCACTGCTGACGGCGGGCCTGGTGGCCCTGCCCCTGGCCGTGCCCGCCCGGGCGGCGGCGTACACCGACCTGCCCGAGAGCCACTGGGCCTATGAGACCATGAGCCGGGCCGCCGGCCTGGGGATCCTCCAGGGCACCGGCGGCGGGGCCATGAACCCCTCCGGCGCCCTGAGCTGGGGGCAGTTCCTGGCCATGACGGCCCGCACCTTCGCCCCCGGCGCCTACGACGCCGCTGTGGCGGACGGGGAGGCCTGGGATCAGGCGGGCTACACCGCCGCGGTGGAGGCCCGCCTGCTGCGGGAGCGGGACGGCCTGCCCGTGTCCTACGACAGCCTGGGGCAGCCGGTGACCCGGCAGGACGCCGCCGTGGTGCTGGCCCGGGCCCTGCCGGAAGCGGACAGCTACTACGACTGGAGCTGGGAGGAGCCGGTGGATCCCGCCGCCCTCACCGACTGGGGGCAGATGGATGAGCTGCACCAGGAGGCGGTGGCCGCCCTGGCGGAGCAGCACATCATCACCGGCAAGGCCGACGGCTCCTTCGGCTGTGCCGATACCCTCCAGCGGGCCGACGGAGCCACCCTGATCGTCCGGGCGCTGGAAAAGGTGGACGCCAGCCGCAGCGGGGAGGAGAAGACCGTCACCATCCGCGCGGTGGACAGCACCACCGGCCAGGCCATCCTGCCCGACCAGACCATGGAGCTGACGGTGAACGCCGCCCTGTCCGTGGTGGCCAACGAGCTGGATGTGGGCTACTACAGCTACGACTATACCGGCCAGAGCGTGGACGCGGTGAGCACCGCCTGCGACACCTACACCCTCGCCTTCACCCCCATGACGGACAGCGAGATCCAGGAGGCGCAGTTCTGGGAGCAGGTGGAGCAGGGCACCGCCACCTGGGACGACTACTATCTCCAGGACTTCTGGCTCACATACCAGGGAGAGAACCCCCGCAAGTGCCTGCTCCTCTTCGGCGACCAGAACAAGCGGCGCTTTGCCAACGAGGCGGAGGCCCAGGCGGCCATGACCACGGTGATCATCCCGGTGTGGAAGCTGGTGAACGGCCAGAAGGCGGCCTCCACCATGAGCCTCTCCGTCCACAGCGCCATCGCCCAGGACGTGGTGGAGATCTTCACCGAGATCTACAACGACCCGGAGCAGTTCCCCATCCACGACGTGGGCGGCTACTCCTGGCGGGGGGACACCGCCACCGGCGAGCACAACTGCGGCACCGCCATCGACATCAACGCCAACGAGAACTACCAAATCCGCGACGGCCAGATTGAGGCCGGCAGCTGCTGGGAGCCGGGCACCAACCCCTATTCCATCGCCCCCGGCTCCTCCGTGGTGCGCATCTTCGCCGAGCACGGCTGGAGCTGGGGCGGAGACGCCTGGGCCTACAGCAGCGACGACTCCGAGGGCTACCACGACTATATGCACTTCTCCTATCTGGGCGAGTAACGCCGCCCCGGCGGACAAAAAAGGGGGCTGATTCCATCTGGAATCAGCCCCCACAGCCTGTCGAAAAACCCTCCCCGAAGGAAAGCCTCGCAGAGTTCGCGCCCGCAGGCGCGAATGAAGTCAAATCCGTTTTCAGCCGCGACATGTGCGCGGCTGAAAACACTTCTCGGCCCACAAGTGTGAGGCTTGGCCACTTATAGGGGGCAAACCTTGCGCGCAGTGGGCCGCAGTCTTTTCAAAAAAGCGGCCTGGCCGCTTTTTTGACAGTCACAGGGGATAGCGGTAGATCTTCTCCGTGTGGCCATGGCCCACCGGGGCGTCTCCCACAAACTCCCAGCCGGTCTTTTCGTAGTAGTCCTCCAGCTCGGTGATCAGGTAGAGCCAGTCATAGCGGCCCAGCGCCCGGGCCGCCTCGATGCTGGCGCGCTGAAGCGCCTGCCCGATGTGCCGGTTGCGGAACGCGGGATCCACGTACAGCACCGCCATCCAGGGGGAGAGATCCTGCCGGGTCTTGCAGTCGTTGCGCCACAGGGCCACCGTCCCCGCCGCCTGCCCGTTCCAGAGGGCCACCAGCTGCTGGGGCACCGTGTCCCGCAGCATGGAGTGGCGGGTGCGGAAGATGATCTCCTCCAGGGTGTAGCCGTCGGCCCTGGCCCACTCCTCCCACAGCCAGCGGGAGACCTGTTCGGTGTGCTCCGGCGCGTCCGCCAGATTGAGAATTTGCAGCTCGTCCATGTTGAAAACCTCCAGCCTGTATTTGCCTTTGGGATCACCCTGATTATAAGCCCGTCCCCGCGCCCCCGTCAAGGCGCCGACGCAGACTGCTCTTCGGCCTCCAGCAGGAAGGTGACAGGCCGCAGGCCGTCGGTACAGCATACCACACTGGCGCCGTCCTGCTTTTGCCAGGGTGTGTAGGTGGCGCCGCAGGAGAGGGCGGACACAGAGCGGTAGATGTCGATCCAGGCCCAGGGGCAGAAGCCCGCCGGCATCTCCGCCCCGCCGGTATAGAAAAATGTATCCCCCTCCTGAAAGAAATCACAGACGCACTCCTCCGGCGGCTCGGACAGATGCGCCCGGATCAGATCGGGGTAGAACCCCTTGCGCAGCACGGTAATCCTGACCTTTTTCATGGCGTGAGCTCCTTTCTCTCCGCTTCTTCTCTCTGAAATTCCGTCATGGTGCCCCAGTACCGCTTGGGCATCTGGGTCATGCGGCACCTGGGGTTGTACCGGCCCTCGATGGCGATGGTGTCGTAGAACCGCCGCCACAGCCGGCGGTACTGCCGCTCCGCCTCCCCCGGCGCGCCGGGGCGGAAGTCCTCCGCCGGCACGATGGCCCAGTTTCCCGGCCGGTGGAGCAGAACCTCCTGGTGGGTGCGGTCGTGGAGGACGAAGTTCTCGCCGGGGTAGCGGGCGCAGAAGTGGGGCCGCAGCAGGGGGAGCACCCGGTTCTTGGGTTCAATCTCCCCCACCAGCACCCCGTCAAGCTCGGAGAAGCGGGTGAAGCCCTTCAGCAGGTGGGCCTCCCCGGTCAGGTGCTGTACCGCCTTCCACACTGCGGCCACCCGCTCGTCTGCCAGGCCCCGGGTGAACCCGGGCCCCAGCTGGTAGCCCAGCCGCAGGAAGCGCCACAGGTGGAGCTCCTTCTCCTCCAGGCAGGTGAGAAAGCCCTGCACCACCAGCCGCTTCCCCTCCGCCCCCAGCTTTTTGTCCAGGGACTGGTATACCCGCCGGGCCCTGGCCTGGTCTGTCCCGATGTGCCGCTCCGGCCACAGGGTGAGCCGCCCGTCCTCCGGGGTGGAGAAGCTCATGGGCTCCTCCCGGCTGGCGTAGCTGTCAAACACGCAGGTGAGAAATCCGGCGAAGCTGCCGTCGTACACATAGGAGACCTGTGTCCAGCTCACCTCTAAACACCTCCGGTAATTGACAATTGATAATTGAGAATGGGGGAGCGTGTCGACGCCCTGCGCGGATCATCTGAACCTACCGGGGCCTCGTCCCCGGAAATTATCAATTATCCATTCTCAATTATCAATTAAACAGGGACAGCTGCTCCGGCTCATGGCCCGCCAGGGCGGGCCTCTCCAGGGCCACCAGGTGGCGGAGCACCCCATCCGGGTTCACCCGCAGGCCCTCCAGCATCCGTCCGGAGCAGGTGAGGAAGTACTGGGCCCGCTTGAGCACCACCCCCAGGGTTTTGAGGCCCGAGAAGGTGAGGGGCCCCACCCGCCGGGCGGTGAGGATGCGCCGGGCGGAGCGCACCCCGATGCCGGGCACCCGCAGCAGGGTCTCGTAATCGGCCCGGTTGACCTCCACCGGGAAAAACTCCAGGTGGCGCAGGGCCCAGGAGCACTTGGGATCCACCCGGGGGTCGAAGTTGGGGGCCGTGTCGTCCAGCAGCTCCTCCGCCCGGAAGTGGTAGAACCGCAGCAGCCAGTCCGCCTGGTACAGCCGGTGCTCCCGCAGCAGGGGCGGCTTGAAATCCGCCCGGGCGGGGAGGAGGGCGCTGTCCGACACCGGCATATAGGCGGAGTAGAACACCCGCTTGAGCTTGTACTTGTCGTAGAGGGCCTGGGTCAGCGTCAGGATGTGCCTGTCGCTCTCCGGCGTGGCGCCGATGATCATCTGGGTGGACTGGCCCGCCGGGGCAAACCGGGGGGCGTGGCGGTATTTGGCCAGCTCGCCGCGGCTCTCCCGGATGCCGTCCCGGATCTGGGCCATGGGGGCCAGGATGGCCCCCTTTTCCTTGTCGGGACACAGGCGGCTGAGGCTGGCCTCGCTGGGCAGCTCGATGTTGACGCTCAGCCGGTCGGCCAGCAGCCCCAGCCGCCGGGTGAGGAGGGGATCGGCCCCGGGGATGGCCTTGGCGTGGATGTAGCCATAGAAGCCGTACTCCTCCCGCAGGAGCCGGAGGGTCTCGATCATGGCCTCGGTGGTGCGGTCGGGGCCGCCCCACACGGCGGAGGAGAGGAACAGCCCCTCGATGTAGTTGCGCCGGTAGAAGGCGATGGTGAGCTCCGCCAGCTCCCGGGGGGTGAAGGCCGCCCTCGGCAGGTCGTTGGAGCGGCGGTTGACGCAGTAGGCGCAGTCGTAGGCGCAGCGGTTGGTCAGCAGCACCTTCAGCAGGGTGACGCACCGGCCGTCGGCGGAGAAGGTGTGGCAGCAGCCGGCGGCCATGGTGCTGCCCACCCCGCCGGGCCGGGCGGAGCGATCCAGCCCGCTGGAGGTGCAGGCCGCGTCGTACTTGGCCGCGTCGGCCAGGATGGTCAGCTTGTCCAGCAGCTCCACGCCGCTTTCCCCCCTCCCGTTTTTCTCCATTATAACTCGAACATACGTTCTGGTCAAGGGCAAAAAACGCGCCCGATCCCTCCGGGGATCGGGCGCTCAGGCTGTCGAAAAAGTGGCGAAGCCACTTTTTCGAGAAAGATTGCATGGCGGAAGGGCCTCGATTTCTTGCGAAATTGTCGCCCCTTCCACCATGAGAAGTGTCATTTCCGACGCACATGTCGCCGGAAATGACGGATTTTCATTTGATTCCTGCGGCTGCGGCCGCAGGAACTCTGCGAGGCTTTTTCGACACGCTGCGTGGTCTGGGCTCAGGCCTGGGTCTGGGCCTCCACATAGGCGTGGAAGGCCGCCTCGCCGGCGTCGGCGTCCTCGGCGATCAGGTAGAAGGCGTAGCCGTTCTCCACCAGGATCCGGGCGTCCTCCACCTTGGGCAGGTTCTGGGACAGATACCAGGAGAAGGTGTCGTGCTGGGCCTGGCGGTGGGCATCCAGGGCGGCCTTCACGGCCTCCTCGTCGGCGCCCTCGGCCAGCTTGCCGAGCACCAGGGTGTCGGGGGTGGTGTTCATGGAGGTGAAGGCGATGACCTGCTCAAAGGAGCCCTCGGGCAGCTGGAAGGCCTGCTCGGCCTCGCTGCCCTCGGTGCGCATGGCGTAGGCCATGCCGCTGTCCTCCATGATCTGGTAGGCGGCCTTCACCATGGGGTCGTTGTTGGGGGTGGTGATGTCGATGTGGTTCACGTCCAGCTCGGGGTTCAGGTTCACCGTGTAGCCCTCCCAGCCGTCAAACACGTCGGCGGAGACAAAGGTGACGCCGCCCACCACGGCCACGCCGTCCACCTCCACGGGGGCGTCGTTGACGGTGACGCTGTTGTCGGTGAAGGACACGGTGATCCGGTTGTCGCCGAAGTAGAACCAGCTCTCGTTGTTCTCCTCGTCCCAGTAGGCGGAGCCGTGGTCGGCCTCGGCCAGCAGGCGCAGGGGGAGCAGGGTGCCGCCCTCCACGCCGGGGATGCCGGTGAGATCCAGGGTCTCGCCGTTGAGCACCAGGGCGGTGCCGTAGCCGGTGTCGGCGGAGATGGGCACGGCGGTCTCCTCCGCCGCCAGGGCGGGGACGGTCATGGAGCCGGCCAGGGCAAGCGTCAGGGCAAGGGTACCGATTTTCTTCATTTCCATTCTCCTTCTGTGTTGGGGTAAGCAGTCTCTTAGACGGCGCGGCCCGGAAAAAGTTCCCGCTTTTTTTGATTATTTTGCCACCGGGGCGAATTTCCCCCGGATCAGGCCGCACAGGGCCGCCGGGGCGAGCTCCACCTGGGCGCCGATCTTTCCGGCGCTGACCACGATGGTGTCCAGGCCCTCCACGCTCTCGTCCAGCACGGTGGGAAACTGCTTCTTCATCCCCACCGGGGAGCAGCCCCCGTGGACGTAGCCGGTGAGGGGGAGCAGCTGGGCCTGTTTGAGCATCTCGATGGACTTCTCCCCCGCCGCCCGGGCCGCCGCCTTGAGATCCAGCTCCCTTCCCACGGGGATGACGAACACGTGGTATTTTTTGCTGGCCCCCTGGGTCACCAGGGTCTTGCACACGCAGGAGGGATCCCGGTCAATGAGGGCGGCCACGCTCACCCCGTCCACCGCCCCGTCGGGGTGGGCGTAGTGGTGGGGGGTGTAGGCCACCTTTTTCTGGTCTAAAATCCGCATTACGTTGGTTTTTTCCTCCGCCATGGTTGCATCGCTCCCGTGATCTGGTATAAGATATATCGTAGGCTGGTTTGTCGAAACCCCCTCCAAGCCGCAGGGTTCGGAGGGAAAGATCGTGTGAAAGAAAACCGTCAGGGTTTTCTTTCGCGTGCAATCAAACGACTTTCTGAACCCGCAGAAAAGGGTTCAGAAAGTCCGGCAGCTTGTCCCAAAGGGCTTTGGCCCTCTGGGCAAGCTGATCATACTACAAAAGAGGAGCGGATGCAAATGCTGAATCTGAATATCGACGAGGGGCGGGGGCAGCTCTTTAACATTGCCCAGCGGCTGCTGGCCATCGACAGCCCCAGCGGCTACACCGAACAGGCGGCCCGGGAGGTGGAGCAGATCGCCCGGGATCACAGCTACCCCACCCGCCGCACCAACAAGGGCAGCGTGATCGTGTCGGTGCCCGGCCGGGAGAAGGGGAAGAAGCTCGGCCTGTGCGCCCACATCGACACCCTGGGGCTGATGGTGCGCTCCATCACCGCCGACGGCATGCTGATGACCACCAGAATCGGCGGGCCCATCCTGCCCACCCTGGATGGGGAGTACTGCCGCATCCGCACCCGGGAGGGGAAGGTGTACACCGGCACCATCCTGTCTCTATCCCCGGCGGCCCACGTGTTTGACGACGTGCTCACCCGCCCCCGGGACGAGAAGAACCTGGCGGTGCGCATCGACGAGAAGGTGCGCACCCGGGAGGATGTGGAGGCCCTGGGCATCTGCGCCGGCGACTTCGTGTGCATCGACCCCAAGACGGAGGTGACGGAGAGCGGCTTCCTCAAGTCCCGCTTCATCGACGACAAGGGCAACGCCGCCTGCCTGCTGACCCTGCTGCGGCTGATGCACTTCAACGGCCTGCGCCCCCGGTACGACACGGAGGTGTGCTTCACCGTCCACGAGGAGGTGGGCCACGGCGGCGCCACCCTGCCGGCGGTGGACGAGCTGCTGGCGGTGGACATGGGCTGCGTGGGGGACGATCTGAGCTGCACCGAGTACCAGGTGTCCATCTGCGCCAAGGACAACAACGGCCCCTATGACTACGGCATGGTGACCCGGCTGGTGGAGCTGGCAAAGGCCAACGGGGTGGACTACGCCGTGGACATCTACCCCCACTACGGCTCCGACGTGGCGGCGGCCTGGCACGCCGGGATGGACGCCCGGGGCGCCCTGATCGGCCCCGGCGTCCACGCCTCCCACGGCATGGAGCGCACCCACTACGACGGGCTGAAGGCCGCCATGGAGCTGACGGCCCTCTATCTGGAGCTGGCGTAGGGGAGCGCACCGCGCCCCGCCTCTTGTCACAGGAGCAAAGTTTTGATATAATTAAGGGTAATTTTGAGATATCCGAAAGGGGGCGGGCGGAGCGATGAAATATCAGGAGTGGCGCACGGCCGCCTGCGCCCCCGCCGCCCGGCGCTCCATGGAGCGGGCGGGGGTGCCGCCCCTGGCGGCCCTGACCCTGTGCGCCCGGGGGCTGGACACGGTGGAGAAGGCCCGCTCCTTCCTGGACGCCGGCCGGGGCCAGCTGCTGGAGCCCCGTCTGATGAAGGACATGGACGCGGCGGCGGCCCGGGTGCGGAGGGCCCTGGAGCAGGGGGAGCAGATCGCGGTCTACGGCGACTACGACGTGGACGGCATCACCGCCACCTGCCTGCTCACCGACTTCCTCCGCTCGGAGGGGGGCGAGGTGGTGCCCTACATCCCCGACCGGATGGAGGAGGGCTACGGCCTCAACCGGGAGGCGGTGGCCGCCCTCCACGCCCAGGGGGTGGGGCTGATCATCACGGTGGACTGCGGCATCACCGCCGTGGAGGAGGCCGCCTATGCCGCCGCCCTGGGGGTAGACGTGGTGATCACCGACCACCACGAGTGCAAGGAGGCCCTGCCCGCCGCCCTGGCGGTGGTGGATCCCCGGCGGCCCGACTGCCCCTACCCCTTCAAGTGCCTGGCCGGGGTGGGGGTTGCCCTCAAGCTGGTGCTGGCCCTGGGCGGGCCGGAGCGGCGGGAGGAGCTGCTGCGGAAATACGCCGATCTGGCGGCCATCGGCACGGTGGCCGACGTGATGAGCCTGACGGGGGAGAACCGCACCATCGTGCGCCTGGGGCTGGCGGAGCTGCGCCGCACCCGGCGGCCCGGCCTGAAGGCCCTGCTCCGCGAGGCGGGGCTGGAGGAGAAGCCCCTGACCTCCACGTCGGTGGGGTACACCCTGGCCCCCCGCATCAACGCCTCCGGCCGGATGGGCTGCGCCGCCCTGGCCGGCGAGCTGCTCCTCACGGGGGATCCCGTCCGGGGGGAGGAGCTGGCCCGCCAGCTGTGCACCCTCAACCGGGAGCGGCAGGCCATTGAGGCCGGGATCTACGCCCAGTGTCTGGAGCGTGCGGACGCCCTGCCGCGGTCGCGGCGGCACGCCCTGGTGCTCGCCGGCGAGCACTGGCACCAGGGGGTGGTGGGCATCGTGGCCTCCCGCCTGGCGGAGAAGTACGCCTGTCCCGCCTTCATGATCTGCCTGCAGGACGGGAAGGGGAAGGGCTCCTGCCGCTCCTTCGCCGGGTTCAACCTGTTCGCCGCGCTGGAGCACTGCGCCCCCCTGCTGGAGGGCTTCGGCGGCCACGCCCTGGCGGCGGGCTTCACCATCAAAGAGGAGAATATCCCCGCCTTTGCCGCCGCCATGAACGACTATGTCAGCGCCGCCACCGGCGGGCGGGAGATGGTCTCGGTGCTGGACGTGGACGGGGAGCTGGACGACCCCGGCCTGCTCACCCTGGAGGGGGTGGAGGGGCTGGATCTCCTGGAGCCCTACGGCGCCGGCAACCCCAAGCCGGTGTTCTCCCTGTCGGGCTGCCTCATCTCCGCCATGAGCGGGGTGGGGGGCGGCCGGCACCTGAAGCTGAAGCTGTCCGCCGGGGGCCGCTCCCTGGATGCCATCTTCTTCTCCGCCACCGCGGCGGAGGCGGGCGTGGAGGTGGGCGACCGGGTGGACGTGGCCTTCACCCCCCAGATTAACGAGTACCGGGGGTGGCGGAGCGTGCAGCTCCAGCTGTGCGATCTCCGCCCCGCCCTCACCCGGGCCCAGGCCGAGCGGGCCCTGTATGAGAAGTTCCGCCGGGGGGAGGCCCTCACCCGGCAGGAGGCGGAGTCCCTGCTGCCCACCCGGGAGGAGTTCGTGGTGCTGTGGCGCTACCTGAAGGGCCACGCGAACCAGGCCCCCCTGGACGCCACCGCCCCCCGCCTGGCCCGCAGCATCGCCCGCTCCGCCGGCCGGCGGGAGACCGTCATGCGCACCCTGGTGTGCCTGGAGGTCTTCGACGAGCGGGGGCTCATCCGCATGGAGCGCACCACCGACCACCTGCACATCGCCCTGCGGCCGGTGGAGGGGAAGGTGGATCTGGACGACTCGTCCATCCTGCGCGCCCTGCGGCGCATCATCCATTCCAACGAGTAGGCCGTGCCGGCCCGCCCGTTGGCACGCTTGTAACAACGGGAGGTCTCCGGTATGGATCCCATTTTGGAGCGCTATCAGGCGCTGGAGGAAAAAATCAAGGAATACAACCCGGCGCTGGACACACAGCGCCTGTTCAGCGCGTTTACTTACGCGGACAACGCCCACGCCGGGCAGCTGCGCAAGGACGGCTCCCCCTACATCACCCACCCCCTGGCGGTGGCGGAGATCGTGGCGGAGCTGGAGCTGGACACCGACTCCATCATCGCGGCCCTGCTCCACGACTGCATCGAGGACACCGGCGCCACCCACGAGGAGATCGCCAAGCTCTTCGGCAATACGGTGGCCGACCTGGTGGAGGGGGTCACCAAGCTGACCCGGGTGCAGTACACCTCCAAGGAAGAGGAGCAGATGGAGAACCTGCGCAAGATGCTCATGGCCATGGCCAAGGACATCCGGGTGATCCTCATCAAGATCTGCGACCGGCTGCACAACATGCGCACCATGGAGTACCAGTCCCCCCGCAAGCAGAAGGAAAAGGCCCTGGAGACCATGGAGATCTACGCGCCCATCGCCCACCGCCTGGGCATGCAGCGCATCAAGTGGGAGCTGGAGGACACCTCCCTGCGCTACCTGGATCCCGTGGGCTACAAGGAGATCGCCGACGAGCTGGCCGCCCGCTCCTCCGCCCATGAGGAGTTCCTGGCCTCCGTCCAGAAGCGCATCACCGACCGCCTGGCCCAGGAGGGGGTCAAGTGCACCGTCTACGGCCGGGTGAAGCACATCTACTCCATCTACCGCAAGATGTACACCCAGAACAAGACCATGGACGAGATCTTCGATCTCTACGCCTTCCGGGTGATTGTGGACGACGTGCCCGAGTGCTACAACGTGCTGGGCGTGATCCACGACCTCTTCAACCCGGTGCTGGGCCGGTTCAAGGACTATATCTCCACCCCCAAGCCCAACGGGTATCAGTCCCTCCACACCACGGTGATCGGCCGGGAGGGCATCCCCTTCGAGGTGCAGATCCGCACCCGGGAGATGCACCACACCGCTGAGTACGGCATCGCCGCCCACTGGAAGTACAAGCAGGGCATGGCCAACGCCAAGCTGGGCACCGAGGAGGCCTTCGAGTGGGTGCGCAAGCTGCTGGAGAGCCAGCAGGACGTGGACGCGGAGGAGTTCGTCCGCACCATGCGGGTGGATCTCTTTGCCGACGAGGTGTTCGTGTTCACCCCCCGGGGGGACGTGATCAACCTGCCCGCCGGGGCCACCCCCATCGACTTTGCCTACAACATCCACTCCGCCGTGGGCAACCACATGACCGGCGCCAAGGTCAACGGCCGCATGGTGCCCTTCGACACCCCGCTGAACAACGGCGACATCGTGGAGGTGATCACCTCCAAGTCCGCCCACGGCCCCAGCCGGGACTGGATGAAGATCTGCAAGTCCAACGAGGCCCGCAACAAGATCCGCCAGTGGTTCAAGAAGGAGCGGCGGGAGGAGAACATCGCCACCGGCCGGGCCTCCTTTGAGTCGGAGCTCAAGCATGCCGGGCTGTCCCTGGCGGCCATCACCGCCGAGGATGTGCTCCCCTTCATCCTCAAGAAGGTGCGCTTCGGCACCCTGGACGAGCTGTACGCCGCCATCGGCTACGGCGGCATGTCCGCCCAGAAGGCGGTGGTGCGGGTCAAGGACGAGATGACCCGGCTGGATCGGCTCCACGCCGAGCAGGCCGCCGCCGACAAGGCCGCCCAGGAGGCCTCCATCCACCCCGCCACCGGCAATCCGCCCCCCATCCCCGTCCAGGTCACCGGCAAGCACGGCCAGAGCGGCATCATCGTGGAGGGCATCGACAACTGCCTGGTGAAGTTCGCCAAGTGCTGCACCCCCGTGCCCGGCGACCCGGTGGTGGGCTTCATCACCCGGGGCTTCGGCGTGTCCGTCCACCGGGCCGACTGCCCCAACGCCGACCCCGCCCGCCGCAAGCCGGAGGAGGCCGGCCGGTGGATCAAGGTGTCCTGGGCCACCGGGGAGCTGTCCTCCTACCAGACCGCCCTGGAGATCTCCGCCAAAGACCGGGACGGCCTCACCCTGGACGTGGCCATGGCCCTGTCCTCGGCCAAGGTCAAGACCACCAACCTGTCCGCCCGCTCCATGCCCGACGGCTACGCCACCGTCCACATCGTGCTGGAGGTCAAGGATCAGTCGGAGCTCACCGGCGTCATCAATAAGCTGGGCCAGATCCAGGGCGTGTACCAGGTGAAACGGGCATCAGGCTGAGAATGCTTCCAGGGGGGACGTTGTCCCCCCTAGATACGCGGTCACCGCGCCGCCCTATGGGCGGCACAATGACCGCGATACCCCCCTCACCCGCGCCCGCGCGGGTGGTTGCCCGCCGGTGGCGGAGCAAGCAGTGGTGTGCTGCGCAGGCACGTGTCCTGCTCCGCACATTCTATGAATTGATTTCCACCCTGGCGGGCGGAAACTCTGCGAGGCTGTAGGGGCGGATATCATCCGCCCGTCCGGTTTAAGGAGAATGGAACATGACAAAAATAGAGAACATGCGGGAGGAGACCGGCCTGGGCCGGTTGCTCTCCGAGTGCTTCGCCGGGGGGGAGCTGCTCCGGCGGGAGCTGCGCCTGAGCCGGGCCCAGGCCGAGCGCCTGGCGGCGGACTACCCCGCCCAGGTGCGGCCCATGGGCGAAAATTGGTATGAGATTACTTTCCAGGGGGCGTATTTCCATGGCAACTGAGTTTGTGCCCGTGCTGCTGGGCTCCGACATCAACGCCTACAGCATGGCCCGGGCCTTTCACGAGGCTTACGGCGTCAAGACCATCGTCTACGGTATGTTTCCCGCCAGCGTGTGCGCCGGCAGCAAGATCATCGACTACCGGGTGCGGGAGCACAACGACCGGGTGGACAAGGTGCTGGAGAACGTCACCGAGGTGGCGAAAGAGTTCCCAGACAAGAAGATCCTGGTGCTGGGCTGCGGGGACAACTACCTCAACGCCATCTCCGCCAACCTGCCCAGCTACCCGGAGAATGTGATCGCGCCCTATGTGAACCTGGACATGCTGGAGACCCTGATCCACAAGGAGAAGTTCTACCAGCTGTGTGACCAGTACGGCATCGACCACCCCGCCACCGTGGTGTACCACAAGGGCATGGGCCACGACTTCACCCTGCCCTTTGACGGTCCCTTTGTGGTCAAGCCCGCCGAGTCGGACACATACTGGAAGCACCCCTTCCCCACCCAGAAGAAGGCCTACATCCTCCAGACACGGGAGGAGGTGGATCAGGTCATCGACCAGATCTACGGGGCGGGGTATGAGGACTCCCTGATCCTCCAGGACTTCATCCCCGGCGACGACAGCTACATGCGGGTGGTGACCAACTACTCCGGCGCCGACGGCAAGGTGCGGCTCATGTGCGTGGGCCACGTCCTGCTGGAGGAGCACACCGGCCACGCCATCGGCAACCACGCGGTGATCATCACCGAGCCGGAGCCGGAGCTGTGCGAGAAGCTAAAGAGCTTCCTGGAGGCCATCCATTTCACCGGCTTCTCCAACTTCGACATCAAGTTCGACCAGCGGGACGGCAAGTTCAAGGCCTTTGAGATCAACTGCCGCCAGGGGCGCAGCAACTACTACGTCACCGGCGCGGGGTACAACCTGGCCAAGTACCTGGTGGAGGATCGCATCGAGGGCAGGCCCTGTGAGCTGACGGTGACAAAAAACCGCCACCTGTGGTGGGTGATCCCCAAACAGGTGGCCTACGACTATGTGAATCCCAAGTATCATGAGGAGATGCGGGCGCTGGATCAGGCGGGGGCCTCGGTGAACCCTCTGTTCTACGGCCCGGACAACGGCCTGATGCACAAGCTGCGGATTCTGCGGGGGCAGCGCCGCTACGTGGGCTGGTACGCCTCCTGCATGGAGAAAGTGAAATGACGGAACAGCGCCTCGGCATCCTGGGCGGCATGGGGCGCCCCACCCGGCTTACGCCGGGCGGGGACCCCGGTGATTTTATCTGCTCGGGGCAAATAAATTGCCCCGGCATCAAGGTTTTGGCCGCCGG
Organism: Flavonifractor sp. An10; assembly: GCF_002161215.1. Taxonomy (GTDB): domain Bacteria; phylum Bacillota; class Clostridia; order Oscillospirales; family Oscillospiraceae; genus Flavonifractor; species Flavonifractor avistercoris. The sequence goes on from NZ_NFMB01000006.1 coordinate 314,884, forward strand.
CCAAAACGCTTGGGCCGCCGCACCTGCGGCGCAGGGCCCCATGCCGGCGATTTGCGTGGAGGGAACGGAGTATGCCTGAACAGCGCCTCGGCATCCTGGGCGGCATGGGGCCCCAGGCCACCCAGGACTTCTATCAGCGGATTCTGGACCGCACCGACGCCTCCTGCGACCAGGAGCACCTGCCCACCCTGATCTGGAGCGACACCTCCATGCCCGACCGCACCGCCGCCATCCTGGGGGGCGACGCGGAGGGCTGCTACCGGCGGCTGCTGGAGGGCGCCCGCCTGCTGGAGCGGGGGGGCTGCACCGTGCTGGCCATCCCCTGCAACACCTCCCACTACTTCGCCGATCGGCTCCAGGGGGAGATCTCCATCCCCCTCATCCACATGCCCAGGGAGACCGTGGGCGTGCTGGCGGCGGCGGGCCAGAAAAAGGTGGGCATCCTGGCTACCGACGGCACCGTCCAGACCGGCATCTACCAGAAGGAGTGCGGCGCCCGGGGGATTGAGGCCGCCGCGCCCCCGCCCGAGGTGCAGAAGCTGGTCATGAGCATCATCTACGACGAGATCAAGCGGGGGGAGAAGGGCTCCCGGGAGAAGTTCGCCGTCATCGACAAGTGGCTGCGCGCCGCCGGATGCGGCGGGGCCATCCTGGCCTGTACCGAGCTGTCCGTCTACCGCACCTACCACGGCCTGCCCGACTACTACCTGGACGCCATGGACGTGCTGGCGGAGAAGTGCATCACCGCCTGCGGCTACAAGCTGCGGATGGTGTAGCGGCTTTACGGACACTGGGCCGACGCGCCCAGGTAGAGCCCGGCCCGGAAAGCGGCCAGAAAGATGGCCTTCTGCTCCATATCCCTTGCAATTTCGGACATGTACTGGTAAGATTCCAGTTGTACTGCCTGTTTTGGCGGGAGGGCCTGCATCAAGGCGCCGTACTGGGCCGACGCGCGAGTGCGGTTTTCCTCATATTCCGGGTCGTCGGTCTCCAGATGCTCCAGAATGTAGTTGTAGATATGGAGTAAAAAGCCGGTCATTTCTGTACCCCCTTAGAATGTCCCGTTCGGTCCTATATCATTATAATTGTCCCAATCGGTCCTGTCAAGAGAAAGGAGCTGTCCTGTGTCAATTTTATCGGAAAGAATCCTTTCTCTGCGGAAAGAACGCGGCCTGAAACAAGAGGAAGTGGCTGACCAGACGGGGATCGGCTACCGTTCCTATCGCCGGTATGAGGCCGGGGAACGGGAACCCAATGCTTCCACCATTGTCATCCTGGCCGACTACTTTAACGTCTCCGCCGACTACCTGCTGGGCCGGACAGACAGCCCGTAGGGGCGGATATTATCCGCCCGCCCCATGGAGGCGCCGGCCTCCGGCGGCCCCACTTTCTTTCCAAAAAAAGTGGGGGGAAAGAAAGGGCAGGGCGGGGAATTTCGATTTTCCCCGCCCTGCACCCACCCCTTGAAACGACCAATCAGGGGGGCCTGCGGGCCCCCCTATTGGATGTACCCCCCGGAGCTGTTCTACAGGCAGCTTACCGGCGGCGAAGGCTTACTTCGTAACGCCTCCGCCGCTCGGGGGCAACACTGTAGGGCGCGGCATCCTTGACGCGCCGTTTCCAAGCCGCCATAAACATCGTGGTATTTCAGAGGCATGGCACCGACGGCGGCCCGGCGGGCCAAGTCGGTACAACGCAACAACTTTCAGGGCTTGCAGGGTAATCCCGATGCGTGCAACCCGAGGCGCGGCAGCGCCTGTGTTATAAGTGCCAATGGAGCGGGCGGCGATGCCGGCCCGATCCTTGCAAGCCAAACACAGCCCACCGCCGCCATGAGCCCTCCGTTTCGGGGGGCGCCGGGGGCACACCCCCGGCCCCTTCTTTCCCCCCATTTCTTTGGGAAGAAATGGGGGCGCCCGCCGCGCAGGCGCGTCCCCGGGGGAGGAATCCCCCATTCCAAACAAGGTGGTGAACCAGATGAACCGACCCCGTCTCCCCCTGGGGGACTACTATCAGCTGCTGCTCCGCCACAAGCTGGTGGCGGACGATACCCCCCTGGCCGCCGACGCCACCCGCCCGGTGGCGCTGGTGTCCTGCGACTCCAAGGTGGTGATCCCCAACACCCTGTTTATCTGCAAGGGGGCCAAGTTCAAGCCCGAGTACCTGCGGGACGCCATGGGGAAGGGGGCCTTTGCCTACGTCAGCGAGACGGCCTACCCGGAGGTGTCCCTGCCCTGCATCCGGGTCACCGACATCCGGCAGGCCATGGGCCTGCTGGCCGACCGGGCCTTCGGCCACCCCTCCAGGGCGCTGAAGATCACCGGCATCACCGGCACCAAGGGCAAGACCACCACGGCCTACTACTTCAAGTCCATCGTGGACACCTGGCTGGCCGGGCAGAACCACCGGGAGAGCGCCCTGCTGTCCACCATCGTCACCGATGACGGGGTGGAGCGCAAGCCCGCCAAGCTGACCACGCCGGAGCCGCTGGATCTCCAGAAGCACCTGTCCCACGCCGTGTCCGCCGGAGCGGACTACCTGACCATGGAGGTGTCCAGCCAGGCGCTGAAGTACGGCCGGGTGATCGGGGTGGATCTCACCTGCGCGGTGTTCCTCAACATCGGGGAGGATCACATCTCCCCGGTGGAGCACCCCAATCTGGAGGATTACCTCAACTCCAAGCTGCTGATTTTCAAGCAGGCCAAAAACGCCTGCGTCAACCTGGACTGCGACCACGTGGAGCAGGTGCGCGCCGCCGCGGAGCAGTGCCCCCGTGTGGTCACCTTCTCCCAAAAATTCCCCTCCGCCGACGTATACGGCTCCAACGTGCGCAAGGAGGGGGACAGGATCGCCTTCCACGTGTGCACACCTCGGTACGAGGGGGAGCTGGCTATCTCCACACCGGGCCTGTTCAATGTGGAAAACGCCCTGGCCGCCGTGGCGGCGGCGGAGGTGTACGATATCCCCCGGGAGGCGGTGGCCGAGGGCCTGGTCAGTGCCTTTGTCCCCGGCCGCATGGAGCACTACGTCAGCCGGGACGGGCAGATCTCGGTGATTGTGGACTACTCCCACAACGGCATGAGCCTCCAGAATGCCCTGCGCTCCGTCAAGGCGGAGTACCCCGGCCGGGAGCTGACGGTCATGTTCGGCTGCACCGGCGGCAAGGGCATCGACCGCCGGGAGGGCATGGGCAGCGCCGCCGGGCAGTGGGCCGACCGGATCATCCTCACCGAGGACGACCCCGGCCCCGAGGAGGTGGAGGCCATCTGCGCCGACATCGGGGTGTTCGTGTCCGCCCACGGCAAGGACTACACCGTCATCCCCAACCGGGAGATGGCGGTGGAGCAGGCCATCCTGGGGGCCAGCCGCCCGGCGGTGGTGCTGCTGGCGGGCAAGGGCTGCGAGACCGCCCAGAAGCGGAAGAACGGCCCCGAGCCCTGCATCCCCGACGGCCAGCTGGCCCAGCGGGTTTTGGACAAGTACGATGCTGGATGAGCTGTTCGCGGCCGCCGGGGCCGCCGCCTGGGGCGGCGCGGCCTTCCGGCGGCTGCTGCCGTTTTTGTCCACCGGTGCCCTGGAGAAGGTGGAAAACCTCTGCCCCCGGCCCCGGACGGTGCTGGCGGCGGCCTTTCCCTACTTCGCCGGGGAGCGGCCGGGCAACCTGTCCCTCTACGCCCGGGGGGAGGACTACCACGCGGTGGTGGTGCGGCGGCTAAATACGGTCTGTGAAGCACTGGCCGAACAATACCCGGGGGAATCGTTTTTCCCCTCTGCCGACAACTCCCCTCTGCCGGAGCGGGAGGCGGCCTGGCTGGCGGGGATCGGCCTGCGGGGAGCCAGCGGCCTGCTGATCCTGCCCCCCTACGGCACCTATGTGTTTCTGGGCACCATCCTCACCGGCGCGGCGCTGGAGCTGCCGGAGCGGCCCCCGGCCCCGGACTGCCCCCGCTGCGGGGCCTGCCGGGCGGCCTGTCCCGCCGGGGCCATGGGGGCAGACTCTTATACACATCT
>NZ_NFMB01000007.1 GCF_002161215.1 Flavonifractor sp. An10
GGCCGAGCTGGCAGAGTACAGAAAATAGCCGCCCAGTGCGGCTGTTCGGGCTTGCCGATAAACCCACCGGCCGAAGGGTTCGGAGGGAGGGATAGTGTGAAAGGGAACCGTCAGGGTTCCCTTTCGCGTTGGATCAAACAACTTTTTGAAACTTTTTTGAAGTTTCAAAAAGTTCATCAGCGTGTCGAAAAAGTCTTTTTCGACACGCTGAATAGCCGCCCGGTGTGGCTATTTTTTGTTGTTCAGAAGCACGACAGCGCGGAGGCGCGCCGTTTTCCGGTGCCCGCTCCGCCGCAGGTTTATTCACAGAAAATTGATTTCCCTTCTACTTGCCAACCGACTGGGAATACAGTATAATAAACTGGTTAAAAAATCTTTGAGTGGTCTGTGTTGGAACAATGACGCCGGCGGTGCCGGGAGCGGGAGACGGTGGACATGGAAGGCATTATCTATTTGCTCCAGCAGTTCTGGAGTATGGTAACCCCGTTTGGAATTTCCGACGTGATCGACATTGCGATCATGTCCTTCATCATCTACAAGTTCATCATGTTCATGCGCCGCACCAACTCCGGTGCGGTGGCAAAGGGGATCCTGCTCTTTTTGGCTGCCCTGCTGGTCTCCACCTATTTTCAGCTCAACACCATCAGTTATCTGCTGCTCCAGGTGGTGGACTGGGGCGTGATCGCCCTGGTGGTTCTGTTCCAGCCGGAAATCCGCCGTTTTCTGGAGAAAATGGGCCGAACCACGCTGGGAAACGTATTCAACAACCAGGAGGAGCGCAACGAGCTGGACAGCGCCATCACCCAGACGGTGGAGGCCTATACCTCCCTGTCCAAGAGCAAGACCGGCGCGCTGATGGTCTTTGAGCGCAAAAACATGCTGGACGACGCCATCAAGACGGGCACCGCCCTGGACTGCACGGTGAACGCCGAGCTGCTGAAAAATATCTTCTGGAACAAGGCTCCCCTCCACGACGGCGCGGTGATCGTCCGCGGCGGGCGGATCGTGGGCGCGGGTTGCATGCTCCCCATGTCGGGCAATGTGAACCTGTCCCGGGAGCTGGGCATGCGCCACCGCGCGGGCATCGGCGCCAGCGAGCAGACCGACGCGGTGGTGGCCATCGTCTCGGAGGAGACCGGCTCCATCTCCGTGGCGGTGGGCGGCATGCTCAAGCGCCACCTGGCGCCGGAGACGCTGGAGCGGCTGCTGCGCAATGAGTTGATGCCGGAGCCGGTGCAGGACGATTCGGCGGCCAAGTTCAAGCTGGGCAGCCTGCTCCGTTTTGTAAAGGGGGATAAGCAGGATGGGAAAGAAGATTCTTAACAGCAAATGGATTTATGTCATTCTCTCCGTCCTGCTGGCCTTTGTCCTGTGGCTCTATGTGGGCAGGGAGGCCAACCCGGAAGTGACCAACACTCTGAGCCATGTCCAGGTGGTGTACAGCGGCCTGGAGAGCCTGGAGGAGCGGGGGCTGATGATCTCCGAGGGGGCGGAGCAGACTGTGTCCCTGCGCATCCGGGCCACCCGGGACGTGTGGCGCCGTCTGAACCAGGGGGACACCACCGTCACCATTGACGTCTCCGGCATCGCTGAGCCGGGAGAGCAGAGCGTGTCCATCACCACCCGGAACATCAGCTTCCCCCGTTCCATCACGGTGCTGGATTCCATCGACGTGCAGTATACCAGCCCGGGAACCGTGGACTTTACCGTGTCCCGCTGGGCCTCCAAGGATGTGCCGGTACAGGGCGTGTTCAACGGCAGCGTGGCCGAGGGCTACCAGCGGGAGGAGTTCTCCTTTGCACCGGAGACGGTCACCGTCAGCGGCCAGGAGGAGCTGGTAAACCAGGTGGATCACGCCCTGGTGACGGTGTCCCAGGAGGAGATGAGCACCACCTATATGGAGAATTGCAGCTATACCCTGGTGGACGCCAACGGGGAGCCCGTTGCCGATGCCGAGCAGCTTGACAGCTCCCCCGAGACGGTGCTGGCCACCCTGCCCATTGTGCAGCTGAAGGAGGTACAGCTGACGGTGGACATCATCCCAGGCGGCGGAGCCACTGAGGACGATGTCACGGTGGAGATTGACCCGCTGACCATTACCGTCTCGGGTGAGGCGGCGGATCTGGCCGAGCTGGACAGCATCAGCCTGGGTGAGATCGACCTGTCCACGGTGTTCGGCACCCAGACCGAGAAGATGCCCATCAATCTGGACGCCTCCCTCACCAATGTCAGCGGCCCGGCGGAGGCCACCGTGACGGTGCGGGTGGAGGGCCTGTCCACCAAGACCCTGGAGGTGGACAACATCGAGATCATCAACAAGCCGGCGGGTTACGAGGCAGATCTGGTAACCCAGTCCTGCACCGTACTGGTTCGCGGCCCCCAGGAGGCCCTGGATGCCGTGACCGCCTCCCAGATCCGCATCGTGGCAGATTTGTCCGATCTGGATCCCTCCACCGGCACCCGGACGGTGCCCGTCCGGGTCTACCTGGACGGCAGCAGCGAGGTGGGGGTCGTGGGCACCTACAATGTTTCCATCTCCATTACCAGATCTTAGAGAAAAGGTGATCCTGACATGGTTCAAACCGCAAAAGTGACCCGCATTCTGCCCGGCGGGCGGGCAGAGGTATCTGTCAAGCGGCAGTCGGCCTGCGGCCACGACTGTTCCAAGTGCGGCGGCGGCTGCAGCGAGCTGATGGTGAGCTCCACGGTTTCCGTGGTCGCGGCCAACGGCATCGGCGCCCAGCCCGGCGATATGGTGACGGTGGAGTCCTCCACCAAGGGCGTGCTGGGGGCGGCAGTCATGGTGTATGTGGTGCCCTTCCTGCTGTTCTTCATTGGCTATTTCACGGCGGCGGCCCTGGGCCTGTCCGGCGGCGGCAGCGCCGGTGTGGGCGGCATAGGCTTTGCCCTGGGGCTGGTGCTGGCCGTGCTGTGGGATCGCCGTGTGCGGAAGCAGCAGTCCATCTCCTTCCGCATCACCGCCATCGCCGCCGGGGACTGATGTTCGGCTACGTGCGCCCCAACCGGGATGAATTGAAGGTGCGCCAGCTCCGGGACTACGAGGCCCTTTACTGCGGCCTGTGCAGCAGCTTGGGGAGGCGGCACGGATTTTTTGCCCGGTTCTTTCTCAACTACGACTTTACCTTTCTGGCCATGCTGCTGGACGGGGGGAGACCGGAGACGGAGCGGCGGCGCTGCCCGACCCGGCTGTGGTGCCGGAAAAAGACCTGTGCCATTGCCGGCGGCGTGGATGCGGCGGCGGACGCCGGGACGATTCTGAGCTATTGGAAGCTGCGGGACACCGTGGCCGACGGGACGTTCTGGGCACGCACCGCCGCCCGACTGCTGTCCGTCCTGCTCCGGCGGGGCTACCGCCGGGCCGCCGGCCACCGGCCGGAGTTCGACCGGACGGTACGGGACTGCCTGGAGGAGCTCCAGGCCCTGGAGCGGGAGAACTGTCCCTCCCTGGATCGGACGGCGGACACCTTCGCCCGGCTGCTGGCCGGGGCTGCCCCCGCCTCGGGGGATGCCGCCCGGGATCGGGCGCTGGGGCAGCTGCTCTACCACGTGGGCCGGTGGATTTACCTGGTGGACGCCTGGGACGATCTGGCGGATGACCGGCGCACCGGCTCCTATAACCCCATATCCGCCCGGTTCGGCGGGGAGACGGAGGCCAACCGGGACTATCTGCGCACCACCCTGCGCCACTCCCTGAACCTGGCCCGCTCCGCCGCCGCCCTGCTGGAGCTGGGCCACTGGCGGGAGACGGTGGAGAACATCCTCTTTCTGGGCCTGCCCATGGTGGAGGAGCTTGTGTTTACCGGCCGCTGGAAGGCCGTCAATCAACATAACAGGAGACAGAATCCATGACAGATCCGTATACCGTACTGGGGGTCAAGCCCGACGCCAGCGATGAGGAGGTCAAGCGGGCCTACCGGGAGCTGGCCCGGAAATACCATCCGGACAACTACCAGAACAATCCCCTGGCCGACCTGGCCGAGGAGAAGATGAAGGAGATCAACGAGGCCTACGACGCCATCACCAAGATGCGCAGCGGCGGCTCCTCCGGCGGCTACCAGAGTCAGGGGGCCTATCAGGGCTCCTACCAGGGGGGGTATCAGCGGCAGTACTCCAACGCCTCCTCCGGCAGCCTGTACAACCAGGTGCGCCAGGCCATCAACATGGGGGACATCAGTCGGGCGGAGGAGCTGCTCCGCTCCGCCCCGTCCCAGGATGCCGAGTGGCACTTCCTCACCGGCTCCATCGCCTACCGGAAGGGGTGGCTGGACGAGGCCACCCAGCATTTCCAGATGGCCTGCAACATGGATCCCTCCAACGGGGAATACCGGCAGGCCCTGATGATGATGCGCCAGGGGGGACAGGCCTACCGCCCGTACGGCTACGGCGGCGGGGTGGACACCTGCGACCTCTGCACCACCTGTCTGTGCCTCAACTGCCTGTGCGGCGGCTGCGGGAACTGAGCCATGGGGCGGGCGCGCTTCGGAAAGGGGGCGGGCCAGATCGCCCTGGTGGGCGTTCTGGCGGCGCTGTCCCTGATCGTTCTCTACCTGTCAGCCGTGTCTCCCGCGGCACAGCTGGGCATCGTGGCCATCGCGGGGGTGTTTCCCGCGGGGGCGGTGGTGTCCGCAGGGCTGGGGGCCGGCTTTTTCTGCTACGGCGCGGCGGGCCTGCTGGGCCTGCTGCTGGTGCCTGACAAGGCCAACGCCCTGCTCTACCTGCTCTTTTTCGGCCTGTGGCCCATGCTCAAGAGCCTGCTGGAACGGCTTCCCAGCCGTCCCGCGGAGTGGGCGGGCAAGCTGGCGGCGTTCAACGCCGTCCTGACCCTCTGCTGGTTCGGCCTGAAGGCGCTGTTTCTGCCCTTCCTGCCGTCGGCCCTGACGGCGGCCTGGATGGTGTATGCCGCCGGCAACGTCGCCTTTGTCATCTATGACATCGGGTTTTCCAAGCTGATTGCATTCTATGTGGCCAGGGTAGACAAGGTCTTGCGGAAGGCTTCCTAGTCTGGTATAATTTTTTAGATCACCAAATGATGAGAGAAACGGGGGGAACCCGCGTGGTAAAGAGCATGACGGGCTACGGCAGGGGAGAGGCCGTGGTGCACGGCCGCACCATTACCGTGGAGGTGCGCTCGGTCAACAACCGCTATCTGGACTGTACGGTGAAGCTGCCCCGCGTTTACGTATTCGCGGAGGACGCCGTCAAGGCCGGGGTGCAGAGCCATATTTCCCGGGGCAAGGTGGATGTGTTTGTCACCATCGGGCCGTCGGAAAAGGGGGATGTGGCCATCTCGGTCAACAAGCCGCTGGCCGACGGCTATTACGCCGCCCTGTGCCGGCTGCGGGACGACTACGGCTTGAAGGACGATATTTCGGTCTCCCTGCTCTCCCGGTTCCCCGACGTGTTCCTGGTGGAGAAGACCCAGGAGGATGTGGAGGCCATGGCCGCCGACATCTGCTCGGTGCTGGAGCTGGCACTGGCCGACTTCGACGCCATGCGCAGCCGGGAGGGGGAGAAGCTCTATCAGGATGTGCTGAACCGGGCGGACACCATTGAGGGCCTGACCGCCAGGGTGGAGGAGCGCTCCCCCGGCATCGTGGCCGACTACCGCGCCCGCCTGACGGCCAAGTTGAACGAGGTGCTCCAGAACACCCAGATCGACGAGAGCCGCATCCTCACCGAGGCGGCCATCTATGCCGACAAGGTGGCGGTGGACGAGGAGACCGTCCGCCTGCGCAGCCACCTGTCCCAGCTGCGCCATATGCTGGAGCAGGGAGGCGCCATCGGCCGCAAGCTGGACTTTCTGATCCAGGAGTTCAACCGGGAGGCCAATACCATCGGCTCCAAGTGCAGTGACATTGAGACCGCCGGCTATGTGGTGGACATCAAGGCCGAGATCGAGAAGATCCGGGAACAGATCCAGAACATTGAGTGAGGCGGTGAGAGAATGAAGCTCATCAATATCGGCTTCGGCAACATGATCTCCGCCGGCCGGCTCATCGCCATTGTCAGCCCGGAGTCGGCCCCCATCAAGCGGATGGTGCAGGAGGCCCGGGATCGGGGTGTGCTCATTGACGCCACCTACGGCCGCCGCACCCGCGCGGTGCTGATCATGGACTCCGACCACATTGTCCTCTCGGCCCTCCAGCCTGAGACGGTGGCCGGCCGCCTGGGCGGCCGGGATACGGAGCCCGCAGAGGAGGAGAAGGAGGAGCCATGAACTGGAAGAAGAAAGGAAAGGGACAGCTGATTGTCCTGTCCGGCCCGTCGGGCGTGGGAAAGAGCACGGTGATCTCCGAGCTTTTGGGTGCCCGGAAGGATATCTACTTCTCCGTCTCCTTTACCACCCGCCAGCCCAGGGTGGGGGAGGAGGACGGGATCAACTACAACTTTGTGACCCGGGAGCGGTTTGAGGAGATGATCGCCGGGGACGAGCTGTTAGAATACGCCGAATACGTCCATAATTACTACGGAACCTCCCTGCGTGTGATCCAGGAGAAGCTGGAGGCCGGCATCGACGTGCTGCTGGACATCGAGGTTCAGGGCGCCGCCAAGGTGCGGGCCAAATGCCCCGACGCGGTGTTTATCTTCATCGTGCCCCCCTCCTTTGAGGAGCTCTCCCGCCGCCTCCACCGCCGGGCCACCGATCAGGAGGAGGTCATCCAGGGCCGGCTCCAGAAGGCCCGGGAGGAGTGTAAGCAGATTCCCCACTACGACTACGTGGTGGTCAACGACAAGGTCTCAGAGGCCGCCTGGGAGATCATTTCCATCCTGACAGCGGAGAGCTGCCGAACCAAAAACCGCGTTCAGCTTCTGGACGCCATTTCATCCTTGGAAGGAGACTGATTGACATGATGCTGGAACCCCCCATGAAAAAACTGCTGGAACAGGTGCCCAGCCGCTATATGCTGGTGAACGTGGTGGCCCAGCGGGCCCGGCAGGTGGCCAGTGAGGCCGAGGACGCCGGAATCCCCCTGGACGACAAGCCGGTGACCATCGCCATCCGCGAGGTGGCCGACGGAAAGCTGGAACTGAACGACGAGGAGCGAGACGAGGCGTAAGCAGCCGATCTGAGGCAAGCGGCGGGTGATCTGATCCCGGCGCTTGCCTTTTCTGGAGAAAGGGGGCTTGTATATGGCGGGAAATACAGTGGCGAAAATCGCCCTCCAGGCCGCCACCTACGCCATCGACAAGCCCTATGACTACCAGGTGCCCACGGAGCTGCTGGATCAGCTGCGTCCCGGCATGCGGGTGATCGTCCCCTTCGGGGCGGGCAACCGGCGGACGGAGGGGATTGTCCTGGCCCTGGAGGGCGGACGGCCCGATGATCCCAGGCGCAAGGCCATTCTGACACTGCTGGACGAGGAGCCGGTGCTGGACGCGCCGGAGCTGCGCCTGGCCCTGTGGATGCGGGAGCGGTACTTCTGCACCGTGTACGACGCGGCCCGGGCCATGCTGCCGGCGGGCCTGTACTTCTCCCTCCAGGATCGGTGGCAGCTCGCCCCCGGCATGGACGAAGAGGCGGCCTATGAGGCGGCGGGTCGCTCGGAGCGGGCCCGCAGGGTGCTGGAGCTGATCTTTGCCTCCGGCGGCTGGGCCGACGTGGCCCAGCTCAAGGAGGCTTTCGGCACCAAGGATCCCAACCCCGCCCTCAAGCTGCTGCGGGACAAGGGGGTGCTCACCCTGGAGACCAGCGCCTCCCGGGGCGTGGGGGACAAGAAGGAGCTGGTGGCCGCCCTGGACATCCCGCCGGAGGAGGCCATGGCCCAGGTAACCCCCAAGCGCCGTTCCGCCCCCCTGCGGTATGCGGTGACGGAGCTGCTGTGCGCCCTGGGCAGCGCCTCCGCCAAGGAGCTGTGTTATTTCACCGGCGCGTCCAATTCCACCCTCCGCTCCCTGGCCAAGAGCGGCATCCTCCGGCTGGAGCAGCGGGAGGTCTACCGCCGGGTGGCCGTGGAGCCGGGGGAGCGGGCCGCGCCGCCGGTGCTCAACGCCGAGCAGCAGGCGGCTTTCGACGGTTTGGACGCCCTGGCCGTTGAGGGAAAGCCCGCCGCCGCCCTGCTCTACGGGGTGACGGGCAGCGGCAAGACCCAGGTCTATCTGCGGCTGATCTACGCCGCCCTGGGGCGGGGGCGCACCGCCATGGTGCTGGTGCCCGAGATCTCCCTCACCCCACAGCTGTTGCGCATCTTCGCCGCCCACTTCGGGGACGACATTGCGGTGCTCCACTCCTCCCTCCGGGCGGGGGAGCGGTACGACGAGTGGAAGCGCATCAAAAGCGGGAAGGCCCGGGTGGTGATCGGCACCCGTTCCGCCGTATTCGCCCCCCTGAAAAACCTGGGGCTGATCGTGCTGGACGAGGAGCAGGAGGCCACCTACAAGTCGGAGAACGTGCCCAAGTACCACGCCCGGGACGTGGCCAAGTACCGCTGCGCCCAGAGCGGCGCCCTGCTGGTGCTGGGCTCTGCCACCCCGTCGGTGGAGAGCATGTACCACGCCAGGCGGGGGGACTACCGCCTGTTCACCCTGTCTCACCGCTATAATCAGGGCGCCCTTCCCGAGGTGCGCATCGTGGACATGAAGGGGGAGCTGCGCGCCGGCAACGGCAGTTCCCTCAGCGCCCCCCTCCGGCAGGCCTTGTCGGAGGCCATGGCGGCGGGGGAGCAGAGCATTCTGCTCCTCAACCGGCGGGGGGCCAGCCGTATGGTCACCTGCGGCGAGTGCGGCGAGGTGCCCACCTGCCCCCGGTGCTCGGTGCACCTGACCTATCACTCGGCCAACGGCCGGCTCATGTGCCACTACTGCGGCCACTCGGAGCCGCTGCCACCTGCCTGCCCCTCCTGCGGGGGAGCGCTGAACTTTATCGGCGCGGGCACCCAGAAGGTGGAGGAGGAGCTGCGGAAGGCCTTCCCGGAGCAGGAGATCCTGCGGATGGACACCGACACCATCTCCGCCACCCAGAGCCACGAGAAGCTGCTGGCCCGCTTTGAGCGGGAGAGGATCCCCGTGCTCCTGGGAACCCAGATGGTGGCCAAGGGCCTGGATTTCCCCAACGTGACCCTGGTGGGAGCGGTGTCCGCCGACCAGTCCCTGTACGTGGACGACTACCGGGCGGGTGAGCGCACCTTCTCCCTGCTGACCCAGGTGGTGTGCCGGGCGGGCCGGGGGGCCAAGCCGGGGCGGGCCGTCATCCAGACCTTTACTCCGGACAACGACGTGATCCGCTGCGCCGCCCGGCAGGACTACGACGCCTTTTATGCGCAGGAGATCGCCCTGCGGGAGATGCGCCAGTGCCCGCCCTTCCGGGATCTCTTTGTGCTCACCGCCTCCGGCACCATGGAGAGCGCGGTGCTGCGGGCCTGCATGCGCCTGCGCCGCACCCTGGAGAGCTGGCTGGCCCAGCCCCCCCTGGCGGACATGGAGGTGCAGCTGCTGGGGCCCGCCCCGGCCAGCATTGCCAAGGTCAACGACCGCTACCGCTACCGGCTCACCCTGGCGGCGGAGAATACCAAAGCCCTGCGGGCGGTGGTGGCGTACCTGCTCCGCTGCGCGCAGACTGACAAGGAAAACAGGGGCGTGTCCGTCTCGGCGGATGTGAACCCGCTGGATTAAGGAGGAAACAACATGGCTCTCAGAACAATTTTGACCGACGGCGATCCCGCCCTCCACAAGGCCTGCCGTCCGGTGACCAACTTTGACCAGCGCCTCCACGATCTGCTGGACGATCTCAAGGAGACCCTGGCCAACGCCAACGGGGCCGGCCTGGCCGCCCCCCAGGTGGGGATCCTCCGCCGCGCTGTTGTGGTGGTGGACGCCGAGGACAATATGCTGGAGCTGGTCAATCCGGAGATCATCTCCCAGGAGGGGGAGCAGGAGGGCTTCGAGGGATGCCTCTCCGTGCCCGGCCGCTGGGGCGTGGTGAAGCGCCCCATGAAGGTGCGGGTTCGCGCCCAGGATCGGGACGGCAATTTCTTCGAGGCTGAGGGGGAGGAGATCGTGGCCCGCTGCTTCTGCCACGAGATCGAGCACCTGGACGGCCATCTGTTCACCGAGCACACAGACCGGCTCTACACCACCGAGGAGCTGGATCAGATGATGGAGGAGCAGGGAGAATGAGGATTCTGTTCATGGGTACCCCAGACTTCGCCGTCCCCTCCCTGGAGGCCCTGGTGGCCGCCGGCCACGACGTGTGCGGGGTGTTCACCCAGCCCGACAAGCCCAAGAACCGGGGGATGAAGCTGCTGCCCACGCCGGTGAAGGTGTGCGCCCAGGCCCACGGCATCCCGGTGTTCCAGCCCGTCAAGCTGCGGGACGGCACCGCCCTGGCCCAGATCCAGGAGCTTGCCCCCGAGCTGATCGTGGTGGCCGCCTACGGACGCATCCTGCCCGACGATATCCTGGCCGCCCCGCCCAGGGGGTGCATCAACGTCCACTCGTCTCTGCTGCCCAAGTACCGGGGGGCCGCCCCCATTAACTGGGCGGTGCTCAACGGGGACAGCGAGACCGGCGTTACCATCATGCACATGGCCCACGATCTGGATGCCGGCGACATCATCGACCAGGCCGCCACCCCCATCGATCCGGATGAGACGGTGGTGTCCCTTCACGACCGGCTGGCCCAGATGGGGGCGGAGCTGCTGGTAAAAGTGGTGGCAGACATCGCCGCCGGCACCGCCGCGCGCACCCCCCAGGAGCATGACAAGGCCACCCTGGCCCCCATGCTCAGCCGGGAGCTGTCCCCCATGGACTTCACCCGGCCCGCCCGGGAGCTCCACAACCAGGTGCGGGGGCTGATCCCCTGGCCTGCCGCCGTGACCGAGCTGGGGGGCAGCCGCTGTAAAGTATTTTCCACGTCCGTGCTGGACGCCCATACCGATGCCGCCCCCGGCGCCATTTTGGCGGCGGGGAAGGAGGGCATTCAGGTGGCCTGCGGCGGCGGCACGGTGCTGCGCATTGACGAGCTCCAGGCCGACGGCGGCAGGCGCATGAAGGCCGCCGACTACCTGCGGGGCCACCCCATCCCCGTGGGATGATCCGCCTGCTCTGGACGCTGGCCGTCTCCGGGGCTGTCATCGCCCTGGGGGTGGTGCTGGTGCTCCGGTGGCTGGGTGCCGCCGGAGTCCCGGTGCCTCTGAGAGGCCAGTCCCCGATATCGATCCGCTATGAGGCAGACAGGAAGGAGAGCGCGGCGGTGTTTGCCGCTGCCCTGCTGTTCCGGCTGGCGGTGTTTCTGGCAGCAGCCCTGCTGGCCTGCCTGGTGCTCTATCCGGGGACGGGAGCCCATTGGGCCCTGGACATCTGGAAAAAGTGGGACGCCTGGCACTACGTCAACCTGGCGGAGCTGGGCTACGCGGGCTATACGGAGAACGGGCAGCACCTGTTTCTGGTGTTCTTTCCGCTGTACCCGTGGCTGGTGCGGCTGGTTTCCGCGGTAACGGGCAATACTATTGCGGCGGGGCTGCTGGTGTCCTTCCTGTGCTATGCTTCCGGGTGCGTCTATCTGTACAGGCTGGCGGCCTGGGAGCTGGGGCGGGAGGCCGCCCGGCGTGCGGTGCTCTTTCTCTCCGTCTTTCCCTACGCCTTTTTCTTCGGCGGGGTGATGACCGAGGGATTGTTCCTGCTCACCACCGCCGCATCCCTGTGGCACATCCGCCGCCACCGCTGGTGGCGGGCGGGGCTGTGGGGCGCTCTGGCCGCCATGACCCGGATGCACGGTCTGCTGCTCATCGGCGCCGCCGGGGCGGAGCTGGTGGAGCACCTGGGGCGCTTCGACTGGAGGGCCATCCTCCGCCGCCTCCCGGCGGTGCTGCTGCCGGCGGCGGGCAGTCTGGTCTACCTGGGCCTCAACGCCGCCGTGACCGGCGACCCCTTCGCCTTCACGGTGATGCAGGAGCACTGGAGCCAGGGGTTCTGCTGGATCTCCGACACCCTGTGGTATGTGCTGGAAAATGCCCGATCCTATCCCACGGTATCCATCCGTTATGAGATCTGGATTCCCACGCTGGCCATGTTCCCCCTCTTTTTCGCCCTGCTCTGTTATGCCTGGAAGCGGTTCCGGAGCATGTACACCCTCTACGCCTTTGTCTATCTGGTGCTGAACTACTCCCTGTCCTGGCTGCTCAGCGCCGGGCGGTATCTGTCCTGCGCCCTGCCGTTCTTCCTGTTTGCCGCCGCGCTGACGGAGAAGCGGCCCTGGCTCACCGCCCTGCTGGCGGGGGGCATGGGGGCGGGATTCCTGATCAACCTGACGATCTACCTGACCGGCGGGCAGATCATGTAACCAGCGTGTCAAAAAAGTGGCTTTCGCCACTTTTTTGAGAAAGCTGCATGGCGGAAGGGGTTCGATTTCTTGCGAAAAAGTCACCCCTTCCGCCATGAGAAGTGTCATTTCCGAGGCACATGTCCCCGGAAATGACGGATTTTGATTTTATTCCGTCATCTGCGGATGACGGAACTCTGCGAGGCTTTCCCTGCGGGGGAGTTTTCTGACAATCTTGCATGTAACGCCCTTTCACGGAGGTTTCTATGCCCTTTTTCTACTACTACGACCCCTACTACTGGATGATCCTGGTGCCCGCCATGCTCATCGCCCTGCTGGCCCAGCTCAACGTGTCCTCCACCTTCAACCGCTATTCCCGGGTGGCCAGCTGCCGGGGCTTCACCGGCGCCCAGGCGGCGGAGGAGGTACTCCGGGCCCACGGCGTGTACAACGTGCGCATTGAGCGGGTGTCCGGCCGGCTCAGCGACCACTACGACCCCCGGAGCAACGTGATCCGCCTGTCCGACGCGGTGTACGGCTCCACCAGCATCGCCTCTTTGGGTGTGGCCGCCCACGAGGCGGGCCACGCCGTCCAGTACGCGGTGGGGTACGGCCCTATCAGACTGCGTACCGCCATCATCCCGGTGTGCAGCATCGGCTCCCAGCTGTCCATTGTGCTCATCATCCTGGGCCTGGTGCTCTATTTCCCGGCTCTGTTCGGCATCGGGGTGATCCTCTTTGCCCTGGCGGTGGTGGGACAGATCATCACCCTGCCGGTGGAGTTCAACGCCTCCCGCCGGGCCATCCAGAGCCTGTCGGGCACCGGCCTGCTGGACGACCAGGAGCTGCGGGGGGCCCGGAAGGTGCTCACTGCCGCGGCCCTGACCTATGTGGCCGCTCTGCTGGTGTCCCTGGCCCAGCTGCTGCGCTATCTGCTGGCCTTCGGCGGCCGGCGGAGGAACTGAAATGAGCACGGCTCGGAACGTGGCGCTGGACGCCCTGGTGGCCTGCGAAAGGCAGGGGGCCTGGTCGGACGGCTATCTGAAAAAGGCCATCAAGGCGGCGGAGCTGGACGGCCGGGACGCCGCCCTGGCTACCCGCCTGTGCTTCGGCGTGCTCCAGAACCGGATGCTGCTGGATTTTTACCTGTCCCAGCTGTGCACCACCCGGCTGGAGAAGCTGGAAGCGCCCATTCGCAACCTGCTGCGGCTGGGGGCCTATCAGATTTTATATCTGGATCGGGTGCCAGACCATGCCGCCGTCAGCGAGACGGTGTCCCTGGCCCGGAAGAAGGCCAAAAACCCCCGGGCCGCCGGGCTGGTCAACGGGGTGCTGCGCAGTCTGGTGCGTCAGAAGGATTCCCTGCCTGAGCCGCCGGATCCGGCCACCCGGTACAGCCACCCCCAGTGGCTGGCAGACGAGTTTGCTGGACGACTGGGCAGGGAGGAGGCGGAGGCCCTGCTGGAAGCCGACAACGGGGAGCCCCCCACCTGTGCCCAGGTGAACACGCTGAAAACCACGGCGGAGGCCCTGGCAGCCGCCCTCAAAAGCCAGGGGGTGGAGGTTCAGCCCCACCCCTGGCTGCCCGACTGTCTCCTGCTCCGCCACACGGGGAGCCTGGAGGGGCTGGAGGAATTCCAGCAGGGCCTCTTTTACATCCAGGACGCCGCCGCCAGGCTGGCGGTGACGGCGGCCGATCCCCGGCCGGGGATGCGGGTGCTGGACGCCTGCGCCGCCCCCGGCGGCAAGTCCTTCGCCGCCGCCATCGCCATGGGGGACAGGGGAGAGGTGGTCTCCTGCGACATCCATCCCCACAAGGAGAAGCTGATCCAGGCGGGCGCCGCCCGGCTGGGCCTGACCTGTATCCGGACGGAAGTGCTGGATGGCAAGAGCTGTAAAGAGGAATTCCTGGACAGCTTTGATCTGGTGGTCGCCGACGTGCCCTGCTCGGGGCTGGGCATCATCCGCAAGAAGCCGGACATCCGCTACAAGGATCCCAAGCCGCTGGAAAACCTGCCCCAGGTGCAGGCCGCCATTCTGGACAACGTGGCCCGCTATGTGCGCCCGGGAGGTGTGCTCCTCTACGCCACCTGTACCCTGCTGGAGCGGGAGAATGAGGGCGTGGTGAGGGGATTTTTGGACAGGTGTAAAGACTTTACACCGGAGAGGTTCCAGCTGCCCGGCGGATTTGAGGATGCTGAGACGGGCATGGTGACCTGCTGGCCTCACCGGCACGATACCGACGGCTTTTTCTTCGCCAAGCTCAGGAGGACTAAAGATGGAGACATATGAGGTGTATCCCCGTGCAGGGCTGGGGCCCTTCCGCCTGGGCATGACCCGGGAGGAGGCGGAGAAGCTCCGGGCCCGGCTGGGCCTGCCTGAGCCCCCTGACTCCTTCTACCTGGAGTATGAGGAAGGCCGCTTGTCCCGGATCGGGCTGAACGCGGCGGAGAATGTCCGAATTTTGTACCGCGGTCTGGATCTGATCCACACCCATGCGGAGGATGTGATTGCCGCCCTGTCGAAGGAGTCCGGCTTTGTGTGCGACTGTGCGGATCATGATCTGGCGGATACTTACGACTTTCCAGCGCTGGGACTGGAGCTGTGGCGGGAGGAGCCCTATCATCCCAAGCTGCTGGAGGAGCCCGGCTTTCAGCGTATGCTTGCCCGGGATCCCTTTACAGACTATCGGCTTGGCTGGTATTTTCTTCAGGTTTGGGTGCAGACGGATCAGTTCCGGGCTGATTTCCCCCTGAGGGAGTGCCCTGCCCCGGATTACGATTCCTGGTTTTTGCAGCAGGAGGAGCCAGAGCCCATTCCACCGGAGCGGCTGGCGGCAGTGGCAAAAAAGTACGGCCTGGAGCCGCCAGGCGTACACGGCAGAGGAGAGGAACCATGACCGACATCAAATCCATGAACCTGGCGGAGATGTCCGCCTACTTCAAGGAGCTGGGGGAGCCGGCCTTCCGGGCCAGGCAGGTGTTCCAGTGGCTCCACCGGGGCGTATCCTCCTTTGACGAGATGACCAACCTGTCCAAGGCCCTGCGGGAGAAGCTGGCCGCCGCCTGCGTGCTCTGCCCGCCCCGGGTGGAGCGCAGGCAGGTCTCCGCCCAGGACGGCACCATCAAGTATCTGTGGCGGCTGGGGGACGGAAACTGCATCGAGACGGTTTTGATGCGCTACCATCATGGGAATACTGTGTGCATCTCCTCCCAGGTGGGGTGCCGCATGGGCTGCGCCTTCTGCGCCTCCACCCTGGGGGGGAAGATCCGGGATCTCACCCCCGCCGAGATGGTGGATCAGGTGCTCTTTACCCAGCTGGACTCCGGCGTGCCGGTAAGCAACATCGTGCTCATGGGCATCGGCGAGCCGCTGGACAATTTCGACACCGTGCTCCGCTTTCTGGAGCTGGTGAACAGCCCGGAGGGACTGAACATCGGCATGCGGCATATCTCCCTGTCTACCTGCGGGCTCACTGAAAAAATTGACAAGCTGGCCGATTATCAGTTACAATTAACGTTGTCTGTGTCCCTGCACGCGCCGGACGACGAGACCCGGAGCCGGATCATGCCGGTGAACCGGGGCATCGGGGTGGAGCAGCTCTTTGCCGCCTGCCGCCGGTATTTTGAAAAGACCGGCCGGCGCATCTCCTATGAGTACGCCATGATCGACGGGGTCAACGACGCCGACTGGCAGGCGGATCTGCTGGCCCGGCACCTGAAGGGCACGCCGGGACACGTAAACCTGATCCCCCTGAACCATGTGGAGGAGAGCCCCCTGAAGCCCAGCCGCCGGGTGGCCGCCTTCCAGAAGCGCCTGGAGAGCCACGGCGTCACCGCCACGGTGCGCCGCAAGCTGGGGGGCGACATCGACGCCTCCTGCGGCCAGCTCCGGCGCAAGCAGATCCAGGGACAGCTATGACAAAAGACCGGCCCGTGCCTGGCCGCGCAGGGCATGAGCCGGGGGATACAAGTGCGGAAAAGAGGAAAACCAGTATGATACATGCATGGGGAATTACCGACAAAGGGGCGGTAAGAACGCAGAACCAGGATGGATACTACTTAGATGTTCCCTCGGAGCACCTGGCCGTCGGCGTGGTATGCGACGGCATGGGTGGCGCCAAGGCGGGCAATGTGGCCAGCCTGGTGGCGGTGGAGACCTTCGTGGACGCCCTCAAGGAGATGGGCAGCCAGGAGGAGTCACGGCCGGCCGCCGTCCTGGCCCAGGCCGCCGAGACAGCCAACTCCGCGGTGTTTCACCGGGCGGCCACCGACCCGGACTGCCGGGGCATGGGCACCACCATGGTGGCCGCCCTGGTGGTGGAGCGGATGGCCTACCTGCTCAACATCGGGGACAGCCGGGCCTACCATGTCAACGACCAGGGCATCGCCCGCCTGACCCGGGATCACTCGGTGGTGGAGGACATGGTGGCCCGGGGGGACATCACTCCGGAGGAGGCCCGCAACCACCCGCGGAAGAACCTGATCACCCGGGCCCTGGGCTCGGAGGAGCACATCCGGGCGGATCTCTATGAGAAGGAGCTTCAGCCGGGGGACTTCCTGCTGCTGTGCTCCGACGGACTGAGCAACATCGTGACGGATCAGGAGCTGCTCTACGAGGTGATCCACGGCGGGGAGCCGGCGGACTGCTGCCAGCGGCTGCTGAACATCACCATGTCCCGAGGGGCGCCGGACAACGTGACGGCGGTTCTCATCCAGATTGCAGAATAAGGGGGTAATGAACTATGGATCAGTACATAGGGAAATTACTCGACAACCGATATGAGATCCTGGAGCGCATCGGCATCGGCGGCATGGCCGTGGTGTACAAGGGCCGGGATCACCGGCTCAACCGGCTGGTGGCCATCAAGATCCTCAAGGAGGAGCTGGCCCAGGACGCCGAGTTCCGCCGCCGCTTCCACGACGAGTCCCAGGCCGTGGCCATGCTCTCCCACCCCAACATCATGGCGGTGTACGACGTGTCCCACTCGGCGGAGCTGGACTATATCGTCATGGAGCTGCTGGACGGCATCACCCTCAAGCAGTACATGCAGAAGAAGGGGGGCAAGCTGGCCTGGCGGGAGGCCCTCCACTTTATCACCCAGATCATGAAGGCCCTCTCCCACGCCCACAGCCGGGGCATCATCCACCGGGACATCAAGCCCCACAACATCATGGTGCTGCGGGACGGCAGCCTGAAGGTGGCCGACTTCGGCATCGCCCGGCTCACCTCCGCCGCCCAAGCCACCCTGACCCAGGAGGCCCTGGGCTCCGTCCACTATATCTCCCCTGAGCAGGCCCGGGGCAGCCACATCGACGCCCGCAGCGACATCTACTCCGCCGGCGTGGTGCTCTACGAGATGATCACCGGCCGCCTGCCCTACGAGGGGGACTCCCCGGTGGCGGTGGCCATCCAGCACATCAACTCCATCCCCCTCTCTCCCCGGGAGATCGACCCGGAGATCCCCGAGGCTCTGGAGGCCATCACTATGAAGGCCATGGCCTCCGACGTGAACCAGCGGTATATCTCCGCCGACGCCATGCTGGCGGATCTGGAGGAGTTCCGCAAAAACCCCAGCATCAACTTTGACTACACCCCGGCAGATCTGCTGATCTCCGAGGGGGATGAGCCCACCCAGATCCTGGGCGCCAACACCCCCCACACCGTCCGCACCCAGCCGGCTCACGGCGCCCGCTCCCCGGAGGACACCTATGTGTCTCCCGCCCCTCACCCCCGGAAGAGCCGCCCGGCCCGCGTGGAGGACGACTACGACGACTACCCGGAGCGGGGCGGCAGCCGCCTGCCCATCATCCTGGCCATCGTGGCGGTGGCGGTCTTTGTGGCGGGCATTGGCGTGTTCCTCTGGGTCAGCTTCTTCGGCGGCGCGGGGGAGACCCTGTACGCCGTGCCCAGCCTGCTGGGCAAGACTCTGGAGGAGGCCCGTGCGGACGCCAGCGTGGTTTCGGCCAATTTCCAAATCGTAGAGGGCGGTGAGACAGACAGTAACCGCCCGGTCGGACAGATTGTCTCCCAGGATCCGGTGGAAGGCCGCAACGCCGCCGCCGGCGCCACCATTACCGTGATTCTCAGCAACGGCAGCGGCTATACGGACGAGGAGGCCAGGCAGATGCCGGATCTGGTGGAGCAGGATGTCCGGCTGGCCGTCAGCAGCCTGGCGGCGCTGGGTTACTCCGAGGAGGCCGGCAACCTGGTGATTCAGAAGGAGTACTCTGAGGACATTGCAAAGGATCACGTGATCTCCACCGTCCCCACCAAGGATACGGATCTGACGGATGTGGCCCAGGTGACCCTGGTGGTCAGCGACGGGGAGGAGACCCTGCCCGTGACGGTGATCTCCTTCCTGGACATGACAGAGGAGGATGCCAGGAAAGCCGCAACGGATCTGGGCCTGGATCCGGTCTTTGAGGGCTCGGAGTACAGCAGTGAGTATGAAGAGGGCGATGTCTGCTGGCAGAGCATCGCCAACAACACGCAGGTGGCCGAGGGCACCACCATCCGCTTCCGGGTGAGCCTGGGCCCCGCCCCCGCCGCCACCCCCAGTCCCAGTGTGGAGCCCTCGCCTGAGGCGACCCCCGCCCCGACCCCCGACGACGGGGAGACGGAGCTCAAACCCTATACCATTAACGTCAACCTGCCCAGAGACGGCCGGGAGAGCGTCCAGGTGAGCGTGACCGTGGGGAACGGGCAGTATTCCTACAGCAACACCTATGACACCATCATGCAGTCCATCCCCATCACGGTCTACGGGAGCGGCACCCAGGAGATCCGGGTGTATTTCGACGGGGAGCTGGCCGAAACCACCACCTATGACTTTGGCTGAGATATGGAAGGCATCATTTTGAAGGCCCTCAGCGGCTTCTACTATGTGGACGGCGGAGACGGCGCACTGACGGCCTGCCGGGGCCGCGGCAAATTCCGCCATCAGAAGCTCACCCCACTGGTTGGTGATCGCGTACGGTTCACCTCCCTTGGGGAGGGGGCGGGGATTCTGGATGAGATCCTCCCCCGAAAGAACCAGTTCCAGCGCCCGGCAGTGGCAAACATCGACCAGCTGGTGGTGATCGCCTCCGGCGCGGTGCCGGTGACCGATCCGTTTCTCATCGACCGGGTGGTGTCCATCGCCGAGGGCCGGGACTGTGAGCCGGTGATCTGCATCAACAAGTGCGATCTGGACGCGGCGGAGGAGCTGTATCAGACCTACCGGAAGGCCGGCTTCCTCACCCTGCGGGTGAGCGCTGAAACCGGCGAGGGCATTCCGGAGCTGGCGGCGGCCATTGCCGGCAAGGTTTCTGCCTTTACGGGTAATTCCGGCGTTGGCAAGTCCAGCATCCTCAACGCCTTAGAGCCGGAGTTCCGCCTCCAGGTGGGGGAGGTCTCCGACAAGCTGGGGCGCGGGCGGCACACCACCCGCCATGTGGAGCTGTTCCGCCTCTCCTCCGGGGCCATTGTGGCGGACACCCCCGGCTTCTCCTCCTTTGACACCGAGGGGATGGAGCTGCGCCGGCCGGAGGAACTGCAGTACACCTTCCGGGAGTTCGCCCCCTATCTGGATCAGTGCCGGTTTACGGGGTGCGCCCATGTAAAGGAAAAAGGCTGTGCAGTCCTTGCGGCGGTGAAGGCGGGGGAGATCGCCCCCAGCCGCCACGCCAGCTATGTGCGGCTGTATGAACAGGCAAAGGAAGTGCCCGAATGGGAGCGGAAGGAAAAAGAGCAATAATTTTCGGCTCCATGTCCTGCGGGGACGGCGCCTTCCTGCGGCCCTATCTGGAGGCCGGGGAGTGGGTGGTCATCTGCGCCGACGGCGGCCTCCGCAGCGCCCGGGATGCCGGCCTGCGGCCCGACTACCAGATCGGCGACTGGGACTCCGGCGGCGCGCCGGAGCCGGGGGTGCCCTGCGTCACCCTGCCGGTGGAGAAGGACATGACCGACCTCCAGGCGGCGGCGGAGCAGGCCCTGGGCATGGGCTGCCGGGAGCTGCTTCTGTGCGGCTGCACCGGCGGGCGGCTGGATCACACCGCCTCCAATCTGGTGCTTCTGGAGTGGATCGCCGGCCGGGGCGGCCTGCCTGTGATGGTGGACGAGGACAATGAGGTGCGGTTTCTGGAGGGGCCGGTGGAGCTCCGGCTGGCCAACCGGCCGCCCTACCGTTATCTGTCCCTGATCCCCCTGGATCGCACCCTCACCGGCGTCACCCTCCGGGGGCTGAAATACCCCCTGACCGATGCGCGGCTCACCCGGGGAGACACCCTTTCGGTGAGCAATGAGCCCCAGGGATCGGAGATGACGGTCTCCCTTGCCTCCGGCCGTGCCCTGCTCATCCGCAGCCAGCGAAACTGAATCGGAACCCCCTGCCGCCTCCCGCGTATACTGGAACAGAACCAGTTGCGAAGGGAGGCGGCTTTTTTGACGCCACAGACCAAAAAGTGGTTGGGTACGGCGGCCCTCTGCGTGGGGGGCGCGGCCCTGCTGCTCCATCCGGCCATCCTGTTCTCCTTCGGCGCGGGGGCCTGGGCGGGCAGCCGGGGCAGGGACTGGCTCAGGACATTTCTGGCGGACAGGGAGGCTTGGCTATGAAGATCGTTGTGGTAAAATCCCCCAAGGCGCTGCGGGGACTCCTCAAGGCCATCTTCGGCATCAGGGGGTCGTAAACGGAGGACATAGCCCGGGACACGGGCGCATATAGTTCTGTAGCAGACTACATGAATCCGGGCTTTGGCCCCGACAAGGAGTGGAACGCTATGGAGCTGGAACTGGAACGGATCGGCTGGAACGGCTATGAGGCGGCGCTGGAGACCACCGTGTGCCAGGAGGAGACCCTGGAGAGCATCGTGCCTGACGCCTGCCCGGACGTCCTGCGCATCTGTGAGACCGAGGGGATCATCTGCCTGAGGGACAAGGTGGTGCAGGAGGGGCGGCTCACCCTCTCCGGCTCCGTCCGGGCGTCGCTGCTCTATCTCCCCGACGGCGGGGAGGGGCTGCGCCGGATGGAGGTGGAGCTGCCCTTCACCTGCCCGGTGGAGCACCCCGGCCTGACGCCGGAGTGGAAGGTGGTGGCCGTTCCCCGGATACAGGGGGCGGACGCCCGTCTGCTCAATCCCCGGAAGGTGCTGGTTCGGGTGAGCCTGGCCGTCTGGCTCCAGGCCTGCGCCCCGGTGGAGGAGGAGCTGTGCGGCGGCATCCAGGCCCCAGAGGAGGCAGGCATCCAGCAGCTGGTGGAGCCCTGGGAGGCCTGTTCCATTGTCTGCCTGGGGGAGAAGCCCTTCACCTTCTCCGACGAGATCGCCCTGTCCGGCAGCAAGCCGGAGGCGGAGGAGCTGCTGAAAAGCCGGGTCACCCTGCGGTGCAGCGAGTCCAAGGTGATCGGCAACAAGCTCATCTTCAAGGGGGAGAGCCAGCTCCAGTTCCTCTACCGCTCCACGGCGGGGGCGCTGTGCACGGCGGAGTACGAGCTGCCCTTCTCCCAGATCATGGAGGTCAGCGGGGCGGGGGAGGAGTCGGTCTGCCAGGTGCAGGTGGTGCTCACCGACCTGGACTGTACCCTGGATCAGGGGGACGGCCGCACCATCAGCGTGTCCATGGGCCTGCTGGCCCAGGCGGTGGTGCGGGACACCCGCACCCTGGAGCTGCTCACCGATGTGTACTCCACCGCCTATCCCCTCACCGCGGAGCGGAAGAGCTGCACCCTCCGCCGCCTGGCGGAGCACGGGGAGCGGGAGACGGCGGTGCGGGAGATCCTGGAGACCGGCCAACTGGCCCAGGAGGTGTCGGACGCCTATGTGACCCTGGGCGCCGTCACTCAGAGCCGGGAGGGCACCCGCCTGACTCTGGCCGCCGAGGCCTATGTGACGGTGCTCTACCGCACCGAGGACGGCGCCTGCTCCTCCGTCACCCGGCAGCTCCAGGCTGCCTGCCCCCTGGAGCTGCCCGAGGACGCATCCTGCACCTGTCTGTGCAGCTGCACCGCCCCGGTGTTCGCCACCCCCACGGCGGGGGGCATTGAGGTGCGCTTCTCCCTCAGCTTCTCCTACACGGCCCTGACCAGCCGCACGGCGGCGGCGGTGGCCGCCGTCCAGCTGGATGAAAGCGCCGCCGCAGATCACGCCGGTCAGCCCTCCATCGTCCTGCGTATGGTGGGGGCGGGGGAGCGGCTGTGGGACATTGCCAAGGCCTACGGCACCACATCCCGGGACATTATCCAGGCCAACGGCCTGGAGGAGGAGCTGGCCCCGGAGGGGCAGCTGCTGCTCATCCCCAGGAAACGCTGATCCGTGCCCCCGTCCGGCAGAGCCGGACGGGGGCATATTTGCCGGCTTATCCCCATAGGATGTAGGGAAACCACCGGCTCACGGGCCGAAGGAGGAATTGCAAGTGGAAGAACGCAAGATCTATGAGGATATAGCCCTGCGCACCGAGGGGGACATCTATATCGGCGTGGTCGGGCCGGTGCGGACTGGAAAATCCACCTTCATCAAGCGCTTCATGGAGACCCTGGTGATCCCCAACATCGAGAACGTGTACCGCCGGGAGCGGGCCCGGGATGAGCTGCCACAGAGCGGCTCCGGGCGCACCGTTATGACCGCCGAGCCCAAGTTCGTCCCCGAGGAGGCGGTGCAGATCACCATGGAGAACGGGGCGGCCTTCTCGGTGCGGCTCATCGACTGCGTGGGCTACATGGTGCCCGGCGCGGTGGGCACCCAGGAGGACGACAGCCCCCGCATGGTGACCACCCCCTGGTTTGACTACGAGATCCCCATGACCGAGGCCGCCGAGATCGGCACCCGCAAGGTGATCGCCGAGCACTCCACCATCGGCATCGTGGTCACCACCGACGGCTCCATCACCGACATCCCCCGGGAGGACTACCTGGAGGCGGAGGAGCGGGTGATCACCGAGCTCAAGGAACTGGGCAAGCCCTTCCTGGTGGTGCTCAACTCGGCCTACCCCAGCTCCGACCGGGCCCAGGCCATCCGGGCGGACATCGCCGGGCGGTATGACGTGACCTGTGTCTGTGCCGACTGCCTCCAGCTGGACGAGAACGCGGTGACCGATATCATCAAGGGGGTGCTCTACGAGTTCCCGGTGAAGGAGCTGGATCTGTTCCTCCCCCCCTGGGTGGACGCCCTGCCCTATGACCACCCCATCAAGAGTGGCCTGTATACCGCCATCCGGGAGGGGGCGGCGGGGATGCACCGCATCCGGGACGTGGAGCGGACGGTGGAGGCCATCGGGGCCTGCGACACGGTCAGCGGCGCCCGCATTACCTCCATCAGCCTGGGCACCGGCTTGGCCGCCGCCCAACTGGAACTGCCCCGCAGCCTGTTTTACGACACCCTCTCCGAGCAGTCCGGCTTTGCCATCCGAGACGACGGGGATCTGCTGGATCTGCTGTCCAGCCTGGCCCGGGTCAAGGCTGAGTACGACAAGGTAGCCGGCGCGCTAGAGGAGGTGAAGGCCACCGGCTACGGCATTGTGGTGCCCAGCACCGACGAGCTGGTGCTGGAGGAGCCGGAGATCGTCAAGCAGGGGGGGCGCTACGGTGTGCGCCTCAAGGCATCCGCCCCCTCCATTCATATTATGCGGTACAAACAGAAGCGTAAAAATCATAAGCCAACAGAGGCGGATGACATTCTGTGTCGAATGGTTTGTGGCACTGTAAAAGGTGGACCCGTTGCAGAAAACGACTGCAACGGGTCCATTTTTTCATATGATATTGTTTCTTTGATTCGGAAATACAAATGGAAATTTTGAACGGGAGCAGTTTTATACATAGGCTCGATTAAGATTGAAATATGTACTATTTTCAGATAAAATGACCTTGTATAGCTGTTCTTTCCAGGAGAACAGAGCAAGAACAGAAACATTATACAGTGTCAGAAAGCTAGCTGGAGGTGTGTTTATGGAAGAGGTTAAACGAGTAAAAATATATACTTGGAAATATGACGATGGTGCCCAAGGGTATGCAGTGAAGCAGCAGGATAAAGGCGGATGGTTGGAACAGAAGAGCCATGTGACGAAAAGGGAAGTTAGGGAATGCTATAAAAAATATGAAAAGCAATCAAATAATCAAGCTGTTAAAGTGAAAAGGATTGACCTTATGGCCGGGTTGCCCTGTGTCAAATATCGCTATGAAACGAAAGAGGAGGATAACAGGGAGAGGAATGGAATAGAGGCGATGCTCGCCCTACTGAACTCCTGTGGGCAAACTCCGGATGCCAAGCGGGAAATGCTGCGCTTAGTGGCATCCGTTTTGGCAGGATACTGCGCACGTGTATCTGCTGGAAGTTATATGCGGTTTTTATCTCAATTGCAACGGCGCGCTCCTATCATAACTGTGAAACAGGCACCCTTTGCAGGGGAGGTGTTGGAGTATGTCATTCGTTCTTTGGCATTGGATACTACTGAAACTCCGCTTTTGAGGAACCTTAGTAATGGGAAAACAATGGAGTGTGTATATGCTCCAATCCTTCCTCAAAAAGCCGCTGATGAGAAAATTACAGACAGGGCCTTTTTAAAACTCGGAGGCTGTAACAAACGAATGCTACCTCAATTCCGGGACACCACCCTGATGGTTTACAGCTGGTTTCTGCGAGGAAAAGATGGTAGACGCTTGCAGTTG
Source organism: Flavonifractor sp. An10 (assembly GCF_002161215.1). Classification (GTDB taxonomy): domain Bacteria; phylum Bacillota; class Clostridia; order Oscillospirales; family Oscillospiraceae; genus Flavonifractor; species Flavonifractor avistercoris. The sequence goes on from NZ_NFMB01000007.1 coordinate 24,915, forward strand.
ATGAACCGTTGGGTAAGTATGGTGATCTATGGAGCATCCGACAAACAAGCGGTGGCCACACCAGTAGAGATAAATGGTAGGAACTTGGCGAAATCTGACTGCCGGTGGGATAAGGATGACATCCAGATCTCTGTGATACGCTATGCCCGCTATATATTGAAAAAGTCCAATCAGGAAGAGCGATGGAGAAAAATGCTTCAGTATGAGTTCTCCAGATATGATGCGATGATCGACTCCCATAATCAGAACAGCGACACGCCAATAAAGCCAGCGAAACGGTATCACATCTCCATGCAGTTACTGGCCCTTCACCTGTTCTTGAAATCTTGTGTGAGGGGACGGGATTTGGATCAGTCTGAGGCGAATGATTTAGAAAATGAGTGGTATTCTGTGCTGCTTCCAGGCTGTGAAGTAATCAGCACATCTGATTTTGCAGAACAGGAGGAGATAGAGGCCGAGAATAGAGTAAAAGAAAAATTTGAAAGTATTTTGTTCAAAATTTTGGAAAATGGATTCCCGGATAAGTTTTATATATACGAAGGGGAGCCAGAGACAGGCATGTGGGGCGATATTTGGCGGTATCCCAAGAAGGGTTCACTTCCGGGTATTTATTCTATCCGGTTTTCTACAAAACATTTTAAGACGCTTTTAGATGAATTTGGTGGAGCTAATGGTGGAACATGGCTATATCAAGAGGTGAAAAAGCTAGATTTAGACTATATAGGATATAGCGATAAGATGCGCGTCAATGCTACTGGCACTAATGCAGACGGAGTTTTCTTTCAGATCGATAAAATGACATTTTTACCTCAAGAGCTTCGCGCCAAATTAAATGATGCAGGGTGGCGTGCAGATAAAAATAAAGAAGATAAAAAGCATAGAAAGAAAAAGACCTAACATATCGGTCTGTTCTCTGTTCCAGCTGTTCCTTGTTCCGGCGCATATCAATAAACAGGGTAGTACCCCCGGCGGACTAATCACGTCCGCCGGGGATTTTTTATTTTTGATCTGGCAGCAAACGTCTCTATGACGTAGCCGTCAAATCCCCCGGTGGATAAAAGGCCGCCATCTCAGAGCGTAGGCAAACAGTACCCCACTAATATGGCGGAAATTATAATTTGATTTACAGCTCAACATCCGTAAAAGATGAAAGGAGCTGGCAAAATGTCTACACCGGAGTGCAGATTATCGCAGGATAGTCTAAAAGAAATTAAATTGAAGGTCAACCAGCGGCTTTTTGAAGCGGGGTTAATTTCCAGCGATGTATTCCGTCTGGCGCAGGAGAGGATTCTAGAAGAAAAGGAAAGGCAGAGACCGTGTGACATCACTGCCTGATTATTATTAAGTCCCACCTGAATTCCCTAAAAATTTCTATGACACCACGGAACCGTACCTATTACCTACTTCCCACAAGATACTGGCTTCAAACATCGCTCGAGTGAAATTTCCAAAATTGTCACCGGATCGCATTAAAAAATGATCCGCTGGAAACAGGTTTATAGGCTACTCATGTGAGCGAGCTAGAAAAACATTAAGGAGGCTACCAACATGAAGATCAAGTATGAGGTCCAAGACGCTATGGAATCCCTGGGGATCAGTGAGCTCCGCAAGCATCAGATTGACCCGATCAATCATATCCTATCCCGCGACGATGCCCTAGTGATTTCACCGACATCGTCTGGGAAATCGGCCATGTTCCAGATCCCGGCCATAGTAGAATGGAACAAGGAACAGAGGTGGGTACTGGTCGTTGAGCCCACGATCTCGCTCATGGAAGATCAGGTACGTGTGCTTCAGGAAAAAGGAATCCCCGCAGAGGCTCTATCCAGTCATACTAAGAATCAGAACGAGGCTATCCTTACAAAACTGGCCAATCACCAGATTGTGCTTCTCTACGCAACACCCGAGCGCCTTCAATCGCCTGTATTTCAACAGACGGTACACTATGACTGCCCTTGGCTGCTCGTTGTGGATGAGGCCCACTGTGTTTTGGACTGGGGGTATACTTTCCGCCGTAGCTATCTGATGATCAAGGCATTCATCAAAACTCTCAAACGGCGGCCTGTCATTGCCGCATTCACAGCCACAGCACCACCGGAGTACCGCAAGGATATCGCCGCATGCTTGGGAATGAAGAAGGCAAAAATCTTTTTCAACAGTCTGGCCCGAAAGAACATTATCCTGCTCCGGGAGAACTGCTCCAGCTTGTCCATCAAACAGCGCCTGGCCAGGGTCAACTACAATATCAAAAGGTACCGCAGGGATGGCCGGGTGGTAGTTTACTGCGCATCTCGCAAAAACGTGGATATGGTGGCGAACTACCTCTCCAAGAAGTTCCCGGGCGAGGTCGTTAAGTGTCACGCGTATATGGACTCAGATAAGCGGCAGAAACACGAATACCAGTTTATCAATGGCTCCAAACCCATCATGGTGGCCTCTACTGCCTTTGGAATGGGGATTGACGCCAGGGATATTCGATTGGTCATCCATTTCAATCTGCACCTCAATGTGATTGACTACTATCAACAAATCGGCCGAGCGGGACGAGATGGGGAAAAATCTCATGCAGTTCTGTTGTACCATACGGACGATATCACACTGGCCCACTTTATTCTGGATAAGGAACAGTTCTCGGAACACCTCAGAACACGGTTGGACAGCCGTCTGGAGGAGCTGGTGGCTATCGTGGAGAGTGATAAATGCATGCCGCGCCAGATCTTGCGTGCCCTTGGTGAGAGCGACACGCAGAACTGTGGCCGCTGTAGCAACTGCCAGAAGAATAGGAGGAGTAACCATGAGGATTGAAAAAGTCGAATTCGGTATCCACACGATAGAACTCTATGCAAAGGATCTGAAATACCAGGAAGTACAGAAGGTGATTGACCGCTTAACAGACAACGGAAGTATTCGGAAAATGCGGTCTGATCCATATAATATTGACCGGCATTTGACCAGTACTCTGCTGGTAGATGATGGAATTCGTCTCCGGATACATCAGTCTCATAACAAATCCAACGGCATTGCCCTTATCGTCAATCCAAGCACACTTCTGAGCAGAAAATATCAGCCGACAAAGCTATATCACCCGAAGAAGAAATCATGCGAAGAACTGCTGGAACGGGTCGGTGCAGCCCTGATAAAAATAGGGCTTGGCACATTTGACAGTGACGATGTGGTATTCATTGTCCCCCCAGACGAATTGAGCCTCAGCCAGATCGATCTGACCGTAAACCTGTGGTTCGATGAAGAGACAGATCTGGAGGAAATCATCCGGCTGTTCCGGAAGGGACGAGTTCCTAAAAACTTCAGCCGTCAGAACTGTCTGTCTGAAGAAGAACACCGGCACTACTTCGGCATGTCTAACCATACCGTTACATTCAAGTCCTATGACAAAATTTATGAACTGGAGAAGAACGGACGGTGCCCTAAAAAGCTAACTGGACATAAACTACTACGCCTGGAGGTCAGCTTAAAGCGGGAGGCATTTCTCAAGAAACTAGGAGTACAGCGTAAGGACTGTCTATACAAGATGTTAAAGGCAGGATTCCAGCTTGTGCAGGAGATCATTTCTCACTATTTGGAAAAGCTGTTCCCGTGTTCTGGAGTCCATGTGCGCTATAAAACTGCTAAAAAGAAAATCCTAAACTGTGTTGAAAAGCCTATTTTGCAAAAACAAATGCTGTTCCTGTTGAAAAAGACGAGTGACGGTGCCGGGATGGACACCGCCGCTCAAAAGCTGAAGGACTGTTATAAACATGTCAAAATAGAACAAGTGTTGGACGAGTTTGAACATCTGGGAATCAGCCCTATTACACTGACCAACAATAGCAGTGTCACACAACTGTCCTCTCTCAGAAATCTGCTGGAGTAACGATAGAGCGGGGGGTGTTCTCTCATGGAACACCCCCCGCTCTATCGTTAATAAAGCTATTTCAGACACTAGGTGTGTTAGATGCTCTAGCCCGCCGGGCTTCCAGTCAAGAAGGTTGGACGCGGATACGTATTCTGAAGGACACCTTAAGATTATTTAACCGAATGCTCTGCATTTGCAATCTTCCCCAAATCTACACAGGAACCCCCGCATGAAAGTGGTTTGATAACCGCCTGATACCTGAATTCCGTCTTGTGGACATCTGCTCGAATAGTTACCCACACTTATTCCTCATTCCTCTTGGAGAGCTCGCAGGGCCCCACATAGCATGGCATCAATTACCTTCATCTGGGACGGTGTTGCGGTTTGTTGTAGGGCAGCTAATTCCCTGCCAAGATCTAATCCGATGTCCGGAAGGGAGTCCATCAACAGATAGTCTGGGTGTACTTTCAGTTCTTGGCAAAGGCTGACAAAGACCGGAAGGCTGGGTATTTTAGTACCTCCTTCAATCTGCCGGAGGTAGGTCGCGTTGATATTGCAGAGCTCCGAGAGTTTCTCACTGGTCAAACCTCGATCCTTCCTGGCCTGCCGGAGCCAACTGCCAAATGCCTTCTTGTCCATGGATGTCCTCCGTTTTATAGGCTATAGGATGATTTTTGTTCTCTTATAGCCTACAATCCGGTGGACAACGAGGAAAGCATCTATTATAATACAGAATATAAGCTAATAGACTATAATTTGTCAAAATTTTTTGAGATTTTTAAGAGAATGACAGTTTCTGTCTACCCTGACTGCTACAATATTTTATAAAGAGATCATGATAGGCCTAAAAGAGGGAGCGAGATATGTATGAACCAAGGATCTGGCGGAAAATCCGCACGATTGCTCATGATCTATTCCAGGCTGGCCAAAGGGGAAACCCTAAAAAAATCTCAACTTGCCCAAGAATTCCATGTGACTGAACGAAGCGTTCAGCGTGATATAGAGAATTTGCGGTCATTTGTGGCAGAGCAAATGCTCATGCAAGATATCATTTATGATGGAGAGGCCAGGGGATACCGGCTGACCAACTCGGTGCCTCAAAATCTTACCAACAGTGAAATCCTGGCAGTCTGTAAAATCCTGTTGGAAAGTCGCTCTATGCGGCGTGACGAGATGATGCCAATTTTGGACAAGCTCGTTGCGTGCTGTGTGCCGGCCGAAAATCGGAAGGCAGTGGGATCTCTGGTAGCCAATGAACGGTTCCACTATGTGGAGCCGCATCATGGCCGGCCAATTCTTGACGGCTTATGGGAGATCGGTCAGGCGATCCAGCATCAAAATGTGATGAAGATCCAATATGAAAAGATGGGGAGCGCGGAAATAGTTGAGCGAACCATTGAGCCGGTAGGCCTGATGTTCTCCGAATATTATTTTTATCTGGTGGCCTTCATCCGGGACATTGACCGGGAGGCCGAGTTTGAGAACCCTGACGATCTGTTTCCAACCATCTATCGTATCGATAGAATTCGCTCCTTTGAAGTGCTGGAGGAACATTTTCGTGTTCCCTACAAAGACCGCTTTGAGGAGGGTGAGTTCCGAAAGCGGGTCCAGTTCATGTATGGAGGACGACTCCAACGTATCCGTTTTAAGTATACGGGCCCATCCATAGAGGCTGTGCTGGACCGGCTGCCCACTGCTCGGATTGTGGAGCAGAATGAGTCTGGCTGGACCATCCAAGCGGAAGTATTTGGTAAGGGAATTGATATGTGGTTGAGAAGTCAGGGGGACTATATAGAAAAGGTTGATTTTATCTAGGAAGGGATGGAATCTGCATGTATGAGTCAAAGCAGAACAAGACTAGTATTTTTTTAGGGCAAATTGCCGAATGGAATGAAAAATATAACAACTATCCAGAGGCGGAGAAAGCCTTGACACTGCAAAAGGAGACCGAAGTGTTCCGGATCCGCGTCCCGTTGATCGGGAAATTCAGTTCTGGGAAGAGCACACTTCTCAACACATTAATGGATATCGGGGATGTGCTGGAGACAGATATCGACCCGGAAACGGCCATTCCCACGGAGATCGGCTATTCGGAAGACGATCACGTCTACCTCTACAGCCTTGAGGACGACAGCTTGTACGAGATTTCGGCTGAGCAGTATCTGGACCGTCAGTATGATACGACCAAGCTCAAAAAGATCCGCCTGGCCGTGGATGCGGAATCGCTCCGGGATTTCCCGGATATTGACCTGGTGGACATGCCCGGCTTTGATTCCGGAGTTGCAGATCACAACCGGATTCTGGACAGTGATGCAGTGAAAGGGACGGCCTACCTCCTGATTTTTTCAAGTGAAGATCCAGTTGTGAAGGAGAACATGCTGACCATCCTGAAAGAGCTTCTGCTATGTGAGGCCCCTATCCGCTTTGCAGTCATCGTCACAAGGGCCGCGCGGATGACAGACGCCAAGCGGGAAGAAATCCGTCAGTACATTCACAAGACGCTGAGCCAGTACATCAACCCGGATTTCCCCATCTTCTTTACAGATAGTGAGCAGCCAGACAGCGTGCGGGATGTCTGTGACAAATTTTTGCGGGAGCTCCAGGAGGAGCGCACGGAACTGCTGGAGTGCTACTATCATGGCAAAGCAGCCGCTATGGCGGATGATCTTCGGCTCTACTTGAGGAAACTGCTGCGAGATCTGGAGCTGAGTACGTCTGAATTTGAGGGCCAGACCGAAACATTGGAGCGGGAATTGGAAAAGCTGAAAAAGGCCATACAGAAACAGCAGCTTGCCTTCCAGAATACGATTCCAAGCTGCCGGGATCAGATTCTGGCGGATGTGAGCAACACGCTCTATGGCCGAGAAAGTAGCTATGTCCAAACGATGATGAAGGGGCGCTCCCCTGAGGACGAGATCAATGCCGACATAAGAGAGGCAGTCATACGGGGAGTGAAAACCCATTTCGAGCCAGAAGTCCAACGTTATTTCGATCAGATCCAGGCAAGCATTCGCTCGGTGTCCGTGACACTGATGGGTGCGCAGAAGGTAAACCCCGTAGGCGCAGCAGCTGGGGTTGGGATTGGCGCCGGACTCACCGCCAGCGGTGTCGCCGCTCTGACTGGCGGAAGCAGCGCGGTGGCGGCCGTGTTAGGCTCTTCTGCCTTGGGGACAAGCCTCGCCGCCGGCGCATTGGGCAGCAGTGTTGTTGCCCTTTCCGTTCCGGTCATTGGGATCGCGCTGGGCGGACTCGCCGCGGTTCTGACGTTTTTGATGAGCAGTGCCCGCAAGAAAGAGAAGAGACAGGAGTGCGTGCAGAAACTGCGGGCGGAGGTTTTCACACACATCCTGAATGAGCTGGGCAGGAAGCTGACCGATGAGCTGAAGCGGGCCGCACAAGTTGCCAGCGAGGCCGCTGCTACAGAGGCCAATCAGAAGATGCTACAGCTGGAGAAGGGCCTAAAGGACGCCCATGACAAGCGGGATCAGAATGAGGCCCAGCTCAAAGCTGAGCGGGAGGTTGTAGAAAAAGACCTGGCCAACTGGGAGGAGATCTGTCATGAATATGGATGCTGAGCAGAAGATGTTGCTGGAGTACGCTATTCTGCGTGAGATGATTCAAGACAGCAAAACAGGCTTGAACAGGGTGGGGCTCGGCCCTCTGCAGAAGGAGATCAAGGCAGTCTGGGAGAAATTAAAGGACAATGCCCCGCCGGATTTTGGGAGCCTCTATGCGGAATTCCAGGCAGAGTATGAGAAACTCAAAGATTTTATCCTGTATGAGCCGTTGATTGGGAAAAATATTGTAGCCCTGGGCGGAGGTTTTTCCTGTGGGAAGTCCAGTTTCCTCAATGCTATGATGGCCCGGGCCAGCGGGAATGACTATCCAATCCTACCAGAGAACATTGACCCAACCACCTCGGTTCCGACCTATCTGGTTCACGGGGGGGATACGCCGCGGCTTCTTGGCATCAATATTTTTGATTGTCAGTTCGAGATGCCGGCGGCCGCAATCCGGCTGATCTCCCACGGGTTTGGAGTCACGGAAGAGGGCGGCGAGGGGGTGACGCTGGGACACATCGTGCGCAACTTGTTCCTTGCTATCGATGCCCAACCCTATGAGCACATTGCTTTTCTGGATACACCGGGCTACTCCGCCCCTAGTGAGAGCAACTACTCCGCCAAAACCGATGAGCAGATTGCCAGGCAGCAACTGAACACCGCCACTCAGATCCTCTGGTTTGTCCAGTGTGACGCGGGAACCATAACCGAACGGGATGTGGAGTTTCTGCAGACACTGCGTCAGGACATTCCAAAGCTGGTTATCCTCAGCAAAGTAGATAAAAAGCCTCGGGAGGAAGTGGAGACGATCCGCAGACAGATTGCAGATGTTCTCCGGTTCAAAAACATTTCCGTAGAGGGGATCCTGACGTTTTCCAACAGTGCACCAGACCGGTGCCAGATGGAGGAACTGGAGCAATGGCTGGACCAGATAAACCACCCCAACCAGGAAAACCAATTTGCCATCAATTTCAAAAAACTCTTCCTGAAAACTAGAGACTTTTACTGCACTCGGGAGGATGAGGAGCGGCGGCAGCTGGAAGTGTTGAACAGGGTCCTCACTTTGGAGCAGGACAGCAGCACATCGACGCTGCTTGAAGGGCTGATCCAGGAGATAAAAGAGGGAATCCGTGATATTCAGGAACGCAGAAACAGCCTGAAGTCCCTTCAGACCACGTTTTTCCGGGAGCTAAAGACAGTCGGCAGCCAGATTGGTCTGGATATGCCGGAACCATCCGAGATTGAGCTTCTGGGAGAAAGACGGCAGGACCTTCTGGCGGTGCTGGACCGTTGCCTTTCGCAGAAACATATCACACCCAATACACGACTGTGTGCCATCCTCGAAAACGAGCTCTCCGGCGCGGAGGTCGTCATCAACCAGGAGGCGGGTGGGCTGGCCTATCGGGAACGGCTCACAGAGCTTTTATCCGGACTGCTCACCCCGGCGGCTGGCAGGGTCCGGATCAATGACGTCGTGGAACGGGAGGGGACAAGCCTGTGAGTACAATACCTGAAATTCAAGGCGGACTGAGAAAAGCGACAGAGGAGCTGACAGCCCGGATCCTGGAGTTGACACGGGAATTATCCGAAATCCAGGTACAGCAGCAGGAGGCCGCTGGCGGCGCCCCGGATTTTGCCCGACTGTCCAGGGAGGGCGGGCGGCGGCCTATCCAGAATCACCCGATTGCCGTGCTGCGGCAGGCAGATCAGATAAGCTATCTGGCGGCTCTGTGTGCGCTGGCCCAAGCCGCTCCGGAGGCGTCTGAAGCATGGCTCCTGCTTCAGCGTGTCGCCAGCGGGCTCCATCTCCCCTCTCTGGAGCAGCCCCTGGCAGCGGCCCTGCGCATGGGGGAGGAGGAGATGGACGCGCTGGCGGCCATGCTGGCACGGGAGGGCCGCACCTCCGATTTCCTGCTGGACGCCATGCTAGTGCGGCTGTGCTGTGGGGAAACCTGCTCACGCACTGTAGCGCTGTTGGAAAAGTTAGTCCTTCTCATCAATCCCTCAGACCAGGAAGCCCGTTTTCTGGCCCGGCTGACGGCCATCCTGGCCCAGCAGGAGGGCGGCGGCCTATTGGAGCTCTGGAAGGAGCAGGGCCTGAAAACCTGTCCAGGCATATGTTACCTCCAGAAAACGTCCGGCGTTTTGTATACGGATAACCCCCAGGCGGCCCAGGCCCACGGCTTCCGCCGGGTCATCCTCCACGACTGCACACTGAAGCCGGATGAGAATGACGAATTAGTGCTGGATCAATGTATCCTTCTGGATTGTAAAATTGAGTGTGCAAGATATTGCAAAATCAGGTTCCTCTCATCCGCTCTGCAGGGCTGTGTGCTTGAATTTCAAAAACCGGCGGACAGCGTCTACAGTTACGGCCTGGACGACTTCTGCACATTTGAGGACACCCCCCGGAAGGGACTCAAATACAAGGAGATCAAGCGAAAGGGCTGACAGCCGGACAACAGAGCCGGTATAGGGAGGGATCAGATGAAAACGATCAGTGACGTACAGAAGGGGATGCGGGACGCGGCTGCCTGGCTGGAGGAGGCCTCCCGGGATTTATCAGACCTTCAGTTCAGCGAAAGTAAAAATGAGAGCGTGGACTTTCAGAGAATCCAGTCGCTTGGAAAGCGATATCCGATTCAAAATCACAGTTTAGGCAAGAAAAAATCTGCTGTATTTAAAAAGCAATACTTGACTTTATTGGCCGCTTTGTTACAGGTAGAACCAGCCTATACGAATGAGGGCTGGCTTTTTCTGCAACGGATTGCCGCTGGGGGAGGCGCAAATTTGGCGCTGTCCAGTCTACAAGTAGACGCCGCGATGCTAACATCGGAGCATTTGGATATCTTCACTGCCGCAGTCTCCCAGGCGGGTATGGGGGATGCCTTGCTACTGGACAGCCTGCTGCTCTGCTTGCTGGTCCAGGGTGGCAGGCCCACATGGACTTATATCAGCGGCTTGGCGGAGATGCTGGGCTGTACAGAAAACAGGCTGACTCTGCTGTCCGGCCTGGCGGTGGCGGCCGCAAAAAAGGATGCGGATAAGTTGCAGGTTGTATTAAAGAGCTGCAACGAAGTAGATCTTACACCGTTGCTTCCGCATCTTATTCCCATCCAGGGCTATCTCCTTTTCCGCCAAGATGATGATACTGTCTGTTTGCTTGGGGATGGGAATACGCCCATTCCCAAGCAAGTTTCTCGGAAGCTGAAAGGTATCAGTGTTCCAAATCTTATCATACGGGATGCTTGCTTCACGAAAAATCAGTTGGTGATCTCCGGCGAAAAATCGGGCCATTTGACGATGGAACGGTGTTCTGTTCAGAATATCCAGCTGCAGAAAGACCAATGTTTTCTATGTAGTGGGTTTTCTGAGGCTGACTTCACAGATTGCATTTTTCAAGAGCTCTCCGCTATCGATACGGCAATTGATTTTACAAATATTGGCCTGGCGACATTTCATAGGGTTCAGTTTAAGGATATTTCCGTAGCAGCACCCACGGCGTGGGCCCTGCGGGTCAACATAAGACGGCCACAGTTCAAATCTGTTACCATGGAAAAGATATGTAGTCCCCAATATTGGTACTACGGGGCAAATCCTGCCTCTGCAGAGAGCTGTAGCTATAAGAACTGTCGCGGAATGACTTCCTGCCTTCCTGAAAATTTTAAAAAGTCTAAGTAGCAGTTGAGAAAGGATACTCGTATGAGAACATTCAGCGAATTACAAGCAGATCTTTATGCTGCTACGGCTCAGTTAGACGAGGTTTCCCGCGGGCTCGCCGAACTCCAAAGCAGCGGCGGGAAGGGCGGCGGCCAGACGCTTTCCCGCATTGAGGCGCTAGGAAAGCGCTATCCCGTCCGCAACCACTGTATCAGTGAAAAGGATGGGACATTTCAGAGGCAGTATCTGACCCTGCTGGCGGCCTTGTTGCTGGTGGAGCCAGGCCGCACGGAGGAAGGGTGGCTACTTCTCCGGCGCATTGTCGCTGGGGGAGATGCGGACTGTCCGCTTTCGGAGCTGCAGGCCGACGCCGTCACACTGCCGCCTGAGCGGATGGGCGATTTTGTCGCCGCCGTCTGCCGGGAGGAGCTGGAGAGCCCGCTGCTGCTGGATTCTATGCTTCTCAGCCTGGCAGTCCAGGGCGGAAGACCCACATGGGAGTATATTGCCGGTCTGGCAGAGCTGATGAACTATCCGGAAGACCATTTGCAGGAGTTAGGAAAACTGGCTGCGTCTATTGTAGCAGGCCAAGATCTTTTAGCCTGTATAGACTGTGCGAAGCGTCTCGGATCGCAAAATGTGATACAACTACTCCCGCAAATCGTCCTGAGCAATACAAATTACCATTATTTATGTTTTTTCCCTCAATCGGATACATATTGGATTGAGGGGGACGGCACCAGCTTGTTCCCAGAAGAGACCTTTCAAAAAGTTCTGCAGTGCCCTGCTCCAAACATTATATTTCGGAACGTTCATTTTTCTGGTTACCCCATTCTATTTAACAAAAGGACGCGACAAAAGAAGCTGGTGCTGAAAAACTGCTATATTCATGATATCACCAATCGAGACAAGAATGACATCTTCTGTGTTGAAGGGATAGCCTTTGTGGAAGTCCAGATCGAGGGCTGCAAATTTGAAAACCTATCGGCACGGGATTACCCCATACGTTTTGGCAGCCCTGCGGTGAGCCTAGAGCGTCTGCTGATCAGGAATACCCGGATAAGCAACGTCGAAGGACTGTGCAGTAATGCCTATGCGATCTATGCACAGGCCGCTGAAGTACGCTTTGAGAATGTAAGTATGGAAGGGATCCGCAGCCCGCTGCACTGGTATTATTCGTCTTTTGACAACGGCCATGCCGCGGGAAACTGCACCTACAGCAGCTGTGTCGGGACTGTAATAGGTCTCCCGGACGGATTCCGAGAAATTTAACAGAGAAAGAGAGAAAGCAGCATGAACTGGTTTACAGCATCCCGCCAGCAGGAGGCGGAATTTGATGCGTATTCATCCGAGCTTGAGAGACTGCAAAACACTCTGGAGCCCCTGGCGCCCGCCGCAGACTTTCAGGAGATCACAAAGTTGGGCAAACGGTTCCAGAAGCAGACCGCGGATTTTTTCCAGGAAAACCGGAGGCTGAATATCGGGGTAGTGGGGCAGGTAAAGGCCGGCAAGTCATCCTTCCTCAACACCATGCTCTTCAACGGCCTTCCGATCCTCCCCAAGGCCTCCACCCCCAAGACCGCTGTCCTGACTAAAATTGAGTACGCCCCCGAAAACCAGCTGGAGGTCCACTACCTCTCCCGGCGTGCGTGGGAGGCTCTGGAGGACGATGCGGCCGAGGCCCGCGCCGCCGGGGAGACCACCTCCGCCAGGGAATTGGTGGAGATGGCCGAAGTGCGCAGCCTGAACCCCTCAGAGAAGCTGGACAAGGTTGAGACGATCCCCTGTAGCAGTGTGGAGGAATTGCAGGATGTGCTGAACGATTATGTAGGGGAGAATGGGCAGTACACCCCTCTGGTGGAATTTGTGACCCTTGGCGTAAACCAGGAGGAACTGCGGGAGCTCTCCATTGTGGATACCCCTGGCCTCAACGACCCGGTCACCTCCCGAACAGACCAGACCAAGCGGTTCCTGGAGATCTGCGATGTGGTATTCTTCCTCAGCCAGTCCAGCAGTTTCCTGGACAGCAGCGATTGGCTGCTCCTGTCCGAGCAGCTGCCCAATCAGGGCGTGAAGCGGCTGGTCCTGGTGGCTAGCAAGGCGGACAGCGCGGTGCTGGACCTCTTGCCCGCCCGGAAGCAGTCCAGCCAGACAGATCCTCTGGGCGGTTTCGGGGCCTTCGGAGGCGGCTTCCGGACGGTCCCTACCCGCTTGAGCCTGCGGGAAGCTCTGGAGCAGGCACGCACCAAGCTGGGCCAGCGGGCCCGGCGGGAGATCCAGAAGTTCGGTGAGCGGCCCGGCGGTAGGAACAGCACGGCATACCGTGTGCTCAGCGGCTGCCAGGCCCCGTACCTCGTCTCCGCCATGCTGGAGAATATGTGTAGCAAGCCGAGGGAGGAATACGATCCGGAGGAGGAGAACATCTATGAGCGGCTGGAGCCCCACTTTGAGGACGCGCACAGCGACATGGCGCGCATCGGGAACTTCGGCGCCGTCCGGGAGGTATTTGAGCGCGCCGTCCGAGAAAAAGACGAGATCCTGCGTCAGAAGGGGCAGGAGCTGATCCCCACGGCCAGGGCGTCGCAGCGGGCCTTGCTGGAACAGCTCAGGGGCAAGGCGGCCGCGCACAGGGACGCGCTGGCACACGGGGATCAGGACCTGCTGCAAAAGCGCCTGAACGCTGTCCAGCGGCAGAGCAGCGCCCTGCGCGGGGATGTGGCGGCTGTGTTCGGGGAGGCATCCTCTAGATTGGAGACGGAAAAAGCCAGGGTAATCTCCGAAATGCGGAAAGCTGGAGACAAGTATTGGCTGAAGGAGCGCTCCGGAGAGGAGATCCACCACGATGTCCGCATAACCTACCGGCATCATTTCCTCTTCTTCCGCTGGGGGCGGGAGGAGACTCCTTACCAGTACACCACGCATTACAAATACTTGGTGGCCGCCGACGTGAAAGAGGAGCTCCGCCACTACGCTAACGCCCTTTCCAGCTGGTCCGAGGAGGTGTTCCAGGGCGCGATCCATCTGCAGGATATCAAGGCCCGGCTTCTGAACGCCGTGGTGAAAAACCTGGACACCTCGGCGGACTCCTTTGACGCTGGACTCTGCAAGCAGGTAGCCGAGGCTGTGATCCAGACCTTCTCTTTCCCCGTGTTTTCGGTCTCCTTCCAGGACGAATTCCAGGAGATCTCCGGCCGCTTTCAGGGGGAAGTCACCGCCGCCACAGAAATGCAGGAGCTTAACAACATGTTCAACGATGCCCTGGCCAGCGTTCTCGACAAGTCGGTGAAAGCGCTGGACAGGGGGATCGAGCAGTTCCAGACATCGCTGAAGGATGCGGGGGACCACTTTTCCGAGCGAGTTCTCGCCCAGATTCAGGGGGAATATGAATCTCTGTTGCAGAAGCTTGAGGACAAGCAGCGGGAGCTGGAACACTGCCAGAACTATGTGGACTGTCTGGAAGACCTGTTAAAGCAGGAGGGGACGTATGGAGCAGCAAATTGAAAAACTGGAGAACATCCTGGACCAGGTCGGTGAGATGGTCGGCCGCGGCTATCTGGCCAGGCTGGAGCGGTGCGAGCCGCAGAAGGCCGGTTTTGCCGAGCTAAATCTGGATCTCAAGAGCTGTGGGCAGTTCTACCGCCTGGAGCGCCTGGTGCTGAACAAGCGGGAGATCTTTCTGGACAACCTGACAACCGTCCTCAACGTGGCGGTAGCGGTCAACGGGAGTGTAGTTACCCTGTTTCACAGCGACGGGCAGAGGAACGCCTTCTATATGGGGGTGATCTCCAAGCACTTCCGGAGCAATGGAGATAAGGCCCGGCGGGAGTCCATCTTTCAGGCGGTCATGGGGGCCGCCCGGGGTAACCTGCCCGGATCCAGGTTCCAGCAGGTGGAGTCGGAGACAATCTCCAGCCTCCTGGATCAGGTGGGAAATGGGGCGGTATGCGCGGTCAGCGGTATTCCGGATCTCAAGACAGATGCGGAGCACCGGGAATATCTGCAGGGGCTGGAGCGTTTGGGAGACGCCATGCGGGGCAGACAGTACGCGGTGCTCTTTATCGCCGATCCCATCGCACCGGAGGAGCTGTTCCAGGTGCGGCAGGGCTATGAGGAGTTGTTTACCCAGCTCTCCGCCTATGCCTCCCAGCAGGTGTCCATCAACCGGGCGGAGAATCTTTCCCGCAGTAATACCTATACGGAGAGCTTCAGTGAAAGCCTCTCTAAGAGCCTTTCCAAGAGCCAGAGTACCACAGAGAGCCGCTCCCGCACCACCGGTACCAATTCCGGCTATCATCTCGACCTGGGGCTCGGGGTTGGAATTCCCGGCGCGCCCGCCAGTATCCACGGCGGGGGCGGAATACAGAGAGGACGCCACGAGGATCATACGGCGGGAACATCTGAGAGCGCGGGGATCCAGACCGCCCTCGGTACCGTCACACAGAATGGGGCCAGTACGGGCAGGACGGACACTGTCGGCAGTAGCAGCGGCGTGGGGATCCAGTTCAATTGGGAAAACCGGGGTATCCGCGACTTGCTGGATCGGATTCAGGAGCACCTGAAGAGGCTGTCCCTCTGCGAGAGTGTGGGGGCTGTCCAGGCTGCCGCCTATGTGCTGGCCCCTGACCAGAATACCGCTATGACGGTGGCAGGAAACTATAGTGCTCTCCTCCGGGGCAACCGGGCCGGACTGGAAAATGCCTACCTCAATGTCTGGTCTCGAAAAGACTCCGTCCAGGATATCCTCAAATTCCTCTCCCACGGTATGCACCCCTGCTTCTATATGGGTGGGGAACAGGTGGGGGTGGAAAGGCTACTGGCCACGGCCACCACCCTACTCAGCAGTCGGGAAGCCGCCCAGCAGTTGCTGTTCCCCCAGGAGCCCCTGGACGGCATTCCGGTACTGACTATGGCCCCGTTTGGACGTAATCCCCCGGAGGCAGAGCAAAATGGGCTAAATCTGGGAGAATTGCTCTATCTTGGGCAATCCCAGAATAGGCAGGTTTCTTTGAATCCGGATTCCCTCACATCTCACGTATTTATCACCGGCTCTACAGGGGCTGGAAAGTCAAATGCAATCTATACACTGCTGGATCAGCTCTGTCTGCATGGTGAACGGGCAGACAAACCTACATTTCTTGTAGTTGAACCCGCCAAAGGGGAGTACAAGGAAGTCTTGGGAGGATATCCAGGTGTCCGTGTCTATGGGACGAACCCTCGCAAGGCGCCGTTGCTGCGTCTCAATCCCTTCTCCTTTCCCGAGGACACCCATGTGCTGGAACACATCGACCGCCTCATCGAGATCTTCAACGCCTGCTGGCCGATGTATGCCGCTATGCCTGCCGTCTTAAAAGCTGCCGTGGAGCACGCATACAAAGGTTGTGGCTGGAGCATGAGTTCCTCCCAGTGCGCTGGGATGCGCCGGTTCCCCACATTCCGGGATGTGATGTGCGCGCTGTCCGACGTGGTGGACAGCAAGGGTTTCTCTCAAGATACCCAAGGGGACTACAAAGGCGCGTTGCTGACCCGGTTGGAGTCACTGACCAACGGTATAAACGGGCAGGTTCTCTGTGCCTATGATGAACTCGAAGGCGAAGAGCTGTTCGACCAGAATGTCATTGTGGATCTGAGTCGGGTGGGCTCCTCCGAGACAAAAGCGTTGCTGATGGGGACACTGATCCTCAAGCTCCAGGAACACCGTATGGCCCAGCGTGCGACAGGTACAAACCGACCCAATAGCGGCCTGCTACACATCACGGTGCTAGAGGAGGCACACAGCCTCCTGCGCCGTACCTCCACAGAGCAGAGCCAGGAAGATTCCAATCTCCAGGGTAAATCCGTGGAGATGCTGACCAACGCCATCGCGGAGATGCGGACCTATGGGGAGGGCTTTATCATCGCGGACCAGTCCCCTGGGTTGCTGGACATGGCTGTGATCCGCAACACCAACACAAAACTCATTCTCCGCCTGCCAGATGAGGGGGATCGAATCCTGGTCGGCAAGGCGGCAGGGCTCAACGATGATCAGATTGTGGAGCTCTCCCGGCTGGATACCGGCGTAGCTGCCGTATATCAGAATCACTGGCTGGAGCCGGTGCTGTGCAAGGTTTCCCACTTCGATCGAGCAGAACATTTTTCCTATACACCCGCGCGGTTTACACCAGACCCCTTAACAGAAATGATCTGTCAGACGCTGCTTCAAGGGATATCTGACGGAACTGCATTGGAATGCGAAGGTGTTGACAGGATCCGGACTTGGATTGACCACCAACAGACAGGGAAAGGTGTCAAGAAATTGCTCTATCAGGCTTTGATTGAGCGGCAACAACTGTCTCAGAAGGAACGAGATTATGCGCTCTATTGCTTGGCCCACGGAAAACACTTGATAGAGGAAATTCGGCGGTTTGCTGTGTCGGCAGATGAATTCAGAACAATGGCAGACAGGCAAATCATGGAGTCTTTGATGGTGCCTGAAGTAGTGGCTCGGGAGATCCGTAGGGTAGTCTTATTCTATGCAGCGGATAATGTTCGGAATGATATTCAGCAGTTCCATGAACTCCAAGAATTGGGAGGTGTGCGATAATGCTCTTCAACCCTAAAGAGGGACGCTCGGACGTGGGGGAATTGAAAGCCGCAGAACTCCCGAAAAAGGACGTTGCCGAGCTCCCTGCTGATTCAGGGGAGATGGCAAATCTAGTGGAATTGCCGGATGATTCTGGAAGGGATGTAACTGTAAATGAACTCCCCGAAATTATCAAAGAATATATAGATGATATAAAAGCTAAGTCAGAATACCTTGAAACATTTGAAAATACCAATATTGATTCTTCTGATTTAAAAAAATTATCTCCAGAAGAAACTGCAGAAAGACGTGAGGAATTTGATGATTGCAAAGAGCAATTAAAAAGGGATTGGGAGAAATTGCACGGTCATCCGTGGCCTAAATATGAACAAGATGTCTATTCCTCTAACGGTAAGCTTATCCGAAAAGCTGGCTCAGATTATGATGCCCACCACATTCAGCCACTCGGGTTAGGCGGAAAAAATGAAGCCAGAAATATTACTCCGCTTCACGCAGGTGTACATTACGACAAACAAGGTGTTCATGCTCCGAATAGCCCATATAGTAAGATGGAAAAGATGCTAGGGGGTGCTGAGTGATGACTCGGAAAGAATTCTTACAGATTGTTGAAGAAAGTAAAATCGATGAGCCCATAGTTGCAAATATAGAAAACTTGTATGGGTATAGTCTGCCTCAAATAATCAAAGAGATGGTTTCATATTCGCAAGACAGCATCTTCTTTGATGACGGTTATCGAACCCTATCTTTGTCCGAAATTCTTGAGGCAGAAATAGATTTACATGTTGATTTCGTAAAATATGCTATGATTCCTGTCATTGATTGCGGAGATAACGATTTTGTTGTGTATCATTTTGAAGAGTGTCTATGGTCTAAATTCAATATTACAGATGGTAGTATCTTCAAACGACGCAAATCACTTTCTGAACTGCTCTGATGGTTTCAATGATGAAGAATATATCCGACTTGTTTAAAGAAGCGTAAGCGCGGAGCAGTAAGAGTTTTAATATTTTCACAATATAGAGGTACATGTTTTCGGGGCTGGGTGAGTGACTCTGCTCACACGCTAAGATATGGATTGTTATGACCATTCTTTGCCACTGCGCTTCAAGGCCCCAAAGAGAGATGAAATCCTCTTAACCTGCGCAACGTAACACAATATATTTTTTTAGAATAGTGATCTCTCAGCGTTGGATAGTGGAACTACCGCCTATCTGTTATCAGCGTGCGGCGTTGTGGCAGAAGTGCCTTGGCCTATTCTCTTTCAAAAGCGAAATAGCGTACAAAAACAGTCCAGAGTCTGGGCTTAGTTTTTGTACGCTTTTTGCTTTTATCTGGTTTCAACCTTTGCTGCCTCCATCCGGGATAGTGCACCATAACAGGGGTCAGGTAGAATAAATTTCGCAAAAATAAAAAGAGACATGGTTTGCAGATCTCTGGTAGAATGAAGTCGCGACACACCATTCGAAAGGAGACAGCAAACCATGTCCGAGAAAATTGTACAGCTAAACGAAGAAGTTATCAAGGGGCAGCTCAAGGAACTTGTACGCGGAAGTGTAGAGGAAACCCTCAACGAGCTGCTGGAGGCTGAGGCAGAGAAATTGACTCAAGCAGCCCGGTACGAGCGTAATGAGCAGCGCCAGGGCTACCGCAGCGGCCACTACAACCGCAACCTCACCACCACTTCCGGGGATGTCACCCTCAAGGTGCCTAAGCTGAAAGGGATCTCCTTTGAAACGGCTATCATTGAGCGGTATCGCCGCCGGGAAAGCAGCGTGGAAGAGGCTCTCATTGAGATGTACCTGGCCGGCGTATCCGTCCGGCGCGTGGAGGACATCACCGAGGCCCTCTGGGGCAGCAAGGTCTCACCCTCCACCATCAGTGAGCTGAACAAGAAAGCGTATGTCCACATTGAGGATTGGCGGAACCGCCCTCTGCAGGGCGGACGCTATCCGTATGTCTATGTGGATGGGATCTACCTGCGCCGTAACTGGGGTGGAGAGTTTGAAAATGTGGCTATTCTGGTGGCGATTGCGGTCAATGAGGACGGATATCGTGAGGTTCTTGGCGCTGCCGAGGGTATGAAGGAGGACAAAGCCAGCTGGGTCAGTTTCTTCCAGTGGCTGCATAGCCGTGGCCTGGATGGCGTGAAGCTCATTGTTGGCGACAAGTGCCTTGGCATGCTGGAAGCTGTGGGAGAAGTGTTTCCTGAGGCCAAATACCAGCGTTGTACCGTCCACTTTTACCGTAATGTGTTCTCGGTCACACCTCGCTCTAAGGTGAAGCTGGTAGCCAAAATGCTCAAGGCGATCCATGCTCAGGAGAGCAAGAAAGCTGCCCGGGAAAAGGCCAAGGCCGTGGTGGAGGAACTGCGCTCCATGAAACTGAAAGAGGCCGCCCAGAAGGTGGAGAATGGCATTGAGGAAACGCTGACCTATTGCGATTTTCCCAGTGAGCACTGGACCCGTATCCGTACCAATAATGTGATTGAGAGGCTGAACCGAGAGATCCGCCGCCGTACCCGTGTGGTTGGCAGCTTCCCGGACGGCAACTCAGCTCTAATGCTGGTTTGTGCCCGGCTGCGCCATGTAGCCGGTACTCAGTGGGGCAACAAGAAGTACATGAACATGAAGCACCTGGAGGCGACCTTGGAGGATGCCTCCATTGCTGGCTGACTTCATTTACGGCAGAGTCTGCTAACTAAAGTGCGAAAAATTCTTGACACGACCTTTTCGCAAAATGGTTTGCAGGGCCTGGCATGAGAGAAGTCAGCCAGCAATGGAGGCGTCCTCAAGGGCAGCCTCCAGGTGCTTCATGTTCATGTACTTCTTGTTGCCCCACTGGGTGCCGGCCACATGGCGCAGCCGGGCACAGACCAGCATGAGGGCGGAGTTGCCGTCCGGGAAACTGCCTACCACCCGAGTGCGGCGGCGGATCTCCCGGTTCAGCCGTTCAATGACGTTATTGGTACGGATGCGAGTCCAATGTTCACCGGGGAAATCGCAGTAAGTCAGCGTTTCCTCAATGCCATCCTCCACCTTCCTGGCCGCCTCTTTCAGCTTCATGGAGCGCAGTTGCTCCACCACGGCCTTGGCCTTTTCCCGGGCAGCTTTCTTGCTCTCCTGAGCATGGATCGCCTTGAGCATTTTGGCTACCAGCTTCACCTTAGAGCGAGGTGTGACCGAGAACACATTACGGTAAAAGTGGACGGTACAACGCTGGTATTTGGCCTCAGGAAACACTTCTCCCACAGCCTCCAGCATACCAAGGCATTTGTCGCCAACCACCAATTTAACCCCATCCAGGCCACGGCCACGCAGCCACTGAAAGAAGCTGACCCAGCTGGCCTTGTCCTCCTTCATGCCCTCGGCGGCCCCCAAAACCTCACGGTATCCGTCCTCATTCACCGCGATCGCCACCAAAATTGCTACATTTTCAAACTCTCCACCCCAGTTACGGCGCAGGTAGATCCCATCCACATAGACATACGGATAGCGTCCGCCCTGCAGAGGGCGGTTCCGCCAATCCTCAATGTGGACATACGCTTTCTTGTTCAGCTCACTGATGGTGGAGGGTGAGACCTTGCTGCCCCAGAGGGCCTCGGTGATGTCCTCCACGCGCCGGACGGATACACCTGCCAGGTACATCTCAATGAGGGCTTCTTCCACACTGCTCTCCCGACGGCGATACCGCTCAATGATAGCGGTCTCAAAGGAGATCCCCTTGAGCTTGGGCACCTTCAGGGTAACGTCCCCGGAAGTGGTGGTGAGGTTGCGGCTGTAGTGGCCGCTCCGGTAGCCCTGGCGCTGTTCGTTGCGCTCGTACCGGGCTGCCTGGGTCAGTTTCTCCGCCTCGGCCTCCAACAGTTCGTTGAGTGTTTCCTCTACACTGCCCCGAACCAGTTCTTTGATTTGCCCCTTGATTACTTCCTCGTTCAGCTGTACAATCTTTTCGGACATGGTTTGCTGTCTCCCTTCAGAATGGTGTGTCGCGACTTCATTCTACCAGAGGGCTCCAAACCATGTCTCTTTATTTTTGCGAAACTTATTCTACCTTACCCCATAACACCCGTTCTGCCAGAGAATAGCAGACTATGTCTCTTTTTATTTACTACAGGCTCTTAGCAAATATTTTGAAGGAATTTAGCAGGGGTGACAAATACTGTCCACCTGACTTGATATAATCAAAATATCAGATGGTAAGGAGGCCAAATGGAAATCAAACAGAATTCTTGGAGGTAAGATATGAGTAAAGAATTGCAATCATCGCTCCGCCTGGCAAATGGTGTAGTCCCCCACACTCTAGAAGACATCCGACAACACTTCGACCTGCCCCGGATTTTAGATGCATATAAAAGCGGCGAATTATTGCGGTGGTGTCAGGAGCGCTATTATGAAGATGAGGTCGAGGATTTAAAGATCCGCAAAACACTTCATTTTGAGTCCGATGAAGAGCTGGGAGAGTCTCTTCGCATTCTTTTCGGGGTGGAGGAGACTATACCTGACCCAACAGACAGCAAACACCTTCAGCAAATGCAGGAGAATCTTCGCGCCTATACCGATAACTCTGAGATTTTGAATCAGGCGGATCGGGTGGCCTTTGACCAGGAAGGGTTGGCCGTATTACTAAGCAAAGGCACCAATCCCATTTATCTATGCGGAAGCAAGTTTACTCTGCCGGCTTCTAAGCGTGGAAGGACATATATAGGGATCAATGAGCCAGAGGTAGAGCTATCTGGCGGTGACTGTTTCGATGATTCAGAGATTACCGTACAAAATGTAAAAACCAATTTAACCTCGGACAAAAGTATGCGGAGGCTCTTCCATAGCCGACTGGATAACTTGGGGGATTATCCCAGTCATCCACTGAAAGACTGGGGCAGTTTTATTGCTGATCGTGAGGACGACTCTCGCTCCGCCTATAGTGAATTCAGCCACTTCAAGAGCAAGATGGCCTGCCACCAAAAGGCGGAAAGCGTACTAAAAAGTGCGTATCATGATGCAGAACGAGCACTAAAGAAGCAGTTTGACAAAAACAGAGACGATGGTTATTGCGATAGGCTTCAGTACGACCTTACACGTGGACTCTCCCGGCTCACCAGACTGCTCCATTATTTCCGGACAGAAGAAACAGGAGAACTGATTGATGAGATCAACAACCTGTTGATTGCCTCACCTGTCATAACATACATGAGAGTATTCAACGATGAACTGGCCGGGCGCTGCAAAATGCCTGACTATACAGAATACCGATCTCAGATCATGTATGAGGAATATAACCCCTCACCGGCAGCGGCTGAGCCCGGGCTATTGAAAATACTGGCGGCTCCTTTTTGCCAGTATGGCTATGAACTCCCGCTTTGGGAGGTGAGGCGCGGTTACTATAAGGCACAGGAAAATTTTGAAGAATCCTTTTATCAAGAAGTCCGCACACAGATCCACCTGCAGATTATAGAGCCTGTCCAGTTAAAACTGAGCCAGGTAGAATCAAAACTTCAGCAGAATACCTGATACAGAGTTCCGGTTTCGTAAAGAAGTGACGTACATATTATATCTATGAAGCCCACCGGAGCAGAGTGCTCCGGTGGGCTATCTTTTTGTGTATCGGCGGCCAATCTGCCGGAAAGGAAGGGAACCGTGAACCTTACAACAACCGTCGACCAGAAGCAGCTTCTGGACATCCTGCTGAACGTAGGTTTGGTACGGCCAATATTCATCTGGGGAGCACCTGGAATCGGCAAAAGTGCCATCGTGGAGCAGTTTGCAGAACAGGTGGGCCTGTCCTGTGTGTCCCTGCTGGGCAGCCAGCTGGCCCCGGAGGACATCATCGGCGTGCCCCAAATCACAGACGGGCGGAGCGTGTTCTGCCCGCCCAGGATGATCGCCCGGGACGAGCCCTACTGCCTGTTTCTGGACGAGCTCAACGCCTGCTCTCAGGAGGTGCAGAAGGCCTTCTACTCTCTGATTCTGGAGCGCCGGGTGGGGGAGTACCATCTCCCCGAGGGCTCCATCGTGGTGGGAGCGGGCAACCGGGCCCAGGACAACGCCATTACCCGGCCCATGTCCTCCGCCCTGCTCAACCGTATGTTCCATGTGGAGCTGCGGGCAGACGCCCGGCTCTGGCTGGAATGGGCGGCCCAGAACGGCATCCACCCCTGGATCTACGCCTACATCTGCGCCCGGCCGGATCAGCTCTGGAGTCCGGCGCCCAAGACGGAGGAGCCCTTCTCCACGCCCCGGAGCTGGCACATGCTCAGCGACGCCATCTACAGCTATGGGGAGCAGCTCACAGACCGGGAGATGTCCATTCTGGCCAACGGCTGCCTGACGGCGGCCCATGCGGCCCAGTTCTGTGCCTATGTTCGTCAGGTGAGAGGCCAGTATTCGCTTCACAAAATCCTCAGCGGGGAGCAGAGATGGCCGGATAAGCCGGAGGAGCGGGATATCCTCTACTTCCTGGCCCAGAGCCTCCGGGCGCAGCTGCTGAAGGAACTGCCCCGCAACCGCGGGCAGCTGAGCGGGGAGGCCCGGCAGCTGGCGGCCCGGGCCAAGGAGCTGTTGCTGGAGCTATCCAACATCAGCCTGGAGATCGCTCAGATGACGGTGACGCCGGAGGGTGAGGACACCCTGCCCGCATGGTTCCTAGCGGAGGTGGTGCGGGAACTGCCTGTTTTGGCTAAAAGGCAGGGGTGAGCCATGGCCGGAAAACAAAATAAGAAGCAGCCGGAACGCCCGGCATACGAGGCCGCCTGGGAGAAGGTGCAGAGCGGGATGCTGAGAGATCTGGCCTGGAAGGTCTATCTGCGGCCTGGAAAGCCGGGCCAGATGGCGCGGGATGATTGGGCCTGTGTAACCAGCCAGGGGGAGCTTGTACTGAACCCTGCCCGCTCGGGCACTGTGGGAGAGTGGGAGTACGTACTCGCCCACTGCCTGCTCCACCTGGGAATGGATCACTTCCGGCAGGAGCAGATGGATGACCCCGCCTGGCCGGCGGCCTGTGATCTGCTTGTCACCGACTTCCTTCGGAGCAGCCACATCGGCACCCCGCCGCCGGAGTTCCAGCGGATGATGCCTTTTCCGGCCAAGGTCGAAGAACAGGCGTACAGCTATCTGAAAGAGAACCCGGAGTTGCTGGCAGATTGCAGG
Organism: Flavonifractor sp. An10; assembly: GCF_002161215.1. Classification (GTDB taxonomy): domain Bacteria; phylum Bacillota; class Clostridia; order Oscillospirales; family Oscillospiraceae; genus Flavonifractor; species Flavonifractor avistercoris. The sequence goes on from NZ_NFMB01000007.1 coordinate 49,710, forward strand.
TTCAGCACCATGACCCGCGGCCGCCCGGACATGGTGTGGGCAGGGGAACCGCCCAGGATCTCCTTCCAGAAGCTACTTGCCCAGTCTCTCCAGAACGCCATCCAGGACGCTCTGAGAAGCTCCAGCCGGCTGGGAGAGGGGATGGGCCGTTGGAGGCCGGATTACCTTCAGGCCCGGGATTGGTTCCTGTCCAGCTATCCACTCCTGGGGGCGCTGGCGTCCTCTTTCACCATTGTGGATGATCGGGACACGGTACGTCGTATGGGGATCCCTGTGGCGGCGGTGAACTGCCAGCTCCGGGAGCTTTACATCAACCCGGACTGCCGCCTGTATCTGGAGGGGTGGAAATTCATCCTGGCCCACGAGTTCCTCCACGCCGCGCTCCGCCACGATGTGCGCCGCCAGGATCGTGGCCCCGTTCTGTGGAATGTGGCCTGCGACTTTGTGGTCAATGACTGGCTGCTGGAGATGAACGTGGGCGCCATGCCCGACTTCGCCCTTCACGATCCGGCCTTCCGGGGAATGTCGGTGGAGGGCGTCTACGATCAGGTCTGCCAGGATGTCCGCTTCTACACCGGGCGAGATCCCAAAGACCTGCTCTACGGGGACGAGGCGTGGTGGGACACCCTGGAGGGCGGCGAGGTGGACGAGTATTATCGTTCCGCCATCTACCAGGGGCTGGAGTACCACATCAGGCAGGGGCGCGGCTTCCTGCCCGCCGGTCTGGTGGAGGAGATCAGGGCCGTCAGCCGGCCGCCCATCCCCTGGGATGTGGAGTTGGCCAGGTGGTTCGATGAGCAGTTCGCGCCTATAGAGAAACACCGGAGCTATGCACGCTTTAGCCGGAGGCAGAGCGCCACCCCGGACATCCCCCGTCCGGCATGGCGGGGGGAGCCCGATGTGGAGCATCAGCGGATCTTCGGTGTGGTGCTGGATACATCCGGCTCCATGGACCGGCAGCTGCTGGCCGCCGCCCTGGGTTCCATCGCCAGCTACAGCCAGGCCAGGGATGTCCACCACGTGCGGGTGGTGTTCTGTGACGCCGCCCCGTATGACCAGGGGGTAATGCACCCGGAGGACATCGCCGGGGCGGTACAAGTGCGGGGCCGGGGCGGCACCAAGCTCCAGCCGGGCATCGACCTTCTGGAGCACGACCCCGCCTTTCCCAAGGACGCGCCCCTGCTGATCATCACGGACGGGGCCTGTGACCGGCTCCAGCTCCACGGACGGGAGCATGCCTATCTGATCCCCTGGGGTAGGCACCTGCCGTTCCCGCCCAGAGGGCCGGTATTCAAGCTGAGGTAGCCAAGTAGCTTTGTAAGACGAACAGGCAGGCGAAAACTTTCCGCCTGTCTGTTTGCCTGTTTTTGCTTGGTGTCCGGGCCCCGATGCTTTAAACTTTGTGTCCCTGGGCGCAGTTCTTTTTGCATCAAATGAAAAGCAAAGCCAGACCCTTGGATCCCTGAAGGGCTAAGAGCCATTGGGATTGACCGAAAGGCCAGGATATTCCGTCCAGAAAAGCATAACATTTTATTTATTATGTACCATTTAAGCGCAAGCTAATTAACCTATGTTAATGCTGCTGGGACGGCAGAATGTTAAAATATTGAAGCGGTGGCAAGGGGGCTGAGGCTGTGCACAAAGAGTTATTTCTGGGAAAATGGCTCAATTTGTCCGAGCAGTCAGTGGTGCTGGAACTTCTTAAAGAGGCACAGACAATACACGTGAAACGGAACAGTCTCCTGGTCGAAGCAGGAGAGATCCAGCAGCAGGTGCTGGTTCTGGTCAGAGGGGTGGCCAGGGGCTTTCTACTGGATGCAGACGGAAGGGATATTACAGACTGCTTTGTGTACCGGCAGGGTGAACTCCTCATGGGATGTAATGCCCTGGGGACGCCGTCGCTGATCAGCCTGGAGACAATGAGAGACTGCGAGCTTCTGTCCATTCCGTTGTCCAAGATTCTGCCGCTGATGGATGAGAACCCGACGCTGCTGAAGTGCTATATCCAGTTTCTGCTCAAGGGGTTGGAGCGGCACTGGGAAGGCAAGATGCTGATGTACCGCTGCTCCGCCATGGAGCGGTACCAGTGGTTCCTGAAGATGTACCCCGGCCTGATCGATTTGGTGCGCAACAAGCATGTGGCGTCGTTTCTGGGTATGACGCCGGGGTATCACACACTTAATAATAATTATAAACAACCCACGCTATCGAAATTGAAGGACATATCTTCAAAAATATTTTATCTACAAAGAGTCCAGCAGTAAATACTGCTGGACTGAGCGTGTCGAAAAAGCGGCAAAGCCGCTTTTTCGAGAAAGATCATATGGCGGAAGGGGTTCGTTTTCTTGCGAAAAAGTCATCCCTTCCGCCATGAGAAGTGTCATTTCCGAGGCGCATGTCCCCGGAAATGACGGATTTTGATTTGATTCCTGCGGCTGCGGCCGCAGGAACTCTGCGAGGCTTTTCCTCACGGAGGGTTTATCGACAGCCTGAGTCCAGCAGTAAATACTGCTGGACTCTTTGTTTATAGGCGGGATCCAATGAGGCACGTAGGTAGAGTTCTGCCGTTCCGCATAGGAGCCTCCTGTTCAGGTACAATATTTGTATCAATCAAACTGGAGGCATCAATATGGCAGAATATAGAATCACAGCAGAACAAATCACGGACTTTGCCAAGCACCTGCGCCAAGCCGAGCGCAGCTCCGGCACCATTGAGAACTACCTGCGCCATGTGCGCGCTTTTGCCGCGTGGCTGGGCGGCCTGAACCGTTTCCTTACCTTCGCGGGCTGGCAGGAGTGTCAGGTGAAAGCCCTGCGTCTTCAGCGGCAACTATTTCGGGATGACAACCGGGAGCTGACCCGTGCCGAGTATGACCGCCTGATCGCCGCCGCCCACGCCATGGGCCGGGAGCGGCTGGCCCTGCTGATGGAGACCATCTGCGCTACCGGCATCCGGGTAAGCGAGGTAAAGTATCTCACCGTGGAGGCCACAGAGCGCGGCAGGGCGGAAATCGCCCTGAAGGGCAAGATCCGCACCATCCTGATCCCTGGCAAGCTGCGGAGGAAACTGCTGAAATACGCCCGGAAAAATAAAACCGCCTCCGGCGAGATCTTTCTCACCAGAAACGGAAAAGGGATAAGCCGGAAACAAATCTGGGCGGAGATGAAAGCCATCTGTGAAAAGGCAGGGGTCGCGCCCTCCAAAGTGTTCCCCCACAACCTGCGCCACCTGTTCGCCCGGACGTTTTACAAGGTCTGCCGGGATGTGGCGAAACTGGCCGATGTGCTGGGCCACAGCAGCATCGAGACCACCCGGATCTATCTCATCTCCACCGGCGCGGAACACGCCAGCCTGCTGGAGCGGCTGGGGCTGATAGGATAGGACAAATTTCACATTTTGTCCATACACAGCTGAAAACCAAACCATTCAATACTTACTGACGGAAATATCTTAGCACGAAATCTGGTGAAACGCAAGCGGTTGACCGGAGTTGGGCATGACAAAACAGGCCAAGCAGATGAATTATTGTTTGGCCTGTGCTTTTCGCGCCCAAATGATCCGATCTGCAGGTACACCGGGCTGTCTTTCTTTCTCTGCCCGCCCTTTTCCAGCAGAGCTGTACGGGCAGTAAAGACAAAATGTGAAGTTTGTCCTGATCAGACTGCGCGGAGGGAGAAAAATGATAAAACTCGCCGCCGGCAGAACGAAAGAGGGAGGTGATCCACATGGGGCGAACGGCCGAAGAGGCACCTTCCCTCCATGGCCATGCCGAACCGGATAAACCGTCCCTCGCCTGGGAGCAGGCGGAGGCATATCTGGAGGCTCTGCGCGGTCGGGGCCGCACTCCGGAAACCATTAAAACATACCGGCGGAATCTGCTGATGCTTTTCAGGGCATTGCCGGAAGACGGGCGGCTCGACCATACGGCGCTGGCCCGCTGGCGGGATGCGATGCTGGAACAGGGATACACGCCCCGGACAATCAATGTGCGGCTTGCCGCGGCAAACGGCTTTTTAGGCTACCTCGGCCTGCGGGGGTACCAGCTCCCCGTGCAGCTAAAACCGGCGAAGGATGACATCCAGCCGGAGCTGACCCGCAATGAATATCTGCGCCTGCTCTCCGCGGCGAGGGCGCTGGGGAAAGAGCGAACCTACTTTATGGTGAAGACATTTGCCGTGCTGGGCCTGACGCTTCATGATCTGCCAAACCTTACGGTAAAGGCGGTTGAAGCTGGGACACTTATGGCAACCGCCAATCGTTCCCACCAGATCATCCGTATCCCGAACAGCCTGCAAGCGGAACTGCGGGACTACCTTCAGCGGGAGGGGATACAGAGCGGGTCGGTGTTCCGTACCCGGAACGGTAAGACCGTCAATCGAACGTCTGTGACCGGCTGTATCCAGCAGTTGGCCAGAGACGCACGGGTAGCGCCGGAGAAGTGCAACCCCCGCTGCCTGCGGAAGCTGTGCCAGTCCACGCGAGAGAGCGTTCAGCAGAATATTTCCCTGCTGGTGGAACAGGCGCTGGACCGGCTGCTGGAGCAGGAACAGATAACGGCTGGCTGGGAGGTGAGCGGCTATGACAAGTGACGCACTGACATTGCCCCTGCTGGAATTTTTACAGTATAAGGCCGGATGCACCTATCTGTCCGACCTGAAATCCATAAACGGTTGGCAGCGGGCGCGGCTGGCCCGCGTACTGGAGCAGATTCCGGCGGATGCGGCGGATCTCCGAACCTGGAACGACGCCCTAAACTATCTGGTACAGGCCCCGCCCGCAGCCATTGCGGAGGCCGCCAGGGAGCGGCTGATCGACGCTTTGAGAAAACCAAATTGAAAAAAGAGAGGAAAACAGGACTATCTGCAAAGTGCAGTTTTACGGGAAATTACTTCAGATCAAATTGAAACTCATCAAGTTCCTAGAAGATCTTGGCCTTCTTTAATGCAGATAAGATTAAGAGGTAAACAAATTTGACTCTGTATGAACGATGTAAAGAAAAAGTAGTGCAGCTTGCAGAAGTTGCTTGCCATACCATAATAGTTGCATATTCCTCTTAACTCCGCATTGTATACTGAAACGATTTCTAAGTCTGTGAGTCCAACCAGGTATTTCCGATGGACTGGAAACATGGAACCATCTTCTTTTTGTATCGCCACGCCTTTCGTGAAAACGAATTGGCGGATTTTATCGTTAAGTGGCACCAACAGTTCTACACCCCCATTGAGGGTACGCATTTTTACATGACCGGGGCCACCCCGCTTTATTTTTCCGCTTCTGCGCACACGCACATCATATGGCGGCTTATCAAAGCGAGTTAGCGGTTATCACAAAGGCAAAAGACCTCTGCTCCTATGTGATGACGGTAACGGATAAATCGCCAAAGCGTTTCCGATTTACCCTTGTTGCAAAGCTGCAAAACTACGCGCTGGACATCATCGAAAACCTGTACCGGGCAAACGAGGTGTTTGTCAAAGCGGGCGACAGGGAAAAAGCGCAGCAGCGCATAGACTTCCAGCACCAGGCCTTGACGGAGTTGAAACTATTGGGCTATCGACAGCTATAACGCCGACACGGGAAAGGGCCTGCCGATGGGAAATCAGTCAAGCCGATGGTTTGCCCTGTATTATCTCAACCAGATAGACCGTATCATCAAGGAAAAATACAAAATCAAATACTATACCCGCTATATGGACGACTTGATTTTGCTGCATGAGGACAAGGAACACTTGAAAGCCTGTCTTGCGGAAATCCGGGCGTTTGCGCAAGACAGGCTGAAACTGGAGTTTAACGAAAAGACGCAGATATTCCCTGTGTCCGAGGGGGTGGACTATCTCGGTTGGCGGTTTTATTTGACGGATACGGGCAAGGTGATCCGCCGATTGCGCACCAGCAACAAGCGGCGGTTTAAGCGGAGATTAAAAGCCTTTCAAGAGAAATACCGCAGCGGCGAAATGGATTACGACGCGATCAAGCGCAGCCTTGCCAGCTACAACGGGCATTTGAAGCATGGGCATACATGGAAATTGAAAACAAAGATATATGGCAGCTTCGTATTGACAAAAGCCCCGAAAGGGGAAGCAACGGCTATTCCGGGCGAAACGCCCGAGAACGCATAAATGATGTGAGGAAAAGGACAGGAGGAGGACACAATATGAAACCAAAGCGAATCATCAGTTTGCTACTTGCAATCTGCCTTGTTGCGGGGCTTATGCCTACCGTAGCTTTTGCGACAGGGAGCGACAAAGCAATCATGCTTGGCGCAAGCAACATCAGCGGCTATGACAGCACGAACAGCTATGACTATATCTATTTTGGAAACTGGAAGGCGCTGGACCAATATACCACTACCGGCCCTATCAAATGGCGGGTGTTGGCCGACCAGACCAACACCGGGGAAACCGGCCTTTTCCTGCTCTCCGACGGGCTGCTTGGAACAGGCGATAATGGCGGCGTGTATTTTCAGCAGACCTCTCATATTGATCGTAACAGCTATGAATTTCACAAAGGCAGCGAACCTTCCGATGGCGATCACACAAATTGCCAGATTGCGAACGCATGGCAGGGCAGCGACGCGCAGGTGTGGTGCAATACCTTTTACAACGGCAGCTTAACCATGCAGGAGCAGGGCGCGGTTTTGGCAACCACGAAAAGCGATGAAGCACTTGCCGCCTCTGAAAATATCCTAAACGGGGACAAGGTATTTTTCCTCTCGGAAGAGGAAGCGAAAAACAGCGCATACGGTTTTGCCGATGACGATGCGCGTATTGCCAATTATGGCAATAGCCCCAGTGTGTGGTGGCTCCGCACGCCTGACACGAAATATCCGTTAATGGCGGGCGCGGTCCAATACGATGGTAATGTGGACGACTACACCTTCTTCGTGAGCAATGCCTATCCTGCTCGTCCCGCTTTTAATTTAGATCTGAACTCTGTCCTCTTCACATCTGCCGCCGTAGGCGGCAAATCTTCCGCCGCTGCAAGCGGCGGTACTCAAAGCGGCGAAGCCGCCGACGCGATTTTTGCAATTAACGATACGGATACCAGCGAGTGGAAATTGACCCTTTTGGACGAAGCCCACAAAAACTTTGAGATTTCCAACGCGACGACGAACAGCAGCGGCGACACAATCGCTTTCTCCTACTCGGGCGCACAGACCGGGACGAATGAATATATTTCCGTTGTAATCAAGGATAGCGGCGCAATCACCCACTACGGGCGCATTTTGCAGTTAGACGGTACGACGAATGACGAAAGCGGAACGGCGAGACTTACGCTCCCTGCGGACGTATCGTTAGGCGAGAACACAAAGCTGTATGTATTCAACGAGCAGTACAACGGCGATAAAATGACCGACTACGCCAGCCAGCTTAAAGAAATCAGTCCCACCGTTGACACCACCGCCCCGAAGCTTTCCAATGGCTCGGCTACCCGCGACAGCGAAACCACCGCGACGGTGAAGTTTACCAGCAACGAAGCGGGCAGCTATTACTATGCAGTCGTGGAAAGCAACGAGGCCGCCCCGACCATCGACACCACCGGGACGGGAACTGCCTGCGATACAACCGAGCAGACCATATCTCTGAATAACCTTTCGAGGGCGGGCGCAAAGGATATTTACATTGTGGCAAAAGACGCGGTGGGGAATGTAAGCGATGTGCTGAAAATCAGCATACCCGCCTATATCGCACCCAGCTACGGCATTTCCGCGTCCCCGGCTGCGCTGAACTTTGGCAGTAAAACGGTAGACTATACGGAAGCCCCCGCCGCGCAGACGGTAACGCTCACAAATACGGGAAACCAAAATGTAACGGTTGATCTGCCCACCAGCACGAACTATACCGTCACAGCGGGAACAGGATTTACAAACGGCAAAGCTGCCCTTTCTTCCGGCGGCAAGGCGCAATTTACCGTCCAACCAAAAACCGGGCTTGGCGTGGGAGACTGTTCCGAAACGCTGACCATTTCCGGCAGCAACAGCACAAGCGCCAGCGTGAAACTCTCCTTTGAAGTGCTTGACACCTATACCCTTACCGTCAATCTGAACGGCGGCAGCGGCAGCACAACCGGCGGTGAATATCCCGCGGGCGAAGCTATCCATATTGACGCGGGCAGCCGCAGCAATTACCGCTTTAACGGCTGGACTTCCTCAAACGGCGGCACCTTTACCGACGCTTCCAGCGCAAGCACCACCTTTACCATGCCCGCAGCCGACACGACCATTACGGCAAATTGGGAATATAACGGCGGCGGTAATACAGGCGGCAGCACAACCGATTATTACCGTCTGACCTTTGATACAAACGGCGGCAGCGAGATTGCCTCTATTCTCCGCGCCGAATATACGACGGTTGACCTTTCGGATTACAAGCCGACCCGCGAGGGCTACGAGTTTACAGGCTGGTATGCCGACAAGGATTTGACAGACAAGATCACAAGCATACGCCTAACCCGCAACACGACGGTTTACGCCGGGTGGGAAGAAAAGAAAGAAAATCCGGGAACAGGTTTTGAAAACCCGTTTACCGACGTTTCGGAAAACGACTGGTTTTATGACGATGTTATGTTTGTGCTTGCAAACGATCTGATGGTGGGCACAAGCAGCACCACCTTTGACCCTTACGGTACGACCACCCGCGCTATGGTTGCTACAACGATATGGCGCATGGAGGGAGAGCCGAAGCCGGAGGGTGATAATCCCTTTACCGATGTAAAAAACGGCGAGTGGTACACCGACGCGATTGTATGGGCGAATGAAAACGGCATTGCCTTGGGCTACGGCAATAATCTGTTCGGCACAAACGACCCGGTAACAAGAGAACAGCTTGCAGCATTTTTCTACCGCTACGCAAAATACAAAGGCTATGATACAGCGGTAACAGGCAGCCTTGACCGTTTCACCGATAAGGGCGACATTTCCGCTTGGGCGAAAGACGCTGTTGCGTGGGCTGTCGGCTACGGGCTAATCGGTGGCAAGGACAACAACATGCTCGACCCGCAGGGCGAAGCTACCCGCGCCGAGTTTGCGGCTATGCTGCAACGTTTTTGTCAAAAAGGATAACCCAGTACCTTATCCCCACAAGCCATTCACTTGCGGGGCGCGGGCAAATAAGTCCCGCGCCCCGTTTTCTTTTTGTCTAACAGAGAAAGCCATATTTCACCCCGCGTCCTTTTGCCGCAGCGCGGCAACCTTTCGGACGAGTTGAAGTGAACGCGGAAAATTACCGCGTCCGCTGTTTTTTTCACGCCCATATTTGCGAGAAAGACGCGCAAACAGGATTGAACACCTGTTTGCGCGTCTTTTTCTGTCTTTCCGGCGGCAAGGGCTGCCGCTCGCCGCCCCAACCCCTGTTTGCAGAATACGCAGACAGGAGGTACGGCGCATGGAATACTAAATTATTTTTTTCGAGGTTTCTGCTCCCGCTTTTTCCTAAACGGGACATGCTCACCGTAGTAGTGGTGAAAGGGGAGGAAGATTATCACCCGCTTTCGCGGTTGCGAAAGGAGGTGAGAAGATGAAGCCTCAATCCCACGAAGAACATATCCGGCACACCTTTGACGCATTTTGCAAAAAGGTTTTGCGGAACGAAGCGCGGGACTATGAGAACGGCATCATGGACGGCACCAGCGGCACCACCTTCGCGCCCGGCATGCTGCTGAACCGGGCCATGGCCGCTCAGGTGTTGTACAACCTGGCCAACGGTGCGGTCACCACCTCGGCGGGCTTCCCCGATGTGGCAGCTTCCGCCTGGTACGCTGACGCCGTGAACTGGGCCGCGGCCCAGGGCTACGTTACCGGCTATGACAACGGCAGCTTCGGCCCCGAGGACAGCCTGACCCGGGAGCAGCTGGCGGTGATCCTGTACCGCTACGCCGGTTCCCCTGAGCCCACCGGCACCCTGGACGGCTTCGTGGACACCGCATCCGCGTCCGACTACGCGGTGGACGCCCTGCGCTGGGCGGTGGGCGAGGGCCTGCTGACCGGCAAGGACGGCGGCCGCCTGGATCCCGCCGGTACCGCCTCCCGTGCTGAACTGGCCCAGATCCTGGCCCGGTTCGCCCAGCGGTAACCCAGAAACGGCGCACCTTGCTGCTAAAACCCTGGGCATGTACATACGGCCGTCCCGTAAGATTGTAGGTGACAACGCACCAGGGATATCCACCATGTGCAGGGGGAGGCCGGTGAAAGGAGACTCCTGGATACTGGAAGGCCTGGCAGATACCTTTACCGGCCCAATCATTGAATCTCTTCTCTCTGATTCTGCTGCGGTGTGCCGTTGTAAAAGCCCGCGTTTCCCGCTATACTAATACTGAAAAATAAGGAAGGGGGCGCGGGCTTGGGAGACAGCCATTACGGATATTCCCGTCCTGAAGCAGTTTTGCCAGGAATATCTGGCGGAGAACACCCAGCCTGATCCTTGAATCAGAAGAGGCCGCAGATCCCCCGGAAGTTATTTGACAGACCGCCCTATGTATGACCTCTGCCAAATCCGTCCTCGGAGTAAAACCAGATATAAATTATATCTATGAAGCCCCCCGGAGTATTTTGCTCCGGGGGGCTATTTCTGTTTTGTGGAGGAATTTGTATGAGAATCTTGCTAGTAGAGCCAGGGAAGGCGCCACGGCCAACAGAGATTGGAGACGGCCTGGAGTCTATGCAGGTTGTGGTGGGTGGAAGCATCCAGGCGGTGTACCCATTTGAGGAGCCTGTGGCACTGGTCTGCAATGACGAGGGAAAACTGCTGGGCCTGCCCCTCAACCGGGTGCTGCGGCTGGACACCGGGGAGATCTACGATGTAATCGCCGGCACCTTCTTCCTATGCGCCGCCCCGCCGGACAGCGACCGCTTTGCCAGCCTGACGGAGGAACAGATCGCCCGCTATTCGGAACGGTTTCGGGCCATTGAGCTCTTTCCGGAGGTGCGCCATGGTTGAACGGCTGTTGGATGGGGAACGGCAGCTTGGCGGAGAAGCCTATCACAGCTCCATGGCCCAGATCCTGGAGGCAACCGATACACTGATCAACCGTCTGGATGATGTGGGCAGGCAATGGCTGGAGAAGCTGGGGGACGCCTACGGCCAGCGAGAACGGGTCGTGATGGAGGCAGCCTTCCGGGAGGGCTTCTGCCAGGCGACCCTGCTGGCGCTGGACGTGCTTGTTTATCAGGCCGGGCTGCCGGAGGAATAAAACACGAAACGACGGAGCCCCAGGGGGAACCCTGGGGCTTTTGTCATGTCTGGAGGTGTCCATGGACAAACGATTTGCCAAAGTACAAAGCCTGGTACGCGGCCTGGACAGCTGTGGTTCCTGGATCATATTCCCCCATGTGTTCCTGGACTACGACAAATGGCAGCGCCTGCCTTATACCTGGGAGGAGGGGGTGCCCACCAAGCTGGCCGCCGTATGCGAGGCGGAGAAGCTCCTGCGGCCCCTGTACCGGCAGGCGGAGCAGAAGTTCCAGCACTACACGGATCCCCGCTCGCCGGACAGCTTCCTGCTCCGCTTCCAGACCGCCCTGAACGGCCATCTGTCCGAGCTGCGGGAGGCCCTGGGCCGCTGCCGTACCCATGATACCGCCGCCCTGGTCAACCGCATCGGCATCCTGCTCACACCAGAGCAGGTGTTCCAGGACATGGAGCAAGTCCATGCGGAGCTCACCGCGGCCTATCCTCTGCCGGATATAGCCAGTTACTTCGGCCACATCGAGTATATCCGGTATGACCCCTCGGAGTGGGAGGAGGGGTTTCTGAAGTTGGTGTCCAAGGCGTTCATCCGCCACGGCTATAACCTTCTGCCCGCCATCAGCCAGATAGAGGAGGATGCGGGCAGCCAGCTGGCGGCCTTCCAGAAGGCCTTCGACACCCAGGCGGCCATCAGCATCAGCAAGCACATCACTGCCCCGGTACAGGCCAAGCTCCCCATCCTGCGGGAGCTGCTGGAGCGGGGCGCCGACTAACGATCAGGAAGGATGATTACCATGTCAGAACGTACCTTTGTCTGCGACATCTGCGGCCGCGAGCGGCCATGGGATGAGCACACCGAGTTTGACGGCCAGGATCTGTGTGCGGATTGTCTGGAGACCCATACCGTCCGCTGCCATGAGTGCAGGGAGCGCCTGTGGACAGACGAAAATGCCGGCAGCAGGGATACCCCTCTGTGCCAGGACTGCTATGATGACAACTACACGCACTGCTGCCGGTGCGGACACCTTTTGCGGGAAAACGAGGCCTATTATGAATCATCTGATGAGTACGATGAGCGCCCCTATTGTACCAATTGTTACTATGCCCTGGATAAAGACCAGAGCATCCATGACTATTACTACAAACCGGAGGCCGTCTTCCACGGGAAAGGCCCCCGGTTCTTCGGTGTGGAGCTGGAAATTGACGGTGCGGGTGAACGTGCGGCTAACGCCCTTGCGCTTCTGAACATCGCCAACCGGGACGGGGACTGCGCCTACATCAAGCACGACGGCTCCCTGAACGAGGGCCTGGAGATTGTCACCCACCCCATGAGTCTGGAGTACCACCGGAACAAGATGCCCTGGGCGGAGCTGTGCCGCAAGGCGGCCTCTCTGGGCTATCTCAGCCACCGGACCACCACCTGCGGTCTCCATGTCCATGTGAGCCGGAAGGCCTTCGGGTCTGCCGAACAGGAGCAGGACGCCGCCATTGCCCGGGTGCTCTACTTCTTTGAGAAGCACTGGGAGGAACTGCTGAAATTCAGCCGGAGGACGCCCACGTCGTGATGGGCCACAGCCGTATGACCACTCAGGGAAAGGCCAAATACAACCGAAATAACCACCCCTTTGCCGGGAACGTGCCCGGCACCCGGTTTGCGCTGGCCCATAACGGAGTTTTGTATAATGACCGCACCCTCCGGCGGGAAAAGAAACTGCCCAAAACCAACATCGAGACGGACAGCTACGTGGCCGTCCAGCTCATCGAACAGCAAGGAGCCCTCACACCGGCCAGCCTGAAAACCATGGCGGAGGCGGTGGAGGGCTCTTTTGTGTTCACGGTGCTGGACGAGGAGGACAGCTTCTGGTTTGTGAAGGGGGATAATCCCCTGTGTCTAGAGCAGTTCCCACGGCTGGGGCTTTATGTGTACGCCTCCACCAGGGAGATTCTGCACATGGCCCTGGAGAAGACCTGGCTGGGTCGTGAGAAGCCGGTTCAGATTTCTGTGGACGGCGGGGAGATCCTGAACATCACACCGGAAGGGACCAGACTGTCCGAGCACTTTGCTCAGGCGAGCGGCTTCGGGGGCTGGTATCTCAACCGCCGGGGCGGTCACCTGTGCACACCCTATGTCAGCCGGGCGGAGCGGCAGTATCTGCGGGAACTGAAGAACATCGCGGCCTGCCTGGGCTACTCCGGAGAGGAGATCGACGCCATGCTGGCTGAAGGCTGGAGCACGGATGAAATTGAGGAGGCCATCTATGGATACTGACCCATCCTAGAAACTGCCGGTGGGAATACCCCCTATGCTTGCCTGTCCGGAGCTGTTCCTTAACAGCGGTGACTACCTCATCTGTTTGCCGGATCAATAACCTTCGTTTTTGAAACAGGGACCGTGAGGGGCCAAAACCGCCATCTTCGGCCCCTGTTTTCGTTTCAAAACCCGTATCAAAATCTATGCCGTAATACCCATACCTTTTTGAAACTGGAGGAGTCATAATGAAATCAATACTGCAATGGCTGTTTGAAAGTGAGTTGTCTATCCCCGTGGAGCGCGAGGAGGCATATCAGTATGAAGAGGCAGGGGAGAAGGTGATCGACGCCAAGGAAGAGGTAAATGTCCGCATCCCGCAGGAGCTCCGGGAACGGTGGCAGACATTTTTGGACAAACAGGACAGCTACCACGAGTGGGAGCGGCGGATGGAGTTCGACCGGGGCTTCTACCTGGCCGTCCGCATCATCTTGGAACTCCTGCGGGGAGGGCTGAAGCTGTGAACCAGCAAAAGATCGGCTATGCCCGGGTGTCCACTACAGACCAGAACCTGGAGAGGCAGCTGGACATGCTCCGCCAGCAGGGGGCCGAGATCATCTTCCAGGAGAAATTGACCGGCACCAAGCGGGACAGGCCGGAGCTGAACAAACTGTTGGCCCACATCGCCCCGGGAGACGTGGTGATCGTGGAATCCCTGTCCCGGCTGGGCAGAAGCACTAAGGATCTGATTGAGCTGGTGGAGCTGATGCGGGAGAAGGAGGTGCAGCTGGTCAGCCTCAAGGAGCAGATCGACACCAGTACACCTACCGGCAAGCTGCTGTTCACGCTCATGTCCGCTCTGGCCCAGTTTGAGCGGGACGTGATCGCGGAGAGAACCAAGGAAGGGCTCAGAGCCGCCAGAGCCCGCGGCAGGAAGGGCGGACGGCGCAGGTGCGACCAGCACAAGCTCCAGCAGGCGTTGAAGCTCTACGAGGCCGGGAAGCACACCTTGGCGGAGATCGAAGAACTGACAGGCATCAAAAAGGCCACACTCTATCGAGCTTGTAAAAACATTGGTAAGCACGTCCTGTCCTCTTAGGGAAGGAAGCTTAATATCGGGGCACTGTTAATCCAGGGGTGCTGATGCAGAACATCTCGCCTTACTATATACAAATATAAAACTTGTTTTATATCCGCATGAAATGTGATATAATACAAACTGGAAGTTTGTTGTTATCTGAGGTGATAGTGTGATTACCTATCTGAAGGGCGATATTTTCAGCTCCCCAGCCCAAGTTCTGATCAACACGGTTAATACAGTGGGTGTGATGGGGAAAGGGGTTGCACTGGAATTTAAAGAGCGCTATCCGGAGATGTTTTCCGCATATGAGCGCGTATGCAAAGCCAAGCAGTTAGAAATCGGAAAGTTATTTCTCTGGAAAGGACCTGAGAAGTGGGTGCTCATGTTCCCCACAAAGGTTCATTGGCGCAACCCGTCAAAGATCGAATACATTGAGGCTGGGTTGCAAAAATTTTCGGCAACCTATGCGGATAAAGGAATTACATCGGCCGCATTTCCGCGGTTGGGTTGTGGAAACGGCGGTTTGGACTGGAAGCAGGTACAGCCCCTGATGGAGCAGTATCTGAAAAATCTGCCAATTCCCATCTACATCTACGTGGGGAGCTATCAGGATCAGATTCCGGAGCATATTGAACCAGAGCCAATGGAACGCTGGCTCCACACCCACCCGGAAAATATCGGGTTTGCAGTGCTGGAGGAGGATCTGAAGAGAAATTTCTCGCAGGAGGTAATACTTCCGCTCAAAAATGGAAAATATGGCCGTGCACAGTGGTCTGAGGACGGAATTATTTTGAAAAATGGCCAGGAAGTGACTCTGAGTGCAACAGAACTATGTGAATTCTGGGTCTATATCCGGGACAGCGGCGTGGTCAGCATGGACAGGCTCCCAAAGGAGTTCTCTCCACATGCGGAGCTTCTTCTGAAGGTATTGGAAAAGCTGGACTATCTGCAGCCCGTTTTAACCTCTCTGAACGGCGTGGATTTCAGCGACGGGTATCAGTATATTGAATGAGGTGAATCCCTGTGCCGACCTATTCGGAAATCATACGACAGCAGAGGAAGCGGCTTCCAAGGGAAATAAACTGGTGGCCCAGCTATTTATATCACTACACCGATGTCCACAATGCAGTTGGCATTCTTGAAAAAGAATGGCTTTATGACCGGAAGACGGCGGAAGCACAGCATCTTGCAAAGACAGATGCAGCGAGCCGCAATGTCTTGGAAGTAACCGGAGACGATATCAAGCACTGTGCCCGCCTATATATGCGTCCGCTGACCCCAACTCAGTATTACAGCGAGGGGTACAAGCCTGAGGCCGCGCGGCACAAGGACTATAAAGAGACGGACTGCCCGGTGGCAATCTTCTTTCTGTTCGACGCAGTCAGAACCCTGTCATATCCGGGTGTCTGCTTCTTGGAGAAGGGCGGGGCAGGCCGGCAGATTGAGCGCCGATGCTCCGGTGAAGAACAGTTTTCTGCACTGAATTTTGAGAAGATCTACCATCATGGACCAGTCTCTGATGACAGATCTATCCTTCGCTATCGCCGGACAGAGGTTCTGCGCGATGATGGGCTGCCCTTACCCGGACTGCTCCGGCGAATCGTCTGCCGCAGCGTCGCCGAAAAGGAGACCCTGTTCTCAATCCTCCAGGAACAGTGTCCGGCACGATATGAACAGTATAAGGATCTGATTACGGCGGCACCTGCCGAGTTGGGAACATACCTGTTCTTCAGGCACGGGATTTTTATCAGGAGTATAAAGCTCTATCCGGACTACATCCATATAGAGTTCAATGAGGCGAAGTTGCGCTTCGATCAAAACAAGGATCGAAAAGGAGCAGTGCCCGTCCAATTCACGGGTACTCTCTATTGGAAAGGCAACAATGGCAGCACCCTTGCCTGTGATACTTATAGCGGCTCTCTTGACTACAAGCGGCACACCGGGGCTAATATCAGTTACCGCAGACGCTTGAGCGACCATATCCAACTGGAGATCCGGTTGGATGGGCATCTCGTCTATCAAAACAGCTTCGATATCGGGAGCAGTGATATTCTGTTCTAGCGTTGTTACAGAGGGATTCCGGCGTATTTTGTCGGAATCCCTCTGTATTTCTTCACCTAATACGGCGGGGAACACATTGCCAAAAGGACATCCAGTAAATAAGCCTCTAGCGTGGAATCATCGCGCTAGAGGCTTATTTGGTTCACTTTGGCGAGTTTTGCGGGAGCGAAGAAATAGCCGCCTGCATTTCGCATGACCCTACAGAGAGTCTGGATCGGAAGCCAAATCTACTGGGAGTTGCAATATATCATCTTTTAGACTATTTTGCGCTGGAGCATAGACACATGAAAAGAATCAAGGAAGCATATAGTTGTCCCATGGAGGGGATGGGATGTTAGAACAAGCGAGAAGTGAGCTAATCCGAGAAATTATGCTGCAAATAAATAAAAATCTGTACATAAATGGGGAAATCAGTCGAGAACTACACGAACAGGCAAAAATAAAGATTGTAGAGAAAGAAGTGTAGCAGCAGAAGATATAGGGCGGGAGTTACTAACTCCGCAAAGATCTCGGAAGGGAATAAAACTGTATCGTATCTAAAATAGATAGTATCTGAAGAAGATTGGTACTTTCAAAGTGGAATAGCCCCTTGAAACGGTGCGGAACGCTCCGCACCGTTTTTATATACTAAAATAAGAAATGGCTCCCGCCGGAATACACAACATAACATTGATTTTTTGGTTTTGTTGTGTATAATAAAGATGGGTGATGAGGTTGAATTTGATTTTGAGCACCATCTTGCAGGAAAGAGAACGCATCGACCGTATGCTTGCAAAATACCGGGAGGAGTTGGAAACGCTCCCCAAAGGCACCATTTCTGAAAAAAAGGCCGGGCAGTCTACCTATTTTTATTTGAAATACCGTGAGGGAAAACGAGTAATTTCCAAGTACGTTCCGCAAAAAGATGTGGAGACGGTGCGGGAGCAAGTAGAAAAACGAAGGCATATCGAAACGATGATCCGGTCTTTGCAGGAGGAGCGTGCGATTGCCGAGAAAGCACTGGAGGGACAATTATGATTTTATATCATGGCAGCAATCTGGTTGTATCGGAACCCATGCTGATCCAGCAAAATCGATTTTTGGATTTTGGATTTGGTTTTTATACCACGACCAATAAGGCTCAGGCAATCAGCTTTGCCGACAAGGTGACTAAGCGCCGGAAAAACGGCGAAAGGGAAGTCAGCATTTATGAGATTGAGGAGAATATTGCTTTTTCAGAGTGCTCTGTCTTGCGCTTTGATGGGCCGGGAGAAGCATGGCTGGATTTTGTATCGGATAACCGATCCGGAAATTATGAGGGTGACGCCTATGATTTTATCTTTGGGCCAGTTGCCAATGATGATGTGTACCGCACATTTACCCTCTATTCCGCTGGCGTATTAACCAAGGAACAGACCTTGGAACAGCTCAAAATCAAGAAGCTATATAACCAGTTGGTGTTGACAACGGAAAAGGCGCTGTCCTATCTGCGGTTTGTCGGCACAGTGCCGAAGGAGGAATTTTGATGGCGGATAAAAAGTTTGAAGCGATTTTAACTTTATTGGTTCCCCAGATTGTTCAGCTGATTTGTGAGAACTACCCTATGGGTGAAGTGACTGCGTCCAAAGAATTTTATGAATCCAAGGTATATTCTTTGCTGGAGCAGGAGGACACCAAACTGTGGCATTTCAGCCCGCTTACCTTATTTAACATGTATGACGAAGAAAAAAAGACAGGAAACTTTGAGATACCGGAGGAGGTATGAATATGAGCAGACAGGGAGATTTCCTCATTTATTGTGTAGAAACTTATAAAAACGCCAAGCATTTGACAGGCAAGCAGGTGGCGGAACTCTTTACCAGTTACCGTGTATGGGACTATGTTTATTCCTGCTTTGAAGCCCTGCACACCACGGGAGCCAATTATATTGTGGAGGACATTGACCTATATATCGAGGCAAGGAAACCCGCTATGGCTTAAAGATCCTGCCTGAAGACGCCCATTTCCCATTTATATTTCAGAAAAAACGCAAAACATATGCTGCAAAGGCCGATTGGAGTAAGCAATCCAGTCGGCCTTTTTCATATCTAAAAAAGCACAGCATCTTTTACATAGCCAGCTACTTCCACATGGGGAAGCCAATCTCCGACGCTCTACAAGGGGGTGTATTTTTTATGTTTTTTACGATAGTCAACATAATTGGAAAACCAGTTGGTCTTTGTATAGCTTCTTCTAAGATTGAAAACACCTATTGACTACCGTATAAATTGACTTTATAATGGAACAAACAGAAGTTGAGGAGGACGTTCCTTGGACTTATATGATATTCGTACTGCGCTCAACTCAGGAAAGAGCATTTATGATCTTCCTCTGAGGGTGACCTACTATGCCCGTGTATCTACAGATAAGGACGAGCAGCTTCATTCTCTGGCGGCTCAGGTCCGCTATTATACGGAGTATATCCAGCGAAACCCTCAATGGATATTTGTGGAAGGATATGTTGATGAGGGTATTAGCGGCACAACAGTCGGAAAGCGGGAGAATTTTCTTCGGATGATACAAGATGCTGAGGCCGGCCATTTTGACTTCATTGTAACAAAGGAGATTTCACGTTTCTCCCGCAACACCCTGGACAGTATTAAATATACGCAAGATCTACTTCGCTATGGCGTGGGAGTCCTATTTGAATCAGATAACATCAATACCCTCATGCCTGATGCAGAACTTCGATTGACAATCATGTCCAGCATTGCACAGGATGAAGTGCGTAAAATCTCAGAGCGTGTAAAATTCGGCTTTAAGCGGGCCATTGAAAACGGCGTTGTGCTGGGGAACAATAAAATCTGGGGCTATGAAAAGAAAGACGGTCGCTTAGTCATCAATGAGGAAGAGGCCGAGGTTGTCCGCATCATTTTTAATCTCTATGCCAATGAGCGTTTAGGAATCCGCGGAGTTGCGCAGCATCTCTCCAGCATGGGATATAAAAACACCCGGGGCAACGATTTTTCGTTCAGCACAATTCGGGGAATCCTGTCAAACCCCAAATATAAAGGGTATTACTGCGGCAGAAAGAGCAGCAAGCTGGACTACCGCACAAAGGATATTAAAGTGTTTGATCCAGAGGACTGGGTCATGTACAAGGATGAGAGTGGGCAGATTGTTCCCGCCATTGTTTCAGAGGAGTTGTGGGACAAAGCAAATTTGATTTTGGAAAAGCGTTCTATTAAGCAGAGTGCAGAAGATAAGACGGGCTATCAAAGCCGTTATCCATATAGCGGGAAAATTATCTGTGGCGTTCACAAGTTGCCGTACTATCGCGCTCTCTATCGTTATAAAAGCGGGAACAAAGAGATATGGCAGTGTCAGGAGTACAGTCGAAAGGGAAGAGAGGGCTGTACAGCTCCTGTCCTTTATACTTCTGAGCTGGACACGATCATGCGCCAGGTGCTGGAAGAACTTTCGCTCAATAAGACGGAGATTATCCATGATTTAATTCGGATTTACACTTCTATTGGAAATGGCAGCAAAACCGAAGAGGACATTGCCAAGTGTAAGGTCAATATGGAAGGGTTTTTGAAAAGAAAGGACAAGCTCCTTGATCTGAACATTGCGGGACATATTTCCGATGAGGAGTTTACCCAGCGCAACAGCCACTTCAATGAAGAGCTCGACAGGTTGCGGATGCGGCTCAACGAACTTGAGCAGGAGCGATTAAAGAATCGAGAGATGCTTCAATCTATTGACATGCTGCGGCAGGCCATTACCAAGGAACTAAACTTTGCCGATGGTTTTTCCATCGGCGTGATTGATACTCTTTTGGACCACATCGAAGTACATCCCCAAGAAGAGGGTAAGAAAAACGAGATTCATATTTCCGTTTATCTAAAAGTGATTTCTGAGGAAGAGAAATTTACCATCCAACGTGGACGTGGAAGGACTTCTGTTTGTGCCAGACAATACACATGATCCGCGCAGACATCGAGACCGAGGTGTCTCCCATCGTTGGCAACGAGAAGCAGAGCGAGGAGATGGTCAACTTCCTGCTCCAGGAGTTTGAGGGGGACACCCAGGCCATCTGGCAGTCCAACATCTTCGGCAAGTCCTTCCACGAGCTGGTCAGCGAGGATCTCAACGGCAAGCTCAAGCGCATGCCGGAGGACGCCCGCTACAAGCTCCAGGAGACCCTCCAGCGCATCATCAACGAGGGCTCCGGCGGGCTGATCTGCATCATTCTGTGACAGAAAACAGCGCGCACCGCAGATTCCTGCGGTGCGCGCTGTTCTGTGCAGTTCGAAAAATTTCTGCTATACTGGTGAAAAAAGCTGTAACGAATGGGGCGCGGGGCGAACTAACTCCATGGAGAGGAAAGGGGGAGGACAGTCCGTGGCCTGGAACGGTGAGGACATCTACAGAAAGCACGCAGAGGGAGTCTACCGCTACCTGTTCTCCCTGTGCGGAGAGGCGGACACGGCGGAGGAGCTGACACAGGAGACCTTCTGCCAGGCCCTCAAGGGCCTGGGCACCTTCCGTGGGGACTGCACCCCCGGCTCCTGGCTGTGCGCCATTGCAAAGCGCCTGTGGTACAAGGAGCTGGAGCGCCGCCGGCGGACGGTGCCGCTGGAGGATGAGTCCCTCTCCCACCTGACCGCCCCCGACGACCCTGCGGCGGAGCTGGAACTGCGGGACGACCGGAACGCCCTCTACCGGGCCATGAGGGGCCTGTCTCCCGAAACCCGGGAGGTGCTCAGCCTGCGCCTGGCGGGGGAGTTCTCCTTCCGGGAGATCGGGGAGATTCTGGGCCGAACCGAGGTGTGGGCACGGGTGCGCTTTTACCGGGGCAAAGAGGAACTGATGCGGAAGCTGGGAGGCAAGGAAAGGCATGGCTGAAAAAAAAGAACTGGAGTGCTGCGTGGTGCGGGATCTGTTGCCCACCTATGTGGAGGGCCTGACGGAACCGGAGACTTCGCGGATGGTGGCAGAGCATCTGGCGGGCTGCCCGGCCTGCCGGGACGAGGAGGGGGCCATGCGCGCCCACGTCCCGGCGGAAACGGCGCCCAGGCGGGCGCTGGGCTTTCTGAGGCGGGTGAGGCGCACCCGGCTGCTTGCGGCCGCGCTGACCGCCGTCCTCACCCTGTGGTGCGTCGGTTGGCTGTACAACCAGGAGTTCCACTACCCCAACACGGAGGCCGGGCGGCTGTCCGCCGTGGAGGACTATGCCACCGCGCCGGAGGACTCCAACCTGCCCCACGGCATCCGGGCGGGGACACCCCTGCGGGTAGTGGCCTATGCGGAGCGGGGCGACCGCCTGTATGTGGCCTATGCCGCCGACAATGCCGACAACGTCCACGGAATCCTGGAGCTGATCCGGGGCTGGAACGGCCGCTATCAGATTCTCCGCAGCAGCGAGGCCCCATTCCCCTACACCGCCGGCGTGATGACGGCATCGGTGGGGACGGAGGAAGAGGGCAGGCTGTACGCCCTGGTGGGGGACGGCTGCCGGGAGATCTACGGCATCCGCGTGGCCTATGAGGTGGGCCTGGAGTACTCTGAGCGCCCCCGGATTTATGAAAAGACCTACGCGGTGACAGAACCTGATTTCTTCTGGCTGACAGAGCCGGATGTCCTGGGGGAGGAGCTGGGGCTCCCGGAGGAAGAGAACTGGTGGATTCAGTATGCAGAGGTGACGCTGCTGGATCAAAACGGCGCTGACGTGACGGAGCAGTACCGGGACGACACCGTCAAGGAGAACTGGCGCAGCGGAAAAAGCACGGCGGAGCGCTTCATGCTCTATGTGCTGATGGGGGGCGCGGCCCTCCTGGGCGGGGTGCTTGTCCGCTACTTCCTGCGCCGGGACTGATTCACCCGCCCGGTTTGCATTGCGCCGGGCCGCCTTCCGTGGTATGCTAAAGAAAGAAGGGGGAGGCGCAGATGGAACTTCGGGTATTAAAGTATTTTCTGGTGGTGGCCCGGGAGGAGAACATCACCAGGGCAGCCGCCCTGCTCCATGTGACCCAGCCCACCCTCTCCCGGCAGCTGATGCAGCTGGAGGAGGAACTGGGGGTGAAGCTGTTCCGCCGTGGCCGGTACCATATCACGCTCACAGACGACGGGGTTCTGCTGCGCCGGCGGGCCCAGGAGATTGTGGATCTGGCGGAGAAGACGGAGCGGGAGTTCCAGCGGCAGGAGGGGGAGCTCACCGGAGAGATCGCCGTGGGGGCGGGGGAGACCAACAGCATGACCGACCTGTCCCTCAAAATAGCCGCCTTCCGCCGGCTCCACCCCCTGGTGCGGTTCAGCATCTACAGCGCCACCGCCGACGACATTCAGGATCGCCTGGAGAAGGGCCTGCTGGATCTGGGCCTGCTGGCCGAGCCGGTGAACATCGGCCGGTATTCCTTCCTCCGGATGCCCGGCCGGGATCGCTGGGGGGTGTGGGTTCACCGGGATTCCCCGCTGGCCCGGCGGGAGGGCGTGACACCGGAGGAGCTGCTGGGCATCCCACTGCTGCTGGCGCGGCGGGAGGAGGTGCGCAAGGAGCTGGCCGGCTGGTTCGGGGACTCCTTTGACCGCCTGGAAATCGCCGGCACCTTCAATCTGATCCTCAATGCCGCCAACATGGTGCGCAACGGGGTGGGGGCCGCCCTCGGCTTTTACATCGGCAATCTGTCCGACGAGCTGCGCTTTGTGCCCCTCTCTCCGCCGCTGGAGACGGGCACCGTCTTGGTGTGGAAGAAGGATCAGGCCTTCTCACCGGCGGCCGCGGCCTTCCTTCAAGGACTCAGGCATGCGGAGTAGGCATTTTTCAGCATACAGCAAAAGTATTTTACATTGCTGTAAATTGCGCCTAAAATGTAGGTATCCCAGAGGGGTACCTGCATTTTCTTTTTGGCAGGAACGACAGCCTGACAGGCCGTGAGGCCCCGCCGTGTGAAGCGCGGCGATGATCCTCCCGGACTGAAAATGCGCCCGGATAGAGCCGAGCAGAAAGGATGAAGGAACATGAGTGAATTTCAGGAGATTTTTCCGAGAGGCGGCGAGAACACCGCTTTTGCCCGGTATTTTGTGGGCAGAAGCTATTTGAATATGCTCTCCACAGAGCAGGTGTCCATCGGCAACGTGACCTTCGAGCCGGGCTGCCGGAATAACTGGCACATCCACCGGGCGGCCCGGGGCGGCGGTCAGATTCTGCTGGTCACCGCCGGCCGCGGCTGGTATCAGGAGTGGGGCAAGCCCGCCCGGGCCCTCCAGGCCGGCGATGTGGTAAACATCCCCGCCAATGTGAAGCACTGGCACGGCGCGGCCAGGGACAGCTGGTTTGCCCATCTGGCCGTGGAGGTGCCCGGGGAAGAGACCGCTAACGAGTGGCTGGAGCCGGTGAGCGACGCCGATTACAGCCAGCTGGACTGAGGGAGGGACTTGCCATGGAGCGCAGAGAACGGACAGAGGAAAAGGTGCAGGAACTGTTTCACGCGCCTGCCGCCGGGGATGAGGGAACTGACCCGGAGTTCATGCAGATCCTGCAGAACTATATCTTCGGCGACGTGTGCTATACCGGAAGCCTGGACAACCGGATGCGGGAGCTGGTAACTATCACCGTGCTGGCCGCGGTTCAGGCACTGCCCCAGCTGAAAGCCCATCTGGGGGCCTGCCTGCATGTGGGCTGTACGCCGGTGGAGCTGCGGGAGGCGGTCTATCAGTGCGCCCCCTTCCTCGGCTTTCCCCGGACGCTGAACGCCATCGCTGTCCTGAACGAGGTGCTCACGGAACAGGGGATAACCCTTCCGCTGCCCAGGCAGGGGACGCTGACATCTGAGCAGGAACGGTATGAAAAGGGCTCTGCCCTCCAGCCGCCCGCCTGCGGGGATGCGCTCAGGGAGCGCTGTGCCCGGCTGCCCGGCGGGTTTGCCCAAGCGGTGCCCCGTTTTCTCACGGAACTGTCCGGGGACTTCGCCACCCGCTCCGGCCTGGACGGCAGAACCCGGGAACTGCTCACCGTCGTCCTCCTGGCCGCCCTGGGCGGGGCGGAGACGCAGCTGAAAGGCCATGTGCGCGGCGCCCTGGCGCTGGGCAGCACCCGGGAGGAGCTGGTGTGCGCGCTGGTTCACGCCAGCGCCTACATGGGTTCGCCCCGCCTGTTCAGCGCGCTGGACGCGGCCGGAGAACTGCTGGAGGAGCCGTAAATCAGCCAGAAAGTTTCCCGTGCCGGGGATTCCGGCCAGACGAAAGTACCGGATGCATCTCCCGGATCAATGACCACCTGTGGGAAGGGCGGTACTCGCCGGTGTGGCCGGACGGGGTGAAGCGGCCCCGCAATATTTATGCCCATGACCGGGAGCTTGGCGGAGCTGGTTGCCCAGGCCAAAGCGGAAATAGCCGCCGAAAAGGCCCGACGGGCAGGGGAGAGGCGTCCCGCATAAGAGCAAATAAAAGCCGCACTTCCGGACGAACGACGGAAGCGCGGCTTTTTCCTGTCTGTGGTGGGGCTGTGGTCAAAAGGGAAACGGCTGGAAAAGGGGAAATAAGGGAGCAATTTTTAGAGCAAAATTCCGAATAAAAGCAAAGAAAAATCCGTCAAAATCAAACGATTTTGACGGATTTTGGTCCGAGTGGCGGGATTTGAACCCACGGCCTCTTGGACCCGAACAGCGGGTTGAAGTTTTTTCTGGTTCTTTGTGACGGTTTATAGATGGTTCTGCTGTAAGATGGTTACTTTATAGAACTATTCAGAGGAGAGATTTCCGCGTGTTCCAGGTGTTTCTGTGGTAGCTATGTGGTCGGTTGCAGAAGTCTGCATCCGCAGGAAACTCAAAATCTGCGCCGCAAAACAATAGAAAAGGGAAGACCGCAAATGGCCGAAGAGGTGGAGATGTGGTTCTCCACCCCTTCTATGTGTCCTAAAGCGGCATTCAGCCGTTCTGATATTCCTCCATCAGTTCGTCAGCCAGATAGGCATCGCTCATACAGTGCATATCAGACACGCCTTCTCTGACCAGGCGGTAGACTTCTGAATGATAGAAGTAGTCCAGGGCGTTGTCCAGCGTAAGCCCGGCTTTTTGGGCAAAGGCCTCGATGACCCGGGCGTACTTTTTTTGGAGCAGAATCGGATTAGCGTTCATACCTGTTCACTCCCCTCAAACTGCAGCATAGCCAGAGCCGCCTCCGTGCGGAAGCAGAGTTGGAGGTTCGGCTTTTCATATCGCAGACGGCGGATGGCCTCGGCCTTGTCAATCAGCCCGTCAAAGTAGAGCTCTACCGTATTGAACACCCTATCATTGGCAACGCCGCCTGCTACGATATCGTAATCCGAGGTGTCATGCCCGCTCCTGCAGGTCAGGATAAAATCCAGCCATTCCTCAGAGTACGCATCAAATTTCAGTGTTTTCAGCATACTGCTGGCCGCTTCATCAAAGATATACCTGGAGATCACACCATCCTTGCCCCGCCGCTTGAATTTACCGCACCACTTCACCGCCTGCTCCTTGAGCGGTGTCGTATAAAATCCTCGACCAAAATCCACATTGGGCCTGGAGTGCCGGAGATCCGGCCTGGGGATCTCCAGAAACGAGCCATGATACAGGATCATACTGCCACACCCCGCTCCTTCATTACCTGCAAGATATCATCCACAATGTAGTCCTTGCTTTGGGTGTGGAGGATTTCATACTCCGGGACAATATAGCTATTCAAGATGTCACTTTTTCCCGTCAGGGCATCGTAGACCCTCTCGGCATCAACGCCCAAACGCTGAGCCACGTTTTCGATGCAGAATACGGCGAATTCCAATTCCTTGGATGTCCGGATTTTTTCATGAGATGCCATTTCTCTAATTCGTTCCCTCCATAAGCGTATACAGAGTGTTGGGTATGAGGACTATATCCGATACCTTTTCTTTAAGTCATTATAACAATATGACTTCATAAATACAAGCGTCTCAGGAAAATGCCGCTGAGCGTACAACCTCGTCCGAGATATTGAACATGGTTCTATTTGCGGGTAAAGCCGTAATGAAGGAAAGTCTTTGATCGGTAGGTTGAATTAAAGCTGAGAAAAATCATCCTCCGAGCAATTTGTGACAATCTGATCTTCCAACTGGGGGAAATGAAGAATATACCATACCAAGCGGACAAGCAAGGCGCAGTGGATGGTGCTATGGCTTTCGGGCCAGAGATAATTCGTAAGGCTGCACGCCTGAATAAACCACGGCTCAGCGCCGTAGGATTCTAGCAATGCGGTATCTGCGGGGGTAAAACCGTTGTGCTGGATATGCCCCCTGTATACCCGCTCCATCCAGTTTGCTGCATCTTCTGCGCCCATACCCAGGGCAACCAAATATCGGTACACATCCTCACGGCAGGTGATCATTTTCGCTGGATCCACACCTTGCTCCAGCAGGCTCCTTACATTTTCAGGCCGCAGCCAAAAGGAATGGCCGAAGCTATAGATTCTCGTCAGCGTATGCAGATCAGACAAGCCAAACCACGAAATAAGATCCTGATAAAGCTGTTGGTCGTCCACCCCTGCCAAGCAGCAGGCGGTCGATATAGCCAGCTCCTGAGGGTGCGGTGGTGTTCCTCCACGAATCACTTGTGTAAGTGCCTGATAAACCGCAGAGTCGCCCAGAGGAATTTGGCTGTAAGGAATACCGGTCTGCTCCTGATACTGCCTTAATACATCCAGCAGGGAACTCTCCAGATAGAATAGACTTGGGAACTGTCCCAGCCGCGAGCTTCCCAAAAGGCTTTCGGACGGTTGGCCAGGCTCGGGGGGAAGGAAGGGGAGACGTTTTTGGACAGCTTCGGGCAGGAGATACAGCTGGTGAGGTCCGCAGCGGGTCCTGGGGGAGAGATTCATCTGCAGCCTCGCGTAGAACTCTCTATCCCTCAGAAGCCCGCTTAACTCAGGTGTCTCCGGGTGCTTTGCGATGTATTCCTCTGTTACAGCTTGGAGCTGGGCTTTATCCGGGATGGCGGATCCCATACACCGGTGTTCCACCAGATTGGGATATCGCTCCGCAAGCTTGGAACGCAATTGGGGATAGATGTCCGAGTTGCTTCGCAGTTCCAACCGATAGACCATCTTTTTTTCGCTGAGAAAAGCTACCGGCTCTAGGTTGTATCCACCTCTTGCCCAAGGATTGCCGCATTGGGGGCAGTTTTTTTCGGAATCCGAGCTGCCCAGCTGCTCCCAATGTCCGCAAACAGGGCAATACCCATGGTAGGGGAGTGGATCCAGATCAGTTATGCCCAGGAGAAACAGAAGGTAAGAGGCGTTGTATACTCCAAGCAGGACAGTGAGTGCCCCATCCTGATGGAGGATGGATGTGGCATCCGCCAGGAGGAGAATCGTCTGTGCGGCATCAGTATCTCTGGCCCATTCCAACTCCTGTTCCACTCTACGTGAGACAACAGAGGGACACCCGTGCGGGAAGCGCTGGAGCAGAATCGCCTGAATCTTTTTTTCCAGCAGCTCCATTGCGGAACTCTGTGCCTGGCAGTCCGAGTCCCGGAGCTGCTCCCCCAGCGGCTGGATCGGCTGGATTTGGGCAAGAATCTGTTCCGGGCCTGTCCAAAGCGCGTGAGAGACCATTTGCTTCTCCTCGGGGAGCGCATACAATGCAGTGAAGTCCTGCTCAAACACTTCTGGCGCAAGGAGAGCGCCATCAGCGGGAGACTGTCTGCGCGCAGAGGCAATCGCACGGTACGCGTGCATGCCAGCGGCGCTGAGTTGTGGAGGTATGCGGGCTTGCTGCACGGCACAGATCGGAATGGAAAGCTGCCGGCCGAGATGGAGGAGTTCCACAAAGTCCTCGTAAGGCTCCGGGTACAGCTCCAGATAGTCGTATGAGGAGGCAAGTTCCATCAGATAGTCCCGACTCCTTCCATGCTGGACGGCACGGATGAGCTGTCCATCTTTGGCGCAGCTTCCCACCAACAGGTGGCTCCGGCATTCCTCCAGTTGGCCGCGCGTGATGCAGGGGCCAAAGGGGAAGCGGTTTTTCTCCTCCAAAACCTGGAGCTGGAACAGCTGCTCCAAGCCAGTCTGATCCTTTGCAAGAACCGTTATGGCATAGCGGTCATCCGAGTCGACACAGTCCAGTGTCAGACCATAGATTAGACGGAGATTACAGCGACGGGCTTCCGCCTCCGCCTCCGGGAAGGCGGCGGTAGACCCATAGTCTGTGAGCGCGATTGCGTCGTATCCGGCTTTCGCATAGACACGAATCAGGTCAAAAGGGGACAGGAAGGACAATTCCCGGGAGTAAATGGTATCCGTATGCAGTTCAATCCGTTTCATTGGGATATACTCCATTCATCAGTTGATTGAGGTGCCATTGAAGTTCTGCCCTGCTCCCTCCGTCAAACCGGAGCTGGCGATAGCAGTTGATAAGCTGTTCCAACCAGGCCTGCGTATCTGGCTGATCGGGCGCAAGCTGGAGTGCATTCTGGTTCCGAGCCATGGCCTGGCGGTTTTCCCGGGCCCAGTGGGCCCGAAACAGACGTAGCTGGCTCTGCTCATCTGGGGTAAATTCCGCCTGCCCGGCAGAGCCATTTAATGCGGCTTCCAGCAAGGAGAGCTGCTTGCGAAAGAAGTTGAGCAGCCGCAGAGAGACGTCCGGTTCGCTTTGGGCGGACAGGGCGAACAGCCGGGTGATGATGGCTAGGATTGAGATGCCGGCCTCCAGCGTGGGCAGCTGATCCGCCTGGTGACCGGGTGTCAGACGGAGCGATTCCTCCAGCTGCTCCATAAGCCTGTGTTTATGGTTCATCAGGGCAGTACCCTGCTCCTCCGGGCGGATTTTGCCGGGGCCTTCAAGATAGACCCGGCTTTCCGAAGTGGGGCAGAAGGAAAAAACCTGCCGGCCCTGAACAGTATGGCTGAACATAGGGCGGTCGCAGAAATCCTCCACCTGCTCCAGGCTGTATTCTGTCAACAGTTCCGGTTCAATGCCGAACAGTGCGGCCAGTTGCTCCTGGCGGGCCGGAGGGAGCGCTTTTGCGCCCGACTCCCAGGCTCCGAGCATCTGACGGGAAACGCCAATGGCTTTGGCCGCCATTGCTTGAGAGTAGTTGCATCGGCTGCGAATCAGATAGAGTGCAGTTTTCATTGTGGCTCCTCCTGTGGATGCGCGCTCATCCTGTCTACATGGTAGCGTTGGTTGACAGTAGCCGTCAAGACGCAACCAGATTCTTTGCATCAAAAAAATATATCACGCGAAAAAAGCCGGCCTGTGAATGGACACAGACCGGCCTCCTTATTCAGTCTACCCATCGAAATAAGGGTTTTGCTCCAGGAGTTCCTGAAGGTGCGCACCGAGGACAGTCTCCCCGCACGCTTCACATGTCTGGAGCAGTGTGTCCTGGGGATAGCCCACATAGGCGCTTTGAAAGAGCTGCCGAGCCAGATGGTCATCCTGCTTCAGCTGTTGCAGAAGGTAGGGCTGAACCCTTTGACTTTGGCAGAGATCATACAGATCGTTTCCCAGCAGCAGTTCAGCGGCCTCCGGCTCCTGTAAATGGCTCTCCGCAGTATCCAGCAGCAGTTTCATCATCTGGATGGCTGTTTCCGGTTCCCGCTCGCTGGTTTCCAGCAGAAGATCTGCGGTGTCTATCTGTAAAAGTTCCTCTGCCGTCCAATGACTGGCGGCTTCGGGGAAGGCGGCAATCAGCAGATCTCGGCAGATCCACTCATTTTCAGAGAAATCCCATCGGCGGATTGCATCCTCCAGGGCTGCGCGGTCTGGATGGAGGATCGGATAGATGCTCCAATGGGCGTTCAGAGCCTCTTGAAACGCGTCAAACAGATCGGAGTCGCCCTGGCCGGAGAAAAAGCTCTCCACTTGGCTCAGACCATCCACCGCTTGAAAAAGCCAGTTGGGCCAAGGCCTGTACGCCTCATATCGGGGTAAATTGGGCAGCAGCGTTTCCCAGAAAGAGCCAATACAAGCTTTGGTGAGCAGGAACTGCTCCTCAAAGGCAGGTTTTCCATTGCAGGCCGTGGCCCATACCTCGCCTGCTGTGCAAAAAGCATAACTCTGAAAAAAGGCCTGTAGAAGCTGCAGATTATCCTGCGTCCGATTGCCTGGCGGAAGCAATGCATGGGACATCCCGTAAATGGCCAGCCTGAATGCCAGAAGTTTCGCGTCTTCCTCGTTGCCGAAGTGTTCCTGGATGCCATTTAGGATGGAGAGCACACCTCGCTCCAGACCATCAAGCGACAAGTTGCTGACATTGTCCAGGCGAATTTTTGCCCGCTCTGACGGACTCAGAGAGGGGAGATTCCCGCAGTCCCCACACCAACCGCACTCCCAGCGATTTCCCAATACCTTGACAGGGCTGCCGCACCAAGGACACCGAATAACAGACACTTCTATCGCCCCCCTCTATACTTTAATTGTAGCGATTAAGCATCCACTTAGCAAGACAATTATGAGAAAATAACTTATATGTGTACATCTATTAGTGGATTGCTATCCTTCTTTATTGGACAGGAAGTTTTATATTTAGACAAACAAATGATTTAGAGCAAAAATTAATGCGTTCACGCAAATTTTTTCGCCTTTCAATCAAAAATATGATATACTAAATGAACACTTAATACCAGCCTATGCAGTCAGTTTGAGATGAGGTGCAGATCCTTGCTGACGATGGACGAGCTGGAACCCCGGCCGGAGCCGCCGGAGGAGCCGTCCTTGTTCAGCGGGAACTATGAGGAAAAGCTGAACGCTTGGAACTTCCGACGGCTGCTGGCCGGGCAGTACGATGTGGTGGTGACCAATCCGCCTTATATGGCGGTGAGCAATACCCACATCACAGACGAGATGTGGACCTCGGCGGCGCTGAAGATCGACCGGGGGATCGGCAAAGCGGCGGACACTGGAATGGGAGAAGCCACGAGGCAAGAAGCAGTTCCCAAGCGCGCCCCCTTCCAGCCTCATAAGGGAAAACGGCGCAAGCCAGGCACCGGATGTATCTCCCGGATCAATGACCACCTGTGGGAGGGGCGGTTCTCGCCGGTGTGGCCGGACGGGGTAAAGCGGCCCCGCAATATCTACGCTCATGACCGGGAGACCTGCGAGCAGCGGCTGGCGGAGCTGATTGCCCAGACCAAAGCGGAAATCGCCGCCGAAAAGGCCCGACGGGCAGGGGAGAGGCATCCCGCATGAGGGCAAATAAAAGCCGCACTTCCGGACAAGCATCGGAAGCGCGGTTTTTTCCTGTCTGTGGTGGGGCTGTGGTCAAAAGGGAAACGGCTGGAAAAGGGGAAATAAGGGAGCAATTTTCAGAGCAAAATTTCGAATAAAAGCAATCATAACCACCGGCCGTGCCGGTGGTTTGCACAAGCCCCCTTGGGGCATGTCCCGGGCAGAGCCTATAGGCTCGTCGAATCGTCTGCCAATCGCGCGGATTTCCCGGGCATGCCCCTGAAGGGGCTTATTTTATTTGCCTTCTTTTACCGGCTGACCCGTAAACGGGTCAATGTTTTCTTTGATACTCATTTGGTCATCCGTATAATCCTCTTGTAATTGATTCCTGATGTATTGTTCTATTGCACGCCGATTTCGTCCTACTGTACTCACATAATACCCCCTACACCAGAAATGTCGGTTTCCATATTTATATTTCATGTTCGCATACTTTTCATAGATCATCAGACTACTTTTCCCTTTTAAGTACCCCATAATCTGTGAAACACTGTACTTGGGTGGGATACTTACCAACATGTGAATATGATCTTTGCATGCCTCTGCCTCTATAATTTCTATCCCCTTGTACTCACACAATTTCCTCAACATTTGCCCTATATCCTGTTTGATTTTTCCATATATCACCTGCCTACGGTATTTCGGAGCAAATACGATATGATATTTGCATTCCCACTTCGTGTGTGCTAAACTCGATACATCAAGTTTCATCTGGACTTGATTCCTCCTTTGGTTCTTTCTGGCGGTTGGCAGACCTCCACTATTCTACCAAAGGAGGATCCTTTTTTTCGCATAGCTAAAGCTTTTTGGAACCACCGGCACTGCCGGTGGTTTTCTTGTATCCCAAAACCACTCGCTAGGCGAGTGGTACAAAAAAGCCTATGGCGATAAAGAAGATAGAAAAACTCCCTTTGCTATAATGAAAGTGCGGTCTGCCAACTGCACAAAGAATAGCAAAGGGAGGGCATTCAGATGGGACTGAATGACATCAATAGTTTATCTCATACGCGATGGAATTGCAAATATCATATTGTATTTGCGCCGAAGTACCGTAGGAAAGTATTTTACAAAGAAAAGAAAGCAGCAATAGGGAAGATACTGCGGCGGCTGTGCGAGTGGAAAGGGGTAAGAATCATAGAGGCGGAAGCGTGCCCCAACCATATTCACTTGTTTGTAGAGATACCGCCGAAAATCTCGGTGTCGCACTTTATGGGGTATCTGAAAGGGAAGAGCAGCACAATGCTGTATGAGCAATTCGGCGAGTTGAAATACAAGTATCGAAACCGGGAATTTTGGTGTAGAGGGTACTACGTGGATACGGTGGGGAAAAATGAGAGCCGAATTGCGGAGTATGTGAGGAACCAGCTAAAAGAGGACGAGATGGGAGAGCAACTGAGAATTCCATCTAGTGGCCCGTTTACGGGCGGCAAGTAGCAGTCCTCACGCAGCTGGCAGACCGTATTACGCGTTGCACGCGTCCGCGAGGAACAAA
Organism: Flavonifractor sp. An10; assembly: GCF_002161215.1. Lineage (GTDB taxonomy): Bacteria > Bacillota > Clostridia > Oscillospirales > Oscillospiraceae > Flavonifractor > Flavonifractor avistercoris. The sequence continues at coordinate 82,954 of NZ_NFMB01000007.1, forward strand.
GGGCTATGCCCGCACAGTGACAACCACCAGCTTCGCTGGTGGATGTGTTCATTTTACAAGAAAAATCCGTCAAAATCAAACGATTTTGACGGATTTTGGTACGAATGGCGATACAGAACTTTTCAAAAGATCCCGTAATATCAACGGTTTCCGGGCTTGCCGGATAGCAAATAACTTGTATTAGACCCCCTTTTGGGCGGCTGTTTTTTAACAGCCGCCCTTTTTCTATCCCCAAAATCCAGTGTGTGTTTTAGGATGGGAAATGCCCTGTTTTTTTGCCTGTGGATGGCACAAACGCAACCGCCCAAATCCCTGCCGAGCAGGTGAAAGGCCGGTTCTTGTCTCTGGACTACGGCCATTTGGAGTATGTATTTGACTGCCTGCGGAGGAACACCACGCAAATCCGAAATATCCGCGCCTATCTGCTGACCGCCCTGTATAACGCTCCTGTCACCATGAGCCCCTACTACCAGGCGGCTGTCCAGCATGATTTTGGCCCATAACAGCGGTTGAAATGAGTCTCCATTTGAGACGCGTTTTTCGACAAAATATCTTGAACAGGAGGATTTTATCATGCCCGACAAGAAACAAAACCCGCTGATCGGCGCGTTCCGCGACGCCGCCCCCAGCCCCCCGCCAGATCCCCCCGCCGCCGGGGAGAAAAAAGGGGCCGAGCCGGTCCAAATCACGATGGACCTTAAATCGGCCGGGACCGCTCCCCAGGCCAAACCCCCGGAGCCGTCCAAGGTGGACGCGGCCCCCAAGCAGTCTCCTACTGTAAAGGATGCTCCCACAGCGGGTAAGCCCCTGGAACAGCCCAAGGCGGAGACCACCCCCAAGGCCCCCGACGCCGCCCTTCCGAAGGAGGCAAAGCCGGAAAAGGCCCCCGCTGGAGACGTGAAAGCCCCGGCTGACCCCAAGGCTCCCCCTGCCGATCCCTCGAAAGCGCCCCAGGGCGATAAAACTCCGGTCGGAGACACCAAGGCTGCGCCCGCGCCCAAAGCCTCTGATACCGTTCCCCCGAAAGATGGTAAATCGGCCGAAGTGCCTAAATCCGCCGATACCGCTGATCCAAAAAAGGTGCCAGCGGAGAAGGATGCCGACGCCTCTCCTAAAAAGGAGGATTCCAGCAAGGCCACAGACGGCAAGAAGGGCAAGGAGACGAAGGAGGCGGAGAATCCTACTGCCGAAAAATCGGATGATGTGGCAGGACAGTACCGTTTCATTCCCCTGTCTAAAATCCACGACCTGCCGGGGACGTATGTGAAGGACCAGCCCAAGGCGGATTACTCCGCCATGATCCAGAGCATCAAGTCGGAGGGCCTGAAGGAGCCGGTCATCCTCCGCCGGCGGGAGGACGGCGAGTATCAACTGGTAGACGGTTTTCACCGGATGCAGGCCATTAAGAAGGCCGGTATGCTGGAGGTCAGGGCAGATGTCTATGATATGTCGCTGAAGGAGGCGTCGGATTATCGCCGCGCCCGCCATTCGGATAAGCCCCTCCCCATTCCCGGCAAGTTGATCCCGCCCAACGCCCCCGCCAAGGATAAGGCCACCGCTCCGCCCGCCCAGGAGGCCCCCAAGGATAAGGCGGAAGAGGCGGAGATCCCGGAGGACTTCAAACTGCCCCTCACCCATGAAGGGCAGTCGGAGATCATCACCACGCTGAAAGTCTCTGAAATCCACCCCTTTGAGGGCCATCCGTTCAACGTGAAGGATGACAAAGACATGATGGACCTGGTGGACAGCATCAAAAAATTCGGCGTGTTGGAGCCTGTGGTCGTCATTCCCCGTCAGGCGGGCGGATATGAGATGGTCTCCGGCCACCGCCGCCGCAGGGCTTGCGAACTGGCCGGGATCGCCACCATGCCGGTCATTGTCCGGCAACTGGACCGGGACGAGGCCGTTATCTCCATGGTGGACGCCAACCTAAAACGGGAGAACATCAGCCCCATGGAGAAGGCCCGCGCCTACGCGATGAAACTGGAGGCCATGCGGCACAAGGCGGGCCGCCGTTCCAAGGAGGAAACTGCCGCGCTGGAGGCGTCGGGGAAAAAGCCCATGCGCGCCGATGAGGAGTTGGCCCAGCAGACCGGAGAGAGCCGGAGCAACATCCAAAAACTGGTGCGTTTGAACAACCTGACACCGGAGTTGCAGCAGATGGTGGAGGACAAAACTCTCCCGGTCCACACCGCCGCGGATCTGTCCTACCTAAAGAAGGAGGAGCAGGCGGCAGTGGCCGACGCCATCCAGAAGGAGGATAAGGTGCCCACCGGAGCCCAAGCGGTGGAGTTAAAAAAGGCCAGCCAGGAGGGTAAACTGACCAAGGAGAAGATCGAGCAGGCGGTGGCCCCCACCAAGCGGGAAGAGACCCCACCGCTGAAAATCACGCTGATGGAAGAGGACCTGCGGCCCTACTTCCCCGACAAGCGTACCACCATCTCTGATGTGAAACGGGGCGTTCTGGAGGCGCTGGACCTTCGGAAGAAGGCCCTGGAGCGCCAGAAGGCCAAAGCCCAGGCGGATAAGGACGGCAAGAAAAAGCCGGAACCATCGAGGTGATTTGCCATGGGGGAGAACAGATCGTGCATGGGCTACAGGGTCATCAAGAGCAGGCAGTTCAAGACAGTGGAAATCGTCCTGGCCTATAACCCCAACGCCGTGTAGCCCTATGTGACCTGGAAAGCATACGCCCATAGGCAATTCCAAGACTTTACGTTCGGCCACTACTTTTCCAAGCGTGAGGCTGCGGAAAAAGATTTTCAGCGGCGTGTGAAAGAAGTGCGGGAAACGGAACCGCCCATCCGCAGGCCGCGTAAGCATGAAGATCAGGAGAGATGAGCGCCCCAAAGGGCGCTTTTTTCATTCCCCAAGGAGGTGAACCGCGGCATGAATGGTCAATCGGAGGCGTCGGAGGCGCGGTTAAAGGCCCTGACGGACAAACTGGAAACTGGCGTCTCCCATATTTTTGAAAGCGATCAGTACACGGAATACCTCACCACTATGTCAAAATTCCACCATTACAGTTTCAGAAATATCCTGCTGATCTTCATGCAGCGGCCAGATGCCACCTGCGTGGCGGGCTACAATGACTGGAAAAACAAGTTTGGCCGCCACGTCAAGGCCCATGAGCACGGCATCCAGATTTTGGCCCCTTCCACTCACCGGAGATGGGTTCAGCAGGAGAAACGGGACCTGGAGACCAACCAGCCGGTGTATGGCGCGGACGGCCAGCCCATCATGGAGTGGGTCAAGACGGAGACGGTCACATACAGGATCGTGACCGTGTTTGATGTTTCCCAAACCGAGGGAAAAGAACTCCCCACGTTGGGCGTGATGGAACTGTCCGGCGATGTGGCGGAGTACGAACGCATTGTTTCGGCGCTGGTCGCCTTGTCCCCTCTGCCAGTGGTATTTGAGGCGTTTCCCGGCGCGGCGAAGGGGTATTGCAGTTATGTGGAACAGAGGATCGTGATTCAGCCCGGCATGAGCCAGGTACAGACCATCAAGACGCTGGTGCATGAGGTCGCCCACGCCAAATTACATTCCCCGCTGGATATACTGGAAGAAACCAGGCCGGACCGGAGCACCCGCGAGGTGGAGGCGGAGAGCGTGGCCTATGTGGTCTGCCAGCACTTCGGCATCGACACGGCAGACTACTCCTTCGCCTATGTTGCGGACTGGAGCCGGGGCAAAGATCTGGAGGTACTGAAGGCGTCCATCGGGCGCATCCATGCCCTTGCCGCCGAACTGATCGCCGGCATCGATGGGCCGGAAAAGGAACTTCAAAAGGCACCTTCCCACCGTCAGCGAAAGGCTGGCCGCACAGCCAGGCGCAGGCGGCAGGACGCCCCCGCCAGATAAGAGGTTCTCCGTTAATTCGTCTCGATTTGAGACGCGTTTCGACAATTTCCCGGCCAAACGTGAAAAAAATTTGAAAAAGGAGTGAGCAAGAATGGAGGCTAACAGCCGGATGAGAGAGATCACCGGCAACTTACGGCGCGATATGAAAGACCTTTTGGGTGAGAGCGCCCATATCGTGACCGGCTTTTTCAAGCGCGGCGTGTGTACGGTCCGGGCGGTGGCGGACAAATGGCGGACCTTCACCCAGGATATTTCCGCCGCCGTGGACGAACTAATGAAACCGCCGTTTTTAGAGGGCGGGCCGGACGCCCCTCTCTCCACCATGGAGGAAGGCGCGGAGCCCATCGTCACCGTAACAGGGATCATTGACAGGAATTTCCCCATTGGAAAGCAAATGCCCTTGTCCCTGGCGAATGTGTATGTGGCGGAGATGGACGCCGCCTACCGGGAGGAGGAATTGCCCGCCCAGCCAGTCAAGGTGCGGATCGACTATATCCGGGATGGCCGGACAGACTGCTACTGCCTCCCCCTCCACATCGGGGCGGGCGGCAGTCTGCTGGAACAGATGGAGCGGCATTTAGAGACCTACCGCGCCGACCCGAACCGTGTCTCGGCCCTGTTCCAGCAGGCCCCGGAGGCATACCGCCTCCAGTTGGAAGAGGAACTTACTCCCTTTGTCCGGGAGAGCATGGAGGATCTGTCCCAAGGCACCTTGCAATATTTCCAGCGTCACTGCGATATTTCCGAACTGGAACAGCAGTTGCAGGGGCAGGCCGCCGTCCTGCCGGAGAGCCAGCGGGCACCGTTTGAAGATAAGGCGGCAAAGACCGTTTTCAGCCTGCGCCGGGCGGCGAATGGGGCCGTTCCACAGGAAGAGCACACAGATCAGACGGAGCAGAGAGCGGCACACCCTGTCCCGGCCAGCCGGGAGGCAGTGCCGGGTGAGATGACGCAGCCCCCACAACAGGCAGAGGGAGGCGAGAGCCCCCAGCGGTCGGTGAAGGTCAAAATCCGCCGTCTGAAACAGAAGCAGGCCAGACGGCCGCAGCGCCCAAAGGTCCATCTTACCCCTGAGCGATGAAAGGCGGCGCCTATGAAACAACAGGAGTTATATCGCTACTACTCCACCCAGCGGCCCGTGGACCTTGGGACTTATCCCAAGGAGCCGGACAATCCTCTGGTGGGGTTTCTCAACTACGATGACCGGATCAGCGTGGAGCACGGCGCATATCGGGCCTGGGGGGAAGTGACCTATCGCGCCCCCCTTACCACAGACCAGTTGATCCAGTATGAATTGCAGCCATCACGGGACAACCCGGATGTGCGAGAGACCATGAAGGAGCAGGCCCAGGCGGTGGGACAGTGGGAGGAGCGAAACCACATCCCGTTTGACCGGCGGCTGACGCAGTGCATCGGGATCGGCGTCTATACCTGCAAGGTTCGCGTCACCCCGGCACAGTTGGCCGAACGGCATCGGATCGCCGTGGACCTTCCCCTTGTCCCCCGCTTTCGGCCCAAAATCAAAAAGCCTCAGCAAATCGAGGAAAGATAGGAGGATCGTTTATGGATTCTGTCAATGCGGGCACAGCCCGGTTTGAAGAAGTGGAGATTTTAGGCATCCCCGCTCTGTTCACCACACTGCGCGTAGACCGCGCCACTGTTCCCAAGGGGATGTACGCCTATGATATGCAGACGGACGCGGAGGACTGGAGCCAGCCCTGCCTGTTGGCACGGCGTGTCCTGGTGGAGCATTTCGGGACAGTGCTCACCGCCAGCCCCATCCACCTGCCGGAGAAGGGGTATCTGGACTTATCCCCCGGCAATTTTAAGGAGCAGGGCATCGGTCAACTGACGGTGGCGGAGTTTGAGGCAAAGCAATTATCCCCCGACTACCAGCTCTCCCGGCCCTGGAGCGCCGCCAAAAGACGGCACAGCCCGGTACTCAACCGATAGATTTGCCATGAAGAAGGCCGCAATACACCGGGACAGGGCAGCTCGGCCAGATTGGAGGTGAATCGAGGAAATGGCAAAGAAATCCTTTTATGAAGTCGGCAGTTATACGGGGGACCTGCAAGAGGGCACTGACTTCTTTGTCCGCCGGCAAATGCGATACTTAGGCGAAAATGCCAACTTCAAGCCCTTTCTGAATACCCCCATCAAGGAACTGGAACAGCAGTTGAAAGAGAGCAAGGCGGCGGAAAAGAAGATTTTTACGGAAGTGCAAGCAGCGGCCAAAGCCTGGGACGCACACGGGGCACAGACCCTTCTGCTGACCAAGGCTATTGAATACCTGAAAACCCCTGTGGTGGAGCACACCGGCAACGAGTGGAAACAGCGCAAAGATGGCTCCTGGGAGATCAGCAACCTGGTCTACAAAATGACTTTCAGCATCATCAAGTTTAGGGATGAGTGGAAGTTGTCCTGGGAACTGCAATACACCGCCCCCGGCCTCGCTCAGGTAAAATACCACTCCTACTATGACCGGGGCCCAAAAAGCGGATCGTGTATGAGGGTGCGAAAAAGTATAAGACCCTGGCAGGGGCACAGAAGTATATCCAGAGCAAATTTGACCAGTATGCGGAATATTTTGAGAGTATTTCTCCCCCGATTCCCATAGAGGCAAAGGCGTTGTTCTGCGTCAACGGCCAACTGTTGCAAGGCTACTCCGTCCTGCGCACTCCCCCGGCCAGGGAGGAAGTCACGGTCAGCGACCTTCTGGACTGTCTGGATGAGGCGGATATGGAGGTTTCGCCCCCACCGGAGCAGGCCGTACCCAGCGGAGGTGAGGTTCAGCCGGAGACGCCGGTACAAGCGCCGCCGGAACTGGCCGCAGGGCCTCCGCCATCGGAGCGAAAGCAGAAACCGCCGCCTGCCAAGCCCGCCCCTGCCGCCAAGAAGAAGGGGCCGTTGAAAAAACGGCCTGCACTGGTGCGATAGGAGGGCGGGTATGGCATACACGCATATCACCCCTGGCTGGGAGATCGAAATGTCCGCCCATTACTATTCGGATAAAAACGCGGACCGTGTCGCGGAACTGATCCAACTGCCGCGGGAGGAATTAGCTGCCATGGAGGAGGCCAGCGTGGCAAAGGAAAAAACCATTTTCTCCAAATGTTCTGAGATCGAGACCGAATGGAAGAAACAGGCGGCGGAGACGGCGGCGCTCCGTAAGGCAAGAGAGTATTTGCGGGCCCTGCCGGTGGAGCACACGTCCAACCAGTGGAAAGTCAATCAATTCGGCTGGCACGTATTGAGCAACATGGTGTATAAAATGTCGTATCGCGTGTCCGAGCATAAGAAGCCGGATGGAACTCTTATCAACTGCGCTTTATCCTGGGATATTCATTATAATACGCTCCAGCATCCTACTCCCGACTACACCGGCCCCGGCTGGAAGATCGCTGGGCAGAGCGACAAAGTGTTTGCCACTAAGGAGGAAATGGAGCGATACCTGCAAGGCCGGATCAAAGCCTACACCCACCTGTTCACGGAAATTTCCCCACCTATCCCACAGGATCAAAAGGGCCGGTTTTGCGTCAACGGTGTTTTGCTCCCAGGCTACACCGTGGAGGTCCCGGAGCGCACGCCCCAAGAGGTGGCGGATGACCTTCTCTCCCTTCTGGAGGACGGGGACCTGCCGGAGCAGTCGGAGGGCGACCCCCCTTCACCGCCGTCTGAAAAAGCGGGATCGCCTCTTGAAACGCAGGCTGCTGCCCCACATGAGCGCCGCAGCCCCAAAGAAGATCCAAAAACCGCACATAAAAAGAAACCGCAGCCCTTGAAAAAGCGCAGCACCGCCCCCACACGGTAGACAGCGGCGCAGTGCGCCGCTGTCCGCGCAAGCATAGCATTTTGGTGTCAAAATGCACTCACAGGGATGAAGCTATGACCCTTTACCAATTTTCGGTTGGACTCATCTGCGTAGAATTCTCCGCTAAACAAGCCCTGATCCTTTTGTACTTGCTGCCCTATGTTCTTTTACGCCCGTTTTCTCCGGGTTTCAGGCGCCTGCAACGTCTCCCTTGTCAAAAGGCACCTCAGGCGATGGTGTTTTTTTCTGCCGTTTATTCTTCCGCCGTCATGTTGCTGTTGACCACATTGAAATGGTGGTTCACCGCCAGCATCAGGTGGGTCTTGTCCCGGCGGCGCAGGGCGTCCACCATCTGCTCGTGGGCGTACTGGAGCTGATTGCCGGTGCGGGGATTCTGGAGGATCCGGCGGCGCATGTCGCTGATGAACCGGTCGATGGTGGAGGACAGGGCCCGGAGAATCTGAATGATGAGCTGATTGCCCGAAATGGCGGCAATCTCGTCGTGGAGCTGCTTGTCCAGCTGGGCCCCCATCTCCGGCGGGCAGGCGGTCATCTGCCGCACCAGGCTGTCCAGCCGGTCCACCTGGCTGTCGGTGATCCGGTCCACCGCCAGCAGCGCCGCCTGCAGCTCCAGCCCCGACCGCAGCTCGGCCAGCTGGTGGTAGTCGATCTGCTGGAGCAGAATGAGCATGTCAAAGGAATCCTGCAAATTGCGCTGGATGTTGCAGCTGATGAAATTGCCCGCCCCCTGGCTGCTCACCAGAAAGCCCATGTGCTCCAGCAGGCGGACGGCCTCCCGCACGGAATTGCGGCTGATGCCCAGCTGCTCGGCCAGCTCCCGCTCGGGGGGCAGGGACTGGCCCAGGGTGAGCTTGCCATCCCGGAGGGCGTCCTCCAAATAGGTCAGTACGTGCTCGTAGGATTTCTGCTGTTCCACCATATGCTCAGCCTCCCTTTCCAAACGATATCTGTGGACTTGTCAGATTGTAACCATTATACCACATCAGTCAACAAGTTGTAAAAGTAGTGCCAATTCGAAGAACTGGTAGGGCCAAAATTACACAAAAATGACACTAGGAAACTTGTGCACCCATACAAATTTAGCTTAAATGCCAATTAAAGCCGGATATTCCCTTGACATTTTGCCGTCATGCGCCTAATATTGCTTTTGAAAAAAGCAAACGGGTGCGTATAGATTTTCTTTTGGTTCTACCATAAGAATGACGGTGTAAGGGAGTGTCTGGCTGTGTTTGTGCGGTTTGTGCTTGCTCTGCTTCCCATCCTCTGGCTGGCTGTGGCCCTCAGCGTCTGGAAACGCCCCGCCTATCAGGTCTGCCCCCTGGCGCTGGCGCTTACCGTGCTGCTGGCCCTGTTCTACTGGAAGAGTCCGGGGACGGAGGTTTTGACCGGCGGCCTGGAGGGAGCCGTCATGGCCCTGTGGCCCATCTCGCTGGTGATCGTGGCGGCGGTGTTCACCTATAATCTGACGGTGCGCACCGGGGCCATGGAGCGCATCAAGGGGATGCTCACCGCGGTGACCCGGGACAAACGGGTGCTGGTGCTCCTGATCGCCTGGGGCTTTGGGGGCTTTATGGAGGGCATGGCGGGCTTCGGCACCGCGGTGGCCATTCCGGCAGGCATCCTGTGCGGCCTGGGCTTCGACCCCATCTTCTCCGCTCTGGTATGTCTGGTGGCCAACGCCACCCCCACCGCCTTCGGCTCCATCGGCATCCCCACCATCACCGCCGCCTCGGTGGCGGGACTGGAGGCCGGCCCCACCGCGGTGGTGGTGGTGCTCCAGCTGGCCCTGATGGTGGTGCTCACCCCCCTGCTGATGGTGATGATGACCGGCGGCGGGGTCCGGGCCCTGAAGAGGGTCTGGCCGGTGGCCCTGGGCTCCGGAGTGGCCTTCGTGATCCCCGAGTTTCTCACCGCCAAGTATGTGGGGGCGGAGCTGCCGGCGGTCACCGGCTCGGTAGTGTGCATGGTGGTAACCATCCTTCTCTCCAAGCTGCTCAAGGGGGAACCCCCCGCCCAATACGCCCTGCCCAGGACCCAGGAGCAGACCGGCCTCACCGTCAGGGACGGGGCGCTGGCCTGGTCCCCCTTCATCCTGATCTTCGTGCTGCTGCTGGCCACCTCCAGCCTGGTACCCCCCATCCATAACCTGCTGGCGGCCGTCAAAAGCGACGTGGTGATCTACTCCGGCCAGGGGGCCAGCCCCTATACCTTCTCCTGGGTCAATACCCCCGGCGTACTGATCTTTATCGCCGCCTTTGTGGGCGGCGCCCTGCAGAAGGCCAGCCTGAAGGTGATGGGCCAGGTGCTGTGGGCCACCCTGAAGCAGATGTCCAAGACCATCATCACCCTGGTGTCCATCCTGGCGGCGGCCAAGATCATGGGCTACTGCGGCATGACCAGTGACATCGCCGCCTTCCTGGTGGCGGTCACCGGGTCGGCCTACCCCATTGTGGCCCCCCTCATCGGCTCCATCGGCACCTTCGTCACCGGCAGCGCCACCTCCGCCTCGGTGCTATTCAGCGGCCTGCAGGCGGAGACCGCCTCCGCCCTGGGGATGGACGCCGTCTGGCTGGTGGCCGCCAACACCATCGGCGCCACGGCGGGCAAGATCATCTCCCCCCAGAGCATCTCCATCGCCACCGCCGCCACCGATACGGTGGGGCAGGAGAGTACCATCTTGCGGAAATCCATCGGATATTATATCCTGTTTGTAGTGGTGTTCGGTCTCATCGCGCTGCTGGCCCACCCGCTGGCGGCCCTGGTTCTGTGACCGGCGCACCGGAAGGAGGAACGGCATATGGCGCAACTCAAACTGCCCTTTGGCCGGGGGCACATCACGGCGGACATCCCCGACGGCCGCCTGGCCGGGGTGCTCCAGTCCAGGGCCCACAGCTATCAGGCCAAGGCGGACCAGCCGGAGCTGGTGCGTCAGGCCCTGGAAAACCCCATCGGCTCCCCCCGCCTGCGGGAGCTGGCGGCGGGCAAGAACAAAGTGGTCATCCTCAGCAGCGACCACACCCGCCCGGTACCCAGCAAGGTGATCCTGCCCCAGCTGGTGGAGGAACTCCGGGCGGGAAATCCCGACGCGGAGATCACCGTACTGGTGGCCACCGGCTTCCACCGGCCCACCACCGAGGCCGAGCTGCTGGACAAATACGGCGAGACGCTTTACCGCCACTCCGGGCTGCGCTTCGTCATCCATGAGAGCGGTAAAAAAGGGGACATGGTCCACCTGGGCACCCTGCCCTCCGGCGGGGAACTGCTTATCAACAAGCTGGCGGCGGAGGCCGACCTGCTGGTGGGAGAGGGCTTCATCGAGCCCCACTTCTTCGCCGGGTTCTCCGGCGGCCGCAAGAGCGTGCTGCCGGGGGTGTCCAGCCGGGAGACCGTGCTGGCCAACCACTGCTCCGCCTTTATTGACAGTCCCAATGCCCGCACCGGCATCCTGGACGGCAACCCCATTCACCGGGATATGCTGTATGCCGCCCAGCAGGCCAAGCTGGCTTTTATCTGCAACGTGGTCATCGACGCTGACAAGCGGGTGATCGCCGCCTTCGCCGGACACTTCGACCAGGCCCACCGGGCAGGGTGCGCCTTTGTAGACCAGCTCTCCGGCGTGGATGCGGTTCCCGCTCCCATCGTCATCACCACCAACGGGGGCTACCCCCTGGACCAGAACCTGTACCAGTCGGTGAAGGGCATGACGGCGGCGGAGGCCACCTGCGCCCCCGGCGGGGTGATCATCATGGTCTCCGCCTGCAGCGACGGCCACGGCGGCCAGTCCTTCTACGACACCTTCGCCCATGAGCCGGACAACCGGAAGATCATGGACCGGTTCCTGGCCACCCCCAGCGACCGCACCATCCCCGACCAGTGGGAGGCCCAGATCCTGTGCCGGGTGCTCCTGCAGCACCCCGTCATCCTGGTGACTCAGGCCCCCCGGGAGATGGTGGAGGCCATGCACCTCCACTGGGCGGCCGACCTGCCCGCCGCCATTGCCCTGGCCGACCGGCTGCTGGGTAAGGCAGACAGCCCCATCACCGTCATTCCCGACGGGGTTTCGGTCATCGTACGCAAGTAAAGGCAAATCCGATGTGATGTTATCAAATCAAATAAAGGGGAGCGTTTTTATGAGCCAGTACAACAAGGTCACCCCCGAGCTGATTGAGGCCCTGAAGGCCGCCGTGCCCGGCCGGATCAGCGTGAACGGGGACATCAACGAGGACTTTTCCCACGACGAAATGCCCATCTACGGCAAGGCCATGCCCGAGGTGGTGGCGGAGTGCCTGACCACCGAGGAGGTGGCCGCCGTCATGAAGCTGTGCAACGAGAACCGGGTGCCCGTCACCCCCCGGGGCGCCGGCACCGGCCTCACTGGCGGCGCGGTGGCCATCCACGGCGGCGTGGTTCTGTCCACCACCAAGATGAACAAGATCCTCTCCTACGACACCGAGAACATGGTGGTCCGGGTCCAGGCGGGCGTGCTGCTCAACGACCTGGCGGAGGACGCCGCCAAGCAGGGTTTCCTCTATCCCCCCGATCCCGGCGAGAAGTTCGCCACCCTGGGGGGCAACGTGGCCACCAACGCCGGCGGCATGCGGGCGGTGAAGTACGGCGCCACCCGGGACTATGTGCGGGCCATGACGGTGGTGCTGCCCACCGGCGAGATCGTCCATCTGGGGGCCAGCGTGTCCAAGACCAGCTCGGGCTACTCCCTGCTCAACCTGATGATCGGCTCCGAGGGCACCCTGGGCATCATCACCGAGCTCACTCTCAAGCTCATCCCCGCCCCCAAGGAGGTCATCAGCCTGGTGGTGCTCTACGAGAACCTGGAGGACTGCATCTCCACCGTGCCCAAGCTGATGATGGCCAACCTCCACCCCCAGGCCCTGGAGTTCATGGAGCGGGAGATCGTCCGCCTGTCCGAGAGCTACCTGGGCAAGAGCACCTTCCCTCAGACCTTTGAGGGCACCGACGTCAACGCCTACCTGCTGGTCACCTTTGACGGCGAGAACGAGGATCAGCTCACCGAAATTATCGAGCAGGCCTCCGAGGTGGTGCTGGAGGCGGGCGCCCTGGACGTGCTGGTGGCCGACACTCCCCAGCTGAAGAAGGACGCCTGGGCCGCCCGGTCCACCTTCCTGGAGGCCATTGAGGCCAACACCAAGCTGCTGGACGAGTGTGACGTGGTGGTGCCGGTGAACCAGATCGCCCACTATGTCACCTACATCAAGGAGATCTCCGAAGGCTACGACTTTGAGGTCAAGAGCTTCGGCCACGCCGGCGATGGCAACCTGCACATCTACACCTGCTCCAACGACATGGAGCTGGCCGCGTTTGAACAGCAGGTGGCCGACTTTATGGAGAAGGCCTACGCCAAGGCCACCGAGCTGGGCGGCCTGATCTCCGGCGAGCATGGCATCGGCCACGGCAAGCTGGACTACCTGGCTCAGATGGTGGGCCCGGTCAACATGCGTCTGATGCGCGGCATCAAGGAGGTCTTTGACCCCAATCTGGTGCTCAATCCCGGCAAGGTCTGCTACAAGCTGTAATAGAAAGACGACTTACATAGAAGGAGGAACCCGTTATGGCATATCTGATTTCGGAAGAGGCTCAGGAGCTGCTGGGCGCTGTCAAGGAGTTCTGTGAGAAGGAAGTCAAGGAGCAGTGCAAGGAGTACGACCGCTCCGGCGAGTGGCCCAAGGAGATTTACGACAAGGCCATCGAGATGCAGCTGCACATGCTGGAGGTGCCCGAGGAGTACGGCGGCATGGGCCTGAGCCGGGTGGACGTGGCCGCCCTGTTTGAGGAGATGGCCAAGGCCGACGCCGGCTTTGCCACCACCATCTCCGCCAGCGGCCTGGGCACCAAGCCGGTGCTGATCGCCGGCAGCGAGGAGCTGAAGAAGCGGGCCTGCCAGCTGATCGTGGACGGTGGCTTCGGCGCCTTCTGCCTCACCGAGCCGGGCGCCGGCTCCGACGCCAGCGCCGGCAAGACCACCGCCGTGAAGGACGGCGACAGCTACATCCTCAACGGCCGCAAGTGCTTCATCACCAACGGCGGCATCGCCTCCTTCTACTGCGTCACCGCCATGACCGACAAGTCCGCCGGCGTGAAGGGCATGTCTATGTTCTTTGTGGAGGCCGGCACCCCCGGCCTGTCCACCGGCCACGAGGAGGACAAAATGGGCATCCGCACCTCCAACACCTGCGACGTGGTGTTTGAGGACTGCCGCATCCCCGCCTCCAACCTGATCGGCGCGGAGGGCAAGGGCTTCTCCATCGCCATGAAGACCCTGGACCAGGCCCGGACCTGGATGGGCTGCGTGGCCACCGGCATCGCCCAGCGGGCCATGGAGGAGGCCATCGCCTACGGCAAGGAGCGCATCCAGTTCGGCAAGCCCGTGCTGAAGAACCAGGCCCTCCAGTTCAAGGTGGCCGACATGGCCATCAAGATCGAGACCGCCCGCCAGATGGTGGCCCACTCCCTGACCCTGATGGATCAGGGCCTGCCCTACTCCAAGGAGTCCGCCATCGCCAAGTGCTACGCCTCCGACATCGCCATGGAGGTGGCCTCCGAGGCCATCCAGATGTTCGGCGGCTACGGCTACAGCCGGGAGTACCCGGTGGAGAAGCTGCTGCGGGACGCCAAGATCTTCCAGATCTTTGAGGGCACCAACGAGGTGCAGCGCATCGTGGTGGCCAACAACACCATCGGCAAATTCTAAGGCGGGGAGCGTAACGACATGGAAATTCTGGTATGTCTCAAGCAGGTGCCCGACGACTCGGTGGAGCTCCACCTGAAGCCCGGCACCCAGGAGGTGAACCTGGAGGGGGTCACCCCCGTGGTCAACGCCTTTGACACCTACGCTCTGGAGATGGCCACCCGCCTGAAGGAGGCGGTGGGCGGCAGCATCACCGCCATCACCATCGGCCCCGAGGGGGCCAAGGACGCGGTCAAGACCTGCCTGGCGGTGGGGGCCAATCAGGGCTGCCTCATCACCGACCCCTCCTTCGAGGGGGCGGACACCCTGGGCAAGAGTAAGATCCTGGCCGCCGCCATCCGCAAGCTGGAGGCCGACGCCGGCAAGCCCTTCGACCTGATCTTCTGCGGCCGGGAGGCCACCGACAAGGCCTCCGGCCAGGTGGGCCCCCAGCTGGCCGAGGCCCTGGGCGTGGGGGTGGTCACCGACCTGGTGGACATCCAGCAGACCGACGCCGGCGTGCAGGCCAAGCAGGAGACCGAGGAGGGCTACCGCCTGGTGGACGCCCCCCTGCCCTGCGTGGTCACCGTAAACAAGCCCCCCTATGATCCCCGCTATCCCACCATCAAGAGCAAGCTGGCCGCCCGCAAGATGCCCATTCCCACCCTGGACGCCGCCGCGCTGGGCGGCGTGGCCCCCGGCGCCGCCGGCAGCCATGTGGTGAAGGTGTACGAGCCGGCCAAGCGGCAGGCGGGCGTGAAGCTCAAAGAGGAGACCTGCGAGGAGACCGTGGCCAAGGCCATCGCCATGATGGCGGACGCCAAGGTGCTGTAAAGGAGAGAGCGGTATGGATTGGGGAAATCGCAAGGATATTCTGGTCTTTCTGGAACAAAAGGACGGAAAGGCCCTGAACGGGGCGCTGGAGTGCCTCACCCCCGCCCGGGCTCTGGCCCAGCACACCGGCGGGCAGGTTCTGGCCGTGCTGATGGGCACGGACAACGCCGGGGCGGCGGAGAAGGTTGCCCCTCTGGCTGACGGCGTGCTGGCCGTCACCGGCGGGGACTATTCCGACGGGGCGGCGGACGCCTTCACCTGGGCGCTGGAGCAGCTGGCCGCCCAGTATGAGCCCGCGGCGGTGCTGGCGGGCAACACCCCCCTGGGCCGGGAGATGACCGCCCGGCTGTGCGCCCGGCTGGGGCTGGGCAGCGTCCAGGACGCCACCGCCCTGACCTGGGACGGGGACACCCCGGTGTGGACCGTGCCCCTGTACGGCGGCACCGTGCTCAACGACGTGGTGGTGGACACCCTGCCGGTGGTAGCCACCACCCGCTCCGGCGCCTTTGCCAAGCCGGAGGCCGGCCAGGCCGGCCCCGTTACCCCGGTGGAGCTCCAGGTGCCCGCCGACGCGGTGAAGGTCAAGGTGGCCCAGGCGGTGAAGGAGCTCTCCGAGGCGGTCAACCTGGAGGAGGCCAAGGTCATCGTCACCGGCGGCCGGGGCATGGGCTCCAAGGAGCAGTTTGCCCTGGTGGAGGAGCTGGCCGCCCTGCTGGGCGGCGTGGTGGGCGCCACCCGTCCCGCCATCGAGGACGGCTGGGTCTCCCGGGCCCATCAGGTGGGCCAGTCGGGCAAGATCGTGGCCCCCGCCCTGTACATCGCCTGCGGCGTGTCGGGCGCCACCCAGCACGTGTCCGGCATGAGCGGCTCGGGCTATGTGGTGGCCATCAACAAGGATGAGGACGCCCCCATCTTCGACGTGGCCGACGTGGGCATCGTGGGGGACGTGGCCAAGGTCCTCCCCCTGATGATCGAGGAGATCCGTCAGCGCAAGGCGGAGTAACCTTTCTAAAGGCAGATCCAGAAGGGTCTCGTCCCCTTGGGGGGGCGGGCCCTTCTGTTTTTTGGGGTTGCCTTTTGGGGGAAAGTGTGATATCCTCGAACGGCAGCCAAAGGCTAGCAAAATAATAGGAAAAAGGAGGAAAATCAGGTGGACCTATGCGGACGAAGTACCAACGCGGGCTGTGAGCTTCCCTCAGGGGACAGGGCTGGCGCCGCCTGGTTTTCCCTGTAAGCAGGGCAGGCCGGGCGGGGCCCGGCTGTCTGTTCCCAAATACGGAAGGTTCCGCCGCGGGGAGCGGCCGGGTATGAAACCCGGACGCTTTGCCGCGGCGCGCCTGTTTTGGTCACTTCCTCGCTGTATTTTAACGACAGGAGGAGAGACCCATGAAACAGAATCTGACCCTGGAGGCGCTGCGGCAGCTGCTGGAGCGCCGGGATATGTGCGCCCTGCGGGACGCACTGACCCAGACCCACCCCGCCGACCTGGCGGAGCTGCTGGATGAGCTGGACCGGCCGGAGATGCTGGCGGTCTTCCGGGCCCTGCCCAAGGAGCTGGCGGCGGAGGTGTTTTCCGACCTGCCGCCGGAGGACCAGCAGGCCCTGATCCAGGCGGCCACCGACCAGGAGCTGTCCGCCATTGTGGAGGAGCTGTGGGTGGACGACGCAGTGGACCTGCTGGAGGAGTTGCCCGCCGGCGTGGTGAAGCGGGTGCTCCAGGCCGCCCGGCCGGACACCCGGCAGCTCATCAACCAGTTCCTCCACTACCCGGAGAACTCGGTGGGCAGCATCATGACCGCCGAATTTACCGACCTGAAGCGGGACATGACGGTTGCCCAGGCCATCGCCCATATCCGCAGGACGGGGGCGGACTCGGAGAGCATCTATACCTGCTACGTCACCGACGCCGCCCGGCGTCTGGAGGGCGTGGTCACCATCCGGGAGCTGCTGCTGGCCGGGGACCAGGCCCTGGTGGCCGACCTGATGGAGCGGGACGTGATCATCGCCGGGACCGGCGAGGACCGGGAGGAGGCGGTGGCCCGGCTGATGAAGTACGATTTCCTCTCCCTGCCGGTGGTGGACAGGGAGGGCCGGCTGGTGGGCATCGTCACGGTGGACGACGGCATGGACGTGCTGGAGGAGGAGGCCACCGAGGACTTTGAGAAGATGGCGGCCATGGCCCCCTCGGAAAGGCCCTATCTGAAAACCGGTGTGTTCACCCTGGCCCGGCACCGCATTGTGTGGCTGCTGGTGCTGATGATCTCCGGCATGATCACCGGCGGCATCCTGGGCCGGTATGAGGCGGCCTTCTCCGCCATGCCCTTGCTGGTCACCTTCATTCCCATGCTCACCGACACCGGCGGCAACGCCGGCAGCCAGTCCAGCACTCTGGTGATCCGTGGCATGGCGGTGGGCGAGATCCGCCTGCGGGACTTTGCCAGGGTTTTTTGGAAGGAGCTGCGGGTGAGCATGCTGGTGGGGGCCGCCCTCAGCACGGTAAACTATGTCCGGCTCATCCTCACCTACCCGGGCCAGACCGCCACCGCCCTGACGGTGGCCGCCGCCCTGTTTGTCACGGTGCTGCTGGCCAAGACGGTGGGGGGCGTGCTCCCCATGGCGGCCAAGTTCTTCAAGGCCGACCCGGCCATTATGGCCGCCCCCCTCATCACCACCATTGTGGACGCCATCTCCCTGGTGGTCTACTTCAACATCGCCAGCGCTCTGCTACCCCTTGCATGAAAAAATCCCTGTCCGCATCGGCGGACAGGGATTTTTCAGTTTCAGTTCTCCTTGCCCCGGCGCACATCCCCGATCACCTTGATGATCTGGATGACCAGAGTGGGCAGGAAGGCCAGCAGAACGATCTCTCCCAGGTTGGCGACTCCGAAAGCGGGAGCCACCATAAACAGGCCCTTCAGGCCGGGGATAAAGAGCACCGCCAGCAGCAGCACCACGCCGGCAAAGAAGGCCATGACGGAGTACTTGTTGGTGGAGAACTTCAGGCGGAAGATGGACGCGTCGCCCCGGCAGTTGAAGCCGTGGAACAGACGGGCCAGGGTGAGGGTGGCGAAGGCCATGGTGGAGGCCAGGACGGCGTCGCCCCCCTGATAGCCCAGGTAGAAGGCAATCATGGTGACGATGGCGATGAGCAGGCCCTGGCCGCCGATGCGGGTCAGCAGGTCCCGGCTGAGGATGGGCTCCTTGGGGTCCCGGGGCTTCTGGTCCAGCAGGCCCCGGCGTGCAGGCTCCATGCCTATGGCGATGGCGGGCAGGGAGTCGGTGAGCAGGTTGATAAACAGCAGGTGGACCGGCTGGAAGGGCACCGGCAGGGCCAGCAGAGAGGCGTAGAGCACACAGAAGATGCCGGCGGTGTTGCCGCTGAGCAGGAACTGGATGGCGTTTTTGATGTTAGCGTACACACTGCGGCCGTTGACCACCGCCTTGACGATGGTGGCGAAGTTGTCGTCGGCCAGGATCATGGAGGCGGCGTCCTTGGATACCTCGGTGCCGGTGATGCCCATGGCCACGCCGATATCCGCCTTCTTCAGGGCGGGGGCGTCGTTGACGCCGTCGCCGGTCATGGACACGATGTTCCCCTTCCGCTGCCAGGCGTTGACGATGCGGATCTTGTGCTCGGGGGACACCCGGGCGTACACCGAGATCTTCTCCAGCCGTCCGTCCAGATCGGCGTCGGTCATCTGGTCCAGCTCCAGGCCGGACACCGCCTCGTCCCCGTCCCGGAAAATCCCCAGCTGGCGGGCGATGGCGGAGGCGGTCACCTTGTGGTCGCCGGTGATCATGATGGTGCGGATGCCGCCCCGCTTGGCGTCGGCCACCGCCTGCACCGCCTCGGGCCGGGGCGGGTCGATCATGGAGATAAGGCCGATGAAGGTAAACTCGTTTTCATCCTCCAGGGTCAGGGGCCGGACGGCCTCCAGCTCCCGGTAGGCGAAGGCCAGCACCCGCAGGCCCTCCATGGACAGCTCCATATTCACCCGGGCGATCTCCTCTTTCCGCTCCGGGGTCAGCTCCACCTTCCCCTCCCGGGTCAGCAGCCACTTGGACCGGTCCAGCAGCACGTCGATGGCCCCCTTGGTAAACAGGGTGGGGGTGCCGTCGATGTCGTGGAGGGTGCTCATCAGCTTGCGGTCGGAGTCAAAGGCCAGCTCTCCCAGCCGGGGATGCTGGGCCCGGTAGCTCTCCTCGTCCACCCCGAACTTCTCTCCCAGCATCACCAGGGCCACCTCGGTGGGGTCGCCGATGGAGGCGCCGGTCTCCTCATTGTTGGTGGCGTCGCTGGCCAGCAGGGCGGCCTTGAGCAGCAGCCGCTGCACGTCGTTGACCAGCTCCAGGTCGTCCCCCTCCAGCAGGGAGCCGTCGGCGTACACCTTCTGGGGGGTCATCTTGTTCTGGGTCAGAGTGCCCGTCTTGTCCGAGCAGATCACCGACACGCACCCCAGGCTCTCCACCGCCTCCAGGTCCTTCATGATGGCGTTCTGTTTGGCCATCTTCTGGGTGCCCATGGCCAGCACAATGGTGACGATGGAGCTGAGGGCCTCGGGGATGGCGGCCACCGCCAGGGCCACGGCGAACATGAGGGAGTCCAGCACTCCCATGCCGGTACGGAACACCGACAGGGCAAACACCACCGCGCAGATGGCCATGATCACGATGGCCAGCTTGGCGGAGAAGCTGTCCAGGGACTGCTGCAGGGGGGTCTTGCGCTGCTGGGTCTGGTTCATGAGGGCGGCAATCTTGCCCAGCTCGGTATTCATGTCGGTGGCGGTGACCAGCACGGTGGCCCGGCCGTAGGTCACCAGGGAGCCGGAAAACACCATGCTCTTCTGGTCGCCCAGGGCCACCTGGCCGCCGGTGATCACGTCGGCGGTCTTTTCCACACCCTCGCTCTCGTCGGTGAGGGAGGACTCATTGACCTTGAGGGAGAAGTTCTCCAGCACCCGGCCGTCGGCCACCACCATGTCCCCGGCCTCCAGCAGCACGATGTCGCCGGGCACCACGTCGGCGGAGGGGATCTCCACCCGCACGCCGCCCCGCAGCACCTTGGCGGTGGGGGAGGACATGGCTTTCAGGCTTTCCAGGGATTTTTCCGCCTTCAGGTACTGGACGGTGCCCAGAATGGCGTTGAGGATGAGTACGGCAAAAATGACGATGGTGCTCTCCACATTCTCCGACGCGGCGGAGATGAGGGCGGCCACAATGAGGATGACCACCAGCAGGTCCTTGAACTGCTCCAGGAAGATCTGGAGCACGCTCTTCTTCTTGCCCTCGGAGAGCTTGTTGGGGCCGTACTGCTCCAGCCGGCTCCGGGCCTGCTGGTCGGACAGTCCCTTCTGGTCGGCCTGCTGCGCCTCCAGCGCCTGGGATACGCTTTTGCTGTAGTATGGCTCGTTTGTCATAAGATCCCTTCCTTTTTTTATTGAAATATGAGATAATAATGGTGTAGATGGCACCTTGCTACGAAAATAAGTAGCGAGGGCGTGAACCTTGACAAACAGGCTTTCAACGCCTCATGAAAAACCATCGCAGCACAAAAAGCGGCAGGCCAAAACCTGTCGCCGGCCGAAGTATGGTACAGTGGGAATCAGCCTGGTGCCACCACAAAGTACCCCAGCTTTTGCAGTTCGTTCACCATACGGCTGGCCCGTTTGCGCTCACTTTGTTTTCTGCGGATCTCAAAACAGTCTTCGTTGTATGGAGAACCTGTCTTCAACATCGTGTAAATCAGCGCCAGCAGTTTGCGAGCCAAAGCAATCGTTGCACGTTTAGCGCCCTTCCGCTGTTTTATCCTCCAGTACCAACCGGAGAGGTACAAGCTTCGTTTTCCGGAGATGACCCATCCCACCTCACAGAGCATACTCTTCAGATACGGATTACCTTTGTTAATGTGAGCACTCTTGCGTTTTCCGGCACTCTCGTTGTTACCGGGACTCAAACCGGCCCAGGAGCATATATGCTGGGAATCCGGAAAGGCACTCATATCGGTACCAATCTCCGCGATAATGGCTGCTGCCGCAGTTACATCAATACCCGGTATGGAGCACAGGAGGCTCAATGCCTCTTCGTGCTTTATGATCTCTTTCGTAATAGCGTCCTCCACAGTATGCCGGTGCTGTTCAAGTGCTTCCAAGTGCCCAAATATCATGCGAAGAAAGCCGCGCTGGTGCTCCGAGAGCGAACCGTTCAAGGCAATCAGTATTTCGTCGATACGTTTCCGGGTCTGTGTTTTCAGACACCGATCCAGAGCTTCCCGCGAAATATTTCCGTATTCCATGAGATGACGGATGATGTTTCGCCCGGAAGCGCCAAATGCGTCCGACAGAAACGCTGTGAAGCGGAAACCGGAGCTTTGCAGAAATTTATCGATGCGATTCTTTTGGGCGGTAATGTCGCGAACGATGCTCTTACGATACCGGGTCAGATGCCGCAGTTCCCGGAAGGTCTTATCTGGGATAAAACTTCCCTTTAGTAATCCGGCACGGAGCAATGTGGCGATCCATTGCGCGTCCCGCATATCCGTTTTGCGCCCAGGCACATTCTTCATGTGGCGGGCATTCACGACCAGAATGCTGATCTGCCCATCAAAACATGGCTCCAGCATTTCGTAAATAGGCTGCCAGTAGATCCCGGTGCTCTCCATAGCGACATAGCGGCACTCTGCTTCCAACACCCAATCCCGCAGTTTCCGCATTTCCGGGATAAGTGTGCTGAAGGAGCGAATCTCGATTTCCGGATCGGTGCCCAGTTCACCTTTGGCAAGACAGGCAACAATAACGTCACGATGAATATCCAGTCCCATGGCGCAGGTCAATATGTCTTGCATCAAATCCCTCCCTGAATTATGCAGGCTGGGAATTGCCCGGGTGGGTATCCGAACTTTGCTACTCGTGCTCTTCACTTATGTGACGCAACATACTGCTGTTCTCTTGGGCAACTCGTCCACGTTGAACAAACGGGGTGAAAATCCACCAAGGTGCAACCGGACTACGCCTGCTGTATTCAGTTTAGCAAATCCTTCGGTTAACGCACAGACTATATTTTCATTCTCAGCTGTGATGGCATTTCATGAGGCGTTGAAAATGAGATAGAACTGGCCGCCATGAATACACCGCACAAAAGAAAGGCGAGGTATTTACATGGCGGAAACAATCGTTCAAGTAGTCAAAAAAATCGTAAAGCGCGTGGTCTGCCTGTACCGTGTCTCCACGGTAGGTCAGGTGGAGAAAGACGATATTCCCATGCAAAAGCAATTCTGTCGGGAGTTTTGCCAGCGGCAGGAGGGCTGGGAAATCGTCAGGGAGTTATCGGAAAAGGGTGTGTCGGGGTTCAAGGTCTCGGCCAAAAAGCGGGATAAGATACAGGAGATCCAGCGCATGGCCTTGGCGGGAGAGTTTGATATTCTGCTGGTGTTCATGTTTGACCGTCTGGGCCGCAAGGACGATGAGACGCCCTTTGTGGTGGAATGGTTCGTCAATCAGGGCATCGAGGTCTGGAGCGCGATGGAGGGCCAGCAGCGGTTTGATACCCATGTGGACAAACTGCTCAACTACATACGCTACTGGCAGGCATCGGGCGAGAGCATTAAAACCTCCGCCCGTGTCAAGACCCGGATCGGTCAGTTGACCGAACAGGGCTACTACACCGGCGGCATCGTCCCTTACGGCTATCGGCTGGTGAATAAGGGTCGCACCAACAAGCGTAACAAAGAGGTCCCCGATCTTGCCATTGACCCTAATGAGGCCGAGGTGGTGAAAGTGATTTTTCAGAAGTATGTCTGCGAGGGCTACGGGGGCCAGCGGATTTGCCGCTACCTGTCGGAACAGGGCTACCACAACCGCAAGGGCGGAAAAATCGCCACGACCAGTATCAACCGCATCCTCAAAAATCCGCTCTATATCGGTATCCTCTGCAACGGGGAGAGTAAATCGGAAGAAGTGCTGACCGAGTTGCAGATTATTGATGTAGAACTGTTTGAGAGGGCACAGACGATGCTCCAGGAGCGGGCAAAGCCACAGGAAAAGCGGGACGTCCCCCTTACCACAAGGGGGCAGTCCCTTTTGGTGAGAAACATCTTCTGCGGCCACTGTGGGCGGCGGTTGACTTTGACGACCTGCGGACAACGGTACAGGAAAAAGGACGGCACCGTAGTCACCAAGAGTTATGCGCGGTATCTGTGCAGTTACAACACCCAGCACCCCGGAGAATGTTCGGGCCCGGCCAGTTATGGCACCGCGAAACTGGACAGCCTTGTAGACCAGATCATCCGCCTTCAGTTTGAGCGCATACAGACAGCCCCGCCGCAGGATTTGATCCAGGAACAGCGAGGCCGGGAGGTTGAGGTTGCCAAGGCAAAACTCAATCTGCTGAACATCCAGTATCAGCAAAAGCAGAAGGACTACCGGGATTTGCAGGCCGAGACGCTGAAAGTCATCCGAGGGGCCAGCCGTTTGAATGTAGATTTGCTCAACAGTGTGGCGGAAGAGACCACCGCGCAGATCAGCGAACTGGAACAGCAGATAGCGGCGGCAGAGACGGAATTGCGGGAACTGGTGTCCGGGGCCGACCAAGTGAAACGGGATTACGCCCAACTGATGAACTGGGCCACACTCTATGACAACTGCTCCTTCGAGGCAAAGAAGATGATTGCAGCACAGTTTATCAAAGCAGTCCGTGTCAAGCGGAGCTACGAGTTGGAAATTGAGTTCAACGTCTCCTTTTCCGAGTTTCAGCGGCTCTACTTAGAGCCAGAAAAGGAAGGGGAACATAAGCGGGGGCCAGCGCCGCTCCTGGCATTTGAGGAAAAAACAAGACAGGCGGTGTAACGCCCGCCTGCCCTCAACCGGAAAGCCCTATTTCGACATTACAGTTTTATGCAAGTACATTCCCTGCAAGCAACTTACTATAAAAATCACCCTAAATTCCTTTTCGCTAAAATCGTTCCGCTTGGATACCAAAACGATGGTTATAGGAAAATAGAAGTTCAGCATGATGTTCAGGTTTTAGGAAAAACAGGTGTAGAACATCAGGTTGATATTTACTGGGAATTTGAATTAGCTGGAGTTTTGTATAAAACGATTATCGAAGTTAAAGATTGGCGAACAAAGGTTAAAAAGGAGCAAATCATGGGGTTCAAAGAAAAGCTCAATGATATTGCCGCATTTCCTTGTGGGATTCTTGTTTCAAAGAGTGGATTCCAGAGCGGGGCCGTAGAATATGCGCGCGTACATGGTATAAAACTGGTCACGATTGATGAAACAAATAAGATGAATCATCTGCACTTAAATTTTCATTACAAATTTCCGCATATTGAAAAACTATCAATTATTTTAGATAAGGAGTGGCTGACTTCAGAGAGAGAAAGAAAGGGGACGTCAGCCGAACTCAAAATTTCGCACAGGGCATCTGACGCAATTTTGTGTGATAATGACCAGAATGAAAAACCATTCCTCGACTTTATCCGCCAAGCGCAAAAGTCGCATCTTGATGATAAACCTGGAGTAAAGTCTCATATTATTTATAAATTTGGAAAGCCATGGTATATTTTGACAGAGGATGAAGATTTCCCAAAAGTTCTGCTGAAGGGCTTTGAGTTTGATTTCTTCATTACAGAAAGTCAGGAATACAAAGAATTTCATCCAGACGGGGCAGTAGACTACTTATTAAGAGATTTATTAGAGGGAACACAAATTGGTTTTAATTCAGTTCATGGCGTTGTTAGTATAGAGTAGTTTTGGTGAGGTGACCCAACATGACCAATTTTGATCGTTTCCTCTCCGACCCACAGTTCACCCCCTTCGCAGAGCGGTGAAACTCCCCCAGTCGTCTGCGGCGACAGCCCCCTCAAAGAGGTGGCCCAAGGGCATGAAAAACACCTAAAGCCTCCCTCTCAGAGGGAGGTGGCGCGGAGAGCCGGAGGGAGTGCCCTCTCCGTCACCGCCTACGGCGGTGCCACCTATCCCAAAGGGAGAGGCAAGTGTGGTGCGTCACCCGCCCCTTGGCTCCCCCTCTGGGGGAGCTGTCAGCGAAGCTGACTGAGAGGGCCCTCTCCACGCACTTTTGTTACCACCTGCGACGGAACTCTATCGAAAGAGAAGCAGGGTAAAAAGCAGCACTGCATTTGATTGGACAGACGTCCGTACATTCCAGTATAATAGAGTCAATCATCCGGTACAATTGATATCAAATCGAATTCAGTCTTTTGTAAAGGAGTGAAGCCAAATGGGTAAAATCCTTGGAATCGCCATTCAGAATTACGGTTCGCTCAAAAATATCAAGATGGGTAAACTGTACAGTGACCAATCCGGAAGTGAACTGGGCAATATGGTTGCTATCATCGGGCCAAGCGGAAATGGAAAGAGCACACTTGCGGATGCGTTCGGCTTTATTTCCGACTGTCTTTCTACAGATGTGGAAAGCGCCTGTGACGCAAACAACCGGGGCGGATATGACCAACTGATCTCCCAGGGAAGCAGTGATCCAATCCATTTCGAGCTGTACTACAAGGAAAACAGCAATTCCCGCCCCATCACCTATGAGCTGACGATTGCCAAAGACAGGTATGACCGCCCGTATGTCAAGGAAGAACGGCTTCGCCAGCGGCGGCCCGGCCAGAAGAATGGCCGTCCGCTCTCCTTTTTGCACCTGATTGACGGGAAGGGCTTTGCATTTGAGGGAAAGGACGGCGGCCAGGACGATGAGGACGGCTCTGTGGAAGGGGAGAAGATCAACGTCGAATTGGCCGACACGAGAAAGTTCGGCATCGTCACACTGGGTGCCATGAAGCAGTACGCTCGGATCGAACTGTTTCTGGACTTCTTGAAAAGCTGGTATCTGTGTTACTTCGCGCCGGATGCGGCCCGCCAAATTCAGACCGCTGCCCCGGCTCAGTATCTCAACCGTACCGGCAGCAATCTGAACAATGTGGCCCAGTATATGTACCGGGAGAATCCCACAGAATTCAAGAAGGTATTGGCGGAAATCCAGACCAAGATTCCTAATATCACAAAAATTGAGCCGGTCAAGCTGAAAAACGGTCAGATGGTTCTGGAGTTTTGGCAGAACGGCTTCTCCGAGCCCTTCTTTTCTACACGGATGTCAGACGGCACTTTGAAGCTGTTTGCCTATTACCTTCTGCTCCACGAGCGGAATCCCCGCCAGCTTGTATTCGTAGAGGAGCCGGAAAACGGTTTGTACCATCATTACTTGGCGAATTTAGCTATAGAGATGCGGAAAAGCGTCGGAAGTGGATATTCCAAGCAGCTGTTTGTCACGACTCACAGTCCCTTTTTTGTCAATGCCTTATCTCCAGAAGAAGTCTGGGTTCTGGAAAAGGGGCAGGATGGCTTTTCGATCGCACGGCAGGCATCCAGCTATGAATTTGTCAAAGAGCTTGTCAGCGAGGGGGCGGCCATGGGCGATCTGTGGTACAGCGAATACTTTGGCTGATAGGGGGGAGCTTGGGTGCATTTTCAATTCTTGATTGAGGATCAATCAAGCGCGGTTTTGATCCGCCTCATCATGGAGAAGATCAGAGCAATTTATCCGGAAATCACATACGATGATAAGGCATACAAGGGATTAGGCGGCTTTACAAAGAAAAATACAGTCAAGGAGACCAAAGAGGGAAAACTTTTAAACGATCTGGCTACCGTATTGCGTGGATTCAATAAGAGCCTTCAGTATATTCCGGCAGTGATTATCATTGTTCTTGACAACGACACAAGAGATCCCAGCACGTTTTTAGTGGAGCTTGAAGCAGTAGCGGAACAGAACCACATCAAAGTGGATCATGTGTTCTGCCTTGCAATTGAAGAAGTGGAAGCCTGGCTTCTGGGGGATGAAGCTGCTCTATTCGCTGCTTATCCCAATGCGAAGACAGCAGTCCTTCGCTCCTACGTCCAGGACAGTATCTGTGGAACTTGGGAGCTTTTAGCTGATGCGGTGTATCCGGGTGGTCTTCGGAAATTCAGAAAAGACTGCCCCTCTTACATAGAAGTAGGACAAAAGAAAAGTGAATGGGCAAAAGAAATAGGCAGCCGCATGAATCTGCATGAAAATAAGTCGCCAAGTTTCCAATCATTTCTTTCTGAAATTGATCGGCGCTTGCCTGCTTAAACAAACTTGAGCAAGGTGATTTTATGACCAACTTTGACCATTTTCTCTCTGAACCGCAACTTGTTCCCTTCGCGGAGGCAGCTATTACGGCAGAAAAAATCTATGCCATTGATCCGGCGGCCTGCGTACTGAACTGCCGCCGGGCGATGGAGTTTGCCGTCAAGTGGATATACTCCGTGGACGGCGGGTTGGTCATGCCCTACGACGACCGGCTGGTGAGCCTGATGGACGCCGAGGACTTCCGGGATATTGTGGGGGAGGATCTGTGGCGGCGGCTGAAGTACATCCGGCAGACGGGCAACGCCGCCGCCCACACGGGGAAGAAGATCACCCCGGAGCAGGCCCGGCTGTGCCTGGAAAACCTCTACATATTCTTGGACTTTATCGCCTACTGCTACGGGAAGGACTACACGGAAGGACAGTTTGACCCAGCCCTGCTGGAAGCCCAGCCGGCTGAAGGGGCTCCCCTGCTAAGGGAGTCGGCCCCGGAGGTGGACCTGGCCGCCCTGATGGAGGAAAACCGGGCCCTGAGGGCCCAGCTCACCGCCCGCCGGGAGGAGCAGCGGGAGAGCTATGTGCCCAAGCCCCTGGACCTTTCCGAGTACGAGACCCGGAAGCTGTACATCGACGCCATGCTCACAGATGCCGGCTGGACTGAGGGGAAAGGCTGGCTGAACGAGGTGGAGCTGCCCGGCATGCCCAACAAGAGCGAGGTGGGCTACGCCGACTATGTGCTCTACGACGACACCCATCGCCCCTTGGCAGTAATCGAGGCCAAGCGCACCTGTGTGGACCCAGCCAAGGGCCGCCAGCAGGCCAAGCTGTACGCCGACCTGCTGGAAAAGCAGTACGGACGCCGGCCGATGATCTTTCTCACCAACGGCTTTGACACCCGGATGGACGACGGGGCCTACCCGGAGCGAAAGGTGGCCGCCTTCTACTCCAAGCGGGACCTGGAAAAGCTGTTCAACCTGCGCTCCATGCGCACCAGTCTGAAGTACGTCCAGGTGGACAAGCAGATCGCCGGGCGGTATTACCAGGAGGGGGCCATCAAGGCGGTGTGCCAGGCTTTCGGGGAGAAAAATCGCCGGAAGGCCCTGCTGGTCATGGCCACCGGCTCCGGCAAAACCCGGACGGTCATTGCCCTAGTGAAGGTGCTGCTGGAACATGGCTGGATCAAAAATGTCCTCTTTCTGGCCGACCGCAACTCCCTGGTCACCCAGGCCAAGCGCAGCTTTGTGAACCTGCTGCCCGATTTGTCGGTCACCAACCTGTGCGAGGAGAGGGACAATTATACGGCCCGGTGCGTGTTCTCCACCTACCAGACCATGATGAACTGCATCGACACCGTGGAGGACGAGGAGGGGAAACTGTTCACCGTGGGCCACTTTGACCTCATCATCTGCGACGAGGCCCACCGCTCTATCTACAACAAGTACCGGGACATTTTCACCTACTTCGATGCGCCCCTGGTGGGCCTCACCGCCACCCCTAAGGACGAGATCGACAAGAACACCTATGAGATCTTCGAACTGGAGAGCGGCGTACCCACCTACGGCTACGACCTGGCCCAGGCGGTGAAGGACGGCTTTCTGGTGGACTTCCTCACGGTGGAGAGCAAGCTGAAATTTCTCACCGAAGGTATCACCTATGACGACCTGCCAGAGGATGAGAAGGAGGAATACGAGTCCACCTTTACCGATGAGAACGGGGAGCTACCGGAGAAGATCGAGTCCTCTGCCCTCAACGAATGGCTGTTCAACGAGGATACCATCCGTAAGGCGCTGGACCTGCTGATGACCAACGGCCTGAAAATCGACTACGGGGAGAAGCTGGGCAAAACCATCATCTTTGCCAAGAACCACCGCCACGCGGAGAAGATCCTGGAGGTGTTCGGCAAGGAGTACCCCCACCTGCCCGGTTATGCCAAGGTCATCGACAACTACATGACCTACGCCCAGAGCGCCATCGACGAGTTCTCTGAGCCGGACAAGTTGCCGCAAATCGCCATCTCCGTGGACATGCTGGACACCGGCATCGACGTGCCGGAGGTGCTAAATCTGGTGTTTTTCAAGAAGATCATGAGCAAAGCGAAATTCTGGCAGATGATCGGCCGGGGCACGCGGCTGTGTCCGGGACCGATGGACGGGAAAGACAAGGAGAAATTCTATATCTTCGACCTGTGCGGAAACTTTGAGTTTTTCCGTATGAACAAAGGCAAGGCCACCGCCAATCAGATGGCCCTACAAAGCGCTATCTTCTATCTGAAGGCGCAGATTATCTTCAAGCTTCAGGACTTGGACTATCAGACCGACGAATTGATTCCCTTCCGTCGGCGGCTGGTGGAAGAAATGCTCTCCAAGGTACAGGAGCTGGATCGGGGCAATTTCGCGGTCAAACAGCATCTTCGGTATGTGGAGAAGTTCTCGAACCCGGAGAGTTATCAGGCCCTCACCTATGAGGATACCCTGAACTTGAAGGAGGAAGTCGCCCCGCTGCTCCAGCCCGACGGGGACGAGGCCAGCGCGGTTCGCTTTGACGCGTTGATGTACGGGATCGAGCTGGCCTATCTGGTTGGCAAGACCTACAAGAAAGCCCGGAAGGACTTGGCGAAGAAAGTCTCTGCTATCGCCGGCGTGGCAAATATCCCGGAGATTCAGGCCCAGTCAGAACTGATCGAGAAAATCCTCCATACAGACTATCTGGAGAATGCCGGCATCAACGAGTTTGAGCACATCCGGAAGTGCCTGCGGAATCTGATGAAATACCTGCCCCATGGCGGAGAGATCTACAACAAAAATTTTACGGACGACATCCTCTCTACGGAATGGCGTGAGGCGGAACTGGAAAACGACGACCTGAAGAACTACAAGGCCAAGGCAGAGTTTTATGTCCGCCAACACCAGGACAACCCCGCCATTGCAAAGCTGCGCTCCAATATTCCTTTGACAGACAATGATGTGAAAGAGCTGGAGAATATTTTGTGGAGCCAGGTGGGCAGCCGCCAGGACTACGAGGCGGAGCTGGGAGCCAAACCCTTGGGCAAATTCGTTCGGGAGATCGTGGGCCTGGACATGAACGCCGCCAAGGAGGCCTTTTCCCAGTATCTCAATGACGCCAACCTGGACAGCCGGCAGATCTATTTCGTCAACCAGATTGTGGAGTACATCGTTCACAACGGCATGATGAAGGACCTGTCTGTCCTTCAGGAGCCGTCCTTTACCGACCGGGGCAGCATTGTGGAGGTGTTTATGGATCTCTCGCTGTGGGCCGGGATTAAGAGCGTCATCGACCGGATCAACGCCAACGCGGCGGCGTAAATTTGCGTCGCAGAAAACAACATGTAGGCTTTGCGCTTAGTATCTCCATATTCTTTATGGGCACTATTTAAATAATGGATATTACGGAAGGGAACTGCTACTAGCAGCAGCCATCAAAAATGAAATAGGTCCAGCATTATGCGGAGCGCTCGATTTACCAGCGAGCGCCCCGTTTTTGTATCCCAAAACCACTCGCTAGGCGAGTGGTAGAAAAAAGCCTATGGCGATAAAGAAGATAGAAAAACTCCCTTTGCTATAATGAAAGTGCGGTCTGCCAACTGGGTCGTGTCAAGAATTTTTCGCACTTTAGTTAGCAGACTCTGCCGTAAATGAAGTCAGCCAGCAATGGAGGCATCCTCCAAGGTCGCCTCCAGGTGCTTCATGTTCATGTACTTCTTGTTGCCCCACTGAGTACCGGCTACATGGCGCAGCCGGGCACAAACCAGCATTAGAGCTGAGTTGCCGTCCGGGAAGCTGCCAACCACACGGGTACGGCGGCGGATCTCTCGGTTCAGCCTCTCAATCACATTATTGGTACGGATACGGGTCCAGTGCTCACTGGGAAAATCGCAATAGGTCAGCGTTTCCTCAATGCCATTCTCCACCTTCTGGGCGGCCTCTTTCAGTTTCATGGAGCGCAGTTCCTCCACCACGGCCTTGGCCTTTTCCCGGGCAGCTTTCTTGCTCTCCTGAGCATGGATCGCCTTGAGCATTTTGGCTACCAGCTTCACCTTAGAGCGAGGTGTGACCGAGAACACATTACGGTAAAAGTGGACGGTACAACGCTGGTATTTGGCCTCAGGAAACACTTCTCCCACAGCTTCCAGCATGCCAAGGCACTTGTCGCCAACAATGAGCTTCACGCCATCCAGGCCACGGCTATGCAGCCACTGGAAGAAACTGACCCAGCTGGCTTTGTCCTCCTTCATACCCTCGGCAGCGCCAAGAACCTCACGATATCCGTCCTCATTGACCGCAATCGCCACCAGAATAGCCACATTTTCAAACTCTCCACCCCAGTTACGGCGCAGGTAGATCCCATCCACATAGACATACGGATAGCGTCCGCCCTGCAGAGGGCGGTTCCGCCAATCCTCAATGTGGACATACGCTTTCTTGTTCAGCTCACTGATGGTGGAGGGTGAGACCTTGCTGCCCCAGAGGGCCTCGGTGATGTCCTCCACGCGCCGGACGGATACGCCGGCCAGGTACATCTCAATGAGAGCCTCTTCCACGCTGCTTTCCCGGCGGCGATACCGCTCAATGATAGCCGTTTCAAAGGAGATCCCTTTCAGCTTAGGCACCTTGAGGGTGACATCCCCGGAAGTGGTGGTGAGGTTGCGGTTGTAGTGGCCGCTGCGGTAGCCCTGGCGCTGCTCATTACGCTCGTACCGGGCTGCTTGAGTCAATTTCTCTGCCTCAGCCTCCAGCAGCTCGTTGAGGGTTTCCTCTACACTTCCGCGTACAAGTTCCTTGAGCTGCCCCTTGATAACTTCTTCGTTTAGCTGTACAATTTTCTCGGACATGGTTTGCTGTCTCCTTTCGAATGGTGTGTCGCGACTTCATTCTACCAGAGATCTGCAAACCATGTCTCTTTTTATTTTTGCGAAATTTATTCTACCTGACCGCCAACTGCACAAAGAATAGCAAAGGGAGGGCATTCAGATGGGACTGAATGACATCAATAGTTTATCTCATACGCGATGGAATTGCAAATATCATATTGTATTTGCGCCGAAGTACCGTAGGAAAGTATTTTACAAAGAAAAGAAAGCAGCAATAGGGAAGATACTGCGGCGGCTGTGCGAGTGGAAAGGGGTAAGAATCATAGAGGCGGAAGCGTGCCCCAACCATATTCACTTGTTTGTAGAGATACCGCCGAAAATCTCGGTGTCGCACTTTATGGGGTATCTGAAAGGGAAGAGCAGCACAATGCTGTATGAGCAATTCGGCGAGTTGAAATACAAGTATCGAAACCGGGAATTTTGGTGTAGAGGGTACTACGTGGATACGGTGGGGAAAAATGAGAGCCGAATTGCGGAGTATGTGAGGAACCAGCTAAAAGAGGACGAGATGGGAGAGCAACTGAGAATTCCATCTAGTGGCCCGTTTACGGGCGGCAAGTAGCAGTCCTCACGCAGCTGGCAGACCGTATTACGCGTTGCACGCGTCCGCGAGGAACAAAGGGCTATGCCCGCACAGTGACAACCACCAGCTTCGCTGGTGGATGTGTTCATTTACGAAAATATGCACGCAATAATACTCCAAGCCTCTCCGGAAATCTTAGCTTCGTATTTTTTGCCATGATAGAAAAACTTGAAATTCAGAGACGTACAGCCGTGCGGAAGGTGCGGAGCCAGTTGGGGAACACCATCCGCGATGTACAGGCCGGCAAAGCCGAACACCACTGTCTGCCAGACCTCTCCGAGGCAGGCCAGGTGGAGCCCTTCCTTGCCCGTATTGCCCATGATCTCATCCAGATCCAGATAGAGAGCCTTCCGCCAGTAGGCTTCAGCGGCCTCTGCCAGCCCATTCTGAGCCGCAAAGAGGGCATGGCTGGCGAAGCTGAGGGTGGAGTCATGGATACACAGCGGCTCGAAATCCTCCCAGGCGGCCAGCTTCTCCTCTTCGGTAAACTGCTCTGGCAGGCGAGTCATAAGGAGCAGCGTGTCGGCTTGCTTGATCACCTGATACCGTTGGAGCCTGTCAAAGCAGACCTGATGATAGCTGGCCTCATCCCCAGATTTGAGCTCTGCCGGATCAACGCGCTCCAGCAGGTGGAAGGTATCGTCCTGGCGATAATGTCCGGTGACCGGATCCCTGGGAAGCTGAATAGCGCCTCGCAGCCTCTCCCAAGAGGCGCACTCTTCCTCGGACAGTCCCAGAGCCGCATACTGCTCCGGGGCTTCTTGTTTCAGCCGCGCAGCGGCGGCGAGCGCCAAAGAGAGGTTGTGCTTTACCATGGCATTGGTGAACAGATTGTTGCTGGTAATGCCGCAGTATTCATCCGGACCTTTGC
This sequence comes from Flavonifractor sp. An10, assembly GCF_002161215.1. GTDB lineage: Bacteria > Bacillota > Clostridia > Oscillospirales > Oscillospiraceae > Flavonifractor > Flavonifractor avistercoris. The sequence continues at coordinate 116,658 of NZ_NFMB01000007.1, forward strand.
AGAACAGCAGATTGACCTTCCCCGGTTCCAGGGCGGGAGAGTAGCGGCTGACCCAGAAGCGAGCTGTTTCCACCAATACCTGTGCGCCGCCCTGGAAGAAAAGGCTGTCATCGCCGGTCCAATTCAGGTATTGGCCCAGAGCATAGGCCACGTCAGCGGTGACGTGGACCTCGCTGCACCCGATGTCCCAGCTTTCGCACTGTTCAGTCCCGTCATAAGACACCATCCAGGGGTAGCGGGCCCCGGCGCCGTTCATCCGTGCCGCATGCGCTTTTGCCCGGGGAAGTGTGCCGATCCGGAAATTTGCCAGGCTGCGGGCGGCCTGGGGATCGGTCAGGTTATAAAACGGCGTCAGGAAGAGATCCGTGTCCCAAAAATAGCAGCCCTTGTACCGGGTGTGCGTAAGTCCTCTGGCCCCGATGCTCACGGTGTGATCCCGGGGAGAGCAGTTGGCCACCAGCTGATAGATCACATAGCGCAGCGCCGTCTGCGCGTCTTCATCCCCCTCCATGACAATGTCACAGTCCGCCCACCTCTGCTCCCATGCGGTCTGATTCTCGGCCAGCGCACCTGCAAAGTCCCAGCCTGGCTCCACGTCCAGTTGGAGCAGGGGATCCACGTCGCGGCTGGAAGTCAGCCGGACGGCAAGTTCCAAGGCGATGGGACCATGGGAAGCGTCACCGGCACAGCGCACTCCCACGCCGTCACCGGTATCCGGGACAAAAGCGGGTGTTGAAAAGCCCTCTGTGCGACAGGAGATCGTCTGAACCAGCGCCAGCTTTGTGTGCTTTGTCTCATAGCGGGCAGTGAACCCGGCATCGTTCTCCTCGCCGGAGCAGAAGCGGGTCATCTGGATGATCTGGGTGTTCTCCTTCACCTGATCATCGGGGATGGGGCTGTTACAGCTCTGGTGGTCAATTCCCGCCAGAAGCTCTACCGGTCCGCAGCCCCGGAATTCAAGCCGCTGAAACAGGAGGCTCGGCCTGGCCAATGAGAAAAAATGCTGCTCCCGCACATCCACCCAGTCATCCGCAATACTCAGCCGGTAGCGGAAGGTAAGCAGCCCTGTACGCAGATCCAGCTCCCGGGACACTCGGGAGGGAAGGGGCGGTGTGCGGCCATTCAGCCGGATCTGGTACCAGATAGGGGTGGGCAGATTGACAAAGTCCGTCAAATCTGTGCTGTCGGAAATCCGGTCGTAAAAGCCGGCCAAGAAGAGCCCGGCATCCAGCGGCCGGCGGACCGGCCGGTAAGCGGGGTAACCCCGGGCCCCCATGCGGCCGTTGCCGGTAAAGAAGACGCTTTCCAGGAATCGATCGGCAAAATCGTTCCCCTCCGCTGAAACCGTCCAACCCCGGCGCTTCACATCAGTTCTCATAGGATACGCCTCCTAACGCATACCGCAGGGCATGGCACACAAACCCCGCACAGGTGGCGAAGGCGTCTCCTGTCGCAGACTTACCCGTGTGCTCATCGATGCTCTCACAGACGATGCCGTTGTCCATTTCCGCCCGGCGCAGAAGTTCCAGAGAACGTTCCGCCTCCCCGCTGAGCAGGCTGTTGGCCACACTCAGCATCCAGGGATGCGGGGCGTGGGCACAGCCGATCTCCGCGAAGGCACACCCGGCAAAACTGTAAGGGTACTCCGGTGCGCGGATCTGGCGCACCGTGTTCTGATAGGCTGGGTCGTCCAGCGTGCAGAAGCCCAGGTAGGGCAGGAGCAGCAGACTTCCCGGCGGCTCATCATATACGTCTGTATGCCCCTTCAAATCCGTGGACCAGGCATAGTACGGGCCATGCTGGCCCTGGACAACGCAGTGCTCCAGGATTGACAAGCGCACCTTTTCGGCCTCCCCGGCAAGGCCGCCGTATGTTTCGGGATACAGAGTGGACAGCGCACGAAGCCCTTTCCACACCAGTACATTGTCATAGGTCAGGTATGGGTAGCTGCGCACGTCATCGGTGGGCTGGAGGAAGGTCTCATACAGGGGGATTGCGCTGTGCCGCTTGGTGTTCAGGGTACGGAGAATATCGGCGAGCCCGGTACGGATCGCTCTGTCCGCCAGACAATCCCGGTCGCCTGTAGCCGCCACGTAGCGTTCCAGGGCCAGCACCGGGGCCATCAACTCGTCTAGTTCAAAGCCGGGCTCCAGCACCGTGCCGTCGATATACCGGGAGTGGACGCCCAGGTTGCGCCGCTGGCGGCCAAATACATAGTCCAGCATCCGGCGGGCCAGGGCCGGGTCAGAGTCCACTACCGTGGGGAAGCTCCACAGCAGGCTGTCCCGATCCCAGTAGGCCGCGCTCACGTAGTAACGCGGGCTGCGGCTGGTAACCAGGACCAGCTCCTCGGTATCCAGGGTAAGGCCCGCGGAGTAGAACAGGCAGAAGAACAGATTGGTATTGTAGAGACGCTCCAGCTGGGCGTCCGGAATGGGCCAGCGGCGGGCCTCCAGCCAGTCCACGGTCATCTCCAGTTCATGCTGCCAGCCCTGGCGCAGCATCTCCTTGGCGCTGGTGGCGGCCGCCACCTCCTCAAAGCCGACACCCCAGTAGAAGGTCACAGCAGCGGCCTGGCCGGGTTCCAGCGTACAGTCGTGGGCCAGACGGTAGGCGATACCGGCATCCGTCTCCCGGAAGGTGGACGAGCAGGGCTGATCCATCATGGGCGCAAACGCGAAGAGGGGAAGCCCGCAGCGCATATCGAAGATCAGGCTGTCGTTCCAGAGGCTGGTGTAGCACCGGCGCACCCCGTCGATCTCCTTGTCCTCGTTGACACAGTGCCATGCAGAGGCCCAGCACCCCTCCAGTCCGAAGGTACCGGACAGCGGCCTATCCAATGTGGAGCGTACTGTCAGCTGGTAGAGAAAGCCACGCTCCCCCACCGGGGCCAGGAGCATCCCCTCCACCTCCAGCGGGCCGGCGATTCCGCGGAATGTGGGAATCCAGTCGGACTTCCGTGCCCAGGTAAGGGACTGGAGCGGAATCTTTTCGCCGTCAAGCTCAAAAAACGGCGCCATCAGGGGGAGAGAGGCCGCACCCCGCTGCTCAATCAGTCCTTTATACCCCATGTGTAGGAAGGAAAAGGACTCCAGCGCTCCGGTACGGGCCTGGAGCGTGGGCAGGGAGACCCACTCGTTACCGGTAGGCAGATATTGCTCGTGCATAGAGATCCCTCACTGTCAGATTTAATCGGTTAAATAATTGGACAATCTAAATATAACACATTCCAGCCTCAAGTCAATCATTATTTGTAAAAAATGCTTATTTACATCTTGACAACAGCAATGAGATTGGCTATTATTTATTTGCAGATTAGTTTAAGCGATTAAATTAAACGAGGTGGTATAGCATGCCGGCCAACCGGGTTACCATGAAGGATGTCGCCAGAGAGGCGGGGGTTACCAGTGCGGCCGTCTCCTATGCGCTGAGCGGGAAGCGTCCGATCTCCGAAGAAACCCGCCGCCGGGTGGAGCAGGCGATCAAACGCCTGGGCTATACCCCCAATATGGCGGCCCGTACCCTGAGCAGCGCCACCAAGGACTCCAGGCTGATCGGCGTTGTGGTGCCTCAGACCGAGGCCGGCAGCCGTCTCATGTTCCAGAACCAGTTTTACTCCGAGATTCTGGGCAGCATCGAGCTGTGCGCCCGGCAGAAGGGCTACCATGTGATCATCTCCGCGACCGACGCCAACGAGAGCTACCTGACGCTGGCCAAGGAGCGCAACCTGGACGGCATCATTGTGATCGGGATGTATCCGGACTCCTTCTATCAGCAGATGAAGAAGAGCCAGATTCCCATTGTCCTGATCGACAGCTACTGCAACGATCACTACTACCACAATATCCGGATTGATGACGCCTATGGCAGTTATCTGGCCACCAGGTATGTTCTGGACTGCGGGCACCGGGCTGTCGCCTTTTTCAGCGGCCGCATCAAGGAAAACGGCGTCATGAAGAAACGCCTGGCGGGCTATCGGGACGCCTTGACAGAGTATGAGATTCCTTTCCGTGAAGAGCTGATCTTCGAGGGGAACATCGACTACAAGGACGGGATTGTATCCGCCCAGCGGCTCATGGACGCAGGCCTCCCCGCCACCGCAGTGGTGGCTGCGGCGGATATTCTGGCCATCGGGGCGGCAAAGGCCTTTTATGAGCGGGGGGTCCGGGTGCCGGACGACGTCTCCCTCATGGGGTTTGACGATCTGGAGATCGCCCAGTATCTGACGCCTGGCCTGACCACTGTAAAGCAGCAGATCTCCCTGAAGGGGGAAAAGGCTGTGGAGCTGTTGATCCGCAACATCAACGAGCCGGAGCTGACCAAGCAGGAGCTGATTCTCCCGGTGTCCCTGGTGGAGCGGGGGTCTGTCCGCAAGATCAAAACGGAGACAACCTGAAGAGGTCTCAAAATAGGGTAAGAATGGAGCAAACATATCTCAAAATTGAAAAGGAGGAACCTTGCAATGAAAAAGCGGTCTCTGGCAATCCTGGCCGGCGGAATGTCGCTGGCGCTTCTGCTCTCAGCCTGCGGCCCGGCCAGCACCCCCGCCGCCAGCCCCTCTTCCGAGCCTGCCGGGGAAACCCAGCAGCAGACAGCGGAGGCGGAGCCCGTCACCATCACCTACTGCAACTTCAACGCCTCCGGCGGAAACGAGGAGACCCTCCAGCGGATGTACGAGGCCTTCCATGAGGAGTACCCCAACATCACAGTGGAGATTGAAACCATCGCCATGGACGATTACTTCACCCAGATGCAGACCCGGGTGGCGGGCGGCACCGCCCCAGACTGCTACGAGCTGAACATTGAGAACTTTGCCTCCTATGCCAACAAGGGTGTGCTGGCGGAGATCACCGATGTGGATCTGAGCAGCCTGGACGAAACCGCGCTGAGCGCCTTCAACGTGGACGGCAAGCAGTACGGCCTGCCCGGCAACTTCTCCAACGTGGTGCTGGTCTACAACAAGGATCTCTTCGACCAGGCCGGCATTGACTACCCCAACGAGGACTGGACCCAGGACGATGTGCAGGCGGCGGCCGAGGCCATCCGCGCCCTGGGCGACGACATCTACGGCTACTACCAGCCTCTTACTTACAACGAGTTCTACAAGGCCTGCGCCCAGTTCGGCGGCAGCCTGCTGAATGAGGACAAGACGGAGTTTACCATCAACTCCCCCGAAAACGTGGCCGCCGCTCAGATGATGGCTGACCGCGTGCTGGTCAGCAACGTCCAGCCCACCGATGTCCAGATGGGCGGCATGGGCGACTGGGATCTGTTTATGAGCGGCCGCCTGGGTATGATCCCCACCGGCATCTGGGCTTTCCAGACCTTCACGGACGGCTGCGACTTCGACTGGGACATCACCATTGAGCCCGGCGAGGTGCAGAAGGCCACCCACTTCTTCTCCAACGGTCTGGTCATCAACGCCGACAGCGAGCACAAGGACGCAGCCGCCACCTGGATTACCTGGCTGGCCTCCAGCCCCGCCGCTGCCGAGATCCGCATTGAGGCCGGTTGGGATCTGCCCGCCGTCAATGACGAGGAAACCCTGGCCTCCTATCTGGACATCACGCCGCCCGACAACCGGCAGGCCGTGTTTGACTCCCTGGACTACTTGGTTGTGCCTCCCGTGATTGAGGACTATGCGCTGATGAGCGACATCATCGGCCAAAAGCTGTCCGCCGCGGCCAATGGCTCCATCACCGTTCAGGAGGCCCTGGATCAGGCGCAGAGCGAGTGCGAGGCGCAGATTTCCCTTAGCTGATTAGGGGCAGGGGAGGGGCTTGTGCCCCTCCCCTTTTTGATTTTCTGAGGAGGTGTTCCCACCCATGTTAGCCACACGGAAGCGGCGCAAGGGCCCCGGGCAGGAGGGGCTGATTACCGCGTCTCCCTTCCTGCTGCCCAGCCTCATCGGCCTGCTGGTATTTTCCCTGCTGCCGCTGATCATATCCGCCTTTATCAGCCTGACGGACTGGAACGGCCTGGATCAGCTGACGGCGCCCGGCTTCTTCCAGGAGCATTTTATCGGGTTGGAGAACTACAAGGCCATCCTCTCCAGTTCGGAGTTCTGGGGGGTGCTTTGGAACACCTTCCGCTACATCATCATGTATATTCCTCTGATGCTGATGGCCTCTCTCGGCGTGGCCTATCTGCTCAGCCGCCAGCGCCGTGGTGTAACCGCATTTCGTATTATCTATTACATCCCGGTGCTTACCTCCTGGGTGGCGGCTTCTATGATCTGGAAGTCCATGCTCTCGCCGGAGTACGGCGCGGTCAACAACATCCTGGCCATATTCGGCATCCAGGGGCCGGGCTGGCTGCTGGACGAGGCGTGGGCCATGCCGGCTATTGTACTGGTGTCGGTCTGGAAGGATATGGGGTTCTTTGGCCTCATTCTCCTGTCCGGCATGGTGGGTATCAACAAAGCCTACTATGAGGCGGCCTCCCTGGACGGAGCGGGCTCCTGGCAGAAATTCTGGAAGATCACCCTGCCGCTGATGACGCCAGCCATCTTCTATGTGCTGATCGTCAGCCTGATCAATGCCTTCCAGCTCTTCCCGCAGATCATGATCATGACCGACGGCGGCCCAAACGGGGCCACACAGGTCATGGTGGAGCGCATCTATAAGTACGGCTTCCGCTACTACCGCATGGGCTACGCGGCGGCTTTCTCCTGGATCCTGTTCGCCATCATCATGGTATGCACCGCCATCCAGATGAAGGGGCAAGAGAGGTGGGTCAACTATGACAGCTAAACGAAGACTGGGCACCACGGGCTACTATGTGATTTCGATCCTTCTGGCTGTGGTGGCCATGATCCCCTTCCTGTGGATGATCTCCACCTCCCTCAAGAGCCGGGGAGCTCTCATGTCCATCCCCATCGAGTGGATTCCGGAGGATCCATCCCTGAACGCCTATGCTGAGGTATTCTCCCGGTTCCCCTTTCTGAAGACTATCGGGAACAGCCTGTTTATCTCTGTATCCTATACCGTCATTACCCTGATCTCCGCCTCCATGGCGGCCTTTGCCTTTGCCAAAATCAAGTTCCGCTGCGCCAACCTGCTGCTCAAGCTCTATCTGGCCACCATGATGATCCCCACCCAGGTGACCATGATCCCCCTCTTTGTCATCATGAACAAGCTGGGCCTGATCGACAGCTATGCCAGCGTAATCCTCCCCTCCATCTTCCGGCCCTTCGCGGTTTTTATGCTGGTGCAGCAGATGCGCACCGTACCGGCGGACTACCTGGATGCCGCGCGGGTGGATGGGGCAAACATCTTCCAGGTCTACGCGCGGGTAGCCCTGCCGCTGTGCGCGCCAACGCTGGCGACGCTGGCGGTAACCACCTTCATGGAGTCCTGGAACGACTATCTGTGGCCCCTGCTGATGCTGACCGACCGGGCCAAGATGACCCTGCCCATCGCCCTGTCCACACTGAACGGCCAGTACAACACGGAGTACAATGTGCTGATGGCGGGCAGTCTGATCTCCATGATTCCGATTATCATCATCTACCTGTTTGCGCAGAAGCACTTCAAAAACGGCCTGATGGCAGGCGGCATCAAGGGGTGAGCCCATGAAAGAGGTATTGTGTTCCGGCCAGGCATTTTCTCTGGAGTTCCCCTATCCGGGCGGCAGCGCGGCCCTGTACTGGAATCCGATGGGGGAACACGGAGAACTGACAGCCTCCCTGTGTTATGACGGCGCCTATGGAATGGGCGAGAAATACAACGCCGTGAACCAGAAGGGCCGCACGGCGGTGAACGAGGTGGAGGAGAAATTCTGCTTCCAGGGAGAGAAGACCTACTGCCCCGCCCCATTCTTCTGGACGAATACGGGCTTCGGCCTGTATGCGGCCACGGATGAGCGCACCAGCTTCCGTTTCGGAGAGAACGAAATCCGTGCAGAGCTCCCCGAAAATTGCCGATTGGTCCTGTTTGCGGGGGCCCCCGGAGAGATCATCCGGGAGTACATGGCCCTGTTCGGGCCGGCCAAATTGCCTCCCAAATGGGCTTTCGGGCCGTGGATCTCCGCCAACCACTGGGACAGCCAGGAGAAGGTAGAGCGCGCGGTGGCCCAGGCGGAAGCGCATGGCTTTCCTGTCTGCGCCCTGGTGGCAGAGGCCTGGAGCGACGAGGCCACCTTTTATATCTTCCGGGGAGCGCGCTATACGCCCAGGCCGGATGGCGGCGCGTTCCGGCTGGAGGACTTTGATTTTTCCGATTCCCCCTGGCCGGATCCCGCCGGCATGGTGCGGCGGCTCCATGAGAAGGGAATTCATTTCCTGCTGTGGCAGATTCCCGTCTACAAAAAGCAGGGGCAGGATGAGCCGCTCAATGCTCAGAACGAGCTGGATCGGGCAGATGCCGCCGCCCGGGGCCTCTGTGTCCGCAATGCAGATGGAAGTCCCTATACCATCCCGGAGGGGCATTGGTTTGCCGGCTCTATGATCCCCGATTTTACCAACCCTGTCGCAGAGGAGTCCTGGTTTGCCAAGCGGCAGTATCTCACAGAGCTCGGCGTGGACGGCTTCAAGACTGACGGGGGCGAGTTCATCTACCGGGACGATGTCCGCTTTGCGGACGGCAGCTTCGGCCGGGCCGGAAAGAACCGTTATGCCCAGCAGTATACGGCAGCGTACACCCGGCACCTGGCCCCGGAGCAGGCGCTGTTCAGCCGGGCGGGCTACGCCGGTCAGCACACCACGCCCATCCACTGGGCCGGCGATCAGCAGTCCCAGTACAGCGAGTTGGCCAGCGCCCTGCGGGCGGGGCTGTCTGCCGCCCTGACCGGTATCCCGTTCTGGAGCTTCGACATTGGCGGCTTCGCGGGCCCGCTTCCCTCGCTGGATCTCTATCGCCGGGCCACCCAGCTGGCCTGCTTTGTGCCGGTGATGCAGTGGCATTCCGAGCCAGACGGAGGCCAGTTCCGGGAGCTGATGCCCGGCGGAGAGGGGAACAATGAGCGAAGCCCGTGGAATCTGGCCGCGGCCTACGGTGTGCCGGAGTTTGTGGACGAGATGCGGTTCTGGCACAACCTGCGGATGAATCTTCTGCCTTATCTGTACAGCACAGCGTTGGATTGTGCGGAGGCCTCCATACCCATGATGCGGCCGCTGGTCTATCAATGGCCGGAAGATCCGCTGGCATGGGACTGTGAGGATGAATTTCTTCTGGGTGACAGCCTGCTGGTGGCGCCGCTTCTGGAGGAAAACACTGAGAAGCGCACCGTCTATCTGCCGGAGGGGCAGTGGATCGGCCTGTTTGACCGGCGCACTGTTGCAGGCGGACAGACCGTTACAGCCGGCGGCGACGGGAGGATTCCGGTCTTCCTGCGGGCGGGTTCCGGCCTGGCGCTCCGGCTGGATGAGAGTCGGTCCCTCGGCTCCCCAGTGGGGAACCAAGTATCAGCAGGCGCTCCTCTTCACCTGCTGCTGGCCGGAACATGCGGCCAGTTCCGATTCCAGGATGAGCTGGGCACCGACTTGATCATCTCCTGGACTGACGGTGAGCCCCATATAAACGGCTCCTGTCCCTTCCCGTTGACCTGGGAAGTGATTCCCGCGGAAGGATGCTGATATGGAAATACGCGGCGTAATTTTTGATCTGGACGGCGTACTGTGTCATACCGATCACTACCACTATCTGGCCTGGAAAGCCTTGGCTGACCGGCTGGGGCTCCCATTTGACGAACGGGTGAACGATCGTCTCCGCGGCGTCAGCCGTATGGACAGCCTGGAGATCGTGCTCAGCTTGGGTGAAAAGCAGTTTACCCAGGCCGAGAAAGAGCAGATGGCGGAGGAAAAAAACCGGCGCTACCGCAGCTACCTGGCAAAAATGGGGCCGGAGGCTCTGGCTCCTGGGGCCGTGGATGTGCTGCGCGATTTGAAGGCGCAAGGCTGGAAGCTCGCTGTGGGCTCCTCCAGCAAAAACGCACCTCTTATTCTGGAACGGACCGGCCTGGAGGGATACTTCGACACTGTGGCGGATGGAAGCCAGATTACACGTTCCAAGCCTGACCCGGAGGTATTTCTCCTGGCTGCGCGGAAGCTGAACCTTTGCCCATCCGAGTGCATTGTGGTAGAGGATGCCGTCGCCGGGATTCAGGCGGCAAAGGCCGGCGGATTTTTCGCCGTTGGCATTGGAGATGCGGCGAACGCACCAGGAGCGGACGCGTCAATCTCCGGACTAAAGGAGATTCCGATTCTATGCAAAAAGTTTCGGATGCCTTTATGACTACGCTACATATATCTTCGTTCTGTGCGGTTTATGGATTTTTTATATGAACGAGCGCACATGTATGGGCAAATGTCTAACACCTAAGTACTATTTTGGCCGTATAGTCTACAAATGACCACGGCCATAGTCGCAGAGGTAGCGGCATACACATACATTGTGTGAAATAACAGTTTCTTCTGATTGGAGACAATACAAGCACTAAAATTGAAGGCAAAGAAGTCATCCTCTAGTGACTGGGATACCATCACTGAGGTATGATCGGCATGTCCCTATATACGTGCATCTGAAATGTGATTGACCGGATCAACGCCAACGCTGCGGCGTAAAATTTGCGTCGCTAAACAATAGTACCCGAGAGCTGGTTCACGTGGACCGGCTCTCGGGTATTTTCATTTCAGAGTTCCTTCAGCAGGCGGGTGAGCTCATCGTCAGTCAATTCCCCGCGGTCAGAACGTCCCAAAAGCTCCTGAGCTTTGGCTACGGCGGTATTCCACTCGTCCATGGTCATTTTCCGGCGGTTTTTCCGCTGCTTCAACCGGTTATAGGTTCGGTCGTACTCCACCTGGGCCGGCGTCCGGTTGGCCTTTCCCTGGGCCTCTTTGCGGTGAGCGCCCACCTTGCGGCAGGTACGTTCCGTCTCCCCGGGGGCGATGTTGTTGCAGTAACAGGTGTTGTAACCGGCGGTCAGCAAGAAATATTTTCCGCAGTCGTGGCAGCGCCGTGGGGCATTGCCAAGGGCAAGCCCTCGGTAGAAATCGGTTCGCAGAAAATCTGCTAGGGAATTGAAGGTGGCCTTCTCCGCGATAAAAATACCAGTCTCCTCCTCGTCCTGGAACATGGGGACAAAGCATACTTCCATGGGAAAGCTCTGCGCGAAATCTTCTTGAAAGAGCCGGGCCCCCACATAGGCCATGTCCGCGTAGAAGTAGGAATACGCCTCGGCATAGGCAGTGCTATTCCGGCGCGTCAACGGCTCAAAGTATCGCTCCGACATGACTTCGATCTGACGGCGGAAGTTGCGCAGACTGGTGGCGAAGGCGACCAGGCCATCGACCATTCCGTGGTACATGGCACTGCCCTCTGAGGCGGGATCCTGAACCGCCGACCACTTTGCCCCGTCCGCCAGGAGCCTCTCAAAGGTGTGATAGTTACACGATTCATCCATCCGCAGGTCTCTATAGACCGGCAGAGTGAAGATTACCTCCCAGGCCGCGTTCAGCTTTTCCTGTGCATTCCGGGCGGCCTGGACAGTTTTCTCCGTGAGCAGTGCCTGCGCAGCCGGGACAAACATCTGGACACGCCGGTCAATCTCATTCAGGACGGCCTCTTCCAAGTTCATGATGTCCACGCAGCACTGACCGACCGGGCGGTCCTGTTTCCCGATAAAGACATGGTCTCCGTGAAAAAACACAGTGAATTGGTCGTAGGTGTACGTGTAGGCGAGCTCCACGCGCTCGGTCTGTTCTTTCATAGGCGTCCTTTCTGTATCCGATGAAGATTTGTGATTTACCTGATACCTCCTGGATCCCTTGATACCTAAGTCTTCCTATGTTACCATCGTAGCAGATAAGAAACAAAAAATCAATCAGGAGGTATCAAAAGTTGCTGGAATCCGAGTGTAGAAGCTACGATGACCTGCCGCTGTTTCTCAATGCGGAGACGGTGGCGAAGGTGCTGGGCGTGTCGCCGTCGTCTTGCTACGAGCTGATGCACGAGCCGGGTTTCCCGGTACTGCGCGTCGGCAGCCGGATGGTGGTGCCCAAGGATCAGTTCATCCAGTGGGTAGAGGCGCACACGGGAGGGAAGTCGTGAGGAGAGAGAAACCAGGAAAATTTTTTCTGATGCCCAACGAGGTGTTCCTTCTGGGCCTGTCTCCTGGCGAGCTGGTTGTGTATAGCTACCTGAAACGGTGTGAAAACCGGAAGACCCACCATTGCTGGCCAAGTTACAAAACCATCGGCCGGGCAGTGAGGATGAGTGAGAACACGGTGCGCAAGTACGTGCTAAAGCTGGAGGAGAGGGGCCTCATCACGACGGAACCAACCAGTCAATTTGACTCTGAAGGCCGCAAGCGCAATGGGAACCTGCTCTACACCATGTACCCTATTGGCGAGGTAATGAGTCAGTTCTATCAGGGGCAGTTCGAGCGTTTGAACCTGCTGGCGTTACAGAGCCGCGCGGCGGCACGGCTAGAGCAGTACTCCGGATCGGGGAAGAAAAACCGCCTGTGACCGCCTGTGAGGCTCTGTGTGCCTCGATGGGGGGAGGGGCAGGGCCCTGCCCCTCCCGGGGGGCTTGGAAGGCCGGTTCGGCCCGGTTCTGGAAGTTCCCCAGGGACGAAGGATGAAGCAGGATAAAGACAGGCGTCAAAGCCGCCGCTCTGCCGGTCACTTCTGCCCGCAGTGCGGGCAGTTTCAGGGGCTATAGAACGGGGTCAAACGTAGAGGGGAAAGCCGAGTTTGCGGTCGTTCTGCCGGAATCCCTACGGACACAAGAAAAAAGCAGGGGTCACTTCCCCGGAAAGGAGCCTGTTATGAGCAAGAAGGAGAAATTCGCCCTCTATCTGACGCCGGAAAAGAAGGCCCTTCTGGAGCGGCGTTTTCAAGAGGATGGCAGCCGGAGCCTCACCGGCTTCATAGAGCGGGCGATTGATTTCTATCTGGACTATCTCAGCGCCGGCGATGCCGGGTTGTTCCTGCCCGCCTCCATCAAGTCCTGCATGGACGGGCGGCTGGATCAGCTGGAGGATCGCCTGTCCGCGCTGGCCTTCCAGCAGGCGGTAGAGACGGACATGATGGCCGGCATCCTGGCGGACACCTGCCAGCTCAGCCGGGAGGAACTGCGCCGCCGGCGGGCGGAGAGCGTGCGCAACGTGAAGGTCACCAACGGCCGCATATCCCTGAAGGGGCGGTCACAGGAGATGTGGGAGGAGGGGGATGAGTGGCTGGACTGATCGTCAAGAGTCCCTACATCAAGGGCGGCGGTGCCGGCGGCTACCTGCGGTACATCGCTACCCGGGAGCGAGTGGAGATCCTGCCGGATGGCCGTCCGCCCACCCGCAAGCAGGAGCAGCTGATCGCAAAGTTGACAAAGGACTTCTCTGGTGTGAAGGAGCTTTCCGAGTACGCAGACTACACCGAACGCCCCACCAAGGCCAACGCCTCGGCGCTGATCACCATGGCACTGGAGGAACACTGGGAGGATGTCCGTGCCTCCGACGGCTACGCCAGGTACATCGCCACCCGGCCCAGGGCGGAGCGATTGGGCAGCCACGGTCTCTTTGGGAATGAAGATGCTGTGGATCTGGATGCCGCCATGGCGGAGGTGGCCGCGTACCAAGGCAACATCTGGACGCACATCATCTCCCTGAAACGGGAGGATGCCTCCCGTCTTGGCTACGACAACGCCAGGGCGTGGTGTACTTTGCTCCGGGCCAACCGTTACGAGATAGCCGCCGCGATGAATATCCCGCCAAACCACTTCCGCTGGTACGCCGCCTTCCACGATGAGGGGGAGCACCCCCATGTGCATATGATGGCGTGGTCAACGCAGCCGGGGGAGGCATATCTCACCAAGGAGGGTATCCGCCGGGTCAAGTCCACACTCACCAACCAGATCTTCCGGCAGGAGATGCTCCACACCTACGAGCAGAAGTCCCAGTCCCGGGACGAACTGGTATGGGAGGCCCGCCGTGCGATCCGGCGAATGCCCCAGGAGATGGTGCAGAGCATCTGCTCGGTTCCGGAGATCGAACAGAAAATGGAGCAGCTGGCCGGACAGCTGGAAACGGTCAAAGGGAAAAAGTCCTACGGCTACCTGCCAAAGTTGGTAAAGAAAACAGTAGACGAGGTGGTGGACGGGCTGGAGGAACTGCCAGTGGTGCAACAGTGCTACGAACAGTGGCTGGTGCTCCAGAACCAGGTGGACAGCTACTACCATGACAGCCCCAGGGTACGAAAGAAACTGTCCCAGGAAAAGGAGTTCCGGCAGATTAAAAATGCGGTCATCCAGGAGGCAGAGCGGCTCCGGCTTGGGGAACCCACCTTTGAGGATGGGGAGTTGTCAGAGCGGGACGAGGAGGTGGATGAGCGTGAAATCTCCTTTGCGTGCGAGGAACTGCGGTGGCTCCTCCTGGACGGGCGGCTGCCCCTGGAGGCCCGGGACCAGGCGGCGGAGCGTTTGGAGCGGCTGGCTGAGCAGGGCGATGCCCACGCCCAGTTCGTAATGGGCCAACTCTATCGGGACGGGCCGCTGCTGATCCCAGACAGCCAAAAGGCAAAGCGGTGGTTCACCCTGGCGGCGGAGCATGGGATGTCGAAGGCCCAATACGCCCTGGGCAAGCTACTCCTGTCTGCTGATCCAGAGGTTCGTGATCCGGACGAGGGACTCCGGTGGCTGCGGCGGGCGGCGCAAAGGGGGAACACATACGCCGCCTACTGGCTTGGGAAGGAGTACCTGACGGGTGAGCATGTCCCCAAAAGTACCGATAAGTCCGTGGGCTGCTTCCGGTCGTCCGCCGAGCAAGGCAATCCCTTCGCCCAATACATGCTGGGCAAGCTGTACCTGGAGGGGAAGGCGGTGTCCCGTGACCAGGAGCAGTCGGCCCAGTGGTTCCGGCGGTCCGCCGCACAGGGGAACCGGTATGCCCACTTCTTCCTGGATCGGCAGAGCGACCGCCGGCCTCCTGGGGTGATGCTCTCTGTCACCCGGCTGCTCCACCACCTGGGCCGGATCTTTCGGGAGAACGCCCCACCCGCAACTGGCCCCGGCATCATCCAGATCGACCGCAAGCGCCTGCAACAGCTCCGGGAGAAGCGTATCGCCCTGGGCCACAAGCCGGACGACCACCCGGAGCAGGGATGGGGCGGCATGGGTATGGGCGGGATGTGACCCTCAAAACCTGCGCCGCTGAAACAATAGAAAGGCACCCTCCCGCCGAAGCGGAAGGGCGCAGGGCAGGTCCTGGATAGTTGGCTCAGGTATCACGCCGGGCCTGCTCCACCACCTTTTGATAGGGAGCGATCATGGCGGTGGTCATCTGCCCCTTTGCCTTCTTCTGTACAGAGGGGATGGACAACAGCGTCCCTATAAGTCGCATCTGCCAGATCCGCTCCCGCTGCTTCTGCGGGAAGTCGTAGATGCCGTGCTCCTTGTAGAAGCGATGGTCGGCCTTCATTAGCCCCTGCATCACATAGATCATATCCCGGAAAATTTTCATGCCGCCCACGCCGTAAAAGTTTGCAGGGCGGGCCAGGTGCCCGTCCATGGCAAACGCCAGGTTCTGAGCCAGCGTGCGGATATCCGCCGCCGTGTCCCCCTCGTCGGTGGCCACGCCGCAGAGGTAATTGCCGCCCACCTCACAGCGCCCCTCTACGATCATGCGCAGATTGCTCTCATACTGGTAGTCCCCGCTGATGAGGTAGGCGATGGGCGTGCCGTGGGTCACGGTGCGGTGGCCGTTGCAGAACTGCCGGTCATCGAAGCACTTGAAGCTGGAGTGGGTGTAGTGATCCGAGATGGTAAAGGCGTAGACAAAGCCGTCGGCGGTCTGGATGGTCTGGCGCAGGAAACTGTCAAAGCCGTCCTTGTAGACACACTGGCCCGTGATGGCGCAGCCGAAGCAGCCCAGGCACCCGCCGCCGAAGGGAAATTCCCGCAGGTTCACCACACGGCTCCCACAGGGCAGGGCGGCGCGGAAATCGGTGATCATATTGGTCAGGTTGACGTCGTCCGGGGCGCAGTTGGTGACGATGACCGCGTCCTTCTGGCTGACCTTGGGCGTCTCGGGAAGGGTAGGCCGGTAGATTGCCCGCGTCCGCTGGGGGGCCCTGGGGGCCGGAGCGACGAACGGGCCGTGGTCGCAGGAGAACAGGAGCTGGTCGAAAAACATGCGTGCCTCCCGCTGCCCCCGTTCGCAGAGAAGATCCTCCATGTCCGCCGACAGGCCGCGAATGGTGTGCAGCCCCAGATCCAGGCAATTTTCCTCCACATAGCGGTGGGCGGTCACATCGTAAAAGTGCTTGGATGTGGTAATCTGGCTGGCCAGCTTGCCGCGCAGCTCCACGCCGTCCGCCTTGATGAGTTCGATGAGCCGGTGGAGCTGATAGGGGGCGATAAAGGTATACACCGGATAGCAGAACAGGAGGAGCTCCGCCTCAGACAACGCCTGCCGCAGAGGGGCAAAGTCCTTTTCCAGCTGCCGGATCTGCTGGCCCACATGGAGGACCGTAAAGGAATGCTCCGGGTGCAGGGCGGCCAGGTACAGCGCCGTGTGCAGGGTGGTAGAGTTGGGGCCTTTAGGGCTGGCGTTCAGGACGAGAATCTTCACCGTGATGCCTCCAAGTGGATGCGGGGGCCTGATCAGCCCCGCATTTTGATAGATATATGCCTATTATAACGGTATATAGGTGGTTTGGTCAATGAGGCCAGGTCTGTCCAATATTGGGGGTGCAGTTTAATTTGGGTACAGTTCAAAATGATAACTTTCTGATAATAGTACGCTGTACCCCTGGCTATTTCCCGTTTCTGTGATATTGTGTGTTGCTGAAAAGGAGGCGATTTCAGATGGGAAAACGCAGACCATCCGGCGACGGCATGGTGCGGAAGCGGGAGGACGGACGCTGGGAGGGCCGCATTGTGGTGGGCCACAAGAAGAACGGCGATTCCATTTTCCGCTATCTGTCTGCGGGGACACAGAAAGAGCTGATGAAGCAGCTGCACCACAGCATCGAGGAGTACCGAGGCGTCGACCTGAGTGAGGACAGCAAAATGCCGCTGGGGCAGTGGCTGGATCGCTGGCTGGAGGAGTACATTGCTCCCACTGTGCGGGAGACCACCTTGCGGGGCTACCAGAAACTCATCGACAGCTACCTCAAACCCCGTCTGGGGGAGAAGCCAGTCTGCAAAATTTCTCCGGATGATGTTCAGCGCCTCTATCGGGAACTCCTGCAGAACGGCAGGGTTCGGGAGCATCCCCAATACGGGTGTGGACTGTCCGGCTGCACGGTTCGGAAGCTCCACGGCGTGTTCCACCAGGCTATGGACGCGGCAGTGCGGGAGCACCTGACAGCACGGAATCCCACCTCCGGAGCGACTTTGCCCCGGAAAAAGGCCACACCCAAGCAGATTCTCAACGACGAGCAGCTGGACCGCTTTCTGGAGGAGATCAAAAAGGACGAGATCTGGTATGACTTCTTCTATACAGAACTGACCACCGGCCTGCGCCGCGGGGAGATCTGTGGGCTGAGATGGACGGACTTCCAGATGGGGAAGGGAACATTGGCCATCCGCCGCACCGTCCACCAGAAGCCGGGCGGCGGTCTGTCTGTGGGGGAGCCCAAGACCGGGCAGGGCAGCCGGGTGATCACGCTGCCGCCCAGCACGGCCCAGCTTCTGGCCGAGCGAAAGCGGCGTTCTGTCTCCCAGTGGATCTTCCACGATCCCCTCCGCCCGGAGCAGCCGGTTCACCCTGGGAGCGCCTACCGTCGCATGAAGGAACTTCTGGCACAAGCCGAGCTGCCTAGCATCCGCTTCCACGATCTCCGCCATACTTTTGCCACCCACGCGCTGGCCTCCGGGGTCGACGCCAAGACTCTGTCCGGGATCCTGGGGCACACCAAGGCCTCCTTTACCCTGGACACCTACACCCATGTCACCGGGGATATGCAGAGGCATGCGGCTGAGATCGTGGGGGACTTTATAACCGAGATGTTAGGAGATGATCTAAAACCATGGGAAAGCGGAGAAAGCGGGGCGAGGGCAGTGTCCATCTGAGAAAAGATGGGCGCTGGGAGGGAAGGTATGTTATCGGGTATGATGAAAAAGGCCTTCCCAAGACGAAAAACGTTCTGGCCAGGAGCAAGTCCGAATGTCTGGAAAAGCTGAAGCAGCTCCGGGAGTCCTGCAAAAGGGACAAAGAGGAGCTTGAGATCGGGAAACATCCTCTCACCTTCGGTGCCTGGCTGGGCTACTGGTATCAGAACCACTGCAAGACAGGGCTGCGGATCACCACACAGAAGAACTACGAAAACGCCATCTACCGACATCTGATCCCCGCGATGGGACAGATTTCTTTGGACAAGCTGACAACAGGCGATCTACAGCAGTACTATACAGGGCTGAAGGAGCACGGCCGGCTGCTCCGGACGGAATTGTACGGCGAGGGGCTATCCGACCGGACGGTACGGGGCATCCACGCCATCTGCCGGGCCGCATTGGAGAAAGCGGAAGGGGAGGGACTCATCTCCGGAAATCCGGCGCTGGGGTGCAAGCTGCCGCCTAAAAAGGGGAGGGAACAGAACACGTTGACCCAGGAGGAGATCCAGCGATTCCTGATCCAGGCCAGGGAGGAGGGCTGTTATGAGCTGTTCCTGTTGACCCTGGCCACAGGTATGCGTCGGGGCGAAATTCTGGCCCTCCGGTGGGACGATCTAAACCCAAAAACCGGGGCCCTCCAAATTGTCAGGCAGCTCCAGCGCATCGGGGGCAGGCTGGTTCTCACGGAGCCCAAAACCAAGGCGGCGATCCGGACGGTGATCCTGCCCAGACCCGTCTTGAAGGCGCTGGAGGACTACCGGAGGCGGATAGAATTCCCATCCCGCTGGATGTTTCCCTCGCCCGTCAAGGAGGATGCCCCGCTGGATCCGGCCTCGGTGCGGAAGCGGCTGGAACGGGTGCTGGAGCGGGCCCAGTGTGACCGCGTGAGGTTTCATGATCTCCGCCACACTTTTGCCACCATGGCGCTGGAGCACGGGATGGACGTCAAGACGCTGTCCACCATCATTGGCCACGTATCCTCGTCCACGACGCTGGACATCTACACCCACATCACAGACGAGATGCGGACTTCGGCGGCGCTGAAGATCGACCGTGGAATCGGCAAGGCGGCGGACGCTGGAATGGGAGAAGCCACGAGGCAAGAAGCAGTTCCCAAGCGCGCCCCTTTCCAGCCGTATAAGGGAAAACGGCGCAAGCCAGGCACCGGATGTATTTCCCAGATCAATGACCACCTGTGGGAGGGGAGGTACTCGCCGGTGTGGCCGGACGGGGTGAAGCGGCCCCGCAACATCTATGCCCATGACCGGGAGCTTGACGGAGCTGGTTGCCCAGGCCAAAGCGGAAATCGCCGCCGAAAAGGCCCGACGGGCAGGGGAGAGGCGTCCCGCATGAGGGCAAATAAAAGCCGCACTTCCGGACAAGCATCGGAAGCGCGGCTTTTTCCTGTCTGTGGTGGGGCTGTGGTCAAAAGGGAAACGGCTGGAAAAGGGGAAATAAGGGAGCAATTTTTAGAGCAAAATTCCGAATAAAAGCAAAGAAAAATCCGTCAAAATCAAACGATTTTGACGGATTTTGGTCCGAGTGGCGGGATTTGAACCCACGGCCTCTTGGACCCGAACCAAGCGCGATACCAAGCTTCGCCACACCCGGATCTAGCATAGAGCGGCAGGCAGCAGGCTACCGGCTCCAGCCAAAGGCCGGATATTATTATACTGATAATCCGGCCTGTTGTCAAGATGAAAAATGGCGGCGGATTCCAGCGGAAAAATGAATCTCCTTCTTGCAAAAAGGCGAAAGATAGGATATACTACTCATATCCTAGAGAATCGGAGGTATTCCCCCTATGGCTCAGATTACGAAAGACACCATCATTGGCGATATTCTGGACATCGCGCCGGAAACGGCCCCCATCTTCCTGTCCATCGGCATGCACTGCCTGGGCTGCCCCTCCTCCCGCGGGGAGACGGTGGAGCAGGCCTGCATGGTGCACGGCGTGCAGGTGGATGAGCTGCTGGAGCGAATCAACGCCAGCATGGCTGAGGCCAAGTAAGAAGTCTGAGAGGCTCAAAAAGAAGAGGCGGTTAAAAGCCGCCTCTTTTTTTCTCCGGAGGTGACGTGTTTGAGAAACATGGAGCTCTCGCCCCGCCTGCGCTCTGTGGCGGAGCTGGTGCCCCGGGGGGCGCGGTTTGCGGATGTGGGCACTGACCACGCCTATCTGCCTGTCTGGCTGCTGCAGCGGGGGGTGATCTCCCGTGCGGTGGTCTCTGACCTGCGGCAGGGCCCCCTGGATCGGGCGCGAAGCACGGCGGAAAAGTACGGCCTGACCGGCCGGATGGATTTTCGTTTGTGCGACGGCCTGTCCGCCATCCGGCCGGATGAGGCGGATACCATCGCCATTGCCGGGATGGGCGGGGAGACCGTGGCGGCCATCCTGGCCGCCGCCCCCTGGGTCTGGGAGCGGGACTGCCTGCTGCTGCTTCAGCCCATGAGCGCCCAGCCCTTCCTGCGCCAGTGGCTCCAGGCCCACGGATACGCTATCCGGCGGGAGGTTTTGAGCAGGGAAGGGGATACCATTTACACCATTTTTGTGGTACGTGCAGGCCCCATGCGGGAGCTGACGCCGGCGGAGCTCTGGGCCGGATGCCAGCAGGAGGGGGAGCAGGCCCCTCTGCGCACGGATTATCTGAACCGCCTGCTGCACCAGACGGAGCGGGCGGCGGCGGGCCTGCGCCGATCCACCCGGGCAGAGGATGCCCAGCGGCTGGCAGAGATGGAGCAGGTTTACCAGGGCCTGCTGGACATGAAGGAGGAATGGCTGTCATGGCAACGGTAAGAGAGGTATATCAGTATCTGGACGGGCTGGCTCCGTTCTCCCTGCAGATGGACTTTGACAACGCCGGCTTTCTGGTGGGGCGGGGAGACCGGACGGTGACAAAAATCCTGGTTTCCCTGGACATCACCGAGGAGGTGGCGGCAGAGGCTGCGGAGGTGGGGGCGGAGCTGATCGTCTCCCATCACCCGGTGATCTTCCATCCCGCCAGGTCGGTGACCGACGGCGGCCCGGACGGGCGCATCCTGCTGTCCCTGATTGAGCACGGAATCGCCGCCATCTGTGCCCACACCAACCTGGACGCGGTGGCCGGCGGCGTCAACGACGCCCTGGCCCAAAAGCTGGGCCTGGTGCAGATTGAGCAGCTCCATCAGGATGGGGTGGACGCCTCCGGCCGGCCCTACGGCATCGGCCGGGTGGGCAATACCGTCGGCGCGCCCATGTATGCCCCCGCCTTCGCCGCCTTTGTGAAGGAGGCCCTGGGGGCCAACGGGGTGCGCTATGTGGATGCCCGCCGGCCGGTGCGGCGGGTGGCTGTGGGGGGCGGCGCCTGCGCCGACATGCTGCGGGACGCCCTGGCCCTGGGGTGCGACACCTTTGTCACCGCGGATGTCAAGTACAACGGCTTCCTGGACGCCAAAGCCCTGGGGGTGAACCTGATCGACGCGGGCCACTATCCCACCGAGCAGGTGGTGTGCCCCGTACTGGCCAAATGGCTGTCCTCCGGCTTCCCCCAGGTGGAGATTGTCCCCACAAATCGGCATAAAGAGGTCTTTTCCTACCTCTAAGGGGTTGCCAAGCCGCCGCAATCGTGATAAACTAGTTCCGCTGATTTTCGATAGCAGGAAGGGAACGAATCAATATGTCAGGACATTCCAAGTGGCACAATATCCAGAAGACGAAGGGTGCGGCCGACGCCAAGCGCTCTCAGATATTTACCAAGATCGCCCGCGAGATGATCGTGGCGGTCAAGACCGGCGGCAGCGGCGACCCCAATAACAACTCCCGCCTGGCCACCGTCATCGCCAAGGCCAAGGCCGCCAACATGCCCAACGACAACATCAAGCGCACCATCGACAAGGCTCTGGGCTCCGGCAACACCGACAGCTATGAGAACGTGGTGTACGAGGGCTACGGCCCCTCCGGCGTGGCCGTGATCGTGGACGCCCTCACCGACAACCGCAACCGCACCGCTCCCGAGGTGCGCCACCTGCTGGACAAGTACGGCAAGGGCCTGGGCGCCACCGGCTGCGTGTCCTGGTCTTTCGACCGCAAGGGCGTGATCGTCATCGAGAAAGAGGATCTGGATGAGGACACCGTCATGATGGACGCCCTGGACGCCGGCGCCGACGACATGCAGGTGGAGGACGAGGTGTTCGAGGTGTACACCGATCCCGACGCATTTGGCTCCGTGCTGGCCGCCCTGGAGGAGAAGGGCTACACCTTCGTCCAGGCCGCGGTGGAGATGGTTCCCCAGAACTATGTCAAACTGGAGAACGAGGACGACATCAAGAATATGGAGAAGCTCATCGACCTCCTGGAGGAGAACGACGACGTGCAGAACGTCTGGCACAACTGGGATCAGGACTGAGCGGATACAGACAGACGGGGAGCGGCGAATCGGCCGCTCCCCGTTTTACTGCGCTGCCCGGCTATAAATAGGGCTTCATCTGGACGATATTGGCCTCCTCAGTGGACAGCAGCTTGTGGGCCAGCTCCCGCACCCGCACATCCTTGCCGTGATAGCTGTGCAGGTTCCGGAGCCCCTTGGTCAGACCCATGGTATTGCCCTGGATCATCATCTCCGCGATTTTGGACGTGGACGGGCCGGCCATGGATCGGAAGGCGCCCGCCATCCCGGCGGAGAACCTGACCACCGGGCTGAGCCCCTTCGGTTCCTGCCCCCGGGCACGGAGCATCTCGGCCGCAGTGCCGTGAATGGCCCTGTATTCCGCCAGCTGCTGCTCCAGAGCCGCGCGGAAGGGCCCCTCCCCCGAGTGGGGCAGGACGGTTTCAATCCCATCCCGCCCCATCTCGGTGGTGCGGTAGATGTCGTTGAGCAGTTCGGCTTCGGTAAGCAAATGGATCACCTCCCACACAGTATGCCATGGGAAAGGAGAAATTATCGGCCGCCGTCCTGGAAATACCCGGACAGCAGGGCCAGCAGCTCGCCGATTGTGGGCCTGCGGAGGAGGGGGCGCGGCGCCAGCCGGCCCAGGGCCTGCCCGCCGCCCTCCTGCCAGAAGCTCCGGATCAGGGTGCGGAGATCCTTTTCCACACAGGCGGCCGAGGTCTGAAACGCCCGCGCGGTGTCCGGATAGAGCCGCTTGAACAGCTGGTAGAGATAGGAGTGATCCGCAAGAACCAGGGCCAGGGCATAGCTCAGATAGGGGAAGCCGATATAGCGGGTCTGAAACCCGAGCCGGCGCAGAAGGGAGGCCGCCGGCCCGTATGCCTCCGGCATGCGGCGGTTATTCCGGCCGGCATCCATCTGCGGCCTCCAGGCTGTGAAGAATGCCCCAAAATTCTTTCTTCTCCTCCAGGGGTAGCGGGCTGTACAGGAGATACAGGCCGACAATGGCCTGGTGCACCGGCTCCTCCATCCGCTGGGGAAGATCCGTCAGCAGCAGGGCGGGGTGGAGATGCAGCCCCTCCGCAATAGTGGACAGCGTCTTCAAATTGATGTTGTCGAGCCCCGCCTCAATGCGCTGAAGGCTGGACTTGCTGATTCCGATCTTTTCCGCAAAGTTCTCATAGGACAGTCTGCTTCTCCGGTGAAGCAGGATCATATTTTGGCAGAGAGCGCTGCCCGGCATATATAATTTCATGGCGATTCCTCCTAACATAACTTCATGTGTAATATTTTAGGGGAAATTGACGAAAATGCCATGGTAATGTTATGGATCTGTATGCTAAAATCTGGGACTGCAAAAAAAGCTGTTAGTTTCTTTTTGCGCTTAAAGAAGCCTCTCTATCGGAGTCCGTCATCACAGGAGGAGCCATTCTCTGTACATGGATATCACTTCCTTCCGCGTCCGGCCCGCCGGTCTTGACAGGATAAAACTTCCGATTTGCATTTTATATACAATAGTATCATCAAAAGAAAAGGGATGCACCGCGGTATTCCGCAGCGCATCCCTTTTTGTCAGAGACCCGGCCCGTCAGGCGCCGTTTTCAGAGAGGTATGCCTCCATGGCCGCACGGTTCAGCAGCCGGAGGCTCCGATAGCCTGTCCGTACCCAGCCCAGCCGGTCGAAGGCCCCGAGCACCCGGCTCACAGTCACCCGGCTTACCCCCACAGAGGAGCCGATTTCCTCGTGGGAGCAGTGCAGCTCCCCGTCAGGCCCCGCAGGGAGGGCGAGCAGGTGCCTGGCGATCCGCTTGTCGGCCGGGAGGAAGGCGCTGTCCACGTGGGCGGAGAGCAGGCGCACGGTTCTGGCCAGGTACTCCAGCATGGACACGGCCAGATCCGGGTGGCGGGCAAAGACCGCCTCCAGCCGCCGCCGGTCTACCGCCACCAGCTGGCAGGGGGTGACCGCCACGGCGGAGGACACCCTGGGCTGGCGGTCGAAAAAGGCCGCCTCGCCGATGAGTTCCCCGCTGTGGTGGAGGGTGAGGGTGCGCTCGTCCCCCTCCGGCGAGCTGATGAAGCATTTCACCGTGCCGGAGAGGATATAGTAAAACTGGTTGGCCTCGGTGTCCTGAAGATAGATCATCTGGCCGGCCGCCCATTTCTGGGGCCGGCAGCCCTCGGCCAGAGGCGCCCAAATATCTGCTTGCATGGCACACACCTCCTGTCATCATAATTGTAACACGGTTTACATTCTTTTGACAAGGGCCATGGTATGCTGGACAGGACAAAAAGAAAGAGGAGGCACCCAACATGGGAATGACCATGACCCAAAAGATCCTGGCCAAGCACGCCGGCCTGGATCACGTTGTCCCCGGCCAGCTGGTGGAGGCCAGGCTGGATCTGGTGCTGGGCAACGACATCACCACCCCGGTGGCGGTTTCCGAATTCGATAAGGCCGGGCTGACCCAGGTATTCGACAAGGACAGGATCGCCCTGGTGCTGGATCACTACACCCCCTGCAAGGATATCAAGGCCGCCCAGCTCTGCGCCCAGGTGCGGGAGTTTGCCAAGCGGTTCAACATCACCCACTTCTACGACGTGGGCTGCATGGGGGTGGAGCACGCCCTGCTGCCGGAAAAGGGCCTCACCGCCCCCGGCGAGTGCATGATCGGCGCCGACTCCCACACCTGCACCTACGGCGCGGTGGGCATGTTCTCCACCGGCGTGGGCTCCACCGACATGGCCGCCGGCATGGCCACGGGCCTGGCCTGGTTCCGCATTCCCTCCGCCATCAAGGTGACTTTGAAAGGGAAGCTCCAGCCCTGTGTCTCCGGCAAGGACGTGATCCTCCACCTCATCGGCACCATCGGGGTGGACGGCGCCCTGTACAAGTCCCTGGAGTTCGGCGGGGAAGGGGTGGCCTCCCTGTCCATGGACGACCGCTTCACCATCGCCAACATGGCCATCGAGGCCGGCGCCAAAAACGGCATCTTCCCCGTGGACGACAAGACCCGGGCCTATCTGGACGGCCGGGTGACCCGGCCCTGGGAGGCGGTGGAGCCCGATCCCGACGCCGAGTATGAGCAGGAGGTGGTCATCGACCTGGATACCCTCCAGCCCACCGTGGCCCTGCCCCACCTGCCCTCCAACACCCGCACCGTGGATCAGGTGGCGGGCACCCACATCGACCAGGTGGTCATCGGCTCCTGCACCAACGGCCGGCTGGACGACCTCCGTCAGGCCGCGGCGGTGCTCAAGGGCCGCAAGGTTCACGACGGGGTGCGCTGCATCGTCATCCCCGCCACCCAGCAGATCACTCTGGACGCCATGGCCGAGGGCCTGATCCAGACCTTCATCGAGGCCGGCTGCGCCGTGTCTACCCCCACCTGCGGCCCCTGCCTGGGCGGCCACATGGGCGTGCTCTCTGACGGGGAGCGGGCTATCTCCACCACCAACCGCAATTTTGTGGGCCGCATGGGCCCCGTCACCTCCGAGATCATCCTGGCCAACCCGGCGGTGGCCGCCGCCTCCGCCGTGGCGGGGTGCGTGGCGGATCCCCGCAAGCTGTAACCGGCCGGTTCTGAATCTGTAGGGCGGGGGCTTGTCCCCGCCGCCCAAGAAAGGATTGTTATCATGAAGGTCTATAAATACGGCGACAACGTGGATACCGACGTGATCATCCCCGCCCGGTATCTCAACGCCCCCGACGAAAAGTCCCTGGCCTCCCACTGCATGGAGGACATCGACGCCAGCTTCGCCTCCACCGTGGAGCCGGGCGACATCATCGTGGCCGGGGCCAACTTCGGCTGCGGCTCCTCCCGGGAGCACGCCCCCCTGGCCATCAAGGCCAGCGGCGTCAAGTGCGTGATCGCCCCCTCCTTTGCCCGCATTTTCTACCGCAACGCCATCAACATCGGCTTCCCCATCCTGGAGTGCGCCGAGGCGGCGGAGGGCATCCAGGCCGGCGACACGGTGAGCGTGGACTTCAGTACCGGCGTGATCACCGACGAGACCACCGGCAAGACCTATCAGGCCGCGCCCCTGCCCGAGTTTGTCCAGGGCATCGTGGACAACGGCGGCCTGCTGAAATCCTTGAAGGCCCGGGGGGTGGCGAAATGAATTACAAAATCGCCCTGATCCGGGGCGACGGCATCGGCCCCGAGGTGGTGGGGGAGGCCGTCAAGGTGCTGGAGGCCGTGGGCAGGAAATTCGGCCACAGCTTCACCTATGAGGAGGTGCTGCTGGGCGGCTGCGCCACCGACGCGGTGGGGAAGAGCTACCCCGACGGCACCGCCGAGAAGTGCAGGGCCTGCGACGCGGTGCTGCTTGGCGCGGTGGGCGGCCCCAAGTGGGGGCCGGACAAGCCCGCCGAGCAGCGGCCGGAGACCGCCCTGCTGGCCATCCGCAAGGATCTGGGCCTGTACGCCAACCTGCGCCCCGCAGCCCTCCGGCCCGCCATGGCCGGGGCCTGTCCCCTGAAAAAGGAGACGGCGGAGAAGGGCATCGACCTGATGATGGTGCGGGAACTCACCGGCGGCGTCTACTTCGGCAAGCGGGACAAGTACCAGACCGAGGATCGGGGCCTGGAGTGTACCGATCTGATGGCCTACTCGGAGAAGGAGATTGAGCGGGTGGGCCGCCGGGCCTTTGAGTTGGCCCGGCTCCGCCGGAAGAAGGTGTCCAGCGTGGACAAGGCCAACGTGCTGGAGACCAGCCGTCTGTGGCGCTCCGTCATGCACCGGCTGGCGGAGGAGTATCCCGACGTGCAGTACGAGGACGTGCTGGTGGACAACTGCGCCATGCAGCTGGTGAAGGATCCCGGCCAGTTCGACGTGGTGGTCACCGAGAACATGTTCGGCGACATCCTGTCCGACGAGGCCAGCATGGTCACCGGCTCCATCGGCCTGCTGCCCTCCGCCTCCATCGGCGACACCGCCCCCGGCCTGTACGAGCCCATCCACGGCTCCGCCCCCGACATCGCCGGACAGGACAAGGCCAACCCCATCGCCACCATCCTGTCCGTGGCCATGATGTTCCGCTACTCCTTCCACCTGGCCGCCGAGGCCGACGCGGTGGAGGCGGCGGTGGACGCGGTGCTCTCCGAGGGCTGGCGCACCCCCGACATCGCCGAGCCCGGCGTCACCCCCATCGGCACCAGACAGATGGGAGATCTGATCTGCCAGCATATCTGACCATCGGCGGGCGGCCACCTGGCTGCCCGCCTCAGCCTGTCGAAAAAGTTTTTTCGACAGGCTGCTGAACTTTTTGAAACTTCAAAGAAGTTTCAAAAAGTTGTTTGATCCAACGCGAAAGGGAACCCTGACGGTTCCCTTTCACACTATCCTTCCCTCCGAATCCTTTGGCTGGAGGGTTTATCGACAGCCTCCGGCGGGCGGACACTTGGCTGCCCGCCTTTCTCTTGACCGGCCAGATCCCATTTGATATAATGAGTTCAAAAGCAGAGAAGGGGAGGGGACGGCTGTGATTCTGGCGGTAGACGTAGGCAACTCCAACACCACCGTCGGGCTGTTTGACGAGGCGGGGAAGCTGACCCTCCGGGCCCTGCTGGAGACCTCCCGGGGCAAAACCCGGGATCAGTGCGCCATTGATCTGCTGGGCGTGCTGAATCTCTACGGCGCCCAGGCGCGGGCGGTGGACGGGGCCATCCTGTCCAGTGTGGTGCCCCCCCTGACCGCTGTTTTCATCGACGCTATCGCACGGCTCACCGGGAAGCCCCCTCTGGTGGTGGGGCCCGGCATCAAGACGGGCCTGAACATCAAGGCGGAGATCCACAACCAGCTGGGCAGCGACATTGTGGCCTCCTCTGTGGCGGCCATTGACAGGTATCCCAGCCCCCTGGTCATGGTGGATATGGGCACGGCCACGTCCCTGTCCCTGATTGTGGGCAGCGTGTACGAGGGGTGCAGCATCATGCCCGGCCTGGCCCTGGCGCTGGACGCCCTTTCGGAGCGTGCGGCGGCTCTGCCGCCTATCTCCCTGGAGAGCCCGTCCACGCCGACGCTGCTGGGACACACCACCGAGGAGGCCATGCGCTCCGGCGTGCTCTATGGACACGCCAGCATGGTGGACGGCATGGTAGACCGGATGGAGGCGGAGCTGGGGCAGGCGGTCACGGTGGTTGCCACCGGCGGCAACGCCCCCCGCATCCTGCGCTATTGCAAACGGCATATCCACTACGATGCCGACCTGGTCATGACCGGGCTTTATCTGCTCTATCAGCGCAACGCAAAAAAGCACCGGAAGGCGTGACGCTTCGGCCCATTTCCCTGTACTCGACGGCTGCTCGCCGTGAGTAAATACATTGCGCTGCATCCTTGAAGGAGAGAGGAGCGGCAGCAGGAGGTAAAGTGAATATGAGAGCACATGAGAAAACCAGGCGGCTGACAGGACTGGCCCTGATGACGGCCATCGTCATAGTCCTGCAGCTAGTCGCAAGCGCGCTGGTCAAGGTGGGCGTGTTCGCCCCCACCCTGACCCTGGCCCCCATCCTGATCGGGGCCGCCATCTACGGCCCCAAAGCGGGCGCCTATCTGGGCGGCGTGTTCGGGGTGGTGGTGACCATCACCTGCATCATCGGCTGGGATGCGGGCGGCAACGCCCTTTGGAATGCCAATCCCTTTTTGACCGCCCTGATCTGCATTGTCAAGGGAGTGGCGGCCGGCCTGGCGGCCGGCCTGGTCTATCGGGCTGTCGTGGGAGACAGCCTGGCCCACGGCCGGATGATAGCCGGCTCCGTTGCGGCCGGCATTGTCAGCCCGGTGGTCAACACCGGAATTTTCCTGCTTGGCCTGTTCTTCCTGTTCCCCAGCTTTTTGGAGGCGTGGGCCACCAGCGCGGGACAGACGGTTCTCACCTATATGATTTTTACCATGGTCAGCATCAACTTTGCTCTGGAGCTGGTCATCAACCTGGTGCTCAGTACCGTGATCGTCCGCGTCATCGGCGCGCGGATGCTCCGCTGACAACAAGCCCACAGACGGCGTCCATCCGAACCGGATGGACGCCGTTTTGCATTTTGCCAAGAAAAATCATTCATAATTGGCGAGAATTTTTGGATAAGGGCTTGCAATTTTGCAAGTTGAGGCATATAATAGGGCAGAATTTGATAAGACAAGGGAGAGATTCCATTGAAAGAGCTGTCCAGGATCGCCACGGAGGTTCGCGCTTCCACCACCATGGCCATTGACGCCATGTTCAAGCAGATGAAGGCTGACGGCATCGACGTCATCGGCTTCGGCGCCGGTGAGCCCGACTTCAATACCCCCGACGAGATCAAGGCGGCGGGCATTGCCGCCATCGAGCAGAACGTGACCCGCTACACCCCCGCCGCCGGCACGGTGGAGCTACGCCAGGCGGTGTGCGGCCGCATGAAGGCGGACTACGGCCTGGAGTACAAGCCCAGCCAGGTGGTGGTGAGCAGCGGCGCCAAGCACCTGGTGTACCTGGCTCTGCGGGCCCTGGTCAACCCCGGCGACGAGGTGATCCTGCCCGCGCCCTACTGGGTCAGCTACTATGAGCTCATCAAGATGGTGGGCGGCGTGCCCGTGGTGGTCACCGCCACGGAGGCCGAGCACTTCAAGCTCACCGCGGAGAAGCTCTCCGCCGCCATTACCCCCAAAACCAAGGCCATCATGCTCAACAACCCCTCCAACCCCACCGGCATGATGTACAGCAGGGAGGAGCTGGAGGCCCTGGCCGCCGTATGCACCAAGGCGGACATCTATGTCATCTCCGACGAGATCTACGCCTGCCTGGTCTATGACGGCGGGGAATTCACCAGCTTTGCCGCCCTCAGCGAGGACGCCAAGGAGCGCACCATCCTCATCAACGGCGTGTCCAAGGCCTACGCCATGACCGGCTGGCGCATCGGCTACGCCTGCGCCAACGACCAGATCGCCAAGGTGATGGCCAACTATGTCAGCCACTCTACCGGCTCCCCGGTGGCCATCTCCCAGAAGGCCTCCGTGGCCGCCCTCACCGGCTCCCAGGAGAAGGTGGAGACCATGCGCCAGGCTTTTGAGGAGCGCCGCAACTATATCGTGGAGCGGATGAACGCCATCCCCGGCGTCAGCTGCATCAAGCCCGAGGGCGCCTTCTACGTGATGATGAACCTGGAGAAGCTCATCGGCAAGACCATCCACGGTGTGGAGATCACCGACGACGACGTGTTTGCCGACGCCTTCCTGAAATACGGCCTGGTGGCCGTGGTGCCCGGCTCCGGCTTCGGCGCGCCCAACTTCGTCCGCTGGTCTTACGCCACCTCCATGGACAACATCAAGGAGGGGCTGAACCGCCTGGAGAAGTTCCTCCAGGGCTGATTTCCCGGGAAACTGACAACACCCCCGCTGGCCGCGGCCAGCGGGGGTGCTTTACGGATTGGACGGATTACGCCATGCCCCGCAGCAGGTTGACCATCTCAATGGCCCCCTGGGCGCACTCGGCGCCCTTGTTGCCCGCCTTGGTGCCGGCCCGCTCGATGGCCTGCTCAATGGTGTCCGTGGTGAGCACGCCGAAGAGCACCGGCACGCCGGTGTTCAGGGACACATTGGCTACCCCCTTGGACACCTCGGCGCACACATAGTCATAGTGGCTGGTGGCCCCCCGGATCACCGCTCCCAGGGTGATGACCGCGTCGTATTTTCCGCTCTTGGCCATGGCCTGGGCCGCCAGGGGGATCTCAAACGCGCCGGGCACCCAGGCCACGGCGATGTCCTCACTCCGCACCCCATGACGGAGCAGGCCGTCCTCACAGCCGCTGAGCAGCTTGGAGACGATGAACTCGTTGAACCGTGCCGCCACGATGCCCACGCGGATGCCCTCGGATACCAGTTTGCCCTCATAGATTTTCATAGCAAAGCGCTCCCTTCCGTTTCTCAGTAATTCAAAATATGCCCCATGCGGTGCTGCTTGGTCTCCAGATAGAAGCGGTCTTCCTCGGTGGCCTCCATCTGGATGGGTACCCGCTCCACGATGGTCAGGCCGAAGTCGGCGAGCTGGTACACCTTGTCCGGATTGTTGGTGAGCAGGCGCATGGTCTTTACCCCCAGATCGCGGAGAATCTGGGCGCCGATGTAGTACTCCCGGAGATCTCCGGCAAAGCCCAGGGCCAGGTTGGCCTCCAGGGTGTCCATGCCCTGATCCTGGAGGGCGTAGGCCTTCAGCTTGTTCAGCAGGCCGATGCCCCGGCCCTCCTGCCGCATGTAGAGGAGCACGCCCCGGCCCTCCCGCTCAATCTGGGTCATGGCGGCGGCCAGCTGCTGGCCGCAGTCGCACCGCAGGGAGCCGAAGCAGTCGCCGGTGAGGCACTCGGAGTGAACCCGGCACAGCACATTTTCGCCGTCCCCGATGTCCCCCTTTACCAGGGCCACGTGGTGCTCCCCGTTGAGCCGGTTTCGGTAGCCGTAGGCGGTGAACTGGCCGTACCTGGTGGGCAGGCGGGTGACCGCCACCTGCTCCACCAGCTTCTCGTGCCGCTTGCGGTAGGCCTGGAGATCCCGGATGGTGATGAACTTCAACCCCCACTCCTTCGCCTTCTCCTGGAGCTGGGAGGCGCGCATCATGGTGCCGTCGTCCCCCATGATCTCGCAGCACAGGCCGCAGGGCTTCAGCCCCGCCAGCCGCAGGAGATCCACCGTGGCCTCGGTGTGGCCCGCCCGCTCCAGCACGCCGTGCTCCCGGGCCAGCAGGGGGAACATATGGCCGGGCCGCCGGAAGTCCTCCGGCCGGGCGCTGTCATCGGCGCAGGCCCGGGCGGTGACCGCCCGCTCCTGGGCCGAGATACCGGTGGTGGTGGACACGTGGTCGATGGAGACGGTGAAGGCCGTCTCGTGGTTGTCCGTGTTGTGGGACACCATCTGGGGGAACCGGAGCCTCTGGATGAACTCCAGGGACATGGGCATACAGATGAGCCCCTTGCCGTGGGTAGCCATGAAGTTGACCTGCTCGGTGGTGACGGACTGGGCCGCGCAGATCAGATCCCCCTCGTTCTCCCGATCCGGGTCGTCGGTGCACAGGATCATGCGGCCCTGCCGCAGCTCCTCCAGGGCCTCTTCAATGGTGCTGTATTGAAACATGATAGTAATCCTCCTCAGAAGCCGTTCTGCGCCAGAAACTCCAGGGTGAGGCCGCCGGCTGGGGCGGCCTCTGTCTCCCGTGGGCGCAGCAGCTTTTCCACGTATTTGCCGATGATGTCGGTCTCCAGGTTGACCACATCCCCCGGCCCCTTGCCGCCCAGAATGGTGACGGCGGCGGTGTGGGGGATGACCGAGACGGAGAAGTCCCGCTCCGTCACCCCGGCCACCGTCAGGCTGATGCCGTCCATGGCGATGGAGCCCTTCTCCACGATGTACCGCAGCAGAGAGGGGGAGGCTGCCACCGTGTACCATACGGCGTTGTCGTCCCGCCGCCTGGCGGTGATGGTGCCGGTGCCGTCGATGTGGCCGGAGACGATGTGCCCGCCCAGACGGCCGCCCGCCGGCAGGGCCCGCTCCAGATTGACCCTGCCGCCCGCCGTGAGGGCGGACAGGGAGGAGCGGTTCAGCGTCTCGTGCATCACATCGGCGGTGAAGCCGCCGGAGTCGACCGCTGTGGCAGTGAGGCACACGCCGTTGACCGCCACGCTGTCCCCGATTTTCAGGCCGTCCAGAATCTCCCTGGCACCGATGGAGAGCACCGATGAGTGGGCCCCCCGGCGGACGGAGCGGAGGACGCCCACCTCCTCAACCAGCCCGGTGAACATGCGTTTCCACCTCGCCTTCCAGCAGGATGTCGTCCCCCAGCCGGGTGACGGTAAGGCCGCTGAGTTGCAGCGCCCTGTCCGGCAGGGCCACCCCCAGGCCGCCCACGGGGGAGGGGGCGTCCGCCCCGCCGAAGAGCTTGGGGGCGATGTAGGCCTGTACCTTCTGCACCAGCCCGGCGTCCATGAAGGCCCCGGCCATGGCCGCGCCGCCCTCCACCAGGAGGCTGTCGATCTCCTCTTTTCCCAGCCGGTTCAGCAGAGCGGGCAGATCTACCCGTCCGTCCGGGCAGGGCAGCTCCCATACCCGGCACCCCGCAGCCTCCAGCGCGGCCCGGCGGGCCGGATCGGCCTGGGCGGCGGCCACCACCGTGGGCACCTCCCGGGCGGTTTTGACCAGGCTGGAGTCCAGGGGGAGCCGCAGGGCAGAGTCGCAGATCACCCGCAGGGGGTTGCGGCCGCCCTCAAGACGGCAGGTGAGCAGAGGGTCGTCTGCCAGGGCGGTGCCGATGCCCACCAGAATGGCGGAGCATCGGTGGCGATCCCGGTGCACCCGGCGGCGGGCCTCCTCGCCGGTGATCCACCGGGATGCCCCGGTGCGGGTGGCGGTCTTGCCGTCCAGGGTCATGGCGTATTTCAGCACCACATAGGGCCGCCCGGATTGGATGTAGTGGAAGAACACCCGGTTGAGGGCGTCGCACGCCCCCTGGAGCACGCCGGTGTCCACCCGGACGCCGCGGGCCCGCAGGATGTCCAGGCCCCGGCCCGCCACCAGGGGGTTGGGGTCGCCGGAGCCCACCACCACCCGCGCAATCCCGGCCTCCAGGATGGCGTCGGTGCAGGGGGGCTGCCGCCCCTGGTGGCAGCAGGGCTCCAGGGTGACGTAGAGGGTGGCTCCGGCGGGGGAGCAGGTGCAGTCCGCCAGTGCCTCCCGCTCGGCGTGGAGCCCGCCGCATCTGCGGTGCCATCCCCGGCCGATAACCGCCCCGTCCTTCACCAGGACGGCCCCCACCATGGGGTTGGGGGAAGTCCAGCCCGCACCCCGCTCCGCCAGCTCCAGGGCCATGGTCATGTAGTCCTCGTCTGTTTTTCTCGTATGCCTCGCCTCCGAAAAGAAAAGATGCCTTGAACCAGAGTCCAAGGCATCACGGCCGGGCATCCGCCCCCGCGGCAAACAAAAAAGCCCTGGAATCTGCAAATTCCAGAGCACTCTTTCCAAACACGCGCGGGGACAGCAAACAGACGCTGCGGCACACGATCTTCTTCCATCCAGACTGTACTGTCGGCCCCGGAGTCACACCGGGTCATGCCTTTCGGCTCGCGGGCTATACCGCCGGTGGGGAATCGCACCCCGCCCTGAAGATCCTGATTCAATTGAGACAAGTATACTACCCGGAGGGATGCCTGTCAACTCCCTTTTTTCCATTTTCCACAAAGGAAGGGCCGGAGGGAACAGGTTCTTTTGCGGGATTTTTTCTTGCCCCCGCACGGTTTTTGTGATAGGATAAACCCGCTTGAATCGGCGGCGGAACCCGCCTGCAAATTTTTCCTTGTGAGCCGACCAGTTTTATAGTATACTAGTCCCGTTGTATTTTGACGGAACTGGAAAAGAGGTTATGCCTGTGCGTCACGACCGATATGAGAGTCCGCTGTCCTCCCGCTATGCCAGCGATGAGATGCAGTATGTGTTCTCTCCGGATAAGAAGTTCACCACCTGGCGCCGCCTGTGGGTGGCCCTGGCCCGGGCCGAAATGGAGCTGGGCCTGCCCGTCAGCCAGGAGCAGGTGGACGAACTGTCCGCCCATATTGACGACATCGACTACGACAAGGCGGCAGAATATGAGAAAAAGCTCCGCCACGACGTGATGGCCCACGTCCATACCTACGGAGACGCCTGCCCCAAGGCCATGCCCATCATCCATCTGGGCGCCACCAGCTGCTATGTGGGGGACAACACCGACATCATTCTGATGCGGGAGGCCCTGGAGCTGGTGCGCGACAAGCTGGTGCGGGTGCTGAACCATCTGGCCGGGTTTGCCCGGCAGTACAAGGCCCTGCCCACCCTGGGCTTCACCCACTTCCAGCCCGCCCAGCTGGTGACGGTGGGCAAGCGGGCCACCCTGTGGATGAATGAGCTGCTGATGGATCTGGAGGAGGTGGAGCACCGCATTGCCTCCCTGAAGCTGCTGGGCAGCAAGGGTACCACCGGCACCCAGGCCTCCTTCCTGGAGCTGTTCGAGGGCGACCACGAGAAGTGCCGGGAGCTGGAGCGGAAGATCGCCGCTGAGATGGGCTTTGACGGGGTGGTTCCCGTGTCCGGGCAGACCTATTCCCGGAAGATGGACTACTATGTGGTGTCCACCCTGTCCGGCATCGCCCAGTCAGCCAGCAAGTTCGCCACCGATATGCGCCTGCTCTGCCACCTGAAGGAGGTGGAGGAGCCCTTCGAGAAGAACCAGATCGGCTCCTCGGCCATGCCCTACAAGCGCAACCCCATGCGGTGCGAGCGCATCTGCGCCCTGGCCCGGTACGTCATGGCCGACGCGGTGAACCCCGCCGTCACCGCCTCCAGCCAGTGGTTTGAGCGCACCCTGGACGACTCTGCCAACAAGCGCCTCTCCGTGCCTGAGGCCTTCCTGGCTGTGGACGCCATTCTGAACATCTATGCCAATGTGGCCGGCGGCCTGGTGGTTCACGAGAAGGTCATCGAAAAGCACGTGCTGGAGGAGCTGCCCTTCATGGCCAGCGAGAACATCATGATGGATGCGGTAAAGCGGGGCGGCAACCGCCAGGAGCTCCACGAGCGCATCCGGGTGCTGAGCCAGGAGGCGGGGGCCAACGTGAAGGATCGGGGCCTGTCCAACAACCTCATCGACCTGATCGCCGCCGACCCGGCCTTCTCCATGCTGAGCCGGGAGGAGCTGACCGCCCATCTGGAGCCCGCCCGCTACATCGGCCGGTGTCCGGAGCAGGTGGAGGAGTTCCTGGCCGCCGATGTGGAGCCGGTGCTGGAGAAGTATGCCGGCGCCCTGGCGGGCCGTGAGACAGAACTGAAGGTTTGACCGACTGATACAGAAAGGGAGATTCTACATGGAAAAAGCAGTGCGCCGCATCGGCGTGTTTACCAGCGGGGGAGACGCCCCCGGCATGAATGCCGCCATCCGTGCCGTGGCCCGTACCTGCCAGCACATGGGTATTGAGTGCGTGGGCATCCGGCGGGGCTACCACGGCCTGATCAACGGCGATTTTACCAAGCTGGATTTTGAGAGCGTCAGCGATCTGTCCCGCCGGGGCGGCACCATGCTCTACTCCGCCCGCAGCGAGGAGTTCAAGACCCCCGCCGGCCAGGAGCGTGCCGTGGCTACCTGCAAGATGCTGGGCCTGGATGCGCTCATCGGCATCGGCGGCGACGGCACTTTCCAGGGCCTGCTCCGCCTGGCGGAGCGGGGCCTCTCTGTGGTGGGCATCCCCGGCACCATCGACAACGACATCGCCTGCTCCAGCTACACCATCGGCTACGACACCGCCTGCAACACCGCCCTGGAGTCCATCGACAAGCTGCGGGACACCATGCAGTCCCATGAGCGCTGCTCCGTGGTGGAGGTCATGGGCCACCGGGCGGGCCACCTGGCCCTCAACGTGGGCGTGGCCTGCGGCGCCACCGCCGTGATCGTCCCCGAGCACCCCGTGGACATTGAGAACGACCTGCTGGAGCCTATCCGCCGGGCCCGCCTGGGCGGGCGCACCCACTTCATGGTCATTGTGGCCGAGGGCGTGGAGGGCGGTGCCTATGCCGTCGGCAAGGTCATTGAGGACGCCACCGCCCTGGATACCCGGGTCACCGTGCTGGGCCACATCCAGCGCGGCGGTTCCCCCTCCTCCCGCGACCGGATCACCGCCACCTACATGGGCTTCGAGGCGGTGCGGCTGCTGGCCGAGGGCAAGACCTGCCGCGTGGTGGCCCTCCAGGGCGAGAACTACGTGGATTACGACATCACCGAGGCCCTGCAGATGAGCAAGAGCCTGGATCAGCACACCTACGAGGTCATGCGCGCCCTGACCGGCGTACAGTAACCACTGGATCCATACGGCAAGGAGGCCGCCGCCCGCTGTCTGCGGGCGGCGGCCTCCTGTTATGAAACACCGCTTCATAGGCATTTGGATGAATCCCGCTCACACGAAAACCGGGTGCAGAGTCCTTTATCCTCTACCGCGTGGCCAGCACCTTTTTCAGGTGGGCGAAGCGGGGGAGGGAGTTCTCCAGCCGGTAATCGGCCTGCCCCTGGATGAGGGGGAGGGCGTAGTCGAGGAAGGGCTGCTCCACGCCGTTGCCGGCGGCGTTGATCCATCCGCGGGGAACCTTTTTCTCGAAGTTCGCCACGATATCCAGCGGCTCCAGCGTGGTCTCGCAGCGATAGCCGCCCTCCCGGGTGCAGCGGAAGGCCACCATCTTTCCGGTATTTCCGGCCACAGCGGCCTCCACCGCCGCCTTGCCAGCCAGATAGGCCTCGTCAATGTCGGTCTGGGAGGCAATATGGGTGCTGCACCGCTGGAGCAGAGAGAGCTCAATGCCCCGCACCTTTGCACCGGTGTGCAGCTTGATGATGTGGGCCAGACGGGTGGCCAGGCCGCCCAGCTGGACATGCCCGAACCCGTCGGTGGCGGAGATCTCCGCCTCGGACACATAACGGCCGTCGGCGTAGTGGATCCCCTCGGACGCGGCCACCATACACTTGCCCGTCCTTCCGTAGATCTCCTTGACGTCATGAATGAACCGATCCATATCAAAGTCGATCTCCGGCAGATAGAGCAGGTCGGGGCCGCAGCCGGTGAGCCCGGCCAGGGCGGCGGAGCCGGCCAGCCAACCGGCGTGGCGCCCCATGATCTCGATGATGGTAATCGTGCCGGTATCATATACGTGGGCATCGTGCCACACCTCGGCGCAGGAGGTGGCGATGTATTTGGCTGCGGAGCCGTAGCCGGGGCAGTGGTCGGTGCCGTTGAGATCGTTGTCGATGGTCTTGGGTACGCCGATGATGCGGCACTCATAGCCCTGAGCCTGCATATACCTGGAGATTTTGTTGCAGGTATCCATGGAGTCGTTGCCGCCGTTATAGAAAAAGTACCGCACGTCATAGCGCTGGAAGATCTCCAGAATACGGCGGTAATCGGTGTCGTCTCCCTCCGGATCTGCCAGCTTGTAGCGGCAGGAGCCCAGCACAGAGGCCGGCGTGCTGCGCAGCAGTTCCAGCTCGCCGGGATCCTCCTGTCCCATGTCGTACAGCTTGTCCTCCAGCACACCCTTGATGCCGTAGGCGGCGCCGAGCACCCGGGTAATGCAGTTGGTGTCCAGCGCGGTGCGGATCACGCCCAGGGCGCTGGCGTTGATGACGGCGGTTGGGCCGCCGGACTGCGCGATGATACAGGCCCCTCTCAATTCACTCATGTCTGACCCTCCTGAATCCAAAATTGGAATCTGTAGTTCGGGGTGATTTCTGCCAAATATCATAGCACGTCCCCTTGAAATTTTCAATGAGAACTGATAAAATCTAAGATGGATTTCGATAAAGGAGATGACTGCTATGCCTCTCGTTACTACCAAGGAAATGTTCCAGAAGGCTTATCACGGCGGTTATGCCATCGGCGCCTTCAATGTCAATAACATGGAGATCGTCCAGGGCATCACCGAAGCCGCCAAGGAGGTCAACGCCCCTCTGATCCTCCAGGTGTCCAAGGGCGCCCGTGCCTATGCCAACCACACCTATCTGATCAAGCTGGTGGAGGCCGCCATCATTGAGACCGGCCTGCCCATCTGCCTCCATCTGGATCACGGCGACAGCTTCGATATCTGCAAGAGCTGCATCGACGGCGGCTTTACTTCCGTGATGATCGACGCCTCCTCCAAGCCCTTCGAGGAGAACATCGAGCTCAC
Source organism: Flavonifractor sp. An10 (assembly GCF_002161215.1). Taxonomy (GTDB): domain Bacteria; phylum Bacillota; class Clostridia; order Oscillospirales; family Oscillospiraceae; genus Flavonifractor; species Flavonifractor avistercoris. Next base: position 155,760 of record NZ_NFMB01000007.1, read on the forward strand.
CCGCAAGGTGGTGGAATATGCCCACGACCACGGCGTGGTGGTGGAGGCCGAGCTGGGCGCCCTGGCCGGCATTGAGGACGACGTGCAGGTGTCCGCCGAGGAGTCTCACTACACCCGCCCCGAGGAGGTGGAGGAGTTCGTCTCCAAGACCGGCTGCGACTCCCTGGCCATTGCCATCGGCACCAGCCACGGCGCTTACAAGTTCACCGCCGCCCAGTGCACCCGCAACGAGAAGGGCGAGTTGGTTCCCCCGCCCCTGCGCTTCGACATCCTGGACGAGGTGTCCAAGCGCCTGCCCGGCTTCCCCATCGTGCTCCACGGCTCCTCCAGCGTGCCTCAGGAGTATGTGAAGATGATCAACGAGAACGGCGGTAAGATGCCCGATGCCGTTGGCATCCCCGAGGCGGAGCTGCGTCAGGCCGCCCGCGGCGCGGTCTGCAAGATCAACATCGACTCCGATCTGCGCCTGGCCATGACCGGCACCATCCGCAAGTTCTTTGCCGAGCACCCCGACAAGTTTGATCCCCGGGAGTATCTGAAGCCTGCCCGGGCCAACATCAAGGAGCTGGTCAAGCACAAGCTCATCGACGTGCTGGGCTGCGACGGCAAGGCATAATCGTTAAAAAGCCGAAAAAGCAGGGAGGGGCGGATGCCTCTCTCTGCTTTTTTACAAAAATATTTGCGCGCGCAATTTTATAATTGCGCGCGCAAATATTTTTGGCTATAATATTGTCGAATTCACGGGACGGACTTTCACTGTGCTCCGCCCGAACTGCTGAGAGGAAGGAAAAATGGAGTTTATCCGGTGGTGCTCCATCCTTGACCGCCAAAACAAGCGGTATCTGGACAAAAAGCTGGCGCCCTTCGGGCTGAACAGCAGCCAGCACATGTACCTCATCCGGGTATGCCGGGAGCCGGGCATCACCCAGGACAGCCTGTTCTCCCGCTTTTATATTCATCCCAGCAACATCACCCGGGCCCTGGCCGCGCTGGAGCAGGGGGGCTTCCTCCGCAAGGAGCTCCATCCGCAGGATCGGCGTACCTGCCGCCTCTATCCCACGGAGCGGGGGCGGGAGGTCTACCAGCAGATCCTGGATATCTGTGACAGCTGGGAGGCCATGGTGATGGAGGGCCTCCCGCAGGAGGAGCGGGAGCACCTGGAGAAGCTGCTGCAGCGTCTGGGCCGCCGGGCGGTGGCACTGCTGGAGCAGCAGGAGAAAGAGAGGGAAACAACTTGAATCAGGAGCCGGAGATACGGACGGAAAATCCGCTGGGCTATGCGCCGCTGCCCACCCTGCTCAGGCGCTTTGCCGTGCCCAGCATCATCGCCATGCTGGTCAGCTCGCTGTATAACATCGTGGATCAGTTTTTCATCGGCCAGGGGGTTGGCTATCTGGGCAACGCGGCCACCAACGTGGCCTATCCGCTGACCACCATCTGCCTGGCCATTGCCCTGCTTATCGGCATCGGCAGCGCCTCCCGCTTCTCCCTGTCCCTGGGGGAGGGAAATCCGGAGCGGGCGGCCGAGGCCGTGGGCAACGCCATCGGCATGATGGTGCTCTTCGGACTGGCCTACGCGGTGGTGATCCAGCTCTTTCTGGAGCCTCTGCTCACCGCCTTCGGGGCTACAGAGGACGTCATGCCCTATGCCGTCAGCTATACCCGCATCACCGGCCTGGGCATGCCCCTGCTCATCATTACCAATGCCATGAGCAATCTGGCCCGGGCGGATGGAAGCCCCAAATATTCCATGGCCTGCATGCTGGTGGGGGCGGTCATCAACACCATTCTGGATCCCATCTGCATTTTCCTCTTCAACTGGGGGGTGGCGGGGGCGGCCTGGGCCACCGTGGCCGGACAGTTCGTGTCCTTCCTCATGGCCGTCCGCTATGCCCGGCACTTCCACCGCATCCAGCTCCAGAGAAGGCACTTCCGCCTGCGGCTGGATGCCTGCCTGCAGGCCGTCTCCCTGGGCCTGAGCGCCAGCCTCAATCAGCTGGCCATCACCTTTGTGCAGATCGTGCTCAACAACTCCCTGACCTACTATGGCTCCATGTCCCCCTACGGAAAGGAGATCCCTCTGGCCGCCTGCGGGATTGTGATGAAGGTCAACGCCATCATGCTGGCCGTCATCATCGGCATCAATCAGGGCTCCCAGCCCATCATCGGCTTCAACTACGGAGCCAGGCAGTTCCGGCGGGTGCGGGACATCTACCGCCTGTCCATCACCTATAACCTGGCCGTGTCGGTCACCGCCTTTCTGCTCTTCCAGCTGTTTCCCGCCCAGATCGTGGGCCTGTTCGGGGACAGCGGCAACACCCTGTACATGGAATTCGCCGTGAAATTCATGCGGATTTTCCTGTTCATGGCCTGTGTCAACGGGGTGCAGATGTTCTCCTCCAGCTTTTTCTCCGCCATCGGCAAGCCGATCCGGGGCGCGGTGCTCTCCCTGACCCGGCAGGTGATTTTCCTGGTTCCGCTGCTCCTCCTCCTGCCGCTGGTGTTCCCGGTGCCCATTGACGGTATACTGTTCGCCGGCCCCATCGCCGACGGGGCCGCCTTCCTCACCTCGGTGCTCCTGGTTCGCCATGAGATGGCACGCATCCGGCAGCAGGAGCTGGCCCAGACGCAATAGAAAACCGCAGCCCGCCGGGGGAACCCGGCGGGCTGCTTGGCATCTGGCGCTGTTATGAGAGATAGGGCAGCTTGACAGGGACGCCGCCCGCCACCATGGGAACCCCCCGGGCCAGGACGGTATGGACATTCCAGTCCCGATCCAGCAGCAGCACATCCCCGTCCGCCCCCACGGTGAGGCGGCCCTTCCGGGAGAGGTACAGCCCGTCGGCCACGTTTCGGGTGGCAAGGCAGACGGCGGTCTCCAGGGGGACGTGGTGCTCCGTCACCAGGCAGCGGAGGACAGGGAGGAGGGTGCGCATGCTCCCCACGCCCATTCCCACCACGGCGCGCCGATCCTCTGACCAGCGGGGCATGCTGCCCCCGGCGTCGGAGCTGATGGTGATCCGCTCCGGCGGCGCCTCCTCCAGGGTGCGGAGCACCGGAAGGGCGCATTTCTCCGGCTCCTCACCGGCGGTGAAGTCCACCATGCCGCCCTGCCGGGCAAATGCCGCGGCCTCCTTCTGCCAGCGGCCCATGTGGGTGGGGCGGAAGTGCCAGATGGGCAGATCCGTGGCCTCCAGCAGGTCATAGACAGGCCCCAGGCCCCGCTTCCCGGCGCCCATGTGGATGTGAACCACCCCGGGCTTGCCGGCAGTCAGGGCCCCCAGGCGTACCTGGCTGGCCATGTGAATGAGCTGCTCCAGGGAGGGGTGGCCGCTCCTGTGGTCGGACAGGGCCACCTTGACCCCCAGGATCTCCGAAATAAAGGCCACGTCGTCCTTGAGGGAGCCGGTGACCGTGGGAGACGGCACGTCATAGGCGCCGGTGAGGCAGTAGGCGGTGATGCCCTCCTCGTTCAGCGCCTTGGTTCGGGCCAGCAGGTTTTTCGGACTTCTCGTGGCGCTGTCGGTGCCCAGCACGCCCACCGCCGTGGTGACCCCGGCGGTGGTGAAGTCGGTGAGGGAGAGCTCGGGCACCCGGCTGCGGAAGCCGCACTCTCCGCCGCCGCCGGTGAAGTGGACGTGCTGATCCACCAGACCGGGCAGGGCGGTAAGCCCGCTGCCGTCCACCACCTCCACATCGGGCAGGGCGGGAGACAGGTTCTTTCCCACGGCGGCCACGATGCCGCCGCACAGGAACAGATCACAGACGCCCTTTGGCTCCGGATCAAACAGATTGACAGATTTCAGCAGGATGGGTTGCATGGGAAGCCTCCTTCTCAGGAATGTTTATCAGGACGGGAGAATCACCTGGTCGTCGGGGGAGAGCCCGGAGATGATCTCGGTGTACCCGCCGCCGGTGAGGCCTGTCTCCACCTCCACGGTCACCGGCTGGCCGTCCCGCAGCACCTGGACGGTGCCGCCGCTCACCGCAGAGGAGGGAACCGCCATGCAGCCCTCGCTGCGGCCCGTGAAGATCTCCACGGTGACGTTCATGCCGCTCTGGAGGGCCTGGGTGTCCGTCAGGCTGATCTCCACAGTGTACTCCGTCACACCGCCGGAGGTGATGCCGGTCTCGTCCTTCCGGCTCACGGTGCCGTCATAGACCAGCTCCTCGCCCTGGTCGGTGGTGAAGGTGACCCGGGCCGACTGGCCCACGCCCACCTCGTTGATGTACAGCTCGTCGATGTCCGTGTGGACGCACAGATCCTCCGGCTGGGCCAGGGTGGCCAGGGGAGTGGCGGCGGAGGCGAAGTCGCCGGTCTTGAAGGTGCGCGTCAGCACGGTGCCGTCCACCGGCGCCGTCACCGTGTAGTCGGACAGGCTGTCCTCCAGCTGGGTCAGGCTGACCCGGGCCGACTCCACCGACAGGGCGGCGTTGGTCACCGCGTTGGTCAGGCTGGCGTTTTCAATGGTCATTACCGTCTGGCCGGCGGTGACGGCGGTGCCCGCCTGGATGGGGAGGGAGGCCACCTGGCCGGACTGGGTGGCGTAGATGGACTGCTCCGTGGCGTTTGCCACAGTGCCCGACTCCATGCAGGCCGCCCCGCCCACCGACGCCATGGCGGTGTCTCCGCTGCTCACCGCGCCCGGGTTGGCAAAGGAGAGCTCCACATACACCCCCTGCCGGCCGCCGGACAGGGTGGTGGGCGTGTCGTATACCCGGGTCACCGTGCCGCTGACGGTTCCGGCCTTGCCGGGAAAGCTGATCACCGCGGCGCTGCCCGCGGCAAAGGCCGCCGCGTCGTCCGCCGCAAAGGGCACCGTCAGGGTCAGGCTCCCGCTGTCCACCAGGGCGGCGATGGCGGTGCCGGTATTCACGTAGTCGCCCACGTGGACATAGACCTCGGTGACAGTTCCGGAGGCGTAGGCTGTCACGGTCAGATCATCACAGGCGGCCGCCGCCTGGCTGTAGGACGCCTGGGCGCTGGACAGGGAGAGCTGCGCCTGGGTGATCTGATCCTCCAGCTCACCGGAGTCGATGACATAGAGCACCTGTCCCGCCGTCACCGTATCCCCCTCCTCCACGGAGCAGGAGAGGATTTTCCCGCTGACCGTCGGGATGACGGAGTACTCCTCATGATAGCCTACCGTGCCGGTGGCTTCCACCGTGCGCTCCACCACCGCGTCGGTCTCCGGCGCCACGGTGTTGTAGGAGTCCTGCCCGCCGGAGCAGCCTGCCAGCAGAGCGGTCAGCCCGGCCAGGGCCGCCGCCCCCCATCTGCGTACCTTCATCTCTGACACCTCCAGGTTATTCCACGCTCTTGAGAGCGCCCAGCATATCAATATCCCGCATCTTCCGCCCGATCACCACATTCACCGCCAGCGCGAACAGAAGGGTTATTGCGCCGGAAAGCAGCAGGGAGACGGGCCGCGTGGCCTCCACCAGATCCATGGTGGTGATGGCCTGAAGGATCATCCGGTTGAGGGCGACACCCAGAGGGATGCCCAGGATGATCCCGCAGACGGCGAAGATGATGTTCTCGCTGAGCTGGAGCGTTTTGATCTCCTTATCGTGAAAGCCCAGCACCATCAGGGTGGCCAGGCTGCGGATCTGCTCAAAGAAGCTCATGATGCCAAGGTTGTAGATGACGATGCAGGCCAGGCCGCCGCCGAACAGGATCAGGATGTAGACCACCATGGACATGCTGTTCATCTGATCCACCGCCGCCTGGGTGGCCACCTCACGGGTCTGCCAGGCATCCACAAAGTCATAGTCCGCCAGCCGGGCTGCCAGGGCGTCGGGATCTTCCGCCGTCACATAGGCCGCCGTCGGGGTGTAGGCCAGGCCCAGGCTCCGCCACAGGCTGCGGCTGATGTAGACTCCGCTGACGCTCCGGTTGAGCTCCGCCACCTTCACCGGGTAGTAGGCGCTGCTGCCGGTAAAGCGGAGCGTCACTGTGTCGCCGGCCTCCACGCCCAGCTCCTCCGCCAGGCCCTCCTCCAGCACCACCCCGTCCGCCGGCAGGCTCAGGACACCCTCGGCATAGGGGTCATACCGCTTGAGGGAGAGCTGATCTTCCGCCACGGTGATGGTGGCGGTGGCCTGCCGGCTGTCGGTGTAGAGCCACCCGGCGGTGGTCATCTCCAGCTCCGCCCCGGTGACCCCCACGTCCTGGGTGATCCGGCGGTACTGCCCCTCGGTTACGGAGGTGCTGAAATCCACCATGAGATCGTAGCGGTTCTGCCCCTCAGACAGGGCGGCGGAGTAGTGGTCGATGGAGTCCCGCAGGGCAAAGGCCAGAAAGACCAGTGCCATACAGAAGGCGATGCCGAAGATGCAGGTAAACATGCGCACCTTGTTGCGGAAGGTGTTGCGGATGATGTACTTCTGGTTGAAGCCCAGGCGGCGCCACAGGAGAGGAAACCGCTCCAGCAGGACGGCCTTGGTGCTCTTGGGGGGCTTGGGGCGCATGCACTGGGCGGGAGTCTCCTTCAGCAGCGAGCGGGCCACCAGCCAGGCGCTGCCGATGCAGCACAGGGCGGTGAGGCCCAGGGCCTGTCCCCAGGCGGCATAGTCGTGCACCACCGTGTAGGGGGGCAGGTCGCACCCCATGGCCACGGTATTGACAATGAGGGCGCACACATACCGGCCCGACCAGGCGCCGATGGGGAAGCCCACCGCCACCACCAGGATGGCGTGGAGCAGGTAGTAGAACAGGATGGTGCTGTCAGCGTAGCCCAGGGCCTTGAAGGTGCCGATGTCCGGGCGAGCGTTCTCAATCAGGCGGTTCATGGTACTCACCATCATCAGCACCGCGCACAGGAAGAAGAGCACCGGGAAAATGCTCAGGATAGGGGCCAGGTTATCCCGCATCTCCATCAGGTAGGAGGCAACGGTGTTGTCCTCCAGGGCCAGCACATTGATCACCCGGTCTCCCAGGGCATCATCCACGGCCGCCCGGAATTGGGCGCTGGAGACGCTGCCGTCGGTGGTGACGCAGATCTGGTTGTAGCGGTTGGCCCCCATAAAATCGGAGAGGAGCTCCTCTGTGCCGTAGGCGAAGGCGTACCGGGAGAGATCCGGAGCCGGATTGGTGGCGTTGACCAGGTACATGCACTCGGGATCCTTGATCAGCCCGCAGATATACAGCCGCAGCTGCCGCCCGGTTCCGGTGACGGTGAGCTCGTACCAGTCCCCCACCTGGAGGCCCCGGGCCTGGGCCAGCTGATCGCTGACCGCGATCTCCCGTCCGCTGTCCGGCAGGGTGCCCGCCACCACATAGGGAGTGTTGATGGCGTAGTCCTCCGGCACGGCGTAGAGCTGGAGGGTGACGTCGCTGTCGTACCGCTCCTCCGCGTCCAGCACGATGCGGGGCTGCACCCCGGTGACGCCGGGCAGCTCCGCCAGGGTGCGGCAGTCACCGGCGTCCAGGCTGGTTCCGGTCAGCCAGTAATCCGCCGTGTTCTGCCCCTCCAGGTATTGTTCAGAGATGCGATCCAGGTTAAAGAGAATACCGCTCAGGGCGGTATAGACCATGACGGCGATCAGGGTGATGATACTCACCGAGATCAGGCGGGAGGCGGTGCGCCGCAGATCCCGCACAAAGTTTTTCCAGATCATGCTACCACTCCAGTTCCTGCACCGGCACCGGGTGGGGATTCTCCGTGAAGGACTCGATCTTACCGTTTTTCATGCGGATCAGGATGTCCGCCGTGGGGGCCAGCGCCCCGTTGTGGGTAACCACAATCACGGTTTTTCTGCTCTGCCGGCACAGATCGTACAGCAGGGCCAGGATGGCTTTGCCGGTCTGGTAGTCCAGAGCGCCGGTGGGCTCGTCGCACAGGAGCACGTCCGGGTTCTTGGCCAGGGCACGGGCGATGGCGCCCCGCTGCTGCTCGCCGCCGGAACACTGGGCGGGGAAGTTGTTCAGCCGGTCGCCCAGCCCCACCATATTCAAGACCTCTCTGGCGTCCAGGGGGTTCTTGCAGATCTGGCTGGCCAGCTCCACATTCTCCAGCACCGTCAGGTTGGGCATCAGGTTGTAGAACTGGAACACAAAGCCGATGCTCTCCCGGCGGTAGTCGGTGAGCTGCCGCTTGTTGAATTTGGAGATCTCCTTGTCGTTGACCCGCACCAGGCCGGAGGTGGGGGAGTCCATGCCGCCCAGGATGTTGAGCACCGTGGACTTGCCGGCGCCGCTGGCGCCCAGGATGATGGTGTATTTGCCCTCCGGAATGGTGAAGCTGATATCGTCCACCGCCCGGATGGTGGTCTTGCCCATGATATATTCCCGCACCACATGCTCCAGCTGTACACCCGCCATATGCGTCCACTCCGTTTACTCTGTGGTTTCTCTGCAAGTCCGGCCAATACTGTGTTTACTTCTTTTATCATAGCGCCAAGCGCGGCAAAACGCAAGCCCGGGATTGCTTGGAATCCCGAAGCAATTCCGCCGGGAACAGGAACCGCGCCCCGTGCCGGACGGCACGGGGCGCGGTTCCTGCTATTTGTCAAAGGCCGGGTTGGTAAAGTAGACATTTTTCTGATCCATCTTCTCCTTGGCCAGGCGCACCGCTTCGCCGAAGCGTACAAGAGGAAGGGGAGGGGTCAGATCCTCCACTCAATCTGAACCTTGTCGCTGGTGGCGTAAATCACCTTGATGAGTTGGTCTACGGTCTGCCGCTTGTCCTCGAAGCTCAGCTCCTCCCAGCGCGTCAGATGGCCTGTGATCTCCTGGCAGTCCACCTCCTTCCGCAGGCTCCGCTCAGAGATCTCCTTTGCCAGTTCCCGCTTTCTGCCATCCAGCTCGCCCACCCGTTCACTGATATAGCGGTACATCACATCATCTGCCCGTGCCAGCCGTTCCAACAGGGCGTCGATCTCCTGTTCCAGCCGGGCCAGCTCCAGCTTCCTCGCGGTCAGCTCCGAATCTGCGGCAGGGCCGTTCCGGCGGCGGAGCCGCTGGAACATGGCCATCTTTTTCTTCATCTCATCGTAAATCAGATTCTCAAAATCATCGGTGTAGATTGTGCCGGGCCCTGGGCAGGCCTTGGTGTCCATCCGGTGGGAGCAGAGCAGATAGCGGGCCTTCGAGTTGGCATAGTGCTTTTCCACCAGGGCGTACCCGCAGATTCCACACTTCACTTTTCCCGCCAGCCAAGTGTTTTTTGCCTTTTGATAGGGCCGCACCTGTTTGGCATTGAGGCACTTCAGACGGCACTTGAGCCAGGTATCCGCCGGGACAATCCCCTCATGGGGGGCCAGGACCAGGTGGTTGCCCTCCAGATTCATCTGCTTGCGCCCTGAGCCCTCTTTTCCCTTGTAGTAGTAGCAGCCGTTGGTGCCAATGAAATCGGAAGGGTCATTCGCGATGATGGCTCCTTGGTTTTGGTAGAACTGATAGACTGACAGATCCGCCCGGACGTAGATGGGGCTGCGCAGGATGTCCGCCATCCTGGTGCGCACCCACGGTTTCCCGTTTTGGGTGATACCGTGCTCCTGGAAGGTTCGGATCAGGTCGCCGTAGGAGCACTCCGGTTTGGAATAGAGCTCATACATCAGCCGGACAACCTCGGCCTCCTCCGGTACGATCTCATACATGGAGGTCTTGACGCCGCCGATCACGGCGGGCACCAGGCAATACCCATAGGGAACCCGGCCACCCATATAGAAGCTCTTTTGGCTGCGGGAAAAGTAGGCGTCTGCTACCCGCTTCTGGATGGTCTCCCGTTCCAGCTGGGCGAACACAATGCAGATGTTGAGCATGGCGCGGCCCATGGGGGAGGAGGTGTCGAACTTCTCTGTGGTGGAGACGAACTCCACTTGGTATTTTCCAAAAGTCTCCATCATGGTGGAGAAGTCCAGGATGGAGCGACTGATCCGATCCAGCTTATAGACGATCACCTTCTGGATGAGGCCGGCCGCCATGTCCGACATCATCTCCTGAAAGCCGGGACGCTCCGTATTTTTTCCACTGTATCCGCGGTCGATGTAGGTTTTGTACGCCTCACCCCTTGTTTCATATTTGCAGAATTCAATCTGGCTCTCAATGGAGATGCTGTCTGCCCGGTCTACTGACTGCCTGGCATAAATAGCGTCCATAGATTCACTCTCTTTCTACATCGTTCAATGGATAGAAAAAGAGCTGCTGACAGGCACATCATACCCCAGCGGCTCTCAAATAGCTATCCTCATATTTGATAAAAATGTCGAACAGGCCGCACTCAATCGCCCTGTATTGCTCGGCGCGCTCCTGCTCACTTAACTGTGGTGTTTTATTTTCGATGGTCACGGTCTGGTTCCGCATGGAAGCGGTATGGATCTCACTGGTATACGTGACTGACCGAAGCAGAATGATTATCCCCTCCAATCCGCATCCCTGTCATACTATATTCTGCAGTAGGGATGTCCTATGACGGGCAAAAGGGAAGGGGAGCGCCCGGGACGGTTTCCCGGGTGCTCCCCTCGGAGGTTTTACTTGATTGTCAACCAGAATCCATCGTGGCTTGCCGCTTACTCCTGTCGCAGCCGTTCCACGATGGTGGAACGTGCGATGGCGCGGTACACCGCCAGGGGCACCAGGATACCCAGGAGGGCAAACACCGGAACTACGATCAGGAAGGGGGACAGAGTCAGGCGGTAGGTGAAGAACCAGAACAGGCTCCCCACCGCCGTGAAGGCCACCGGCCCCAGAACCAGGGTCAGCACCAGGGAGATCACCGCCGCCCCCAGGGCATAGAACAGTCCCTCACAGACCAGCATGGTTTTCAGCTGTTTTCCGGTCATGCCGATGGACTGGAGTACGGCGAACTCCCGCTTCCGGGCGATGATGCCGGTGAGGATAGCGTTGAAGAAGTTCAGCACCCCCACCAGCCCCACGATGAAGCTCAGCGCCCCGCCGCACAGCTGGAACATGGAGCGCATACCCTCGAACTCCGCAGCGTAGAGGGCCTTGCTCTCGTAATCGAACTGGGGGTTCACGTTCTCCGTGTAGTTCCGCAGGAATTCCTCCATGGCGTCATTGGCCTCGTCAGCGGTGTCAAAGGCGTAGTACATCACGTCCGACGTGCCGCTGTCCTGGATGAAGGTCTGGTCGTTCAGGATGAACTCGTCCGCCCCGTAGTAGCGGTAGCTGAAGGCGGAGGGCACCGACACCAGGGCGGCCACCTCATATTCCACGTCCCGGTACTTCACCGGCTGCTCCACCCAGTTTGCCCCGGCGGGCACATCCTCCATGCTGAAATAGGCGATGCCGGTGTCCGGATCCACATACTCTGTCTCCTCCACATAGCGGACGGTGACGGTGTCCCCCAGCCGGGCCCAGTTGGAGTCCAGATCCGCATTGCCGGTCTCGTCGGCGCTGTACACGGCGGCCACGTACCGCCCACCGTCCTCCCGGAGCTTGTCCAGATCCCCCTCCAGCACGGTCAGGTGATCCAGAGCGAAGTCACTCATGCCGGAGAGCTGGATTCGGTCGGCCAGCAGGCCCTCCTCGTTTCGGCCGGTCAGGCGGATCAGGTTGTCCATCTGCTCCGGGGTGTAGAAACGCTCTTTATTCTGCCGGAACCAGTCCTCGGTGACATACTCCAGGGCCCCGAACGTCTGGCCGTAGATCACGCCGCTGTCTGTGATGCCGCCCTGAGCGCTGATATCGTCCATGACGGACTGGGGCACGGCCATGTCGGTGGTGAAATCCAGGACGCTGTTCTGGAACTTCCCGGCGTCCGCCACGATGAAGTCGCTGGCGGTGAAGTTGGACACATACTTATCCATGTCGAAGCCGTTGGTGAAGTTCACCGTCACCGTCAGCAGCACCACCGCCAGGGAAAGGGAGGTGACAGTGACGGCGGTCTTACTCCGGCTGCGGCCCAGGTTGGCCCAGGCCATGGACAGGAGGGACACGCCTTTGCGGCCCTTTTTCTGCTTGCGCTTGATGCCGCCGCCCTCGGTGTACCGCACCGCCTCGATGGGAGAGACCTTGGCGGCCACCCGCCCGGGCTTCCGGCAGGAGAGGAGCACCGTCACCAGGGAGAACAGCGCCGCCCCCAGGAAGATCACCGGGCTCACGGAGGTCGTGGGCACGATTCCGTCCAGCTGGGACACGATGGCCGGCGTGATCTGGCCGCCGATGAACCAGCCCACGATTAGCCCCAGAGGGATGCCCGCCAGGGACAGCGTCAGCGCCTGCTGGCGGATGATCCGCCGCAGCTGCCGGGGGGTGGTGCCGATGGTTTTCAGCAGGCCGTAGAACCGGATGTCGTTGGTGACGGAGATCTGGAACACGTTGTAGATGATGAGATACCCGGTGAAGATGATGAGCAGCAGCATGGCGGCGATGGCGATGACCACGATGGGATCCAGGTTGTCGCTGAGCTGGGCGCCGGTGTAGCCCCAGTTGATACCGATGTCGATGTAGTTGGCCCCGGCGGTCTCGTTCTGGTAGCCGTGGTCGGCCAGGATCTGGTTCAGATCCCGCTCAATGTGCCGGGAGCCGCTCTTCAGCATCACGTCCAGGTTCCAGGTGCCGGTCATGCCGTTGGTGGAGCTGGCGGGATCCACGCCCACCTCGGCCAGGACAGCGTCCACCCGGCTCTCCGGGATCAGGACGTGGCTGGCCGCGATGGCCTCGTCCCGCTCCCACCAGCCGGAGAGGGTGAAGGTCTGGGTGGTGGTGTGGCCGTCCACATCGAAGGTGAGGGTGAATTTCGCGCCGATCTCCGGCTCAATACCCAGCAGTTCCAGCACCGCCGTGTCGGTGGCGGCCTGGTCGGTGCCCTCCTGGGGCAGGGAGCCCTCCACCGGGTCGCAGAAGGCCCAGTGGGCGTAGTTGCCGTCGGCGTAGCTCACCTCAATGTGGGACTTGTTGAATGGCGCCTGGGTGGGCATACCCAGGAAGCGCCGCAGGCCCCACTGGCCGATGCGGGGGTCGTCCCGCAGTTCCTCAAACTGCTCCTCCGTCAGGTACTTGAAGCCGCCGTGGGAGAAGCCGCCTACCTGCCGGAAGTTGGACTGCTGGAACCCGTCGTTGATGGACATGGCGATGGTAAAGAGGGATGTGAACAGCACCGTAGTCAGGGCGATGGCCAGCACGGCGATGAGATTGCGGGTTTTGGATGCCTTCATGGTTCGCCAGCCCATGCGGCGGATCACCGCTCCATTGGAAACCTTCAGCATGGCGCTCACCCTCTCACCACGATACGGCCGTCCTCAATGCGGACGATCCGGTCGGCCATCTGCGCGATCTCCTCATTGTGGGTGATCATCACAATGGTCTGGCCGAACTTCTGGCCGGTGACCTTCAGCAGACTCATCACGTCCTGGCTGGTTCTGCTGTCCAGGTTGCCGGTAGGCTCGTCCGCCAGGAGAATGGCCGGCTTGGCCGCCAGGGCCCGGGCGATGGCCACCCGCTGCTGCTGGCCTCCGGACAGGTTGTTGGGCAGATTCTGGAGCTTGCGCCCCAGCCCCAGGGTTTCGATGATCCGGTTGAGATAGTCCTGATCCGGCTGCCGGCCGTCCAGCTGGATGGGCAGGACGATGTTCTCGTATACGTTCAGCACCGGCACCAGGTTGTAGTTCTGGAACACAAAGCCGATCTTCCGTCGGCGGAAGATGGTCAGCTCCTCGTCCTTCAGGGCGGAGAGCTCCCGTCCGTCCACCGTGACGGTGCCGCCGGTGGGGCGATCCAGGCCGCCCAGCATGTGGAGCAGGGTGGACTTGCCGGAGCCGGATGTGCCTACCACCGCCACGAATTCGCCCTTCTCCACCGTCAGGTTCACCCCGTCCAGGGCCCGAACCTCCGTCTCGCCGGAGCCGTAGAACTTACGCACCTCTCTGGTCTCTAAGATGCTCATTGCAGTTCCTCCCGGAAAAAAGTGTGTATCGCTTTTCAGCGATACACACTTTAGCAGATCAATCTTACCACATTCTTTCCGAAATCTAACACTTTGGAAAGATTTCAGCCGACAGCCGGGGGCTCCTCCCGGGGGAGAAACAGGGAGAAGGTGCTCCCGGCCCCCGGGCGGCTGGACACCCTGAGATATCCGCCCTCCCGCTGGGCGATCTGGCGGCTGAGGTAGAGGCCGATGCCCACGCCCTCCTGACCCCTGGCGGCGGGGGAGCGGTAGAAGCGGCCAAAAATCCGGGGCTGCTCGTCCTCCGGGATTCCGGGGCCGGTGTCGGTGACGTCGATGCGGCAAAACAGCTCGTAGCCCACGGCCCGGAGTGTCACCCGGCCACCGGCAGGGGTATATTTGACGGCATTGTCCACCAGATTGTAGAGGGCCTCCGCCGTCCACTTCTCGTCAAACCTGGCGGTGAGCTCCGTCGGCTCCACCGTCAAGGAGATCCCCTTGTCAGTTGCCCCGGGCGCGGCCTGGGTGGCAGTGCGTTCCAGCAGGGGAGAGATGTCCTGGAGCCTGGGGGACAGGGTGAGCACGCCGGTCTCCAGCCGGGAGGTCTTGACCAGCGCATCGATGAGGAAGCGCAGCTTGGACACCTGCTCGCTCAGCGCGGCCACACAGGTACGGCACTCTTGGGGCAACTCCTGCTCCGCCAGCAGCTGGCTGTAGAGCTGGAGGTTGGCGATGGGGGTTTTGGTCTGATGGGAGATGTCCCCGATCAGGGCTTTGATGGCGGCCTGTTCCTGCTCCAGCCGGCCGGAGGTCATAGAGGAGGCGGACAGATAGTGGGCCATACGGGTTTCCAGGGCGGAGAGGCGGGATTCGTCAAAGCGGGTCTCCCGGAACTGTCCCCGGGCGGCGTCGTCCAGCATCTGCTCCAGGGTGTCCAGGGTGCGCCGCGTCCGCCACAGGGAGAACAGAGCCAGCCCCACGGCGGCCACCAGGGCCAGAAGCAATCCGGCCACAATCCAAGCATCCCAATTCATATCAATCCACCGCCCAGGTGTAGCCCAATCCGTACACCGTTTTGATATAGCGGGGGCGGGAGGGTGTGTCCTCCAGCTTGTCCCGCAGCCGCTTCACCGTGACGGAGAGGGCGTTTTCATCCACGTACTCCGCCCCATCCGTCCAGATACGGTCTACCAGCGCCGCCCGGGTGAGGGTCTGCCCCCGGTTCTCCACCAGCAGCCGCAGGAGCTGCTGTTCCCGTTTGCTCAGCTCCACGGGTACGCCCTCCTTCGAAAAGCTCATCCGGCCAAAGTCAAAGATATAGCCGCCCAGCTCCAGCCGCTCCGGCTGGGCTGTGCCGCCCCGGCGCAGTTGGGTGTTCACCCTGGCCCGGAGCACTGCCAGGGAGAAAGGCTTGGTAATGTAGTCGTCGGCCCCCAGCTCCAGCCCGGCGACGATGTCCACCTCCAGATCGTTGGCGGTGAGCAGGATCACCGGCACGGAATCGCCCCGCTGCCGGAGCTGTTTCAGCAGCTCGAGGCCGCTTCCGTCCGGCAGATTGACATCCAGAATCAGGAGGGAGAATCGCTCCCGGGACAGGATTTCCTCCGCCTCTGCCAGCGTTCCCGCCCGGAACACAGCCCGCTCCGACCCCTCCAGGGCCATGGTGATCCCCCGGCCCAGCGCCTCGTCATCCTCCAGAAGAAAAATCCGCTCCATTCCGCTGCCTCCTTTGCCGTTTCCCGATCATCATAGCACATCACGGCGCATTTCGGTAGCAGATTTCTTGTGCCCCATATCAATCAGGGCCGCCGCGATCTGCGGCGGCCCTGTGTCAGCAGCTCTATTCCTCTTGTACGCTTTGTCTCGCCAAATCGCTGGAAGTGGACGATCTCCCGCTCCCGCAGGAAGCGGATGACATTGTTGACGTCGGGGTCGTCGGACATGCGCAGGATGTTGTCATAGGTAACCCGGGCCTTCTGTTCGGCGGCCATATCCTCGGACAGATCGCAGATCACGTCGCCCTTCACCGCCATGGAGGCGGCGTTCCAGGGGAAGCCAGAGGCGGCGGTGGGGTAGACGCCGGTGGTGTGGTCTACAAAGTAGGGGGCAAAGCCGCCCTCCCGCACCTGCTCATCGTTCAGGTTGCGGGTCAGCTGGTGGACGATGGCGCCGATCATCTCCAGGTGGCCCAGTTCTTCAGTACCTACATCGGGGTCAAAATGGTACCCAGCGGAGAAAAAGCAGAGGCCGGGCAGCTTGCCCGGCCTCTGCTGGTTTGTGGTTCATAAAAATCATCTGCGGCTTACAGCACCATGCCGATAAAGCACTGGCAGGCCAGGAACAGGACGCCGCCGGTGACCAGCGGGGCCAGCCGCCCGGCGCGGCCGGAGACCAGCCGCTCCCGCAGCGTGGTGAACAGGAAGGTCAGTACCAGAAAGACGGCACCGCCCACCACGGCCAGCCGCACCGCCTCGCCGCCGGCGGTAAGCCCGGCCCCGAAGGGGAGCAGGCCGAAGGTCAGCGCGCCCAAAAGCCCGGTCACGCCCCAGTCGCGCTGGGGAATGGGCTTTGTCAGGTAGCACTCCAGCACCAGGGCGATCAGCACCAGGGCGGCCACGGCGGGCAGGCTCACCACAGGCAGAATGGCGGCGGGGAGAAACACCCGGCACAGCAGGGCAGCCAGGCTGGCCAGCCCCACCACCGCGGCCAGAAGGATATTCAGCGTATAGTTTTTCTGCATGGACTCAACCTCCCCACTCTGTGGCGCCGGAGCTCACGTCCGCCCCGGTGACAAAGGCGGAGGCGGAGTTGACCGCGTTGGCCACCGCCCGGGATGTGACAGTGGCGCCGGTGATGGCGTCAAAATTTTCCCCGACGGCCAGGTCGCCCTGGCTCCACACCAGCTGGGACAGAAATTCCGCGTCGGAGAGGGCCTCCATGCCCAGGCCGAAGGTCTCCTCCATGTCCCGCACCACGGTGCCCACCACGGTGCCCTGGAAGTCCACGGCCACCAGCATGGTGATGTCCCCGGCGTAGCCGGCGGTGACGGTTTCCACGATGTAGCCCGTGGTACCCCGGTAGACGGCGGAGATGTTGGCGTCCTCGCCGGAATAGGGCTCCTCCTCGAAGGGGCCGCCGTCAGGCAGCAGGATCTGAAAGATGGACTCCCGCTCCGCAGCGGTGTTTTCCGCCTCCACGGGGGCCAGCGCGGCGGAGAGGGCCAGCAGGATCAAAAAGGCGGCCGCAATCACGGCAGCGGCCCGCACAAGGGCTTTCTGTCTCATCCGGCCTCCCCTCCTTTCCGAACCCCGAAGCGCACCGGCGGCAGGAGCTTGTCCAGCGCCCAGGCGCAGGCGTTCATCAGCAGAATGGCGTAGGTGACCCCATCCGGATAGAGGCTGTTATAGCGCAGGAGCATGGTCAGCACACCGCAGCCGACGCCATAGATCAGCTGGGCCCTGGGCAGGACGGGGGAGGTTGCGTAGTCCGTAGCCATGAAGATGGCCCCCAGCATCACACCGCCGCCCATCAGGCTGTAGAGCATCCAGCTCAAAGGCTCCTGTCCCCGGGGGAACACCAGGGCCAGGAAGGCCACCGTGCCCAGATAGGCGGCCGGGATACGCCAGGAGATGACCTTGCGCCAGATCAGGATGGCGCCGCCCACCAGCAGGGCCAGGGTGGATACCTCGCCGATGCAGCCGCCGATGCTGCCCAGGAACATATCGGCCAGAGATATCTCCGGCAGGGCGGGCATCACCATGCTGTGCAGGGGGGTGGCGGCGGTCACCACGTCCGCCGCCGAGGAGAACAGGGGCAGCTCTGCGCCCACGGGGGCGTAGCGGGTCAGGCTGGCGGGCCACAGCAGCAGGAGCAGGGCACGGGCGGCCAGGGCGGGATTGAAGATGTTCTGGCCCAGGCCGCCGCCCAGGCCCTTGACCACCACAACGGCGAAGACGCCGCCCACCGCGGCCATCCAGTAGGGGGTGGTGGCGGGCAGGGTCAGGGCCAGCAGCAGGCCGGTGACGGCGGCGGAGCCATCCAGTACAGAGCCGGGCCCTCTGGTGATCGCCAGAAAGACCCATTCAGAGGCCACACAGGCGGCCACGGTCACCAGCACCAGCAGCAGAGCCCGGGGGCCGAAGAACCAGACGCCCGCCAGCAGGGCGGGGAGGAGGGCCAGCAGCACGGTGCCCATGACGCGGCGGGTGGTCTCCCCGCTGCGGATGTGGGGGGAAGAGGAAGTGATCAGCTTCAAGAGGCATTTCCCTCCTTTAAGGTCTGTTTGGCCGCGCGGAACCGCTCCACCAGGGGGAGCTGGCCCGGGCAGACGTAGGAGCAGCAGCCGCATTCGATGCAGTCGGAGACGTGGAGCGCCTCCAGGGCGTCCAGACTGCCCGCCGCCTCGTAGCGATAGAGGTACAGGGGCTGGAGGTGCATGGGGCAGGCCTCCACGCACTTGCCGCAGCGGATGCACACCGGCCGGGCGGGGGTAGCGGCATCCCGGGTGAGGCAGAGCACCGCGTTGGTGCCCTTGAGGACAGGGACGGAGAGATCTTCCTGGGCGATGCCCATCATGGGGCCGCCGGTGATCACCTTGCAAGCGTCCTCCGTCAGGCCGCCGGCGGCGGCGAGTACATCCTGATAGGAGGTGCCGATGCGGACAATGAGGTTTTTGGGCTCCCGCACCCCCTCGCCGGTGACGGTGACTACCCGGCGGGTGATGGGCTCCCCATAAAAGACCGCCCGGCAGATGGCGGCCACAGTGCCGGCGTTGAACACGCCGCAGCCCACAGAGATGGGCAGCCTGCCGGGGGGAACCTGCCGGCCGGTGACGGCCTGCACCAGCTGCTTCTCCGCGCCCTGGGGGTAGCGGGTGGGCAGCACCGCCAGCTCTATGCCCGGATACTGCTCCAGGCAGCGGCGGACAGAGTCGATGGCCTGGGTCTTGTTGTCCTCCACAGCCAGCACCACCCGGTCGGGCTGGAGGATGGCCCGGAGCACCGAGGCGCCCCGCAGCACCCGCTCCGGCGCGCTGCACAGCAGTGCGTCGTCCGCCGTGATATAGGGCTCGCACTCGCAGGCGTTGAGGAGGACGGTGTCCACCCGTCCGGCGGCGCTGACCGCCTTGATGTCGGTGGGGAAGGTGGCGCCGCCCATGCCCACGATGCCGGCCTCCCGGATGATGGTGAGCAGATCGTCCGGTGAGAGGCCTTCCAGGGTCTCGTGGGGCACCAGGGTGCGGTCGGGGGTATCCAGGCCGTCGTTCTCCAGCACCGCCGACAGCACCGGCCGTCCGGAGGGGTGGGGGCGGGGCTCCACCGCCAGAACCCGGCCGGAGACCGAGGCGTGCACCGTGGCGCTCAGGCCCTCGGCGTCGCCGATCTTCTGGCCCAGGCGCACGGTGTCACCGGGCTTTACCAGGGGGGTGCAGGGCTTGCCGATATGCTGGAGCATGGGGATCACAACTTGGGCGGGCAGGGGAGCGGGGGACAGGGGGGCACCCCGGGAGAGCTCCTTGCGGCCGTCCGGATGGACGCCGCCCCAGAACAGATATCTCATGGATTCACCTCTTTGTCAGGATCAAATTCTCCCGATGGGGGAGAGCTAAGTGCGAATCAAGTCGGAAAAGCCGGGACTGTAGAACTGCTGGCCGGAGGCGTCCACCCACATGGCCTGGGCGTCCCAGCGGTTCAGGAGGGCCTGTCCCTCCTCCTGGGGGAGGGTGAACAGGGCGGTGGAGAGGGCGTCGGCCAGGCCGGAGTCGGCACAGACGATGGTCACCGAGCGCCAGTAGGCGGCGGGGAGCAGCGTGTCGGGGTCAATGATGTGGTGGTAGCGCACGCCGTCCACCGTGTAGTACCGCTGGTAGTCGCCGCTGGTCACCACCGAGCCCTGGCTGAGCTCCAGGGTGTGCAGGAATTCCTCCCCATCCCCGTCCGGGGACTGTACGCCCACCACCCAGGGCTGGCCGTCGGCCTTTGGGCCGGTGGCCCGGACGTTGCCGCCCACGCTGACCAGCAGACCGGCGGGGGCCTCCCGGCAGACCTGCTCCACGGCGTAGCCCTTGGCGATGGCGCCCACGTCCAGCCGGGTTTCCGGGTCGGTGATCTGGACGGTGGAGGCCGCCTCGTCGATGACTACGGCGGAGAAATCCGTGTGGAGGGCGGCCTCCTCCAGGGCGGCCCGGTCGGGAAGGGCGGCGTGCTCCGGGTCGTTGATGCCCGCCTCCCGGGCCTCATGCCACAGGGAGAGGACGCTGCCCATGGCGGCGTTGACCCTGCCCTCCGTCTCTGTATAGACCTCCCGGCAAAAGAGCAGCAGATCCAGGATGGGCTGCTCCACCTTCACCGGCGGCCCGCCGGCGGCGTCGTTGACCGTTTTCAGGTTGACCACGCCGGGGTACTCGTTGTAGATGTCGTAGAGCTGGTGGTACTCCAGCAGGCCGTCGTGGATCTCCTGGGCCGTGGCCTGGAACTCGGCCTCGTCCGCGGCGTAGCCCTTGATGGTGGTCACCGTGTCGAACAGGGTGAGAAAGGTGGCCTCATACCGGGTAAGGCCGGGGGAGGGGGCGGCTGCCGGCGCTCCGGCACAGCCCGCCAGCAGGAGAAGGGTCAGCAGAAGAAAGGGGAGACGCCGCATATCTTACGCCGCCTTGTCCACCAGGGTCTGGAAGGCCCCGATGGAGATGGTGACGGAGGCGGCCAGATCCGCGTCGGCGGTCTTGCCGTCCTCGGTGACGGCGATGCCGCTGACCTCCGCCGGGGTCTTGCCGGTGACATAGGCGGCAAAGCCGGCTGCCTGCTCATACCACTCCTTGCCGATGGAGCTGGCTTTCCGCATACCGTAGTCGTCTCCCAGCTGGTTCTTGGAGGTCTGGGCGGCGGTGAGATCGGTGGTGATCTGGCCGGCGGTGTCAAAGTTCACGCTGGCTTGCACCGCGTCAATGACCATGCTGGTGATGGTGTCCCCATTCATGGTAATGGCGCCCACGGTGGCGTAGGCCTGGGCCAGGCCGTCCTCCTCGGCGGTGGCGTTTTTGCTGTCGGACAGACTGGTGGTGGAGGTGAGCACCAGCGTGTCTCCCTTGCTGGCGCCCAGATGCTGGGCGTTGGCTACGGCCTGCTGGATCCCCTCCAGATAGCCGCCGATGGACATGGTGACGGAGGCGGCCAGGTCGGCGTCGCCGGCCTTGCCGTCCTCGGTGACGGCGATGCCGGTCACCTGGTCGATGGTCTTGCCCACCACATAGTCGGCGATGGCCTGGGCCTGCTCATTCCACTCTTTTCCGATGGAGCTGGCTTTCCGCATGCCGTAGTCGTCTCCGCGCTCGTTCTTGGAGGCCACCGGGGTGGAGAGATCGGTGATGAGCTGGCCGGCGGCGTCAAAGTTCACCTTGGACTGAATGGCGTCGATCACGCAGTCGTCAATCACGCCGTCCTCGCCCACGGTGACGGCCACCAGGGTGATGTCGGCCTGGGCCAGGCCGTCGCCCTCGGCGGTGGCGCTGGTACTGCTGCCCACCGAGGTGATGAGGGACAGGCCGGTCTTTACGGCCTCGCCGGAAGAGGCATCAACAGGGGAGGAGGGCTGGGCCGCCGGTGCCTCGGTGGGGGCAGCCGAGGGCGTGGGAGCCGGGACGGCCACCACGGCGGTGGTGCCGCAGCCGGCCAAAAGCCCGAGGCTCAGCGCCAGGGACAGGGCGATTGCGGGGAGTCGTTTCATGGGCATGGTACATTCCTCCAGTTCAGTGTGGGGGGTGCGGTCGGGCGCGGAATCTCCGGGCCGGAGCCTCTGAAAGACCCAGGCCGCAGAGGATGCGCGCTCCCGGCGGCACATTGTGAATATTATAACAAACTCACGCGCTCCATGCAACGCAAAAAATCCCGAAACTCCGCTTTGCACGGCATCAAAATGCGCAAAAAATCTTCCTTTATTGGATTTTATCAGGGAAGCCGGAACAAAATATGGCAATCTGTTGAAGGCAGAAAAATTTTTATAAAAACGAACAAAATTTTCGGTCGCACTATCTAATTGCTGAGGCGCTCTCCGCCGGATTTGGAGCAGCCGTCAGACAAATCCTGTAACATCAGAGGAACCCGGCTGCGCATTATGCGCAGCCGGGTTCCTTGTGCGGGGGTGGAAAGGGGAAAGTGGAAGCTGGTTCCAGAACTCAGGTAAAGGCGCGCTGGAGCATGACGGCCACCTCGGCCCGGGAGGCGGTTCCGGCGGGATCCAGCCGGTTGCCGCTCTTGCCGGAGAGGATGCCCTCATCCACGGCCCAGCGCACGGCGTCGGCGGCCCAGGAGGCCACGGAGTCACCGTCGGCATAGCCGCTCAGATCCGCGGTGCCGGGCTGTGCGCCGGCGCTGCGGTAGAGCATGACGGCCAGCTCCTGCCGGGTGATGGAGCCGTTGGGGTTGGAGCCGTCGGAGATGCCCTCATCCACAGCCCAGTTCATCCCGGCCTCATACCAGGTGCTGCCGGTGCTGGTATCCACGCCGGCCTGGCGGGCCAGCACGGTCATCAGCATGCCGCGGGTGGTGGATGCAGCGGGGGAGAAGGTGGTGGTGGAGGTGCCGGTCATCAGGCCGTTGTCCACCGCATAGGCGATGCCGTCAGAAGCCCAGTGGCTGTCAGGGACGTCGGTAAAGCTGACAGAGACGGCATCCAGATCCAGGGGCTGGTCGGAGAGCATCTTGGCATAGATGGTATTGGTCACATAGCGGTAGTCGTCCTGCTGGTGGGCCCGGTTGTTGACGGAGTTGGCAAAGATGGTGAGATCCATGCCGTTCCGCTCCAGGGCGATGGCCTCCACGAAGCCGTCAATGGGGGTGCCGTCCTCGTTGAGGCAGCAGCCGGCGATGAAGCTGTCCTCGTCAATGGCCTGAATCAGCACCGTGGCGTCGGCGGGGACGGAGGTGAGCACGCCGCAGCTGTAGGTATACATGACGAAGTCCTCATCGGCGGCGTAGCTGGCGGTGGTCAGGCTGTCGGTGGGATAGGAGACGGTATGCAGGGCCTCCATGCCCAGGGTGGTGTACTCCAGATCGGTGACCAGGTTCTCGGTGATGTAGGCCAGCGGATCAGAGCCGGTGGCGATGTAGGGGGTGCCCGCCTTGACGGCGGCCACGGCGGCCTCGCCCTTCTCACCCTGGTTCAGGGCCACGTTGCCCACGATGATGTCGGCCTGGGCGGGATCATCGGTGACGGTGAAGCCCAGCTGCTCCACATAGGACTCCACGTCGTAGTTGGAGGTGCCGTTGTTGTAGACGTTGCGGTAGTTCTCATAGCCGTAGCCCTGGCTGAAGAACTGGGCGAAGTAGCCCTCGGTGATGACGGCGCCGGAGAACTCGTCATAGCGGCCGGCCAGGAAGATGGTGGGCTTCTCAATGGCGCTGGCGGCGGGCATCTCGCTCACCCGGGCGGCGGAGAGGGCATAGTCGCCCGCCACGGACTGATAGCTCTCCAGGGAGAGGACGAAGTCGCCCTTGTAGTCGCCGTCGGTGACCATGCCCACGGTGCGGCCGGCATCCAGCAGGGCGTTGACGGCCCGGACGGCCTCGTTGCCGTTGTTGGAGAGGATGACGATGTCGCCGCTGGTGCCGGTGAGCTCGGAGGCGCCGGCGATGCTGGTCACCTCGGTGAGCACGCCGTCAAAGGCGCCCTCGGTGGTGACGGCGATGCAGTCAAAGCCGCGCATGGCGGGGAAGTTGGACACCGACTCGGAGTACAGGTCGGGGAAACCGGAGGCGGAGGCGTCGGCGCCCTCCCACAGCACGGCATTGGCGTAGTTGCGCTTGGCCTGGTGCATATCCACCACCAGGGAGCCGGCGGCGTAGGTGACGCCGCCCACGGCGGTGTCCTCGTCCAGGACGGACAGCTTCACGCCGTTGTGCAGCAGGAACTCGCCCATCTCATAGGCGTCGGCGATGTCGCGCTGAGAGGCGGAGTCCACGGGGATCACGTAGTACTCGGGGAAGTAGTTGTCGTTGCCCGCGTAGGGGACGCGCCAGGTATCGGAGTCCAGCTTGTTGTTGTTGACGTCCACATACCACTTCTCCATGTCGTCGCGGTGGTCCTCGTTCTCGATGCCGCGGCGGAAGAACTCCAGCTG
The DNA here is from genome assembly GCF_002161215.1 of Flavonifractor sp. An10. Classification (GTDB taxonomy): domain Bacteria; phylum Bacillota; class Clostridia; order Oscillospirales; family Oscillospiraceae; genus Flavonifractor; species Flavonifractor avistercoris. Next base: position 179,724 of record NZ_NFMB01000007.1, read on the forward strand.
GTTGTGGTAGATGTCGTCCTTGTTCTCGATGACGTAGTCAATCAGGCCGTAGATGCCGTACTCGAACAGGTCGGTGGAGGCCTGGTTGTTGTAGGGGGTCTCAACGGTGTAGCCCAGGGAGCCGCAGTTCAGCATGGCGTAGCTGGGGCCGTAGTTGGTGCACAGGTCGTCCCAGGCGGACCAGTGCATGGTGGAGGGGTCGTAGTCATCCCGCAGAGGCGTGTAGTAGGACCAGTAGAGGGTGTCGGGGTGCTCCTCGCGGGTGGCGGACATGGTGCCCAGGGCCGCGGTGCCGAAGGCCTCGGCGCCCAGGGCGAAGTTCTTCACCAGCAGGTCGTACTCCAAGTTGGGCTCATGGGGCGGGGTGCAGGGCTCCACCAGGAACGAGGTCATGTAGCCGTGGAGCTCGGCGAAGACCACCGGGTTCCAGTCGTTGATCACCTGAACCAGGTTGGTGGTCTCGTTCTGGGTCTGGTTGGAGGCGTCGCGGTTCAGGTCGAAGCCGTTGTCGTTGCGGCGGGTGTTGTAGGTGCGGCCGTCGGGGTTCTCGTTGGGGCAGATGACGAAGATGAGGTTGTCCAGGATCTCGTCCACATTCAGCTCGATGTCCCCGCTGATGTCGTAGAGTTCGCTGGCATCGTTGACGCCGGTGTTGTCCTGAATGTTGCCCTCCGCGTCGGCGGTGAACTTCTGGGAGCCCAGTCCGGTGATGCCCAGATCAATCACGTCGGGGGCAAACATGGTGGAGATGTCCACGCTCTCGTCCAGGAAGCCGGTGAGGGTGTTGTAGGTGATGGTCTCCTGGGTGGCCAGGGCCCGCAGCACGTTGAGCTGGGCGTCCACGCCGGGATCCTCGTCGGGGTGCACGTTGTTCAGGAAGAAGGGCACCCGGTACTCGCCCATGGTGCCGGCCTCCAGCTCGGCCTGGAGGGAGGCGGGGTCGGTCTCGGCGATGGCGTTCATCTCCTGGAAGGCGTCCACAGACTCCTTGCTGTCGGAGAGGGTCACATAGTACTGATCCCGGCCGCCTTCGCTCTGGCCGAAGGTGGTGACGGTGATGTACCGGCCGGGCAGGGCATCGTCGATAATCTCCTGAATGGCCTCGTCCACGTCGTCATAGCGGGTATAGCTGTCATAGGCGTTGACAATCATGTCCGTCTCAGCGATCACTGTGTCGCCGTCCCGCACCGACAGGGTGTAGGGCCCGATAAAGCTGGGCCAGGCATTGCGGTTGCGGGAGGACTCATCGTTGATGCCGGTGAAGGATGCGGCGGTGAAGGGCTGTGTCACAGTGACGGTATTCCCCTCCTGGACAGCGCTGAGCTGTCCCAGGGTAAACAGAGCCTCGCCGCCGGCACCGTTGTTCCACACCTGCCAGTTGTTCAGCCGGTCGCCGGGGTAATAATAGGGGTAGATATCAGGATCCTGGAAGCCCTCGTCCCGGGTGAGATACCAGGTCAAACCGGCAATCCACTCCGATACCTCGACGCCATTCAGGACGGAGGCATCCACGGTCAGCGTTGCGGTAAATTCCTGATCTTGATCCACCAGGGTGAGTGTGGAATCAGAAACCGACAGCGTCGGAGATGTATCCTCCGCGCCCACGGCAGAGGTAACGGTGCTCAGGGAGAACAGCATACTCAGTGCGAGGAGAAGGGAGCAGAGCCTGGCAAGGCGCTTCGCCCTCAGTGTCATGGTTGAGGCCTCCTTCATTGAATTTGTTTTTTGTTCCTCTCTGTTGTCTGTGACAGCACACTTCTTACTGCATGGGAGGGCTCCTCCTGATTATCAGAATATGGAACTTGCAACTTTATAATAGTCTGCAATTTCACTCTCGTCAATATGGTAAAAAAGTATAATATAATTGGCATATTTTTGTTTATATTATACACACTTGTGCAAGGCGTTGAAAAAATGCTTTTCTCTGCAGTTTTTCACTGCTTAGTCCCCTCTGCCGTCTCCGAAGAAGTCCTGGCGACCACCACAAACTGGCCCTGAGCAGTTCGAATCTCAGATGGAGATGCCCATACATGACAGGAAAGCCGGCCCTGTCCGCAGCATACCCTTGGTACAAAGGGGGCGGTCAGGATGACGGAGCAGGCCAGGCTGGAACAGGTCAGGGGCATGCGAACCGTCACAGAAGACACCGAACCGGAGTTCTGGTTCCACATACAGCGGGCCGTCCTGCTGGCTCTGAAGGACGACGGCATCCTGAGCGATGCACAGCTTCGACACGCAGAAGAAATTTTACACCAGCGGCGCCGCAGAGGCGGCGCGGAGGGGGGAGGGGGCACTCCATGATCAAAGTGGCATCCTACTGCCGTGTGTCCACCGACAAGGACGACCAGGCCAACTCCTTTGAGAGCCAGCAGCGGTACTTCCGGGCATACATCGACCGCCAGCCGGAGTGGGAGCTGTACCAGGTCTACGCCGACGAGGGGATCACCGGCACCTCCACCAAAAAGCGGGCGGCGTTCAATCAGATGATCGCCGACGCCCGCATGGGAAAGTTTGAGCTCATCCTCACCAAGGAGGTGAGCCGCTTCTCCCGGAACATCCTGGACACCATTGCCTACACCCGGGAGCTGAAGGCCCTGGGTGTGGGCGTACTGTTTATGAACGACGGCATCAGTACCCTGGAGCCGGACGCCGAGCTTCGGCTGTCCATTATGGGCTCCATCGCCCAGGAGGAGAGCCGCAAGACCTCAAGCCGGGTGAAGTGGGGCCAGACCAGGCGGATGGAGCAGGGGGTGGTGTTCGGCCGTTCCCTGTTGGGCTATGATGTAAAGGATGGACGCCTGACAGTAAATCCAGAGGGCGCGGAGCTGGTACGCCTGATCTTTCACAAGTACGGCGTGGAGAAGAAGGGAACCACGGTGATCGCCCGGGAGCTGCGGGAGGCGGGCTACCGAACCCACCGGGGCGGCATCCGTTGGAACGGAAGCTGTATCGTGAAGCTTCTGAAAAATGAGAAGTATGTGGGGGATCTGATACAGAAAAAAACAATTACTCCGGACTATCTCACACACGCCAAAAAGGCCAACCACGGAGAGGAGGAGCTGGTGATCATCCGAGATCACCACCCGCCTATCATCGACCGGGAGCTCTGGGACGTGGTGCAGGAGGAGCTGAAAAAGCGAAACCGGAATGGCGCGCTGGGGGCGGGACACTCCAACCGCTACAGGTTCAGCGGCAAAATCAAGTGCGGCGAATGCGGCGCCAGCTTTGTGTCCCGCCAGAAGAAGCGGAAGGACGGAAGCCTCAGCAGGAGGTGGAGCTGCTACACCGCTGTCAATGAGGGTGGTGTCCACGTGGATTCCCAGGGGAACCGGGTGGGCTGTGACGTAGGGAGGGCGCTTCGGGATGAGGCGGCTATGGATATGCTGCGGCAGGCGCTCCGCACCCTGCGGCTGGATGCCGGAGGTCTTATCGACAGTGTGACGGTCATCGCTCTGGAAGCCATCCGGGCAGGGGAGCAGAGCGGGGGAGAGCGTCGGGAGTCCCTGGAACTGCGGCTGGAGCAGCTGAACCGGAAGCGGGAGGCCGCTCTGGACGCCTTCTTTTCCCGGGACATCACCAGGGAGGAAATGCGGCGGATGACAGGCCGGTACGACCAGGAGGCCGCGGAGCTCCGGGAACGGCTGTCGCGGGCCGGGGTTAGGCCGGAGATCTCCTGCGCGAAGGCTGCCCTGCGGGACGATATCCGGCGGCGGGTGGCCGGCCTGGTGAGCGGGGAGGGGGACAGCGAGATCTTCTGCAAAACCATACTGGATCACATGGTGGTGCACCGGAACCGGCGGGTGGAGGTGCGGCTGAACCTGCTGCCCCAGACCTGGTGCTTCGTACTGGAGCGGCTGAATCAGACGGCCCAGAATGACCCCGATGTACCGATATCGGTCAGCAGGCCCTTGAGCTCGGGATAGGGCATGGAGTAGCGCTGGCTCAGGTAGCGCAGGGAGGCGCCCAGCTCACCGTCCGGCCCGCCGTACTGGCTGATGATGAAGGAGGCCAGCTTGGGGTTGCAGTTGGCGATCTTGACCGGATATTGCAGCTTTTTCTCATAGATAAACATTTATTTCGTGCCTCCTTCCTGGAAGTTCCAGGGCCAGGGGTCGCAGAGCCAGGCCGCCCAGCTCTTGGCGTCGGCGGCAGACATCTGGGTGACGGGGCCGTTTGCGGCCTCGTATTTCTCCCGGGCCTCCTTCTCCATGGCGGCGTACTGCTGATAGAGTGCAAACGCCTCCGCGTCACCCTGGTGGGTGTCCAGATACAGGCCCAGCTCGGCCAGCACGAACTCCAGGGCCTGGAGTTCCGCCAGGGCGCCGCCCAGCACCTTCACCGCCTCGGGTTTGACCCGGAAGGGCAGGTTCAGTCCGGGGAAGAGGGTGCCGTTGTTCAGCGCGTCCTGCTGGGAGTAGCGCTTGGAGCCGGTCTGCTGAAAGGGCACATAGGGGACGGCCAGCGGCGCGCATTCAGGCAGGGTGCCGCAGGCGTCACCGCAGCCGCCGGGCGTACCCGGCGTGGTGGGTACGTTATTTTCGGGATACAAGTACAGTTCCTCCTTAGGCAGATTGAAGAGGGAAGGGGGAACGGTTCCCGCCAGGCCCCCTTCGTCTCCATTCTATGCCCGGGCAGGGCGGGGGAACCCGGTCGAACCGCCCCGAAACCGGGACTCGGAGGCGCTTGGGCAAAAATCGGCGGCACATGCCGCCCTTTTCTCTCCCATGGCTGCAAAAATTTTTTTCCGAGGGCCGCCCCTCCGCAGGTGGTACCCAAACACCGCCCCGTGTGTTATAATAGGAACCGCCCCCTCATACCGTGATGGAGAGGGGGCGGTAGCGATGATACTCAGAAGAATTGGCAGCTGGCTTCTCCTGTCTGCGCTTATGCTGGGGACGGCCTATTACCTCTGGCTGTGGCCCGGAGGGACGGAGGCGGTCTTTGCTCCGGCCCGCGGCGAGGGGAGAACCCTGGTTCTGGATGCGGGCCATGGCGGGGAAGACGGCGGCGCGGTTTCCCCCTCCGGTACGGTTGAAAGCGGGATCAATCTGTCCATCGTGTGCAAGCTGGATCAGCTTCTGGGGTTCTACGGCCAGTCCCCGCTCCTGCTGCGCAGCGAGGACGTCTCCCTCCACGACGCGGACGCCGATACCCTGCGGGAGAAAAAGGTGTCGGATCTCCACAACCGGGCGGCCCGGATCGAGGACACGGAGAACGCCGTGCTGCTCAGCGTCCACCAGAACACCTATCCGGACAGCCGGTACCGCGGCGCCCAGGTGTTCTACGCCGGCGGGGAGGAGAGCCAGTCCTTTGCCGTGCTCACCCAGGAGGCCCTGCGGGCTGCGCTGGATCCGGACAACAACCGTCAGGCCAAGCCCATTCCGGATACCGTCTATCTGATGAACCACATCACCTGTCCGGGAATTCTGGTGGAGTGCGGCTTCCTGTCCAATCCGGAGGAAGAAGTGCTGCTCCAGTCCGACGGCTACCAGAGCAAGCTGGCCTCCGCTCTGACCGCCTCCTGGCTCCAATGGCTGGCCGGGGAGGGGAGCCCGGCGGGTGCTTGACCATACCAAAGAGGGGAGAACCGTCCCAGATGAAAGCAAAAACCCTGTTTTACTGCACAGAATGCGGCAATGAGACGCCCAAGTGGGCGGGTCAGTGCCCCGCCTGCAAGGCGTGGAATACCCTGGTGGAGCGGCCGGCCGAGTCGAAGAAAAAGAGCGCGGCGGCGTCCGCCTCCGGCGGGGGCCTGCGGGCCGGCAGGGGACGTCCTCGGCCCATGGGGGAGGTGGAGACCACCCAGGAGCTCCGCTTCGCCACCGGCATGAGCGAGCTGGATCGGGTGCTGGGCGGGGGAGCGGTAAAGGGCTCCCTGGTGCTGGTGGGCGGCGCGCCGGGCATCGGCAAGTCCACCCTGATGCTCCAGATCTGTGACAACCTGTGTCGGTTCGCCAAGGTGCTCTATGTGTCCGGTGAGGAGTCAGAGCGGCAGATCAAGCTGCGGGCCGAGCGGCTTCACGTCCGGGGCGAGGGGATGTATCTGCTGGCGGAGACCAGCCTGGAGGATGTTCTGGAGGCGGTGAATGAGCTCCAGCCCGACATCCTGATCGTGGACTCCATCCAGACCCTCTACAACGGTGATCTGGCTACCGCGCCGGGCAGCATCGGCCAGGTGAAGGACTGCACCATGGCCCTGATGCAGCTGGCGAAAGGGCAGGGGATCACCGTCTTTGTGATCGGCCATGTCAACAAGGAGGGCTCCATCGCCGGGCCCAAGGTTCTGGAGCACATGGTGGACTGCGTGCTCTACTTCGAGGGAGAGCAGCAGAACTCCTACCGCATCCTGCGGGCGGCCAAGAACCGCTTCGGCGCCACCAACGAGATCGGCGTGTTCGAGATGGCGGACTCCGGCCTCAGTGAGGTGCCCAATCCCTCGGAGATGCTGCTGTCCGGCCGACCCCAGGACACGCCGGGTACCTGCGTCACCTGCGTGATGGAGGGGGTGCGGCCCGTGCTGGCGGAGGTGCAGGCCCTGCTGGCGCCCACCAGCTTCAACGTGCCCCGGCGCACCTCCAACGGCTTCGACTTCAACCGGGCCAATCTGCTGCTGGCCGTGCTGGAGAAGCGGGGCGGGCTGCTGGTCAGCTCCTGCGACGCCTATATCAACGTCATCGGCGGCCTGTTCCTGGACGAGCCCGCCGCCGATCTGGCTATGATCATCGCCCTGGCGTCCAGCTTCCGGGACAAGCCCGTGCCCGGCGATTTGGCCGCCATCGGCGAGGTGGGCCTCACCGGCGAACTGCGCTCGGTGAACGCCCTGGGCCAGCGGCTCAGCGAGGTGCGTCGGCTGGGCTTTACCAAGTGCCTGGTGCCGGCCCGCACCGGAAGCAAGCTGGACGCGCCCGACGGGCTGCAGCTCATCCGGGTTCGCAATATCCGGGAGGCTCTGGCGGCGCTCCTGTAGGATTCGGCCCCGCCGGCGCGCGCCGGGGTACAAAATTCACGCAGGGCGACTCGGCGCTGGGCGCGCCGCTGGATGCGGCGCGTTCCAGCGTACAAACGCCGTCCTGTTGATAGACACACGCGCTGGTGCAGGCAATCAGGCTCACCAGTTCCAACTCCAATCGAGAGGGGGGTATACCTCCAACTCAACAAAATAAAAATTTTGTTGAGTTGGAGGCAGGGTTTTGCGCCACAACGACTATAAGCTGTCCGCCCCGCCGGTGCTGCGGGACTTTCTGGTCTACCACGAGACCATTCAGGGACATTCCAAGAAAACCGTGGACGAATACTACTTAGATCTGCGCAATTTCTTTCGTTACATCAAGATGGTCAAGGGCAAGGCGCCGCGCACGGCTGAGCTGGACGAGATCCCCATTGACGATCTGGATCTGGAGCTGGTCAGCTCAGTCACGCTGAGTGACGTCTACTCCTACATGAACTACCTGAGCCGTGACCGGGCCAAGCACGCCAACAGCCCCTCCACCCGCTACGGCCTGGAGGCCACCGCCCGGGCCCGGAAAATTGCGGCGATCCGCTCGTTCTATAAGTATCTCACCAGCAAGGCAAAATTACTCGGGGAAAATCCCATGCAGAATCTGGATTCCCCCCGGCTGAAAAAATCCCTGCCCCGGTATCTGAGCCTGGATGAGAGCATCCAGCTTCTGGAATCGGTGGACGAGCCCAACCAGGCCCGGGACTACTGTATTCTGACCCTGTTTCTCAACTGCGGGCTGCGGATTTCGGAGTTAGTTTCGTTAAACTTACAGGACGTCCGGGAGGAGCAGCTCCGGGTGCTGGGCAAGGGCAATAAGGAGCGGATGATCTTCCTCAACGAGGCCTGCCGGGACGCCCTGGACGACTGGCTGGAGGAGCGCAGCCACCAGGCCGCCGCCGATCCCAACGCCCTGTTTCTCAGCCGCTCCCACACCCGGGTGACCACCGCCGGAATCCACTATATGGTCAAGCAGCGGCTGAAAAAGGCGGGGCTGGATGCCTCCCTCTACTCCAGCCACAAGCTGCGGCACACGGCGGCCACCCTCATGCTCCAGAACGGCGTGGACGTGCGCACCCTCCAGGAGGTGCTGGGCCATGAAAACCTGAACACCACCCAGATCTACACCCACGTGGACAACGAGAATCTGCGCTCGGCGGCCAGGGCCAACCCGCTGGGCCGGGTCAAGGCCCGGAAAAAGCCCAAGCCCGCTTCGGCGGACGAGAATTGAGGACATACTGCCGGCTATTCCCTCTGCCGGCCAAACCAGAACGGCGGGCGGAGCCAGTTCCAGAGCGGAGGCCGCTCCGGACGGGGCGGCGGAGCCTCTTCCCCGCCGGTCTCCTGATAGGCGCCCAGAATATGGAGGAAGCGGATCTCCTGGAACTCATAGGTGCTGAGGGGCCGCCAGTCGGCGTCGTAGGAGTGGGCGGCAATCAGGGTGTTCTCCAGGGTGGCCGGGCTGCCGATGGACACCACCACCGGCGTATGGCCGAACACGTCCTTGTTGAAGCGGAGCTGGGCAAAATCCCCCGGCTCCAGCTGTTCCAGCTCCGCGGAAATACCGAACGGGCCGGGGCTGGACTCTGAGCGGGTGATAAAATTGAAGAAATACTCCACCCCCGTCCAAGCTGGCGCCTTGTCGTTGGCGTCCCGGTAGAACCAGCCGTACACCGGGTCGAAGTTCATCACGCCGGTGCCGGCGTAGAGACACTGGGAGGCGAAATTGGTGCAGTCACCGCCGATCTCCTCATAGTCGTAGTAGTTCGGATTCCGGCTGTAGGCCCATTGGTGGGCGTAGTCCACCGCGGCCTGGCGGTCATAGGGCATCTGTTCCAGCACGGCCCTCTCCCCTTTCTCCCGCCATCCTATTCCGGGAAACAGAAAAGCGTCCCAGCCCACGGCTGGGACGCTTTTGTATGCCTATGCCTCCTCAAAGAGGGCCAGGAACTCCTCCTCCGTGAGCACGGGGATGCCCAACTCCTGGGCCTTGCGCAGCTTGGAGCCGGCTGCCTCCCCCGCCACCACGTAGGAGGTCTTTTTGGACACTGAGCCGGATACCTTGCCCCCCTGGGCCTCGATCATGGCCCCGGCCTGATCCCGGGTGAACCGTTCCAGGGCGCCGGTAAGCACAAAGGTCTTCCCCGCCAGCTTATCCCCCGCCGGGGCCTCATGGCTCTCCAGGTTGACCCCCGCCTCCCGCAGCGTCTCGATCAGGTGCCGGCTCTGGGGGCTCTGGAACCAGGAGATCAGGCTCTGGGCCGTGATGCCGCCGATGTCGGGCACGGCGGTGAGCTCCTCCTCACCGGCCGCCATCAGGGCATCCAGGGAGCCGAAGCGGGCCGCCAGCACCTTGGCCGCCTTCTGCCCCACCTGCCGGATGCCGAAGGCGAACAGGAGCCGGGACAGGTCGTTGGACTTGGACTTCTCGATGGCGGCAAGCAGGTTCTCCGCGCTCTTTTTGCCCATGCGCTCCAGCTTGGCCACCTCCTCCCCGTCCAGATGGTAGAGGTCGCCGGGGCCCTGCACCATGCCGGCCCCCACCAGGCTCTCCACCACGGCGGGGCCCAGGCCCTCGATGTCCATGGCGTCCCGGCTGGCGAAGTGTACCAGATGGCGCAGGCGCTGGGCGGGGCACTCCGCGCCGGTGCAGCGGATGTGGGCGCCGTCCTCGTCCCGCACCACCGGAGCCCCGCACACCGGGCAGTGGTCGGGCAGGTGGTAGGGCTCCGTTCCCTCCGGCCGCCTGTCCTTCAGCACCTCCACAATCTCAGGGATGATCTCCCCCGCCTTCTGCACCAGAACGGTATCTCCGATGCGGATGTCCTTCTCGGTGATGAAGTCCTGGTTGTGGAGGGTGGCATTGGTGACGGTGGTGCCCGCCAGGCGAACCGGCTCCACCACCGCCTTGGGGGTGAGCACGCCGGTGCGCCCCACCTGCACCACGATGTCCACCACCCGGGAGGGCTTCTGCTCCGGCGGATACTTGTAAGCCGCCGCCCACCGGGGGAATTTGGCGGTGGAGCCCAGGATTTCACGCTCTGCAAGGTTGTTTACCTTTACAACGGCGCCGTCGATATCAAAGGGGTAAGCCTCTCTGCCTTCCCCCATGGCCCTGATGCGCTCCGCCGCCTGGGCGATGGTCTGGCAGGTGTCATGGGGAATAACCTTAAAACGCTGCTGCTGCAGGTATTCCAGGGTTTCCGAGTGGGTGGTGAAGGTGCGGCCCTCCGCCCACTGGATGTTGAACACCCGGATATCCAGCCCCCGGGAAGCGGCGATCTTGGGATCCAGCTGCCGCAAGGAGCCCGCCGCCGCGTTGCGGGGGTTGGCGAAGAGGCTCTCCCCTCTCAGCTCCCGCTCCTCGTTGAGCCGCTCAAAGCTCTTTTTGGGCATGAACACCTCGCCCCGGACAATCAGGGAGGGCAGGGCCTCCGGCAGGCGCAGAGGAATGGAGGGGATGGTCTTGAGATTCTCCGTCACGTCCTCCCCCACCTGGCCGTCGCCCCGGGTGGCTCCCCGGACGAAGAGGCCGTTTTCATACTCCAGGGCCACGGACAGGCCGTCCACCTTGGGCTCCACGTCGTACTCCACGCCGTCGGGCAGGGCCTCCCGCACCCGCTGGTCGAACTCCTCCAGCTCCTCCACGGAGAACACGTCCTGGAGGCTCTCCAGGGGCACCCGGTGGTGTACCTCCTGGAAGCCGTCCGCCACCTTGCCCCCCACCCGCTGGGTTGGGGAATCGGGGGTGACCAGCTCCGGGTATTTGGCCTCCAGCTCCTCCAGACGGCGGAGCTTGTGGTCGAAGTCGTAGTCGGACATGCTGGGGTTGTCCAGCACGTAGTACTCATAGTTGGCCTGCTCCAGCTCCCGGCGCAGGGCCTCGATCTCCTGTCTCTCGTCCATGTTGAACCTCCACTTGGAAGTGTTGGGTAAATCGGGGGGCCAGGCGGCGCAGAAGCTGGAACAAAAGTCCACCCATCAGGGCCCCAAAAGTGTTCAGAATAAGGTCGTCCAAGTCTGTGGCACGCCCCACAAACAGCTGCAGAAATTCAATGGCAAAGGAGGCGCAGAACCCGGCCAGCAGGCCGTGAAGCCAGTGCCTTCCCCGCCACAGCAGGGCTGGGAAAAAGCCCATCGGCAAAAAGATCATGGTGTTTGCCACCACCATATAGGCGCTCCAGCTGCCACCCAGCAGATTGCGAAGAAAAGTCGGTGTCCACTGAATGTTGGGAATGGACTGGGCCAGGGGTGTCAGCGGGAAGAATGGTTCCCGCCCTTGAAAGGCCTCCTGCCAGTGGTACAGCGTCCAGAAATTGGCCGGGAAAACAGTTAGGGCGGCCAATCCGGCACAGAACATCACAAAGAACAGCAGTGTAGCCTCGCGGAGTCCCCCACTGGCCATGCCCTGCCGGGCTAAGCGTTTTTTCCGCCAGGGCCGCACAAGAAAAAATACAAGGGCAGCCAAAACCATGCAGGGGAGCATCTGGGCCACATAGTCCCAGGAGATTGCAACGTACCACAGCAGGGTATCCATCACTTTACCCCTTTCCGTCGATATGTGCCCATCATACCACGGAAATGCCAAGGATGTTTTACGGTTTTCTTACAGATCTCTTACGGGCTCCCCGGCAGCTCCAGATAGGCGTCCGGCACCTGGCCCACCAGAAGGGTCTCCGCCGCGCACACCTGGGCCTCCACGGCGGTGTCCACCGTGCCGCCGGGGATCAGCAGGGTGCACTCCACCCGCACATTCAGCATGATCCGGTGGAGGGTCTGGTTGATCCCCGCCGAGGTAAAGACGTTTTCAAAGTCTGCCGTGGGCACGGCGGCGGTGAGCACCCGCACCGGCAGCACCGGCCCCAGGTCGGAGGCGGTGGCGAAGCCGGTGAGGCTGCCCAGGGGGACGCCCAGCTCCTGGCTGTCAAGCTGTTCCACTTGTGCAAGTACTTTGCCCAGGATTTCCGTCCGCAGGGCATTGAGCTGTGCGGTGTTGGCGGCCAGGACGCTCACCTGCCCGGCGGCGTCCTTCTCCAGGGTGACCAAGTCGCTGTAGGAGATGGCCTCGCTGGTGAGGGTGCCGTCCACCGCGTCGTTGACGATGCGGGTGACGGCGTTCTCCACCCTGGCCTGGGCCAGCGCCGTGAGGGTGGGCCGCAGGGCGGAGTCAATCAGGAAGATGACCGCCAGGGCCAGCCCCACCCCGATTACCAGGGGGAGCAGCCGCCCCCTTCCCCGCTCCGGCCTTGGCCCCCGGCGGCGGGGCGTCCGCAGCCAGGGGCGGATTCTCGGCCTGCCGCGCATGGCCTCACCTCCCGGTTGAAGCCTATGCAGAAAACGGCCTGCCCTATTCCCCGCGCAGAAGCTCCTCCACCGCCAGCATGACGCCGGCCTTGCCGCTCTCGTAGGTAAGGCCGCCCTGGAGGTAGGCGGTGTAGGGCTCCCGCATGGGCGCGTCGCAGGACAGCTCGATGGAGGCCCCCTGGATGAAGGCGCCGGCGGCCATGATCACCTGGCAGTCGTAGCCCGGCATGTCCCAGGGCTCCGGGGTCACGTAGGAGTCCACCGGGGCGCCGAACTGGATGCCCTTGCAGAACTTCTTCAGGGGCTCCGGCGCGCCGAAGTGGATCATCTGGATGATATCGTGGCGCACCGCGTCGGAGGTGGGCTCGGTCTGGTAGCCCAGCAGCTCCATGATCCGGGCGGCAAACACCGCCGTCTTTACCGCCTGGGCGGTAGTATGAGGGGCAAGGAAAAGTCCTTGGTAGAGGCTGCGGTTGGCCCCAAAGGTGGAGCCGCACTCCTTACCGATGCCGGGGGTGGTGAGCCGCATGGCGGCCCCCTCCACCAGGTCGTACCGCCCGGCGATGTAGCCGCCGGTGGGGGCCAGGCCGCCGCCGGGGTTCTTGATCAGGGAGCCCACCACCAGGTCGGCCCCCACCTGGGTGGGCTCGATGGTCTCCACAAACTCGCCGTAGCAGTTGTCCACCAGGATGGCGGCGTTCGGATTGTTTTCCCGCACCACCCGGCACAGCTCCCCGATCTCCGACACCGACAGAGACGACCGGGTGGAGTAGCCCTTGGAGCGCTGGATCAGCACCGCTCTGACCCGGGGGTTTTTCACCGCCTCCGCCAGGCCGGCGGGGTCAGGCGCATTGTCAAGCAGTTCCACTTGCTGATACTCGATTCCGTAGCTTTTCAGGGAGCCGGGGCCCTTGTCCACCACGCCGATCACGCCCAGCATGGTGTCGTAGGGGGCCCCCACGGCGGACACCAGGATGTCGCCGGGCTTCAGGGCCCCGAACAGGGCGCAGGAGATGGCGTGGGTGCCGTTGACGAACTGCACCCGCACCAGGGCGTCCTCGGTGCCGAAGATGTCGGCGTAGATCTGATCCAGGGTGTCCCGGCCCAGATCGTCGTAGCCGTAGCCGGTGGTGCCTGCGAAGTGGGCCTCCGCCACCCGGTGCTTCTGGAAGGCCGCCAGCACCTTGCGGGTGTTCTCCTCCGCAATGGCGTCAATGCGGCCGAACTGCTCGGCCAGCTCCGCCTGGGCCTGGGCGGCCAGGGCCAAAACTTTGTCGCTTATCTGTAAAGGCATTTCCTGTTACACACTTTCTTATCTCTGTATTTTTTGTCAGTCCAGCCTAGCCTGGGCGAAGGCGGCCACCAGGGCGGCGCAGGCCTCGATGTCCCCCGCGTCCGCCATCTCCAGCGGGGTGTGGACGTAGCGGGTGGGGATGGAGATGCCGCCGGTGTACACGCCGGCCCGGCTCTGGTGGATGGCTCCGGCGTCGGTGCCGCCGAAGCGCAGGATGTCCTTCTGACAGGGGATCTGCCCCTCCTGGGCCAGCTTCTCCAGCCTGGCCACCACCGACGGGTGGCAGATTACGGAGCTGTCCATCACCTTGATGGCAGCCCCCTTCCCCGCCGAGCTGCTGCACTCGTGGGGGGCGGAGGGGATATCGTCGGAGTCGGTGACGTCCACGGCGATGCCGTAGTCCGGCTCCACCCCGTAGGCCGCCGTCTTGGCGCCCCGAAGCCCCACCTCCTCCTGGACAGTGAAGGCAAAGGTCAGGTCGTTGTCCGTCTCCCCCAGCCGCTCCATGGCCATGAGGAGCACCACGCAGGCAATCCGGTCGTCCAGGTAGGGGGAGAAGATCCGGCTTCCGCTCTGGAAGGCGGCGGTGTCGTAGACCGCCACATCCCCCACCTGCACCATAGACCTGGCCTCTTTCTCGTCCCTGGCGCCAATGTCCACGTACAGGTGCTCCAGCTTCATCTCCTTGGCCTCCACCTTGCCCTCCAGGGCCACCACGCCTTTGACGCCGTTGGCAAACCGGACGGGGGCGCCCAGCACCTCGTGGGCGGACAGGCCGCCTACCGGGCCGAAGCGGAGGAAGCCGTGCTCGTCAATGTGGGTGATGATCAGCCCGATGGAGTCCATGTGGGCCGCAAAGAGCACCTTGGGCCCCTTCCCCTTCTTGCGGCAGAGCAGATTGCCCAGGGTGTCCACCGCACACTCGTCCACATAGGGCGCGGCGATTTTGCGGATGGCCTCGGCCACCGCCCCCTCCTGCCCGGAGGGGCCAAAGCAGGCGTTCAGCGCCCGCAGGGTCTCTAAAATCTCCATGTGATTCACTCCTTTTCCGCCAGATCGCTGAGGAAGGCCCGGGTCAGGGCCAGCATACCGTCCACGTCTCCCAGGGAGACCAGCCCCGAGGGGGTGTGGTGGTAGCGCACCGGCACCGACAGCATGGCCGTCCGCACACCGGCCTTGGTGCGCTGGAGGGCGGCGGCGTCCGTCCTGCCGGGGATGCTGCCGCTGGTCTGCCAGAGGATAGTTTCCCGCTCGGCCAGAGTTCGCAGCCGTTCAAACAGGCCCCGGTCGGCAATGGAACCCTTGTCCATCACGGGCAGGACGACGCCCTTCCCCGGGGTGCAGCTCCGCTTGTGGGCGGGCACGCCGGGGGCGTCCGCCGTGTCGGCCCCGTCCAGCACCAGGGCGATCTCCGGGGTGACGGAGAAGCCCGCGCCGAAGGCGCCCCGGTTGCCCACCTCCTCCTGGGCGGTAAAGACAAAGGTGCAGTCCAGGGGCAGTTCCTCTTTCAGAAGGGTCAGCAGGACGGCGCACCCCACCCGGCTGCCCAGGGCCTTGCCCTGGAACAGGCCGCTGCCAAATTCCCCGGCGGTGGAGTCAAAGGCCGCCACATCCCCCAGAGACACCAGGGCCTCCGCCCCGGCCTTGTCTTTGGCGCCGATGTCGATATAGAACTCGTCCAGTTTGGGAACGGACTTCTCCTCCTCCCGGCTCACCAGGTGGTAGGCCTTGAGCCCCACCACGCCGGGGATGCCCTTGGGGCCCACCCGCACCGGCTTGCCCAGAAGCACCCGGCGGTCAAGAGAGCCCACGGCGTCAAATTTCAGATACCCCTCGTCGGTGATGCGGCGCACCATGAGCCCCACCTCATCCATGTGGGCGCACAGCATGACCTTGTTGCCCGTGGGCTTTTTCCCCCTCTTGGACACGATCAGGCTGCCCAGGGTATCCACCCGAAGAGTGTCGGCATCAGGCTTGGCCTCCGCGTACAGGTAGTCCCGCACGGCGTCCTCCCAGCTGGACACGCCGTCCAGAGCGCAGAGGGTTTTCAGCAGCTCCTTCACCGTACCGCCTCCTTCCCCAGATGCTCTACAAAGGCGGCCAGCAGCTGGGCCACCCCCTCCATATCGGCTAGGGATAGGGTCTCCACCGGCGTGTGCATATACTTCAGGGGCAGGGACAGCACCGAGGTGGCCACCCCCTCCCTGCTGATCTGCATCTCCCAGCCGTTGGTGCCCGTGTGACCGGACATGATCTCCAGCTGATAGGGGATGCTGTGTTCCCTGGCCTTGGCGATCATCCGCTCCGTCATCCACCGGGTCATGTTGGGCCCCACGCCGATGGCGGGGCCGCCGCCCAGCGCAAAGGTCTTGTCCGCCGGGCCGTCGGGGGTCTTGCCGTGGGTCACGTCCACCGCCACGCAGAAGTCGGGGGCCACGGCCCAGGTGCCCACCACGGCGCCCGCGCCGGACACCTCCTCCCGGGTGGAGCCCAGGATATGGAGCTCCACATCCAGCTCCTTGTCACGCAGCAGCTCCGCCGCCCGCAGGAGGGTAACGAAGCAGGCCCGGTCGTCCATGGACTTGCCGCACATCTGCTCCTCCCCCAGGGGGAAGCAGCCCGCCCGGTACACCATGGGGGTGCCGACGGGTACGGCCCTCTCCGCCTCCTCCTGGGACAAACCCACGTCCACATACAGCTCGTTCAGGGGCACGCTCTTGTCCTCGTCGCCCCCCGCCGGGCAGGCCACCAGCCCCCGCAGGGGCGGGTCGGTGAGCACCATCAGCTCCCGGCCGGGCAGCATCCGGGGATCCACCCCGCCGATGCTGCGGAAGCGGAGGAAGCCGTCCTCCACGCCGGTGACAATCAGGCCGATCTCGTCCAGGTGGGCGTCCAGCAGCAGCTTGGGGGCGCCGGGGGTCTTGCTGCGGCGCACACCAAGAACGTTGCCCATGCGGTCGATGGACACCTCGTCCACCAGGGGGCGGAGCAGCTCCGCCGCCACGGCCGCCGCAGGGCCCTCAAACCCGGAGGGGGCGGTGCAGGTGCACAGCCGCTCCAGGGCTTGCCTCATATCCAAATCCCATCATCCTTTCCGCCCGGAAAAGGCCGGGGCCGGGAAATCCCGGCCCCGGAGCCTCACTCCAGACCGTAGATAATC
Organism: Flavonifractor sp. An10; assembly: GCF_002161215.1. Classification (GTDB taxonomy): domain Bacteria; phylum Bacillota; class Clostridia; order Oscillospirales; family Oscillospiraceae; genus Flavonifractor; species Flavonifractor avistercoris. The sequence continues at coordinate 196,479 of NZ_NFMB01000007.1, forward strand.
TTTTTGAAGGCCGCGCCCCGCTCCGCGAAGTTCTTAAACTTATCAAAGGAGGCGCAGGCAGGCGACAGAATCACCACATCGCCGGACTGAGCCGCCTGGCAGGCCGCCAGCACCGCCCCGTCGAAGGAGCCGTACTCCTGGATGGGCAGGGCGTCCGGGCGATAGCCTGGGGAGGCCTCCACCGCCGCGCGGATCTTGGAGGCGGTGTCCCCCGTCAGAAACAGGGCCTTCACGTGCTCCACCACCTCGGGGCCCAGCACGTCGAAGGGGATGTGCTTGTCATACCCGCCGGCGATGAGGAGCACCTTCTCTTTGAAGGAGCGCAGGCCCGCGATGGTGCGGGAGGGGCTGGAGGCGATGGAGTCGTTGTAGTACCGCACGCCCCGGAGGGTGCGCACCAGCTCGATGCGGTGCTCCACCCCGGCGAATTTGGCCGCGAAGTCCCGCACCACCTGGTCGGGCACCAGGCCGTCCAGGGCGGCGATGGCCGCCATATAGTTCTCCACGTTGTGTTCGCCGGGCAGAAGGATGTTCTCCAGGTAGAGTACTGGCCGCTCGTGCATGTCGTTGCGTACCCAGACGGCCCCGTCCTTCACAAAGACGCCCTTCTCCGGCTCCGTCCGGCGGCTGAACAGGGTCACCCGGCCCCTGGCCTCGGATGCAAAACCGCTGGTGATGCCGTTGTCGGCGTTGAGCACCAGCAGGCCGCCGGGGCCCTGGTGGGTAAAGATGTTCTTCTTGGCGGCGATGTACTCCTCCATGGACTTGTGGACGTCCAGGTGGTTGGGCGCCAGGTTGGTGATCACCGCGATGTCCGGGCTCTGCTCCATGGTCATGAGCTGGAAGGAGGACAGCTCCAGCACCGCGATGTCGCCGGGCTCCATGCCGTCCACATCGGGGAGCAGGGGCCGGCCGATGTTGCCGCCCACGTACACGCTCTTCCCCGCCGCCTTGAGCAGCTCGGCGATGATGGTTGTGGTGGTGGTCTTGCCGTCGCTGCCCGTCACGGCGATGGTTTTGCAGGGGCAGACCTGGAAGAACACCTCCATCTCCGAGGTGATGACGCTCCCCCGCTCTTTTGCCGCGATCAGCTCCGGTACGTCGGGTCGCAGGCCGGGTGTGCGGAAGATTACGTCATGATCCAGCCCCTCCAGATAGTCCGAACCCAGCCGCAGCTCGGCCCCAAGGCTCTCCAGCTCCTCGGCCTGGCCGGCGAAGTCGTCCCGCTGGCGCTTGTCGCAGGCGGTCACCGCAATCCCCGCCCGCAGGAGCATCTTGATCAGGGGGGTGTTGGACACGCCGATGCCGATCACCGCCACCCGCTTCCCCCGCAGGGACGCCAGATAATCCTGTATGGTGGAACTCATAGCACGTTCCTCCCTCATATAGTCTGTAACTAAATGATTATATCCTATCGCGGAAAAAATTTCAATGAAAATGCGGCGGCTTGGGGGACACTCACGATTCCCATTTGACAAGCGGGCCGGGATCCGGTACAATGTGCTTCGCAAGCAAGCTGGACAGCCGCGCGGGCGGGGCGAAAGGCCCGTCTGTGAGGAAAGTCCGGGCTCCACAGGGCAAGGATAACGGGTAACACCCGCCGGGGGCGACCCTAGGAAAAGTGCAACAGAGATATACCGCCTTGTTCTTCCCGGCCCCTCAACGGGGCCCCCGCAAAAGCGCACGCTTTTGTGGGGAGAGGAGGCACAGCGGAGGGAGCGAGCTTTGCCGCCTGCGGCGAAGCGAGGGATCCGAAGCTTGTGCCGACGAGGTAAGGGTGGAAAGGTGAGGTAAGAGCTCACCCGACGGCGTGCCAAGCGTCCGTCGCTGTAAACTCTATCCGGAGCAACGCCGTGGAGGGACATATGGCCGGCCCGGCCGTCCCGGGGAGGCGGCTTGAGCGTACCGGCAACGGTGCGTCGAGATAGATGGCTGTCTTAAAGGACAGAACCCGGCTTACAGGCTTACTTGCAAATATGGCCGCCCGGAGCACAGAGCTTCGGGCGGCCTTTTTACTCACCTGAGCGGCAAAGCCGCTCAGGTGAAAAAGCTGCAGCCCGCTGCGCGCGGGCAAAGCCCACACTTGCGGGCTGAGAAGTGTTTTCCCCGACGCACATGTCGCCGGGGAAAGCGGATTTTATCTGATTCCGCCGCCTGCGGGCGGCGGAACTCTGCGAGGCTTTTTTTGATGCCTGTCACAAATGGCGGGGCCGGGCCGTTATACAGGGTGAAAACCGGTTTTTGAAGCATGAGCAAAGGAGGCGAGGCACATGGACGAGGCGGAGCTGAGCCGGCGCTTTCCCACGGGGGACGAGGAATGCCTGGAGGAGGCGGTGGCGCGCTACGGGCAGGCCCTTCTGCGGTACTGCCACCACATTCTCTGCGACTATCACGAGGCCCAGGACGCGGTGCAGACCGCCCTGCTGCGGGCCTGGGATCGCCGGAGCCGCTTCCGGGCGGGCACCAATCTGGAGGCGTGGCTCTACAAGCTGGCCTATCACGCCTGCATCGACCTGCTCCGGCAGCGGAAGCGGCAGCTCTTTACCCCTCCTCCGCCGCCCGCTCGGGGGCCGGACTATATCGGGCCGGAGCTGCGGGAGGCGCTGGGCCGCCTCACCGCCCAGGAGCGGGGGCTGGTGTTCGGCCGGGTGATGGAGGGGCGGCACTACGACGAGCTGGCCCGGATCTACGGCCAGTCCGCCGCCACCCTGCGCAAGCGGTATGAGCGGGCCCGGGGCAAGCTGGCCCGGGCCCTGACGGAACTGAGCGACACAGAAACAGAAAAGGAGGTATCTCCATGATGCGGACACCAGAGGAGGAGCGGATTTTTCACGCCCTCTCCCAGATTCAAACACCGGCATGCGACCTGTCCGGCGTGGTGGAACAGGCGGGCAGGCAACGCCGGGCCCGCCTCCGCCCCGGCCGGCCCCTGGCGGCGGCGGCGGTGCTGTGCGCCCTGCTGACCATCGGCGCGGCGGCGGTGGGCATCTCCGGGGCGTGGCGGTACTTCGCCCCCTCCCTGCCCCAAAACGCGGTGGAGACGGTGGGCGTCAGCCAGACCGCCGGGGACTACACCCTCACCGTGGTGGATGCGGTGGCCGATGACAGCAATATCCTGCTCCTGCTGGCCCTGAGCCGGACGGACGGCAGACCCATCGACCCGGAGGCCAGCCTGAATACCACTTCGATGCATCTGAATTTGGAAATCGAGGCAGAGCGGGGCGCAGGCTCCAGCGGTATGCTGGGGCGGCAGTTCTCCCAGGACGGCACCACACTTTATCTTCTCTTTAATGCGAGCTATGTCACCGACCAACCCGACACCCTGGTCAACCAGCCCCTCACCCTCACCGCCGATGGAGTAGCGGTGAGGCTGCATGACAGCGACGGTCTCTATCATGTGCGCGGCGATTCCCCTGTTTCCCTGGCCCCGCTGGCAGAGCAAGAGAACCCTGATTTCTCCGACACTCACTTCCGGGGAAACGCAGAGGAGATTGCCCGGGCTGCGGCCGCCGTTGGCTGTGACATTCCCCTGCCTTTGGACGAGCAGTTTCCGGACTATGCCGTTTTAGGAGCGGCTATGACGGAAAACGGCCTGTCCCTTGTGTTGCGAAGCGGCCGATATACCTCCAGCGACCTGGTATGTACCGATGTATTTCCCGACACTCTCATCGATACCCGTACCGGAGAAAAATACAGAGGTTCCTCCGGACAAGGAGCAACGTTGGAGGATGGAACCCGGGTCGTACTCTGGTCTTTCCAGGACTGTCCCCTCGCCTTGGATGACCTGCCTTACCTGGAAGTGGAGGTATCCTACAATATGGATCGGGTGCTCTCCGACCAGCCTTTTTCCCTTACCTTTACGCTCGGGAAGTCCTCCGGGATTTCGATCCCGATAGAAGAGCCGCTGGAACTGGACGGCCTCACCCTCCACCCCACCGAGCTTCGGCTCTCCCCTCTGGAGCTGCGAATCCTTTTTGCGGACGGGTACGAGGCGGCCTTCTCCATCCGACAGGAGGGCACCGCGCCGGTACTCCATCTGGCCGACGGCACGGAGATTGCCACCCGCTGGGGCGGCGGCAGGTATCTGGGCGGCGGCACTCTACCCAGTGTCGGATTTCTGGTCGAGGACGCCGACGGCGAGCGTATCTTCATCGACCCCGGGCAGGTGGTGTCCATCACCTTCGGGAACCTGGAGATCCCCGTGGAGCACTGACCCTCTCCCCAAAAACGGCGCGCCGCGAGACGCGCCGTTTTCCATTGCCCCGGCCGGTTGGATCTGCTATGATTGTAAGAGATTTTTCAGAATTGTCTCATGCTCTTTGACAGAAAGAGCTGGTAAGATACCGTCCATAGGAGGGATTTGTGTGAACGAGTGTATTCTGGTGGTGGATGACGACAAGGAGATCGTCAAGGCCATCGCCATTCTGCTGGAGAAGGAGGGCTACCGGGTTCTCAAGGCCTACAACGGCATGGAGGCCCTGGACTGCGCCCTGGATCCCACGCTGCGGCTCATTATCATCGACGTGATGATGCCCCAGCTGGACGGCCTGTCGGCGGTGATGAAGATCCGGGAGAAGCGCAACCTGCCCATCATCGTCCTGTCCGCCAAGAGTGAGGACTCCGACAAGGTGCTGGGCCTGTCCATGGGGGCGGACGACTATGTGACCAAGCCCTTCAACCCCCAGGAGCTGGTGGCCCGGGTGCGCAGCCAGCTGCGGCGGTACACCCAGCTGGGGGACGTGAACGCCCAGGGCCAGGGCGGGGAGATTATCAACGGCCGGCTGTGCTACAAGCCGGAGGAGCGGGTGCTGCTGGTGGACGGGGAGCCGGTGAAGCTGACGGCCACGGAGCTGAAGATCGTGGATCTGCTCATGCGCAACCTGGGGCGCATCTTCCCCGCCGAGGAGATCTACCGCCGGGTGTGGAACGAGGAGGCGTATGCCACCGAGAACACCGTCATGGTGCACATACGCCGCATCCGGGAGAAGATTGAGCTCAACCCGAAGGAGCCCGAGTATCTGAAGGTGGTGTGGGGCATTGGATACAAAATCGAAAAGCATTAAGCCCGCCGTGGCCTTCACGGCCTTTGTGCTGGGCATCAGCCTGCTCATCTATACCGCGGCGGCGGTGGTGATTATAGCCGTGGCAAGCGCCGGCAGCGCGGTGATCCCCTGGAAGGATGTGTTCTGGACAGACTACCAGACCACGGACAGCTTCCGCAGCTATCTCTCCGACCGGCTCTCCGTTCTGGTGCGGAGCGCCGCCGACCCGGAGGGGGCGGATCCCATGACGCCGGAGGACACCAACCTGCTCTACGTGGTCACGGCGGGTGATGCTGTCCGCTTTGCCAACACCGACGAGCTGCGGCCCAACCAGCTTCCGGAGGGCTACAACTTCCTGCTGACCTACGACGGGGAGTCTGTCCGCGTTTACAAGGACGGGCGTGAGATCTCCGACAGCTTCCAGGTCGCTCTCCCGGCGAAAACAGACGCCGATGTATCTGTCTCCCTGGCGGCGGCGGAACATCCCACCGGCTACAGCTATGACGGCTACAGCAGCTTTTCCTATCTGCTCGATGATCTCCGGCAGATCCGCGCCTTTGTGATCTGGCTGCTGATCGTCCCCGCCCTGGCGGGCATCGCCCTCACCGCCTGGTCTATCGTCTGGCACCGGTACAAGGTGCGGGCCGACCAGGCCATCGCCTGGTTCACCGGGCGGGTGTGGCTGGAGTTCAAGCTGCTCCTCCTCATTCCCTTCCTGTGGATGTGCGCCCTGGCCTTCATGTGCTGTCTGGCGGTGGTCACCAACCAGGCGCTCACCTACGGCGTCCTGCGCTATGCGTCGGTGCCCATGGCCCTGTGGTGGTTCTATCTCTACGTCAACGACATCCGGTACAACTTCGGGCATATCACGGCTCGGAGCCTGTGCGCCGGATTGGCCGGGCTGCTCCGGCGGCAGCTGCTGCGCCGCCCCGCCGCCCAGCGCACCGAACGGCGGATGATCTGGCAGTTTGCCGCCTGCCTCCCCTTCTTCCTGTTCTGCGCCCTCTCTGTTCCCTATCTGTTGAACCATTGGTTTGCCTATGGCATCCGGCCCATATTGCTGCTGCTCATCTGCGCCGCCGGTGTGGCTCTGATCGCCCTCCAGGTGTGGCTGATGAAGGAGAACAAACAGTCCGCCGCGGAGCTGGATGACCTGCTGGGCCGCATCGAGGCCGCCGGGGCGGGCAGGCTGGAGGGGGCCCCTCCCCTGCCGGAGGAGTCCGACTTCCACGACGCGGCGGAGCAGCTCTCCCACATGGAGGCGGGCCTGCGCACCGCCCTGGACGAGCGGATGCGCAGTGAGCGGATGAAGGTGGAGCTGATCACCAACGTCTCCCACGATCTGAAAACCCCCCTCACCTCCATCATCAGCTACGCGGAGCTGCTGAAACAGGAGGACGACCTGCCCGAAGCCGCGCGGGACTATGTCCACATCCTGTCTGACAAGGCAAAACGCCTCCAGACCATGGTGCAGGACGTGTTCGAGGTGAGCAAGGCCACCACCGGCAACCTGCGGGTAGATGTAAAGCCGCTGGACTTTGCAAAGCTGCTCCGCCAGACGCTGGCGGACATGGAGGAGGCCATCGCGGACAGCGGCCTGAGCCTCAAGCCCCGCCTGCCCGATGCGCCGGTGTGGATCGCCGCCGACGGCGACCGGCTCTACCGGGTGTTCCAGAACCTGATCGGCAACGCGCTGAAATACTCCCTGCCCGGCTCCCGGGTCTACCTGGATCTCACCGTGGAGGGGCTTCAGGCCACGGCCATGGTGCGCAACACCTCCAGGGAGGAGCTACCCGACGGGGTGGATCTCACCGAGCGGTTCGTCCGGGGGGACGAGAGCCGCACCGACGGGGGCAGCGGCCTGGGCCTGTCCATCGCCCGCACCTTCACCGAGGCCTGCGGCGGAGCCTTCTCCGTCCAGACCCAGGCCGACCTGTTCACCGCCGCGGTCTCCTTCCCCCTCACCATGGAGCGGCCGCCCCAGGAGGAAACCATATAGGAATATCAAAAAGCGGAGGTGCGCCATACGGCGCACCTCCGCTTTTGGGGATTTAGAGATACAGCTCCGGGGGCCGCTCCGTCCTGGTGAGGGCCTCCTCCAGATGGGCCACGGTGGCGGAAAAGGCCGCCGCCTCCACCCTGCGGCTGCCGGTTGGGCAGGCGTGGACACAGGCCAGGCAGCGGATGCACTTCTCCCCGTCGGTCTCCCGGGGAGCGGCCGGGTCGATGGCCTCCACCGGGCAGGCCCGGGCGCAGGCGCCGCAGCCGGTACAGCTCCCGTCCCCCTCCGGATAGAAGGGGGCCCGCTGGAAGTCCCGGTAGGGCCGGTTTCCCGGCAGCGCCGGGGGCTCCCACGCCCCGGACAGCTTGTCCGCCGCCCGGCGGCCCAGCTCCGCCGCCGCGGCCAGATCCGCCTCGCTGGGCCGGCCCTTCCCCACCTTGGCCGAGAAGGTGTGGGGGGCCACGAAGGAGCCGGCCGCCAGGGTGCGGAAGCCCCGGGCGGCGCACAGGTCGCTCAGCTCCACCAGGGCGTCGTCAATGAGCCGGTTTCCGTACACCGCCAGCAGAATGACGGGGGTGTTCCCGCCGTGGAGGCCGTCCAGCAGGCCCTCCACCTCCGGCACCCGGCCGTAGTACACCGGCACGCCCAGGATCACCAGATCGTTTTCTGTAAAGTGATATTCCTTTCTCCGCTCCTCCGGGCGGGTGAAATCCACCTCCCGGTGCTCGCCGGGAATGGCCGCCGCCACGGCCCGGACATAGGCGCGGGTTCCGTGGGTGGGGCTGAAATAGAGTGCGGTAACGCGCTGTTCCATGGTTGTTCCTTCCTTTCCGCTGTTTTCTTTTCCTGAAAAAAGCGCGCCGCGGGACTCAGCCCCGCGGCGCGTCTTTCTGCCTTCTTCCGGCTCTGACGGTCTGTACTCAGCAGCAGCTGCTGCCGCAGCCGTTGTTGCAGCCGCAGCCATTGCCGCCCCAGCTGTTGCCGCCGCAGCAGCAGCAAAGCAGGATGATGATCAGGATGATCCACAGGCAACCGCCGCCGCCGAATCCGCAGCCATTATTGCACCCCATTATGAAGTACCTCCCGGTATGAAGATGGAAACCTGGCGCCGGGGCGGCGGAAGACCGCCTCCGGCCCGGTTTCAATCCATTCTATGCCGGAATGGGCTGTAGGTGCGGATTTTACTCCAGTTCAAAAGCGCCGGTATAGAGCTGATAGTAGATGCCGTGCTGCTGGATCAGATCCTCGTGGTCGCCCCGCTCCACGATGCGGCCGTGATCCAGCACCATGATGGCGTCGGAGTTGCGGACGGTGGACAGGCGGTGGGCGATGACGAACACGGTGCGGCCGCTCATCAGGGCGTCCATGCCCCGCTGGACAATGGCCTCGGTGCGGGTGTCGATGGAGGAGGTGGCCTCGTCCAGGATCATCACCGGCGGGTCGGCCACGGCGGCCCGGGCGATGGCGATGAGCTGCCGCTGGCCCTGGGACAGGTTGGCGCCGTTGCCGGTGAGCATGGTGTCATAGCCCTGGGGCAGGCGGCGGATGAAGTCGTCGGCATTGGCCAGCACGGCGGCGGCCTCCACCTCCTCGTCGGTGGCGTCCAGGTTGCCGTAGCGGATGTTCTCCCGGACGGTGCCGGTGAACAGGTTGGTGTCCTGGAGCACGATGCCCAGGGAGCGGCGGAGATCCGGCTTCTTGATGTCGTTGATGGAGATGCCGTCGTAGTGGATCTTGCCGTCGGCGATGTCGTAGAAGCGGTTGATCAGGTTGGTAATGGTGGTCTTGCCCGCGCCGGTGGCGCCCACGAAGGCCAGCTTCTGGCCGGGCTTGGCGAACAGGCTGATGTCGTGGAGGATGGTCTTGCCCTCCTCGTAGGCGAAGTCCACGTGGTCGAAGCGCACATCGCCGGCCAGCTTCACGTACTGGAAGCTGCCGTCGGCCTGGGGCACCTTCCACGCCCACAGGTTGGTGTGCTCACGGGTCTCCACCAGGGTCTGGCCGTCCTTGTCATAGGACACGTTCACCAGGGTGACGGTGCCGTGATCCTCCTCGGAGGGCTCATCCATCAGATTGAAGATCCGTTGGGCGCCCGCCAGGGCCATGACCACGGAGTTGAACTGCTGGGAAATCTGGCTGATGGGGTTGGAGAAGCTCTTGGACAGCTGGAGGAAGGTGGCGATGGTGCCCAGGGTGATGCCGGCGTCGATGCCGCCCAGGGCCAGCGCGCCGCCGGCCATGGCCACGATCACGTACTGGACGTTGCCGATGTTGATCAGGATGGGCATGAGGATGTTGGCGTACTTGTTGGCCTTGTCGGCGCTCTCACACAGGGCGTCGTTCACCTTGTCAAAGCCCTCCTGGGCCTCCTCCTCGTGGCAGAAAACCTTGACCACCTTCTGGCCGTTGATCATCTCCTCGATATAGCCGTTCAGATCGCCCAGCTTCACCTGCTGCTGGACGAAATAGCGGCCGCTGCGGCCGGCCAGGAACTTGGTGACCAGCAGCATGACGATGATGCACAGGATCACCACGCCGGTGAGCAGCAGGTTGGTGGCCAGCATGCTGACAAAGGTGACCAGGATCATCATGGCCGAGTTGATCACCTGGGGAATGCTCTGGGAGAGCATCTGGCGCAGGGTGTCCACGTCGTTGGAGTAGACGCTCATCACGTCGCCGTGGGCGTGGGTGTCAAAGTACTTGATGGGCAGGGTCTGCATGTGGCCGAACAGATCGTCGCGGATGCGCTTCTGCACGCCCTGGGAGATAGTGACCATAATGCGGTTGTAGGCAAAGGCGCACAGGGCGCCCACAAGATACAGGCAGGCCATCATGAGGATCACCCGCAGCAGGCCGCTGAAATCCGGATTGGCCATGGCGGCCAGGGGCACGATGTAGTTGTCAATCAGGGTGCCCAGGAACAGGGAGCCGGACACGGAGGCCACGGCGCTGACCAGGATGCACAGGATGACCACCACAAACAGGGCCAGGTAGCCGCGGCCCACGTAGCTGAGCAGGCGGCCCACCACGTGCTTGCGATTCACCGGAGCCTTATTCATCGTCGCTGCCTCCCTTCGTCTGGGACTCATAGATTTCGCGGTAGATGTCACAGGTCTGGAGCAGCTCCGCGTGGGTGCCCATGGCGGCGATCCTGCCGCCGTCCATCACCAGGATCTTGTCGGCATCCTCAATGGAGGAGATGCGCTGGGCGATGATGAACTTGGTGGTCTCGGGGATCTCCTCCCGGAACGCCTTGCGGATCAGCGCGTCGGTCTTGGTGTCCACGGCGGAGGTGGAGTCGTCCAGGATCAGGATCTTGGGCTTTTTCAGCAGGGCGCGGGCAATGCACAGGCGTTGCTTCTGGCCGCCGGACACGTTGGAGCCGCCCTGCTCGATGTAGGTGTCGTACTTGTCGGGGAACTCCTGGATGAAGGGGTCGGCCTGGGCCAGCCTGCACACCCGAACCATCTCCTCGTCGGTGGCCTCCTTGTTGCCCCAGCGCAGATTGTCCTTGATGGTGCCGGAGAAGAGCACGTTCTTCTGGAGCACCATGGCAACCTGCTCCCGCAGGGCCTCCATGTCGTAGTCCCGCACGTCCACGCCGCCCACCAGCACGCGGCCCTCGGTGGCGTCGTACAGGCGGGGGATCAGCTGCACCAGGGTGGTCTTGGAGGTGCCGGTGCCGCCCAGGATGCCCACCGTCTCGCCGGATTTGATGGTCAGGTTCACGTCCTTCAGGCACTCCTTGGAGGGATCCTTGGCATAGCTGAAGCTGACGTTCTCAAACACCACGGAGCCGTCCTTGACCTTCTCGATGGGGTTGGGGCCGTTCTGGAGGTCGCTCTCCTCGTTGAGCAGCTCGGTGATACGCTCGGCAGAGGCGCGGGCGATGACGATCATGACCACCACCATGGACAGCATCATCAGGTTCATGAGGATCATCATGATATAGCTGAACATGCTGGTGAGCTGGCCGGTGGTCATGGAGCCGTCCACGATCAGGTGGGCGCCCAGCCAGGACACCGTGAGGATGCAGGCGGCCACGCACAGCTGCATCAGGGGGCTGTTGAAGGCCAGAATCTTCTCGGCCTTGGAGAAATCCAGGTAGATCTCCTTGGAGACCTTGCCGAATTTCTCCTTCTCGTGCTCCTCCCGCACGAAGGACTTGACCACCCGGATGCCCAGCAGGTTCTCCTGCACCACGTTGTTCATCCAGTCGTACTTTTTGAACACCCGCTCAAAGATGGGATGGGCGCGGGTCATGATGAAGAGCAGGCCCAGCGCCAGAACCGGGATCACGACCAGGAAGACCAGGGCCAGCTGGGGGTTGATGGTAAAGGTCATCACCCAGGCGCAGATGAGCATGATGGGGCAGCGCACCGCGATGCGGATGATCATCATGAAGGCCATCTGCACGTTGGTCACGTCGGTGGTCAGGCGGGTGATGATACCGCCGGTGGAGTACTTGTCAATGTTGGAAAAGGAAAATTTCTGGACGTTGGCGTACATCTCCCGCCGCAGATTGCGGGACAGGCCGGTGGACGCCTTGGCCGTAAAGCGGCCGGACAGGGCGCCCAGCAGCAGGGCCACCAGCGCCATGGCCACGACCGTCAGGCCGTAGAGGGCGATGTGGTGCATGCTGCCGGCCTCCACGCCCTCGTCCAGCAGCTTGCCGGTCATCGTGGGGATCAGCACGTCAAAGACCACCTCGCCGATGACGAAAACCGGCGTCAGAATAGTGGCCGGCCAGAACTCCTTGATACAGCCCGCTATGCTGCGTTTTTTCTTCATAGGGTTCCCTCCTTGGGTGAAATTCGCCTGCTAACTGTTAGCATGAGGACTGCCCGTCGATCGCTCCGCCTCAGGCCGCGGATTGGACAGCTCCGTCAGATTGTGCTTGAGCTTCTCCACCGTCGCCATGAACTGGTCGAGCTCCGCCTGGGTCAGTCCCCGGGTCAGCGCCGCCTCCACATACTGGATACGAACCGCCGCCTGCTGGTTGAGGGCCTCCGCCTTTGGCGTGACCATCACCCGCTTGAGCCTGGCATCCCGGCTCACCGGAAGGCGGACAATCAGCCCCTCCGCCTCCATGTTTTTCAGCAGCCGGGAGGCCGTGGAGCGCCGGATGGAGAACACCTCCTCCAGCGTCTTCTGGAAGATCTCCTGATCCCGGTTCCGGCAGAGGAATCCCAGCAGCATCCCCTGCATCTCGGTAAACTCGTCACAGTCCGGCCGGCCGGCCTGTTCCCACATCTTCCGCCGCATCAGATTGGACAGGGCCTTGATCTCATAGCCGATATGACGCTCTCGCCGCATGCGCCCTTCACCTCCTTGTTTGAACAGTATTATTTTAGTTTCCTTGCTAACAGTTGTCAATGAGCACAATATACAAAAAGCCTCCCGTCAGCCGGGAGGCTTTTTTCTGGGTGCGGATGTTCAGGACAGGCGGGACACAGCCACGCCGTCCATGACGGCCTGCAGCTGGCTCTTGTCCACGCCGCTGCTGGCCGCCGTCTTGTCCAGCAGGATGCCGCTGCCGTCCTTCAGGGGCGCGGACAGGGCGAAGTAGGACAGGTAAACCACCTGTGCCCGCAGGAAGCTCCCGCTGTTCAGGGCGGTGCGTTCGGCGGAGGTGAGCACACCCAGCTCCACCGCGCGATCCAGAGCGGTGCTCCAGGTGAAATCCGGGGAGGTGCCGCTGTCCGTGTAGCCCAGGGCCCGCAGCAGGAAGGTCACATACTCCCCCGCCGTGATGTTGGTGTTGGCCCCGAAGTAGAGCCGTCCGTCCAGGCCGGGGCCGATCCCCTGGGTATAGCCCTGCTCATAGGCATAGGCCACATAGCGGTCACACCAGGCCGGGGTGTCCACAAACGGGTTGGCCGCCGTGCTGCTCAGGGCGGCCCCCTCCTCCCCGATCAGGCGGAGGAACATGACCAGGCCCACCAGCCGGGTGGGGGCCACCTCCAGATCATAGCCGGAGCCGTAGGCGGTACCGGTGCCCTGGAACAGGCCCATGTCCCTCAGGGCATCGGCCAGGGCGTTGTAGTCCACCCCGGAGCCGGGGACAATGGTATAGGTGCCCTCCAGACTCAGCACGGCGGTGTCGGAGGTGACGGTCACCGTCCCGCCGCCCTCTGCCGCCAGGCCACGGTGGCGGGCGGTCAGGGCGGCCCCGGCGGACAGCGCGGTTCCGGCCGTCACGTCCACCAGAGTCCCCGTGCTGACAGAGGCGCCCCCCGCCAGCAGCAGCATGCCGGAGCCGGCGGGCAGGGTGAGCACGTCCCCCTCCTTGAAGCGGTAATCCGTAAGGGCGGAGGCGGAGCTTCCGCCGTTCAGATACGCGCTGTGGCGACCCTCCAATACAGAGGACGCCGACTGATAGATGCTCTGGGTCTTCTCCTCCACCCGGGCCTGGGCCTGCTCCAGCACGCCGGGCACATAGGTCTCCTCCAGATAGGTCTGGGTAATCAGGCTCTCTCCCCCGCTGGCGGCGTACACCGCCGCGCAGCTGATGAGGACAATGAGGGCCAGCAGTCCCGCGGCAAGTCGTCTCATGGCGCCTCCGAAATCATGTAGTTCAGGGCCAGCAGGCTGTCGGCGAAGTGGACATTTTCAACCACAACCCCCGGCGCGTTCAGGTTCAGCTCAATGTTGGTGAAGTTCCAGATCCCCTTCACGCCGCAGGCCACCAGGCGTCCGGCGATCTGATTGGCCACCCCCCGGGGCACGGTAAGCACCCCGATGCTGGCGGGATTCTGACTCAGGTATCGCTCCAGCTGATCCACGTGGTGGATGGCAGTGCCGGAAAACTCCTGCCCCACCAGCGGCGGGGCGATGTCAAAGGCGGCGATGAGCTTCACGCCGGAGCGGTCGAAGTGGAAGTTCTCAATCAGCGCCCGGCCCAAGTTGCCCGCGCCCACCACCACAGCGGTGTGCCCCCGCTTCATGCCCAGAATCTCGGAGATCTCCCCCCGCAGGTTCTCCACGTTGTAGCCATAGCCCTGCTGTCCGAACTCCCCGAAGCAGGAGAGATCCTGCCGGATCTGGGAGGCCGTCAGGCCCATGGATCTGCCCAGGGCGTTGGAGGAAATGCGCTCCACCCCCGCCAGATACAAATCGTTCAGGTGCCGGTAGTACCGGGGAAGCCGCCGGATTACGGCACTGGACACCTTATCTTTTCTCATGCTTGTATCCCTCTTCCCGTGCGAAGCTCTGTCCGTCCCTCTCAGTTTACCCAAAATACCCGGCGCTGTCAACGCCGCCGGTCACACAATCCGGCTGCGCAGGGTGCCGATGCCCTGGATCTCCACCTCCACCGTGTCGCCGGGGTGCATGGGCCCCACGCCGGCGGGGGTGCCGGTGGCGATCACGTCGCCGGGCTCCAGGGTCATGGACGCGGTGATGAAGGCGATGATCTCCGGGACGCTGGTGATGAGTAGGCGGGTATTGCTCTGCTGCACCACCTCCCCGTTGAGCAGGGTGCGAATGTCCAGGCTGGCGGGATCCACCTCGTCGGTGACCACCGGGCCCATGGGTGCAAAGCCGTCCATGTTCTTGCCCCGGGCCCACTGTCCATCGGACCTCTGGATATCGCGGGCGGTGACGTCGTTGAGACAGGTGAAGCCCAGGACATAGTCCATGGCCCGCTCCGCCGGCACGTCCTTGGCCCGGCGCTTCATCACCACGCCCAGCTCCCCTTCATAGTCCAGACGACCCACAAAATCGGGGGCGTGAACCGTCCCCAGGTGGGCATTGAGGGCGTTTGGCGCCTTCAGGAACAAAGTGGGCCTCTCCGGGTTGTGGGATGCGTCGAACATGGAGCGCATCTCCTCGATATGGTCGTAATAGTTCTTGCCCACACAGACAATCTTGGTGGCCTCGCAGGGGGCCAGCAGGCGGCAGGCCTCCAGCGGCAGGCTCTCACCGTCATAGCGGAGTTCTTCAAAGGGCGGAGCCTCCAGCGTGCGAACCAGATCGCCGTGGAGGACGCCCCAGACGCCTTTCTCATCCCGAAGGATTTTTACGTACTTCATAAACTCCCCTCCGCATGCTCCAGAATCAGATCCAGCAGTTCCTGCTTCCCGTCCCCCTTCTCTGCCGAAAAGGGGATCAGCCTGACAGACTCATCCAGCTCCAGGGTTTCCCGGATCCGGGCCAGATTGGGCTCGATGTCGCTTTTGCGCAGCTTGTCCAGCTTATTGGCCACCACGGCAAAGGGTCGGCCGCTGTTCTTGAAAAACGCCGCCATGGTGCAGTCATCCGCCGTGGGCTTGTGCCGGGCGTCCACAATCTGCAGGCCCAGGGTCATGAGGGAGCTGTCGGCGAACCACTCCTCCATGAGCCGCCCCCACCGGGCCTTCTCCGCCTGGGACACCTTGGCATAGCCATAGCCCGGCAGATCCACCAGGTAGAAGGCCCCATCAATGAGAAAATAGTTGATATGGGTGGTCTTGCCCGGCGCCGCCCCCACTCGGGCGAAGTTCTTCCGGTTGAGCAGCCGGTTGATCACCGACGACTTCCCCACGTTTGACCGCCCGGCAAAGGCCACCTGGGGCAGCCGATCCCGGGGGAAATCGGCGGCCTTGGCGGCGGAGCGCACAAACTCCGCCTTCTGTAAATTCACTCGCATCCTATCACGTCCTCACTGTCGGAAGGTGGGCACTTCCCGGCCGGCCACCGTGCTCTGATGCGGGCGGGGCAGATCGGGGGCAGCGGTCTGACTGGCCTGCTCCAGTGCCTCGGCCAGCACCGTGTCCACCTGCTCCACCGGCACGAAGCGCAGGGCGGCGCGAACCGTAGGGTCGATGTCCTCCAGATCCGGCAGGTTGTCCGCCGGCAGGAACACGGTCTTGATGCCGCTGCGGTAGGCGGCCATGGTCTTTTCCTTCAGCCCGCCGATGGGCAGCACGCGGCCCCGTAAGGTGACTTCGCCTGTCATGGCGATCTCCCGCCGCACCGGGGCGCCGGTAAGGGCGGACACCATGGCGGTGGTGATGGCGATGCCGGCGGAGGGCCCGTCCTTGGGCACGGCCCCCTCCGGGAAGTGGACATGGATATCCTTCTTCTGGTAAAAGTCCTCCGGCAGGCCCAGGGCGGCGGCCCGTCCCCGGATATAGGACAGGGCGGCGTGGGCGGATTCCTTCATCACGTCCCCCAGGTTGCCGGTGAGCTCCACCTTGCCGGTGCCTGGCACCACAGCCGCCTCTACCTCCAGGATCTCGCCGCCCACACTCGTCCAGGCCAGGCCGTTGACCACGCCCACCTGCTCCGTGCGGGGCAGACGCTCCGGATGGTAGCGGCGGACGCCCAGGTACTCCTCCACGTTGTCTCCTGTCACGTGGACAGACTTTACACCATCTGAAACCACATGCATGGCGGCCTTGCGGCACAGGGCGGCCAGCCGCCGCTCCAGGATGCGCACGCCGGACTCCCGGGTGTAGCCCCGGATTACCTCCCGGATGGCGTCGTCGGTGAGCTTGAGCTGGCCGGCCCGCAGGCCGTGGCGCTTGCGCTCACGGGGCAGCAGGTGCCGCTTGGCGATCTGCAGCTTCTCCTCGTCGGTGTAGCTGGTCAGCTCAATGACCTCCATCCGGTCCAGCAGGGGCCGGGGGATGGTGTCCAGGGTATTGGCGGTGGTGATGAAGAGCACGTCGGACAGGTCGAAGGGCACCTCCAGGTAGTGATCCCGGAAAGTGCTGTTCTGCTCGGCGTCCAGCACCTCCAGCAGGGCGGATGCGGGATCTCCCCGCTGGTCGCTGCCCAGCTTGTCGATCTCGTCCAGCAGCAGCAGGGGGTTGCAGGTGCCCGCCTGCCGCACCGCGGCGATGATGCGGCCGGGCATGGCCCCCACGTAGGTCTTGCGGTGGCCGCGGATCTCCGCCTCGTCGTGGACGCCGCCCAGGGAGATGCGGGCCAGCTTCCGGTTGAGGGCCCTGGCCATACTCATGGCGATGGAGGTCTTGCCCACGCCGGGCGGGCCCACCAGGCAGAGGATCTGCCCCCTCAGCTGGGGGGCGAGCTGCTTGACGGCCAGGAACTCCAGGATGCGCTCCTTCACCTTGTCCAGGCCGAAGTGGTCGGCGTCCAGCACCTTCCGCGCGGCCGCCACGTCCACCCGCTCCTTCGTCTTCTTCCCCCAGGGCAGCTCCAGCACCGTGTCCAGATAGCCCCGGATGACGCTGGCCTCGGCGGAGCCGAAGGGCTGCTTCTCCAGGCGGCCCACCTCTTTGTTCAGCTTGTCCGCCACCTCCCGGGGCAGCTTTGCCCCGGCGATGCGCTGGCGGTACTCGGCCAGCTCGCTGTCGCCTCCGGCGCCGTCCTCCCCCAGCTCCTGCTGGATCACCTTCATCTGCTCCCGCAGGACATAGTCCCGCTGGCTGCGGGTGAGCTGCTCCCGCACCTTGCCCTGGAGCTCCTGTTCCATCTCCAGGATCTCCACCTCCCGGCGGAGGCTCTGGCACAGGCGCTCCAGCCGGCGCACCGGCCGCAGCTCCTCCAGGATGGCCTGCTTGTCGCTGGTGCGCATGGGCAGGTTCTGGGCGATGTAGTCGGCGATGTAGCCGGGATCCTCGCTGGACAGCACCGACAGGAGGATGTCGGGGGTCATCTTGGGGGCCAGCTCGATGAAGGACTCAAAGAGCTCGTAGGTCTGGCGGATCAGCGCCTCCGTCCGGGCGGAGCGGCGCACCGGCTGCTCGGCGGGGAGCTCCTCCACCCGGGCGGCCAGATAGGGCTCAGTCTGGGTCATCTCCAGCAGGCGGCCCCGGCTCAAGCCTTCCACCATCACCCGCACATTGTCGCCGGGCAGGCGGAGGAGCTGGCGCACATTGCAGACGGTGCCGACACTGTAAAGGTCTTTCTCCTGCGGATCCTCCACGGCCAGATCCCGCTGGGCCACCAGGAAAATGGGCTGGCCGGAGCCCATGGACTCGTCCAGGGCCTTGATGGAGGCCGCCCGGCCCACGTCAAAGTGGAGCAGCATGTTGGGGAAGACCGTCAGCCCCCGCAGCGCCAGGGCGGGCATGGTCTTTTGCAGATTGGTTTCCATGGCGTCTCCCTCCCTTCCGGAGTTGAAACCAAAGCAGGGCGAGGGCACCGCCCCCGCCCCGCCGGATGTGTTTAAGATACGTTCCCCTTGGGCACAGCGCCGCCCTGCTCCGCATGGAGCGAGGCGCCGCCCAGCCGGGGCCGCTGGGTGCGGCTGGGATCGCGCTCAATCTTCGGCGGCGCGTGATCCTTCACGCTCTCCTCCGTGATGGTCACCTTGGCGATGGTGGGATCAGAGGGCACGTCGTACATCAGCTGGGTCATGACCTCCTCCAGCACGGCCCGCAGGCCGCGGGCGCCGATGCCCCGCTCAATGGCCTTGTCGGCGGCGGCCTCCAGGGCCTGGGTGTCAAAGCTCAGATCCACCATATCATACTCCAGCAGCTTCTGGTACTGCTTCACCAGGGCGTTCTTGGGCTCGGTGAGGATGCGCACCAGCTGGCCCTTGTCCAGGGCGCTGAGGGTGGTGATCACCGGAAGACGGCCCACCAGCTCGGGGATGATGCCGAACTTCAGCAGATCGTGGGGCTGCACCTGCTTGAGCACAGAGGTGGTGTCCCGCTCCCCCTTGGTCTTGATGTCGGCGCCGAAACCGATGGTCTTCTTGTCCAGGCGCTGCTCGATGATCTTCTCCATCCCGTCGAAGGCGCCGCCGCAGATAAAGAGGATGTTTTTGGTGTTGATCTGGATGAACTCCTGGTGGGGGTGCTTCCGGCCGCCCTGGGGCGGCACGTTGGCAACGGTGCCCTCCAGGATCTTCAGCAGGGCCTGCTGCACGCCCTCGCCGGACACATCCCGGGTGATGGAGGTGTTCTCGCTCTTGCGGGCGATCTTGTCGATCTCGTCCACGTAGATGATGCCCCGCTCCGCCAGCTCGATGTCGTAGTCGGCGGCCTGCACCAGGCGCAGGAGGATGTTCTCCACGTCGTCGCCCACGTAGCCGGCCTCGGTAAGGGTGGTGGCGTCGGCAATGGCGAAGGGCACCTTCAGAATCCGGGCCAGGGTCTGGGCAAACAGGGTCTTGCCGCAGCCGGTGGGGCCCATGAGCAGGATGTTGCTCTTCTGGAGCTCCACGTCCTCCCCGCCGCCGAAGTAGATGCGCTTATAGTGGTTGTACACCGCCACGGACAGGGCCACCTTGGCGTCCTCCTGCCCGATGATATACTCGTCCAGTACCGTCCGGATCTCGTGGGGGGTGGGGATCACGTCGGGGATGTCGGGGCTGAAGGGCTCCTCCGGATCGTAGGTGTCGTCCAGGATGCTCATGCACAGGTGGACGCACTCATTGCAGATATAGGCCCCGGGCCCGGCGATGATGCGGGCCACCTGCTCCTGGTGCTTGCCGCAGAAGGAGCAGCGGACAGACTTGTGCTCGTCATTTTTTGGCATGTTGTGCTACCTCAGTCTCTTGAACTCAAAGGGAGCGGGACGTTGGCTTCCCCGCTCCCTTTGTGGAATTTTATCGCTTATAGATGACTTTGTCAATGAGGCCGTACTCCATGGCCTCCTCCGCGGACATGAAGTTGTCCCGCTCACAGTCGGCGGTGACCACTTCCAGCGGCTTGCCGGTGTTCTCACTCAGGATCTTGTTCATGCGCTTCTTGATGATCTCCAGGCGCTTCAGGTGAATGGCCATGTCGGTGATCTGTCCCTGGGTGCCGGCGGAGGGCTGGTGGATCATGATCTCCGCGTTGGGCAGGGCGAGACGCTTGCCCTTGGCGCCGGAGGAGAGCAGGAAGGCGCCCATGCTGGCGGCCATGCCGATGCAGATGGTGGACACGTCGCACTTGATGTACTGCATCGTGTCATAGATGGCCATGCCGTCGGTCACCGAGCCGCCGGGGCTGTTGATGTAGAACTGGATGTCCTTGTCGGGATCCTGGGCCTCCAGATACAGCAGCTGGGCCACCACCAGGCTGGCCGTGGTGGCGTTGACCTCCTCCCCCAGGAAGACAATGCGGTCGTTCAGCAGGCGGGAGAAGATGTCGTAAGAGCGCTCGCCGCGGTTGGTCTGCTCCACTACATAGGGTACTAAGCTCATGGTAATAGGATCTCCTTTTTTTGATGTCGGAACGTTCCGGCCATCCCGCCGGGGACGGGCAGGCTCACACAACAGTATGCCCGTCCGCTGGCAGCTTATTCCTCGGTTTTCTCCTCAGCCTTCTCCTCGGCAGGCTCCTCCGCCTTCTTCTTGGTGGTCTTGCGGGTGGTCTTCTTGGGCTTCTCCTCGCCCTCGGCGGCGTCCTCAGCCTTCTTCTTGGAGGAAGCCTTCTTCTTGGCGGGGGCCTTGCCCACCTTGGCGCTGTCATAGACCACGTGCTCGGCCTTGTGGTAGCTCTGCTCCTTGCGGATGCCCTCGGCGTCCACGGCCTCCTTCACCT
Source organism: Flavonifractor sp. An10 (assembly GCF_002161215.1). GTDB lineage: Bacteria > Bacillota > Clostridia > Oscillospirales > Oscillospiraceae > Flavonifractor > Flavonifractor avistercoris. The sequence goes on from NZ_NFMB01000007.1 coordinate 216,950, forward strand.
TGTCCAGCTCCATGTGGTACTGCTCGGCCAGGCGCTTGTACTCCTCCTCGATCTCCTCGTCGGAGACGGTGATGTTCTCGGCGGCCACGATGGCGCCCAGGGCCAGGTCGCGGCGCACCCGCTCCATGGCGGCGGCCTTGGCCTGCTCCCGCATCATGTCCACGGTCATGCCCATCATGGACAGGTACTGCTCAAAGGGGATGCCCTGGGCCTGGATGCGCTGGGCCATGTCGTTGACCAGCTGGTCAGCCTCATAGTCCACCATGGCGTCGGGGATCTCCACCTCCATGTTGGACATGACCTGCTCCATCAGCGCGGCCTCGAAGTCCCGCTGGGCCTGGGACTCCCGGCGCTCCTTCAGCTTGTCGCCCAGATCCTTCTTGAAGTCGGCCAGGGTGTCAAACTCGGACACGTCCTTGGCGAACTCGTCGTCCACCTGGGGCAGCTGCTTCTCCTTCACCTCGTGAACCTTCACCTTGAAGACCACGGGCTTGCCGGCCAGCTCGGCGGCGTGGTAGTCCTCGGGGAAGGTGACGTTCAGCTCCTTCTCGTCGCCGGCCTTGGTGCCAACCAGCTGCTCCTCAAAGCCGGGGATGAAGGAGCCGGAGCCCAGCTCCAGGCTGTGGCCCTCGGCCTTGCCGCCGTCGAAGGGGGTGCCGTCCAGGAAGCCCTCGAAGTCGATCACCACGGTGTCGCCCTCCTTGGCCTCCCGCTCCACGGTGACCATGCGGGTGGCGCGGTTGATGAAGGGCTTGAGCTCACCCTCGATGTCCTCGTCGGTGACGGTGACCTCGTTCTTCTCAGCAGTGAGGCCCTTGTACTCGCCCAGCTTCACCTCGGGGCGGACGGTGACGGTGGCCTTGAAGGTCAGGCCGTCCTTGCCCACGTCCAGCACCTCCACATTGGGCCAGGACACGGTGTCCAGCTTCTCCTGCTCCACGGCCTGGGTGTAGGCCTCGGGATACAGATCGTTGATGGCGTCTTCATAGAACACACCGGAGCCGTACATGCCCTCGATGATCTTCCGGGGGGCCTTGCCCTTGCGGAAGCCGGGGACAGTGATCTTGCCGCGCTGCTTCTTATAGACCTTCTCAACGGCGGCCTCGAACTCCTCCTTGCCGATCTCGATGACCAGCTCGACGGTGCTCTTCTCCTTTTTTTCGACGCTCTTGACATTCATGTTGTTTACTTCCTCCTGTCAGCCCCGGGCGCCGGATCCGGCGCTTTGGGGCCATCTTTCGCGTTATCCGTTTTATAGTAGCAGATATGCGCCAAAATTTCCATACTTTTTTTCAATTATTCGCAGATTTTTTGCGGGCGGAAGCCCACATAGTCCGCGGAGACCAGGTGATACTCCACGCCGCCCTGCGCCCCCTCCACCGCCAGGCGGTGGCTGCCGCCGTGGAGATGGCCGTAATAGCACCGCTCCACGCCGTACTGCTCCATCAGGGCGATGATCTCCGGGCAGGAGTAGCCCTGGTACAGGGGCGGATAGTGGAGAAAGCACAGCTTGGGCCGCTCCCCCGCCGCCTTCAGCGAAGCCTCCAGCCGGATCAGCTCCCGCTTGAACACCTTCTGGTCGCCGGTCTCCTCGTAGAACCAGCCCCGGGTGCCGCACAGGGCGTAGTCCCCGTACTCATAGCAGTTGTTGTGGAGGATCTGGAGGGTGGAAAAGCCGTTCTCCGCGAAAAAGCGGTTCATCTTGGCCGCCGTGTTCCACCAGTAGTCGTGGTTGCCCTTGAGCAGCAGCTTCCGCGCCCCGGGCAGGGCGTCCAGGAAGGCGAAGTCCTCCCGCGCCTCCTCCAGGCTCATGCCCCAGGACAGATCGCCGCACAGCACCACCGTATCCTCCGGCCCCACTGCCGTAAAGCCGGCGCGCAGCTTGTCCACGTATCCCTCCCAGCCGCCGCCGAACACGTCCATGGGCTTGTTGGAGGACAGGGAGAGGTGGGTGTCCCCAATCGCAAACAGGGCCATTCAGCGCAGCATCTCCAGCACCTGATCCACCATGTGGTCGCGGGTGACGGTCTCCCGGAAGCGCACCGGCTTGTCCTTCAGGGCGGCCAGCGGGGCCGGGACGGGCACGCCGGTGAGCTCGGAGAGCTGATCCAGGATGGCGGTGCCCTCCGCCAGCTCGGTGACGCCCAGGGCGCCCAGCACGCTGTCGCAGAACTTGAAGGGGCTGGCGGTGGAGGCCACGATGGCCGGGGTGTCGTCGCCGGTCTCTTTCCGGTACTGCTCCAGCACGTCGAAGGCCACGGCGGTGTGGGGGTCGATCAGGTAGTGGTGCTCCTGCCACATCCTCCCGATCACCTTCTGGGTCTGGGCGTCGTCACAGAAGCCGGCGGAGAACAGCCTGGTCAGCCTGTCCTGGATGGCGGGGCTCACCTCATAACGGCCGGTCTGGTTCAGCTGGCCCATGTACTCCCGTACCTGCTCGTCATCGTGACCGGTGAGGGCGAAGAGCAGCCGCTCCAGGTTGGAGGAGATCAGGATGTCCATGGAGGGGGACATGGTGTTGTAGAAGGTGCGGTTGCGGTCGTACACGCCGGTGCGCAGGAAGTCGGTGAGCACGTTGTTGGAGTTGGAGGCGCAGATCAGCCTGCCGATGGGCACGCCCATCTCCCTGGCGTAGCAGGCGGCCAGGATGTTGCCGAAGTTGCCGGTGGGCACGCAGACGTTGACCTTGTCCCCCTTGCGGATGCGCTCGGCCCGCATGAGATCACAGTAGGCGGAGATGTAATAGACGATCTGGGGCAGCACCCGGCCCCAGTTGATGGAGTTGGCCGAGGACAGGAAGAAGCCGCGGCCGGCCAGCTGCTCCCGCAGGGACTCATCGGAGAAGAGCTTCTTCACGCCGGTCTGGGCGTCGTCGAAGTTGCCCACCACGGAGCACACCCCAACGTTCTCCCCCTCCTGGGTGGCCATCTGGAGCTCCTGGATGGCGGAGACGCCGTCCTTGGGGTAGAACACCAGGATCCGGGTCTTTTCCACGTCCCGGAAGCCCTCCAGGGCGGCCTTGCCGGTGTCGCCGGAGGTGGCCACCAGGATGCACACCGTCTTCTCCTCCTGGTTCTTCACCAGGGAGGCGGAGAGCAGATGGGGCAGCATCTGCAGGGCCATGTCCTTGAAGGCGCAGGTGGGGCCGTGCCACAGCTCCAGGCAGTAGGTATTGCCGTCCACCTGCCGGACGGGGGCCACCTCCTTCACGTCAAACTTGCCGCCGCCGTATGCCTTGGCGGCAAAGGAGGACAGCTCGGAGGAGGTGAAGTCGTCCAGGTAGGAGCCCATCACATAGACGGCCCGCTGCTGGTAGGACATGTCCCGCATGGTGTCCAGGGCGTTGTGGGACAGCTTGGGGAACACCTCGGGGGTCATGAGCCCCCCGTCGGCGGCCAGTCCCTGGGCAATGGCCTCCGCCGCCGTGCGCCGATCCCTTGCGTTTCGCGTGCTTACATAGTACATACTTCGCTCACAACCCTCATTAGATTCTCGAAAAACAGGGCGCGCACCAGTGTCTCGCTGTGATTGCGCCGCAGAAGCTCCTCATACAGGGCGGTCAGGCCGTCCACGCCCGTCAGACCGGCCGCCAGGTCGCAGCCGTCCCAGTCCCCGCCGACAGCCAGGCTGTCCGCGCCCCCCAGGGCCCAGATGTGCTCCACATGGGCAATCAGGGCGTCCAGGGTGGGGGGATCCCCCACAAAGGAGGCGCACAGGTTCAGGCCGACGGTACCCTGAACTTTTATTATGGCAGTAATTTGCTCATCCGTCAAGTTCCGCTTGTGGGGGCACACCGCCCTGGCGTTGGAGTGGCTGGCAAAAAAGGGAATCCCCGCCCGCTCCGCCAGCTCCGCCACGTCCCAGAAGCCGGGGTCGGACAGGTGGGACACGTCCACCAGCATGCCCAGCCGCTGCATCTCAGCCACAAACGCCCGGCCCCGGGCGGTGAGGCCCCGCCCCGGCTCCTCGGCGTTGGAGCCGGACAGGGGATTGGCGTAGTTCCAGGTCAGGTTTACCGCCCGCACCCCCAGACGGTGGGCCTCCTCCAGCCGGGCCGGGTCACAGTCCAGCAGCTCCGCCCCCTCCACCGACAAAAAGGCGGCCGTCTTCCCCTGGGACAGGGCCTGCCGGGCCTCCTCCCCGGTGCGGCAGTGGGCCGCCCGGCCGCTGTGGAGCTCCATCTGGCGGGCAAACCAGCCATACTCCAGGCGGAAGATCTCCTCCGCCGTTTTGCCCGGGAAATCCGCCGGATAGCCGAACAGGGCGAAGAACTGGCAGCTTCCGCCGTAGGCCCTTTGCAGCCGGTTCAGATCCAGATGGCCGCTGTTGGACGCCAGATCCCCCCGGCTCCTGTGGGGATCCTCTGCCGGGAGGCTGCCGCGGTAGACGGTGTCACAGTGTCCGTCAAAGAGACAGATTGGGTTCACAGCCCCTCTCCTCCTCTTAAAAAGCATTTTCAATCCAGGTGATGCGGGGCGCCCGGGTGGCCGTCCCCTGTGGGGCGAAGATCTCCGCCACGTCGAACCGGGGCTGGCGCACCTCCTCCGGGTGTTCGGCCAGCCACAGCTCCGCCGTGGCCCGCAGGCGGTTTTGCTTGCGGGTGTCCACCGCCGCCCGGCCGGGGGCAAAGCCCTCGCTGGTACGCAGCTTCACCTCAATAAAGGCTAAGTACTTGTCATTAGCTGCAATCAGGTCGATCTCGCCGAACCGGCTCCGGTAGCCGGCGGCCAGGATCTGCCACCCTGCCGCCGCCTCCCGCCGCCAGGGCCTCCCCACCGGCCCAGCAGCTTCGCCTCTCCCGCTCACAGGTTTTCAGAAGGTTCGCCGGTGTATGGGACTGGGGCCGTACTGCCGCAGCAGCTCGTAGTGCCGCTTGGTGCCGTAGCCCTTGTGCCGGTCGAACTCGTACTGGGGGTACTGTGCCGCGATTTCTTTCATGTAGCGATCCCGGCTCACCTTTGCCAGGATGGAGGCCGCGGCAATAGACGCTGACAGGGAGTCTCCCTTTACAATCATTCTGTGGGGCGCAGTGACGGCTGCCGACCTGCCGTGATCCCGGTTGCCGTCGAGGAGGGCGAAGTCCGGGGCGGGTGTGAGCCGGTCGATAGCCAGCTGCATGGCCTTCATGCGGGCGCTGAGGATGTCGGTCTCGTCGATCTCCGCCGCCTCCACCCGTGCCACCGCCCAGGCAACGGCCTGCTCCCGGATCACGAGGAAGAGGGCCTCCCGCTTCTTCTCGGTCAGCTTCTTGGAGTCGTTGAGGCCGGGCAGCTCCGCCCCGAAGGGGAGAATCACCGCCGCGGCGTACACCGGCCCGGCCAGAGGCCCGGCGCCGGCCTCGTCGCAGCCGCACACCGAGGAATACCCCTCCTCCCGGCAGGCCAGCTCCAGGGCCCAGAGATCAGTCCCCGCCATGGCCGGCCTCCACGCTCTCCGCGTCCTGGGGGCTCTCAAAGGTGATCCGCCCCAGCTTGCCGGAACGGTATTCGTCCAGCAGGATCCGGGCCATGCGCTCGGTGTCCACCTCGCCGCCGGAGATCAGGAAGCCCCGCTTCCGTCCGCACTGCTCCAGCAGCTCCCAGCCGGGCTGCTCCGGATCCACCTCCACCTTGAACCGCTCCAGCAGGGCCTGGGGATATCGCTTTGCCAGAATCTCAATCAGGTGGCAGGCCAGGGTCTCCAGATCCATGATCTCGTCCTTCACCGCCCCGGTAAAGGCCAGGTGGATGCCGGTGGTCTCGTCCTCAAACTTGGGCCACAGGATGCCGGGGGTGTCCAGCAGCTCCAGGCCGGCATCCACGCTCACCCACTGCTTGCCCCGGGTGACGCCGGGCTTATTGCCCGCCTTGGCAGACTTCTTCTTCGCCACCTGGTTGATGAAGGTGGACTTGCCCACGTTGGGCACCCCCACCACCATGGCCCGCACCGGCCGGCCCACCAGTCCCTTGGCCTTCCACTGCTCCAGCTTCTCCTTCAGGGCCGTTTTGATGGCGGCGGAGAACTGACCGACGCCCTTGCCGTCCCGGGCGTTGGTCTCCAGCACCGACCAGCCCTTCTGCCGGAACCAGTCCGACCATGCCTTGTTCATGGCCGGATCGGCCTGATCTGCCCGGTTGAGGACGATCAGCCGGGGCTTCTCCCCCACCAGCTCGTCAATGTCCGGGTTGCGGCTGGAGATGGGGATGCGGGCGTCGATGATCTCGGCCACCAGATCCACCTGCTTCAGATCCGCCTGGATCTGCCGCCGGGTCTTGGTCATGTGGCCGGGATACCACTGAATGTTCACGGGGCGCCCTCCTTCCTTTTCCTTGGGTAAAAGAATAACTTATATTATACACAACATCTGGTGGTTTGAAAAGAGCCTGGTACCAAAAACAGATACGAAAAAAGGAGAGGCACTGCCTCTCCTTTTTTACATGCCTGCAGCTCAGATGCGCTCCTTGACCTTGGCGCTCTTGCCCACGCGGTCGCGCAGGTAGTACAGCTTGGCACGGCGCACCTTGCCCTTGCGGACGGTCTCGATCTTCTCGATGGTGGGGGCATGGATGGGGAACACCTTCTCCACGCCGACGCCATAGGAGATGCGGCGCACGGTGATGGTCTCCTCGATGCCGCCGTGCTTCTTGGCGATCACGGTGCCCTCAAAGACCTGGATACGCTCCCGGTTGCCCTCCTTGATGTGGACGTGAACGCGGACGGTGTCGCCCACTTCGGCCACAGGGGGCTCGGCCTTCAGGTTCTTGTTGTTGAATGCCTGCATGAGATCCATTTGTAACTTCCTCCTGGTTTATAGGCGTTCGTACCGGCCTTTCCGGCCGCCCGATTTCTGGGAAGCGGCCGCCGCAGAGGAACACCCTTTATTGAGACTGCAATAGTTTACCACAACCGGTTCCGGATTGCAAGCACATTTTTGACTTTCAGGCGTAAATCTTCATCCCAGCCGCTCCATCCGCATGTTTCCCGCCGCCGGCGCGGCCAGCAGCCACAGCGCGGTGAGCAGCAGGCTCAAATTCCCCCGCCCCTGCCACACCAGGGTCAGGGCCCCGCACACCAGCCCCGCCGCCAGGGCGGCGGAGAGGGCGGGGACAAACCTGTCCGCCCGCGCCCGCCCGGCCAGCAGGGCCAGAGCGCACCACAGCACCCGCCCACCGTCCAGCTGGGCGGCGGGGAGCAGATTGAAGGCGCCCAGGGCCAGATTGAGCCCGGCGAAGCAGTAGCCCCACTCCGTCCCCGTCCTGGCCGCCGCCCAGGCGGCGGCCAGGTTGGCGCAGGGCCCGGCCAGGGCGGCGATGCACTGGCCCGCGTACCCCAGTGGATAGCGGGCGGACAGGCGCATCTCCGCCCCCACGCAGGTGAGGCGCAGGGCGGTGATCCGGCCGCCCAGGGCCCGGATGGCCAGCCAGTGCCCCGCCTCGTGGAGAGCGCAGGCCAGCAGGGCCAGGGGCAGCACCCCCTGGCCGTCCAGGTAGTACAGCGCCGCCAGCATCAGCAGGGCGCCGCCGCTGATCTCCACCCGCCTCCAGCGCAGCATCTAGGTGGTCTCGATATAGTAGAGCGGGTTGAGGAGCACCCCGTTGAGCTTCAGCTCAAAGTGGAGGTGGGGGCCTGTGGCGTTGCCCGTGTCCCCGGACTGGGCCACCCGCTCCCCCGCCGCCACCACCTGGCCCTGCTGAACCAGCAGCTGGCTGCAGTGGGCGTAGAAGCTCTTCAGGCCGCCGGCATGGCTGAGCTGAAGGTAGAGGCCGTAGACGGGGCTGTCGCCGATGTAGTCCACCGTGCCGCTGGCGAAGGCCAGCACATCGGTGCCGTTGTTGACGGCCAGATCCACCCCGTTGTGGAACTTCTCCTCCCCGTCCACCGGGTGCTCCCGCCAGCCGAAGGGCGAGGAGACCCACCCCAGAGCCGGTGTCACCGTCTCCGTAATCCCCAGGGCACTCAGGCTGTATTTGTCCATGGTGGCGTTATCGGGCAGGGCAGGGCCGGTGTACTCCACGTGCACCACCGCCGGCTCCGCCTCGGGCTGGGGCTCCGTTTGGTCGGCCTCCGCCCGGGGCTCCGCCGGGGTCGCCGCCAGCGGCCCCCGCAGGCCCAGCCAGTGGCCAGACGCGTCCTCCCGGACAGGAAAGCCGCTGAGGAAGGCGGCCTGGGCCCGGAGCAGCGGGGAGTCCGCCCGGGACGCCTGCCCCTGCACGGTCACCGCCGCTCCGCCGAACACCTCCACCCACAGCTCCCCCAGGGTGTCCAGGATGGGCTCCCCTTGGGAGACAGAACGGCCCAGTTGGGAAAAGGCGGCCTGGAAATCCGTATCGCTCTGAATCACGCCTAGCACCGTCTCCCGGGCCTCCGCCAGCCGCTCCGGAAAGATCCCCTTCCCCACAAACACCGCCAGAAACAGGGCCAGACAGACGGCCAGCTGGGCCAGCCGCCGCCGCTCCCGAAGGCCGAGGGCCACGCCTGCCCCACTCCCCCGCCGTCTGGCCATCCTCCGCTGTCCCCCGCTCCGCTCCTGCCGCCGCTTCTCCCACTTTTGATAGGCCGTATCCATCGTGCTCTTCCCTTCCGTAATCCGTCTTGTAATGATTCATATGCGGACGGGCCCGCGGCTATGCGGCGAAAACGGGAAGACACATAAAAAGACGCACCGCAGATTCTGCGGTGCGTCTTTTTGGTTGTCAGTAGGACTCAGCCCTGCTGCTCACGCATGCGGGCGAAGCACTCGCTGCAGTAAACGGGACGGTCGGACTTGGGCTCAAAAGGAACCCTGGCCTCACCGCCGCAGGCAGCGCAGGTAGCGGTGAAATACTCACGGGGGCCGCGGGCCGCAGCCTTACGGGCGTCGCGGCAGGCCTTGCAGCGCTGGGGCTCGTTCTGGAAACCGCGCTCCGCGTAGAACTCCTGCTCACCGGCGGTGAACACGAACTCCTGGCCACATTCCTTACATACCAGAGTCTTGTCTTCGTACATGATGATACCCTCTCTTTGCATTGTTGCCCAGATCCGGATTTCCCGAGCGTGCTGGGACTGTAATATTGCGTTCAGCTTTCGCTGACATCGCCAGATGAAGATTGCTGCGCCAATTTGCGCCGGATGCGCTGGACAGCGTTGTCCACCGATTTCGGGGACTTTTTGACCTCGGCTGCGATCTCAGAGTAGGACAAACCGGTCAGATACAACCGAAGTACATTGGCTTCGAAACCGGACAATTGGCCCATCAGTGCCTCCATCCGCTCCCGGAAGGCCTCCCTGCTGAGAAAAATCTCCTCCGGATCCTCCAGATGCTGAACCGATGCACGGTAGGCATAGCGATCGCCGTTCCCGCAAAAAAGAGGGGTTTCGAATGAGACCGAGTTGTTCAGCGGTGTGTGCTTATCTCTTGCTGCTGCCTTGATGACAGAGAGCAGGCGGTTCTTGATGCAGACCTCCGCATAAGTGCGGAAAGAGGCCGCCTTGGACGGGTCATACTCCCGGATGGCGGCCAGCAGACCCACCATTCCCTCCTGAATCAGATCCTCACTGTCGCCCCCGGCCAGGAAATAGGGGCGGGCACACACCCGCACCAAGCGGTTGTAGCGAATAACCAAACGCTCCTCCGCGACCCGGTCGCCGGCGGCGGCCCTGCCGCAGAGAACTTCGTCGGAATCTGATCCAGATGGATTCTGACCTGCTTTCATACCCTTGCTCCTTGTATATTATATGCGAAAGGTTCGGAACTGTCAAGCTTTTGTGCAAATTTTCTCCGCCGATCTCAGCTGTTTTTTATCACATTTGCCAAAAATTCGGCGACCGCGCGGGCCTCATCCCCGGTCTGTGCCTCCACCATGACCCGGATGAGGGCCTCGGTGCCCGAGGGGCGCACCAGAATCCGGCCGTTGCCCGCCAGTGCCTTCTCCTGCTGGCTAATGGCGGCCTGAAGGGCTGCGTCGGCCATGATGGCCTCCTTCTTGGCCTTGTCGGCCACGGGAATGTTGACCAGCACCTGGGGATACCGCCTGCACCCGGCCACCAGCTGGGAGGCCCTCTTCCCGGAGCGGCAGAGCAGACCCAGGAACTGCAGGGCGGTGAGCTGGCCGTCGCCGGTGGTGGCGTAACGGCGGAAGATGGTGTGCCCCGACTGCTCGCCGCCGATGACATAGCCGCTCTCCTCCATCTTCTCCAGCACGTTGCGGTCGCCCACGCTAGTGCAGAAGAGCGCCACGCCGTGCTCCTGGCAGAAGCGGTGCAGGCCCAGATTGCTCATGACCGTTGCCACGATGGCCCCGCCGGACAGCTCCCCCTTCTCCTTCAGATCCAGGCCGCAGGCGGCAATCACCTGGTCGCCGTCAATCTCCTCCCCCGTCTCGTCCACCATGAGGCAGCGGTCGGCGTCGCCGTCAAAGGCGATGCCCAGGTCGTAGCCGCCGGCCTTCACCATGGCCTTGAGCTGCTCCAGATGGGTGGAGCCGCAGCCGTTGTTGATGTTGACCCCGTCGGGATCGGCGTGGATCACGTCGGTGTGCAGATCGGGGAAGCGGTCGAACAGCCGGGCTGCCGTGGCGGAGGCGGCGCCGTTGGCGCAGTCCACCAGGATGTGCAGTCCCGCCAGGTCGGAGCTGATGGTGGACACCAGGTGGTCGATGTAGTCCTGGCTCTCCTGCTGGTCGGCGTAGATCACCCGGCCGATGTCCCCGCCGGTCTTGAGGGGCACCGCCACATCGTTGAGGATGATGTCCTCGATGCGGTTCTCCAGCTCGTCGGACAGCTTGAAGCCCCGGCCGTTGAAGATCTTGATGCCGTTGTGCTCAAAGGGGTTGTGGGAGGCGGAGATCACCACCCCCGCGTCGCAGCCGGTGTCCACCGTCACCCAGGCCACCGCCGGGGTGGGGATCACGCCCAGGTGGAGCACGTCGGCCCCGGCGGAGCACAGCCCGGCGATCAGCGCCCCCTCCAGCAGATCGGAGGAGATGCGGGTGTCCTTGCCGATGGCAAACCGGGGCTGCCCGCCCCCCTTCTCCTGAGTCATCACGTGAGCGGCGGCCATGCCCACCTTGTACGCCAGCATGGCGTCCAGTCCGTCGTTGACGACACCGCGGATGCCGTCGGTTCCAAATAATTTACCCATGTTTTCTTCCACCTCGTTATCAATTGACCGTTCCGACCCGTTCCGGGCGAAACCCAGTGTTTTGCTGATGTTAATCGCTCTCCTGATCCTGCCCGGGCCTTTTCCGCTGCCGCGCCTTCTCGATGGGCTGGGAGCAGAGGGCGGACAGCAGCCCCGTCACCAGAATCGCCAGGGCGTTGGCCTCCACCTGGGGCATCAGGAGATCTGCCGCCCGGAACACCAGGGCGGAGCACAGGGTGTCCAGGGGGATATACAGCAGGTTGGCCTGCCGCCGGGTGGCCCAGCCCAGCCGGAACAGGGCGCCGGCCAGCCCGTTGGTGAACAGCTCCAGAGGCAGGCCGATCACTGAGGAGAGCAGTACATAGCCCACCAGCCAGCCGAAGGAGGTATAGCGCACCCCCAGCAGATGCAGAAGCCCGGCGTCCACCAGGACGACGGCCGCCGCAACGGCCAGGACAAGGAGCGCCACCAGAAGCACGCCCAGAACGGCGCCCCAGAGATTCTTTTTCATAAGGTTCAGGGTTCCTCTCTTTGATCAGCGTCCCCGTCCGCGAACAGCATCCCCAGCATCCTCTCCGGATCGTTAAGGAAGCGCCGGGTCACGATGTAGTGCTCGGTGTGCCGGTACTCCGTCCGCTCTATGCCCTTCTCCGAGAGCAGATAGACGGCCGCCCCCGGATAGGCCATGAGGATGGGGGAATGGGTTGCCACCACAAACTGGGAGCCCTCCCCCGCCAGCAGCCGCATCTGCCCCAGCAGGGTGAGCTGCCGCGCGGGGGACAGGGCGGCCTCCGGCTCATCCAGCAGGTAGAGCCCCTCCCCGCCGAAGCGGTTCTGCACCAGAGCCAGGAAGCTCTCCCCGTGGGACTGGGCGTGGAGGGAAACCCCGCCGTAGCTGTCCAGCAGGCTGGGGCCGGGCTCCTCGTCCAGCCTGTCGATATAGCTGGCCGCGTTGTAGAAGCTCTCCGCCCGGAGAAAGAAGCCGTCCCGGGGGTAGGCGCTGCGGGAGACGGTGAGATAGTCCCCCAGGGCCGAGTGGGTATCCCGGGTGGAGAAGGAGAAGTTCCGGGTACCCCCCTCCGGGTTGAAGCCGCAGGCGACGGCGATCCCCTCCAGCAGGGTGGACTTCCCCGCCCCGTTCTCCCCCACCAGGAAGGTGACCGGGCTGTCAAAGGCCAGCCGCTCCCCCGCCCGCAGTTGGGCCAGGGCGGGCAGCCGGTTCAGCCAGGAGTCCTCCGGCAGGGGGCGGCCCAGGAAAATCTCCCGGATATAGCCCGGGCCGCTCACAGGGAAAGCTGATCCAGGCCGAAGCCCCCGCCGGGCGGGGTCAGGCCCAGGTGCTCATAGGCACTCCGGGTGACGCACCGGCCCCGGGGGGTGCGGGTGAGGAAGCCCATCTGCATGAGATATGGCTCGTACACGTCCTCCAGGGTGACGGCCTCCTCGTTGATGGTGGCGGCCAGGGTTTCCAGCCCCACAGGGCCGCCGCCGTAGTGCTCGATGATGCTGGTGAGCATCCGCCGGTCGATGGCGTCCAGCCCCAGGTGATCCACCTCCAGGGCGGTGAGGGCCTGGTCGGCCACCGAGCGGGTGATCACACCGCCGGCCTTCACCTGGGCGAAGTCCCGCACCCGCCGGAGCATCCGGTTGGCGATGCGGGGGGTGCCCCGGCTTCGTTTGGCGATCTCCATGGCGCCGTCGTCCTCGATGGGCACATCCAGGATCCCCGCCGAGCGCTTGACAATCAGGGCCAGCTCCTCCGGGGTGTACAGCTCCAGCCGCAGGGTCACGCCGAAGCGATCCCGCAGGGGGGCGGACAGCTGGCCCGCCCGGGTGGTGGCCCCGATCAGGGTGAATTTTGGCAGATCCAGCCGGATGGAGTTGGCCGACGGCCCCTTGCCGATGATGATGTCGATGGCGAAGTCCTCCATGGCCGGGTACAGAATCTCCTCCACCGAGCGGTTGAGCCGGTGGATCTCGTCCACAAAGAGGATGTCGTTCTCCGCCAGGTTGGTGAGCAGGGCGGCCAGATCCCCCGGCTTCTCGATGGCCGGGCCGGAGGTGATGCGGATGTTGACCCCCATCTCGTTGGCAATGATGCCGCTGAGGGTGGTCTTGCCCAGGCCGGGCGGGCCGTGGAGCAGCACGTGATCCAGGGGCTCCCCCCGCATCCTGGCGGCCTGGATGAATACCTCCAGGTTGCCCTTGGCCTTCTCCTGGCCGATGTACTCCCGCAGGGTTTTGGGCCGCAGGGAGCCCTCGTTCTCATCCTCCCGGGTCAGGGACGTGGTGACCAGGGGCTCCTCCGTCTCAAAGCCGGTGTCGGAAAAATCAATGCTCAAGTGCTCACTTCCTCTGAAATCCCCAGTTCTTCTTCCGGTGTCGGGGGTCTGGTGTGCCCGCGCAGCTCGGGTGAGCAGGCGCCGCAGGCGCGGTAGTTCTCCCGCCCCTCCGCCAGCGTTACGAGGTTGCAGCCGCCGGGCTCGTCAGGGTGCTCCAGCGCCCAGGGATCGTCCACCCAGGCGCAGACAGGGCAGGTCTGGTAGCTTCCAACCGGCTCTTCTTCCATGGTATAGCTCCCACAGCACGGGCAGGGATACGGTTTCGCCGTTCCGGCGCCGGAGGGCGCGGCGGGGCGGCAGCTGTCCAGCAGCTCCGCCACCTTGTCCAGGAAAGACTCCTCTCCCATGGTGTTCATCTTGACGAACATGGCCTGACTGCCGCCGGAGGTGATGGCGGAGATGAAAATCCGGTTCCCCTCCCCCACCAGGGTCAGGGTCAGGCTCACCCGGTTTCCGCCCAGAAGGCTGTACCGCTCATAGACCCGCACCGCACAGCGGAAATCCGGGCCGCTGTAGTCGCTGCCGTCCTCCCAGCTGGCCGAGGCGCTGCCGCTCAGGATGCCGTCGTGCAGGTAGTCCAGCAGGGCGTCAAAGTCTCCGGTCAGGGTTCGCTCCAGCTTCGCCATGACTCGGCCCCCCTTTAGTTCTTGACCATCTTTTTCAGCGCCTGTTTGATCACGTCCTCCAGGGACAGGGCGTCCACGTCGACCCCCTTCAGGGCCACGCCGATCTCGCTCTGACTGTAGCCCAGCACCGCCAAAGCGGCGGCGGCCTCGCTGGACTTGTTCTCGGGGATCACCGTGACGCCGGTGCCGCCGTAGCTCTCCCCGTCGGCGGAGAGCTGCCCCTTGGCCAGCTTATCCTTCAGCTCCAGGATGATGCGCTGGGCGATTTTTTTGCCGATGCCCTGAGCCACCGTCAGGGCCTTCCCGTCCCCGGTGATGATGCTCATGGCCAGGGACTCCGGCGTGGCGGCGGACAGGATGGACAGGGCCGCCTTGGGCCCCACGCCGGACACGCCGATGAGCATCTGGAAGCAGTTGAGCTCGCTCTCCGAGAAAAAGCCGTACAGCTCCATGGCGTCCTCCCGGACGTTCAGGTGGGTGTAGAGCTTGGCCCTCTCCCCCTTTTTCAGCCGGGCAAGGGTGTTGTTGGTGGTGCGGCAGGCATACCCCACCCCGCCGCAGTCGATGACCGCCAGGAAGGGGGCCGTGTGGGCCACGGTGCCGTTGACATAGTAAAACATGGTGTTGTTCGCTCCTAACGGGTGGGATTGCGCACCTCATACCGGCCGCTGCCCGGCCTGGCGGCATCGGGGCTCTGGAGCCGGGAGGTGAACGAGCGGGCATGGCACAGGGCGATGGCCACCGCGTCGGCGGCGTCGTCCGGCTTGGGGACGGCCTTCAGGTTCAGCAGGCGGCGGGTCATTTCCATGACCTGCCGCTTCTCCGCCTTGCCGTAGCCCACCACCGCCTGCTTCACCTGGCTGGGGGTGTACTCATAGATGGGCACGCCCCGGCGCTCGGCGGAGAGCAGGATCACGCCCCTGGCCTGGGCCACGCCGATGCCCGTGGTGATGTTGTTGTTGAAAAACAGCTCCTCCACCGCCATGGCCTGGGGCTTGAACTGCTCCAGCAGCAGCTCCATGTCATCGGCAATCCGGAGCAGCCGGGCGGGCAGAGGCTCCCCCGCCGGGGTGGTGATGGCGCCGCACTGCACCAGCCGCTGCCGCCCGCGATCCGCCTCCACCAGGCCGAAGCCCACGATGGCGAAGCCCGGGTCGATTCCTAAAATCAGCATGGTATGCGTTCCCTTTCTCAGTCCATACAGAAAATATTGTACCACGGCGGCCACGGCGGCGCAAGATGGAAAACAGGCCGGAACACACTGTGCTCCAGCCTGTCGCTTACGCCCTGGGATGGGCTTTGTTGTAGACGTTTTTCAGCTTCTGGTTCACCAGCTGGGCGTAGATCTGGGTGGACGAGATATCCGCGTGGCCCAGCATCTCCTGGATGGAGTGGAGATCCGCCCCGTTTTCCAGCAGGTGGGCGGCGAAGGAGTGGCGCAGGGTGTGGGGAGTGATCTCCGTCTGGATGCCCGCCTTCTCCTGGTAGTGCTTGATGATCTTCCAGAAGCCCTGGCGGCTCATCCGCTCCCCGCTCATGTTGACGAACAGGGCCCGCTCATCGGGGTGCTCCACCATCTGGGGCCGCACGTGGGTGATATAGTCCTCCAGGGCCTGAACCGCCGCGGGATAGAGGGGGATCATCCGCTCCTTTCCCCGGCCGGCGCAGCGGAGGAAGCCCGCCGCCAGGTTGACGCTCTCCAGATCCAGGCCGATGAGCTCCGACACCCGGATGCCGGTGGCGTAGAGCAACTCCAGCATGGCCCGATCCCGGCAGCCCTTGGCGTCGGAGGGGTCGGGCTGCTCCAGAAACAGCTCCACCTCCTTGGAGGTGAGGATGTGGGGCAGCTTGCGCTCCACCCTGGCCGGGGACAGTCCCCGGGCCGGGTTCACCGCCACCAGCCCCTTCCCCATCAGGTAGGTGTAAAAGGACTTGAGGGAGGCCAGGCTGCGGGTCACCGTGGCCGCCGACTTTCCCTTGGATGTGAGGAAGCGGGTGTAAGCCTCCACATCCCGCTGCTCCGCCTGCTCCGGCAGGAGCTCCTCCCCCGCCAGCCAGTGCAGATACTGGTTCACATCCCGCAGGTAGGAACTCAGGGTGTTGGAAGAAGCACGCTTTTCCTCGGTCAGGTAGTGGGCATAGCCCGATTGATAATCCATCCGTCCAACACCTTCTCACACAATTCTCTATCCGGCCAGCAGGGTGCCGGCCAAGCCGGACACCAGCGCGGGAACCGCGAAGCCGTCCAGCAGCATACACACACACAAAGCCGCGGCGCACCCGCCGCAGCGCAGCCAATAGGCCCGTCCATAGAGGGGGGCGGCCTTGCTCTCCCCCCAGACCCGCCCGGCCAGTGTCCGGGCGGTCATGAAGCTCTGCACCCCCAGCACAAAGAGCGCCGGGACAGAAAACGCCCCGCCCACGCCGAACACCAGCAGGGCAAGCAGACAGCCCGTACCGCCGAAGATGCGCACGAAAGAGGCGATGGAAAAGGCCAGCAGGAACCCCCGCACCGCGAAGAGCAGGGGCAGGGCCAGCAGGCCCAGGGCCGTGAAGCCCAGCAGAAGGGCCAGCAGCGGCCAGCGCAGAGTCTCCCACACCAGCGCGGCCAGGGCCGGCGGAGCGGTCTCCCCCGCCTGTGCGGCCCGCAGGAAGCCCTCCACATAGGCGGCCAGGCTCTCCTGCCCGCCGCCGTCCACACAGCCGGCCAGCAGGCAGCCCGCCAGCCCGCCCAGGAAAAAGCAGGCCGACACCGCCGCCAATATCAGCACCGACCCGTCCGCCGATGTGCTCCAACGGTCTGCCCTCCGCATGGCTCCCACCTCCCATGGGAGTGTATGCGGACAGGGCCGCCCGTAGACGTGCCGGAACTTTCCTATGCTAACTATAGACCAACTGAGCCGCGTGTGCAAGAATCCCGGGATAAAAAAATCATTTTTGGTTATTATGCCGACATTTTATGTAAACCTTATTATGTAAATCCCACAAACCAAAAGAGGGGCGCCGCAGTGTGCGGCGCCCCTCTTCCTCGCCTCTTTATGCTGTTTTTAACGCATATCTCCGAAAAATTCAGAACCTTTTGGGCTGATTACACTCGATTACATTCCGTATAATTACGATCTGTATACCTCAGTCCGCCATGCCCGCCGCAATAGCCCGCAGGGCGATGGCGCACTCCAGCCGCTTGCGCTCCAGCTCGCACCCCACCCGGTGGGGCTTTTTTATGTCGCCGTTGACAAGCAGATTGGAGGCGGAACACCCGCCGGAGCAGTAGAACCGGGCCCAGCAGTCCCGGCACTCCTCCCGGGTGTAGATGTTCAGCCCGGCAAAGCGGCCGGACAGCTCCTTGTCAAAGGTGCCGTCGTGGACGCTGCCCAGCCTGTAGTCCTCGTTGCCCACGAACTGGTGGCAGGGATAGATATCCCCCTCCGGGGTGATGGCCACGTACTCGCAGCCCGCGCCGCAGCCCCGCAGCCGCTTGATCACGCAGGGCCCCTGGGCCAGATCCACATTGAAATGGAAGAAATTGGTCTCTGGGTGATCCTTCAGGTACTCGGCCAGGCGCTCGTACTCGGCCTCCAGCTCGGGCAGATCCTCCTCCTGGAGCGCATAGGGATCTTCCCTCTTCCCCACCACCGGCTCCACCGACACGTTCCTGCCGATGGCCGCCAGGGCCTTCACGTCCTCAGCGAAGTCCTTGTGGAAGCGGGTGAAGGTGCCCCGCAGATAGTAATCCTTGGTGCCCCGGCCGGCGATGAGCTTCTCAAACTTGGGGACGATCACGTCATAGCTGCCCTTGCCGTTGACGGTGGGACGCAGATCGTCATTGACCTCCTTCCGGCCGTCCAGGGACAGCACGGCGTTGGACATCTCCCGGTTGATGTACTCGATGTTCTCGTCATTGAGGAGCACGCCGTTGGTGGTGATAGTAAAGCGGAAGCATTTGTCGTGCTCCTTCTCCACGGAGCGGGCGTACTCCACCGTCTTCTTCACCGTATCCATGGCCATCAGGGGCTCCCCGCCGAAGAAGTCCACCTCGATGTTGCGCCGGTGGCCGGACTTCTCAATCACAAAGTCGATGGCCTTCTTGGCGGTCTCAAAGTCCATGGTCATGCGGTGGCCGGTGCCGAAGTCGCCGGTACCCGCGAAGCAGTACTTGCACCGCAGGTTGCAGTCGTGGGACACATGGAGGCACAGGGCCTTCACCAGGGCCTGCTGCTGCATGGACGCGGCCTTCTCCCGGTCGATGTAGTCGTCCTCCTCAAAGAGCAGGCCCTGCTCCGCCAGGCCGCGCAGCTCCTGCCAGGCCTCCTCCAGGGCGGCGGGGTCGTACTGGGGCAGCCTGGCTGCCACCTCCGCCGGGCAGTGCTCTCCCATGGGGGGCTCCACCAGCTCCAGCAGGTGGTAGGTCAGCTCATCCAGCACATGGACGGCGCCGCTGTTCACATCCACGGCGACGTTCACGCCGAGGCATTGAAAGGTATGTACCATATCTGTTCGTTCCTCACTTGATTCCGGCATGGAAAAAGGGTGGGGGTACCCCACCCTTTTCAAGCCCTGTTCGTTCTTACTGGTTCTCGCACTTCTGATTGGCGACGGTGCAAGAGGTCTTGCAGGCGGACTGGCAGGAGGTCTGGCACTCCCCGCAGCCGCCGTGGGCGGCGCTCTTCTTCAGGGTCGCGCCGTTCAGCGTCTTGACATGCTTCATTCTCGTTTCCCTCCCATGGCGATAGTTTAGAATGAGTATACCACATCCATCGCCTGATTTCAATTATTTTCTGCGTTTTTTCCGGGGTGCGGCTTTTTTCTTCCCACTCCCCAGCAGCCCGGCGGTTGCGCCGCCGCACAGGCAGCCGCACAGCAGTCCGATGCCTCCGGCCTCCAGGGACACATTCTCAAAGCACAGCGAGCCGATGGTGAGCAGCAGCAGGAACAGCACGGCCCCGGCGGTCAGGCCCACAATCAGCGCCCGGCTCCCGCACCGCCGCACAGCCAGCACCCCGCCGGCAAAGGCCCCCAGCACGCAGCCCACGATGGTCAGCTGGTACATCAGCTCCTCCCCCGCCAGGCCGCCGGAGATGGCCGCCGACGCGGCCAGCAGAAAGACAAAACACACCGCCAGGGCCAGCACACCGCCCAGCACGATTCCCATGCCGCAGCGGATCAGCTTCGCGCCCTGCTCCTCCTCTTTTTTCCCCATAGAAACACCCTCCCTTGGCATGGATTTCTACTGAAACCTATGCAGGGAGGGTGCTGGCTAGTACGATATTACTTCTTGTCCTTGGAATCCTTGGTGTCCTTGGTATCCGCAGGGGCGTTCTCCGTGGACTGGGTGCCCTTGGTGGAGATGGCCCACTTGGTAAACTCGATGCGCACCCGGTCGGCGCTGGTCTCGATAACGATGGTGTCCTCCTTCACCTGGCAGATGGTGCCTACTATGCCGCCGATGGTGGTGATCTCGTCACCCACCGCCAGCTCGGAACGCATCTTGGCCGCCGCCTTCTTCTTCTTGTTTTCCGGCCGGATCAGCAGGAAGTAGAAGACCGCGATCAGGATCACCAGCGGCAGAATCATCTGGGCCATCTGTCCCCCAGCAGCTGTCTCTGTCAGCATTGCGTTTGCAACCTGTGTAAACAATTGTATCCCTCCGATTTCAGCTTTGATAAAAGGACTTATCAAAGGGACATTATAAAGCCAAATGCAGGATTTGACAAGCCCTTTTCCCGTTTCCTTTACAAAAACTTCACAGCCGCCCGGACAGCTTCTCCGAGTACTCCGCCCGGAAGGCGGCGAACTGCCCTTCGTCCAGGGCCTGGCGGATGCGCTGAGTCAGCTTGTTGTAGAAATAGAGGTTGTGGAGCACCGCCAGGCGCATAGCCAGCATCTCCTCCGCCGCAAACAGGTGGCGCAGATAGGCCCGGGAGAAGTTCCGGCATACCGGGCAGTCGCAGTCCGGGTCGATGGGCCGCTCATCCAGCTTGTACTTCTCATTGCGGATGTTCAGCGCCCCCGACCAGGTGAAGAGCTTGGCGTGGCGGGCATTGCGGGCGGGCATGACACAGTCGAAGAAGTCCACGCCCCGGGCCACCCCCTCGATGATGTTGGAGGGAGTGCCCACCCCCATGAGGTAGCGGGGCTTGTCCGCCGGCATCCAGGGCTCCACCGCGTCGATGATGTCGTACATCACCTGGGTGGGCTCCCCCACCGCCAGGCCGCCGATGGCGTACCCGTCGCAGTCCAGCTTGGCGATCTCCTTCATGTGCCAGATGCGCAGATCCTCAAAGGTGGCCCCCTGGTTGATGCCGAAGAGCATCTGCCGGGGGTTCACCGTGTCGGGCAGGGCGTTGAGCCGGTTGTGCTCCGCCACACACCGCTCCAGCCAGCGGAGGGTGCGCTCGCAGGAGGCCTTGGCGTACTCATAGGTGGCCGGGTTCTCCACGCACTCGTCAAAGGCCATGGCGATGTCAGAGCCCAGGTTGGACTGGATCTGCATGGACTCCTCCGGCCCCATGAAGATGCGCCGGCCGTCGATGTGGGAGGCAAAGGTGACCCCCTCCTCCTTGATCTTGCGCAGGCCGGACAGGGAGAACACCTGGAACCCGCCGGAGTCGGTGAGGATAGGGCCGTCCCACCGCATGAACTTGTGCAGGCCGCCCATCTGGCGCACCACCTGGTCGCCGGGGCGCAGGTGGAGGTGGTAGGTGTTGGACAGCTCCACCTGGCAGCCGATCTCCTTCAGATCCAGGGCGGATACCGCCCCCTTGATGGCCCCCTGGGTGCCCACGTTCATGAACACCGGCGTCTGCACCGTGCCGTGGGCGCAGGTGAACACGCCCCGCCGGGCCTTCCCCTCTGTTTTCAGGACTTCAAACACAGTAAAACTCCTTTGTCTTCAAAGCAATGGATTCAGCAGACATTATCATACCAGAAGGCGGGGAACTTGGCAAGGTTTCCGGCAAAAGCGGGCATTTCCCCGCCGCTGCAACCACCGGTTGCCGAATAGTTGGTGGACAGGACGGGTACCTTCCCTTATAATTGGGCTCGAGGTGAGGACAATGACACTGGGAGAGCGCATCCGGGAGCAGAGGAAGGCCAGGGGCATGTCCCAGGAGATGGTGGCCGGGCACCTGGGGGTGAGCCGCCAGGCGGTGGCCAAATGGGAGAGCGGCCAGTCCGCCCCCAGCGCGGAGAACCTCCACAGGCTGGCGGAGCTGCTGGGCACCACCGCCGGCAGCCTGCTGGATTCCCCGGCAGTGGGGAGCGGAGCCGCAGAGCAGGCCTACGCCCTCCTCCGGGCGGAGCGGGAGGCGGAGAGACGCCGGAGCCGGCGGCGGCGCAATCTTCTGGCCGCCCTGGCCGTGGCGGGGGCCTATCTGGTCATCTACCTGCTGGGGCGGATCTTCGGCACCGCGCCGGGCAGCTATTCTTTGGCGGGCTGGCTGTTCGGGAATGATCCCCAGCAGCTCTCCTACCTGTACGGCTGGCTGCTCCGCCAGAAGCTGTTCTGGGCCGCCCTGCTGATCTCCGCCCTCCCTGCCCTTTGGGGAAAATACCGGTTCTCAGCCACCGCCTCCATCGGCTTTGCCCTGGGCCTGGCGCTGGGGGAGCTGGCGGGCCCCAACCCCGCCGGGGCCCTCTGGGGACACGGCCACGACGGATGGGCCATCTGGGGCGGGTGCTTCCTGCTCTCCCTGGCTATGGGCGGGGTGCTGGAGCGGCTGTCCCGGCGGGGATTGGCTGTCAAATCCCGGGCCTTCCTGCTCTGGTGCGCCCTGTTTGTGCTGGGCACGGCCGCTGTGGTCTTACTGGTTAAATGGGGCACTCCGGTTCCAACCGGAAGCTGATGCCCCCTCCGGGAACCTCTCCTCCGCCCGATAGCCCAGCCGGGCTGGGTTGCCCTCGCTGCGGAAGATCCGGCGGCACTTGAGGTCGCAGGCCACTGACCACACCGTGTCGTGGCCAGAGCTCCGGTCGTACTGGCAGAGAAATCCATATCTGCCGGACAGAAGGTGTTTCACAAAGTCCGCGGTGGGCGGGCCGTCCAGCCCCTCCAGCGCGGTGCGCATGGTCGCATACCGACGTCCGGCCTGCCAATTATCCGCCCCCGGAGGGCTGGATGGCATGCCGGGCAGGTGAAAAGCGTTGACGGCGCAGACAAAGCGGACGCCGGGGTTCCGGGGCTGCTCCACCGCCAGCCGCATCCCGTCGTACTCCGTCACCGCCACACTGCCGCCGGCATCGGCCAGGGTCAGGGTGAAGGGCGAGCCAAGCGGCAGGGTACGGATGGCTGCCAGAGCCTCCTCCACTGTTCCGCACCTCTCCAGCAGCCAGCGGAGCAGCAGCCCCACGTGGAAGCCGGGCCGGATGTGCACCCCCCATGCCGAGGTCAGGCCGGCGGCCAGGCCCCGCTGGTTGACGCCGTCCTCCATCTCCAAAAAGGCGGTGGTACTGCCGGTATAGGCATATCCGTCGTCGGTGAAGCAGCAGGAGACGTTGGTATTGTAGTCCTCCAGCTCCACCAGAAAGTCGCTGTTGCGTCCAAAAAGCGTCTCCCCTCCTCCGGCAACCGCCAGGCAGGAGCAAGCACAGGCGGGCGGAATGGCATACATGCTGAACAGCACCGCCTGGAGCTCCTCTTCGCCGCAGCCCTGCCCGTCTGACAGGCCCCGCAGCTCCTCCAGAAGCTCCGGGTAGTACCGGGCGTAGACTGGACGGCAGGCCGCCGCGTAGTCCCGCCGCGCCTGGGTGATGGGAAAGGGCACGTGCTCCAGAATAAAATGCTGGCGTGCCGACAGAAGGGAGCCCCACTGAAATCCGGTCTGGTAGTGGGTTCCCGCCAGGGTGATGGTATTCATGTTTCTGGCTCCTTCTCCGTAAATTGGAGAGCCGCCGGCAGCCCTTGATGAGAGGATAGCCCCAACAAATTTTTATGTCAAGAGGAATTTGAATCGTAAAAAACGAGGTGTGCCCTGCTGGGCGCACCTTGTTTCAGCCTGTCGAAAAAGTCTTTTCGACAGGCTGCTGAACTTTTTGAAACTTCAAAAAAGTTTCAAAAAGTTGTTTGATCTAACGTGAAAGGGAACCCTGACGGTTCCCTTTCACACTATCCTTCCCTCCGAATCCTTTGGCGGGAGGGTTTCTCGACAGCCCCAAACGAGGTGCGCCCTGCTGGGCGCACCTCGTTTTCCATCTATTCCGTCTCCTGCTCTGCCACGCCGTCCATGGTCTGCTGGACGATGGACTCCATGATGTCGCCGGTGAGGGCCCCGGGCACATAGCCGAACACGTTGCCGTCGGCGCCGATCATGAAGGTGGTGGGGAAGGCGGTGATGCCGTAGTAATAGAAAATCTCGCCCGTGGTGTCCATCACCACCGGGAAGGTGTAGCCATTGTCCTCCAGGAACTGCTCCACCTCCGCCTGGGTCACGTCCTGGTTATAGGGCGCGTCCTCGGTCTTGGGGTTGGCCACCCCCAGGACGATCAGATCCCCCTGGTTCTCCCCGTACTTCTCATAGAGGGCCTGGATCTCCGGCATCTCGCTCTTGCAGGGGCCGCACCAGGTGGCCCAGAAGTTGAGGAACACCGTCTTGCCCGCGTAGTCGGACAGGGTGTGGGTCTCCCCGTACTGATCCACCAGGGTAAAGTCGGGGGCGGGGATCACCGGCCGCTCACTCGCCGCCGGGCTCTCCTCCGGCACCGGGGTTTCAGATACCGGAGCCTCAGACGGCGCGGGGGCCGCGCTCTCCTCCGTCTGGGGCTGGTTGCTCACGCCGCTGCCCGCCGCGCTGGACAGGTAGCTGGTGATGCCGTTCATGAAGCCGGTGAGGGTCATGACGCCCATGAGCACCAGCAGGGCCGCCCCCACCTTCACGGTGTAGCGCACCACCTTCTGGTGGCGCTTGAAGAAGTCCAGCACCGTGCCGGTGAACAGGCCCACCGCCAGGAAGGGCACCACGAAGCCCACGGTGTACACCCCGATGAGCAGGAAGCCTCTGGCCGCGCTGCCGGAGGAGGAGGCCATCAGCAGCACGCTGCCCAGGGTGGGGCCCACGCAGGGCGTCCAGGCAAAGCTGAAGGTGAAGCCCAGCACCAGGGCCACCAGGGGATTCATGGCCCAGCGATCCAGCCGGAAGGGCAGGCGGTGCTCATTCTCCAGGGCCCGGGAGCGGCCGAACAGGCCGAACTGGTACAGGCCGAAGAGAATCATGATGATGCCGCTGATGCGGGCAAACCAGGTCTGATTCCTGGTGAAGAAGGTGCCCAGGGCGGTGAAGCCGAACCCCAGCAGGAAGAAGGCAAAGCTGACCCCCACCACAAAGAAGATGGTGTTCACCAGCACCCTGCCCCGGGGGTAACGGATATTGCCCTGGTCATCCACGGTCTTGGCGCCCCCGGCCAGGTAGCCCACATACAGGGGCACCAGGGGCAGCACACAGGGGGAGAAAAAGCTGAGAAGCCCCTGTATCAGCACGGTAAGTACGGGTACGCTGGTCTCCAGTGTAAGTCCCATGGTCATCTCCTACTTAACAAGTTTTAGACGGCGGTCGAGCTCCGCCAGGGTAACGGTGGAAAGATAGGCGCGGCAGCGGTCGTCCATCTCCCCCAGCAGGCCGTCCATCACGTCCGCCATGCCGGAGGCCACCAGGCAGGGCTGATCCAAGCTGCCGCTGCGCCAGCGGGCGGCCACAAAGCGGGCATCCACTGCCGCCGCCACCCGATCCAGGGTGAGGGATTCCGGCTCCCCCGCAAAGCGGTAGCCCCCCTCGCTCCCCTCCCGGGTCTCCACCAGCCCGGCCTTTTTCAGGCCCGCCATCACCTTGCGCACCCGGGCCGGATTGGTGCAGATGTTCCGGGCCAGCTCCTCGCTGGACACCAGCTCCCCCCGGTGGTGCAGGTACACCAGGGCGTGAACCGCCAGGCAGAACGCGCTGTTCATGCGCTTCCCTCCCCCTCCGCCAAGGAGAGGAGATACTCCTCCGCGTAGTGGGCCGCCACGGCCCCGTCGGCGGCGGCGGTGACAATCTGCCGCACCGCCTTGGTGCGCACGTCCCCCACCGCGAACACGCCGGGGACGCTGGTGCGGGTGGACTCGTCCGCCGCCACATAGCCGGCCCCGTCCATGTCCACCTGCCCGGCGAAGAGGGCGGTGTCCGGCACCCGGCCCACGGCCACAAACAGGCCGTCGCACTCCAGCTCCCGCCGGGCGCCGGTGTTCACATCCTCCAACTCCAGCCCCGTCAGGCGTTTCTCCCTGCGCAGGGCGGTAATCCGGGTGTTCCAGATGATCTCCACCCCCTGTTCCTCCAGGGCCCGGTGGTACACCGCAGAGGCCCGCAGCCGATCCCGCCGGTGGATCAGCCAGACCTTTTTGCACAGTCTGGACAGATAGAGGGCGTCCTCCACCGCCGTGTTGCCGCCGCCGGCCACCGCCACTGTTTTGCCCTTGAAGAACATGCCGTCGCAGGTGGCGCAGTAGGCCACCCCCCGGCCCCTGAGGGCGCCCTCCCCAGGCAGGCCCAGCTCCCTCGGAGAGGCGCCGGTGGCCAGGATCACCGCGTCGGCGGTGAACTCCCCCTCGGAGCTCTCGATCCGCTTGGGGCAGGCGGACAGCTCCACGCCGGTCACCTCGGCATAGACGGTGGCCGCGCCGAAGCGCTGCGCCTGCCGCTCCATCCGCTCCGCCAGCTCAAAGCCGTTGATCCCCTCGTCAAAGCCGGGGTAGTTGTCCACCTGGTCGGTGGTGGCCATCTGGCCGCCGGCGGACAGCTTCTCCAGCACCACCACCGACCGGCCGCTGCGGGCGCAGTAGAGGGCGGCGGTGTACCCGCCGGGGCCGCCGCCGATCACCGCCACGTCGTAATGGGCTGTGCTCATACCGACTTCCCTCCCCGCTTACAGGCCGGCCCAGTCCACAATCTGGGCCTTGGAGCCGGGAGCTATCAGGGGCTCCCCCGCCTGGCCGTTCCGGAACAGCAGCAGCGTGGGGATGGTGTCCACCTGGAACCGCTCCTCCAGCTCGGGCTGCTCGTCAATGTTGACCTTGCCCACCACGAGCTGTCCGTCGTACTGCTGGGCGATCTGGTCGACGGCGGGGCCGATGCGGCGGCAGTAGACGCACCAGGGCGCCCAGAAGTCCACCAGCACGGGCTTCTCCGCCCGCTCCACCAGCTCCGCGAAATTCTCCTTGGTAATCGTCACAGGGGTCATAGCAATCTTCCTTTCCCGGCCTGCCGCCGGCCTTAGGATGCCGCCGGCGGAGGCCTGTTATTCTATTTGTAATTTTTTTAGTTACAGTTTACAGCTAAATCATACCAAAACACTGTTGTTTTGTCAAGGGGGATCAAAAAAATCTGCGGGGCGCGTCTGCATCGCGCCCCGCAGGGGGTTCAGGAGATGAACATGGCGTCTCCGAAGGAGAAAAAGCGGTACTTCTGCTCCACCGCCTCGTTGTAGGCGGCCAGGACGTGCTCCCGCCCGGCCAGGGCGGACACCAGCATGATCAGCGTGGACTCCGGCAGGTGGAAGTTGGTGATCAGGCCGTCCAGCACCTTGAAGCGGTAGCCGGGATAGATGAAGATCTTTGTCCACCCGGCGCTCTCCTTCAGGGTGCCGTCCTCCGCCGCCCAGCTCTCGATGGTGCGGCAGGAGGTGGTGCCCACGCAGATCACCCGCCCCCCTTCCCGCTTGGTCTGGTTGATGGTCTCAGCGGTCTCGGCGGAGATCATGCAGTACTCCGAGTGCATGTCGTGGTCGGTGATCTCCTCCTCCTTCACCGGGCGGAAGGTGCCCAGGCCCACGTGGAGGGTGACAAAGCAGGTTTTCACCCCCATGGCCCGCACCTGCTCCAGCAGCTCCGGGGTGAAGTGGAGTCCGGCGGTGGGGGCGGCGGCAGAGCCCGCCTCCCGGGAGTAGACGGTCTGATAGCGCTCGGGATCCTGCAGCTCCGCCTTGATGTAGGGCGGCAGGGGCATCTTGCCCAGCCGCTCCAGGGTCTCCAGGAAGATGCCCTCGTACTCAAAGCGCACCAGCCGGTTGCCCCCCTCGCACACCTCCACCACCTCGGCCTTCAGCTCCCCGTTCCCGAAGGACACGCGGGCGCCGGGCTTCAGCTTGCGTCCGGGGCGCACCAGGCACTCCCAGGTCTTGTTCCCCCGGTCGATGAGCAGCAGCACCTCCACCGCGCCGCCGCCGGGCTCCCGATGGCCGATCAGCCGGGCGGGCAGCACCCGGGAGTCGTTGAGCACCAGGCAGTCCCCCGGACGGAGCAGGGTGGGCAGGTCATAGAAATGCAGGTGCCGGGTGGCGCCGGTCTCCTTGTCCAGCACCATGAGCCGGGAGGCGTCCCGCCGCTCCAGCGGCGTCTGGGCGATGAGCTCCTCGGGCAGGTAAAAGTCAAAATCAGCGGTCTTTATGGTGTGCGCACCTCGATTCCAGTGTAGTAGAAGGTGAGGATGTCCTCATATGTATAGCCCTGCTGGGCCATGGCGTAGGCGCCCCACTGGCTCAGGCCCACGCTGTGGCCCCAGCCGGAGCCGGTGATGGTAAACGTGCCGTCACCGGAACCGACGGAGGCGGACGAGCTGCCGCCGGCGCTTGGCTCCAGCAGCGCGGTGGAGCCGCCGCCGGTGATGACATAGGCCTGCCCGTCGGTCAGGGCGCTCACGTCGCCGTCACTGTTGACGGCATAAGCCCCGTTCAGGGTGGACAGGGTGCCGGTTCCGTTGATGGTATAGCCGCCGGAGGCGGAGCCGCCGCCGTTGACGGTGTAGCGGATGGAGCGCAGGCCCAGCACCGTGCGGCAGTCGTCCCCCGACTCCACATACTGCTTGCCGTTGGCGTCGGTGAGGGTGATCTCAATGGTGTTTCCGGTGGCGCTGGTCTCGGTGATCTGGAAGCTGACGATGTCGGCGGAGGCACCCACCTTCTCCGCCAGCTCTTCGCCGGTGAAGGTGACCGTCCAGTTGTAGTTGGAGATCCTGTCCGCCACCGCCGTCTCATAGGGGTCGATTTTTCCGGTCAGATAGGGGTAGTCGTTGCCCCAGACGTTGACGGCGCTCTCGCTGGCTCCGCCGTTGTGGGAGGAGTAAACCGCCTGCTCGGCCACCTGGCCGTTATACCACAGGTACTCCCCGCTGGTCTCCTCCACCGCCCGGCGGCTGTTGTCGCTCATCTCGGCCACGCCTTTGTACGCCTGGCAGTGGACGGCATTGCACAGATCGAAGCCGTCGCCCTGGTGCTTGCTGGCCTGAAGAGTGCCCCAGGCGTAGCTGCGGGCGCACACCGCCTGGGCCTTCAGCGCCTCCAGCGGCCAGGAGGCGCTCATCTCCTGCAGGATGACCCCCTGGATATAGTCGTCCATGGACAGCACGTTGACCACGGTGATGTCCCCGCCGCTCCGCCGGTACTCGAAGGCCCCGAAATAGAGGCTGCCCCGGAAATGGGTCTGAGCCTCCTCCCGGTCGCTCTGGCCCGGGTTTACCGCCAGATACAGCCCCTGGGTGCTGTCGAACTGGAACAGGATCTCATTCGTCCCCGTGCGCACCACAGAAACCCCCGCGCCGGAGGTGCCCGCCACACTGGCCGACGAAAGGCCCAGGGACGCCTGGGCATCCAGGGCCTCGTCCTGATCCAGATAGGCCCCCACCCGTACGGTGTACACCCCGTCAATCCACGCCGGGAAGCCGCCCTCGTACCGGGCGGCCTCGTCCGCCGCCTCCTCAAAGCTGCGGTAGGTGCCGGGCAGCTCCAGATGCCAGCAGCCCAAGGCGATGTCGGAGGTCTGGCTGTCGTAGTAGCCCGAGCCGTTCCAGTCCACCCCGGTGCCGTACCAGACATTCTGAGTCTTGACCATGGAGACGGCGCTCTCATAGGTGTAGCCCAGCTCCTGGAACGCCCTGTCCTCATCAAAATAGCCGAAGCGGTAGCCCTCCCCCACCTCGTTGGCCAGGTTGGCGCCGGCCAGGGCGCTGCTGCCGTAGTACAGGCCCACCCGGATGGTGGGATCGGCCTCCACCGACGCCGCCCGGGCGCTCAGAGGCAGGGCCCCGGCCAGCAGGGCCGCGGAGAGCACCGCGGCACGAACCATTTTTCCGCATGTTTTACCCTTCATTTGGTGAAATTCTCAGCTCGCTTTCGTTGACACGCCGCTTTTCCCTGTGGTACAATTTTTCAAACTGGGCAGTATCCGTATCAGACGGGGCCGCGGCCCGCGCCGGACGGATACCGGCAGAATACAGCCGTCTTTGACATTATAGTACAGAACCGGCTGTTCTGTAAACCGCGGATTTGCGGTTTCCCGGGAAATCCGCTGGATTCCACGCACACCAACCGGTGTTTGGAATAGGATACTATGACGATGGAGGTATTGGTTATGGAAAAGTACAGAGTTGGCGTCATCGGCGGCACCGGCATGGTGGGGCAGCGGTTTGTCACCCTGCTGGAGAACCACCCCTGGTTTGAGCTGACCGCCATCGCGGCCAGCGCCCGCTCCGCCGGCAAGACCTACGAGGAGGCCATCGGCGCCCGCTGGGCCCTGGATGTGCCCATGCCCGAGGCGGCCAAAGGCATGGTGGTGTACAACGCCGAGACCGACATCGAGGAGATCGCCGCCCGGGTGGACTTCGTGTTCTCCGCCGTGGATATGAAGAAGGAGGAGATCCAGGCCCTGGAGGAGGCCTATGCCAAGCACGAGTGCCCCGTGGTCTCCAACAACTCCGCCCACCGCTGGACGCCCGACGTGCCCATGGTGGTGCCCGAGATCAACCCCGAGCACATCCGGGTCATCGAGGCTCAGCGGAAGCGTCTGGGCGTGCAGCGGGGCTTCATCGCCGTCAAGTCCAACTGCTCCCTCCAGAGCTATGTCCCCGCCCTGCATCCCCTGCGGGAGTTCGGGCTGGAGCAGGTGCTGGTGTGCACCTATCAGGCCATCTCCGGCGCCGGTAAGACCTTTGCAACCTGGCCGGACATGGTGGACAACGTGATCCCCTACATCGGCGGCGAGGAGGAGAAGAGCGAGCAGGAGCCCCTGAAGCTGTGGGGCCGGGTGGAGAACGGCGTGATCGTCAACGCCGATTCTCCCTCCATCACCGCCCAGTGCCTGCGGGTGCCCGTGTCCAACGGCCACATGGCGGCGGTATTCATGCGCCTGCGGAACAAGCCCGCCATGGACGAGATCAAGGCCCGCTGGGCCGGCTTCCAGGGCCGGGCTCAGGAGCTGGAGCTCCCCTCCGCCCCCAAGCAGTTCCTCCACTACTTTGAGGAGCCCGACCGCCCCCAGACCCGGCTGGATCGGATGTCCGAGGGCGGCATGGCGGTCTCCATCGGCCGCCTGCGTCCCGACACGCAGTACGACTACAAGTTCGTCTGCCTGTCCCACAACACCCTCCGCGGCGCGGCCGGCGGCGCGGTACTTCTGGCTGAACTGCTGTGCGCGGAGGGCTACATCGTAAGGAGGTAAGCCCATTTCCATGAGAGAGCCCGTCTTTACCGGGGCCTGTACCGCCCTGGTCACCCCCTTTACCCACAGCGGCGCCGTCAACTATGACCAGTTCGCCCGCCTGATTGACCGGCAGCTGGAGGGCGGCGTGGACGCCGTCTGCGTCTGCGGCACCACCGGCGAGTCCGCCACCCTCTCTGTCCGGGAGCACATCAGGCTGGTGAAGGCCTGTGTCAGGCGGGTGAACGGCCGGGCCAGGGTGATCGCCGGCGCGGGGAGCAACGACACCGCCGCCGCCCTCCGGCTGTCCCGGCATGCCCAGGACGCGGGGGCGGACGCCCTGCTCCTGGTCACCCCCTATTACAACAAGGCCACCCAGGACGGGCTCATTCAGCACTATACCACGATTGCAGACCGGGTGGAGGTGCCCATTCTCCTCTACAACGTGCCCTCCCGCACCGGCGTGTCCTTCACCGCCGAGACCTACCAAGTTCTCTCTCAGCACCCCAACATCAACGGCGTCAAGGAGGCCAGTGGGAATTTCTCCCTGCTCTCCCATACCCGCGCCCTCTGCGGGCCGGACTTCCATATCTGGTCGGGCAATGACGACCAGGTGGTGCCCATGATGAGCCTGGGGGCGGAAGGGGTGGTCTCAGTGGCGGCCAACCTGGCGCCTGAGGCCATGGTGCGCATGTCCCATCTGTGCCTGGAGGGAGATTTCCAGGAGGCCGCCCACCTCCAGCTCCGGTATCAGGCCCTCATGGACGCCCTCTTTATCGAGGTCAACCCCATCCCCATCAAGGCGGCCCTGAACCTGGCCGGCTGGGACGCAGGTTCCCTCCGCCTGCCCCTGTGTGCGCTCTCCGACAGCCACCGGGAGGTGCTCCGAAAGGCCATGGAGGAGGCAGGGCTGCTCCAAAAGCCCGCGGCATAATTTAGACAGAAACAGAGGGGCGCGAAGCCATGGCTTCGCGCCCCTCTGTTGTGATGAACTTTTTACGGAGTGTGCTCCTCCTCCGAGTCCTCCGGCTGGCGGCCGGTGCCCGGGAGGGGTCTGCCGTTTCCATCCAGGCCCTTCCGCCGCAGGCGGCTGTTGGCCCAGTCACGCACCAGGGTGTACAGCACCGCGAAGGTGGGCACGCCCAGCACCATGCCTGGGAAGCCAAACAGCCCGCCGCACACCACGATGGACACCAGCACCCAGATGGCGGACAGGCCGGTGCTGTCGCCCAGGATCTTGGGGCCCAGGATGTTGCCGTCAAACTGCTGCAGGCCGATGACCAGGACGAAGAACCGCAGCGCAGCCCAGGGATCCACGATCACCAGGATCATCAGGCAGGGGATGGCGCCGATGATGGGCCCGAAAAACGGGATGATATTGGTGACGCCCACCACCACGCTGATGAGCATGGGGTAGGGTATGCGGACAATCAGGCAGAGGATGAAGCACAGCACACCGATAATGGCCGAGTCGATGAGCTTGCCGTTGATGAAGCCCACAAAAATCCGGTTGGCCCGGCTGCACACATCCAGGAGCCAGTCGGCCCGGGGCTTGGCGAGGATGGCGTAGATCAGCTTCTTCAGCTGGGGCACCAGCCGCCCCTTTCCCGCCAGCATATAGATGGAGGAGATCACCGCGGTGATGCCGGACACCACGCCCGTGCCCACAGCGTAACCGAAGCCCAGCAGCTGGGGCAGGGCCTCGGACACCCGCTGTGTGGCCGACTGGATCAGATCCTGATAGGAGCCCAACAGGCCGTTGACCCCCTCGGCGTCCAGATCGAACTGCACGATGAGCTCCTGCACCAGCTTGTCCAGGCTGTTGAGATAGCCCTGCATGTTGGTGGCCAGGTCGATCACGCTCTGGGCCACCTGGGGGATGATCAGATTGAGGAGGATCACCACAATGGCCAGGGCCAGCAGATAGACCGTCAGGATGGACAGGCCCCGCCTGTGCTTGTACCGCTTGAATACCCGGCGCTCAAAAAAGCACATGGGGGTGTTGAGCAGGTAGGCGATGGCAAAGCCGGCAATGAAGGGCATCAGCACATTGGTGAACATGCGCACGCGCACCGCGATGACGTCCACATGGTTCAGCCCCACATAGAACAGAATGGCGATCAGGAGTACAATCAGGAGCGATACGGATTTCCGCTCCAGGACATACCACTTCCACTTTTTCTCGCTGCGCTTGTTTTTTTCGTCCAAAGTGCCCGTCTCCTTTCACCCCTTGTCTCTGTTCAAATTGTACCATGACTGCCCGCGTTCCGCAACCAAAACAGCCGGGCGGGAAGCCGTAAATCAGCTCCCCGCCCGGTATGGATGAAATATAGGCCGCGTTTGCCCGCTCAGTTCAGAACCGCCCGGTGGAACACCTTCTTGCCCTTCTTGATGGTCACGCCCTCGCCGGAGAGCTGCTCCGCGGTGACAGAGGCGGCCACGTCGGTGACCTTTACCCCGTCCAGCTCCACGCCGCCCTGCTCGATGAGGCGGCGGGCCTCCTTCTTGGAGGGCACCAGGCCGCACTTGAGCATGAGATCCAGCACGCCGACGGCCCCGTCGGTGAGATCACCGGCGGCCAGGGCGGTGGTGGGCATGTTGGAGCGGTCGCCGCCCTGAGAGAACAGGGCACGGGCCGCGTCCTGGGCCTTCCGGGCCTCCTCCTCGGAGTGCACCAGCTTGGTCAGCTCAAAGGCCAGGATCTCCTTGGCCTGGTTGAGCTGGGCCCCCTCCCACTTGTCCATCTCGTCGATCTGCTCCAGGGGCAGGTCGGTGAGCATCCGCAGGCACTTGAGCACGTCGGCGTCGTCCACGTTGCGCCAGTACTGGTAGAAGTCATAGGGGCTGGTCTTCTCCGGATCCAGCCACACGGCGCCGGCCTGGGTCTTGCCCATCTTCTTGCCCTCGGAGGTGAGCAGCAGGGTGATGGTCATGGCGTAGGCGTCCTTGCCCAGCTTGCGGCGGATCAGCTCGGTGCCGCCCAGCATATTAGACCACTGGTCGTCGCCGCCGCACTGGAGGTTGCAGCCCACGGTCTGGAACATGTGGTAGAAGTCGTAGGACTGCATGATCATATAGTTGAACTCCAGGAAGGACAGGCCCTTCTCCATGCGCTGCTTGTAGCACTCGGCCCGCAGCATGTTGTTCACCGAGAAGCAGGCGCCCACCTCCCGGAGGAGCTCGATATAGTTCAGGTTCATCAGCCAGTCGGCGTTGTTGAGCATCAGGGCCTTGCCCTCCGAAAAGTCGATGAACTTGCTCATCTGCTTCTTGAAGCAGTCGCAGTTGTGCTGGATGGTCTCCACCGTCATCATGGAGCGCATGTCGGTGCGGCCGGAGGGGTCGCCCACCATGCCGGTGCCGCCGCCGATGAGGGCGATGGGGCGGTTGCCCGCCTTCTGGAGGCGGCGCATCAGCATCAGGGCCATGAAGTGGCCCACGTGGAGGGAGTCGGCGGTGGGGTCAAAGCCGATATAGAAGGTGGCCTTGCCGTTGTTGATCAGTTCCTTGATCTCCTCCTCGTCGGTGACCTGGGCGATCAGGCCCCGGGCTTGCAGTTCTTCGTAGATGGTCATTGGTCTGTCTCCTTTTCCTGTGTCTCATTTTATCAATGGTTGATTCGTACAGAGGCCTCGCAGAGTTTCGCCGCCTGTGGCGGCGGAATAAAGTCTAGCCTCATTCAAAAGGCTATCAGCCTTTTGAATGAGAAAACGCCCCCTGTCCTCGCGGACAGAGGGCGTAAAGCTACGCGGTACCACCTCTGGTTCGCCGCTCCCTCGCGAAAGCGGCCTCATGGGGTGCCATCACACCCCGGCGCGATAACGGGCGCACCCGACACAGCCCTACTGCACACAAGCGTGGTTCGGGCGGCTGCTCCAGGGTGTATTTCCCGGCCTGTCCCCTCCCCCTCTCACCAAACCGGGGGCTCTCTGGGCGGGACGCGGACTGGTACTTCTCCCTGTCATCGCAGTTTCCTATTGGGTTGGATTATAGTACGGGCGGAGGCGTTTGTCAAGCGGGAAATCTTCAACCAGCGTGTCGAAAAAGTCTTTTCGACACGCTGCCGAACTTTTTGAAACTGCAAAAAAGTTTCAAAAAGTTGTTTGATCCAACGCGAAAGGGAACCCTGACGGTTCATCTCCGCGCCAAGTGCCGCCGCATTGCGGCGGTTGCGCTCCGAAACGCCCTGTGGGGCAGCCTTTCACACTATCCTTCCCTCCGAATCCTTCGGCTGGAGGGTTTATCGACGGCCCGAACTTCACAAAACAAAACTTTTGTGCAGTTATCTCCTGTTCTCCTTGAACTGCTCCGCGCTGTCCAGCAGTTCCCCCGCCGCCCGACGGGTGGCGTCGGTGATGTGGTCGCCGGAGGTGAGGCGGGCCAGCTCCTCCATCCGCCGCTCCCGGCTCAGCCGCTCCACCCGGGTGAAGGTACGGCCGTTCCTCTCCCCCTTCTCCACCGAGAAGTGGACATCCGCCATGGCGGCCAGCTGGGGCAGATGGGTGACGCACAGCACCTGCTTGGTGCGGGCCACCCCGGCCAGCTTCTCCGCCACCTTCTGGGCCGCCCGGCCGGACACGCCGGTGTCCACCTCGTCAAACACCAGGGTGCCCACCTGGTCGTTCTCCGCCAGCACGTTTTTCAGCGCCAGCATGATGCGGGCCAGCTCACCGCCGGAGGCGATCTTCTGGATGGGCTTCAAATCCTCCCCCACGTTGGCGGACATGAGAAACTGCACCTCGTCCATGCCGGTCTCGTCCATGGCGTACTCCCCCGCCTTGGGGGAAAACTCCGCCCGGAAGCGCACCTTGGGCATGTCCAGCTGGGCCAGCTCGTCCTGGATGCGGCCCTCCAGAGCCCTGGCCGCCTTTTGGCGGGCCTGGCTCAGGGCCTCGCCCCGCTTTTTCGCCTCCGCCAGAGCCTTGGCCTGCTCCTTCTCCAGCCGGGCAATGGTGTCGTCGGCAAACTGGATCTCATCCAGCTCCTTTTTGCAGCGCTCCAGATAGGACAGCATGTCCTCCACCGTGCTGCCGTACTTCTTTTTCAGCCGGTGGAGCACGTCCAGCCGGCTCTCGAGCTCGTCCAGCTCACCGGGCTCGAAGTCCAGGCTGTCCCGCAGCTCCCGCACCTGCTCGGACACGTCGTCCGCCAGGGCGGACAGCTCCGCCAGCCTCTCCGCCAGCGCCGCCGCCTGTCCGCTGAGCCGGGCCGCGGCGTGGAGGGCACCCTCCGCCTGGCCGATCAGGTCGGCAGCCCCCTCCCGCTCCTCGTCGCCGGAGAGGGCCAGATGGGCCCCCTCCACCGCCTCGATCAGCTTGCCTGCATTGCGCAGCAGACTGCGCCGCTCGGTGAGGGCCTCCTCCTCCCCAGCCTTCAGCTCCGCCCGCTTCAGCTCGTTGATCTGGAACTCCAGGCTGTCAATGCGGCGGGCCTTCTCCGCCTCGTCCATCCGCAGGGCTGCCATCTCCTTGTGGATGGCGGACAGCTTGTCATAGGCCTCCCGGAACCGGGCCTGGAGGGTCGCCGTGCCGCCGAATCCGTCCAAGTAGTCCAGATGGCACCGCTCGTCCAGCAGCTGCTGCCCGTCGTGCTGGCCGTGGATATTCAGCAGCTGCCGCCCCAGCTGGCGCAGCTGGGCCACGGTGATGGGCCGGCCGCCCAGGCGGCACACATTCTTCCCGTCGGGCTGGATCTCCCGCTGGAGCAGCAGGTTCCCGTCCTCGTCCGGCCCCATGCCGTTCTCCCGGAACCAGTCCAGATCGGGCAGGCCGGTGAACACGGCGCTGACCTGGGCGGACTTGGCGCCGGTGCGGATCAGTTCCCGGCTGGTGCGCTCCCCGGTGATGGCCCCGATGGCGTCCACCACGATGGACTTGCCCGCGCCGGTCTCGCCGGTGAGGGCGTTGAAGCCGCTGTCGAACTGGATGTCCGCCGACTCGATCACCGCGATATTTTCGATATGAAGCAGAGAGAGCATATGCTTTTCACCAGCCTCGCAGAGTTCCTGCGGCCGCAGCCGCAGGAATCAAATGAAAATCCGTTTTCAGCCGCGACATGCGCGTGGCTGAAAACACTTCTCGGCCCACAAGTGTGAGGTTTGGCCGCCCATGGCGGCCAAACCTTGCGCGCGGGGGCCGTAGCTTTCTCAAAAAAGCGGCTCCGCAGCTTTTTTGACTTATTTCAGCATGGTGTGGATCTCATTGCAGAAGGCCTGGGCGTCCTCATTGGTGCGCATGATCAGCAGGGCGGTGTCATCCCCCGCCAGGCTTCCCACCAGGCCGTTGATGTCCATGCCGTCGATGGCGGCGCAGGCCGCCGAGGCCAGCCCCGGCATGGTCTTGAGCACCACGATGTTCTGGGCAAGGTCGAAGGAGGTGACCCCCTCCTTGAAGATGGTACGCAGGCGGCCGGCAAAGTTCAGCGACGCCTTGCGCTCCGACACCGCATAGCGGTAGGTGCCGTAGCCGGTGAGCTCCTTCACCAGGTGCAGCTCCTTGATGTCCCGGGAAATGGTGGCCTGGGTGGACTGAACCCCTCGGGCCCGCAGCTCCGCCAGGAGCTGATCCTGGGTGTCCACGTCCTGCTCCTCAATGATGCGCAGGATCTCCTGCTGACGCTTTGCCTTCATGCCTTCGCTCCTCCCAATTTTTGACTTAGAATATCATAGAAGCTCCGTCCCGTCACCCGCACCAGCCGGGTTTTGGACTTGGAGACCCGCAGCTCCACGGTGTCCCCCCCGCTGAGGCGGAAGGCCTTGCCTCCGTCCACCGAGAGATAGGCGGTCTTGCGGGTCAGCCGCCCCATTTTCAGGGACACCACCCGCTCCCGGCCCAGGATGACAGAGCGGGCCGACAGGGCGTGGGGGCAGATGGGGGTGACGATCATGTTCTCCGCCGTGGGCTCCACAATGGGCCCGCCCGCAGACATGGAGTAGGCCGTGGAACCGGTGGGGGTGGCCACAATCACCCCGTCGGCGGAAAAGCGCACCATGAGCGCCTTGTCGGCATAGACCTCCAGCTCCAGCACCCGGGCCACGGCCCCTTTGGTCAGAACCGCGTCGTTGAGGGCGATATCGCTGAAAATCACCTTGCCGTCCCGGCGCACCGCCACATCCAGCATCATGCGGGACTCGATGGTGTACTTCCCCGCCGCCAGCTTGGAGAGCATGGACAGCTCGCTCTGCTCCAGCTCGGCCATGAAGCCCACGCTGCCCAGGTTGACCCCCAGGATGGGCACGCCGAAGGCGTTGGCGTCCTTGGCGGCGTGGAGAATGGTGCCGTCCCCGCCGAAGCACACCAGCATGTCCGCCGTTTTCAGCTCCTCCTGGGTGTTCTTGAGGGTGATGTGCCTGGGGAGCTCCGTGCCCCCTCCCTCCACAGAAAAGGGCAGGCACATGGCGGTCTCCACCCCCACGTTGCGCAGGATCTTCTCCGCGGCCTGGGCCGCCCGCAGCCCCCTGTCCCGATAGGGGTTTGGACTGAGTACTACTTTCATGCTCCGGCTCCTTCCAGGGCCCCGTGGGAGGACTCCACCAGGGCGGCCACATCGCCGGCCCAGGGTGCGCCGGCCCCCACGGTCAGGTGTCCCAGATATTCGATATTGCCCTCCGGCCCCCGAATTGGTGAAAAGGTCATTTCCTTTACAGTAAAATCCGCCTCGGCGGCGTTGATCAGGAACTGCTCCAGCACCTCCCGGTGAACCGCCGGATCCCGGACGACTCCCTTCTTGCCCACCTTCTCCCGGCCCGCTTCAAACTGGGGCTTTACCAGGCACACCAGCTGCCCCTCCGGCTTGAGGAGGGTGCGCAGGGCGGGGAGAATCAGCTTCAGGGAGATGAAGGACACGTCCACCGTGCCGAAGTCCAGGGGCTCCGGGATCTGCTCCGGCGTCAGATAGCGCACGTTGGTGCGCTCCATGCACACCACCCGGGGATCGCTGCGCAGGCTCCAGGCCAGCTGGCCGTAGCCCACGTCCACCGCGTATACCTTCTCCGCCCCGTTCTGGAGCATGCAGTCGGTGAAGCCCCCGGTGGAGGCCCCGGCGTCAATGGCGCGGGCGCCCCGCAGATCGATGCCGGTAAAGGTCTTCAGGGCCTTCTCCAGCTTCAGCCCGCCCCGGCTCACATAGGCCAGGGTCTGGCCCCGCACCTCAATGGGGGCGTCCGCCTCGATCTGGGCGCCCGCCTTGTCCACCTTCTGCTCCCGGACATAGACCTGTCCGCTCATGATCACCGCCTGGGCCCGCTGGCGGCTGTCAGCCAGTCCCCGCTCCACCAGCAGCACATCCAGACGTTTCTTCTGATTTGCCATGTCCGCAGACCTCCCGTGCCCGATGATACAAGCTCTCCCCGTCCAGGCCGCACAGCCGCCGCAGCTGGGGGATGGTTCCGTGGGTCACAAAGCCCCGGCCCGTACTGGCCAGGGCCAGCCCCTGCACCGGTATGCCGGCGGCCAGAAGCCCGGCGGCGATGCGCTGGCCGATGCCGCCCATCTCCGCGCTCTCCTCCGCTACCAGCAGCCGCCCGGTCTTTTTTACAGACCGGGCCACCAGCTCCAGGGGAAGTGGTGTAATGGTATTCAGCTTCACAACCTCGGCCCGGATGCCGTCCGCCGCCAGGCGGTCGGCGCAGTCCAGAAGCTCGTTGACCAGTGTGCCGCAGCCCGCCAGCGTGAGATCCGTCCCCTCCCGGAGCAGCACCGCCGGATGCCGGGGAGCACCGTCCTGATAGGCCCCCTCCCCGCCCCGCGGGTAGCGGATGGCCACCGGGCCCTTCACCTCATAGACGGCATACTTCAGCATGTCCCGCAGCTCGGCGAAGCTGGCGGGACAGAGGACGGTCATGCCGGGGATGGTGTCCAGGAAGGCCGGGTCAAAGAGGCCGTGGTGGGTCTCCCCGTCCTCCCCCACCAGGCCGGCCCGATCCACCGCCAGCACCACATGGAGGCCCTGGAGGGCCACATCGTGGAGGAGCATATCATAGCTGCGCTGCAGAAAGGTGGAGTACACCGCAAACACCGGCGTCATCCCCTGCTTGGCCATGCCGGCCGCCATGGCCGCCGCGTGGCCCTCGGCGATGCCCACGTCAAAGAACCGCTCCGGGAAACGGTGGGCAAAGCCGTTCAGGCCCGTGCCCCCCTGCATGGCCGCCGTGATGGCGCAGATTTTGGGATCCTTCTCCGCCAACTCGCACAGGGCCTGCCCGAACACAGCGGAGAAGTTCGGAGCGGTCGGGTGTACCAGTTCCCCGGTCTCCACGCAGAAGCGGCCCACCCCGTGGAAGAGATCCGGGTTGCGCTCCGCAGGCGTATAGCCTTTCCCCTTTACAGTTCTGACGTGGAGCAGGACAGGCCCCTTCAGCTCCCTGGCATAGCTGAGCAGCTGGGTCAGGCGCTTCACATCGTGGCCGTCCACCGGCCCCAGATAGGTAAAGCCCATGTCCTCGAACAGGCTGCAGGGCAGAAGGGTCTCCTTGATGGCCGTCTTGACCTTGTGGGTCACATTGTAGATGTGCCCGCCCAGGGGGAGGACGCTCATCACCTTCCGGTAGCCCTTTTTGAAATGGAGATACTGGGGCTTGAGCCGCTGGCGGGCCAGATGCTCCGCCACGCCGCCCACGCTCCGGGTGATGGACATGCCGTTGTCGTTGAGGATGACGATCAGCGGCTCCCCGCTGTCGCCGGCATCCGACAGGCCCTCATAGGCCAGGCCGCCGGTGAGCGCCCCGTCCCCGATCAGGGTCAGCACCTGATAATTTTCATTCTGTAAAGTTCTAGCCCTTGCCATGCCGAGGGCCACCGATACCGAGTTGGAGGCGTGGCCGGCGATAAAGGCGTCGCTGGGGCTCTCCACCGGCTTGGGGAAGCCGGCGATCCCCCCAAAGGTGCGCAGGGTCTCCATGGCGGCGTTGCGGCCGGTGAGGATCTTGTGGGCATAGCACTGGTGCCCCACGTCAAAGACCAGCCTGTCCCGCCCCGTGTCGAACACACGGTGGATGGCCACAATCAGCTCCACCGCCCCCAGGCTGGAGGCCAGGTGCCCCCCAGTCCGGGACACGGTGTCGATGAGCCGCACCCGCAGACGGCGGCACAGCTCCGCCGCCTCGCTGTCGCTGAGGCCGCCCAGCTGTTCGGGCATATGATCGAGATCGAAATTCAGAGTTGTTCACCCCCCGGCCCCGCTGCGGGGCCCGGAACCAGAATCATGACCAGAGCCAGGCGCCCAGCAGGCCCACGCCGATGCCCAGCAGGCCGCCCATCAGCACCTGAAACGGCGTGTGGCCCAGGAACTCCTTCAGCTCCTTGCCGAAGAGCGCGGGCTTCATCTCCGTCCAGTGCTCCATAATATAGTTGAGGATCTTGGCCTGCTCCCCCGCCGCCCGGCGGACGTTGGAGGCGTCGTACATGACCACGATAGCCACCACCGCCGCCACGGTGAACACCGGGGACGCCCAGCCGTACATGTACCCCATGGCGGCAGCGCAGGCGCACACAAAGGCAGAGTGGGAGCTGGGCATGCCGCCGCTGGAGAGGATATGGCGCCAGTCCAGCTTGCCCTTGGTGATCAGCGTGATGACAAATTTGATGATCTGGGCCATGGCCCAGGCCAGGATGGACAGATTCAGGATCAGATTTCCCGTGAGGAAATCCACTACATTGCGCATATCCGCTCCCCCCTTACGTCTGCCGGTCGGCCAGGGACTCAGCCAGGGCCCGCAGCTCGGCGCCCTCGCCTCCGAAGGGCGCGAGGGCCTCGGCCGCCTGTTCCGTCAGCCGGGCCACCAGCGCCCGGCACCCGTCCACCCCCTTGAGGGTGACAAAGGTGGTCTTGCCGCTCCTGGCGTCAGAGCCGATGGGCTTGCCCAGGGCGGCCTCGTCCCCCACCACGTCCAGGATGTCGTCCTGGATCTGGAAGGCCAGGCCCAGCGCGGCACCATAGCGGCGCAGGGCCTCCCGCTGCTCCTCCGTGCCGCCGGCCACGGCCCAGCCCATCTCCAGGGCCGCCGTGATCAGCGCGCCGGTCTTGAGGCGCTGGAGCTCCTCCACCTCGGCCAGGGTGAGGGCGCGCTCCTCCCCAGCCATGTCCAGGATCTGGCCGCCCACCATGCCGGCGCCGCCGG
This sequence comes from Flavonifractor sp. An10, assembly GCF_002161215.1. GTDB lineage: Bacteria > Bacillota > Clostridia > Oscillospirales > Oscillospiraceae > Flavonifractor > Flavonifractor avistercoris. Next base: position 258,567 of record NZ_NFMB01000007.1, read on the forward strand.
CGGCCCGGGCCAGGATGCCGGCGGCCAGCACAATCCGCTCCGGCGGAAGGGCCTGCCCCGGCGCCAGCATGGCCTCAAAGGCAGCGGTGAGCAGGCCGTCCCCAGCCAGCACCGCCGTGGCCTCGCCGTACACCTTGTGGTTGGTGGGCCGCCCCCTGCGGAGATCATCGTCGTCCATGCAGGGCAGGTCGTCGTGGATCAGGGAGTAGGTGTGCACCATCTCCACCGCACCGGCAAAGGGAAGGGCCGCCTCCACATCCCCGCCGCACAGGCGGCAGGCCTCCAGCGTCAGCACCGGCCGCAGGCGCTTGCCCCCGGCCAGCAGGCTGTACCGCATGGCGTCATACAGGTTTCCCCGGGGCTCCCGCTCCAGGAAGCAGTTCCGGAGCCACGCCTCCATCCGCGCCCGGTGGGCGTCCAGCCGTTCCAGCTTCCCCATGGCCTAGCCCTCCCCCTGAAAGGGCTCCTCCACCGGGGCGCCGTCCGGCCCGGCCAGGAGCCTGGTCACCTTCTGCTCGGCCCGATCCAGCTGGGCGGAGCACTTCTTCATCAGCTTGGTACCCTCCTCAAAGAGGGAGAGCGCGTCCTCCAGGGGGGCCTCCCCCTGCTCCAGCAGCTTGACAATCTCCTCCAGCCGGGCCATGGCCTGCTCGAAGGTCATTTTCTTTTCCGCCATGTTGGTCTTATCCTTTCCCTATCTGACAGGTTTGATCACTTCACAGGAAATTTCTCCGTCACACAGGCGGAGGGCCAGCCGGTCGCCCGGCCTGGCAGTTCTGGCCGACCGGAGCACCGTGCCGTCCTCCCGCTTCGGGATGGCGTAGCCCCGCCCCAGCACTTTCAGGGGGCTCAGGGCGTCCAGGGAGGCCGCCAGCCGGGCGAAATGCTCCTTCTCCCGCCCCAGCGCGCCGGTGAGGCCGTGGGCCAGCCGCTCCCGCTGGTAGTCCAGCAGCATCCGCTTGTCGTCCACGTAGCTCATGGGCTCCCGGAGGGCCCGGCAGCGGCCGGCCTGCTCCAGCTCCTTGCGGGCACGCTCCAGCCGGCGGAACACCGCCTGGGCCATGCGCCCCTCCGTCTGGGCCAGCCAGGCGGAGATCTCGTTCTGATCCGGCACCGCCAGCTCCGCCGCATTGGACGGGGTGGCCGCCCGCAGATCGGCCACAAAGTCGGCGATGGTCACGTCGGGCTCGTGCCCCACGGCGGAGATCACCGGAATCTCCGAGGCGTAGATGGCCCGGGCCACCCCCTCGTCGTTGAAGGCCCACAGATCCTCCATGGAGCCGCCGCCCCGGCCGGTGATGATCAGATCCGCCACGCGGTGCCGGTTGGCCCAGGCGATGGCGGCGCACAGCTCCCCGGGGGCCTCCGCCCCCTGAACCCGCACCGGGATCACCGCCGCCTCAGCCAGGGGCCAGCGGGCCCCCAGTATGCGCAGCATGTCCCGCACCGCCGCCCCCGCCGCCGAGGTGATGAGGGCGATCCTTTTGGGGAACCGGGGAATGGGCTTCTTGTGGGCCTGGTCGAACAGCCCCTCCCGGTACAGCTTCTCCTTGAGCTGCTCAAAGGCGATGTGCAGCTCCCCCACCCCGTCGGGGGTGAGCTGGCTGCAGTAGAGCTGATACTGGCCGTCCCGGGGAAACACGGTCACCCGGCCGAAGGCCACCACCTTCATGCCGTTCTCTGGCCGGAACCGGAGGCTGGCGGCCTCCCGGCGGAACATGACGCACCGGATGGCCCCCTCCGCGTCCTTGAGGGAGAAGTAGTGGTGGCCGGAGGGGTAGCACTTGTAGTTGGAGATCTCCCCCCGCACAAAAAGGCCGGCCAGAGCTCCGTCGCGATCCAGCAGGCCCTTGATATATTGGTTGACCTGGGTGACGCTGTAGATGGGCGCGGTGTTCATGCCTCTCCCTCCTGTTCCAGGGCCCGATGGGCCAGGATCGCCGCACCCATGGCGTTGTCGGTGGAGTAGCGGGGTTCGGCAAAGGCCGCGTCGGCCATGACCGCGCGCAGCAGCCGGTTGGATGCCACCCCGCCGGAGCACAGCACCGGCAGGCCGGGCCAGCGCTTCTTTGCCGCGTCGGTGGCCCGGCGCACCGCCGAGGCCACCGTCTCCAGGGCAAACCGGGCAATCTCCGCCGGGGGCTTCCCCTGCTCCGCCAGGGCCTTTACCTTGTTCTCCATGCCGGAGAGAGAGAATGTAAGGTCGTTCAGCTTTACAGAAAATCCGAACACCGGGCCGCTCTCCGCCGCCAGGGCGTCCAGGGCCTTCCCCGCCGGGAAATCCAGGCCCAGCAGCACGCCGGTGCGGTCAATGAGCTGTCCGGCGGAGATATCGCTGGTGCCGCCGATTTTCTCCGCCCGGACGTTCCACCCCTCCGGCTCCACATACAGCAGCTCGGTGGTTCCGCCGGACAGGTGCCAGGCCAGCATGGGGCCGCCCAGCAGCTCCATGCGGCCCGCCGACCAGGCGGCGGCGGCGATGTGCCCCTGCTGGTGGGAGACGGCATAGAAGGGCACCCCCAGCACGTCGGCCAGGGCGCGGCCCTGGCCCTCCCCCGCCAGGAAGCAGGGCATGTAGGAGCCCTCCACCGCCCGGGGACGGGTGCTGGCCCCCACGGCGGCCAGGCCGTCCAGCCAGCCGGCCGCGCGCAGCTCGGCAAACCGCTCCGGCAGGTGCTTCACGTGCTGGAACAGGGCGTCGCTCTGCCGCAGGCCCAGCTCGCCGGGGCGAACCTCCAGCAGGCGGCCGGCGTTGTATCCGTCCCGGCCGTCAAACACCGCCGCCGAGGTGGTGTAGTTGCTGGTGTCGATGCCCAGGGTGCGCATGCTCACGCCTGCTCCTCCCCGGGCTCCCCGGCAGGGGCCTGCGGCTCCGCCGCAGCCTCCGCGGCCCGGCGGCCGATGGGGCCCACCGGATCGGGCACGCACTCCCCCCGGACAAAGGAGCCCAGGATGCCGTTGACAAAGGAGACCACCTCGGGCTCCTCGTAGTGCTTGGTCATCTCCACGGCCTCGTTGATGGCGGCGGCGTTGGGGATGTCCTGCATATACAGGATCTCATACATGGCCACCCGCATGATGGCCACCGCCACCCGGTTGAGGCGGGAGAACTTCCAGCCGATGGCGTACTTGGAGATATACTCGTCCAGCTCCGGGGCGTGCTCATACACCCCTTTCACCAGGCGGGTGATATACTCCCGCTGTTGTTCATTGGGAAATTCCGCGTAGAGAGGCTCCTCCTCCCCGATCTGGGCAAAGGTCTTTCTGGTCAGTGCCTCCGCCAGCAGCTCCTCCGCCGTCTGGCCGGTAAAGCCCAGCTCAAAGGCGAAGTGGACGGCGATCTCACGGGCAGCAGTTCTGGTCATTATGTCTCCTCCATGGCGGGACAGTTCCCGCAGCTTATCGTCATAGGTAGCTACATTATACAACAAAGCTGCATAAAAAGGAAAGAGCAAATTCCACACATCGGCAAAAAGCCCGGGGTGCACCGCAGCGCGCCCCGGGCTTTGGGTATTTTCCACGCAAAACACCGGCGCGCGCCGTTGGCGGCACACGCCGGTGCTGGAAATGCTGGCTTACTGGGGCTTCTTTGCCTCCCGGTCAAAGGTCACGCCCAGCACGTGGACATTGACGCACTCCACCGTCAGGCCGCTGGTATTCTCGATGGCGCTGAATACCGCGTTCTGAACCTCCTTGGCCACGTCGATGATGGTATAGCCGTACTTGATCAGGATGGAGACATCCACCCGGACGCTCTCCTCCTCCACCGTGATGTGGACGCCCTTGGACAGGTTCTTCTTGCCGCCCAGCAGCTCGGCAATGTCGCTGCCCAGGTTGGCGGCCAGGCTCCCGACCCCCTCCACCTCAGTGGCGGCGGCAGCGGCAATCGCCGCCAGAACCTCCTCGGAGATGTGGATGTTCCCCAGCTCGTCAGGACGGGAGACATATTCCTTTCCGTCAGCCATTCCGGTCACGCTCCTTTTTTCTTTCGTGCTCTGGTGCTCTTGGGGATCATTGTACCACAAAAAAGAGAAATTACAACTGGTTTTTCCGGCGCAGCCGGCCCGGAGCCGCCCCCGCCTATTCCTGGGCCTCGATGATCTTGACCTGGCTGGCCTCATAGCCGGTCTCGTCGGTGACAATCTCGGTGATCTTAGCCACGTCCGCGTCGGTGAGGCCGCCCTCCTGGGCGGAGACCACCACGCTGACGCTCTCGTCGCTGATGAAGGCCACGCAGTCGGCATACCCCTTGGCGGTGACCAGGTTCTCGATCTGGGCCTCGGAGACGGTATAGCCGGCAATGGTCTGGATGGCCTGGCCGTTGGCCTCCTTCATGGCCTCGTCGGCGTTTTCGCTGGCCATGGCGTCCTCCAGGATGGTCAGGGCGCTGTCCCTGGCCTGCTGGCGGTTGAGCCGGGCCGAGTCAAAGTAGCCGCCGCCGGAGGGCGCCGGGGTGGCGGATGCCTCCGGAGCCGGGCTGGCCGTGGACGAGAGCAGAGGGTCGTCCGTCTGCCCGTTCACCAGGGCGGCCTCCCCCAGGGTCTTGCCCGCGTCGGCTGTCTCCCCGCTCTGGTACGTCCAGTTCAGGTAGACCGCCGCGCACACAAAGAGCACCACCGCCGCCACCACCGCATTCCGCTTCCACACTTTCATCTTAGCTGCCTCACTTTCCTTCACAGACTGATATGTGATCCGCGCCGAGTCCCGTCAGCGCGGATACCGCCTCCACCACCTGGAGCCGGACGGACGGGTTCCCGCCCCCCGAGCATACCACAAGGGCCCCCTGATATTGGGGCGAAATCTGCTGGAGGGTGACGGTCTCCTCCGTCCCGCCGCCGGAGAGCACCACCGTGGTCAGGGCGGCGTCGGTGGAGTCGGCCTCCACCGTGCTCTGGGTGTCCTGGGCCAGGATCCGCCTGGGGCTGCTCTGGAGGGTGAGCACCACCCGCACCTCCCCCACCCCGGTGATCCGGGACAGGGCCTCCTCCATCCGCTTCTCCAGCGCCTCCACCTGGAAGGCGTCCGCCTCCTCCCCGGCCGCGGCGGCCGACTCCCCGGCTGCTCCGCCACCCCCCGGCAGGGCGGGCAGGAGGAGCAGCGCCGCCCCCGCCGCAATCACCAGAAGCACAAACTTATTCCGCTCCCACAGGGCGCGCAGGCCCTTCCCCAGCGCCCCCAGCTCCTTGCTTTTCATCCCTCGCCCCCGCTTTCGTACGTCTGCCGCTCCGCCGGGATGGCGAAGTCGGCCTCAATGGCGCGCGTCAGCGCCTCCCGCTGCTCCGCCGTCAGCGCCCCGGTGATGGTGACGGCGGTGGGCACGGGCCAATCCCCCCCGCCTTCCGCCTCCACGGCCGCCAGGCAGGTGATGCCCAGCCCGGCCGCCTTGTCCTGAATATATGCGGCGGACTGCTCCTCTATGATGTCCTTCATCAAAGTTTCGTTCTCCTCCTCCAGCTCCGTGCTGTAGGCGCTCAGATCCAGCCGATACTCCGTAAGGGCCCGGCCCAGCGCTTCGGTGTCCAGCTTCAGCAGGGGATTGAGCACCGCCGCCAGCATCACCAGCCCGCCGGTGAGGCGGAGGATGCCCCGGATGTTCCCGTCGGGGCACAGGGCCTCCGCCAGGGCCACCAGCATGGCGGCGGCGGTGATGCCCAGCAGCCATTGACGAATCAGCTCCAGCATGGCCTCACCTCACCACCGCCGTGATGGCGGACACCAGGGAGATGAGCAGCAGCAGGGCGCAGGAGCCCGTCATGCCCAGCACCAGGCCGAAGGCCCCGCCCAGCTGGTCGATGAGCCCGGCCACCCGGCCGCCGGACACGGTGGCGCTGAGGGCGGCGGCGGCCTTGTAGGCCAGGTAGTGGATCCCCAGCTGGAGGAAGGGCCCCACGCACATGGCCAGCACCGCCAGCATGCCGAACACCCCCACCGCGTTTTTCAGGATGCCCGCCCCGGCCAGCACGGTCTCCGCCGCGTCGGACAGGATGCCTCCCACCACCGGCACCAGGCTGGACATGGTGAACTTGGCCGCCTTGACGGTCACCGCGTCGGTGGTGCCGGCGATCACCCCGCTCACCGTCAGGTAGCCCACGAAGACCACCAGCACGGTGGTGAGCACCGCCGTCACCAGCCACTTCAGGGTGCCCGCGATGCGCTTGAGCCCCTCGTTGCCCACCGCCGCGTGGGCCACGCAGGCGGCGATGTAGGCGTACACCAGGGGGAGCAGCAGCTGGGTGATCAGGGTGATGAGCACGTCGGAGAACAGCATGGTGGCCAGCTGCCGGGCCACCGCCCCGCCGGGGGAGCCTGCGGCGGCGGCCGCCGCCGTGACGGTGGGCAGCAGGAGCTTGGAGAAGGTGGACATGTTGTCCAGCGCCTCCCGGCCCAGGCCGATGAGGGTGTTGGCGTCCGCCGCCGCCACCGCCGCCACCGCCAGGGCCCCCACGATGGACACCACGTCCAC
>NZ_NFMB01000008.1 GCF_002161215.1 Flavonifractor sp. An10
GGGGTTGCCTCCGGCGTGGGGCTGGCGGAGGGGAGCGTGCGTGGCACCTCCGGGCTCTGGGCCCCGGCGGACTGGGCCGGGCCGCTGCCCAGGGAGGGGATGATGATCAGGGCCAGGCACACCGCCGCCGCCGCGGCCAGCAGGGGGATGGGATTGCGGCGGCGAGGCCGCTTCTGGGCCCGCTTGGGTTGATAATTCGTGGGCAAGTCGCACACCTCGTGTCTTATGTAATTTGTGTGGAAGCGTTCGTGCGGGGGCCGTCCCCCAGGATCAGCGCCCGGAGGGCGGGGAAGCCGTCCGCCTCCCAGGTGGGAACGACGGCCGGATCGCCGGGCAGGCGGCGGGGGTTGAACCAGGCCGTGTCCAGCCCGGCGTTTTTCCCGCCCTGGATGTCGGTGAGCAGGTTGTCCCCCACCATGAGCACCCGGGAGCGGTCGGGCTCCCCCAGGGCGCGGAGCACCGGGGCGAAGAAGGCGGGGTCGGGCTTGCTGGCCCCCACCTCCTCCGAGATGAACAGCCAGGGCACCACGTCCCGCAGGGGGGACGCCTCAAACCGGGCCCGCTGGGCCATGGCCACCCCGTTGGTGACGATGGCCAGGGTGCAGCAGGGGGCCAGCGCCCGGCACAGCTCCTCCGCCCCGGGCAGCAGGAAGGCCCCCTCCCCCAGGTGGGTCAGGTAGGCGTGGTTGACGGCGGCGGGGTCGCCGGAGCGGCCCAGGGCGCGGAGCAGCCGGGCAAACCGCTCCACCACCAGCCACTCCCGGGACACCTCCCCCCGGTCGAACTGGGCCCAGAGCGCCCGGTTGACGGCCAGGTAGGTCTCCTCCGTCTCCGGCGTGGCGGGCAGGCCGTACTCCGCCAGGGTGGTGCGGAGGGCCTCCGCCTCCGCACGGTCAAAGTCAAACAGGGTGTTGTCCGCGTCAAAGAGCACATAGTCGTAGCGTGGCATGGCAGCCTCCTTTCACCGCCGGGGTTCCCGGCGGCGGTAGCTGGTAAACAGCCGCACGGAGGAGGCCACCAGCAGCACCCCCACCGCCAGCGCCCCGGCCAGGCCCAGGGTGTGCATCAGCGTCTCCAGAAAGAGCTCCGTCTCCCCGTTGACGGCGTGCTCCATGGTGTAGTAGATGCCGCCGCCGGGCACCAGGGGAAACAGAGCCACCAGCAGGTAGCTGGTGACAGGGCACTTGCGCACCCGGGCCATCCCCTCCGACCAGGCGGAGATGACCAGGGCGGCAAAAAAGGATTGGATGATGTCGCTGTGCACCAGGGGGGCGGTGAGCAGGTAGCACAGCCATCCAAGCCCCCCGCCGCCGGCGCAGATGAGCATGCCCGCCGCGCCGTGGATGTTGAAGAGCAGGGAGAAGCCGATGCAGGCCAGGAAGGCGTAGACGCAGGGCATAAAGTAGGTGACCGTCTCCATCACAGCGCCCCACCTCCCCCGATGAGCCCGGTGACGCCCAGGCCCAGGGCGGTGCCCAGGGCGATGGCCGCCCCGATGAGCAGGGCCTCCGCCCCCTTGCTGATGCCCGCCACCATGTCGCCGGCCATGATATCCCGCATGGCGTTGGTGATGGCGATGCCGGGCACCAGGGCCATGAGGGCGCCGATGATGATCAGATCCCGGTGCGCCCCCAGGCCGGCGGCGGTGAGCAGCACCGCCGCCACGGCGGACACCGCGGCCCCCGCGATGGTCTTGAAGAACTGGTTGGCGCCGAAGCGGGCCATCAGGGTGGAGCACAGGCCGATGACCACCCCGCACAGCCCGCCGCATATCCCGTCCCGCCACGTGCCGCCGTAGAACAGGGAGAACATGCCGCAGCCCAGGAAATGGGCCGCCAGCTGGACGGGGAGGGGGTAGACCACGTGGAGGCGGGCGATGGCCCGCATGCGCCGCAGCGCCTGGTCAAAGGGGGGCGTCTCCTGGCACAGGCGGCGGCACAGGCCGTTGTACTTCTCCAGCAGGTAGATGTCGGTGCCGTGGGGGGGCATGCGCCGGATCTGGGTCAGGGGCCGCCCCTCCGGGGAGATCAGGCTGACGATGATGCAGTTGGGGATGGCAAAGACCTCTCCCCGGGGCACGCCGTAGGCCTCCAGCAGGCGGTGAATGGACTCCTCCACCCGGTAGATCTCCGCGCCGCTCTCCATGAGGCGGTAGCCCATCTCACTGACCATGTCCAGCAGCTTGTTGTAGTCCAGCTCCAATCCGGCATGCACCCGTCCTTTCGGAACCTCTGCCGCCGGGCGGGGCCGCCGCACCGATCTACAGACGGGGCAGCGGGGGGAAAAGTTGCGCCCCCCGGCGACAAATTTTGCGTTGTTTTTGGGGTACAGGGTGTCGAACCCTATACAGAGTAATCGTATCACGAAATATCCCCGCTGTCCAGAACAGACTTGTCCTTTTTTGCCCGGGCCGCCGGGATGTGCCGGGTGCCCTCTTTGCCCTGGGGTGGGAGCGGCTCCTGCCGGTGGGCGGAGCCGCTCCGGAGGCCGCGGAGGGTTAGCCGCCCAGCAGCTCCACATTCCGCCGGATGCGGGCATTGTCCGGCTCCAGCGCCAGGGCCTGCCGGGCGGCCTCCAGGGCCTCCGCCCGCCGCCCGGTGCGGTACAGGCCGATGGACAGCAGATCCCATGGCAGGCTCCCCCAGGCCCAGCCCTCGCAGATATAGGTCTGGGGCCGCGTCTCTATGGACAGGGCGGCGCGGCACAGGTAGGCCACCCCGTCCCACTCGCCGGACTCATAGAGCTGCCAGGCCAGCTCCAGCCACGGCTCCCGCAGGTGGGGCGCCTCCCCCACGGCCCGCCACAGCCACCGGCGGGCCTCCGCCTTCTCCCCCTTCTGCACGAGAGCCCGGGCGATGTAGCGCATGGAGGCGCACCGCTCGTCGGCCCAGACGGCCGAGGGCAGGGACAGGTGCCGCTTCAGGGTGCGGATGCAGTCGTCCCACCGGCCGTAGTATAGATATTCCCGGCCCAGGTAGTGGGTATTCCGGTCGTCTCCGGGAGCTTCTTCTACCGACAGCTCCAGCAGGGGCAGATACTGCCCCCGGGACTTGGACGGGTCGGGGTGGTGATCCAGCTGCACCCCCGGCGCCGCCGCCTTCCCGCCCGGCGGAAAGCCGGGCAGGCGCTCCAGCACCTCGTGAACCGGGTGCACCCACCGCCAGCCCTGCCGGGAGTGGATCTTTTCACTCCAGAACACCGTGTCCTCCCTCCCGTCGGGGCGGAAGCTCCAGGTGTAGCGGTAGGACGCCTGGACGGTGTCCGGCCCCCAGGCGCCCTCCAGCGCCGCCCGCCAGCCGGGGCGGAACACCTCGTCCAGATCGGTGCATACGCAGATGTCCGCGTCCTCCGGCACCAGGGCCAGGGAGCGGTTGCGGGCCGCGTCAAACCGCCAGGGGATGATCTCCTCCACCGCCACCACGGCGCCCAGCGCCCGCAGGCGCTCCGCCGTGCCGTCGGTGGAGCCGGTGTCCAGCACGTACACCCCGTCGGCCTCCCCCATGGAGGCCATCCACCGCGCGGCGAACCGGGCCTCGTTTTTGCAGATGGCATAGACTGCTACCTTCATATCAGAGTCCTCCGGATCAGATGCGGGGGCGGCGCAGATGCGCCGCCCCCGCTTTTGGGGCGTTCAGGAGTTGGCCAGCAGGCCGACGGCCCGCAGGTTGGCCAGCAGCTGGTTGAACTGGGTCAGCAGGGTGTTCTGGGTGGCGTTGGCCACCGCGGCCGCCGGAGTGACCGCCGGGCCGCTGGGGCCCGTGGGGCCGGCAGGGCCGGTGGGCCCGGTGGCACCCGCGGCGCCGGTGGGGCCGGTAGGCCCGGTGGCTCCCGCGGCGCCGGCAGGGCCGGTGGGCCCGGTGGGGCCCGCAGCACCGGCGGGGCCGGTGGGCCCAGTGGCACCCGCGGCACCGGCTGGGCCGGTAGGCCCGGTGGCACCCGCAGCGCCGGCAGGGCCGGTGGGCCCGGTGGGGCCCGCAGCACCGGCGGGGCCAGTGGGCCCGGTAGCGCCGTCAGGGCCGGGGATGCCCTGGGGGCCGGTGGGCCCGGTGGGGCCCGGCACGGGGCAGGGCGGCGGACAGGGCGGACAGCCGCAGGCGTGGCTCTCCATCCCGCAGCGGAAGCGGTTCATGGGGCTCTCCTCCAGGGGATAGCCCTGGGAGGGCGCGCAGAATTTAGACACGGGACATTCTCCTTCAACAGGCAGATTGCGGGGGAACGCTCTCCCGCCCTCCATCCTATGCGCCGCCGGCCGGAAACGGCACAGGGCCGGGGCCGGCATACGCCAGTCCCGGCCCTGTATTTTGGCCGCTGAATATGGCTCCCACTCAGATCGATAACCGAAAATCCTCAATCTTCTGCCTGATAATCGTCTCCGGCGCTCTGCCCGCGAGTCAGGAGCGCCACCGTCTCCACATGCTGGGTGCGGGGGAACATGTCCACCGCCTGGGCCTGCCGGAGCACGTAGCCGCGCCCGGCGAAGCGCTTCACATCCCGGCCCAGGGTGGCCGGGTCGCAGGAGACGTACACCACCCGGTCCGGGGCCATGTCCGCGATGGTGTCCACCACGTCCCCGGCCAGGCCCTTGCGGGGCGGATCCACGCAGATCACGTCGGGCCGCACCCCCTCCGCCGCCAGACGGCGGGCGGCCTCGCCGGCATCGGCGCAGAGGAAGCGGGCGTTGGTGATGCCGTTCCGGGCGGCGTTGGCGACGGCGTCGTCCACCGCCTCGGGCACCACCTCCGCCCCCCAGACGGCCCTTGCCCGCCGGGCCATGGCCAGGCCGATGGTGCCGATGCCGCAGTAGAGATCCAGCACCGTCTCCGCCCCCGTCAGGCCGGCCAGCTCCACCGCTTTGCCGTAGAGCACCTCGGTCTGGTTTGGGTTGACCTGATAGAAGGAGGGCACCGACAGGCGGAAGGTGAGGCCGCACAGGGTGTCGGTGAGGGCGTCCTCCCCCCACAGGGTGCGGTAGGAGTCCCCCAGAATCACGTTGTTGTGCTTCTGGTTCACCCCCAGCACCACCCCGGCCAGGCCGGGCTCCGCGTCCCGCAGGGCGCGCACCAGCTCCGCCTCCCGGGGCACCCCCCGGCCGTTGACCAGCAGGCAGCACAGACTCCGCCCCGCCCGGTTGGTGCGCACATACACGTGGCGCACCAGGCCGGTCTTGGCCCGCTCGTCATAGGCGGGGACGGCGTACCGGGCCATCCAGTCCTTCACCGCCGTGCGCAGGCGGCCCGCCGCCTCGCTCTGGAGCAGGCAGTCGGCCACGTCGATCACCTCGTGGCTGCGGGCCCGGTAGAAGCCGATGGCCCCCTTGGCCACGGGGAACTGGGCCTTGTTGCGGTAGCGCTCCGGGCTGGCCGCCCCCAGCACGGGGGGCAGGTCAATCTCCGCCCCGCCCAGGCGGCGCAGGGCGTCGGACACCTTGATGCGCTTGGCCTCCAGCTCCTCGGCGTAGCTCATGTGCCGCAGCTGGCAGCCGCCGGGGAAGTGGGGCAGTCGGGGCGACGCGGGCGGGGAGGGGTAGCACCTCCTGTACCGCCCCCACAAGACGGTGCGGCCCACGTGGTGAGGCACCATGCACTCTTCCCCCCGGATGCCCCCCTGGACAAACACCACCTGACCGTCCAGCCGGGCCACCCCGGCCCCGCCGCTGTCATAGCCGTCGATGGTCAGCCGGCAGAGCTGCCCCTCCCGGGGCCTGGTCTTATCCATAGACACTCACGTCCTCCATGCTTTCGTAGCTGAGGGTCACCTCAATGGGGCTGTTCACCCCGGGCAGCTCGCCGCCGGCCAGCCAGAACACATAGCCCTCCGCCGACAGGTAGAACCGCTCCGGCTGCCAGGCCACGGTGACCGCGTCCCGGCTGTCCTCCAGGCCGTACTGGGACACGAAGGCGTCCACCGCCCGCTCCCGCACCGTGTCGGCGTCGGTGAACACGCGGCTGAAGCCCAGCTTCTCCCCGGTGGCGGCGTCGAAGGTCTCGGCCAGCAGGAAGGCGGAGGGGTGGGCCGCCCCCTCGGCGGCGACGTACAGCTCCCGCCGGATGCTGATGAGGTCCTCATCCTCATAGGCCACGGTATAGGTCATCTCCTGGGTGGTGGGGGAGAAGGGGAAGCCGGCGGCCTGGGACACGTCGTAGTCCGCCACCGCCATCTCATACTGCTCCTCCGCCTCCAGCATGCGGCTGGAGCCCTCCTGCTTGTACCAGTCGTTGATGGCCGTCCCGGCGGGGCAGGCGTCGGTGTTCTGCACCAGGGGCAGGGTGAAGGAGGCCGTCAGCACCGTGGCCCCGTCGCCGGCGGTGAAGGTCTTGGCGAACACCTGGTCTCCCCACACGGGGGCCTCGGCCGCGGGGGTTGGGGTGGGGGTGGGCTCCGGCGTAGCAACGGCCGTGGGAGTGGGCTCGGCGCTGGGGGTAACGGTGGGCTCCGGCTCCGGGCCGGAGCAGGCCGCCAGCGTGAGCATCAGAGCGCCGGCCAGCAGGCCGGACAGGATTGCACGTCGTTTCATAACAGTCTCCTTTTCCAGGGGGTGGGTGGATCCTCTTCCATGCCTATTGTAATGCGCACGGAACAAAGCCACAAGCCTTGAAAGCAAAGATTTCAAGGCCCATTGGCTTTGTTCAGGTGCAGGGCTTTGGGTCTGTTTCAGCCCCAAAGCCCTGCACCTCCTGTGTCGGCATAGATATGCCGCCGCAGGAGGACGCATTGCAACAGTGTCTGAATGCTTCTCACAAGCGCCGAAATCGGCGATGGTGAGAAGCATTGCGCGGCAGTGCCGCGCGAATCGACCGCAAAGCGGTTGATTCACCAGACATTATTGTACCATCCCCCGGCCGGGCCGTAAATGGGAAAAGCCGTTTTGTAAGGTTTCGTAGCTGTTTTGTAAAAAACGGAGGGGCCCCGCCGCGCAAGCGGCGGGGCCCCTCCCCTTTGGAAAGAGAAAGATGGAAAGCAGGGCTCAGTCCCCCAGGGGGATGATGTTGAGGTAGATATCCACATTGCCGCTGAGGATCCTGATCTCGTCGCCGGAACCGGTCAGATACCAGGAGCCGGGCTGCAGCTCGCCGTTCTCCACCATGCCGCTGTCGCTGTTGGCGCCCACGCCGGCGTAGACGGGCACGGAGAGCTTCACCCAGCCGTCGGTGGAGCCTTTCAGGGTGCCGGACACAAAGTTGTCCGCCCAGTGCCACTCCCCGCCGTCTGTGCGGGTCTCATAGTCAATGGTCAAGCCATACTCCGCCAGGGCGTCCAGGCCGGCCTGGGTGCCGATGGGGGAGGCGCCAAAGCCGTAGCTCAGCGGGTCGTCGGGGTCGTCGGTGAGGTCGTCGCCGATGTAGAGAATGCCGTCGTAGGCGGTGGGGATGTGATTGTACACCTGATCCCCCTCCACGCCCCAGATCACCACGGGGGCGGCGTTGAACTCGTCGGGTTCATTGATCACGAAGCGGTAGGTGCGCTCAAAGGCCTCGCCGCCCCGGGGGGTGAAGCGAACCACCACGTCCTGGGTCTCCGCGGCCTCAAACCGGCCCTCGAACACCCGGTCAGCCTCGTTGTAGGTGATGCCGGCGGGCAGGGTGCCGGAGACGATCTCGGCGGTGAACTGGTCGGAGTCCTCCACCTGCCAGCGCAGCTCCTCATAGATCTCGTTGTAGAAGGTCTGCACCGTGCCGTCCTCCATGGTAACGTCCTCGGGGGCATGGGAGAGAATGTAGACCACATCCCGGGTGTCGGGGGCCGCGACGGAGGAGCCGGCGGTGCCGTTGACCACGGCGGCCTGCTGGGCGGCGTCGTAGCCCACCTCCAGGCCGAAGGCCTCGCTCATGGCCCGGATGGGCACGTAGGTGGTGCCGTTGTAGGCGAACACATCCACGGCGTTGCCGTTGACGTCGGTGGGGGTGAACTCCTCTCCGTTGACCAGCACCTTCATGCCGGTGAGCACCTCAATGGTGCGGGTGCCGCCGGCGGCCAGGGCGGCGGTGCCCAGGCCCAGGCACAGGGCCAGGGAGACGGCCAGAATACGGGTTGACTTTTTCACGCAGACACATCCTTTCATGGTACAACTGCCCTTTTTTGTACAAAAAAGGGGGAACTATGGCAAGCATACCACAGTTCCCGCCTCTTTTGGTGTGCGCCGCCGCACACTTTTGGGGATTATTGGCCGGTGATGGCAAAAGCGGCGCCGGGGCAGTCGGCGGCGATGTCCTCCACCCGGGCCTGGGGAACCAGCACCCCGTGGAGCCGGGGCAGGGCGGACAGGGCGGAGAAGTCCTCCACCCCGTCCAGGCCGCTGAAGGAGAAGGTCTCCAGCCCGATACAGCCCGCCAGGGGCGACAGGTCGGCGGCGGTGCAGTCAAATACGTTCAGGTTGCGCAGGCTGGGCAGGTTTTCCGCCCCCTCCAGCCCCGCCAGGCCGCCGTGTATGCGCAGATCGATGACCGGGCAGCCGGCCAGGACGGTGAGATCGTCCAGCCCCGCATCCCCCAGCTCCAGCACCGCCAGGTAGTCCAGCCCGGCGGCGGCCTCCAGGGCCTCCGCCGGCGGTGACCAGAGGAACAGCTCGTCCAGCGCCCTCAGCGCCCCCAGGGGGAACCAGTCCCCGCCGGAGACGGTGCGCCGGGCCAGAGACAGGGTGTCCAGGGGCAGCTCCGCCAGGAAGGACAGGCTGTCCAGTCCGGTGTCCGCCCCGTGGCCGGCGGACAGGTTGAGCAGCCGCAGCCGCCCCAGATCCGCCAGGGGGGAGGCGTCGGCCACGGGATTACCCCCCAGCCACAGCTCCTCCAGGCTGTCCATCTCCGCCAGGGGCGACAGGTCGGTGATCTGGTTGTCTGACAGGGCCAGCACCTCCAGCTCCAGCCTCGCCAGGGGGCTGATGTCGGTGATGGCCTGCCGGCACAGGTAGAGCTCCGTCAGGTTGGGCATGTGGGCGAGCAGAGACAGGTCGCTCACATCCCCCGCCGGGGCGGAGTACCGGCTCACGCTGTCCAGGGTACTCTCCAGCCGGTAGCCGTAGGCCGTCTCCGCTCCGAAGGTCTCCCAGCCCACCAGGGCCAGCCGCTCCACCCCCTCCAGGTCGGCGTAGGTGATCTCCCCGGCGGGCATGTCCAGCTCCGCCCGGACGGCCTTTTCCAGGCAGGCGGAGGAGAACGCCACCGCCCGGTCAGCCTGCCGCCCGGACAGGGCCAGGCCCCCCACCCCCAGGCAGAGGGCGATACAGGCCGCCCCGGCCAGGGCAATCCGCAGGCCCCTCCGGCGCTCCGGCCCCCGGAGGGCCCGGCCCAGGGCGGCGGCGGTGGGGTAGCGGTCGGCGGGGGAGAAGGCGGCGGCCTTGGTCAGCACCCGCCTGAGCCGCCGGGAGACGGGGGCCCCCTCCAGGGCGTCCCGCCCGTAGGAGCCGGTGAGCAGCCAGCTCAGGGTGGCCCCCAGGGCGTAGAGATCGGCCCGGCCGTCGGTCTGAGCGAAGCCGTACTGCTCCGGCGGGGCGGTGGAGCGGCTGCCCATGAGGCGGGTGTCGCTCTCCCGCTCCGGCTTGTACTGCCGGGCGATGCCGAAATCGATGAGGCCCACGGCCCCATCCTCCCCCAGCACGATGTTCTCCGGCTTGATGTCCCGGTGGATCACCGGGGGCTCCAGGCTGTGGAGCCGCTCCAGCAGGGCGCACACCTTTCGTCCGATGGACACGCACTGTTCCTCGGTGCAGCCCCCCGCCTTCTCCCGCCACTGCGCCAGGGTCTGGCCGGGCAGGAAGCTGCGCACCAGGTAGTGCCGCTCCCCCTGGGCAAAGCAGTCCGCCGCCAGGGGCGCCGCCCCGGCCAGGGCCGGGTAGAGCCGGGTGAGCAGGCGGAACTCCTCCTCCAGGTTCTCCCCCTCCCCGGACGCCGCCTTTAATACAAAGGGGGCCCCGTCGCACCGGCGGCGGAGCTTCCACACGCTGCGGCCGCCGTGCTCGGACAGGAGGGCCTCCGGCTCGTACACCAGCCCCACCCGCTCGGGCAGCTCCAGGCCGTCCAGCACAGCCCGATACTCCCGGCAAAATTGCTCCGTGTGGCTCACAGCAGCCCCTCCTCCCCCAGGGAGAGGAGCAGTTCGTCGGTCTCCTCCAGGCTCAGGCGGTGGCTCAGGCCGTAGAGCACCGCCGCGTCGGCGCGGCTGCGGGGGTAGAGCTCCGGCCGCCCCGCCCGGCGGAGGAGCCGCTGGGCCTCCTCCGCCCCCAGCTCCAGGGCCAGGGCCAGCCGCAGCAGGAAGTTGCGGGTGGGCGGCCGGGTGCCGTTGAACATCTGGTAGCCGTAGGAGCGCTCCAGGTAGCAGGCCCGGATGGCGTCCGCCGCCCGCCACCCCCGCTCCTCCAGCAGGCGGGAGAGGGTGCTGCTCAGCTCGAGCCGGGCAAATTCGGCGCCGGCAAGCAGCGCGGGCGTCTCTGACGCCCGGATGGCGCTGTGCAGCTCGTCGGTGGATTTCATGGCGGAATTGTCCCCCCTTACGGCCCTTCGGCCTTGTCTCTGTGTGCTCTTTGGGGATATTTTAAGGGATTTTATCCCATTTGAAAAGAGTTTACCACGTTTTCTTTCCCCACAGGTGTGCAAAACCGCACACTTTTTCATTCTCCCCCTTCCTGCCGCCGGTTTGTTCACAATTTCCCCTTTTTTATTGACAGAGGATATGATATACTAGGACACTGAATCAGCACGAAAACCCCCGGGGCCGCTGGCTTTGGGCGGAACAAGAAAGGTGAACAAGACCCATGGGACTGTTGAAGAAGCTCTTTGGCACCAGCTCGGAAAAGGAGCTGCGCGCCATCAAACCCATCGTGGACAAGATTGAGGCCCTGGACGGGGAGTATTCCAAGCTGACCGACGAGCAGCTCCGCGCCAAGACGGCGGAGTTCAAGCAGCGCGTGGCCGACGGCGAGAGCCTGGACGACATCCTGCCCGAGGCCTTCGCCGCCTGCCGGGAGGCGGCGTGGCGGGTGCTGGGCATGAAGCCCTACCGGGTGCAGCTCATCGGCGGCATCATCCTCCACCAGGGCCGCATCGCCGAGATGAAGACCGGCGAGGGCAAGACCCTGGTGGCTACCCTGCCCGCCTACCTGAACGCCCTGGCCGGGGAAGGCGTGCACATCGTCACCGTCAACGACTACCTGGCCAAGCGCGACAGCGAGTGGATGGGCAAGGTGTACCGCTTCATGGGCCTGACCGTGGGCCTGGTGATCCACGACGTGCCCCCCCGGGAGCGCAAGGCCGCCTATGACGCCGACATCACCTACGGCACCAACAACGAGTTCGGCTTCGACTACCTGCGGGACAACATGGCCATCTACAAGCAGGAGCTGGTGCAGCGGGGCCACGCCTTCGCCATCGTGGACGAGGTGGACTCCATCCTCATCGACGAGGCCCGCACCCCCCTCATCATCTCCGGCCAGGGGGATCAGTCCACCCAGCTGTACACCATTGTGGACAGCTTTGTCTCCAAGCTGAAGGGCCAGCGGGTGGCCAGCGTGGACACCAAGGAGGAGGAGGATCCCGACATCGACGCGGACTACATCGTGGATGAGAAGGCCCGCACCGTCACCCTCACCGCCCGGGGCATCGCCAAGGCCGAGCAGGCCTTCAACCTGGAGAACCTGGCCGATCCGGAGAACACCACCCTGTCCCACCACATCAACCAGGCCATCCGGGCCCGGGGCCTGATGAAGCGGGACATCGACTACGTGGTGAAGGACGGCGAGGTCATCATCGTGGACGAGTTCACCGGCCGCCTCATGTACGGGAGAAGGTACTCCGAGGGCCTGCACCAGGCCATCGAGGCCAAGGAGCACGTCACCGTGGCCCGGGAGTCCAAGACCCTGGCCACCATCACCTTCCAGAACTACTTCCGCCTGTACGGCAAGCTCTCCGGCATGACGGGCACCGCCATGACCGAGGAGGAGGAGTTCGGCACCATCTACTCCCTGGACATTGTGGAGATCCCCACCAACAAGCCGGTGCAGCGCGTCGACCACCCCGACGTGGTGTACAAGACCGAGGCCGGCAAGTTCCGGGCCATCGTGCAGCAGATCGAGGAGTGCCACGCCAAGGGCCAGCCCGTGCTGGTGGGCACCATCTCCATCGAGAAGTCGGAGGAGCTCTCCGGCATGCTCAAGAAGAAGGGCATCAAGCACAACGTATTGAACGCCAAGTTCCACGAGAAGGAGGCGGAGATCGTCGCCCAGGCCGGCAAGTTCGGCGCCGTCACCGTGGCCACCAACATGGCCGGCCGCGGCACCGACATCATGCTGGGCGGCAACGCCGAGTACCTGGCCAAGGCGGATCTGAAGAAGGCGGGCCTCAGCGACGAGATGATCGCCGAGTCCACCGGCTACGCCGAGACCGACAACCAGGAGATCCTGGACGCCCGGCGGATGTTCGCCGAGGCGGAGGCCAAATACAAGGAAGAGATCAAGGTGGAGGCGGACAAAGTCCGCGCCGTGGGCGGCCTGTTCATCCTGGGCACCGAGCGGCACGAGTCCCGCCGCATCGACAACCAGCTCCGCGGCCGCGCCGGCCGTCAGGGCGACCCGGGCGAGAGCCGGTTCTACCTGTCCCTGGAGGACGACATCATGCGCCTGTTCGGCTCCGAGCGGGTCATGGGCATGATGGAGAAGCTGGGCGTGGACGAGGACACCCCCATCGACGCCAAGATCCTCTCCAACGCCATCGAGAACGCCCAGAAGCAGGTGGAGTCCCGCAACTTCCAGACCCGCAAGACGGTGCTGGAGTACGACGACGTGATGAACACCCAGCGCCAGGTGATCTATGAGCAGCGGCGCAAGGTGCTGGACGGCGAGAACCTGAAGGACTCCATCCAGACCATGCTCACCGGCGTGATCACCAATGAGGTCAACGCCCACATGGGCGAGCTCAAGCACATGGACGCTGAGAACTGGCGGGAGGTGTGCGCCCAGTTCAGGGGCCTGTTCCTGCGGCCCGACGAGTTCAAGTTCACCGACAAGGAGCTCGAGCAGTACAGCGCCGACGAGCTCATCGGCCTGCTTCAGGAGCGGGCCAGCGACATCTACGCCCGCAAGGAGAAGGAGCTGGGCGAGCCCCTCATGCGGGAGCTGGAGCGGGTCATGATGCTCCGGGTGGTGGACGAGTACTGGATGGATCAGATCGACGCCATGCAGGATCTCCGCCAGGGCATCGGCCTGCGGGCTTACGGCCAGAACGACCCCAAGGTGGAGTACAAGCGCGAGGGCTATGAGATGTTCGAGCGTATGATCGCCGCCATCCAGGAGGAGACCCTCCGCCGCATCTTCCTGGCCCGCATCCAGGTGGGCGGCGAGGTCAAGCGGGAGCGGGTTGCCAAGGTCACCGGCGAGAGCGCCGGCGGCGACGGCACCGTCAAGAAGCAGCCCGTCAAGAAGGGCCAGAAGATCGGCCCCAACGAGCCGTGTCCGTGCGGAAGCGGGAAGAAATTCAAGAAGTGTACCTGCAAGGAGTACCATCCCGATTTATAATCGTCCAAGCGGCTTCGCCGCTCGGACGAGAGGGATACAGCCCGCTGCGCTGCGGCCGCGATTTATCGCGGCCCTACGGACAGAATCCAAACCCTGCATATCTCTATGTAGGGCCGCCATATATGGCGGCCGGCGGCCAGCCGGCACCTCTATGAAGGAGAACATCCATGAATATCACCGAACACAATCAGAACGGTTTGGTGTACCTGACCGCCGACGGCTTCGACGCCGCCGGCGGTGTGGCACACGGCTTTTCCACCCGCCGCGGCGGGGTGTCCGAGGGGATCTTCGCCACCCTCAACCTGAGCATGAACCGGGGGGACGACCCGGACAGGGTGCGGGAGAACTACCGCCGCTTCTGCGCCGCCATCGGCGTGGACGTGGGGAAGATCGTCTGCGCCAGCCAGGTCCACGGGGACACCGTGCGCACCGTCACCGCCGCCGACCTGGGCATCGGCCTGGACGAGGGGGAACCCTGGAAGGCCGACGGCCTGATCACCGACATCCCCGGCGTGGTGCTCACCATCTTCACCGCCGACTGCCTGCCCATCCTGCTCTATGACCCGGTGCGCCGGGTGGTCGGCGCGGTGCACTCCGGCTGGCGGGGCACCGCCCTGGGCATCGCCGCCAAGGCGGTGGAGCGGATGGTGGACTGCTACGGCTGCGACCGGATGGACATCCTGGCCGCCATCGGCCCCGGCATCTCCAAGTGCTGCTTTGAGACCCACGAGGACGTGCCCAACGCCATGACCGAGGCCATGGGCGCCGCCGCCCTGTCCGCCATCGAGGTGCTGCCCACCGGCAAGTTCCACGTGGATCTCAAGGCCCTCAACGCCAAGCGGCTGGAGAGCGCCGGGCTGGATCCGGCCCACATCGCCGTCTCCCCCGACTGCACCTGCTGCATGCCGGAAAAATACTGGTCTCACCGGGCCACCCACGGGGAGCGGGGAAGCCAGGCGGCAATGATCGCGTTGACGGTCTAAGGGGCATCCAATGGCGTCTTAGGGGACTCCGTCTGGACTTTTATCGGAAGCGCCCCCGGCGCTTCCGACCCCTAGATACGAGCCTGCGTGCCGGCAAAGCCGGCGACTTGGCTCGATACCCCCGGTTTCGCGCCCCGTGGCGCGGGTCGGGGTGTCTTTCCGGGAAATGAATTCCCGGAAAGACTGATTTTCCATTTCTTTTTCCCGCAGGGCGGGGAAAACGCTGCGGGGCCAAAGCCTTCCCCCCACAGGGGGGAAGGTGCCGAGCGAAGCGAGGCGGATGAGGGGGACTGCCCCCACCGCTGACGCCCCCTCATCAGTCAGCCTTCGGCTGCCAGCTTCCCCCCTGAGGGGGGAAGCCCCGGGGTGGTGGGCACCGATGCCCCCGGAAAGGAGGTCACCTGCCTTGCGAAAAATCATAGCCGCCCTGCTGGCGGCGGCCCTGTGCCTGGGGCTGGCCGGCTGCGGGCCCGCGCCGGAGCCGGAGGTGACCCCCACCCCCACGCCCAGCGCCACCCCCGCGCCGGAGCCGGCGGAGTTCGCCTTGGCCTGCTACCCGTCGGCGGGGTTCCACCCCATCACCGGCACCAACCGCACCAATCTGAACCTGGCCGGGCTGGTGTACGAGGGGCTGTTCGAGCTGGATCAGGAATTTCAGGTTCACAACGTGCTGTGCGCCTCCTATACTGTGTCCGAGGACGGCCTGACCTGGAGCTTCCGCCTGCGCCCCGGCGTCACCTTCTCCGACGGCAGCGCCCTCACCGCCGCGGATGTGGTGTCCTCCCTGGAGGCCGCCCGCACCAGCGCCCTCTACTCCGCCCGGTTTGCCGACATCGGCGCCGTGTCCGCCACGGCGGACGGCGGGGTGACCGTCACCCTCACCCGGGCCAACGGGAACCTGCCCGCCCTGCTGGACATCCCCATCGTGCGGGAGGCCGGGGCCGTCCCCCTGGGCACCGGCTCCTACGTGCTCACCGGCGCGGGGGAGAGCTGGAGCCTGACGGCCAACCCCAACTGGCGGCAGGGGGCGGAGAACCTGTCCCTGCAGTCCATCCCCCTGCGGGCCATCCACGAGGCGGACGAGCTCATCCGCGCCTTTGACACCCGGGAGGTCACCCTGGTGTCCACCGATCTGACGGGCACCAACTCCCTGGGCTTCTCCGGCTCCTTCGACACGGTGGACTACCCCACCAGCACCATGCTCTACGTGGGCTTCAACACCGTCTCCGGCCCCTGCGCCAGCGCGGCGGTGCGCCAGGCCCTTCTGCGGGCCTTCGACCGCTCGTCGGTGGTCACCGCCCGCCTGTCCCGCCACGCCCAGGCCGCCGCCCTGCCCGTCTCCCCGGTCAGCCCCCTCTACGACGCGGAGCTGGCCCAGTCCCTGGCCTACGACACCGGGGCGGCAGAGGAGCTGCTCACCCAGGCGGGGTACAGCCGCTCCGACGGGGTGTGGCAGCGGCGGGGGACGCCCCTGTCCCTCACCCTGGCGGCCCCCACCAACAACCCCACCCGGCTGGACGCGGCGGAGCTGCTGGCGGCCAACCTCACCGACCTGGGCATCCAGGCGGAGCTGGCCGCCCTGTCCTGGGACGACTATGTCCAGGCCCTGGAGGCGGGGGATTTCGACTTGTACCTGGGGGAGGTGCGCCTCACCGCCGACTTCGACCTCACCGCCCTCATCACCCCCGGCGGGGCACTGAACTACGGCGGGTACAGCAATGCCCAGGCCACCAGCCTGCACAGCGCCTTCCGGGCCGCCTCCGGCACGGCCAGGACGGAGGCGGCGGCCCAGCTCTATGCCCAGCTGGCCCAGGAGCCGCCCTTCGCGGTGATCTGCTTCAAGAACTGGTCGGTGCTGATGCAGTGGAATCAGCTCTCCGGCCTGACCCCCACCCAGCAGAACCTGTTTTACCAGTTTGACCAATGGGAAATTTCATAAAGAGAGATAGGGGAGAGTGTATGGGAAACGTATTTCGCTGTTTTGTAGAGAAGAAGTCCGGCTACGATGTGGAGGCGGAGGGGCTGTTCCATGAGCTCCGGCATACCCTGGGGCTCACCGGCCTCACCGGCGTGCGGGTGCTCCGCCGCTACGATGTGGAGGGGGTGGACGAGGCCGTCTACGCCGCCGCCCGCACCACCATCCTGTCCGAGCCCCAGGTGGATAAGCTGTGGGACGAGAAGATGCCCGCCCCCCGGGGGGAGCACACCCTGCTGGCGGTGGAGGCCCTGCCGGGGCAGTACGACCAGCGGGCCGACTCCTGCGCCCAGTGCATCCAGATGATGACCGGCGGGGAGCGCCCCGCCGTCCGGGCCGCCACGGTGTACGTGCTCCAGGGCACCCTCACCCCGGAGGAACTGGACAAGGCCAGGGGCTACCTGATCAACCCGGTGGAGAGCCGGGAGGCCGCCCTGGACAAGCCGGAGACCCTCCGGCAGAGCTACCCCGTGCCGGAGGATGTGCCGGTGCTGGACGGCTTCGCCCACATGAGCGAGGAGGAGCTGCGCCAGGTGCTGGACACCTACGGCCTGGCCATGGATCTGGCGGATCTGAAGTTCTTCCAGCAGTACATGTTTGAGGAGGAGCTGCGGGATCCCACCCTCACCGAGCTGCGGGTGGTGGACACCTACTGGTCTGACCACTGCCGCCACACCACCTTCTCCACCCACCTGGACGGGGCGGACATCGCCGACGGGCAGGTGAAGGCCGCCTATGACCGCTACCTGGCCGCCCGGGTGGAGGTGTACGGCCAGGAGAAGGCCGCGGCCCGGCCCCAGACCCTGATGGACATCGCCACCATCGGCGCCAAGACCCTGAAAAAGCGGGGCCTGCTCCCCGAGCTGGACGAGAGCGAGGAGATCAACGCCTGCTCCATCCACGTGCCCGCCAAGGTGGACGGGAAGAAGCAGGACTGGCTGCTCATGTTCAAGAACGAGACCCACAACCACCCCACCGAGATCGAGCCCTTCGGCGGCGCGGCCACCTGCATCGGCGGGTGCATCCGCGACCCCCTGTCCGGCCGGGTGTACGTCCACCAGGCCATGCGCCTCACCGGCTGCGGCGACCCCCGCACCCCGGTGGAGCAGACCCTGGCGGGCAAGCTGCCCCAGCGGAAGATCGCCCAGACCGCCGCGGCGGGCTACTCCTCCTACGGCAACCAGATCGGCCTTGCCACCGGCCACGTGGCGGAGCTCTACCACGAGGGCTACATTGCCAAGCACCTGGAGTGCGGCGCGGTGGTGGGCGCGGCCCCGGCGGCCAACGTCCGCCGGGAGCGGCCCGCCCCCGGCGACGTGGTGATCCTCCTGGGCGGGCGCACCGGCCGGGACGGCATCGGCGGGGCCACCGGCTCCTCCAAGAGCCACAACCTCAAGAGCCTGGACACCATGGCCTCTGAGGTGCAGAAGGGCAACGCCCCGGAGGAGCGCAAGCTGCAGCGGCTGTTCCGGGACGGGGAGGTCACCCGCCTCATCAAGCGGTGCAACGACTTCGGCGCCGGCGGCGTCAGTGTCGCCATCGGCGAGCTGGCTGACGGCCTGTCCATCGATCTGGACGCGGTGCGCAAGAAGTACGACGGCCTGGACGGCACCGAGCTTGCCATCTCCGAGTCCCAGGAGCGCATGGCCGTGGTGGTGGGGCCGGAGGACGTGGACGCCTTCCTGGCCGCCGCCCAGCGGGAGAATCTGGAGGCCTATCCGGTGGCCACCGTCACCCAGGAGCCCCGCATGGTCATGACCTGGCGGGGCCAGGTGGTGGCCGACCTGTCCCGGGCCTTCCTCAACACCAACGGCGCGGTGAAGCACGCCAGCGTGTCCGTCCCCGCCCGGCCGGACGGAGTGGCCCAGCCCAAGGCCCCCGCCCTGCGGGAGATGGCGGCCAGCCTGAAGTCCGCCTCCCGCCGGGGCCTCACCGAGCGGTTTGACGGCTCCATCGGCGCGGGCAGCGTGCTCATGCCCTTCGGTGGAAAGAGCCAGCGCACCCCCGCCCAGGCCATGGCCGCCCTGTTCCCCGTGCTGCCCGGGCAGGAGACCGACCAGGCCAGCGTCATGGCCTGGGGCTGCGACCCCGACCAGCTGTCCGCGGATCCCTATTCCGGCGCCCACAGCGCGGTGTACACCTCGGTAGCCAAGCTGGTGGCCGCCGGCGCGGACTACAAAACCGCCTATCTCACCCTCCAGGAGTTCTTTGAGAAGCTGCGTGCCGACCCCGAGCGGTGGGGCAAGCCCTTCGCCGCCCTGCTGGGGGCCCTGGACGCCCAGCTGGAGCTGGGCGCGGCGGCCATCGGCGGCAAGGACTCCATGTCCGGCTCCTTCCTGGAGCTGGACGTGCCCCCCACGGTGATCTCCTTCGCCATCGCCCCGGTGAAGGCCGGGGAGGTGCTCTCCCCCGAGTTCAAGGAGGCGGGCCACCCGGTGTACCTGTTCCACGGGGAGGGGCCCGAGGGGCAGAAGGCCGCCTGGGAGGAGTTTTACGCCCTCCACAAGGCCGGCAAGGTGAAGGCCGCCTGGGCCGTGGAGAACGGCGCGGCGGAGGCCGTGATGAACATGGCCTTCGGCAACGGCATCGGCTTTGCCGCCGATTCCAAGGCCGGCGCTCCCTGGTATGCCTCCCGCCCCGGCGACCTTGTGGCGGAGCTGACCGGGGACGTGGAGCTGACCCACGGCGGGAAGCTGGGCGCCACCACGGCGGAGCCGGTGATCACCATTGGGAAGGACTCCGCCCCCATTGACGAGCTGCTCTCCCTCAGCGAGGGCGTGCTGGAGGACGTGTACCCCACCCGGGCCGGCGCCTCCGGCGCGGTGAAGGCCATCTCCTGGGACAAGCGCTCCCCGGCGGTGCGCAAGCGCCGGGTGGCCCACCCCAAGGTGGTCATCCCCGTGTTCCCCGGCACCAACTGCGAGTACGACTCCGCCCGGGCCTGCCTGCGGGCGGGGCTGGAGCCGGAGATCCTGGTGGTGCGCAACCTGACCGCCGCCGACTTGGAGGAGTCCGCCCTGGCCCTGGAGAAGGCCATCCGCAAGGCCCAGATCCTGTTCCTTCCCGGCGGCTTCTCCGGCGGCGACGAGCCCGACGGCTCCGCCAAGTTCATCTGCTCCTTCCTGCGCAACCCCCGGCTCACCGACGCGGTGCACGACCTGCTGAAAAAGCGGGACGGCCTGATGCTGGGCATCTGCAACGGCTTCCAGGCGCTGATCAAGCTGGGCCTGGTGCCCTACGGCGAGATCCGGGACATGGACGACAAGTGCCCCACCCTGACCTACAACACCATCGGCCGCCACCAGAGCCGGTACGTCACCACCCGGGTGGCCTCCGTCCAGTCCCCCTGGATGCTGAAGTCCAGCGTGGGCGACCTGCACACCATCCCCGTCTCCCACGGCGAGGGCCGCTTTGTGGCCCCCCGGGCGGAGGTGAAGCGGCTTATCGCCGCCGGCCAGATCGCCACCCAGTATGTGGGGGCCGACGGCAAGCCCTCCATGGACATCGACGCCAACCCCAACGGCTCCCTGGAGGCCATCGAGGGCATCTTCTCCCCCGACGGCCGGGTGTTCGGCAAGATGGGCCACTCGGAGCGCCGGGGCCCCTACGTGGGCGTCAACATCCCCGGCGACAAGCACCAGCCCCTCTTTGAGAGCGGCGCGGAGTACTTCCGGTAACGAGTATAAAAAATGTGGGACAGCCGGCGGCTGTCCCACATTTTTTATCTGATTTTAAGGATTCCTTCAGGGCAGTTTTACCTGGGCGTGGTAAGCTGTATCCATCAAAAGGAGGAATTGCTATGCTGACGCTGTTTACCCTCGGCATCATCTGCCTGGTGGCCGTGGTGGCCATCCCCGTGGTGTTGCTCATCATCGGCCTGCCCCTGATGCTGCTGCTGGGCCTGCTGCCCTGGCTGCTGCGGGTCGCCGGCGTGGTGCTGCTCATCAAGGCCATCCTGGATCAGCCCACCCGGTGGGAGAACTTCCTGCCCGCCATCGCCGCCTTCGCCCTCTCCGTTCTGCTGGGCTGGATCTTCTGAGCCCGTGCCGGCGATGTGGGACATCCCCCGGCGGGTGCGGCTTTCCGGCCTTCTGTAGGGCGCGGCATCCCTGACGCGCCGCTTTTTACCGGGGTGTCCACCCCTCGCAGGGCGCGCCTGCGCGGCGGGCGCACCGCTTTTGCTGTCAAAAGCGGTGGGAAAACCACCAGGGCCTGCGGGCCCTGGACCCGGAGTCCATGGCGGCGGTGCGCTGTACGGACAGAGCAGAGACCGGGCCAGCATTGCCGCCCGTTCTATCGGCACTCACGTTACAGGCGCTGCCGCGCCTCGGGTTGCACGCATCGGGATTACCCTGCAAGCCCTGAAAGTTGTTGCGCTGTGCCAACTTGGCCCGCTGGGCCGCCATCGGTGCT
The DNA here is from genome assembly GCF_002161215.1 of Flavonifractor sp. An10. Lineage (GTDB taxonomy): Bacteria > Bacillota > Clostridia > Oscillospirales > Oscillospiraceae > Flavonifractor > Flavonifractor avistercoris. Next base: position 20,870 of record NZ_NFMB01000008.1, read on the forward strand.
GTGCCTCCGAACTGCACTGGCGGCCGCGGCGGCGTTTTTGCTAGGGCTTGTTTGAAAATTGGCGATGTGTCCAGCGGCGAGGAATTTTGGGCCGCTGGCAAGCAATTTTTTCGCAGGAATCCTGACGGATTTCAAGGAAAAATTGCGCCGTCCAGGGGGCAAAAGGCCCGCCGATTGGGCATGTTGACATGTTTCAAACATGCCCTAGGGCAGCCGCTCCGCCCGCAGAGCGCCGCCGCTGCCGGTGACGCCATAAAAGGCGTACTCGCCGGGCTTCAGGGTGGAGGCGGCCAGGGCGGCGCGCACGGCGTCCAGATCCTCTGGCTGGAAGCGCACCGCGATGCCGCAGCCCAGGGAGATCTCCCGCAGCACCGGCATGGTGAGCACATCCGCCACCCCCCGGAGCACCTTCTGGGCGTAGATGGCCCCGTAGGTGGAGGTGAAGGTGATCACGCCGTAGTCCATTACAGGGAGATCACCTTGCCCGCCTTCTGCATGCGGGTGACAATGTCGTACATGTTGCTCACCGTGCCCACCCGGAGCCGGTCGGTGAGGCCGTAGAAGTTCAGGCAGGTGCCGCACACCAGAATCTCCACCCCGGCGGCGGACAGGGCCTTCAGGTGCTCCACGACCTGCTCGTCCAGGGTGGGCAGCTTGACCCCGGCGTTCATGAAGAGCACCGCCCCCGGCTTGTCCTCCCCCTGGGAGAGGGTGTAGAAGAACATGCGCATCAGGTTGGTACCCAGCTCCCGGTCGCCGTCGCCGATGATGTCCCGGCCCACAAACACCGCCCAGTCGCCGCCGGGGGCGGGCAGGGGGGAGTTGACCGCCTCCTCGCAGGCGGCGCAGCCGGTGCGGGTGAACGTGACAGAGAACACGCCCTCCGCCTCGGCGGCGGCGGCGTCAAAGCCCTGGTTTTCCGCTAAACGCTTCAGGTTTTCCACCGCCGTGGTGTTGTCCACCAGGACGGTGAAGGTGCTCTCTCCGGCGGAGATGGCTTTCTTTGCCATGATCACTGGGGTGGGGCAGGCCTTGCCCCGGGCGTCGATGATGGGAGACATGGGCTCACGTCCTTTCCTGTTCGGTAAGGCCATTATAACGCCGCAGGGGCCAAAATGTAAAGAATTCATGAAGAAAGCGGAAGCCTGCCCGGCTTCCGCTTTTTTACCGCCCGGATTTGTGGTATACTGGGTTGCGAATTTCCCGGAAAGGAGGCGGACAAGTGGATCTGCTCTTACAGTGGCTGACGGACAACCCCCAGTTCTGCGGCTGGTTCACCACCCTGGTGCGGTTTCTGTTTCCCATACTGGCCCTGATGATCCTGATCCGAACCATCCACTCCCTGCTGATGGTGCCCTGCCTGCCGGAGGTGTGGGCCTACCTGACCCTGCCCAACGGCGCCCAGGAGCCGCTGACCCACTGGGAGAACATCCTGGGCCGGGGCGGCAACTCCGACGTAATCCTCAACTACCCGGTGGTGTCCCGGCAGCACGCGGCCCTGATCCGCCGGGAGGACGACACCTGGACGGCCTACGACCTGGGCTCCAAGGGGGGCGTGACGGTGAACGGCAGGGCGGTGGCGGACTCCGCCCCCGTCCAGTACGGAGACGTGATCGGCCTGGGGGGCGTGGAGACGGTGCTCCTCCCCCTCTCTCCCGAGGAGAAGGCCCAGCGCCGCCAGCGCCGGCGGGCCTACCGGCCCGTGTCCCCCTGGCTGGGGCTGATCCTCCTCACCGTCTTCCAGGTGCTTACCGCCGTACAGCTCACCATCAGCGAGGGGGCCAACGCCACGGCGGTGATCCCCCTGACCTTCCTGCTGCTGACGGGGGTGATGTGGCTCTACTTCCTGGTGCTGCGGGCCTGCCGGCAGGTGGGCTTTGAGATGGAGACCATCGCCTTCTTCCTGTCCACCCTGTCCCTGGCGGTCACCGCCTCCTCCAACACCGGGGCGCTGCTCAAGCAGTTTTTGTGCGTGGCTATGGGCCTGGCCGGCTTCCTGGTGCTGGGCGTCTTCCTGCGGGATCTGGATCGTGCCAAAAAGATCCGCTGGCTTATGGCCGGGGCGGCCATGGCCCTGGCGGCGGTCACCCTGCTGCCCGGCGTGCCCACCCAGTACGGCGCGGCCAACTGGCTCACCATCGCGGGGGTGTCCGTCCAGCCGTCGGAGCTGGCGAAGATCTGCTACATCTTCGCCGGGGCCGCCACCCTGGAGCGGCTCTTCCACAAGCGGAACCTGGGGCTGTTCATCCTGCTCACCGGCGTATGCCTGGGCTGCCTGGCCCTGATGAGCGACTTCGGCACCGCCGCCATCTTCTTTGTCACCTTCCTGGTGATCGCCTACCTCCGCTCCGGCGACTGGGCCACCCTGGCCCTGATCTGCGGCGGCGGGGTGTTCGCCGTGCTCACCGTGCTCTCCCTCAAGCCCTACATCCTCCGCCGCTTCGCCACCTGGGGCCATGCCTGGCAGAACGCCTCCACCGGCAGCGGCTACCAGCAGACCCGCACCATGGCCTCCGCCGCCTCCGGCGGGCTGGTGGGGGTGGGCCCCGGCGAGGGCTGGCTCCACAACGTGGCCGCCGGGGACACCGACCTGGTGTTCGGCATGCTGTGCGAGGAGTGGGGGCTGATCATCGCCCTGCTGGCGGTGGGCTCGGTCATCACCCTGGCGGTGTTCGCCGTCCGGGCCTGCCGGGCGGGGCGGAGCTCCTTCTACGTCATCGCCGCCTGCGCCGCCACCTCCATGATGGTGTTCCAGACCTGCCTCAACGTGTTCGGCGCGGTGGACATCCTCCCCCTCACCGGCGTCACCTTCCCCTTTGTGTCCAACGGGGGCACGTCCATGATCTCCTCCTGGGGGCTGCTGGCCTTTTTGAAGGCCACCGACACCCGGCCCAACGCCAGCTTTGCCATCCGGCTGCCCTCCCGGCGGGAGGATCGGAAAAACGCCGCCCTGGCCCCCCAGGCCGGGGAAGAATGGGAGGCGGACTATGAAGAAAATTGAAAAACGGGCCCTGCTCTGCCTGCTCCTGGCCGGCGCCCTGCTGGCGGGCACGGTGCTGTTCGTGGGCCGCTTCCTGGTCAACGGCTCCTCCTGGGCCTCCTTCCTGCCGGTGTTCAGTGGGCAGCCCGCCACCGGCCGGGTGCTGGATCGGGACGGGGATGTGCTCACCTGGGTGGATGAGGACGGGAAGCGCCGGTACTATGACGGGGCCACCGTGCGGGAGGCCACCCTCCACGCCGTGGGGGACGCGGAGGGCCGCATCGGCACCGGGGCCCTGGTGGCCTTCGCCGACAGGTTGTCCGGCTACAACCTGCTCACCGGCTCCTACTCCCCCCTGGGCCAGGGCAACGACCTCTACCTCACCCTGGACGCCCGGTACAACTATATTGCCTACCAGGCCCTGGGCGGCCGCAAGGGGGCGGTGGGGGTGTACAACTACAAGACGGGGGAGATCCTCTGCATGGTGTCCGCCCCCTCCTTTGACCCGGCCAATCCCCCCGACATCCAGGACGGGGACGAGCGGTACGACGGCGTGTACCTCAACCGCTTCCTCTCCGGCACCTTCACCCCCGGCTCGGTATACAAGACCGTCACCCTGGCCGCCGCCATTGAGAATATCCCCGATTTGTACGACCGCACCTGGACGTGCACCGGCTCCACCACCGTGGGGGACGGCACCGTCACCTGCCCCTACGCCCACGGGGAGCAGGACATCTACGCCGCCCTGTCCAACTCCTGCAACGGGGTGTTCGCCCTCCTGGCCGACGAGCTGGGGGAGGACGTGCTGGCCCGGTACACGGAGAAAGCGGGGCTCACCGCCTCCTACTCGGTGAACGGCATCCGCACCGCCGCCGGCTCCTTCAGCCTGGACGGCCTCACCGCCAACGAGCTGGGCTGGGCCGGTGTGGGCCAGTACAACGACCTGGTGAACCCCTGCGCCCTCATGGTGTACATGGGGGCCATCGGGGGCGGCGGCAGGGCCGCCGTGCCCGAGCTGATCCTGAAAACGGAGAACGCCCTGGGCCTGCCCTCCCTGCCCGCCTTCACCAAACAGACGGGCACCCTGATCGCCGCCGACACCGCCGAGCGCCTGGCGGACATGATGGGGCGCAACGTCACCGACCAGTACGGCTCCTCCCGCTTCCCCAACATGGACATCTGCGCCAAGAGCGGCACCGCCGAGGTGGGGGGCGGCAAGTCCCCCCACGCCTGGTTCGCCGGATTCCTCCGCAACGAGGACGCCCCCTACGCCTTCGTGGTGCTGGTGGAGAACGGCGGCTCCGGCGCCGACGTGGCCGGCGCCGTGGCCGCCCAGGTGCTGGACGCGGTGGTCAACGGGTATTGATTCCTGTGGGACACATGCCCGGTGGGGCGCGACGACTCGGCGCACCCAATGGGGCCCCCCGCGGCGACCCAACGGAGTGGTCGTCGTGGGGAGAGGAGGCCCAGCGGAGGGAATGAGCTTTCGCGTTTACGCGGAAGCGAATGATCCGCAGCTTGGGCCGACGATGTAGGGGCGACCTGTGGTCGCCCGCTGTTATCGGGGCTCCCCGGGGGCGGGCCTGCCCGGCCGGGGCACCGCTTTCTTTCCGAAAGAAAGCGGTGGGAAAGAAAGGGCCGGGGGTTCTTTTTTGAGGTGGCTTCGCGTTGATTTTCATCGAAGGTGCCCCCGGCACCTTCGACCCCCGGCGCCCCCCAATACGGGGGTTCACGGCGGCGGTGGGCTGTACAGATCAGGCAAAAACCGGGCGTGCATCCACGCCCGGTTCCTTTTTGTGTCCGTCACAGGCGCTGCCGCGCCTTGGGTTGCCCGCGTCGATCACCCGGCAGGCCCTGACAGCGGCTGCGCTGTACCGACCGGGCCCGCCGGGCCGCCGCCGGTGCCATGCCGCTGAAATACTCTGGAGGGTGCGGCGGCGCACAGCACGTTTGGGCCCTGCATACCCGTAGGGCGGGGGCTTGCCCCCGCCGCCCGTTTCTCACAAGCCGCAGGTTCGGCGGGGAACCGGTGGCCCAGCAAATGATCCGCAGCCTGGGCCGACGCTGTAGGGGCGGATATCATCCGCCCGGAGCGGCCGGGCACAGGCCGCGGCTTCGGCAGGGAGAAAGAAGTCCAGCGGCAGGTACCCGTTCTACAGCTCCTCCAGGATGCCCCGCAGCAGCCAGGCGTGGGCGTCCGCCTCCCCGGACAGCTCCTCGTAGAGCTGCCGCAGGCAGGGGTCGGCGGTCTCCGCCGCCGCGGCCTGATAGGCGGCGGCCGACCGCTGCTCGGCCATGAACCGCTCCCGCAGGGCGGCGGCGAAGGGGGTACGGGAGGCGGGCCCGGCGGGCCGCTCTGCGGGCCAGTAGCGCACGCCGGAGATCAGGAAATAGGCGGTGGACAGCCGCTTGGCATGGCGGCGCTGGTCGGCGGCGATGGCGGAGAGGATTCGGCCGCTGTTCCCCTGGGCCCGGCGGGAGAGGGCCTGATAGCTCCGCCAGTCGGCCAGCGTCCTGTCCACAAACTGCTGGAGCTGGCCGCCGTAGATGGCCGAGGCCGCCCCCAGGCAGGGCACGTTGTGCTCCTCGCCCGCCACGGGTCGGCCTGGCGGGTCGGAGGCGGCCACGGCGGGCAGGGCCGGCGGGGCCTCCCGGACGGCGGGGGACGCGGCCGGCTCCGCCGGCAGGACGATGGGGCAGTCGGGGCGGGACTCCGGCATGACCCGCCGCCACACCCGCTCGAAGGTCTCCTGATCACACTGGCTGGAAAGATGCTCTTGTTCCATGGACAGCGCCTCCTGACGATTTGAATTCACCTTATCCTATGCGAATAGTGTAATTTTTGCCCCGGCAGGGTTGTATTTTCCAGCACGCCATGATAAAATAACACCCTGTAAAGCAAGCCATGTTACAAAGGAGCGACAGCCAATGCTGGAGATCAAGCATCTCAGCTACCAGGTGGAGGACGAGACCGGCGGGGAGCTGGGCATCCTCAACGACGTATCCCTCACCGTAGCCGACAACCAATTCGTGGTGATCACCGGCCCCAACGGGGGCGGCAAGACCACCCTGGCCAAAGCCATCATGGGCCTGGTGCGGCCCACGGGGGGCACCATCTCCTGGAACGGCACCGACATCACCGATCTGGACATCACCCAGCGGGCCCGGCTTGGGGTGAGCTACGGCTTCCAGCAGCCCCCCCGGTTCAAGGGGCTGAAGGTGCGGGATCTCCTGTCCCTGGCCTCCGGCAGGGAGAACCTGAAGCGGGAGGAGGCCTGTCAGTACCTGACCAAGGTGGGCCTGTGCGCCGGGGACTATATCGACCGGGAGGTGGACGCCTCCCTGTCCGGCGGCGAGGTCAAGCGCATTGAGATCGCCACCATCCTGGCCCGCAAGGCCGGGCTCATGATCTTTGACGAGCCGGAGGCGGGCATCGACCTGTGGTCTTTTGCCAAGCTGACCGAGACCTTCCAGGCCATCCATCAGCGGCGGGAGCACACCCTGATCATCATCTCCCACCAGGAGCGCATCATCAACCTGGCCGACGAGATCGTCATGATCGGCGACGGCAAGATCCAGAAGCAGGGCCCCCGGGAGGAGATTTTCCCCGAGATCCTGGCCAACACGGCCTCTGGATGCAGTTATCTGACAGAGGGGGCGAACTGAACATGGATCAAGCGGAATGGAAGCTGCTGAAGGAGATCGCGGATCTGGAGAAGACCCCCCAGGGGGCCTACAACATCCGCCGCAACGGGCAGCTGGACTCCCGGAACAGCACTGCCAACATTGAGATCACCACCAAGACCGAGCCGGGCAAGTCTGGCATCGACATCCACGTCAAGCCGGGCACCAAACACGAGTCGGTGCACATCCCGGTGATCATCAGCCAGACCGGCCTGAGCGAGCTGGTGTACAACGACTTCTACATCGGCGACGACTGCGACGTGGACATCGTGGCCGGCTGCGGCATCCACAACACCGGCTGCGAGACCAGCCAGCACGACGGCGTGCACACCTTCCACATCGGAAAGAACTCCAAGGTGCGCTATGTGGAGCGGCACTACGGCGAGGGCCCCGGCACCGGCAGGCGGATCATGAACCCCCAGACGGTGGTGTACCTGGAGGAGGGGGCCTCCCTCAACATGGAGAGCGTGCAGATCCGCGGCGTGGACTCCACCAAGCGGGAGACCAAGGTGGTGGTGGGCCCCAACGCGGAGGCTGTGATCACCGAAAAGCTGCTCACCCACGGGGAGCAGACCGCCGAGAGCGACATGGAGATCATCCTGGACGGGGAGGGGGCCAGCGGCCGGGTGGTGTCCCGGTCTGTGGCCCAGGACAACTCCCAGCAGGTGTTCTACCCCAAGATGACGGGCAACGCCAAGTGCTTCGGCCACGTCCAGTGCGACTCCATCATCATGGGGGAGGCGAAAATCTCCTCCATCCCCGCCATCGTGGCCAACCACGTGGACGCCCAGCTGATTCATGAGGCCGCCATCGGCCGCATCGCCGGAGATCAGATCCTCAAGCTCATGACCCTGGGCCTGACGGAGCAGGAAGCGGAGGAGAAGATTCTTGACGGATTTTTACAGTAAGCTGCTGGCGCGGGTCAATGAGAGCGGCTGCTTTGCCCCCCACAACCACATCTACGTCACCGAGCTGAGGGACGACCACAGCGCCTCCGGAGTGCTGGAAATCCAGCCCTCCAGCCTCAATCCCCTGGGGATTGTCCACGGCGGCGCCCTGGTCACCCTGGCCGACACCGTGGCCGGGACGGCCGCCTACACCACCGGCAAGACCTGCGTGACCCTGGACTGCTCCATGCAGTACCTGTCGCCGGGCACCGGGACGCGCATCCACTGCACCGCCGTCCCCAAAAAGCTGGGGCGCACCGTGCTGGTGTACGACGTGTCCCTCACCGATGACAGCGGCCGGCTAGTGGCCTCCGGCACCTATACCTTTTTTGCCGTGGAGCCCCACGCGCCGGGCGACGTCCCGCCCGAGGGGCGCTGACGCCGGCTCTGCGCCCGCCGCCGGCTTCTATGCCAGCCCCGCCCCGCGCCCCTTCGGGTGCGGGGCGTTTTTCTGCCCGGACACTGATTTTTCGCCGGGAGGGGCAAATTCTGCACATGCACTACAAAACAGGAATTTCGTATGTTATTTATATAGGGTATTGTGCGGAGGCGTCCGCCCCCACGGACATCTTTCAAACCGACTGCGAGAGGAGAGGCGTCCATGAGACAGGCCGTATGGCAGTTCCTGCGGATCCCGCCGGAGATCCGGGAGGAGTTCTGGCAGAACTCCCTGCAGAAAAACCGGCTGTCCCTGCTGGTCATCTGCATCATGATCTTCGGCATGGAGCTGTATAACATGGCCCGCGTGCTGTTCCTGTCCAGCTCCGGCCTGGGCACCCTGAACAACCGCATCTACTTCGGCATGTACTGCTCCCTCCTCCTGGCCGCGGCGCTCTCCCTGGCGCTGCAGCAGCTCACCCGCCGGGCCTCCTCCGGCGTGCAGTGGGCGGTTCAGTACGTCTCGGTGCTGTTCTTTTTCCTGTGGCACATCTGCCTGAACGCCTATGACCTGTCCCGGAGCCCCGGCGGGGCCACCATCACCTTCCTGACGGCTGTTCTGGGCCTGGCGGTTTTCATCCAGATGCCCGCCCGGTACAGCATCCCCTGCTATGGCGGCGGCTGGGCGCTGTTTCTCCTGCTCACCCGCGCCACCCTGGACAGCGGGGATCGGATCAACCTGACCTTTACCGCCATTGTGGCCCTGGCCGTCTCCCTCACCACGGCCCGCCACGCTGTGATCACCCTCTCCCAGCGGCGGGAGATCCGGGAGATCAACGCCCACCTGCAGAAGCTGCTGGAGCTGGATCCCCTCACGGGGCTGCTCAACAAGACCGCCTTCCAGGCCCGGGCGGAGGCCCGGCTGGCCCGGGGCGGCGAGGCCCTCACCCTGTTCATGCTGGATCTGGACGGCTTCAAGGCCGTCAACGACGTGTACGGCCACCCCTGCGGCGACTTTGTGCTCCAGGAGGCGGGCCTCCGCCTGCGCAGCGTCCTCCCCCCGGACACGGACATCGGGCGCATCGGCGGGGATGAGTTCGCCGCGCTGCTCCCCGGCGCCCGGGGGTCGGCGGAGCTGGAGCGCACCGGGGGGCGGCTCATCCGCGAAATCTCCGCCATCCGCTGGCAGGAGCGGGATGTGGGCGCAGGGTGCAGCGTGGGCATCTGCCAGGCCGCCAGGCCCGGCGCCTCCTACGCGCAGCTCTACCGGGAGGCCGACCAGGCCCTCTACCGGGCCAAGCACCAGGGCCGGGGGATGTGCGTGCTCACCCGGCTGCCGGAATAAAGCTCCATGCCCGGCCGCCCCGAAGGGGCAAATGGCGCATCTCAGCGCCCTGCCGCGCTTTTGCAGAGCCTCAAGCGCCTGATGTCTCATCAGGCGCTTGAGGCTGTCGATAAACCCTCCAGCCAAAGGATTCGGAGGGAAGGATAGTGTGAAAGGCTGCCCCGCAGGGCGTTTCGGAGCGCAACCGCCGCAAAGCGGCGGCACTTGGCGCGGAGATGAACCGTCAGGGTCCCCTTTCGCGTTAGATCAAACAACTTTTTGAAACTTTTTTGAAGTTTCAAAAAGTTCAGCAGCCTGTCGAAAAGACTTTTTCGACAGGCTGAAGCGCCTGATGTCTCCATCAGGCGCTTTTTTGATGCTTTTATCCGGCGGGCTCTGCCGGCAGGCGCTCATAGAGCTCCATCTGCCGGTGGAGGCGGGCGGCCAGCTCCGGCGCGGCAAAGCCGCCGACGGCTGTGCAGTGAATCTGCCCCGTGCCAAGGTTTTGCCGCATGCAAAACGCTTGTATGGCGCAAACGCGCCGCCGGCCAGAAGGCCGGATCTTCCGAGTTGTAAATACCCGGATGGGTCTGGCATTTCACGTCGGAGAAGAGTCCGCTTTGCTCTGATGCCTATCTATACCTGCGGCAAAAAGATGCCATCCGGGCCCGCTCCCTTGCTCTGCCTATCCATTTGAGTCCCACTGCGTTGGGCCCGCAGTGGGACATCATACTTGGGGGGTAAATTTCCGATGTTGAGAAAATATTGTTTTTAAGAGCCTTCCAATCCGAGGAGTCCTGGGAAGCATAAGCGTAAGCGATAATCGACAGGGAAGGAAAGCTGAATGTTCGCAGCCTTTTGAAACGCCGGGGGGCGCTGCGGCCCAGGGAATGCCGGGAATTTCGGCTGGCAATCCGGCAGCGGACAGCCCCTTTACAAACAGAAATCCTTGTATTATGATAGGGGCCATCCGGACAGAAGGAGGGTTTTTATGGAACAACTCAGCTATGAGGCACTGAGACGGCGGCACTACAACGGCTATCTCCTGGATCGGGCCCCGGAACGGGTGCTGCAGTTTGGAGAGGGCAACTTCCTGCGAGGCTTTGCGGATTACTTTATCGATGTCATGAACGAGCGGGTAAACTTTCAGAGCAAGGTGGTAGTTGTCCCGCCCGCTTCTGCCGGGAAGACGGGGCGCATCAACGGTCAGGAGGGGCTTTATCAGCTCTGCCTGCGGGGACGCCTGGACGGAGCGGCTGTGGATCAGCGCCGGGTGATCAGCTGCATCAGCAGAGCGGTAGACGTCTATGAGGCGTACGAGGCCTTTCTGGAAACCGCCCGCAACCCGGATATGCGCCTGATCATCTCCAATACCACAGAGGCCGGCATTGTCTACGATCCCTCCTGCACTCCGGAGGATCGCCCCCCTGCCAGCTTTCCGGCCAAGCTGACCCGCCTGCTGTGGGAGCGGTATCAGGCCGGCCTGCCCGGCTATCTGATCCTCCCCTGTGAGCTGATTGCCGATAACGGAGCCGTGCTGCGGGACTATGTCCTGCGCCATGCCAGGGACTGGGCGCTGGGGGAGGGGTTCCTCCGGTGGCTGGAGGAGGAGAACACCTTCTGCAGCACCCTGGTGGATCGGATTGTCACCGGCTATCCCCGGGAACAGGCCGATGCCATGAACAGAGCCTTCGGCCTGGAGGATCGGCTGTTGGACGTGGCGGAGCCCTTCGGATTGTGGGTGATCGAGGGCCCCGAGGAGCTTGCGGAGCAGTTCCCTGCGCCCCAGGCCGGCCTGCCGGTGAAATTTGTCCCCGACCACCACCCCTACAAGGAGCAGAAGGTGCGCATACTCAACGGCGGGCACACGGCCATGGTAGCCGCCGCCTATCTGGCGGGCCACGACATTGTGCGGGACAGCATGGCGGATCCGGCTGTGCGCGCCTACCTGGAAGGGGCGCTTTTTGAGGAGATCATCCCGACCCTCTCGCTGCCCCGGGAGGACTGTGAGGCCTTCGCCCGGGCGGTGGAGGAGCGCTTTGACAACCCCTATATCGACCACCGGCTTCTGGATATTGCCCTCAACTCGGTCTCCAAATGGCGGGCGCGGGTACTGCCCAGCGTGGAGGCCTATCTGGCGAGATTCCGCGCGGTTCCCCGCCGCCTGGCCTTCTCCTTCGCGGCTCTGTTCGCATTTTACAGCCAGGGATGCCGGAATGGTGAGGCCTACCCGATCCGGGATGATCCGGCGGTGCTGGCATTTTTTGCAGAGCATCGGGACGGGGACGCGGCGGCGCTGGTGAGCGGCTTCGCGGCCCGGCAAGATTTCTGGGGGAGGGATCTGGCGGAGCTGCCCGGCTTCGTGCCGGCGGCGGCCCGCGCACTGGAACAGATCCGCGCCCGGGGGATGTCGGCGGCCCTGGCCGCCTGCGGCAAGGGGGCGGAAGCATGAGCCGGGCGCTGCGGATTCATCCCATGGACAATGTGGCGGTGGCCCTGACCCCCATCGGGGCGGGGGAGACCGTTGCGGTGGAAGGGGCGGCGGTTGCCGCCCGCCAGGATATCCCCCAGGGACACAAGGTGGCCCTGGCCCCCATCGCTGCGGGTGCGGAGGTGGTCAAATACGGCTGCCCCATTGGCAGGGCAAAGACAGACATCCGGCCGGGAGAGTGGGTACATACCCACAATCTGGGCACCGGACTGGAGGCCGGCACCGCCGTGGAGGCCCGCGTGGCGGGGCCGGGGGAGTCCTCCCTGCCGCCGGAGACCTTCCAGGGGTACCGACGGAGGAGCGGCGGCGTGGGGATCCGGAACGAGCTGTGGATTGTCCCCACAGTGGGCTGCGTCAACGGTGTGGCCCAGACACTGGCCCGCCGGCTTGGGCCGGAGCTGGAGGGAAAGGTGGACGGCGTGTACGCCTGGCCCCACCCCTATGGCTGCTCCCAGATGGGCGACGATCAGGAGCATACCAGGCACATCCTCTGCGGGCTGATCCGCCACCCCAATGCCGGCGGCGTGCTGGTGCTGGGCCTGGGCTGTGAGAACAGCAGCATCCAAGTGCTTCAGGCGCTGCTGAAGGACTGGGACGAGGAGCGGGTGGCCTTCCTGGAGTGCCAGTCTGTGGAAGACGAGCTGGCGGAGGGGGAGCGGCTGCTGCGCGGCCTGGCAGACCGGGCGGCCGAGGATCGGCGGGAGGCCATCCGTGCGGAGGAGCTGGTAATCGGCCTGAAGTGCGGCGGTTCCGACGGCCTGTCCGGCATTACGGCCAACCCCCTGGTGGGCCGTGTCACCGACCGGCTGACCGCCATGGGCGGCTCTGCCCTGCTGGCAGAGGTGCCGGAGATGTTCGGGGCGGAGAGCGTGCTCTTCCGGCGCTGCGCCGATGAGGCGGCGGCCCGGGCCCTGCCCGCCCTGGTGGAGGACTTCAAGGACTACTTTGTCCGACATGGGCAGGTGGTCTATGAAAACCCGTCGCCGGGGAACAAGGCGGGTGGCATCACCACGCTGGAGGAGAAGTCGCTGGGCTGCGTCCAGAAGGGCGGAACCGCCCCGGTGGCCGATGTGCTCCGCTATGGGGAGCGGGTGCGCAGGCGCGGCCTGTCCGTGCTCCAGACCCCGGGGAACGACCTGGTGTCCACCACCGGGCTGGCGGCGGCGGGCGCGCACCTGATCCTCTTCACCACCGGCCGGGGCACCCCCTTCGGTGCGCCGGTGCCCACCCTCAAAATCGCCACCAACTCCGCTCTGGCCGGACGGAAGGGCGGGTGGATTGATTACGACGCCGGCGGGCTGGCCCGCGGGGACGGCTGGGAAGCGCACACCAGCGCGCTGTTCCGCCTGGTGCTGGACACGGCCTCCGGAAACCCTACCCGCTCCGAGCGGGCGGGGTATCGGGAGATTGCCATCTGGAAAGACGGCGTCACCCTATAAGTGATAATGGTATAGAAAGGCTCGCCGCAGGATACCCGCGGCGGGCCGGAGGCTGTCGATAAACCCTTGAGCCAAAGGCTTCGGAGGGAAGGATAGTGTGAAAGGGAACCGTCAGGGTTCCCTTTTGCGTTGGATCAAACAACTTTTTGAAACTCTTTTGAAGTTTCAAAAAGTTCAGCAGCCTGTCGAAAAGACTTTTTCGACAGGCTGAGGCCCGCCGCGGGATATCCGCGGCGGGCCTTTGCTTCAGAATGAGGCGTGGAGCATGGTGTTGATGGCCTCCTGATAGGAGAGCTGGATGTGATCGGACAGAAGCTGGCAGGCGTCCTCCATCCGCTGCTCGATGATGGCGTCCAGAATGGCGATATGCTCCCGGTTACTGACCTGATAGCGGCTGGGCCGCCAGGCGGTGATCCGGATCAGGTTCAGGTAGTCGGTGAGGCTGCGCATCAGGTGGGAGGCGTACTGGTTATGCAGGGTATCCACCAGCGCCAGGTGGAACTGGTTGTCCAGATCAATCAGCGGCGCGGCGGTCTGCCCGGCGTTGCTGGCCTCGTCGTCCTGGTGCTGGATGAGCTGGCCGCGCATGTCCAGCGCCCACTGGAGATCCACCCGGTAGAAGCACTGCCGGAGCACCAGCGGCTCCAACAGCAGGCGGATTTCAAAGATATCGTGGATGTCCTTGGGGGTGGGGCGGGTGATTTCGATGCCGCGGCGGGGGTGCACCCGAACCAGGTTGTCCTGCGCCAGGGCCAGAATCGCCTCCCGCACCGGTGTCCTGCCCAGGCCCAGCAGCTGCTGAAGCTGGGCCTCATTGACAAACTGCCCCGGAATCAGATCTTTCTGAAGAATCATGGTTTTGATCTGGTCGTACGCAATCTGGGACAAACTGCCCTGCCGCTTTTCCGCCACTGCCGCCATTGACATTGCCTCCTGATATATGTGATGGGTTCGGAGAACCCTTCGAGCCAAGCCCTTTATCCACCCAATTATAGCAGTATCTTTCTGCGCGGTCAAGGTGTCCGGGTATGGGTTGGAGGGGGTATGTTTGTAGTAAATTCACAATTTCAAAGATTTGAAAATTATTTTCATGATAGAATTGCCAGTTTACCACTTGACGGGACTGGCAAACTATGTTACAGTTTGGCTTGTAGATATATTACAGATATATCACAAGGCCGCGCGCCATTCTTTGGACAAAACCCCCAGCGCACGCCCGGCGCGTGATGACCCGCTGAGGCCGGAGGGGGCGGGGCGCCGGAAAGGACGGAAAGCCATGAAAGCATTCCTGGATGAAGATTTCCTGTTGGACACTGACACGGCGAAAGAGCTCTACCACGGCACGGCGGAGCGGATGCCCATACTGGACTACCACTGCCATGTGAGCCCCAGGGAGATCGCGGAGGATCAGGTCTTCCACAATCTCACCCAGCTCTGGCTGGGCGGGGATCATTACAAATGGCGCCTGATGCGGGCCAACGGGACGGATGAAAAATATATCACCGGAGACGCCTCCGACTTTGAGAAGTTTCAGGCCTGGGCCGCCGCCCTGGAGCGGGCGGTGGGCAATCCCCTGTACCACTGGAGCCACCTGGAGCTGCGGCGCTACTTCGGATATGAGGGCCACCTGACGGCGGCCAATGCCGGGGAGGTCTGGGAGCACTGCAGCAGGGTGATCGGCGATGGCATGCACGTGCGGGAGATCCTGCGCAAGTCCGATGTGACGCTGCTGTGTACCACCGACGATCCGGCAGACAGCCTGGAGTGGCATGAGAAGCTGGCCGCTGACGACACCCTGGAGACCAGAGTGCTCCCGGCGTTCCGGCCGGACAAGGCCGTCAATGTGGAGAAGCCGGACTTTGCCGGTTACATAGACAGGCTCTCCGGGGCCTCCGGCATACCTGTCACCGGCTGGGAGAGCCTTACGGCCGCGCTGGATGCGCGGATGGATTTCTTTGCGGCCCGGGGCTGCAAGGTGTCCGACCACGGCCTGGACAACCTGTGCTTCCTTCCCGCCTCGGAGGCGGAGCTGGACGGCATCCTGAAGCGCCGCCTGGCGGGCGAGGCGGTCAGCCGCCAGGAGATGTGGCAGTATAAATCGGCCCTGCTGAGCTTCCTCGCCCGGGGGTACGCCAGGCGGGACTGGGCCATGCAGCTCCACTTCTCCGCCCAGCGGGACAACAACCGCCGGATGTTCCGGCTGCTGGGGCCGGATACCGGCTACGACTGCATCGGCCCCGGGGTGAATCTGCCGGATCTGGCCCGCTTCCTGAGCGGCCTGGAGGAGAGCGGGGAGTTGCCCCGCACCGTCCTCTACTCCCTGGAGCCGGGCGACAATGCGGCGCTGGTGAGCCTGATGGGCTGCTTCCAGAGCCCCGGCACGGCGGGCAGGCTGCAGCATGGCTCGGCCTGGTGGTTCAACGACCACCGGCTGGGCATGGAGGCTCAGCTTACCAATCTGGCCGCCGGCGGCCTGCTGGGCAACTTCATCGGCATGCTGACCGACTCCCGCAGCTTCCTGTCCTACACCAGACATGAGTACTTCCGCCGGATCCTCTGCGGCCTGCTGGGCCGCTGGACGGAGAACGGCGAATTCCCGGACGACCGGCCCGCGCTGGAGCGGCTGGTGGCAGACATCTCCTATCGAAACAGCATCCGCTACTTTGGATTTGAGCAGTATCACTTACGGGGGGCAGATACGGTATGAGTATGATCAGCGTTAAGGGGCTCCAGAAGAGCTTCGGCAAGCACGAGGTGCTCAAGGGCATCGACATTGACATCGAGCCTGGAGAGGTGGTGGCCATCGTAGGCCCCTCCGGCTGCGGCAAGTCCACCTTCCTGCGCTGCCTGAACCTGCTGGAAAGGCCCACGGGAGGACAGATCCTCTACCACGGCATTGATCTGGTCAGCGCCGACAGCAAGAGTGCCACCAAAGAGCTGCTGAGCATGGGCATGGTGTTCCAGCAGTTCAACCTGTTCCCGCATCTGACCGTGATTGACAACATCATGCTGGCGCCCACGCTGGTAAAGAAGCGGGACAAAAAGGACTGCGAGGAGCAGGCCCTGAGCCTGCTCAAGACCGTTGGGCTGGAGGACAAGCGGGATGCCTACCCCAACCAGCTCTCCGGCGGGCAGCAGCAGCGCATCGCCATCGCACGGGCCCTGGCCATGAAGCCGGAGCTGATGCTCTTTGACGAGCCCACCTCCGCCCTGGATCCCGAGATGGTGGGAGAGGTGCTGGACGTCATGAAGAAGCTGGCCGCCGACGGCATGACCATGCTGGTGGTGACCCACGAGATGGGCTTCGCCCGCGAGGCGGCCGACCGGGTGATCTTCATCGACGGCGGCCACATCGTGGAGGACAGCGAGCCCGGTGAATTCTTCGCACATCCCAAAAACAAGCGCCTTCAGGATTTCCTGAGCAAGATGCTCTGATTCACAACATTCAAGGAGGAAGCAAAACATGTCTCAGATCAAGGTGGCCCGCTACAGCGGCGTCAAGTATGACTTTGTCAACGGCTACGCCCGTGTGCCCGTTCTGGAGGGTGAGTTCGATCAGGCCCACTTCGCCCACTGCGCCCTGCAGCCCGGCTGCTCCATCACTCCGGATGTCTACTCCGTGACCGAGCATAACCAGCTCTTCATCTTCACCAAGGGCAAGGGTTATGTGACCACCCCCCGTCAGGCCTGGAACATCAAGGAGCCCGGCGTCTTTGTCCCCGAGTTTGACACGGAGCGCTTCACCATCACCTGCTCCGCCGACAGCAAGCAGCCCCTGGAGTTCCTCCATATCATCACCGAGCTGAGTGATTACGATAAGAACTGCCTGGTGGAGTCCCGCATGGTGCTGCCCCGGTTCCGCGGCATCTCCGAGGGGTGGACTTACGACGAGGACTTCAAGGACAACGACACCACCACCTCCATCATGCTGCTGGAGCACCGCAACCTGGGCCGCCTGTCCATGGGCTGTGTCCGCGGCACCGGCCCCATCGAGATCGGCCAGCACATCCACAACGAGCTGGCCCAGTGGTACTTCCCGCTCCCCGGCTCCGAGTTCATCTACACCGCCGGCGGCGAGGAAGTGAAGATGACGGGCGGCGATCTGTCCTTCACCCCCACCGGCTTCTGGCACGGCAGCAAGGTGGAGGCCGGCAAGCAGTGCGACTACATCTGGTTTGAGATGTGCATCGACGGCTATCCGGGAGAGATCAAGTAAGCAAAGCAGCGCAGCATCCGAATCAAAAAATCATAAACACAACATTCACTGTAAAGGGGAATTTGCCATGGCTCTGGTTAAAATTTCGAGAGGTGCCGATATCAAGCACGAGTATACCAACGGCGTGTCCCGCGTGCCCATCCTGGAAGGGGCCTACAAGGACGCCAAGGTGGAGCGGATCTCCCTCCAGCCCGGCGCGGATCTGACGCCGGAGACCTACTCCAAGACCGAGCACAACCAGGTGTTCCTGGTTACCGCCGGCAAGGGCTATATCGTCACTCCCCGCCGTGTCTACAACATTACCGAGGTCTCGGTGTTCGTGCCCGACTTCGATAAGGAATCCTTTACCTTCCACTGCGCCGCTGACGCCAAGGAGACGATGGAGATCGTCCACTTCGTCACCGAGCTGAGCGACTATGACAAGACCTGCCTGAAAGAGGCCCACCTGACCCTGCCCCGGTTCCGCGGCGTATCCCAGGCGTGGCACTACAAGGAGGACTTCACCGGCGCCGACATCCAGCAGATGATGATGATCGAGCACCGCAACCTGGGCCGCCTGTCCATGGGCGCCAACTTCGGCACCGGCCCCAACTACATCGGCCAGCACATCCACAATGAGCTGGAGCAGTGGTACATCATGCTGCCCGGCGCCTCCTTCA
Organism: Flavonifractor sp. An10; assembly: GCF_002161215.1. GTDB lineage: Bacteria > Bacillota > Clostridia > Oscillospirales > Oscillospiraceae > Flavonifractor > Flavonifractor avistercoris. The sequence continues at coordinate 38,988 of NZ_NFMB01000008.1, forward strand.
CCTATACCGCCGAGGATGAAAAGATCCACGTGCAGGGCGGCGACATCACCTTTACCCCCCATGGCTCCCACCACGGCAGCGAGTGCGCCGAGGGCGAGAAGTTCGCCTATGTGTGGTTCGAGCTGTGTGAGAACGGCTATCCCGGCGAGATCAAGTAACCCATGTCCGAAAGCTGGATCCTGCTGGGTTCCAACGGGCAGTATGTGCGCAGGCCCCTGGATGCCTTCCTGGCGGATATGGGGGAGCTGAGGCTGAAGTCTCTGGACTTCGTCCCACAGCCCCCCCACCTCTGGCTGAGCCACGCGGAGTATGAGGAGCCGGCCCCCCTGCTGGAGAAGCTGGCGGCGGCGGGCCTGCGGATCTCAGTCCTCACGCCGCCGGCCTGCCGTTACTCCATCACCGCGCCCCGGGGAAGGCAGCGGGAGGCCACGGTGGATTATTACCGGAACAGCATTGCGCTGGCCCGCGCCCTGGGGGCCGGGCAGGTGGTGCTGGGCGCGGCGGGCGCCTGCTGGGATCTGACGCCGGAGGCGCTGCTCCAAAACGCGGCGGAGGTGCTGGAGCGCCTCTGCCCCGCGGCGGAGGCAGCGGAGGTATCCCTGCTGCTGGCCCCGGTCATGGGGCCGGAGACTCCGCTGATCGCCGAGTCCCCGGTGCTGGGCCGGGCGGAGGAGTTCTCCGGGCTGCTCCGCCGGTTGGAGAGCCCCGCCCTGGGCGTATGCCTGGACACCAATGTGATGGCCTCCTGGGGGGACACCATTCCCCGGTGGTTCGACCTGCTGGGGGAGAAGACCGGCCTGATCCGCCTGTGCGACGGCAACAGCCACGGCTGGCGGGCCTGGGGCGAGGGATGCCTGCCCATGGAACGCTTTGCGGAACAGCTGCGGTCGGCGGGCTATGCCGGGGCGCTGTCCCTGCTGCTGCCGGGGGATCGCTACGGCGGCAACCCGGACTGGCCCCACCGGCGGGCCGTGGAGGCCCTGACGAGAGGAGGGGCGGCATGAGCGGAATCAAGCGCAGCCAGCTGGTCAACATGAACCAGCACTACCGGCGCTTCTCCCTGGACTATTTCCTGGACTGCCAGCAGCGGCTGGATATTGGGCAGATCGAGCTCTGGTGCGGCGCGGCCCACTTCTGGCTGGATCACACCGGCTATGACGACGTGCCCGCCCTCCGGCAAAAGCTGCGGGATCACGGCGTGCGGGTGGTGTCCGTCACCGCGCCCAGCATGGCCTATCAGTATCAGTACGCCTCCCAGGAGCCCCTGGGCCTGGAGTACTCCTTCCGCTACTTCTCCAACGCCATCCGCCTGGCTTCCGAGCTGGGGGCCGACCGGGTGGTGGTCAACTCCGGCTGGGGCTACTGGGGAGAGGACGAGACGGCCATGTGGGCCCGCTGCCGGGATCACCTGGGCCGGCTCTGCCGGGTGGCGGAACCCCTGGGGGTAAAGCTGGCCATGGAGTCCCTCCGGGCCGACGAGAGCAACCTGGTCAACAGCCTGGAGCGGGCCCGCCGGATGTACCGGGAGGTAAACCACCCCAGCCTGAAAATGATGGTGGACAACATTGCCACCGGCGCGGCGGGGGAGAGCCTGGACGACTGGTTCGATGCCTTTGGGGAGGATCTGATCCACATGCACTTCCTGGACGGCGACCCCTGGCTGCACAACGTCTGGGGGGATGGGAACACCTCCCTGTCCGCCCAGCTGCAATCCCTGAACGACCACCACTACACCGGCTATCTGGTGCAGGAGGTGGCGGACGAGCACTACTTCTCCGATCCCTTTGCCGCCGACCGCCGGAATTTCCGGGTTCTGGAGCGGTTTGTGGAGGATTAGCGTTATTTTCCGGCGGCTTTCCGCCGGCGAATAAAAACTCTGAAAGGAAAAGGTGAAAAGAATGAAACTCAAGAAGCTTGTACCCGCTGCGCTGTCTCTCGCGCTGGTGCTCTCCCTGGCCGCCTGCGGCGGCGGCACCACCAACTCCCCCGCGCCCGAGACCGACTCCCCCGCTGCCAGCACCGACTCTCCCGCCGCCAGCACCGAGACTGCCGCCCCCGAGGACGACGGCTCCCTGCAGCGGGTTCTGGACGCCGGCGTGCTGACCGTTGGCAACGAGGGCAACTGGATCCCCTACGTGTACAACGAGGACGGCACCGGCGACCTCACCGGCTTCGAGGTGGAAGTGGCCCGTGAGATCGGCGCCCGCCTGGGCGTGGACGTGGAGTTCCAGACCGCCGACGGCTGGGACCCCGTGCTGGCCGGCCTGGACGCTGGCCGCTACGACGTGGTGGTCTGCGGCGTGAACCCAGACCCCGATCGCCAGGAGAAGTACGCCTGCTCCATCGCCTACGCTGAGAACCCCTACTGCCTGGTGGTGAACGGCGACAACACCGACATCACCTCCTTCGAGGATCTGGAGGGCAAGCTGTGCATCAACTCTCCCTCCTCCGCCGCCGGCCGGATCGCCCAGCGCTACGGCGCCACCACCGCTGACGGCGACCTGACCGCCGCCATGGAGCAGCTGAACACCGGCCGCGCCGACGGCCATATCAACAATGTGGCCGCCGTGGAGGAGTACATGGAGAGCCGCCCCGAGGTCAACGTGAAGATCGCCGCCATCTATGAGCCCGCCGAGGAGAACCGCTACGAGATCGAGTCCTCCGTCATGTGCCGCAAGGAGGACCAGAGCCTGTGCGACGGCATCTCCGAGGTTCTGCAGGAGATGATCGACGACGGCTTCCTCTATGACCTGACCGTGGAGTACTTCGGCCAGTCCGTGGCTGACAGCACCAGCATCTATCAGTAATCCATCCGCTTATCCGTAAGACCATCCGCCTGGGTGGCTGCCCGCGGGCAGCCACCCAGCCCTTAAAAACCAAAATTTGATGAAGGAGGTGGGCCGCTGTGGAACAAATCCAACTGGTGATTGAATCATTCTGGCCCATGTTCAAAGCTGGCTTACTGATCTCCGTCCCACTCATGCTGGTCTCCTTTGCATTGGGACTCGTGCTGGCCTTTATCCTGGCGCTGATGCGCATGTCCAAGATCAAGCCCTTCAAGGCCATCGCCTGGTTTGTGGTGTGGGTGATCCGCGGCACGCCTCTTCTGGTTCAGATCTACATCATCTACTTCGGCCTGCCCTCGGTGGGCCTGGTTCTGGATCCCATCCCATCGGCCATCCTGGCCCTGACTATCAGCCAGGGCGCCTATAACTCGGAAGTCATCCGCGGCGCCCTGACCTCCATCCCCAAGGGACAGTTTGAGGCCTGCCGCGCCCTGGGCCTGAACAAGCTCCAGACCATGGGCCGCGTGGTTATCCCCCAGGCCGCCCTGGTGGCGGTGCCCGCCCTGTCCAACTCCTTCATCAGCCTGCTGAAGGATACCTCCCTGGTCTCCACCATCACCGTGGCCGAGATCATGATGACGGCCAAGGGCATCATCGCGGTGCAGTTCCAGCCCCTGCTGTTCTACTGCGAGGCCGGCGTTGTCTACCTGATCTTCAGCACCGTCCTGACCAGACTGCAGGGCATGCTGGAGAAAAAGCTGGGCAAGCACCTGGTGGACACCAGAGCCTGACAAGAGAGGCTGAGACGACACCATGTTACATTTGAATATGCAAGGTCTGCGGGATCGCGGGGCGTGGGAGGCGGCGGGCATCAAGCTGCCCGGCTACGACATCCCCGCCATGCGGGAGCGCACCTGGCGCGCCCCTGTGTGGGTGCACTTCGGCGCGGGCAACATCTTCCGCGGCTTCCTGGCCGCAGCCCAGCAGACCCTTTTGAATAGCGGAGCGGCCGACACCGGCATCCTGGCCGCCGAGTCCTTTGACTTCCAGATCATCGACCACGTCTACACCCCCTACGATGATCTGAGCCTGCTGGTGCGGATGCGCGCCGACGGCACCGACGAAAAAGAGGTCATCGCCAGCGTGGCCGGCGGGCTCAAGGCCGACTGCGCCGGCCCCGACTGGGCCCGGCTGGCAGAGCTCTTCCGCGCCCCCAGCCTCCAGATGGCCAGCTTCACCATCACCGAGAAGGGCTACGCCCTCACCGATCTGGAGGGGAAGCCCCTGCCGGTGGTGGAGCGGGATCTGGCCGCCGGGCCCGACGGCCCCCGGCACACCATGTCCATCGCGGCCGCCCTGCTGTACCGCCGCTATCAGGCGGGGGGCGCGCCCATCGCCATGGTGAGCATGGACAACTGCGCCCAGAACGGCAAGAAGCTGCGGGACGGGGTGCTGGCCGTGGCCCGGGGCTGGCAGGAGCGGGAACTGGTGCCCGCCGCCTTCCTGGACTGGCTGGAGAACCCCGCCTGTGTGAGCTTCCCCTGGTCTATGATCGACAAGATCACCCCCCACCCCTCCGAGAGGGTGAAGGAGGCGCTGGAGGGGCTGGGCCTGGCGGATATGACCATCTCCAAGACCAACACCGGCACCCTGATCGCCCCCTTTGTCAACACGGAGATCACCGAGTACCTGGTGCTGGAGGACGCCTTCCCCAACGGCCGCCCGGCCCTGGAGAAGGCCGGGGTATACCTGACCGACCGCACCACGGTGGAGAAGGCGGAGAAGATGAAGGTGGGCACCTGCCTCAACCCGCTGCACACCGCCCTGGCGGTGTACGGCTGCCTGCTGGGCTATACCTCCATCTCCGCCGAGATGGGGGATCCGGATCTGCGGGCGCTGGTGGAGCACATCGCGGAGGAGAGCCTCCCGGTGGTGGAAGATCCCGGCATCCTCAGCCCCAGGGCCTTTATCGACGAGGTGCTCAACGAGCGCTTCCCCAACCCCGCCATCCCCGACACCCCCCAGCGCATTGCCGCCGACACGTCCCAGAAGATCCCGGTGCGCTACGGCGGAACGCTGCGCCGCTATGCCCAGCGGCCGGAGCTGGAGCTCTCCTCCCTGGTGTTCGCCCCCCTGGTGTTTGCCGGCTGGTGCCGGTATCTGCTGGGTGTGGACGATCAGGGCCGGGAGATGCCGGTCAGCCCCGACCCCATGGCGCCCCAGCTCCAGGCCCACCTGGCGGGCATCCGTCTGGGGGAGCCGGACAGCTGTACGGCTCAGCTGCGCCCCATCCTGTCCAACGCCGCCATTTTCGGCGTGGATCTGTACCAGGCCGGGCTGGGCGGGCGGGTGGAGGAGATGTTCCGTGCCATGCTGGCCGGCCCCGGCGCGGTACGCGGCACCCTGCGCCACTATTTATCGCTCGCAGGAGCATAAGGAGTAATCAGCCATGAAGATGACATTTCGCTGGTACGGGAGTCAGATGGATCCCATACCGCTGCGATACATCAGACAGATCCCCAACATGAGCGGTGTGGTCACCTCCCTGATGGATATGCCCGCCGGGGCCCTCTGGCCCACGGAGCGGATTCAGGCCATGAAGGAGGAGGTCAACGCCGCCGGGCTGGAGATGGAGGTCATTGAGAGCGTCAACGTCCACGAGGACATCAAGCTGGGCCTGCCCAGCCGGGACGAGTACATCGACAACTACCGGGAGACGGTGCGCCGGCTGGGCCGGGCGGGCGTAAAGGTGATCTGCTACAACTTCATGCCGGTCTTTGACTGGACACGCACCGACCTGGCCAAGCCCCGTCCCGACGGCTCCACCGTGCTGGCCTACGACCAGTCGGTGATCGACCGGATCACGGATCCCCAGGCGTTTGCGGATCAGATCCAGCAGGGGGCGGGGGAGTTTGAGATGGCCGGCTGGGAGCCGGAGCGGATGAAGGAGCTCAAGGAACTGTTCACCCGGTACAAGAGCGTCTCCCACGAGGATTTGTTTGCCCATCTGGAATACTTCCTCAAGGCGGTCATCCCGGTGTGCGAGGAGTACGGCGTGACCATGGCCATCCATCCGGATGATCCCCCCTGGGATCTCTTCGGTCTGCCCCGTATCTATACCTGCCGGGAGAACATGCGCCGCATCCTGGATCTGGTGGACAGCCCCTGCAACAGCCTGACCCTGTGCTCGGGCTCCCTGGGCTCCAACCCCGCCAACGACATTCCCGCCCTGGTGCGGGAGTTCGGCGGGGAGGGGCGCATCGCCTTCGCCCATGTGCGGAACATCCAGTTCACCGGCCCCGGCCAGTTTGAGGAGGCGGCCCATTTCTCCGCAGACGGCAGCCTGGATCTGTATGAGATCATGAAGGCGCTCTATGATGTGGGCTTCCAGGGGTACATCCGCCCCGACCACGGCCGGATGATCTGGGACGAGAAGGGAAGAGCCGGCTACGGCCTGTACGACCGGGCCCTGGGCGCTTCCTACCTCAACGGCCTGTGGGAGGCCATCCAGAAAGACCATCGATAAAAAAGAAGCCGCATCCGGAAGAGGGACTGGCGCCCTGCGCCGGATGCGGCTTTCGTTTTGCAGAAAGGATGAGCAAGCATGGATCCCATTTTGGAACAGATCTACCGCATCGGCGTCATCCCGGTGATCGCCATCGACGATGCCAGCAAGGCCGTACCCCTGGCCCGCGCTCTGGTGGCGGGCGGGCTGCCCGCCGCGGAGGTGACCTTCCGCACGGCCGCCGCCCAGGAGGCCATGGAGGCGATTACGGCCCAGGTGCCTGAGATGCTGGTGGGCGCGGGCACCGTTCTCACCCATGACCAGGTGGATCGGGCCCTGGCCGCCGGCGCCAAGTTCATCGTCAGCCCCGGCTTCAATCCGGACACGGTGCGCTATGTCCAGTCCAAAGGGGCGCTGATGCTGCCCGGCACGGCCACCCCCGGCGAGATGGAGCAGGCCATGGCCCTGGGACTGGACGTGGTGAAGTTCTTCCCCGCTGAGCAGAACGGCGGTGTGGCCAAGCTCAAGGCGGTGGCGGGGCCCTACAAGACACTGAAATGGATGCCCACCGGCGGCGTCAACGCCAAAAATCTGATGGACTATCTCTCCTTTGATCAGATCGTCGCCTGCGGCGGCACCTGGATGGTGAAAAAGGATCTGATTGAGGCGGAGAACTGGACGGAGATCACCCGCCTGGCCCGGGAGGCGGTGGACACCATGCTGGGCCTCACCCTGGCCCATGTGGGCATCAACTGCGCCGACGCCCAGGAGTCGGAGCGCACGGCGAAGGCCATCTGCGGGCTGTTCGGGTTCCCCTATCGTGCGGGCGGCGCCTCCAACCACGCGGGATCGGCGGTGGAGTGCACCAAGGCTCCCGGCCCCGGCACCCACGGGCACATCGCCATCGCCGCCAACAACCTGGATCGGGCCATTTACCACCTGGAGCTGCGCGGCGTGGAATTTGACCGGAGCACCCTGAAAACCGATGCCAGGGGCCGGGCCAAGGCGGTCTATGTGGCCGGTGAGTTCGGCGGCTTTGCCATCCATCTGGTACAGAAATAAGGAGGTATTCCACCATGAGCAAGCGCATTGTCACCTTTGGAGAGATCATGCTCCGGCTGGCCCCCAACGGCTACTACCGGTTCTTCCAGAACGATCAGATGCAGGCCACCTTCGGCGGCGGGGAGGCCAATGTGGCGGTCTCCCTGGCCAACTACGGCATGGACTCGGTCTATGTGACCAAGCTGCCCGCCCATGCCATCGGACAGGCGGCGGTGGACTCCCTGCGGTACTTCGGCGTGGACACCTCGAAAATCGTGCGCGGCGGCGACCGCGTGGGCATCTATTACCTGGAGAAGGGCGCCTCCCAGCGGGGCAGCGTGTGCATCTATGACCGGGCGCACTCCGCCATTCAGGAGGCCCGGCCGGATGACTTCGACTGGGACGCCATTCTGGACGGGGCGGACTGGTTCCACTTCACCGGCATTACCCCGGCCCTGGGGCCCAACCTGGTGGAGATCTGCAGGCAGGCCTGCCAGACGGCCAAGGCCAAAGGCGTCAAGGTATCCTGTGATCTGAACTACCGGGGCAAGCTGTGGACTCGGGAGGAGGCCCGGGCCGCCATGACGGAGCTGTGCCGGTATGTGGATGTGTGCATCTCCAACGAGGAGGACGCCAAGGACGTGTTCGGCATCGAGGCCGCGGACACTGATATCACCGGCGGCAAGCTGAACAAGGAGGGCTACAAGTCCGTGGCCAGGCAGCTGGCCGACCGATTCGGCTTTGAAAAGGTTGCCATCACCCTGCGTACTTCTATCTCCGCCAGCGACAACGACTGGGCCGGCATGCTGTACGATGGGGAGAACTGCTGCTTCTCCAAGGAGTATCACCTGCGTATCGTGGACCGTGTGGGCGGCGGCGACAGCTTCGGCGGCGGGCTGATCTACGCCCTGCTCAACGGCAGGGATACCCAGGGAGCCATTGAATTTGCCGTGGCGGCCTCCGCACTGAAGCACTCGGTGGAAGGGGACTTCAATCGGGTCACCGTAGCCGAGGTGGAAAAGCTGGCCGGTGGCGACGGTTCCGGCCGGGTTCAGCGCTGAAACAAAACACCCCCATGTGCCCGGGGCGGAACCGGCCGGTTCCGCCCCGGGCCTTACTATGCATAAATAGTGTTATCAGGCGGAAAAGGAGGGGTGCGCATGCGAAAGAGACACGTGGATAAGGTGAGAATGGCGGTGGAGCGGCTTATAGACGGGCCTGAGGCATCCCTCCGGCGTCTCTGCGCCGGAATCAGACAGCCCCCTTGTGGCTCTGCGGCATCTGTATTATAATGTCTGCTGAATAAAACGCTATGGGATCTATTCGCACGGCACGGCCGCGCAATTCCTCCCGCAAGCGCCGATTTCGGCGCTTGCGGGAAGAATTCAGCCATTGCTGCAATGTATCCTCCGGCGGCGGGGATATGCCGCCGCCGGAAGCGCCTGTGCAGAGCCGATGGGCCTTGAAAGCCCTGCTGTTCAAGGCTTTTGACTTTGCCCGGCAGGCATTGCAGCAGGCGGTGAAAAGGGGGAAACGCCATGTACCTGAGTGATGACGCCCGGGCGGTATTTGACGCCATGCGGGAGGGCATTACCATCATCGACACCGAGGGGCGCATTGTCTTCGGCAACCGGGCCTACCGGGAGTTCCTCAACAAGGAGGCCGGAGGGGACATCGGCCCCATTGAGGGCTGCAAGCTCCGGGAGCTGCGCCCCGGCGCCCGGCTGCCGGGGGTGCTGGAGGCGGGCAAGCCCATCCTCCACATCACCCGCCAGGAGATCCAGGACTTCTATTTCGTCAACATGTACCCCATCTACGAGGACGGGGAGCTGAAGGGCGGCGTGTCGGTGGTGACCTTCCTGGAGGACGCCTACCAGGCCAAGGAGGAGCTGGAGGCGGCGGAGGCCCGGAGCAAGCAGGTGCTCCGCCGCCTCAACAGGGCCAACGGCGCCCGGTACACCTTCGACGACATTGTGGCCGTCAGCCCGGAGGCCATGCAGGTGAAGGAGCTGGCCCAGCGCATTGCCGCCACAGACGCCACGGTGCTGCTGGAGTCGGAGAGCGGCACGGGCAAGGAGCTCTACGCCCAGGCCATCCACAACGCCGGCGCCCGCTCCGCCGGGGTGTTCGTGGCCATCAACTGCGCCAACTTCAACGCCAACATGCTGGAGTCGGAGCTCTTCGGCTATGCCGAGGGCGCCTTCACCGGTGCCAAGCGGGGCGGCAAGATGGGCCTCTTCGAGGCCGCCGCCGGCGGCACCCTCTTTCTGGACGAGATCTCCGAAATGGACATCGGGCTCCAGGCCAAGCTGCTCCGTGTCCTCCAGGAGCGGCGGTTCCGCCCGGTGGGCGCGGTCAAGGAGCTGGAGGCCGACGTGCGGGTGATCGCCGCCTGCAACGCCTCCCTGCCCGACTATGTGGCGGAGGGGAAGTTCCGGAAGGATCTGTACTACCGCCTCAACACCTTTGCCCTGCACATCCCGCCCCTGCGGGAGCGGCCCGGCGATATCCCGCTGCTGGCCCGCACCATCCTGGACGAGCTGGGACACAGGCTCCGCCGCCCCTTCACCCTCACCGACGACGCGGTGGAGTGCCTCCAGGCCCACGACTGGCCGGGCAACGTGCGGGAGCTGCGCAATGCCCTGGAGTTCTCCGCCTATCTCACCCCCTCCGGGGTGATTGACCGGGCGGCCCTGCCCAGCGATCTGATCCGGCGGAGCGAGGACGCCGGCCTCACCCTGGCCCAGAGGACACGGAACTTTGAAAAGCGGGAGATCCGCCGCCTGCTGGACAAGAACGGCGCCGGACTGGAGGGCAAAAAGAAGACCGCCGCCCAGCTGGGCATCTCCCTGGCCAGCCTGTACAACAAGCTCAACGGATAGTTCTAAAATTCTGGAAACCCATTCTAAAAATTTAGAATCGCAGCGGTTTCAGGGGGTGCGGGGAGCGCGCCCAAGGTGACCATTTGGTTTATTTCCAGAATTTTAGAACAACCTTTTTTGTGCCCCGGCTGCCCCCGGGGCGCTGCCGCCGCCGCATCCCCTTGTGCCCCAAGGCTTTGAAAAATTTTTTCATCGTTCTTCCTCTTTTGGCATCCGCTTTGCATATAGGCATATACAGGCAACATTGGAGAGGTTGCTAATTCAAAAGAGGAGGTCTCTACATGCTAGCAGCACTTGGTTTCATCACGGTCATAGCCATGCTTATCCTGATTATGACCAAGAAAGCGTCGCCTGCGGTGGCCCTGATCATCGTTCCCCTGATCACCGGCATCATCGCCTGCGCGTTCATCGTCACTGACCCGGAGGGCGCCCCTGGGGTGGTCAACTTCGCGGCCAACGTCAAGAGCCTTGGAGGGATGATCGCCGGCGATGACGGACTGCTGTCCGTGGCCGCCACCGGCGTCATGTTCATCTTCTCCATCCTGTTCTTCGGCATCCTGACCGATGCCGGCACCTTCCGCCCCATCATCGGCGGCATCACCAAGCTGGTGGGCACCAACCCCATCCTGATCGCCATCGGCACCTCCATCCTGGCCATGATCGTCCACCTGGACGGTTCCGGCGCGGTCACCTTCCTGATCTGCGTGCCCCCGCTGGTGCCCCTGTATGACGCCGTGGGCATGAAGCGCACCACCCTGGCCACCATCGTGGCCATGTCCGCCGGCACCATGAACATCCTGCCCTGGGGCGGCCCCACCATCCGCGCCGCCACCGCCCTGAACGTGGACGTGGTAAGCGAGCTGTTCATGCCTGTGCTCCCCGCTGTGCTGGTGGGCCTGGCCCTGGACGTGGTTCTGTCCGCCCTGCTGGGCGCCCGTGAGAAGGCCCGCCTGGGCACCGTCAAGCTGACCAGCGCCGAGTTCAAGATGGCCGAGCTCACCGAAGAGGAGAAGAAGCTGGCCCGTCCCCACCTGTTCTGGGTCAACATCATCCTGATCATCGCCGCCATCGTCACCCTGCTGTTCTCCGGCTTTGCCCCCGCGGTGGTGTTCATGATCTTCTACGTGCTGGCCACCGTCATCAACTACCCCAAGGTGGCCGATACCAAGGCCCGTGTGGATGCCAACGCCAAGAGCGCCATCATGATGTGCTCCGTGCTCTTTGCCGCCGGCGCCTTCTGCGGCATCATGACCGGCACCGGCATGATCACCGAGATGGCCAACACCCTGGTGTCCATCATCCCCCACTCCCTGGGCAAGTTCTTCCCCGTCATCGTGGGCATCATCGGTATGCCCGCCTCCCTGCTCTTTGACCCCGATTCCTTCTACTACGGCGTGCTGCCCGTGCTGGCCCAGACCGCCGAGGGCTTCGGCGTGGCCGGTGTCAACGTAGGCCAGGCCGCCATCCTGGGCCAGATGACCGTTGGCTTCCCCGTCTCCCCGCTGACCCCCTCCACCTTCCTGCTGGTGGGTCTGGCCGGCGTGGATCTGGGTGAGCACCAGAAGAAGACCATCCCCATCCTGTGGCTGGTCTCCCTGGTCATGCTGGTCGTGGCCGTTCTGACCGGCGGCATCACCATCTGAATCCCTGTCTGACCTTGGGCGCGGCGGCCCTGCGGGCCACAGTCCGTCGGAGCGCCGCGCCCTCCTAACAATCTTTGAAAGGAAGAAGCTGCGCAATGAAAACCATCCGAATCGGCAGCGGCGCGGGCTACGCCGGCGACCGCCTGGAGCCCTCCCTGGAGCTCATCGAGAAGGGCAATCTGGACTACATCAGCTACGAGTGCCTGGCCGAGCGCACCATCGCCATCGGCCAGCAGGCCAAGCTGAAGGATCCCACCAAGGGCTACAACGGCCTGCTGGAGCACCGCATGGAGAAGGCCCTGCCCCTGTGCTGGAAGCACAAGGTGAAGCTCATCACCAACATGGGCTCCGCCAACCCCCAGGCCGCGGCCAAGAAGTGCGTGGAGATCGCCCGCAAGCACGGCCTGACCGGCATGAAGATCGCCTGTGTCACCGGCGATGATCTGCTGCCCGTCATCGACAAGTACATGGACACCGAGGTGTGGGAGACCCACGAGCCTCTGTCCAAGCTGCCCGGCGAGATCGTCTCCGCCAACGCCTACATGGGCGTGGAGGGCATCCTGAAGGCCCTGGAGCAGGGCGCCGACGTGGTGATCACCGGTCGCGTGGCCGACCCCGCCATCTTCATGGCCCCCGCCATCCACGAGTTCGGCTGGTCTCTGGAGGACTGGGACAAGCTGGGCAAGGGCACCATGATGGGCCACCTGCTGGAGTGCGGCGGCCAGGTCACCGGCGGCTACTTCGCCGAGCCCGGCAAGAAGGACGTACCCGGCGTGGGCCACCTGGGCTTCCCCATCGTGGAGATCGCTGAGGACGGCTCCTTCTTTGTCACCAAGGTGCCCGAGGCCGGCGGCATGGTCACCGTGGAGACCTGCTCCGAGCAGATCGTCTATGAGATTCACGACCCGGAGAACTACCTGACCCCCGACGTGGTGGCCGACTTCAAGCAGGTCAAGTTCACCGAGGTGGAGAAGGACAAGGTTCAGGTGGAGGGCGCCACCGGCAAGCCCAAGACCGACACCTTCAAGTGCTCCATCGGCTATAAGGACTGCTTCATCGGCGACGGCGAGATCAGCTACGGCGGCCCCGGCTGCCTGGCGCGCGCCAAGATGGCTCTGGACATCGTGAAGGAGCGGCTGGAGCTGGTGGCCCCCGGCCAGTTCGACGAGCTGAAGTTCGACCTGATCGGCTGCAACAGCCTGTACTGGAACCCGGACTACAAATACAACCAGGAGCCCAGCGAGGTTCGCGTCCGGGTGGCCGGCCGCGCCAAGACCAAGGCCGTCGCCGACCTGGTGCCCAACGAGGTGGAGGCCCTGTACACCAACGGCCCCGCCGGCGGCTGCGGCGCCGTCAAGCGCACCCGCGACATCGTCTCCGTGGCCTCCATCCTGGTGGATCGCAACGATGTCAAGCCCGAGGTCGAGCTGTTTGAAGTCTGATTCTGGTACAGAAAGGAAGCGTTGAGTCATGAAACTCTGGGATATCGCACACTCCCGCACCGGCGACAAGGGCAACATCTCCAATATCTCCCTCATCGCCTATGACCCCAAGGACTATGAGCTGCTCCGTGAGAAGGTCACCGCCGAGAAGGTGAAGGAGCACTTCAAGGGCATGGTCAAGGGCGAGGTGGTTCGCTATGAGCTGCCCAACATCCACGCCCTCAACTTCGTCATGTACGCCGCCCTGGGCGGCGGCGTGACCCGCTCTCTGTCCGTGGACATGCACGGCAAGGGCCTGTCCTCCTATCTGCTGGACATGGAGATCTAACAGGCAAACGCACAGACGCCGCGGAAGCGCAGCTTCCGCGGCGTCTGTGCGTTTGCAGCCGGATGGGCTCAGCCCTCCCTGGAGCAGATGGCCATAGAGGCCTTCATGGAGGGGGCGATGGCGATCAGCGCGGTGACATAGGCCACCACAAAGATGGCGGGCACCTTGGTGATCCAAAAGCCGAAGAAGGCGCCGCCCAGGGCGAAGCCGGCCTCGCAGAACATGAGGATAAAGCTCATGAGGATCACGATGACGAACACAATGGCCAGGGTGCGGACAAAGTAGGCGGCCGCGCCGCCCGGGTTCTTGATGCCCACGGCCTTGACGAACCTGTTGCCCATGGCGGGCAGGTCGATGATGGTCTCCAGGGTCAGGTTGAGGCAGAAGCCCTGGATCATGCCCACCACAAAGGTGGGCACGGACAGGGTGCCCTGCCCGGCCTGGACAAAGAGGGTCACCACCAGGGTGATGAAGAAGGCCAGGAAGATGTTGAATACCAGGGGGAATTTACTCTTTTTGCACATAGTCGGTTCCTCCTCGAACAGTCGATTACCAGTTGTCCTTGTTTTCCGCGTAGACCTGGGGCAGGATGGTGGCCAGGTGGCCGAACTCCTTCAGGTTGTGGGCAAACAGGCCCATGGGCACCTCGGGGGGCACGGAGACGCCGTCGGGCACCAGCTTGACCAGCTGCCCGTCCACCAGGCCGTAGCCGATCCAGAACCGGGAGCGCAGCTCGATGCCGCCGGGGATCTCCCGCACAAAGTGGGTCATGATGGCGGCCACGCCCTGGCCGGGCACGGGCCCGTGGCCGTTGGCACAAATCAGGGCGGCGCAGGCGTCGGTGCCCACCTTCTCCTCCTCGTAGCCCAGCTCGTGGGGATAGCGGAACTCCAGGATCAGCTCGTCCGGGCCGCCGCCGATGTCCTCCTTCACGTGGTGGCAGGTGCCCCAGGTGCGCTCCCGCATGGGCAGACTCTGATCCAGGGTCTTGGCCCGGTTCTGCTGGCGGGCGTAGTAGTGATCCTCGGGATCCCAGATGCGGTAGCGGAGATCCTCCAGGCTGTGCCAGGCGAACCACCACTCGAACATCTCGGGGGTAACGCCGGGCATCTCGGTCTTGTTGGCCAGATAGCCGGTGCCGTTGGGCATGACGCACCAGCCGATCTCACAGGGCAGGTAGCCGGGCCGGAACAGCTCGTTGCGATCCTCAATCTTCAGGGCCAGAGCGGGGTCGATGGGGCCGCCCTCCAGGATGGCAATCTTTTCCCCCGGGATGGGGGTGATGGGCAGGTCGTAGAACTTGGCGTAGGGCAGGGCGCGCTCTTCCGGGGTCAATACAGGACGCTGACTCATGACTGATACACTCCTTTGCTGTTGTGGAAGACTTCTGCCTCCCTGTTATGCAAAAGGAGGGCCAACTTTTCCGCCGATGCCCGGATTCCCTGGGGCCGTATGCAAAATTTTGATTGTAACCCGTCTCCTGCCCCCGGTTTTGCGAAAATGAATTGTCTTTTTTCTGTACATATGCTAGGATAAATGTAAGAAATCTGTACAGGTGGTGGTATGGTGAATACCCTCTATCTCTCCGAGACGGAGCTGCGCACCCGGGGCGGCGCCCTGGATCGGATGCTGGACAGCCTCTTTGACAACGGCATCCTGCTGGATCGGGACTGCCGGATCCTCTATATCACCGCGTCGGATCAGAAGGAGCTGATCGGGCAGCACGTCTCCGTCATCGACCAGGTCTCCCCCTTTGAGGCGGTGCTCCGCTCCGGCCGGCCCCAGCTGGATCTGCTGCTGGAGCTCCACGGCCGGCAGTGCCTGTCCAGCCTTTTCCCCGTCTCCGACGGGGAGGGGATCATCGGCGTGGTGGGCACCATCACGGTGCGCAGCCTGGCCCGGCTCAAGCGGGTGGCCACCCGCATCAGCGACCAGGACGAGGGCTTTCAGGGGCTCTACCGGGGGCTGTCCCGCATCGACAGCGGCTACAACCTGGAGGATTTCCGGGGGGAGAGCCCCGCGGTGAAGGATCTGCTGGAAAAGGCCCGCAAGGCGGCCAACAGCGGGGAGAGCGTGCTGATCCTGGGGGAGACGGGCACCGGCAAGGAGATCATCGCCGGCGGCATCCATGCCGAGCGCCACCGGGGCCGCCCCGCCCCCTACGTCACCATCAACTGCACCGCCATTCCGGAGCAGCTGATGGAGGCGGAGCTCTTCGGCCATGAGAAGGGCGCCTTCACCGGGGCCACCGAGACCCGCCTGGGCAAGTTCCAGCTGGCGGGGGACGGGGATATCCTGCTGGACGAGATCGGGGACATGGATCTGAACATGCAGTCCAAGCTGCTGCGGGTGCTGGAGTCCCGGGAGTTTGAGCGGGTGGGCGGCCGGGAGAGCATCCCCCTGCGGGCGGGGATCATCGCCTCCACCAACCAGAACCTGCTGGCCATGAGCGAGCGGCGGGCCTTCCGGGCGGATCTCTACTACCGCCTGTCCGCCATTGAGCTCTACCTGCCCCCGCTGCGGGCCAGGCCGGAGGACATCCCCATGCTCATTGACCACCTGTGCGCCCAGAAGGGGGGCCGCCTCCATCTCACCTCACAGGCCATGCTCTATCTCCAGCGGTACGCCTGGCCGGGCAATGTGCGCCAGCTGAAAAACCTGGTGGGCCGCTGGCTGGTGTTCTACGACGGGGTGCTGATCACCGGGGAGCGGGTGGTGACCGAGCTGACCGTCGGCCAGCGCAGCTATAACGAGGCCTTCGGGGTTTCCGATCCCCTGGCCGGGCCGGCGCCGGAGACCCCCGCAGGCACCGCCGGGCCGCCCCGCACCCTGGCGGAGCAGGAGCGTGCCGCCGTGGAGGGGGCCCTGGCCTGGGCGAGGGGCAACCGCTCGATGGCCGCCCGGGCGCTGGGGATCTCCCGCACCGCCCTCTACCAGAAGCTGGAACGGTTCCGGCTGCTGTGAGCGCAAAAAAGAGCCCCGGACGGCTTTGCCGTCCGGGGCCCGGTTTTACGCAGGGATTATGTGTCTCAGGTGTCGTCCTCAATGAGGCCGTAGCCGCCGTCGTTGCGCTTGTAGACCACGGCGAAGGAGCCGTCGTCGTCGGCGTTCTTGAAGGCGAAGAAGGTGTGATCCACCAGGTTCATCTGGAGCACCGCCTCCTCCACCGTCATCAGCTTGATGGGGAAGCGCTTGGTGCGGACGATCCGGAACTCCTCCTCTTCCTCCCCCTCGGGGGCGAAGGAGGACATCTCCTCCACATCCACCGAACGGGAGAAGGCGTCCTGGCGCAGGCGCTTCTCCAGCCGGGCCTTGTTCTTGCGCAGCTGACGCTCCACGGAGGAGACCGCGGCGTCGATGGTGGCAAACATATCGGAGGTGCTCTCGGCCACACGGATGATGGTGCCGCCGGAGCGGATGGTCAGCTCCACGTTGTTGCGGCCCTTCTCCACGCTGAAGACCACGGCGGCCTCCGTATCCGCCTTAAAATAACGGTCTAATTTGCCCACCTTTTTCTCCGCGTAGGCGTGAACCTTGTTGGGCAGGTTGACCTTTTTGTCTGTGAACACGAACTTCATAGTTTTCAGCTCCTTCCACCCTCCGGGGAGGGTTATGGTACAGCGGGCGGCTGGCCGTCCTCTGTATGTTGATTATACCACGAAGTCAGCCGGTTGTCACAGCTTATTTTGTGAATTTTTCCGATTCGAATCAATTGCTGCCGCAGGAGCCCTGGCCGCAGTCGTGGTCATGGTGATGGCCGCAGTCATGGCCCTCGCCGTGGTCGTGGTGGGCGCAGACGGTGTCGGGGTCGTAGCTCAGCCGGCCGGCCAGCAGGGCCTCCACCTGGGCGTCGGCGCCGCCGGAGGCGCCGGGGTAGAGCTGGATGCCGACCTGGGCCAGGGCGTTCCGGGCTCCGCCGCCGATGCCGCCGCAGATCAGGGCGTCCACCCCGTACTCCCGCAGGAAGCCGGCCAGGGCGCCGTGGCCGCTGCCGTTGGTGTCCACCACCTGGCTGGACACCACCCGGCCGTCCTCCACCTCATAGAGCTTGAACTGCTCCGTGTGGCCGAAGTGCTGGAACACCTGTCCGTTTTCATAGGTTACCGCGATTTTCATCTCAAACATCCTCCTTATATTGAATGGGCCGATGGCAGGTTCCGCAGCCGCAGCGCCCCCGTGGGCAGTCCCGCCGGGCGCAGTCCCGGCCGGCGCACCCCGCCGCATGGGGGCACAGCTCGTAGCTGCCGCCGGCGATCACCAGCTCCCGCCCCTCCACCAGGGCCAGGGCCAGCTTGCGCCGGGCGGCGTCGTATACCTGCTGCACGGTGGAGCGGGCCACCCCCATCTGCCCGGCGCACTCCTCCTGGGTGCAGCCCAGCAGATCCAGCAGGCGGATGGCCTCCAGCTCCTCCAGGGCCAGCGCCACACTGCCCTCCGCCGCCCCGTCCAGGGGGCCGAAGCGGCTGCACCGGGGCAGGGCACAGATGCGGCGGCATTTCTTGGGCCTGGGCATGGGATCTCCTCCGTTTCTGGCTGTGCGCGGCTGTGTCGCGCGAATAAACCGCTGTGTGGTTTATTCGTCAGATCGTATTATAGCACGTTTCTGGCATATGTCAATAATATGGCTTACTTCACTCAAACAGCGCGTTAATCTGCTCGAATCCGCATTAAGCAAAACCTTAATGTGTTTATTTACGAAAATTTCATATGTTCTTCACATTTAGCAATCTGCCACAATGGTTTTGCATGGAACAGCGCGTCCCTTTCCCGCGGATTTCGGTGAGTATGCCCATTGTATTTTGCCGCCGGCTATATTATACTTTAGCCATCCCATAAAGGAGGTATGATTTATGGTTTTCGATATCAAGTTTGACTCCATCGCGGAGCTGGCCACGTTCCAGCAGCTGGCCCTCCAGGCGGATAAGCCCGTATATATTGCCAATGAGGACGACACCATCCGGGTGGACGCCCGCTCTTTCCTGGGGCTTTTCACGCTGGACTTCTCCAAGCCGCTGAAGGTGGTCACCGATTCCCTGTACGTGATGCGCCGCCTGGAAATCCGGCAGCGCGAGCGGGAGAACACCACTGCTTCGATCCGCTGAACTTCAGAGAACGGGAACCCGGGGGCCATCCGACGGAGGGCCCCCTTAGTCATGTCCGGCGCCGGAGTGTGCCGGCGGAGCAAAAAGGAGGATCCCCGGCCTGTACATACAGGCCGGGGATCCTCCTTTTTGTAATCCGGTTCGGCCGGGCCGTCCCTCCGGCCTCAGCGATCCCACTTTTCGATGAGGGCGCGCAGCTGGTCGGCGAACTTGCCCAGATCCTTGTTGGTGCCGCCCTTGTTGTGGGCGATGACCTCCATGAGCCTGCGGCCCACCTCCTCCAGGCGCTGGTACGCCGGGGAGCCTGCGGCCGGGGCGGCCTGCTTCTTCTCCGGGGGCAGGCCGGGGGAGAGCATCCGGTTGGTCAGCAGGTCGTAGACCTCCTCGTAGTTGGGGGCGTGGGCGTCCAGCCCACGCTGGCGCAGGGTGTTGGCGTAGACCTCGGTGACCTCCTGGTCGCCGTGAACCACGAAGACCTGCCGGGGCCTGGGGTTGTAGGCCTCGATCCACCGCAGCAGGCCGTCCCGGTCGGCGTGGGAGGACAGGCCGTGGAAGCGGACGATCTTCGCCCGGACGGCGATCTCCTCGCCGAAGAGCTTGACCGTGCTGACGCCGTTGAGGAGCCGCCGGCCCAGGCTGCCCTCCGCCTGATAGCCCACAAAGACGATGGCGCACTCCGGCCGCCACAGGTTGTGCTTCAGGTGGTGGCGGATGCGGCCGGCGTCGCACATGCCGGAGGCGGAGATGATCACCTTGGGGGCGGGGTCGGCGTTGAGGGCCTTGGACTCCTCGCTGCTCTCGGTGATGGTGAGGCCGGGGAACTGGAACAGGGCCCCGCCCTTCAGGGCGGCGATGGCCTCCTCGTCCAGGTAGCCGTGGAGATCGCCGGAGAAGATGCGGGTGGCCTCGCCGGCCAGGGGGGAGTCCACCACCACGGTGAAGTTGGGCACGCTCTTCACCAGGTTCTGCTCCTTCATCTCCCGGATGAAGTAGAGCAGCTCCTGGGTGCGGCCCACGGCGAAGGAGGGGATGATCACGTTGCCCCCCTGGCCCAGGGTCTCGTCGATGATGGCGGCCAGGTCGGCGGTGTAGTCCGGCTTCTGGCTCATGTCGTGGAGCCGGTCACCGTAGGTGCTCTCGGTGAGGACGTAGTCGGCGTCCCCGATGTACTGGGGATCCCGGATGATGGGCTGATCCCGGTTGCCAATGTCGCCGGAGAACACCACCTTCCGGGTCTCTCCCCCCTCGGTGAGCCACATCTCCACGCTGGAGGAGCCCAGCAGGTGGCCCGCGTCCACAAAGCGGATCTTCACCCCGTCGGCGATCTGGAGGGTGGTGCCGTACTCACAGGTGACCACGTGCCGGACAGCCTCCTCCGCGTCCGCCACGGTGTACAGGGGCTCCACCGGCTCCTCCCCGGCGCGCCGGCCCTTCTGGTTGGCCCACTGGGCATCGCTCTCCTGGATGTGGGCGGAGTCCCGCAGCATGATGCTCAGCAGCTGGCCCGTCAGGCGGGTGCAGTAGATGTTGCCGGCGAAGCCCTGCTTCACCAGCAGGGGGATGCGGCCGGAGTGGTCGATGTGGGCGTGGGTCACCACCACCGCGTCGATGTACCCGGCGTTGAAGTCCAGGGCCTGGTTGTCCTTTTCATCCCGGCCCTGCTGCAATCCGCAGTCCACCAGGATCTTCTTGCCGCCGCACTCCACGCAGTGGCAGCTGCCGGTGACGGCATGGGCCGCGCCGAAAAAGGTCAGTTTCATGGGGCACCTCCTTTTGTATCTTTGGTTCCGTAAGCTCATTGTAACCCCAAAACGGCCCGGTGTAAATACTCATTCAGCACCCGGTAGGAGGGGCAGAGGATCCGCCGCCCCAGGGCGGCGGAGAGGGCCTCGTTCCACTCGGGCAGGGTGTAGGTGTCCAGAGGCAGCACCGTGAACAGGGTGAGCAGCCACGTCACGTCGGGCTGCGCCCCCAGCCGCCCCTCCAGGCGGCGGAGAATCCGGTTTTCCATCTCCATCCCTCCACCTCCATGGTATGCGCGGATGAAAAGGGCGGCCCGGCTTTTCAGCCGGGCCGCCTTAGACTGGCGCAACGGTGGCTTCGCCACCTTTTTGAATGACTTAGAGGCCCTCCTCCACGATCTGGGCCTTGATGAGGTTGGTGGTGCCGGACTGGCCCAGGGGCACGCCGGCGGTGATGACCACCGTGTCGCCCGGCTTGATGGCGCCCTCCTTGCGGGCCACATCCACGGCCAGGGAGAACATCCGGTCGGTGGAGTCCACCTCGCCGGACAGGAAGGGATGCACGCCCCAGGAGACGGCCAGCTGCCGCCGGGTGGACTCGCTCTGGCACAGGGCCACAATGGGGCAGGCCGGACGGAAGCGGGAGATGACCTTGGCGGTGTAGCCGGAGCGGGTGGGCGCCAGGATGCACGTGGCGTTGAGATCCATGGCGGTCAGGCAGCAGGTGTGGGTGATGGCGTCGCTGATGGTGGAGATGGCGGGCAGCAGGCTCCGCTCCCGGAACCGGCCCCAGTAGTCGATGGCCTCCTCCGCCGCCACCACGGTGTCCACCATGGTGGCCAGGGCCTCGATGGGGTACTTGCCGGAGGCGGTCTCACCGGAGAGCATGACGCAGGAGGTGCCGTCGAACACGGCGTTGGCCACGTCGGACACCTCGGCCCGGGTGGGACGGGGGTTGCGGATCATGGAGTCCAGCATCTGAGTGGCGGTGATGACGGGCAGACCGGCGCGGGTGCCCGCCTTGATCATCTTCTTCTGGAGGATGGGCACCTCGTGGGCGGGGATCTCCACGCCCAGGTCGCCCCGGGCCACCATGATGCCGTCGGAGGCGGCGATGATGGCGTCCAGGTTCTCCACGCCCTCCCGGTTCTCGATCTTGGCGATGATGCGGATGTTGTCGCCGCCGTGCTTGTGCAGCTCGGCCCGGATGTCCTCCACATCGCTGGCCTTGCGGACAAAGGAGGCGGCGATGAAGTCGAACTCGTTCTCCACCGCGAACTTCAGATCCTCCCGATCCTTGTCGGTGAGGGAGGGCAGCAGGATGTGCACGTCGGGGATGTTGATGGACTTGTTGCTGGACAGGGAGCCGCCGTTCTCCACCTCGCAGTGGATGGCGTGGCCCTCCACCTTCTGAACCCGCAGCTCGATGAGGCCGTCATCCACCAGGATGCGGCAGCCGGGGCCCACCTCGTTGTGCAGGTTCTCGTAGGTGACGGACACCTGGTGCTCGTCACCGGGCACGTCGTCGGTGGTAAGGGTAAAGGACTGCCCCTGAGCCAGGTTGATGGGGCCGTCGGCAAAGGTTCTGATGCGGATCTCCGGGCCCTTGGTGTCCAGAATGGTGGCCACCGGGGCGCCCAGGGTGTCCCGCACCTTCTTGAACATGGTCAGCCGGGCCAGCTGCTCGGCGTGGGAGCCGTGGGAGAAGTTGAAGCGGGCGGCGTTCATGCCGTTTCGGATGAGCTTCTGCATGGTCTCCGGATTGTCCACCGCGGGG
The DNA here is from genome assembly GCF_002161215.1 of Flavonifractor sp. An10. GTDB lineage: Bacteria > Bacillota > Clostridia > Oscillospirales > Oscillospiraceae > Flavonifractor > Flavonifractor avistercoris. Next base: position 61,236 of record NZ_NFMB01000008.1, read on the forward strand.
CCCAGGGTGCAGATAATCTTGGTCTTTCTCAGGTTCATATCCATACCTCCGTTGGGTATTTGATCGTCTCTTGCTTTAAGCCGAAATACGGTGCTATCATACACCATCCGGCCCGATTTTGGAAGTGCGATTTTGTAAAAATTTCAGGGCTTGTCTGAAAATTGGCAATGTGCCCAGCAGGGGGGATTTTGGGCCGCCGGCAGGCCGTTTTTTTGCAGAAATCCCGACGGATTTCAAGGAAAAATTGCGCCGTCCAGGGGGCAAAAGGCCCGCCGATTGGGCATGTTGACATGTTTCAAACAAGCCCTAGCCGCTCCGGCCCCTCTTCCTGGGAAGGGCCAGCAGGCAGAGCAGGACGCTGACGCAGCCGCAGGCCACGCACCCGGCCAGCATCCAGTTGGCGCCCCCCAGATCCAGGGTGAAGCCGGCCAGCATGCCGCCCAGCATGCCGCCCAGGCCGTTGGAGGCCACCATCATGATGGTCTGGCCCCGCACCCGGTCGGCAGGGGGCACCGACTCGTTGACGAAGTACACCGACGCGGGGGTGAACAGGCCGTAGCCCAGCATCTGCAGCGGCTGGCACAGCAGCACCCCGGCCAGGTTCCAGGTGAGCAGCAGGGCTACCCCCTTCAGGGTGCAGAACGCCATGCTCAGCACCAGGATCCGCCCGCTGCCCAGCCTCCGCAGCAGCTTGGGGAACAGGAAGGCGGCGGGCAGCTCGAAGCCGCCCATGAGGAACATGGCCAGGCCCAGATCCGCGGCGGTGCCGCCCCGGCTGAGGATCACGTTCACCAGGAAGTTGGACAGAGGGAGCACGGCGGTGAGGCCGAAGAGCACCCCCGCCAGCATGAGGGTGAACCGGGGGTTGCTCCGCAGCAGGGAGAGGGCCGACTGGGGCCGCTCCGCCGCGGCCCGGCCCTCCGCCGGGGCCTTGGGATGCCAGGTGGGGTAGGTGAACACCAGGGCGATCTCCGCCGCGGTCAGGAGCAGGAAGGTGACCAGGGTGGTCTCCACCCCCCACTGCCCCACCTGCAGGCCCAGCAGCACGCACACCACCGCATAGGCCAGGGAGCCCAGCCCCCGGCCCAGGCTGTACCGGATGGGCACGCCGTCGTTGATGAACTGCACGGCCATGGCGTCCATCAGGGGGTAGGAGGACACGCCCAGCCCGCCGATGACCACCCACACCAGGGCGGTCTGGGCCAGGCCCATGGCCGGCTCGGCCCAGTACCACACTCCGGCGGCCAGGGAGAGGGCCAGGGACACGCCCACGATGCCCTTGAGGGGCACGCCGGGGTGCCGGTCGGCAAAGCCGCCCAGCAGGGGCTGGAACACGATGCCCGCCAGGCAGCGCACCGAGGTCATCAGCCCCGCCTCGCCGTTGGTAAAGCCCCGCTCCAGCAGCAAGGCGGTCTGGTAGGCCACGATGGCGGCGAACATGGCCCAGAAGCCCATCTGCATGGCGATGTAGTGCCAGTCCAGCCGCCGCAGGGAGGGGGATTTCACGGTATGCAACAGTTATCCCTCCGTCTTGTCAAACTGGAACATGTTCTCCAGGCCGGTGGTGCTGGCCGTGTAGAGGGTGAGCACCAGGTCGGGGTCGTATGCCCCGATGGTCTCCATCAGATCTCCGTCAAAATGGCGCAGATCGATGGTAATCAGCTCCGAGCAGGACAGGGACAGGAAGGGGGCCAGGGCACAGGCGAAGGAGTCCCGCAGCATGACGATCCGGGGCCCGTCCGGGTTGTTGTGGTTGGTGATGGCGGCGATGGGGTAGTCGCCCCCGGAATAGTAGGTGTAGGGGTTGCCGTTGAACCAGTCCCGCTCCGCCACCCGCTCCGGGAAGCACACGGAGGTCTCGAAGGGGCCGGTGCGGGAGAAGCCGTAGGCCTCACAGGCGTAGGTCAGGTTGGTGTCGAACAGGGGGGTGTAGAGGGTGATGTCGTCCGCCCCGGCATAGAGGGAGCCCACCCGCTTGCCCTGGCTGCCCAGGAAGAAGTCCTCCAGCACCTGGGTGCTCCAGCTGGCGGGGTCGGTCAGGCCCGGGCTGGTGCGGAAGCCGTAGCAGTCCTCCAGCACGCCGGCCAGCTCCTGCCAGGCGAAGAAGGCCGCCTCCGGCTTCCAGTGGTGGTCGGTCTTGAAAAACCAGCTGGAGTAGATGCCGTTGTTCTCAAAGAGGGGGCGGAGATCCAGATAGTCCGTCCCCTGCCTGTCCAGCTCCTCCAGAAAGGCGTCGGCGCTGGCGTTGCCGCTCTCCGCCAGGGGGGCGGGCAGCAGCTGCACCCCCCGCTGGAGCTTCTGGGGGGCACACAGGTAGAGGTAGGGGATGCCCAGCTCCTCCAGCTCCCGGGCAAACGCCGCGGTATTGGCGGCATTTTCCGTGGTCTGGGGGCCCACCCACACGTGGGTGCCCATGTTCACAAAGTTCAGCGCTCCGTTGGACAGCTTTGCCACCGTGTTCTCGCTCACCGCGTCCTCCACGATCCGCCGGCCGGACAGACGCTGGACGCCCCCGTAGAGCTGGATGAACCAGTGCTCCCGATCCAGATCCTGGTTGACGGCGCTCTCCGCCCCGTCCACAAAGGTCATCACGTCCCGCTCCCGGACGAAGCTCTTGAGCAGGGTCTCAAACTTTCCCTCCCCGCCGAAGAAGGAGGTGAGCAGCAGGACAAAGCCCGCCGCCACCGCCAGCAGGAACACCACAGCGGTGATGGTATTGCGTCGTCTCATGGCTCACACTCCTTTAGAAATTGAAGTAGATAAAGGGGTTGTAGGTGCCCTTGATGATGAAGGCGGCGGACACCAGGAACACCGCGGCCGCCCCCACGGCGTAGAGCAGATCCGTCAGGGGCCAGCCCTTTTTGGCCAGCCAGTCCCGCAGCCTGGGGGCCGCCGGCGCGGCGAACACCACCCCGGCCAGCAGCACCGTCCAGTTCTCCCGCAGATACAGCAGGGCCAGGCCCGCCCCGTCGCCGCTGGAAAAGCCGAACATGGCCTGGATATAGTGCCAGGCGGCAGGCAGGCTGTCCGCCCGGAAGATCACCCAGGCGAAGTTCACCATCAGGAGGGTGAACAGCCAGTTCAGCCACACCGGCCAGCCACGGCCCAGATGCCCGTATTTCTCCAGCACCAGCAGCACGAAGTAGAGCAGGCCCCAGGCGATGAAAGTCCAGTTGGCCCCGTGCCACACGCCGGTGAGCAGCCACACCACGAACAGGTTGCGGATGTGCTTCCATTTGGAGCTCACCCGGCTGCCCCCCAGGGGGAAGTACACATAGTCCCGGAAGCAGGTGGACAGGGAGATGTGCCACCGCCGCCAGAACTCGGTGATGGATTTGGAGATGTAGGGGTAGTTGAAGTTCTCCAGGAAGTGGAAGCCGAACATCTTGCCAAGGCCGATGGCCATGTCGGAGTAGCCGGAGAAGTCGTAGTAGATCTGCAGGGTGTAGCAGATGGCCCCCAGCCAGGCAAAACCGGCGGTGAGCCCCGTGTCCCCCCTGCCGAAGGCCCGGTCGGCCACCACGGCCACCTGGTTGGCGATGAGCACCTTCTTGCCCAGGCCGGCGATGAACCGGGCGCAGCCGGCGGCGAAGTCGTCCCAGCTCTCCTGCCGGTGGTCGATCTGCTCGGCCACCGTCTCATACTTGACGATGGGGCCGGCGATGAGCTGGGGAAAGAAGGAGATGTACAGCCCCACCTTCAGGGGGGATTTCTGCACCTGGCCCCGATCCCGGTGGACGTCCAGCACATAGCTCAGGGCCTGGAAGGTAAAGAAGGAGATGCCGATGGGCAGCTCGATGCCGGGGATGACGAAGTGTGCCCCCAGGCTGTTGAGAATCCCCAGGGTAAAGGTCAGGTATTTGAATACAAAGAGGATACCCAGATTGGCCGTCACCGCCGCCACGATGGGGGGCCGGCAGGAGCGGCCCGCCCGCTTGCAGGCGTCCACCCACAGGCCGAAGCCGTAGTTGGCCAGGATGGAGGCGATCATCACCAGCACGAACCAGGGCTCCCCCCAGGCATAGAAGCCCAGGGAGGCCAGCAGGAGGAACACGTTCTGTCCCTGCCGCCACCGCCGCAGGGGCAGGTAGTAGATCAGCAGAACCAGGGGGAGAAACAGGAAGAGGAATACGGAACTGGAAAAGAGCACAGCGACACCGCCTTACATGAGATAGGGCCCCAGCAGGGGGATTTTGGACACCAGCCACGCCGCCGCCAGGGATACCAGCAGCAGCCCCAGCCCCCACGCCAGGGGGGACAGGGCGGCGGGCAGGGAAAACGCCGTCACGCCGAAGTGGTTCAGCAGCAGCCGGAGCAGCCCGGCGAACAGATAGGCGCCCAGGGCAGCCCGGGCCGCGCCGGACATCCGCTGCCGGCGGGAGCGCTCATCGCTCACCCCCAGCACATAGCGGAAGAGCACGCACACCGCCAAAGCGGTGAGGGCCACGCAGGGGCTGGTGAAGCCGCACAGGGCGGTCACCGTCTCCCCCCGCCGGAGGGAGAGGGCCCAGGTGCCCCCCACGGTCACCGCCGCGCCCAGCGCGCCCAGCAGGTAGACCAGATACTCCGCCGGACGGCTCAGGGTGTAGGCCTTCAGATAGTAGCCCAGCACGTAGTAGCCCGCAAAGCCCAGCACCAGGTGGATGTCCAGCTTGTCCAGCCACCGGCTGACCTCCCCGTTGGGCCACAGCTCCAGCAGGGTGGGCAGCAGGAAGGCGATAACAAACACCAGCAGGAAGAACACGTGGAAATCCCCGCGGCCGGCCCCCCGGACAAAGGCCCGGAGCACCGGCGTCACCAGGTAGAGGCCCAGGATGACATAGAGGAACCACAGCCATTCGTGGGTGTCCGCCCTCAGGGCGGCGGACAGGGCGGAGGCCGCCAGCCCCCAGCCGAACCGCCCGCCGGAAAGCAGGCCGTCCGCCAGCCGGTAGACGGCGCCCCACAGCACAATGGCAATCAGCACCCGCAGCACCCGGCCCAGCAGCAGCCGGGGCAGGGTGAGCCCTGTCCTGGGCTCCAGCAGGAACATGCCCGAGAGCATGGCAAAGACGGGCACGCACCAGCGCAGCAGGCTGTTATAAAGCTGATAGGCCTGCCAGGATGCGGAACCCAATGCGCTCCCCGCCAGCCCCTCCTCCGCCAGCCACACCATCAGGCAGGCCAGCAGGGCCGCCATGCGGAGGAGATCCGCCCAGGCCAGGCGGCCGCCTGCCGTCTTACCCATGGCTCACGCCCGCTCCGGGACGATCTCAATCCAGTAGCCGTCCGGATCCTCGATGAAGTAGATGCCCATATCCGGGTTCTCAAAGCAGACGCAGCCCATGGCCCTGTGGCGCGCCAGCAGCTCGTCAAACCGGTCGGTGAGAAAGGCCAGGTGGAACTCCCCCTCCCCCAGGTCGTAGGGCTCGGTGCGGTCTCTCAGCCAGGTCAGCTCCAGGCGGAAGCCGGTCTCCCCGTCCCCCAGATACACCAGCTTGAAGGAGCCGTCGGCGGCGGTCTTCTCCTCCACCGCCTCCAGCTCCAGGGCCTGCCTGTAAAAGGCCAGGGAGCGGTCGAGATCCAGCACGTTGAAATTGAAATGGTTGAATTGCAGCATGGTTTTTTTCTCCTTTTCGCTTCTGCCAAAACGGGCGGCGCGTCAGGGATGCCGCGCCCTACATCTGCTCCGCGATCCTTCTCCCCGTGGGGGTGGCGGCCAGGCCGCCGCCGCCGGTCTCCCGCAGGGAGGCGGGCAGGGCGTCGTTCCCCATGGAACCGTGGGTTCCATGGGGGCCCCGGGCTCTGAATTTGCGCGGCGGAAGTGAATTCCGCCTTGCGCCAAGGTTTTTGCCAGGGCAAAAACGCTTGTTGTGGGCTCCGCCTGCCCGCCCTACATCTGTTCCGCGATTCTTCTGCCCGTGGGGGTTGCAGCCAGGCCGCCGCCGCCGGTCTCCCGCAGGGAGGCGGGCAGGGCGTCGCCCACGGCGCGCATGGCGTCGATCACCTCGTCGCAGGGGATGGCGCTCTCCACCCCGGACAGGGCCATCTCGGCACAGGACAGGGCGTTCACCGCCCCCATCACGTTGCGGTTGACGCAGGGCACCTCCACCAGCCCGGCCACCGGGTCGCACACCAGGCCCAGGGTGTTGGACAGGGCCATGGCGCAGGCGTGGGCCATCTGCTCCGGCGTGCCGCCCATCACAGCCGCCAGTGCGGCGGCCGCCATGCCGGAGGCGGAGCCCACCTCCGCCTGGCAGCCCCCCTCCGCCCCGGAGATGGAGGCCCGGGTGGCGATCACCTGTCCGAAACCGGCGGAGACATAGAGGGCCTGTACCATGGCCTCGTCCTCCAGGCCGTCCCTGGCCTGGAGGGGAATCAGCACCGCGGGCAGCACCCCGCTGGCCCCCGCCGTGGGGGCGGCCACGATGCGGCGCATGCAGGCGTTGCACTCGCCGGTTTTGAGGGCGGCGGCGATCACCTGCCGCAGGAAGGGCGGGCACAGGCCGGGGCCCGGGCCGTCCAGCCTGGCCCCCGCGCCGCCGGTGAGGCCGCTGCGGGAGCGGGCGGCTGGGTCGTACTCCGCCACCGGGGCCTTCATGGCCGTCCACAGGGCGGACATCTGCCTCCAGGAGCGGGCCTCGTCCACCCCCCGATCCCGCAGATCGTCCTCCAGCACCGCCCGCCACAGAGGCTTGTCCCTGGCCGCCTCCAGCAGGCCGGCCACCGAGGAAAAGGCCATGTCACTCTCCCCCTTCCGCCATGTTGAGATAGGTCACCCGTTCAATGCCCGGGCAGGCGCGCAGCTCCTCCACCGCAGCCGCCCAGATGGGCTGGTCGCTCTCGATGACCATCACCGCCAAGCCGCCCCGGGTGTTGCGGTAGAGCTGCATGGTGGCGATGTTCACGCTCCGGCGGGACAGCACCCCGGTGACCTCCGCCACCATGCCGGGCCGATCCTGGTTGCGGATGATGAGGGTGGGCAGCTCGCCGGTGAACCGGGCCTCCAGCCCATCGATGGCGCACACCTGCACCCGGCCGCCCCCCAGGGAGGAGGCGGTGACCTCCAGGCGCTTGCCCGCCTCGTCCTCCACCTTCAGCAGCACCGTGTTGGGGTGGGCCCCCCGCAGCACGGTCTTGCCCAGCTTCAGCTCCATCCCCGCCGCCTCCGCCAGCTCGAAGGAGCGGGGCAGCCGGGCGTCGTCGGGCCGCATGCCCAGCAGGCCGGCCGCCAGGGCCCGGTCGGTGCCGTGGCCCGCCCCGGTGGCGGCAAAGGAGCCGTGGAGCAGCAGCTCCGCCCGCCTGGGCTGGCTCCCCAGCAGCTTCCGGGTCAGATACCCGATGCGGGCCGCCCCCGCCGTGTGGGACGACGACGGCCCGACCATGATGGGCCCCATGATGTCGAAGATGTTCATAGCCGGTCAAGGTTCCTTTCGTATATTCAGGCTTCCGTGGGGCCGTCGTCGGGCGCGGGAGCGCCCCGCGCCTGTGGCGCGTGCGAGCGTTTTGCCAGAGGCAAAACCTCGGCGCAGGCGGAATTCATTTCCGCCGAGCATGTGAAAGTATCTCAGGGAACCCATGGAGCGCCTGCGCTCCATGGAACCGGCCCGACCATGATGGGCCCCATGATGTCGAAGATGTTCATAGCCGGTCAAGGTTCCTTTCGTATATTCAGGCTTCCGTGGGGCCGTCGTCGGGCGCGGGAGCGCCCCGCGCCTGTGGCGCGTGCGAGCGTTTTGCCAGAGGCAAAACCTCGGCGCAGGCGGAATTCATTTCCGCCGAGCATGTGAAAGTATCTCAGGGAACCCATGGAGCGCCTGCGCTCCATGGAACCGGCCCGACCATGATGGGCCCCATGATGTCGAAGATGTTCATAGCCGGTCAAGGTTCCTTTCGTATATTCAGGCTTCCATAGGGCCGTCGTCGGGCGCGGGAGCGCCCCGCGCCAATCGAAGGTGTCCATTTTATGCGGATTTCCCTCCCCTGTCAAGTCCTGGGGAAGCGGCCCGGGCCGGCACGGCGGGGGGCAGGCCCCCGCCTTACTCGTCCTCGTTGGCCTTCTTGTTGATGAACTCCGGCCGGAGCTTGCTGTAGAGGATCTTCTGCTCGCTGTAGAGGCCGTAATAGCCGGAGAGCATGTAGGACACGGCGATGCACACGGCGAAGAGCCCCAGGCTCTGGCCGGTGAACATGCCGTAGCTGTCCCCGGCGAAGAGCTCCAGGGAGAGGAGCAGGGCCGTCAGGGGGCAGTTGGTGACGCCGCAGAACACGCTCACCATGCCCAGCCCGGCGCCAAAGGAGGGGTGGAGGCCCAGCAGGGGGGCCGCGGTGCAGCCGAAGGTGGCGCCGGTGAAGAACACGGGGACGATCTCGCCCCCCTTGAAGCCCGCCCCCAGGGTGATGGTGGTGAAGAGCATTTTCAGCAGGAAGGCCTCCGGCCGGGCCTGCCCCTCAATGGCGGCGTGGAGCACCGCCTCGCCGGCGCCGTTGTAGTCGTAAGTACCCGGGTTCCACAGCCACACCAGGAAGGTGAGGGCGATCACCACTCCGCCGCCCACGGCGGCCCGCACCAGGTGGTTGGGCAGGTACTTGTCGTACAGGTGGGGCGCGGCGTGCATCAGACGGCAGAAGAACACCGACAGCAGGGCGAACAGGATGCCCAGGCCGATGACCTGCACCAGGGTGAGGGGGGTCAGGTTGGGCACCCCGTCCAGGGAGAACTGGGTGGGGGGGACGTGGAAGGCCTGGGCCATCCACAGCCCCACGATGGAGGACAGGACGCAGGGGACGATGGCGGCGTAGTAGAGCACCCCCACGCTGGTGACTTCCATGGAGAACATGGCGGCGGTGAGGGGGGTGCCGAACAGGGCGGAGAAGGCGGCGGACATGCCGCACATGGTGATGATGCGCCGGTCCTTGTCGTCCAGGCGCATCCACCGCCCCACCTTGGAGGAGATGGAGCCGCCGATCTGGAGGATGGCCCCCTCCCGGCCGGAGGAGCCGCCGCACAGGTGGGTGATCATGGTGGCGGCAAAGACCAGGGGGGCGGTGCGCAGGCGGAGGGGCTGATCCTCCCGCACGGCCACCAGCACGAAGTTGGTGCCCCGATCCCCCTCCATGCCGCACACGCGGTAGAGCAGCACGATGGCCACGCCCCCCAGGGGCAGCAGCCACAGCAGCCAGGGGTTGGCGTGCCGCAGGCCGGTAACGGCGTCAAAGGCGTAGTAAAACGCCGTGGCCACCCCGCCGCACAGCACGCCGCTGATGCCGGCAAAAACCAGCCATTTGACAAAGGTGCCCGGCTGCTCCAGAAGCTGCCGCAGGCGCGCGCTCCGATCCATCATCTCTCGCCTCCCCGGGGATAGTCGGAGATATTATAGCATGAAGCGCAACTTTTTTCCTCCCCTATATGGATTTTTTTCAGAAACATGTTATACTACTACTTAGTATGGCATCCGCCATGCAATCTATTTTTTGAGGAGGAATCACCTTGCAACCCCCTTTATGGCCTCAGATATTACTCCAGGTCATACTCATCGCGCTCAACGCCTACTTTGCCGCCACGGAAATCGCGGTCATCTCCCTGAATGAGGCGGTGCTCCGCCGGCAGGCCGAGGACGGCGACAAAAAGGCCGCCCTGCTGCTGAAAATCACCGAGCAGCCCACCGGCTTTCTCTCCACCATCCAGATCGGCATCACCCTGGCCGGCTTCCTGGGCGCGGCCTTCGGCGCCGACAACCTGGCCGGCCGCCTGTCCCAGTGGCTCATCACCGAGTACCACCTGACCGCCGCGGCGGCGGAGGCGGTGCACACCCTGTCGGTGATCCTGATTACCCTGATCCTCTCCTATTTTACCCTGATTTTCGGCGAGCTGGTGCCCAAGCGGGTGGCTATGAAGAAAAGCGACGCCGTGGCCCGCTTCACCTGCCGGGTGGTGGCCTTCCTGGCCGCCGTCATGCGCCCGGTGATCTGGCTGCTGACTGTCTCCACAAACGGCGTGCTCCGGCTGCTACATATCGACCCCAATGAGGAGGACGATGAGGTATCCGAGGAGGGCATCCGCATGATGGTGGACATCGGTGAGGAGAAGGGCGCCATCCAGGCCGGCGAGAAGGAGATGATCGAGAACATCTTCGAGTTTGACAACATGACCGCCGAGGACGTGATGGTTCACCGCACCGACATGGAGATGCTGTGGGTGGACGACACGCCCGAGGAGATCGAGGCCACCATAGAGTCCACCGGCCTGTCCCGGTTCCCGGTGTATGAGAAGGACGCCGACGATATCATCGGCCTGCTCAGCACCCGGGAGTGGCTCATCAATTCCCGCAGGCCGGAGCCCAAGCCGGTGCGGGAGCTGCTCCGGCCGGCCTACTTCGTGCCCGAGTCGGTGCGCGCCGACAAGCTCTTCCGGGATATGCAGAGCCGGAAGGTTCACCTGGCCATCGTCATTGACGAGTACGGCGGCACCGCCGGCCTGGTGACCATGGAGGATCTGCTGGAGGAGATCGTGGGCAACATCTACGACGAATTCGACCCCCTGGAGGATCAGGAGATTGTCCCCCTGGGTGAAAATACCTGGCGCATCGCCGGCTCGGCGGATCTGGACGATGTGGCCGAGGCCCTGGACGTGGACTTCCCCGAAGACGAGGAGTCCGAGACCCTGGGTGGGCTGGTCTTCGCCCAGCTCAACGTGATCCCCGAGGACGGCAGCCACCCCGAGGTGGAGGTCTACGGCCTGCACATCCGGGTGGAGGTGCTCACCGACCGCCGGGTGGAGTGGGCCACCGTCACCAAGCTGCCGCCGGCGGACGCCCCCGGGACGGAGCAGGCGTAATCCAGACATATCACAGAGGCCCCGGAGCCCATTGGGCTCCGGGGCCTTTCCGCCTTTTTGGCAAGCTGCTCAGAATTGGAATACCGCCCCAGCCACCGCCGAGGCGGCGATAAACACGATGGGGTGCAGCTTTTTCAGCGGCCCCGCCTGGAGGCAAAGGAACACGATCACGGCCAGCAGGATGCCCTTCCACTGGAACAGGGCGGCCATGCCCCCGCCGCCGGAGAAGGCGTTCAGGTTGAGCAGGGCGATGGAGCACACCTCCGCCAGGGCGGCGGCGATGAGGGCGGTGGAGGCGGGCCGGATGCCGTAGAACACCGCGTCCACCCCCCGGCTCTCCCGGAACTTTTTCAGAAAGCCGGCAATGATCAGGATGACAAGGATGGAGGGGCAGATCAGGCCCAGGGTGGCGGTGACGCCGCCGGGGATGCCCCGCAGGTGAAAGCCCACATAGGTGGCCATGTTGACCCCCATGGGGCCGGGGGTGGACTCGGAGATGGCGATCATGTTGGCCAGCTCCCCGGAGGTGAACCAGCCGGTGCGGCTGCCCAGGTCGGTGAGGAAGGGGATGGTGGCCAGCCCGCCGCCGATGGAGAACAGGCCCACCTTGAAAAACTCAAAGAACAGGCGCAGGTAGATCATTTCCGCAGTCCCCCCTTCGCCGCCCGGACGCACAGTCCGGCCACGCCGGCGGCCACCACCAGCACAATGGGGGAGGTGATGAAGCCAAGCACGGCCCCCGCCGCACCCTCCGGCACGGTGACAAAGTTCCCCACCACCGCCAGCACCAGCACCGCCGCAAAGATGGCGGTGGTGGGGCCGTCCACCACGCTGGACTTCCGCAGCTTGAGGATGCTGGACAGGATCAGGGCGCACACGCAGGCCCGCACGCCGTTGAAGGCGTGGATCACCACCGGCAGCTCCGCGAAGTTCTGGAGGAAGGCGGCCACAATCATGATGATCACCAGGCAGGGGAACACCAGCCCCAGGGTGGCCGTCACGCCCCCGGCCGCCCCCCGCTGCTTGTGGCCCGCAAAGGTGGCGGTATTGACGGCGATGATGCCGGGGGTGCACTGGCCGATGGCGAAGTAGTCGGACAGCTCCTCCTCCGTGGCCCAGCCCCGCTTCTCCACCAGCTCACGCTGGAGGATGGGCAGCATGGCGTACCCTCCGCCGAAGGTGCACGCGCCGATCTTGGAAAACGTCCAGAATAGATCCAGATAGATGTTCACTTACTCCAATCCCTCCAGTTCCTCCAGCCACAGGGAGGCCACCGCGTCGGAGGGCATTCTCCAGTCGCCCCGGGGGGAGAGGGTGACGGAGCCCACCTTGGGCCCGTCGGGCAGGCAGGAGCGCTTGAACTGCTGGGCGAAGAAGCGGCGGTAGAAGGTGCGCAGCCACTTGAGGATGGTGGCCCGGTCATAGCTGCGGCCAAAGGCGTGCTCCGCCAGGCGGAGCACCTTCCGGGGCGGGAAGGCCCAGCGGATGGCGTAGTAGAGGAAGAAGTCGTGGAGCTCGTAGGGCCCCACCAGATCCTCCGTCTTCTGGGCGATCTGCCCGCCCACGGCGGGGAGCAGCTCGGGGGAGACGGGGGTGTCCAGGATGTCCTCCAGCACGCTGGACAGGGCCTGATCCTCCTCCGCCTTGTCCCCGGCCACGTAGGACACCAGGTGGCGCACCAGGGTCTTGGGTATGCTGGCGTTGACGCCGTACATGCTCATGTGGTCGCCGTTGTAGGTGGCCCAGCCCAGGGCCAGCTCGGAGAGATCCCCGGTGCCCACCACCAGGCCGCCGTACTGGTTGGCGATGTCCATGAGCACCTGGGTGCGCTCTCTGGCCTGGCTGTTCTCAAAGGTCACGTCGTGGTTGTCCATGGACTGGCCGATGTCCCGGAAGTGCTGCTTCACCGCCGCGCCGATGTCGATGCGCTTGAGGGTGGCCCCCAGCCGCCCGGCCAGCTCCACGGCGTTGTCCCGGGTGCGGTCGGTGGTGCCGAAGCAGGGCATGGTGACGGCGATGATGTCGCTGGCCGGCCGATCCAGCAGCTTCATGGCCACGGCGGTGATCAAAATCGCCAGGGTGGAGTCCAGCCCGCCGGACAGGCCCACCACCGCCGCCTTGGCGCCGGTGTGCTCCAGCCGTTTTTTCAGGCCCAGGGCGGACAGGAGGATGATCTCCTCGCAGCGATCCCGCCGCTCCCCCGCGTCCTCCGGGATGAAGGGCAGGGGGCTCACCGGCCTGGTCAGGGTGGTGGTGCACGGCTCCAGGGAGAAGTGAGCCCGGCAGATCCCCAGGCAGTGGGCCTCCCCCATGGGATCCCGCTCCGGGGGGGTGAAGGTGTTCATCCGCCTCCGCTCGTAGGCCAGGCGGCCGACGTCGATCTCACTGACGGTGAGGCCGGAGGCAAACCGCCGCTCGGCCAGGAGGGCGCCGTTCTCGGCGATCAGATTGTGGCCGGAGAACACCAGGTCGGTGGTGGACTCCCCCTCCCCGGCGTTGGCATAGACGTAGCCGCACAGCAGCCGGGCGGACTGGCCGGTGACCAGGGTGCGGCGGTAATCCGCCTTGCCCACCACCTCGTCGGATGCGGACAGGTTAAGGATCACGGTGGCCCCCGCCTGGGCCAGGGCCACGGAGGGGGGCGTGGAGGCCCACAGATCCTCACAGATCTCCACCCCCACCACCAGGTCGGGCATGGTGTCGCAGGCCCAGATCTCCCTGTCCCATATGCTGACCTGCTGGCCGCACAGATTCAAGAGGACATCCAGGTTCTTGCCGGAGGTGAACCAGCGCCCCTCGTAGAACTCCCCATAGTTGGGGACATAGGTCTTGGGCACCAGGCCCAGGATCTCCCCCTTGTGGATGACCGCCGCGCAGTTGTAGAGCTTGCCGTCCCACGGATTTTTCACCGGCAGGCCCAGGGCGGTGAGCATATCCAGGTTCTTGGTGGCCTCCAGAATGGTGGCCAGGCCCTCCTCGGCCCCCTTGAGCAGAGTGTCCTGGAGGAAGAGATCCCCGCAGGTGTACCCGGTGAGGCACAGCTCGGGCAGGGCCAGCACCCGCACCCCCTGCTTGTCCGCCTCCCGCATGAGGGTGAAAATCTGTTCGGCGTTATAGCGGCAGTCGGCCACCCGGATCTCCGGGGTGCCGGCGGCCACTTTGACAAATCCATCGCGCATAGAAAACCGCGCCTCCTTTTTTGCGTATTCATCGGAATCGTATCGGTGTATATGATACTCCAAAACGCCGCTGATTGCAACGATTACAGAGGAAAGAGCGAGGCCGCCGGGCATTGCCCGGCGGCCTCGCTCTCGTGTATTTGCGGTATGGAGTTCAGCCCAGCTGCCTGGCGAAGTCGGCCAGGGCCTCGGAGATTTTCAGCTGCTGGGGACACACCCGTTCGCAGCTGCGGCAGCCGATGCAGGCGGAGGGCCGCTTGTCCTCGGGCAGGGCGCCCACCGCCATGGGGGCGATGAAGCCGCCGCCGGTGAAGGTGTGCTCGTTGTAGAGGGCGAGCAGGTTGGGAATGTCCAGGCCCCTGGGGCAGTGATCCACGCAGTAGCGGCAGGCGGTGCAGGGGAGCGTCCGGCTGTTCACCATGCCGCCGGCCACTTTCAGGAGGGCGTCCATCTCGGCGTCGGTGAGGGGCGTTTCCGTCTCAAAGAGGTTCAGGTTGTCCTCCAGCTGCTCCTGGCTGGACATGCCGGAGAGGATCACCGTCACGCCGGGCACGCTCTGGAGGAAGCGGAAGGCCCAGCCCACGGGGCTCTCGCCGGGCCGCAGGGCGCGGAGCTTCTCCGCCTCCTCCTCGGTCAGCCGGGCCAGGCGGCCGCCCCGCAGGGGCTCCATGACCCAGATGGGGATGTTCCGGCGGTTGAGTTCGGCCGCCTTGTCCCTGGCCTGCTGAAAGTCCCAGTCCAGATAGTTGAGCTGGAGCTGGCCAAACTCCATGTGCTCCCCCACCGCGTCCAGGAACTTCCGGATCACCGGCAGGGCGCCGTGGGCGGAAAAGCCCAGGTGGCGGATGCGGCCGTTCCTCTTCTGCTCCAGCAGATACTCCACCACCCGGTTCTCGGGGTCGAGGTATGGCTCCACGTTGCGCTCGTACACATTGTGGAACAGATAGAAGTCGAAGTATTCCACACCGCAGCGGCGCAGCTGCTCCTCAAAAATGGCCTCCACCTTGTCGGCCCGGATGTTGTCCACATCGTAGCCGGGGAACTTGTCTGCCAGGAAGAAGCTCTCCCGGGGATAGCGGGACAGGGCCTTCCCTATCACCACCTCGGACTTGCCGCCGTGGTAGCCGTAGGCGGTGTCGAAGTAGTTGGCCCCCCGGGCCATGGCGGTGTCCACCATCCTGTCCACCGCGGCCTGGTCTGCATCCTCGTCCCCGCCGCCGGGCAGCAGGGGCAGGCGCATGCTGCCAAAGCCCAGCTGGGGCAGGGTCAGGTTCTGAAATTGCTTGGTAATCACAGGCATACACTCCTCTGGTTTTGTTGTCCCCATTTTACTACATGAAGTTGACTTTAGGTCAAGACCTTTTTGCAGGCAAAATGCCGAAACGCCCCGGCCTTCCGGCCGGGGCGTTTCGGGTGTGTGTGTTGTGCAAAGGTGTTGGAGAGGGATAAGAGAGGAATTGGTTTGGGAGGATGGTCTCACGTTCGATTCATCTCTGAATCTGGGTATATCATACCCAGTAAATAAGGCTAAATCGTGTCTTTAATGTGAATAAACTGTAAATATCAGTTTTGGTGGGAAATTTCCCGGCGCCGCCGGCGGAAACTGGCCCCTTGACTTTCCCCGCCGGGGGTGATATAGTACCTCTGTCAAACCGGCAAAGACGGAGACGAACCCGCACAGCGGCGGACAGAGAGGGGCGCGCACGGTGGAAGCGCCCCACGACACGCGGCGGCTGTACCACTCCCGAGCCGCCCGGGACAACCGGGCCGGGGCTTTCCCGTTACAGAAAGACACAAAGCGGCAAGTGATCACGTTTCGCCTGCTCGCGACGCGCGGCTTCCCTCCGACTCGGGCTGGTGTCCGGGCCTTGCGGCCCTCCCCTCGCCCTCGCTTCGGTCCATCCGCGCTGCTCGCGACGGCTCAAACGCTTCTTGCAAGCAGGGTGGAACCGTGGGACGTATGACGACGCCTCACCCCTGACACACTCAGGGGTGAGGCGTTTTTTGACTTCTTACCCCTCCCGCATCCCCTTTCCGGGCCGCCGAGGGCGGCGGCCCCTACTCTATCAGGAGGTATCACCATGAGCGAAGAGAACAAAAACAACGAATTTTCCTTTGAGAACCCCGAATACCGCCAGACCTACTGGCACACCTGCTCCCACATCATGGCCCAGGCGGTGAAGCGCCTGTGGCCGGAGGTGAAGCTGGCCATCGGCCCCTCCATCGACGAGGGCTGGTACTACGACATGGACGCCCCCTTCGCCTTCACGCCGGAGCACCTGGAGCAGATCGAGGCGGAGATGCGCAAGATCTGCAAGGAGAAGCTGAAGCTGGAGCGGTTTGAGCTGCCCCGGGACGAGGCCCTGAAGTTCATGGAGGAGAAGGGCGAGCCCTTCAAGGTGGAGCTGATCAACGACCTACCCGAGGACGCCCACATCTCCTTCTACAAGCAGGGGGAGTTCACCGACCTGTGCGCCGGCCCCCATCTGGACTCCACCGGCCGGGTGAAGGGCAACGCCCTGAAGCTCACCGCCTGCAACGCCGCCTACTGGCGGGGCGACTCCAACCGGGAGACCCTGCAGCGCATCTACGGCATCGCCTTCCCCAAGAAGGACGAGCTGGACGCGTACCTCCAGCGCATTGAGGAGGCCAAGAAGCGGGATCACCGCAAGCTGGGCCGTGAACTGGGCCTGTTCATGCTGCGGGACGAGGGCCCCGGCTTCCCCTTCTTCCTGCCCAAGGGCATGGTGCTGAAGAACACCCTGCTGGACTACTGGCGGCAGGTGCACAAGAAGTACGGCTATGTGGAGATCTCCACCCCCATCATCCTCAACCGCCAGCTGTGGGAGCGCTCCGGCCACTGGGATCACTATAAGCAGAACATGTACACCACCGTCATTGACGACGAGGACTACGCCATCAAGCCCATGAACTGCCCCGGCGGCATGCTGGTCTACGCCAGCGAGCCCCACTCCTACCGGGAGCTGCCCCTGCGGGTGGGCGAGATCGGCCTGGTTCACCGGCACGAGCTGTCCGGCGCCCTCCACGGCCTGTTCCGGGTGCGCTGCTTCAACCAGGACGACGCCCACATCTTCATGACCCCGGATCAGCTGAAAGACGTGATCCAGGAGACCGTCCGCCTGTTTGACGAGGTGTACTCCACCTTCGGCCTGACCTACACCATTGAGCTGTCCACCATGCCCGAGGATCACATCGGCACTGTGGAGCAGTGGGAGCACAACCAGGACATCCTGAAGAACGCCATCACCGACATGGGCAAGGAGTTCGTCATCAACGAGGGCGACGGCGCCTTCTACGGCCCCAAGCTGGACTTCCATCTGGCCGACTCCCTGGGCCGCACCTGGCAGTGCGGCACCATTCAGCTGGACTCCCAGCTGCCCGAGCGGTTCGAGCTGGAGTACACCGGCGAGGACGGCGAGAAGCACCGCCCCGTCATGATCCACCGGGTGGTGCTGGGCTCCATCGAGCGGTTCATCGGCGTGATCACCGAGCACTTCGCCGGCGCCTTCCCCGCCTGGCTGGCCCCCGTGCAGGTGAAGGTGCTCCCCGTCACTGACCGGGCCGCTGAGTACGCCGACTCCGTGGCCGCCCAGCTGGACGCGCAGGGCTTCCGGGTGGAGGTGGATCACCGCAGCGAGAAGATCGGCAAGAAGATCCGCGAGGCCACCCTGGAGAAGATCCCCTACATGCTGGTGGTGGGCGACCGGGACATGGAGAACGGCACCGTCTCCCCCCGCCGCCGCTCCGGCGAGGATCTGGGCGCCATGGCCCTGGCCGACTTCGCCGCCATGCTGAAGGAAGAAGTGGACACCAAGGCCATCCGGTAATCCATTGTTGCAGAGCCTGGGCCGCCCTGTTGGGCGGCCCAGGCTTTTCTGCATTTCATGGGGGAAAGCCGGCTCAGGCATACATTTCGACAAACTTCTAAATATCTGATTGACAGGCTCCCGGCCGTATGCTATCCTTTATTTAGATAAATATCTAAATGAAAGGAGGGCGGCCGCTGTGGGCTTTCAGGAGACCTTCAAGGCCCTCAGCGACCCCACCCGCCGGGAGATCCTCCGGCTGCTGCGGGACCGGGCCAAGACCGCCGGGGAGATCGGCTCCCATTTCGATATGACCGGGGCCACCATCTCCCACCACCTGTCTGTACTGCGGGAGGCGGGGCTCATCTCCGACCGGCGGCAGGGGAAATATATCTATTACGAACTCAACCTGTCCGTGCTGGATGAGCTCACCGGCTGGATCGCCAGCCTGCGGGGAGGCCCACCTGGCGGCGGGGACCCAGGCGGTCCGCCTGGCATGACGTGAAAGGAGGCTGCGCCTATGAAACGGAGAAAGTATCCACTCCCGCTGTGGCTCCTGGCCCTGTGGCCCCTGGTGCTGGTGGCGATGTACTATCACCTTTCCCTCCGCTGGGGCAGCGGGGAAACGGGCGTCAATGCCTGGCTGTGGCTCCTGGCGGTCCCGGGGCCGATGCTGGCCCTGCTGCCCCGGCTTGGCCGGGGCAGGCTCCGCAGCCGCCTTGAGACCGCCGCCCTGGTTCTCCTGCTCCTCCTGGACGTGTGCACTACTGCCCTGACCGCGGGCCTGTTCCGGCCCGACGAGATCGCCTGGGCCCGGATGGGCATTGCCCTGATCGGCCTGCTGTACCTGTCCCTAGGCTGCGAGGAGGGCAAGTGGAAGCCCAACGAGTACATGGGCATCCGAACCCGCTGGACCCTGACCGACCCGGACGTGTGGAACCGCACCCAGCGGCTGTCGGGCAGGCTGTCCTTCGTCTCGGGCCTGCTGATCCTCCTCTCCTCCCTCCTGATGGGGGCGATCGTCATCATCTTCCTGTTGTTCCTCTGTTCCGTCCTCTGCATTGCGGTGCCTGCGGTCATGAGCCGGGTGTGGTACAAGCGCCTGCATCCCCCCGGCGGCCCGCCGCCCGACGCCTGAAAAATTTCCTCTGTCCTGGGGGGCGCCTGCGCAGGCGCCCCTATTTTTCAAAGAAAAAGGAGGGGGAAAGGGTACCGGGGGTTGCTTTTCCACCGGCCCCCCTAAACGGGAGTTCATGGCGGCGGTGCCCTGCCTCTGAAATACCAAGACAGCCGCAGCATCCGTTTATGGGGCGCACCGAGTCGTCGTGCCCCGCGCCTCTTGCAGCACCTTCCAAAAAGTGCTATGATTCGTGTTTGGATTTTGTGTTGTGAGGTGGCGCGTGTGAAGCTGAGAAACGCCGTGTGGAGCGTGCTGAAATTCGAACTGCTGTGGAAGCTGGTGACCCTGGTGGTCATCAGCCCGCTGCTGCGGGAGATCTACCAGACCTATGTGTCGTCGGTGGGGATCTCCTTCAACGCGGATGTGCTGGGTACCTTCCTGAACCTGAAGGGCGCCTTGATCTTCCTGGCCCTGTTCTTCGCCGCCGGGCTGCTGGCCTTCTATGAGCTGAGCGTGGTCATCCGCCTGGTGGCCCTCGCCCGCCAGGGGGAGGAGGTCGCCGTGCGCCGGGTGATGAAGCAGGCCCTGTGGGCCCTGGGTGCCATGAAGGGCTGGTCTGTGGTGCCAAGCTCCCTGTACTATCTGCTGCTCCTCCCCCTGGCCCAAACGGTGTACCTCCACTCCCTGGTGCCCGCCATCACCATTCCCTGGTTCATCCTGGGGGAGATGATCAACACCGCCGTCGGCACGGCGGGGGTCATCGCCATCTACGCCGCCTATTACGGGGCCCACTTCCTGCTGTTCTTCGTCCCCATCTTTATGGCCCTGCGGCGGGAGAGGTTCGGGCAGGCGGCCCGGAGCAGCGTGGGCTGCCTGCGGCGCATGGGCTGGAAGCGGCTGGCGGTGCTGGCGGGAGGGCTTCTCCTGTGGATGCAGGCCGACTCGGAGCTGGCCCGGTACTGGCGGCGCAACGTACTGGAGCCCGGGGACTTTGACCGGTTTTTCCTGAAATATCTGGTGTACTCCGAGGCCTTCCGCATCGATCTGCTCTACTGGCTGGTCACCACGCTGCTCCACACCGTGCTGATGGCCGCCTTCCTCTATCTGGTTCTGTCCTGGATCCTGTCCCGGGAGAACCTGGCGATTCCGGCGGAGGCCCCGTGGAGCGAGGACAGCCGCACCATCCTGGCCATCTGGTCGAAGCGGTGGGCCCGCTTCAAGGCGGCTGTCCGGGCCCGCTGGGCCAAACGGCGCTGGAAGGCCGTGTCCGCTGCGGTGTGCGCCCTGCTGGCCGGCTACCTGGTCATCAACTGCTACCAGCCGCCGCTGCTCCACGCCCCCATCGTCATGGGCCACCGGGGCAGCATCTACGGCGTGGAGAACACCCTGCCGGCGGTGGAGGCGGCGGCGGACATGGGGGCCGACTACGCGGAGGTGGACATCCAGCTTACCGCCGACGGCGTGCCCGTGGCCTTCCACGACGGAAGCCTCCTGCGGCTGGCGGGGCGGATGGAGAGCGTGTCCGCCCTGACCTGGGAGGAGCTGCGCGCCCTGCCCCTCCACGACGCCTCCAGCTATCAGGACACCGGATACATCGCCTCCCTGGAGGAGCTCATCCGGTTCTGCCAGGCCGATGAGAGCGGCATGGGCCTGCTCATCGAGCTCAAGCCGGAGGCCGGCCAGGGGGAGGCCCTGGCCCGGGCCATCCTGGAGGTGGTGGAGGCCCATGACTTCGGGGAGCGGGCCATCTTCATGTCCCTGGACTACCCCTGCCTCACCACCATCCACGAGACCCACCCGGAGTGGTGGGTGGGCTACTGCGCCTACGCCAGCGCCGGGGATCTGGACGAGACCATCTGGCAGTACGACATCGACTTCCTGGCGGTGGAGGAGAGCCTGGTGAGCAACCGCCTGGTGGCCCAGGCCCGGGAGCTGGGCCTGCCGGTCTACGTGTGGACGGTATACGATACGGATAAGATGGAGCAGTATCTGCAGATGGGCGTCACCGGCCTCATCAGCGACTGGCCGGATCTGGCCGCCGGGGTGGTGGAGGAATACAACGCCTCCCACGGCACCGGCCGGTACCTCTGGCAGGGGGAGGGCCTCCCCGCAGGGGAGATGGCCGCCGCCTGAGGCTCCGCAGGGGGTGGACTTTTCCACCTGCCCATGCTACAATGTGGAGGCCCCTAATTATCATAAAAAAGGATGGATCACTATGGGAACTACCCTCGGCACCCTGAGCAATCTGGCGATCTACATCGGTCTTGTTGTCCTCGGCGCGTTTCTGGGCTCCCGGAAGGCCCTGCGCAGCCGCCCCCTGGTGTGGGTGAGCAAGCTCCAGTTCGTGGCCCTCATGATCCTGATTGTCACCCTGGGCGTGAACCTGGGCGCCAATGACGAGGTGGTCTCCTCCCTGGGGGAGATCGGCCTGTCCGCCCTGGTGATCACCGTGTTCGCCATGGCGGGCTCCCTGGTCGCCCTCACCCTGCTGCGGCGGTTTGTCCTCAAGCTGGATCGCTACGGCCTGCCCCGGGGCAGCGAGGCGGCCCGGGAGGAGGAGGCCCACCAGGCCGGCAAGGCGGACAACTCCCTGACCCTGTGGATCGTCATCGCCGTGGTGCTGGGCATGCTGGCCGGCCGCTTCGTCCTGCCCGCCGCCGTCACCGTCCACTGCGGCACGATCATCAACTTCGGCCTCTACCTGCTGCTGTTCATGGTGGGCATGGACATGGGCAAGCAGGGCACCTTCCTCAGCGACGTGAAGACCGCCGGGTTCCAGGTGCTGCTGGTGCCCGTTGCGGTCTGCCTGGGCTCCCTGGTGTGCGCGGCCATTGCGGGGCTCTTCCTCCCCCTGGGGATCAAGGACTCCATGGCCGCCGCCTCCGGCATGGGGTGGTACTCCCTGGCCCCCACCCTGCTGGCCCCCTACTCCCTGTCGGTGTCCGCCGTGGCCTTCCTGTCCAATGTGATGCGGGAGATCTTCTCCATCATCTCCATCCCCTTTGTGGCCAAGTACATCGGCTATGTGGAGTGCGCCTCCCTCCCTGGCGCGGCGGCCATGGACACGGTGCTCCCCGTGGTGGTGGGCGCCACCCATGAGCGCATCACCATCTACTCCTTCACCTCCGGCGTGGTGCTCTCCCTGGCGGTGCCCATCCTGGTGCCCGCCATCGTGGCCATCCCCTTCTGAGGCGGCGCCCATGGAGATTGAACGCCGCTGGCTGGTAAACGGCTGGCCGGAGGGAACCCCCGCCCAAGTCTGGCACATGGCTCAGGGCTATTTCGCCGTCTGCCCCGCCGTGCGCATCCGCCGGGAGGCCCTGGCGGGCGGGCCGGTACAGTATGTCCTCTGCTTCAAGGGCAAGGGCGGCCTGGTGCGTGAGGAGATTGAGCTGCCGGTGGAGGAGAAGGAATACGCCCGGCTGATCACCCTGCTCTCCGGCCCCATGATCGAAAAAGAGCAGCGCCGCTATCCCCTCCCCGGCGGCCTCACCCTGGAGGTCAACTCGGTGGATCCGGCACTGGAGACCGGCTTCTTCTACGCCGAGGTGGAGTTCCCCGACGAGGACGCCGCCCGCTCCTGGGCCCCGCCTGGGGCGTGGGCCGCCTACCTGTCCCGCGAGACCACCGGGCAGCCCGGCGAGAGCATGGCCGCCTACTGGGCCCGCACCCGGCCACAGCCGTGAGCGGGGCCCGTCCGGCCTGCGCAGAAACTTGACCGACTCTTTACACGAACACGGTGGAGCGCCCCGGCCGCCGCCTTTATACTGGAGGCAGATGCCGCGGTGCATCGGTTGGGAGCGGTTGGATGGAGCGGAGCAGCGGACGGCCCGGAACAGAATATTATGTCCTTTTCATCAGCGCCGGCTTGCGCCCTTACAGGGCGGGCCGGCGCTGATTTTCCGTCCTCCCGCCCACACCAAACAGAAAGGCTGGAGCGATCATGCAGAAAACCTATGTGCTGGACACCAACGTACTCACCCAGGCCCCCTACGCCCTGGAGTCCTTTGAGGACAACCACATTGTGCTGCCCCTGGTGGTGCTGAAGGAGCTTGACCGCCTGAAGGGGGCGGAGGGCGAGCAGGGCGGCAACGCCCGGCAGGTGATCCGCTTTCTGGAGGGGCTGCGCCTGCGGGGCAGCCTGGTGGACGGGGTGCCCCTGGCCGGGGGCGGCACGCTGCGGCTGGAGGTCAACCACGTGGACGTCCCGCTCCCCCGGGGGCTGTCGCCCTACAGCCGGGAGGGCCGTATCCTGAAGGTGTGCCGGGGCCTGCTGGATGAGGGGATCCCCGCCGTCCTGGTCACCCGGGACATCGTCTCCCGCATCCAGGCCCAGATGATGGGGGTGCCGGCGGAGGACTTTACCACCGACCGCATGCCTGACGACGGGCGGCCCTACACCGGCCGGGCGGACGCCTACGTGCCCGACGCCCTGTTCTCCGGCTTCAAGAAAAAGGGGATCCCGGCGCAGGCGCTCTATGCCGCGGACGAGTCCGGGCGGCAGCTCCCCCTGGCCCTGACGGAAAACCAGTTTGTGGTTCTGCACTCGGACACCGCGGAAAAGAAGACCCTGCTGGGCCGGATCCGGGACGGCATGGCCGTGCCGCTGCGCCGCGGCGGCGCGCGCCCCTTTGGCGTCCGGCCCCGCAGCGTGGGGCAGCAGTTCCTGCAGGAGGCCCTGCTCCTCCCCGCCGAAGAGGCACCCCTCACCATCGTCCAGGGGCCGGCCGGCACGGCCAAGACCTTTTACGCCCTGGCCGCGGGGCTGGAGCTGGTGCTGGAGGCGGAGGAGCGGCAGTACCGGAAGATTCTGGTGTGCCGGCCCAACGCCCAGTTTGACCAGGACATCGGCTTCCTCCCGGGCAGTGAGCAGGACAAGATTTCCCCCCTCCTGCGGCCCGTGGTGGATAACCTGGAGATCCTCCTGGATCTGGAGGGCCGGAAGGAAAAGCGCAGCGAGGAGGAGCTGCGCGGCCGCATCGACTATCTCTTTGACACCGGCGTGATCACCGCAGAGGCCATGAACTTCATGCGGGGCCGCTCCATCACCGACACCTGGCTTATCATCGACGAGGCCCAGAACCTCACCCCCCGCCAGGTGAAGGGCATTGTCACCCGGGTGGGGAGGGGAACCAAGGTGGTGCTGCTGGGGGATCCGGCCCAGATCGACCATCCGCTGCTGGATGAGCGCAGCAACGGCCTGACCTACGCCAGCCAGCGCATGAAGGGCAGCCCGCTGTGCGTCCAGCTCACCATGCTTCCGGACGAGTGTGAGCGCTCCGCCCTGGCCCTGGACGCGGCCATGCGGATGTAGGACGGGACGGCCCGGGCGCCGCCGGGCGCGGACAAAAGCCTGCCGGCGTCCGGGGACGCCGGCAGGCCTGTGTCCGAGATATACGGGGCGGGCCTATGCTCTCCGGGGCTGCCGCCGGGCGAGGATGTGATCCAGCAGGGCGTGGGCGGCCTCCTCCTTGTCCAGGATGGGCAGCTCCACGGTCTCATCCCGGGCGATGAGGGTAAGCAGGTTGGTGGAGGTGCCGAAGCCCGCCCCGGGATCCCGCAGGTTGTTGGCGGCGATCAGATCCAGGTGCTTTTTCTCCAGCTTCTTCCGGGAGTTTTCCACCAGATCCCGCGTCTCCATGGAAAACCCGCACAGGAACTGCCCCGGCACCCTGTGCTCCCCCAGCCAGGCCAGAATGTCCCTGGTGCGGGCCAGGGGCAGGGCGGGCACCGAGTCGTCCCCGTCCTTTTTCAGCTTGTCCTCCGAGCAGACCGCGGGCCGGTAGTCGGCCACGGCGGCGGCCTTGATGATGATGTCCTGTCCGGCGGCCCGGGCGGTGACCGCCTCAAACATGTCCTGGGCGGATACCACATCCACCGTGTCCACGCAGACGGGCTTTCTCAGGCCGGTGGGGCCGGACACCAGCGTGACCTCCGCCCCGCGGGCGGCGGCGGCCCGGGCGATGGCGTAGCCCATGCGCCCGGTGGAGTGGTTGGTGAGATAGCGCACCGGATCCAGCGCCTCCTGGGTGGGGCCGGCGGTGACCAGAACCCGCAGGCCCTCCATGTCCCGCCCGTGGCCTATGGCGTGCTCCACGTACTCCAGAAGCTCCTCCGGCTCCGGCATCTTGCCCTTGCCCACCGCGCCGCAGGCCAGCCGGCCGCTGGCCGGCTCAATCAGCTGCCAGCCGTACCGCCGCAGGAGGGCCAGGTTGTCCTGGGTCACCGGGTTCTCATACATGCGGGTGTTCATGGCGGGGGCCGCCAGCTTGGGGCAGTCGCAGGCCAGGATGGTGGTGGTGAGCATATCGTCCGCCAGCCCGTGGGCCAGCTTGGCCAGCACATTGGCCGTGGCGGGGGCCACCAGCACCGCGTCCGCCTGGTCGGCCAGGGCGATGTGCTCCACCTGGAACGGATAGTTCCGGTCGAAGGTGTCCACGCTCACGCGGTTGCCGGTCAGGGACTCAAAGGTGTGGGGGCCGATGAACTCGGTGGCGTTCCGGGTCATCAGCACATGGACATTGGCGCCCCGCTTCACCAGGGCGGAGGCCAGGCCGGCGGATTTATAGCAGGCGATGCCGCCGGTGACGGCCAGCAGCACGGTTTTCCCCTTCAGCATAAAAAAGCACTCCTTTGCCCGGGGCGGGCGCCCCGGCGTCTGGGTTTGTCCAGCATTATAGCAGAAATCCCGGCGGCTTTCCACAATGCCGTTGCATTTTGTGGGCGGATTGCCTATAATGGCTTTGACTGCTTCGGACAGAGGATCTCTGTACTCGGACGCGAGACGGAAGATCCCGCCCCTGCCCGCGGCGGCCGCATAAAATTTTGCGCTGTATCCCGCAGGACGGGAACGGCAGCAGGAGGAAATTGCATATGAAACACACGCAGACCCGCGCGCAGCGCACCCGGCAGGTGCAGAGCCTGGCCATCCTGGCCATGTTCACCGCCATCCTTTTCCTGCTCACCTTCACCCCGCTGGGCCTCATTGATCTGCCGGTCATCAAGGCCACGGTGCTCCACGTGCCGGTGATCATCGGCTCCATCCTGCTTGGGCCGAAGAAGGGGGCGTTTCTCGGCGGCATGTTCGGGCTGGCCAGCCTGCTGAAGAACACCCTGGTGCCCGGCCTGTCCTCCTTCGTCTTTACCCCTCTCATCCCGGCCCCCGGCCTGGATCGGGGCAGCCCCTGGGCCCTGTTCATCTGCTTTGTGCCGCGCATCCTGGTGGGGGTGACGCCCTGGCTGGTGTACGCCCTGTTCCGCCGCCTGCCCGGCAGGCGCGGCGCCGGGGTGCAGGCCGGCACCATGGCCCTGGCCGGCGTGGTGGGGGCCTTCACCAACACCGCCCTGGTGATGGGCTCCATCTGCGTCCTCTTTACCGAGGCCTACGCCGCGGCCCAGGGCATCCCGGCGGAGGCCGTCACCGGCTTTGCCATGGGCATCGTGGCCGCCAACGGCATCCCGGAGGCCGCCGTGGCCGCCGTGGTCACCCCCGCCGTGTGCGTGCCCCTGGTCAAGGCCCTCAAGCTGGAGCGGCGGGTGCTCCCCGCCGCCGGGCAGCCGGTCTGACATGCTGCTGACAGTGGATATCGGCAACACCACCGTGGCCGTGGCCGGCTTTGTGGGGGAGCGGCCGGCCTTCCTGCGCCGCCTGCCCGCCGGCCGGGAGGAGGGGCCCCGGGACTGGGCCGCCGCCCTGAGGGCCCTGCTGGCCGGGGCGGGCCCCTTCCGCGGGGCGGCGCTGTCCTCGGTGGTGCCGGCCCTCACCGGCCCGGTGGCCGATGCCCTCGCCTGCGTCACGGGCGGGCGCGTGCTGACGGTGGGCAGGGATACCCCCACCGGCCTGCCCCTGGGGGACTATGACGGGGCGGCCCTGGGCATGGATCGGGTGGTGGACTGTGTGGCCGCCCTGGCCCGGTACGCCCCGCCCCTGGCCGTGTTTGACATGGGCACCGCCACCACCCTGTCGGTGGTGGACAGGGAGGGGGTGTTCCGGGGCGGCATGATCCTCGCCGGCCTGTCCCTCTCCCTGGACGCCCTCAGCGCCAGGGCGGCCCAGCTTCCCCCGGTCACCCTCTCCCCGCCGGAGGGGCTTGTGGGCACCGATACGGAGCGCTGCATGCGATACGGCGCCATCTACGGCGCCGCCGGGGCCGTGGAGGGGATTGCGGCCCGGCTGGAGGAGCAGTTCGGCCCACTTACGGTGGTGCTCACAGGGGGGAACGGCGCCTATGTGCGCCCCCTGCTGCGCATCCCGGTGGTGTGGGAGCCCATGCTCACCCACCTGGGTCTGCGGGAGCTGTGGCTGCGGCAGGAGCCGTGACGGCCGGCCGGAGGCGCGCGGCCCCTTTGCCGGGTCGGACATGACGGGATTTTGGAAAGGCGGGAGCAGCATGGACGGTTACATATCCATCCGGGAGGCGGCGGAAAAATGGGGCGTATCAGAGCGCCTGGTTCAGAAGCTGTGCACAGAGGGCCGCATCCCCGGGGCCCAGAAATTCAGCGGCTCCTGGGCCGTCCCTGCGGATGCCGGGAAGCCGGAGGATCAGCGGCGGGCCAGGCACAGGGCGGCAGCCCCGCAGGAGGCGCCGGCGGCCACGCCCCACCCGGCGGCCCAGACCGCCGGGCGGACGCTCATGCCCCTGATGAACACCCCCTTTGCGCCCGGCCAGTGCCTTGCCGCCGTGGAGGCCATGGAGGAGGGGCCCCGGCGGGACATCGCCCTGGCGGAGTACCACTATTTCAGCGGGCACCCGGAGGAGGCGGCCAGGGAGGTGAAGGGCTACTTTACCAGCCCGGATCTGGGGACGCGGCTGTCCGCCTGCCTGATTTTCGCCTTTGCCAGCCTGTCCCTGGGGGACATCCCGCAGGCCCGTTCCGCCCTGGGGGAGGTGGAGCGCACCCTGTACGCCGCCGGCGAGGCGTCCCCCACATACCGGGCGGCGGCGGGCTTTGTGGCGGCCACGGCCGCGGTGCTCCTCCACCTGCCCATGCCGGACAGGCTGCCCCCCGCGGAGGACTTCATGTCCCTGCTGCCGCCGGGCCTGCGGGCCTTTGCCCTGTATGTCCATTCCCACTATCTCTATCTCCAGAAGGACTACGGCCGGAGCGCCGGCATGGCGGAGGCCACCCTGGCCATGGGGGCCGCCCAATACCCCATTCCCGCCATCTATCTGAACCTGGTGGCGGTAATGGACTATATGAGCCTGAAGCAGACCGACCGGGCGGAGAGCCATCTGCTGGCCGCCTGGGAGCTGGCCCGGCCCGATGATCTCATCGAGGGCTTCGGGGAGCACCACGGCCTGCTGGGCGGGATGCTGGAGTCCGTGCTCAAGAAGGAGTGGCCGGAGGAGTTCAGGCGGATCATTTCCATCACCTACCGGTTCTCCTGGGGCTGGCGGCGGATCCACAACCCGGACACCGGCCACCAGGTGGCCGACAACCTGACCACCACCGAGTTTGCGGTCGCCATGCTGGCGGCCCGGGGCTGGACGAACGAGGAGATTGCAGGGCACATGGGCATTTCCTCCCATACGGTCAAGCGCCACCTGGCGGAGGCCAAGCGGAAGCTGCAGATCAATACCCGGCAGGAGCTGGGGAAATATATGCTGCAATAGCGCCTCCTCCGCCCGGACTGTCCCGAACAGTTCGCTTTGCCGCACACTGCGGGCGCAGCTTCCGGCCCCGAGCCCTGCTGTTTCCGGGGAACCGGGCCGGCCGCGGAAATCTGTGTTCTCCGGCGGCGGGCCGCCGCGGCGGGGCTGAAAAATGGTCTGATTTTCTCAATTTTATGAAATATGATACTTTTTTGGAAAAAGACGATTTGCGAAAGCCGACAATGTCCCAGGGCGGGACTTCAAAAAGAAAGGAAGGGCCATATCTGTACACACGTGCAGATATGGCCCTTTTTTGGGGGGAAAATGGGCAATAGAACAGGAAAACCCGCTGTATTATAATAAAAGTAAATATAATCTTGCCAAAACCACATTGCGCGGCTGTCCTGGGCCATGACGCCGACCGTACGGAGGAGGATGGGTTCCATGCAGTTTACCATACATATGGGAGATCCCGCGGAGCGCACAGCCCTTCTCCGCATGCTGGAGACCTGGAGAGGGCTCACCTGCGCTTCGGTGGAATTTGCGGACTGGACGCCGGAGCACCGGCCGGAGCCCGGCGGGATCCTCTTCTGGGATCTGGACGACTGCCCCCCGCCGGTCGCCGCCGTCGGGAAGTGCGCGCTGTTTCTCTGCTCCTCCAGCAGCGGGGCGGCCATCGCCAGCTATCCGCTCCATCCCGCCGGCCTTCTGCGGAAGCCCGTCGGGATGGATAAGCTCTGGGCCGCCCTGCACCGCAGCGTCAAGCTCTGGTGGGACTCCCTGGAGCGGCTGGAGATCACCAGCGACCGCTGCCGGATCCGGCTCCCGCTCTGCGACCTGGTCTGGGTGGAGAGCACCCGGCGGAACAGCCTTGTCCACAGCACGCAGGGGCCCATCGCCACCCGGGAGGCCCTGACCGCCCTGGAGGGGCGGTTGCCCAGGGGGCTCTTTCTCCGCTGCCAGCGGAGCTTCCTGGTCAACCTGCGCCATGTCCGGCGCCTGGACAGCGAGGGCCTGTGCATGTCCGACGGGGCCGTCGTCCCGCTGAGCCGGAGCAGCCGGAGCGAGGTTGCGGAGGCGTACCGGCAGTTCTGCCTGCTCTGGGACGGCGGAAAGGGAGACGGGGAGACGCGCTATGGATGAGCTGTGGATCGCCGTCTGTGACGATCTGGAGGAGGAGCGCCGATCCCTGGCCCGGATGATCCACAGCTATGCCCAGCGGCGGAACCGCACGGTGCGGTTTCGCTTCTACTCCAGCGGGGAGGAGCTGCTGGCGTCCGGGCAGCAGGTTGCGGCCTGCCGGATCCTCTTTCTGGACATCTATATGCCCGGCCTGTCCGGCGTGGAGGCGGCCCGCCGGCTCCGCGCCGCCGGCTGCGGCACGGCCATTGTCTTTGCCACCACCAGCCTGGATCACGGACTGGAGAGCTTCGATGTCTGGGCCGCCGACTACCTGACGAAGCCCTTCCGGCAGGAGGATATCGACCGCGCCCTGGACTGGTGCCTGGAGCACCTGCCGGAACCGATGCAGGTTCTGCCCGTCTATACCGAGGGGGAGACCCAGGAGCTTCCCCTGGCCTCTGTCTGCTACCTGGAGGTATATGGACACCATACCCACATCCACACCCTCCAGAGGATTGTGGTGGTGCGGCGGAGCCTGGACGATCTGGAGGCCGCCATCGACAGCCCGGATTTTCTCCGCTGCCACCGCAGCTTCCTGATCAATATGAACCACGTGCAGGGCCTGGAGGGCAGCGATTTCCGCATGTCCGACAGGGCACTGATTCCCATCAGCATCGCCAATCAGCGCCAGATCCGCGGCGCCTTCATTGACTGGACTTACCGCAAGGCTTGGGAGAAGCAATGAACGAATCCTCTCTGATCATGGCGGCCCTGGCAGTCCTGCTGGCCTGGGCGGCAGTTGCCCTGCACCGCCTGCGCCGCGCCCTGCACCGGGAGCGGGCGGAGAACCGCCGCCTGCGGGAGCTGATCCGGACGGGCTCCCGGGAGGCGGACGCAGAGCTGGAACGGGCGAGGCGGCTCCGCCACGATCTGCGCCACTATCTCCAGATTGTGGGCGGAGGGACTCCGCCCGAGGCCCTTCTGCCCGAACTGTCGGCCGGGCAGGAGCGGTCTGCGGCCGACTGGGGAGGCAGCTGGGCGGTCTCCAGCCTGGTCTGCTATTACCAGGCCCAGGCGGAGGCCGAGGGCTTCCTGGCAGATCTCCAGCTGGAACACACCCCTGTCCCGGAGGCGCTGCTCCCCGATGTGTGCCTGGTTCTGAGCAATCTGCTGGAAAACGCGGTGGAGGCCCTCCGGCGGGAGGGAGGCGGCTGGCTCCGGGCCAGAAGCGCCTCCGCCGAGGGGTATCTCACCATTGTGGTGGGCAACGCCTCCTCCGCCAGGCTCCGGTGGGTCAACGGCCGGTGCCTCTCCAGCAAGGCGGAGGGGCGTTTTGGCGTCGGCCTGGCTACCGTTCAGGACATCGCGCGCAAATACGGCGGCCGTGCGGAGTTCTCCGCTGACGGGAAGGAGTTCCGGGCCTCAGTATTTCTGTCCTGCCCGGCTCCGGCGGCGCAGGAGGCCGCCCCCACCCGCGCGGACTACATAGACAGATGATGGGAACAGGGTGGAGCACTCCCTTGGGAGTGTCTCCACCCTGTTGTTTCCAGAACCTATGCCG
Source organism: Flavonifractor sp. An10 (assembly GCF_002161215.1). Lineage (GTDB taxonomy): Bacteria > Bacillota > Clostridia > Oscillospirales > Oscillospiraceae > Flavonifractor > Flavonifractor avistercoris. The sequence continues at coordinate 92,454 of NZ_NFMB01000008.1, forward strand.
GCCTTACTTCCAGAACTGCCACCACTTCTTCTGTCCTCTTTTCTTGATCATCTCGTCGTATTGGAGATTGGCGCCCTCCTCCGGCCCATTTTTCCCGGCCATCAGATCCATGTAGGACTTATCCATCCGCCCCGCGATCCCCATGGCCCTCTGCATGTCCTTTCCCTTTTTGGCGGAGGTCACCTGTTTCTGCGCAAACTCCACCGGATCAATGCCGAGCTGGCTGAGCGCCCGGCCCTGAATATCGAAATTGGGTGGGAGGTGCGGTTTCATCTGATGCCGCATGTCACCCAGAGTATTCAACCGCCCCACCAGCTCGTTGTTTTCCAGATAATGCTGGCGGACGCTGGCCTCGTCGGTTCCCAGCGTATCCATATCCAGAGCCATGAGCTGCTGGAAGATGGGGGCGGCCAGGGCGGTATAGCGGTTCATTAACTCGTCCTGACTCTGCCCGGGCCGCAGGCCCTGATCGGGGGTCCAGAACTGTTCCAGCGTCTGGTTATACTGGTCGTCCCCCGGCCGGAACGCGCTGAGATACTGCCGCCCGCCGCTCGTGTCCGTAATGCGGCCATCTCCGGCCATGCTGCCCGTGGATCTGGCGTATGCCTTAGCGGCTGCGCCCTGCTGCTCCCTGGCCTGGTGGGTAGCCATGATCATGTCCCTGCGGGCCCCGATGGCCGGGAAATATTTTTTCTGCTCCTGGAGCTCCCTGTCCGCCTTCTGGCTCTCGCTGGGCTGGAAGAAGGATTTGATGCGGCTCCCGGCGGCCTTTGCCGCCTGTGCGACGCTGTGGCCGAACGCCTTCAGGCGCTTGGGCAGCATCTGCACCTGCCCCGCGGGGGCGGAGACGGTGGGCGCGCTGCTCTCCACCTGCCCCTGCTGGACGGTGTGAACCAGCTCGTGGGCGGCCACGGCGGGGTCAAAGCCCCCCTGGCCGAAGTAGATATCCCGCCCTGTGGCGTAGGCCCGGGCCCCCATATCCTCGGCGGTGCGGAGGGCGCCGGAATCGGCGTGGAAGCGGACGCCGGAGAAGTCGGCCCCCAGCCGCTGGCCCATCCTGGCCTTGACCTCCTCCGGGGTGCGGGCCCCCTGGGCGGCGAAGGCGAGCCGGTCGGCCTCCCGCTCCGCCTCCGGGATCTGGTTGTCCAGAAAATGCTGCCGCATTTTCTCCTGCATCAGTTCGTCCAGCCGGGAGCCCATGCCGCCCCCGTCCAGGCTCAGGCTGCCCTGGTTGACTTCCGGCTGCCGTGCCTTGCTGGATGGGGCGGCCGGCTCCGCGCTGTTCGGCGCTGCCCGGCGGCGCGTCGTATATACCTGAGACATCCGTATTCCTCCTGTCTTCGTACGTGGCGGGCAGGATTCTGCACCGTCTCTGCCGGTTTCGGGTGTCTGGTGCCTGTTTGGAAGATATCAACATGCCTGATCGACGGGCCGTCTGCCCCCTGGACGGTGCAATCTTTCCTTGAAATCCGCCAGGATTCCCGCGGAAAATCCCTCGCCGCCGGGTACATTTCCCGGTTTCAAACAAGGCCTAGGCGGGGTAGTTCCGCCGCATGTGCTTCAGCTTGGCCAGCAGGGCCTCATTTTCCTCTCCGGCCAGCATCTGGCCCAGCAGGGCGTTCATGGAGTCCGCGTCCATCCGCTTTCCGGAAATCCGCTCCAGCAGGTCGTTGTAGGCGCCCTCATCCTCGTCCCGCAGACGGCTGAAATGGCTGGTAAACGCATGCAGCGTGGCCACCATCTCCTGGTTGGTCAGGCCGCTGAGATCCACCGTCCGCCCGCCGTATTTGTTGCCCTGAATGTCCGTCTTGAGTCCGCCGGTGCTGGAGCCCTCCTCGGCCTGGGCGGCCGCGTTGTGCATGTGGCCGGTCTGGTTCATGCGATAGGGGGAGTCCGACTCCAGCCCCACCAGCAGGCCGCCCTTTCGGGAGGCCGTCCCCATTCTCCGGCCGATGTACATATGGCCGCTCCGGCCGTCCGCGTTGATCATCTGGCCCTGGCCGCCCGCTCCGGCGGTTCCCAGGTTGCCCACTCCGCCGATGCCCATGTCCATGCCGAAGTGCTGGTAGTCGGGGTCTGCTTTCGACCCCAGCGCAGCGCCGATGCCGCCCTTTTCCTTGTAGCCGGCCATCCCCTTCCCCGCCTTGGGGGTGTTCATGTGGTGGGTTCCGGCGGCGCGCACATGGACGCCGGCGCCGGCACCGCCCTGGCCGCCGAATACTGCGTCGAAAACCGCGTCGGTTCCCGTTCCGCCTGCCTCCTCGGTGTCCTTCCCGGCAAAGACAAATCCGGTGCGCCCGCCGTGGGAGAAGGCGTTGGCCATGGTCTGATCCCAGGCCCGGCTCGTCTTGGCCTTTTTGGAGCCGTCGGTTCGCTGGAAATTCCCCAGCTGCATCATGAACATCAGCCGCAGCATGGCGTCGCCGGAATTCTGCGCCCGGTCGATATCCGACTGGGCCAGGGCCTGCGCCTCCTGGATAGAGCGGGTGTTCTGCTGCTCCACGTTGGCCAGAGCCTGTTCCCGCGCCGCCACCGCCCCCAGCAGAGTGCCGTCGCCCTCGCCGCCCAGGTAGGTCTTGCCGTGTTTGCTGCGCGCATACTCCTGGGCCAGGCGCTTCTGGTCATCCATGTTCTGGTAATGCTGAACCATCCGCTGTGCCTGCCCGTCGGACACCTTTTTCATGGTGTTCACAATCATCCGCTGATCCATGACCTCTCCGGCCTCCCGGAACTGCCGGCGCTGCGTATCCGGAATCTGAAGCTTTTCATCCCCGGCTATCTGGCTCATGGCCTTTCGGGTGACCGGATTCAGCATCTCCGTTGTGCTGAGCTGCTTCGGATCGGGCATGCCGTTGGCGAGGAACTCGGCCTTTTTTGCGTCCACCATCGCCTGCGCGTCGGCTTTGCGCAGGATGGCAAACTGGCTGTAGTCCCCCTGCTGCGCCTTCGCCAGCGCCTGATCCCGCTGCTCCTCGCTGGGCTTGAGCAGGCCGGCCTTTCCACCCACAAACTCCCCGATTCCGGTTCCAACCTTGGCGAACGAGTGGCCGACGATTTTCAGGGCATGCGCAAGACCGCTCCCGACTGTCCTGGCTCCCTGGGCGATGCCGTTCCCGGCGGCCTTCGCCACCCGCGCAATGCCGCCGCCGACCGTCTTCGCCGCCTGTGCGACGCTGTGGCCAAACGCCTTCAGGCGCTTGGGCAGCATCTGCACCTGCCCCGCGGGGGCGGAGACGGTGGGCGCGCTGCTCTCCACCTGCCCCTGCTGGACGGTGTGAACCAGCTCGTGGGCGGCCACGGCGGGGTCAAAGCCCCCCTGGCCGAAGTAGATATCCCGCCCTGTGGCGTAGGCCCGGGCCCCCATATCCTCGGCGGTGCGGAGGGCGCCGGAATCGGCGTGGAAGCGGACGCCGGAGAAGTCGGCCCCCAGCCGCTGGCCCATCCTGGCCTTGACCTCCTCCGGGGTGCGGGCCCCCTGGGCGGCGAAGGCGAGCCGGTCGGCCTCCCGCTCCGCCTCCGGGATCTGGTTGTCCAGAAAATGCTGCCGCATTTTCTCCTGCATCAGTTCGTCCAGCCGGGAGCCCATGCCGCCCCCGTCCAGGCTCAGGCTGCCCTGGTTGACTTCCGGCTGCTGTGTCTTGCTGGATGGGGCGGCCGGCTCCGCGCCGTTTGGCGCTGCCCGGCGGCGCGTCGTATATACCTGAGACATCCGTACTCCTCCTGTTCCTGTCCGTTAGAGGCGGGATCCTGCGCCGGTCTATGGCCTGGGCTTCTGTAAAAATGCTGAAGGATAGGTCTCCACACAGTATTTCTTTTTACCTATTATACCATGCCGCAGGTTTTCTGGATCTGCCGTATGTCCCTGTTGGTCAATGTTTGGGACAGCACGGCCTTCATTCTGCGCAGATTCAGGAGCTGCGGCTCAGAGACAGAAGTCCCCGCCGGAATCGGCTGATTCCGGCGGGGGCGAAACTGACAGGCAGCTCCAGGCATTTTCTCCAGGAAAATTCCGGTGGCAGCACCCCGGAATAGCAAGAGAGATACAGTTCATGTTCGACACGGTAAGCTAAGATACAGGGGGATTTGAGGGCGTATGCGGAGTCGAATTGACGGGGGACGCGCTTCAAGTGCCTGTTCAGGGCAAGGTATTGCCATGCACTATGATTGACTATAGCACACATTAGATATTTGTTATAGCTTTTACAGATTAACCGCAGCAGAGTTACTTGGAAGCCTTGACGGCGCGGATGGCCTCGATGAGCATGGGGGTGACCTTGTAGAGGTCGCCCACGATGCCGTAGGAGGCAACGTCGAAGATGGGGGCGGTCTCGTTCTTGTTCACCGCGATGATGCACTCGGAGTCCTGCATGCCCGCCAGGTGCTGGATGGCGCCGGAGATGCCCAGGGCCACATAGATGCGGGGGTGCACGGTCTTGCCGGTCTGGCCCACCTGGTGGTCGGCGGAGATCCAGCCCGCGTCAACCACGGCACGGCTGGAGCCAACCACGCCGCCCAGGACGCCGGCCAGCTCCTCGGCCAGCTTGATGCCGCCCTCCACGTCCTTGGAGATGCCGCGGCCCACGGAAACCACCACGTCGGCGCCGATCAGATCCACCATCTTCTTGGCGGCCTTCACGACCTCCACGACCTCCACGTGGATGTCCTCCTTGGACAGCTTCACATCCACGTTCTCGATCACGGTCTTGGCAGCGCCGGCCTCGTCATAGGGCTGGGTCTGCATCACGCCGGGACGCACGGTGGACATCTGGGGACGGAACCGGGGGCAGATGATGGTGGCCATCAGGTGACCGCCGAAGGCCGGACGGGTCATCTTCAGGTTGGTGTTCTCCTCGAACTTGGTGTTGTCCACGTCGATGGTGGAGGTGGTCTTCAGGAAGGCCTTGTACTTCTCCACATCCACATCCAGGTGGGTGCAGTCGGCGGTCAGGCCGGTGTGCAGACGGGCCGCGCAGCGGGGGCCCAGGTCACGGCCGATGTTGGTGGCGCCAATCAGGAAGATCTCCGGCTTCTTGTCCTCCACCAGGTCGCAGATGACCTTGGTGTAGGCGTCGGTGGTGTACACGTCCAGCAGCTCGTGGTTGCAGTAGTAGACCTTGTCCGCGCCGTAGCCGCCCAGCGCCTTCAGGTAGTCCTCCTTGATGTCCTTGCCCAGCACCACGCCGCACAGCTCCACGCCCAGGTCGTTGGCCAGCTTCCGGCCCTCGCTCAGCAGCTGGTAGCTGGTGGACATGATCACGCCCTCGCGCTGCTCACAGAATACCCATACGCCCTTGAAGGCGGCGGTGTCTTTACTATCAAAAGCCATTGTGTTGCTCTCCTTTCAATTAGATGATGTGCTTGTCGTTGAGGATGGAGACCAGCTTTTCCACGGTCGCCTTGTCAGCGCCCTCCATCATCATTCCGGCGCCCTTCACCGGGGGAGAGAAGGACTTGTACACATTCGTGGGAGAGCCCTTCAGACCGATGGTGTCCACATCGATCAGGGGATCGTCCTTCAGCGTCTCGTAGTTGTAGATCTCCAGAGGCTTCTGATAGCACTCCATGATGCCGCCCACGCTCATGTAACGGGCGGTGTTCAGCTCCTTCACGCAGGTGATCAGGCAGGGAGTCTGCACCTTGATGGTCATGTAGCCGTCCTCCAGCAGGCGCTTCACGGTGACGGTCTTGCCCTCCACCTTGATCTCGGCGGCGTAGGACACCTGGGGCAGGTGCAGCTTCTCGGCGATCTGGGGGCCCACCTGGGCGGTATCGCCGTCGATGGCCTGACGGCCGCAGAAGATGATGTCGTCATCCTCCACGCCGATCTTCTTCACAGCGGCGGCGAGGATCTGAGAGGTGGCGTAGGTATCGGAGCCGCCGAACTCACGGGCGGACACCAGCACGGCCTCGTCCGCGCCCATGGCCAGCAGCTCGCGCAGCATGCCCTCGGCGGGCGGGGGGCCCATGGACACCACGACCACCTTGCAGCCGGTGGCGTCCTTGATCCGCAGGGCGGCCTCAACTGCCGCCAGGTCGTCGTGGTTGGTGATGGTCGCCATGGCGGCACGATCCATGGTGCCGTCTTCCTTCACCGCCACCACGCCGGACGTATCCGGAACCTGCTTCACACAAACAATGCATTTCATATTCTTTCGCTCCCCCGTTCTTTACTTCAGGCCCATGTTGCTGGAGATGACGATGCGCTGCACCTCAGAGGTGCCCTCATAGATCTCGGTGATCTTGGCGTCACGCATCATGCGCTCCATGGGATAGTCCTTGGTGTAGCCGTAGCCGCCGAACATCTGGAGGGCCTTGGTGGTGATCTGCATGGCGTTTTCCGAGGTGAACAGCTTGGCCATGGCGGCCTCCACGGTGAAGGGCTTTCCGGCGGTCTTGAGCTCGGCGGCCTGATAGGTCAGCAAGCGGCCGGCCTCCACGGCCACCTTCATGTCCGCGAACACGAACTGGGTGTTCTGGAAGCGGGAAATGGGCTTGCCGAACTGGACGCGGCCCTTGGTGTAGCCGATGGCCTCCTCCATGGCGCCCTCGGTGATGCCCAGGGCCTGGGCCGCAATGCCGATGCGGCCGCCGTCCAGGGTCTGCATGGCGATCTTGAAGCCCTTGCCCTCCTGGCCCAGCAGGTTCTCTTTGGGCACAATGCAGTCGGTGAACACCAGCTCGGCGGTGGGGGAGCCGTGGAGGCCCATCTTCTCCTCGTGCTTGCCCACGGAGTAGCCGGGGAAGCCGCTCTCCACGATGAAGGCGGAGATACCGCGGGTGCCCTTGCTGGGGTCGGTCATGGCGAACACCACGGCCACATCGGCCACATAGCCGTTGGTGATGAAGATCTTGGAGCCGTTGAGGACATAGTGATCCCCGTCCAGCACCGCCGTGGTGGTGCCCTTGGAGGCGTCGGAGCCCGCGTTGGGCTCGGTGAGGGCGAAGGCCCCCACCTTGTGCCCCTCGGTGAGCATCCGCAAGTACTTCTGCTTCTGCTCCTCGGTGCCGTTGCGCAGGATGGGGTCGCAGCACAGGCCGTTGTGGGTGGCCACGATATCGCCGGTGGAGGCGCAGGCCTTGCTCAGCTCCTCAATGGCCAGCGCGGAGGACAGATCGTCCGCGCCGGAGCCGCCATACTCCTTGGGCACGCACATGCCCATAATGCCGTAGCGGAACAGCTTCTCGATGTTCTCCCGGGGATACTCGCAGGACTTGTCCGTCTCGGCCGCGATGGGCTTTACCTCGTTCTCCGTAAAAGCGCGAACCATTTTTTGAATCAGCGTCTGCTCTCTTGTCAGATTAAAATCCACTGTGGTACTACTCCTTTCCTGCAACTCCAGCAACAATCAATTTCCTGTGCATGGTTTTAGTGGTATGTATGAGATTTCACGCATGGGTCTTGCCGGGCGGAATGGTTCAAAGGACACCTCCGGGAAGCAGGCCTCCAGGCTTTGTACCAACGCCGACCGGTCATAGCGGGGATTGCATCCGCCGCAATAGCGGACACCGACAACACAGTTATCCGGCATGCCGCGCCCGGGCCCGCGGCAGCGGTTCTCCGGCATGCCCGGGCGTCCCGCTGCGGCCGCGCAGCCGGGAGCGCACAGCCTCCGCACCTCTGCGATTCATACCGTTTCCCTCCTTGTCCAGATGAGAAAGGGGCGGCGGTCTCCCGCCGCCCCGGGGCTGTGGCTGTTTACTCCTTGATGTGGGCGATGGCCTTGGCCAGTTCTTTTTTGTGCTCCAGGTTGCCCTGGCGTGCGATCATGATGCGCTGGGCCTGGGGAGAGCCGGCGCCGTGCATGGACTCGGTGCGGTAACCCACCGCCGCCGTGCCCAGGGCCAGGTTCTCAATCAGCCGCAGAACCCGCAGACGGTTTTCGGTGGACACGGAGGCCACGCCCCGCAGATACTTGTCGATCACAGGGCCCAGCTTGGGATCGCGGAAGTCCGCCTCGGAGGGGGCGGTGACCACCAGGCCGCCGGCGATGTCCTCGGCCAGGCGGACGATCTCATAGGGGAATCGGGTGACGTTCTGCTTGCACACATTGGCCAGCAGCAGGTCGATGATGTAGTTGCCGCTCTCGGTGGGATGGCCCTCGGCGGAACAGGCGATGCCGCAGCAGTACAGGGTCTCGTTCAGGTGGGTCATCTCGATGAGCTTGTCCTTGATGTGGCTGGCCTTGGCCGCACCGTTGTAGTCGGCGGCCAGGGCGGCGGCGCCGATGAGCACGTCGCCCACGCCCACCTTGCAGCCGCCGTAGCTCTGCCGGTGGTAGCCGGCGAACCGCTCCACCAGCATGCCGGCAAACTCGGCCTCGCCGTTCAGGAAGATTCGCTCATTGGGCACAAACACGTGGTCGAAGACGGTCAGGGCCTCCACCCCGCCGAACTCACTGTTGCCCACGTCCAGCTCGCTGCCCTCCAGCTTGCGGGTGTCGCAGCTCTGGCGGCCGACGATCATGTAGATGCCCGGGGTGTCCGCCGGCACGGCGAAGGAGACGGCGTAATCCCTGTCATCCGGCCCCATGGACTGGGTGGGCATGACAATGACCTCATGGCTGTTGATGATGCCGGTCTGGTGGGCCTTGGCCCCGCACACCACCACGCCGTCAGGGCGGCGCTCCACCACGCGGAGGAACAGATCGGGGTCATCCTGGGCATGAGGCGCCTTGGAGCGGTCGCCCTTGGGGTCGGTCATGGCGCCGTCCACGGTCAGGTCGTTCTCCTGCACGTAGGCGGCAAATTTCCGGAAGTTCTCGTGGTAGCCGGTGCCGTACTTCTGATCCACCTCATAGGTGGTGGAGAACACCGCGTTGAAGGCGTCCATGCCCACGCAGCGCTGGAAGCAGGCGGCGGTCTTCTGCCCCAGCAGCCGCTGCATCTTTACCTTCTTCACCAGATCCTCGGTGGACTGGTGGATGTGGGTGAAGCGGTTGACCCGCTTCCCGGTCAGGGGGGATACCGCGGTCATCAGATCCTGGTACTCCGGCTTCTGCGCCAGATCATAGGTCATGCGCACGCTGTTCAGCGCGGGGCGCAGGATGGGATCGTCCACGGGGTTGTCGATCTTCTTGCCGAACATGTACACCTGCATGTTCAGCTTACGGATGCTCTCGATGTACTGTTCTCCAGTCATAAGGGGCATGGTATCTCGTCCTTTCTGTGCAGAAATTATGGCGGTGACGGCTCAGATGAACGCGGCGAAGGGAGAGAGGGCCGACTCCTCCAGTTCCTCCTTGGTGTACAGGCGGTCAAATCCGCAGATGATCCGGCCAGCAAAGGACTGGCCCGCCGCCAGAGAGAGCCCGTCCTGCAGGAAAGGCCTGACCTCTACGCCGTTCAGGTCGGGCTGAGGGGACACCTGCATGGCGGTCATGGTGCTATACGCGGAGACGGTCAGGGCTGCCTCGACGTGGGATAGCTCCGCCATGGGTTTAATCTCCTCCTTGTCAAAGACAAAGGTCTGGGGGCGGTTCGCCAGGGGGACGAAGGCCAGCTCTCCATAGGAGGTCTGGGCAACGGGAACTTTCTGCCCGCCCAGGAGGACCTCCGGACAGAAGGTGCGCAGCGTATAACCGGCGAATGACGGGGACTCTTGTAGCCGAAGAACTAAGGCGGAGGTGAGGGAGATGCAGGCATCCTGTTCCGGGGTAGCGAACAGGTCAATGACGATCCGGTTCAGGTTGACCCACATGACCCGCGCGCCCAGGGCACAGGCAATGCCCGCCGGGGTGCTCTCTGCCGGGAGGCGGCAGGAGAGAAACAGATGGTTCTCCCCGACTTCCTCCACGTTCCAGTGCCGGTGGGCCGTGGGGAGTGGGTGGCCGTTCAGCGTGCCGGTTACCGCCCCCAGATCCAACCGGCCGGTCTGGTACTCTTCCAGGGTGTCATACCCGCACAGGACGTTGTGCATCTGCCCATCCCTGCCGTGGATGTGGATTCCCTTTATGGTGCATCCATAATCGGAGACCTCAATATAGTCGTTGGTGTTGTTCGGGATCCGGAAGATGGACACCTCCGCCCCGTCGACTGTCCCAAAGTGAGCCGTCACAATCTTCTGCTCCACTGGTACACTCATTCCTTTCTGTCGTTGTGAATTATCTGCGAAAAACCAGCTGTCAATTGAACAAGCATATTTCATGCCAACTATGAAAAGCTGCCGGAAGCAAAAGTTGGCACGAAATGTGCTTATTTCATGAGCAAAGACGCAGGGCAGCCCGCCCACCTCCACGAGGCGGCTGTTCCACCCGGGGGGAAAGCCGGCTGCCTGCTGCGGCTGTGAAAACAGAAAGGATGCGTGACTATGGCTAAAATCATGTACGGGAACTACAACGACCTGCCCTGGATGCCCAACCACAAGAAAGACGTGGATGGCAAGGTGATGTGCTACATGAAGTGTTTCGCCATGGAGGCCGCCAACATGCACATGTGCATCGGCAAGATGTACAACGGCATGCCCATCGGCCCCCACACCCACCCCAACGAGCAGATCGCCACGGTGGTGAAGGGCGAGTGCGACTACTGGGTGGACGGCGTGCCCTACCGTCTGGCCCCCGGCTGCTGGGTCAACGTTCCCCCCCACTATGTCCACTATGCCCACGTCTATCGCTCCCAGGGCCCCTGCTACCAGATGGACATCATGTCCCCTAAGCGCTCTTCTAGCTGCGACGAGTACAAGGCCTGGCTGAAGGCGGAGTTTGACATCGACTGGGACGCCGGTGGACGGGAAGTGCCCGACCTGACCGCGCCCCAGGATCCCAAGGCGGAGGTCAGGGCGTAAATTCCGGCGGGCCCCGCCGCCGGGGCCCGCCTTTTCCCTCATTTTATCCGGCTGCCGGCCGGGAAAGAAAGGAATCTCGTCCGCTATGAAAATGCGTAACTTTGTCAAGGAAAAAATCGCCGCAAACGGGTATGCTTTGGGAGCCTTTGTGGCCTCCGGATCCCCCACCAACTGCGAATTGCTGGGTCTCAACGGCCTGGACTTCATCATCATCGACTGCGAGCACGCCGAGACCAACACCGAGACCATCGTGCAGATGTGCCGGGCCGCTGAGATGTACGGCACCGCCCCCCTGGTGCGGGTGTATGACCCGGACGATGGCCCCATGATGAGCCGGATGCTGGACGTGGGCCTTCACGGGGTCATGGCTCCCCTCATCGGCACCCCGGAGCAAGCACAAAACCTGGTGAATTTCACCAAATACGCCCCCCTGGGCAAGCGGGGCGCCAACGGCGGCCGCGGCCCCCGCTGGGGCCTCTATGAGGACTATATCCACGTCGCCAACGACAACTGCCTGGCCATCGCTCAGTGCGAGTCCATCGAGGGGCTGGAGAATGTGGAGAAGATTGCCGCCACGCCCGGCCTGGATGCCATTTTCATTGGTACGGGTGACCTGTCTCTGGAGATGGGCATCGCCTTCAAGGCCGACTCCTCCGCCAGCCACACGGTGGACGCCCCTCAGATCGTGGCTGCTATTGACCGGGTGCTGGCCGCCTGCCGGAAGAATCATGTCATCCCCGGCATCGTCACCGCCAGCGCAGAAGATGCTGCCCGCCGCATTCGCCAGGGTTTCCAGTTTGTCACCTGCATGAACGATCTGGGATTTTTCCGGAGCCGCAGTGCCCAGCATATCAACACCGTGCGGGAACTGGCCGGAAAATAGACCGCCCTGTTCGGCCGAAACAGCCAAAAAACAGGCGGAAAAAGCCGCCTGTTTTTTGTGTTTTGTGATTTGATTTTGAATTATAGCAATAAAACTGAATTACAGCGGAAAAAACCTGATAGCATTGGAATTTTCCTCGCCGGAGCTGAATTTTGATTCACAATTAAATTATTTGTCGGTTTTCCACAGAAGACTGCGTGATAGGTGAGTATGGGCTCAACAAATCCACAGAACCCTTATATTGCGGGGTTTGCAGAGAACATCCATGTAAAAATTGGATATTGGCACGTTCTTTGCTTCCTTTTATGGTGTCTGTTATAATAACAGTATACATAACAACGTAGCACCGGCGCCGTTCAGTGCCGGGCACGGAGTATGAGAAAGGGAGTGAGAGTCTGTATGGGCCTCAAAGTAGACTACCTCGGGTGGGCGGCCTTTATCCTGACAGGTCCAACTGGGACACGTCTGGTTACCGATCCATATCTGAGTGGGAATCCACAGACCAAGGTGCCGCCCAGCCCTGTGAGGCCGGAGGATGTCCATGTGGATCTGGTCGTCGTTTCACACTGCGCAGGTGATCATTTCGGACAAGCTCTGGAGATTTTGGCCAACTCTGATACCACAAAACTGTTAGGTGACCACAGTACCCTGTGTTTGGCGGAGCGTGCAGGATATGGCGGTACATGGGATCCACGCATGGAATTGACCACCAGCGGTGCTACCTATGTCCAAGGAGATTTTACCATCCACGCCGTGGATGCCCGACACATCGCCTTCAAGCATTTTTCGGATGGCTCCTACATGACCGGCGAACCGCTTTGTTACATCATCCGGGCAAAGGACGGCCCAACCTGCTTCTTCGGCGGTGATACATCACTGACTTACGATATGAAGCTCTGGGGTGAGCTCTTCCATCCGGATGTGGCGTTCCTGGGTATCGGAGGAGTTGATCTGCAAGGAAGAAGCCTGGATGAGATGGATCCCCCTGCCGCCGCGATCTGCGCGGAAATGCTGGGTGTCAAAACAGTCATCCCGATGCACTACCGCACGCAGGAATACCTGGAGCAGTTCCAACAGCATCTCTCAGTGCGCTGCCCCGGGTGCCGCTGCCTCGCTATGAGGGCAGGAGATTCGGTCACTTTATAAGATGCTCAATCCCGTTGACCGCTTTGTCCTGTTTCAGGGCGAAGTGAGAAAAATTATGGAGGAGAAGAACACATGAAAAAAAGATTTGGAAGGATCTTGGCACTGGTCTCTGTTTTCAGCCTGTTGTGTACCAGCTGTTTGGGAGGCGGCGGCACCACAGCCGCTAATGAGACCGACAGCGGCAGCAGTGAGGAACCCAGCGGCAATAGCGAGGTCACAGTAGGCCTGGAGCGCGATGTTTACGCCATTCCCGACTATACCAACGTGGGGGACGACGTGCGGGTGATCCGGATGTCCGTCTCCATGAGTGCCTCTGACTATGGCACCTCTGCCTCCGGCGTGATGGTCAAGACCTTTGTGGACCGGGTGGAGGAACTCTCCGGCGGCAAGATGGTGGTTCAGGTGTTTCCGGCCAACCAGCTGGCCTCCACCACCGACGATATCGTCAACGGCCTGATCACCGGCGCCTTCGAAATGTCTGAGGTCGGTCAGGCCAACTGGGGCGATTACACCACCGCGTTTACCGCTCTGAATGTTCCCTTCCTGTATCCCGATGAACAGACCGCCTATAACATCATGAACAGCGAGATCGGCGATGGCATGCGGGAACAGCTGCTGACCGACACGGGCCTGCGGGCGGTTGGCTTTATGCACCTGGGTATGCGTACCCTCACCAATAATACGAAGGAGATCCACTCCCCCAGCGACATGGCAAACATGAAGCTCCGTGTACAGAGTGATCCCACTCAGATCGCAGCCTTTGAGGAACTTGGCGCTTCTGTCATGACGACCTCCTTCTCCGAGCTGTTCACCGCCCTGCAGCAGGGCCTGTGCGATGGCCAGGACAACCCCATCATCACCATCGTGTCCCAGAAGTTCTATGAGGTGCAGAACTACATCACCATGCTCAACCACCTGCCCAACCTCTCCATGGTGGTCATCAGCGACGCTTATTATCAGTCTCTGTCCGCTGACGAGCAGAGCTGGGTCGACCAGGCCGGCCAGGAGGCCACCGAGGCATGCTACCAGACCATGCTGGACACCACCCAGACCCTGATCGACCAGCTGACGGAGTATGGCATCAATATTACCTACCTCACCGACGAGGAGTATCAGGTCTTCGTCGACTCCGTACCCAACACCTGGGCCCTGTGTGAGGAAACCATGGGTACTGATGCCTGGAACGAGCTGCTGGCCGCCGTGGAGGCCGCCCAGAGCGAGGCATAAGAGATCACTGAACGGCAGGACGGCCGCCCGGGGGGGTAGCTGCCCCGCCTAAAAATCAGAAAGGAAAGGAGTTTGCAAGGTGCGTACAGAGAAAAACTGGGCCAAAGAAATGCTGATGCACTTTGAGACCTATATCGGCTTGGCCGCCTTCCTCTTTATTACCGTAATTCTCACGGTACAGGTGGTGGGCCGGTACATCTTCGGCCATTCCTGGGCCTGGATCGAGGAGACCAGTGTCATCGCATTTGTCATCATGATCTACTGCGGCGTGTCCGGTGCCGTCACCACCCGGCAGAACATGCGCATCGACATGGTGCTCACCGTGGTGCCCTTCATGGCCAAAAAGGTGCTCATGATCCTGGACACCATCATCAACGCCGTCTTTGTGGGTTGGCTGACCTACTACCTGTATGAGATCGTCCTGAACATGCTGGAGTTGAACCAGGTGTACTCCGTCACCCGCATCCCCCGCGTGTCCGTCTATATTTTTATTGTTGTCATGATGGTCCTGGGCATCATCCGCTCTGTCCAGGAGGTCATCAAGCTGTCCAAAGAGAAGGAGAAGGAGCTGGGCAAGGCAGAGCCTGCCTTTGACCTGGACGCCATCTGGGAGAAGGGCAAGGCCGCCCGCGACGCCTACTTCGCCCAGCAGAAACTGAAAGGAACGGAGGGATCTGATAAATGAACGGTACTATGGTCGCGTTCGCGTTCGTCCTGCTGTTCATCCTGCTGTTCATGGGCGTGCCCATCGGCACCTCCCTGGGCATCCCGGTGGCCATCCTGGTGGCCGCCACGCAGATCACCAGCTTTGAGTACATCGCCCAGTTCCTCTACACCAAAATCGCCGACTTCACCATGCTGAGCCTGCCCTTCTTCCTGCTGGCCGGCGACATCATGGATGTGGGAGGCCTGTCAAAACGATTGGTCGCCGTGGCAAACTCCCTCATCGGCAACGTCACCGGCGCCCTGGGCACCGTGACGGTCATCGCCTGCATGTTCTTCGGCGCCGTCTCCGGCTCTGCCCCTGCCACTGTGGCCGCCATAGGCACCATCATGATCCCCCAGATGGTGTACGACGGCTATGACAAGGGTTACGCCGTGGGCCTGGTCTGCGTGGCCGGCGGCCTGGGCATTATCGTGCCCCCCTCCTTCCCCATGGTGCTCTACGGCGTGACCAACGGCGTGTCCATCGGCGACATGTTCCTGGCCGGCTGGGGCCCCTCCTTCGTGGTGGGCGGCGTGCTCATCCTCATCAACTACATCATCTGCAAGAAGCGCGGCTACAAGAGCCCCATCCCCAAGGAGACCAGCCTGAAGCTGTTCGGCAAGGCCCTGTGGGACGGCAAGTGGGCCCTGCTGATGCCCATCATCGTCCTGGGCGGCATCTACACCGGCGCCTTCTCCCCCACCGAGGCCGGCGTGGTCTCCTGTGTGTACGGCCTGATCGTGGGCCTGTTCCTGTACAAGGAACTGGACTATAAGCGAATCCTTCCCATGTTCAAGTCCAAGGTCAACTTCCTGGGCGGCATGATGTTCTGCTTCGCTCCCGCAGGCGCCCTGGGTGCGGTGTTCGCCTACCTGGGCTATACCACCGTCATCAAAAACTTCTTCCTGAACATCTCCAGCAACCCCTACATCATCGTGCTGCTGATCTATGCCTTCCTGTTTGTGGCCGGCATGTTCGTGCAGACCGCCCCCATCATCGTCATCATCTCTCCCCTGCTGCTGCCTGTGGCGGAGGCGGTGGGCATCGACCCCGTCCACTTCGGCATCATCATCACTCTGGCCCTGGCCGTGGCCTTTGTTACCCCGCCCGTGGCCTACAACCTGTTTGTGGGGGCCTCCATGTCGGGCATGAGCATAAACAAGATCTCCCAAGCGGCACTCCCGTTCTTGGGTGGCCTGGTTCTGGCAGAGATTATCGTGGGCTTTATCCCCCAGATCAGTATGTTTACCGTCAACCTGTTTGGTTAGAGGCCGCAGAGACAAACTTGGAGAAGGCCCGGCCGGGCCTTCTCCAAGTATTCCAAGGAGAGCGTTTTGACTTGCGGCCGTTCGTCCGCCCGCTGTTTCTGGCAGACCACCGGAGCTGCGTGTCGCTGTGAACGAGTTTGGGAAAGGAACGTGAGGCCTACGAAAATTGTAGAACCGGAAAAGAAATATGACTTCTGGCTGAGAGGGGGCCATGTGATCGATCCTGCACGGAATCTGGATGATGAGATGGATGTTCTGATTTCAGGATGCAGGATCGTGCCCGTACCCGAAAACGGCCATATCGACCCCGCGGATGTGAAGGAGCTTATTGACTGCTCCGGCTGTTATGTGTTTCCCGGCCTGATCGACCACCATGTCCACTTTTCCTGGAATACCTCTGGGATTACACCGGATCTGTTCTGCCTTCCCAACGGAGTTACCGCAGCCTGCGACGCGGGGAGCATAGGCACCAATGCCTTTGAGAACTTTGTTCGCTTCCGCATCCTGCCGGCCATCACCACCCTGCAGGCCTCGGTCAACGTGACCACCGGAGGTATGGCCGGGGCTGGGTATATGGAGAACATCGACCCGGCTCTCTATGACGAGCGGGCCATGACCTATCTGTTTGACCAATACCGGCCCTATCTCTATGGGTTCAAGCTGCGCATTGGTAAGGACATCTCCGAGGGTATGGGGCTGAAGCCCCTGGAGGAGAGCGTGAAACTGGCCCGCAAGTTTCATACCCGGCTTTCCCTCCACGCCACGTGCCCTCTGGAACCTGTCCCGGAGATCGTGAACTGTCTGGGCCGGGGGGACGTGCTATGCCACACTTTCCAGGCAAAGGGCCCCTACAGTATTCTGGACGAGAACGGCAGCATCTATCCGGAAGTTTGGAGCGCCCGGGAGCGGGGCGTCCTCTTCGACAGCGCCCAGGGCCGCATTCACTGTTCCTTCCGCGTGGCCAGGGCTGCCGTTGAGCAGGGTTTCCTCCCCGATGTGATCAGCACCGACCTGACCACCTTCAGCGTTTATCAGGAGCGTCTGTTCTCTCTGCCTGTCACCATGGCCCGCTTCTTGGCGCTGGGCATGAGCTTATACGATGTGGTTCGCTGCTGTACCGCCACTCCCGCCGAGCTCATGGGGATGGAGGAGAAGATCGGTACCCTTCGCCCGGGGGCTATGGCAGATGTAGCCATCATGAAGCTGGAAACAAGAAAATTTGAATTCCAAGACTCTTATGGCAACCATCTGCCCGCAGCCCAGCTCCTGCTGCCCCAGATGACCATCAAAGCCGGGCGGTGCTGCTGGCGGAACACTGCGTTTGCCGCCTTCTGACGGTGATGGCCTACCACTCCAGTCCGTAAAGCTTGGCCTTCCGGGCCACGGTGGGCTGGGAGGTGTTCAGCGCCTGGGCCGCCTTATAGGTGGTGCCGTAGCGGGTGAGGGCCTCCTTGAGCAGCTTCTTTTCGTAGTCGGCCACCATATCCTTCAAGGAGGAGCCAGAGGGCTCCAGTCGGAGCGCTGCTCCATCTCCGTTCTCCAGGATCGCCATCAAGCGGGAGGCAGTGAGCCAGTGTTCTTCCCCGATGATCACAAGGCGCTCCAGCAGGTTTTCCATCTCCCGGATGTTTCCGGGCCACTGGTATTCCTTCATGATCTGCAGAGCCTCTTCGGTAAACTTCTTCTCTCTGCCGTATTTGGCGTTGAATTTCTCTAGAAAGTGCGTGGCCAGCAGAGGGATGTCGTCCCCCCGCTCCCGCAGCGGCGGGATATGGAGGGGAACCAGGTTGAGACGGTAGTACAGATCCCGGCGGAAGCTGCCCTCCTCCACCATAGACTCCAGGTTCTGGTTGGTGGCGGCGATAAGACGCACGTCAATGGGAATGGTGTTGGTTCCGCCCACCCGGATGATCTCCCGCTCCTGCAGAGCACGGAGCAGCTTGGGCTGGAGTGCACGGGGCAATTCCCCTACCTCGTCCAGCAGCAGGGTGCCGTGGTTGGCCAACTCGAACATACCGGGCTTACTCTTCACTGCCCCGGTGAACGCGCCCCGTTCATAGCCGAACAGCTCGCTCTCCATCAGGGATTCTGGGATGGAGGCACAATTCACCCGGATAAAGGGCTTGCCCTTCCGGTTGCTGCGCTGGTAGATTTCGTTGGTGAGAACCTCCTTGCCCACGCCAGACTCCCCTGTGATAAGCACGGTGACATCCGTACCTGCCACATATTCCACGGTATTCATCAAAGCCAGCATCTGCGGGCAGTTGCCGATCACGTTCTGGGATGCGGCCATCTTGCTGCGGTAGAATTCCAGTTCCTCAGAGATCAGCTTGTTTTTCTCTATGGCGCTTTGCAGATCATCGCACAGCTGGGAAAAGTTGGTCAGATCCCGGCACCAGGTGAGGATGTACTGCAGCCTCCCCTCCTGAAAGAGAGGGATACTGGTGAGCATGAACCGATTTTTAGTAGAAGAATAGGCGAACATGGACACCCGTTTCTGCTTCTGCAGGGCGGTAAGAGCAATGGAGTCGAACATTTTCTGGTCAAAGTGGGTGAACTGGGCGGCTCGGTTGTCCGCATCCTTCTCGATGGAGAAGTAGAAGCCCTGGTTTCCCTTACTGATGGCGTCGTTGATGTAGAGGCCAACAGCGTTTTCCCGGGGCAAACCGATGAGCTGCTCCCAAGCTCGGTTGGCAAATACCAGGATCCCGTCGGTGTTGATGATGTGGATGGGATCCTCCAGCGCGTCCAGAATGGCATACAGGTCGATATTCAGACCGTCAAAATCCATTTCCATCCTCCTGCACATTTTTGTTTAAATTTAATTATAACATTTCTACCCGGGCCTGTCTATGAAATAATTCAATTTTAAATCAAATGCCGCGCCCGGTGCCAATGGCGCGCCGCTGCCCGGCATCTTGCCAAGGAGGTAATTTCTATGGACAGAGAAAAGCTTTTGAAAGGCGTCATCGATATCCACGTGCATGCGGGTCCCTCTGTGGCCGCACGTGAACTGGACGCCGCCGACATGCTGAAGGAGGCGGAGGCTGCCGGTTACCGTGGCTTTCTGGTGAAGGATCACTACTTTCCCAGCATGATGGGCTGCCAAATGGTACAGAACCACCTGGGCAACGGCAGCGTGCAGGTATTCGGCAGCATGTGCCTAAACAACGCCATGGGACTGTTCAACCTGAACGCCGTGGACGTGGCCTACGGCATGGGCGCCAAGATGATCTACTTTCCCACTGTGTCCAGTAAGAATCACATCGATGCCCACAAAGGCCATTTCGCCGGTGCGGGGAAGATGTCCGTGCCTGAGACCCCGGTGGTCTATGTGGACGAGAACGGTCAGTTGGATCCCGCCGCTGTGCGGGTTCTGGAGTACATGGCCGAGAAAGACATGGCCCTGGGCACCGGCCACGGCAGCGCCCGGGAGGTGGACGTCTTGGTTCGGAAAGCGGTGGAAGTTGGCGTGAAGAAGATCCTGGTCAACCACCCTCACTTCCACATCGGCGCTACTTATGAGCAGATGCGCCAGTGGGCCGCTCTGGGTGCCTACATCGAGCTGAACGTGTGTGTGTTCTCCGAGGGCTCCAAGATGGGCCCCCTGCCCACCTCTATCCTGGAGGAAATGCTCTTGGAGGTGCCCCACGACCGGATGGTACTGGACTCTGATATGGGCCAGAAGGGCAATGGCTCCCCCGTGGAGGGCATGTACAACTTTATGTGCCTGATGATGGAGCGTTTCGGGATCACTGAAGAGGAACTGGAGATTATGGCCAAGAAGAACCCAGCCATCCTGATGGGGCTGGAATAGGCCCGCAGACGTGGAGGTGGAGTCCAGATGTCTCAGACTTTCCGCCTGTGGCAGAACGCATGGAGGGACGACCCGGAGGCCTCCGTTATCCTAGAGCTGCCGGAGGACTGGATTGTCACAGAGTACCGGATGCCGGCGGATAACCGCAAACCGCTGACCGGGGAGGAACTGGCTGACCGCATCCGGCATCCAGTGGGCATGCCATCCATTCGATCCTTGGCGGCTGGCGGCCGGGAGGCCGCAATTGTGTTCGACGACCTGAGCCGCGGCACGCCGGCAGGCGTGCTGGTGCGGCTGGTCATTGAGGAACTCCTGACCGGGGGTCTGGGCCGGGAGCACATCCGCCTGCTCTGTGCTCTGGGAAACCATGCACCGCTGACCAGGGCCGACTTCGTACAGAAGCTGGGGGAGGAGCTGGTGGAGCAGTTCCCCATCTATAACCACAACCCCTATGAGAACCTGGTCTGCGTCGGCACGGATCGCTTTGGAGACGAGGTTCTGGTAAACCGAGAGTTCATGCAGTGCGATGTGCGCATCGGCGTAGGCTCGGTTTCCCCTCACCCCATGAACGGCTTCGGCGGCGGAGGAAAGCTGATCTTTCCCGGCCTGGCCGGTATCCGTACCACCCATGCCAACCACACTCGCCGAGAGTTTCGGCCCTTCTCCCCGGAGCCCTGCGGGCTGCGCCGGGATATTGAGACCATGACGGAGATGGTGATGCCCTTCTTCAAGATCGATGCCATTCTCAACTCCCGGCTGGAGATCGTGGAACTCAGGGCGGGCGAGCCCCGACAGGAACACCGACAGGCAGTGGCCCTCTCCATGGAACTGAACGGAATGCACCGGGCGGAGGGCACACGGGATGTGGTTTTTGTCAACGCCAATGCCAAATACAACGAAGCACTGATTGCGATCCGTATTGCTGCCATGGATCTGAAACCCGGGGGTGACGTCGTGCTCGTCAACCACTGCCCGGCAGGGCAGGTGGTCCATTACCTGTACAGCGCCTTCGGCAGCGATTACGGCGGTGGCTGCTGGCAGCCATACGACAGGCGGCCTCGGTCGGAGATCGGGCGGATCATCTACTACACTCCCTACCCGGACGTGGCCAGCCGGATGAGTCTGAGCGAACCTGATAAAGTGGTGTTCGCGAAAACCTGGAACCAGGTAATGTCCCTGTTGAGGGCGCATGGGCCGGAGACGCGGGCCTCCGTCATCACTGACGGAACGATCTCCTGCTTTCTGCCCTCCTGATACCAACCTTAAAAGCAACCGATTCTGAACAAAGGAGCGATTGACATGAAAATTACCAGCATTGACGTGTTCCTTGTCACCATTGGCCAACCCTCCGTCCCTGGAAGCCCTTGGAACCCGGTGGTCGTGCGCATCAACACAGAGGACGGCATCAGCGGCTACGGCGAGGTGGGTCTGGCCTACGGCGACACCAAAGAGTCCGCAGTGGGCATGTGCCGGGATTTTGCCAAGCTGATCATCGGCATGGATGCCATGAACAATGAGGCCATTTGGGCCCGCCTGCACAACACCTTCTGGGGCCTGGGCGGCGGCCCGGTGGTCTACGGCGCCATGAGTGCCATTGACATTGCCCTGTGGGATATCAAAGGCAAGGCGTTTAATACCCCTGTCTACAATCTGCTGGGCGGCAAGACCAATCAGAAGCTGCGGGCCTATGCCAGCCAGATTCAGTTTGACTGGGGCAAGGTGGCCAAGCCTCTTATCTACCCCGAGGAGTATGGCGAGGCCTGCATCAAGGCCAAGGAGGATGGCTATGACTGCGTCAAGGTAGACCCCCTGTGCTTCAACATGCAGGGCAAGTACAAGGGGTGGCCCTGCAGCGGCATCCTCCAGCAGAACCAACTGAAAATCGCCTATGAGCGCGTCAAGGCCATCCGCGATGCTGGCGGCCCTGACATGGACATTATCATAGAGCTCCATTCTCTCACTGATGCCAACTCTGCCGTGCAGCTGGCACGGGCCGTGGAGGAGCTGGGTATCTACTACTACGAGGAGCCCACCATGCCCATGAATGTGGGCAATATGAAGGAGATCGCCCAGCGTATTAACATCCCTGTGGCCAGTGGTGAGCGCATCTACACACGTTGGGGCTACCGGCCCTTCCTTGAGGAGCACGCCCTCCATGTCATCCAGCCGGATCTGGGCAACATGGGCGGCCTCACCGAGGGCAAGAAGGTGTGCGACATGGCCCGCGTGTATGACGTTGGCGTCCAGGTTCACGTGTGCGGCGGTCCCCAGGCTACGGCAGCGGCCCTCCAGCTGGAGGCGGTCATTCCCAACTTCCTGATCCATGAGCACCACCAGGCAGCCCTGCTGGAGGCCAATATCCTTACTGGCACACACGATTACCAGCCTGTCAACGGCTACTTCACTGTACCCGACCTACCCGGCCTCGGCCAGGAGCTGAGTCAGAAGGCGATGGATACCGCCATCAAAGTCACCGTGAAATAGAAAACACCGCGCACATGCCCGGCCGCGCTGCGGGTCACGCAGGGCGGCCGGGCGTTCCAGAAGGAGATTCAGTCATGAAAAAAGTAATTATCACGGCCGCCGTGGTGGGTACCGCTCATATGGCCAGCATGAGTCCGTATTTCCCGGTCAAGCCGGAGGATATCATCCAGCAGGCTGTGGACGCCTGTGCCGCCGGTGCTGCATCCATCCACATCCATGGTCGAGATCGGGAAACGGGGGAGCCAACCTCTGACATCGGCCTGATTCGGGAGGTGGTCAGCGGGATCAAGGAGCGATGTGACGCCATCATCTGCATCACTACGGGTGGAAGCCAGATGATGACGGTGGAGGAGCGTATCTCCGTCGTCCCTGCCCTTAAGCCGGAGTTGGCCTCCTGCAACGCCGGTTCCATGAATTTTGTGCTCTCTGATCTTGTGTCCCACCTGAAGCCGGACGATCCGGAGTGGGAATACGAGTACCTGGGCGGTACCTACGATAATGTATTTGCCAATACCTACTACGGCATTGAGACCTATATCAGAACCATGCAGGAGAACAGCACTGTCCCGGAATTTGAGGTCTACGATGCGGGCATGATCAACAACATCGCCTATTTCCGGAATAAGGGTATCCTTACTGGCCCTGTGTACATCCAGTTTGTCATGGGGATCCAAGGCGGCATCCCCGCTACGGTGGACAACTTGGTTTTCCTGCGAGCCACAGCGGAGCGCCTGCTGGGGGACAGTTTCACCTGGTCTGTGGCCGCCGCAGGGAAGCATCAGATGCCCATTGCCGCAGCAGCGCTTGCCATGGGCGGCAACGTGCGCGTGGGACTTGAGGACAATCTGTATATCCGCCCCCACCAGTTGGCCCGCTCCAACGCCGAGCAGGTGCGCGCGGTTGCCACGATGGCTGGGATTTTGGGACGCGAAGTAGCCACACCGGATGAGGCGAGAGCAATCCTGGGCCTGAAGGGCAAGGATCAGGTCAACTATTAAGGGGGAGTTACCATGGAAAAATACGATTGGACTGACATAACAGGCCGTCTTGCCCGGCTGCTACGGCCCCAGACCACCCCAGTGGGTATGAAGTGGATACGCACGGAGGAGGAACTCGACGCCATCCCCAAGGTGCGTATCCACGACAAGCATCTGCCCCCCTGCACCATCGTCAGCCATGCGGCCCAGTTCAACTGGACCAGTGCGTGCAGGGCTGAAAACGTCCACGCAAACTATTGCCGGGGCATCAACGGCATGTTCGCTCCTGACGAGAAGTGGTATTCCGGCAAGATGTTTGAGAACGTGTGGTACGACAATCTGGAGGCGTCCAGGGCCCACAACCGGGCTTTGGATTGCGTGCCGCCGGAGTACGTGGCCTTGGTGGCCTCCCCTCTGACAGCGGGGCGTATCCAGCCCGACGTATGCGTACTCTATCTCTCGCCCGCCCAGGCATTCCTATTTCTGGCCGGGTACCAGTACCACGAGTACGAGAAGCTGGAGTTCACATTTGTGGGAGAGTCCACCTGCTCGGACTCCTGGGTGCGCACCTTCCTCACCGGCAAGCCCGCCATGGCTCTGCCCTGCTACGCGGACAAGAAGTTCGCCGGCGTGGGAGAGAACGACCTGCGTATCACCGTCACCCCGGCGGGCCTGGTGCGGGCTGTGGAAGGGCTGGAGGGCCTTTACAAAAGCGGACTGCGCTATCCCATTGGCTCTTATAGCCTGACCAGCGACATTCTTGCCGGCCTGCCTGAGCATTATCTGGAATTCTAAATATGCGGGACGGCGTACTTGCTGCGTTCTGTGGGTGAGGATATTAGCCTTATCCTCCTTTTGTGGAAGTGGTATACCTTGTTTTTATGCAAGCCACCTGCCAACTGAAGTATATTTCTGCAGAAAAGAGCAGAGCCTGCAAAAATACAGGTATAACAAGCTTGACGGGCGAGTCCTTCCCGATAGATTTGGGTATTTTTGCACTCAAACGTCCGGAATATTCACTGTGTCCTCAAAGCAAAATGGGATAAACGGGATATCAAATCCCGTTTATCCCATTTTGCTTTGTTTGCCTGAAGGCCCTGACAGTTATCTGTTTGTTCGCTGTAAGAAATCCTCGCCCTGCTGTGTAATGACCGTGCCCGCCCGGCCAGAATTGAGCTGTACAAGTTTTCGAGCGGACAGCGCTATCAGCATTGTGCGCAATTCGTGTTCTGTGAAATAGTATCCCCAGCGCTCCAGGCTCTGGCATAGGCTTCTCCGACCCAGACGGCGATGCTGATGTTTGGCCTCCAGCAGAGCCAGCAAAATAGCCTGTTCCGGCTGCTCGGCCTTTGAAGCTCCGTCCTTGGCTGGCAGTGAAGCCTCCTGAGCCATATAATCGGGCAAATCCGCTGCAGAGATAACAGGTTGGTATAGGTTGCCAAGGTAGTCCACACAGTTGATCAGCTCCCGAACATTTCCATACCATGGATAGTGTAGCAGAAAAGACACGGCATCTGGTGCCAGGACAAAGTGGTATCCACGCTCCTCCTGAAAATGAGCCGTCAACATCGGGATGTCCTCCGGATGTGCACGCAAAGGTGCTAAATGAAGGGGGAGGGCATTGAGACGGTAATAGAGATCTGCCCGAAAGCGATTCTTCTGTACCATTGTAAACAGATCCTTGTTTGTGGCAGCAATAATTCTACAGTCTGTATGGATCACCCGCTCTCCACCTAAACGGACAATTTCCTTTTCCTGAATAGCCCGCAGGAGACGGCCCTGCAGATGAAAAGGGAGATCTCCGATTTCGTCTAGAAACAGGGTACCGTTGTCAGCTAATTCAAACTTTCCTGCTTTGCCCTCCTTGGAGGCACCGGTAAATGCCCCCCGCTCATAGCCGAAAAGTTCGCTCTCTAACAGATTTTGCGGCACAGCGGCACAGTTGATGGCCACAAAATTCTGACTGCGCCGGGCAGACAGATTGTGGATGGCCTGAGCTGCGACCTCTTTCCCTGTACCGGTTTCCCCGGTGATCAGGACAGGTACCGCCGAGAGAGAAAAACGGTGGATCATGCGGCGCTGATCCACCATGACCTGACTGTCTCCCAGCATATTGTCAAGCCCATAGCGTGGCCGATAGATGTTATTGACAAGCTGACTCTTTAACCGGTTCTGCCTGCGTTCGTTTTGAACAAAATCTTCCGTTAAAAGCAGGGCTCCCACGTACTCGCCATTCCGGTACAGAGGGTGGACGGAGACTGAATAATAAAGGCCATTGACCTGTAAAAGATGATTGGAGAGTTCCCGATGTTCCAGCAGACATTGACAGAGATCCGCATCCTGAATCAGGTCTGTGAGCTTTTTCCCTACAATCTCCTGCCTGTTCCGTCCGAGACAGACTTCCTCTGCGCCGTTGATACGGATGACAGTAAAATCTTTGTCTGCAAAAATGACTCCTTTCTCAATCAACTGCATTAACTCGTCTAACTGTCGCTCCATGAACCCTGAGCGGTCCAACAGGGACTCCAACCCAGATTCGCAAACCATAACCGACCGGAAGTAGGCCTGAATATGCTCTTCTTGAAGCAGATCCCGGCGGTTCAGTTTTGTCAGTAGTTCCACCACTGTCTGTGGGGAGATTTCTCTGTGTCCCAGATCGATGACCCGCTCCGCACCCGGCGGTGCATACTGGCTCTCTCCATTTGTGATGATGGTTTTTGCCCTCGGGTAGTGCTTCTTTCCCGGATAATAGAGAGCATAATCCAGATGAGTCAGTCCTAGGTTCTGAAACAGCAGAATGGAGTCCATGGCCATGGCCCGGTTGAGATTGACGTACAGAACTTTTGAATGGTCTTTTACACGCTTTAGAGTCTGATAGGCTTCACAGCTGATTGTGAGATCAATAATAATAATCTGTGTCTGGGAGGGGATTCGACTGGAGACCATCCGATAGTGGGAGTAAACATTGAACATGGCGGCATCCAGCGCTACATTGGGCGGCTGATAAAGGAATTCATCCAGGGAATACTCTGCAAAGTCAAACCACGCTCCGAGAAGACGATCCAATTTATCTTTGTAAAAATTCCGAACGGCGCCGGGGGCTCTTTTTTGCTGGGTTTATGGCCGCGGCCGGCTCCAGAATCCCCGCCGGAGTGTGGAACAGCGGTCTCGGCGGGGAGAGGAGGAGCGGCGGACTGAGGGAGTTCCGCCGTCGACGGCCTCGAAGGGGCTGGAGATTATAGGGCGTTACGGGGACTGCGGCCTGACATCGGCCCGGGGCGCGCAGGGAGACGGCATTGCGGACGAGGACGAGACGGAAAAAGCTCCCGATTCCCAGAAGGAATCGGGAGCTTTTGGCTGACAAGCAGCTCAGGCGGCGGCCTCAGTGCTCTCGGCGGGAGTCTCAGCCGCGGGAGTCTCGGGAACCGCAGCGGCCTCACCACTCTCGGTGGTCAGGTCGCCGAAGTTCACCAGCACCTGGGCGAACTCGGCGCGGGTCAGCTGGCCGTTGGGGTTCAGGTTGCCCTTCTGGTCGCCGGTCATGACGTCGGCGTAGAAGCAGAAGGTCATGCCGTCCAGGCTCTCGGCGGGGATGGAGGCGTAGTCGGGCGCGCTCTCCATGGAGCCGTCGGCCTCAGGGGCGGTGATGCCCTTGTAGGCGGCGTAGTCGGCGATGATGCCGGCGATGCCGGCGCGGGTGATCACGGCGTCGTCGCCGAACTCGGTGCCCTCGAACAGGCCCGCCTGGGCGGCCCAGTTGACGGCGTCGGCATACCACTTGCCGTCTACGTCGGTGACGGTGGAGTTGGCCTCGGGCTGGCCCTCCATGTTGTACAGGGTCTGGTACACAGTGGCGCGGGTGACGGTGCCGCTGGCCTCAAAGCCCTTGTTGGTGCCGTTCATGATGCCGGCGTCCAGAACCTCAACAGCGGCGTTGTAGTACCAGGCGCTCTCGTCCAGGTCGGCGGGATACTGGGTCTCGGGGGTCTCGGGAGTCTCGGCGGAGCCGTCCACGATGGTGATGCGGCCGGCGGGCTCGGCATAGCCGGTGACCACGCCGTTCTCGAAGGACTGGACGTAGTTGGCCAGGACCATGTAGTCCTCCATCACGTAGTCCAGCACGTTGACGGCGCCCTCGAACATGGCGAAGCCGTCGCCCAGGTCGCGCAGGGTGTAGTTGTAGCCGGCCAGGTTGTAGCTGGCGGTCAGATCCAGGGGCTCATAGGCGCCGGTCTCGTTGTTGAGCACCTGCACGTCGGTGACGCGGTACTCGCCGGTGGGGCCGCCGGTCCAAACGCCGATGTCGTCCTGCTGGACGGTGGAGGGGATGGAGGTGTCGATGGTGTAGGTCAGGCCGGAGACCTGGAGGAAGCCGCCGTTCTCCACGGCGCCGTCAGCGGTGACGTCCTTGGCGCCCCACTCCAGGGCGTCCAGGATCTGCTGGCCGGTGACGGTCTGCAGGCAGGCCACGTTGCCGAAGGTGTGGATCTCCTTGCAGGTCAGGTAGGAGATGTCGCCGGTGATGGCCCCGTTGCGGATGCCGCCGCCGTTCATGACGGCCACGTCCACATCCAGGCCCATGTTGTCAAAGAGGTAGTACAGGGCGTCGGCGGCGAAGTCGCCGGTGTTGGTCTCCTGCTTGCGCACCAGGCGGTTGCCCTCGGCGTCATAGTTGTCCAGGGTGTCGGCGGTGGAGCCGATGACCTGGCCCAGCTCGGTGTTGATCTCGGCGATCCAGGCATCCTCAATGGCCTTCACGTCGGCGTCGGGGGTCACGCCGGCCAGATCCTCGCCGGTGAGCAGCTGGGTGGTGATGGTGCCGTCGGCGGAGATGGTCATCTGGCCCAGGGCGTTCAGGTACTCGCCGGTCTGGGTGAGGACCACGGTGTTGCCCTCGGCGTCGGCCACCTCCTGCATCTCCATGGTGGTCTGGGAGTGGCCGTCGATGAAGGCGTCCAGGCCGGTGGTGTTGGCGATGACCTCCTCAGAGGTCCAGGGCTTGGAGGAGGGGTCCACGCCCAGGTGGCCCAGGCCGATGACGTAGTCGGCCTCGGCAGAGGCGGCGTCGATGGCGGCCTGCACGGCCTCGTACAGCTCGGAGCCGTCCTCACCGCCGGCGATGCCGTAGATGTAGTTGCCCGCGTCGTCCTGGAAGTAGGCGGGGGTGGACTTGGTGAAGGACTCGGGGGTGGTGATGCCCACGAAGGCGATCTTCACGCCGTTCACCTCAAACACCACGTAGCTGTCCAGCACGTTGTCGCCCTTCACACCATTCTCCTCGTGGTAGAAGTTGCAGGACACATAGGGGAAGTCGGCGGCCTCGATGGCGGCCAGAGCGCCCTCCATGTCGTAGTCGAACTCATGGTTGCCCAGGGTGGCCACGTCGTAACCGGCGGCGTTCATCAGCTCGATGATGGTGGCGCCCTTGTCCATGGAGCCGTAGGCGGTGCCCTGGATGTGGTCGCCGGCGTCCACCAGCAGAGCGTTGTCCAGGGAGTCCTTATAAGCGGCTACCTTGGAGTAGGTCAGGCCGTTCTCGTTGCCCTCGCCCACATTGTTGTCAATGTAGGTGTGCACGTCGTTGGTGTAGAGCACCACGACGTCGCCGTCGGCCTGCGTCGTTCCCTCCGCCGCCATCGCGGTCCCGAACAGGGAGCACACCATGGCAAGCACCAGGAACAGGGACAGGAATTTGCTTGCGCGTTTTCTCATGGGTTTCTTTCCACCTTTCCTATTTGCCTCTCTCGGAATAAGGCATATTTGGGACAAGCTAATGGTAACAAAATGGTAACAAAATTGCAAGGCCGCGAGGCAAAAAAGTATGCAAAAAAACACACACTTCTGCGGATATTTCCGCAAAAGTGTGTGAATGGAAATTCCTGTTTATTTTTCGGCCCAGACTCCGGTGGCCTCGGCCTTCAGATAGGCGTTGATAAAGCCGTCCAGATCCCCGTCCATGACGGCGTTGATGTTGCTGGTCTCATAGCCGGTGCGGTTGTCCTTCACCAGCTGGTAGGGCATGAATACGTAGGAGCGGATCTGGCTGCCCCACTCGATTTTGAGCTGCACGCCCTTCAGATCGGAGATCTTCTCGGCGTGCTGCTGCATCTTCAGCTCCACCAGGCGGGAGCGGAGCATCTTCATACAGGTGTCCCGGTTCTGGAACTGGCTGCGCTCGGTCTGGCAGGAAACCACGATGCCGGTGGGCTTGTGGATCAGGCGGACGGCAGAGGAGGTCTTGTTGATGTGCTGGCCGCCGGCGCCGGAGGAGCGGAACACCTGCATCTCGATGTCCTCGGGGCGGATATCCACCTCCACGTCGTCGGGGATCTCGGGCATGACCTCCAGCGCGGCGAAGGAGGTCTGCCGCCGGGCGTTGGCGTCAAAGGGGGACACCCGCACCAGCCGGTGGACGCCGTGCTCCCCCTTCAGGTGTCCGTAGGCGTTCTCCCCCTCCACCATGATGGTGGCGCTCTTGATGCCCGCCTCGTCCCCGTCCAGGTAGTCCAGTACCTTGTAGCTGTAACCGTGGCGCTCGGCCCAGCGGGTGTACATGCGGTAGAGCATCTGGGCCCAGTCCTGGGCCTCGGTGCCGCCGGCGCCGGCGTGGAAGGTGAGGATGGCGTTGGAGGCGTCGTACTCCCCGGTGAGCAGGGTGGACAGCTTGGCCTCCTCGATCTCCGCCTCCAGCTTGGCGAAGCCCTCCTCCACCTCGGGCACCAGGCTCTCGTCCTCCATCTCATTGCCCAGCTCGCACAGGGTCATGAGATCGTCCCACTGGGTGCGGCGCTTCTGCTGCCCCTCCAGCTTGTCCCGCAGGTGCTTCACCCGCTGCTGCACCTTCTGGGCCTTCTCCAGGTTGTCCCAGAAGCCGTCGGAGGCGCTCTCCGACTCCAGCATCTCCGCCTCCCGCTGGGCGGCCTCCAGGCCCAGGGCCTGCTCCAGCTCGTCCAGTTCTGGCTTGAGATTGTTGAGTTTTACCTTGTATTCGTCAAATTGAAGCATGATCATTCACTCGTTTCCTCAAATTAGCCCTACTATTATATCCAAGGAAGAGACGCTTGTAAAGGGAAGGAGAGGAAAAAACCGCCCGGAGGCGGGCGGTTTTCTGGATGTCGATAAACCATCCGGCTAAAGGATTCGGAGGGAAGGATAGTGTGAAAGGCTGCCCCCGCAGGGCGTTTCGGAGCGCAACCGCCGCAAAGCGGCGGCACTTGGCGCGGAGATGAACCGTCAGGGTTCCCTTTCGCGTTGGATCAAACAACTTTTTGAAACTTTTTTGAAGTTTCAAAAAGTTCAGCAGCCTGTCGAAAAGACTTTTTCGACAGGCTGAAACCGCCCGGAGGCGGGCGGTTTTATCGTTCGCTGACCGTCCGGCCGGAGTCGGCGCGGAAGATCAGATCGTCAATATCCCCCTTGGGCTTGCCGCCCGGGGCGGTTTCAATGGGCTTGGTCTGCTGCATGCTGTCAGCCTCCTTCGTAAGCGATGTACACACCAGTATATGCAAAAGAGGGCGGCGGATGTGACCGATCCCTGTCGCCGGAAAGCAAAAAATTTCCAGAACAATCCGCCCCTTGCAGGGCGACCGGCGGCCTGCTATACTGAAAAGACCGATACTGTGCAGAAAAGGGAGGAAATGACGATGCAGGTGTCGCCCAAACAGATCCTCAGAATGGCGCCCAACAAGGTGGACTATCTGATCCCCGGGGGCGAGATGATCAACGAGTTCCTGGGGGACGGGCCGGGGGAGAAGGTTTGCTCCCAGCTGTGGCTGGCCTCCCTGGTGACCTCGGCCCTGGCGCCGGGCACCACCACCGGCCTGTCCCGCATCGCGGGGACGGACGAGTTCCTGAAGGACTGCCTGGAGGCCGCCCCGGCGGAGTGGCTGGGGGAGGCCCATGCCGCCCGGTGGGGGGCCAGCCTGGGCTTCCTGCTCAAGCTGCTCAACTCCCGGGACAGGCTGCTCATTCAGACCCACCCGGACGGGGAGCGGGCCCGGAAATACTTCGGTCTGCCCTGCGGCAAGGACGAGGCGTGGTACGTGCTGGCCGCCCGGCCGGAGGCCTGCATCTGGCTGGGCTTCCGCCCCGGCGTCACGCCGGAGCGGTTCCGCGCCCTGATCGAGAAGCAGGATACCGCCGGCCTGCTGGACTGCCTCCACCGGGTGCCCATTCACCCGGGAGAGGTGTACTTCATCCCGGCGGGCACCGTCCACGCCATGGGCAGCGGCTCTCTGGTGGCGGAGATCCAGGAGCCGGTGGACATCACCCTGCGGGCGGAGTACATCCGGCCCGACGGCTCCCGCCTGCCGGTGGAGAGCATGTACGGCCCGGCGGGGATGGACGGCCTGCTGGACTGCTTCAACTTCGACTGCCTGTCCCGGGAGGAGATGCTGTCTGCCCACCTGTCCCGGCCTGAGGAGGAGCCCGGCCAGCCCTGGCGCCGGCGGCTGATCTCCCGGCGGCAGACCGGCCGCTTCTGCATGGATGAGCTCACCGCCCGGGCCGCGGCCCCGGCGGACTGTCCCAACCGGAGCTTCCAGGTGGTGCTGGTGCTGGAGGGGGAGGGCACCCTCCGCTGGGAGGGCGGCAGCCTGCCCGTCAAGCGGGGGGACGAGCTCTTCGTCCCCCACGGCGTGGAAGCCTACCGCTGCGAGACAGAGGGGAGCTGCCGCCTGCTGGCGTGCGGCGTGCCGGAGGAGGGCTAGAAGGTGGAGCCGCTGAGCATCGCGCTGCTGCAGCTCTCGCCCGCCGGCACCGTGGCGGGGAATCTGGAGAAGGGGCTGGCGGCCTGCCGCCGGGCCAGAGCCCTGGGGGCGGACATCGCCCTGTTTCCCGAGATGTGGAGCAGCGGCTACAACATCTGCGGCCGCCCGCCGGAGGTGTGGAAGAGGGAGGCGGTGCCCGCCGGCGGGGACTTCGTCCGCGCCTTTCAGGCCCTGGCGGCGGAGCTGGGCATGGCAATCGGCATCACCTTTCTGGAGGCGTACCAGGGCGGGCCCCGCAACACCCTGACCCTCTTTGACCGGTTTGGCAGAGAGGCGTTCACCTATGCCAAGGTACACACCTGCGACTTCGGGGAGGAGCGGTACCTGACCCCGGGGGATGATTTTTATGTGGCGGAGCTGGACACCGCCAGGGGCCCCGTGCGGGTGGGGGCCATGATCTGCTATGACCGGGAATTTCCGGAGAGCGCCCGGATCCTCATGCTCAAGGGGGCGGAGCTGATCCTGGTGCCCAACGCCTGCCCCATGGAGCTCAACCGGCTCTCCCAGCTGCGGGGCCGGGCCTTTGAGAACATGACGGCCATCGCCACCTGCAACTACCCGGACACGGTGCCCGACTGCAACGGCCGCTCCACCGTCTTTGACGGGGTGGCCTATCTCCCGGATCAGGAGGACTCCCGGGACACCTGCATCCTCCGGGCCGGCGGGGAGGAGGGGATCTGCCTGGCCGCCCTGGATCTGGAGCAGCTGCGGGCCTACCGCGCCAGCGAAGTCCACGGAAACGCCTACCGCCGCCCCGGCAGGTACGGCCTGCTGACCGAGTGTGCAATCGAGCCGCCCTTTGTGCGGCCGGACTACCGGCCCTCCTAGGGCTTGTTTGAAACATGTCAGCATGCCTAATCGGCGGGCCTTTTGCCCCCTGGACGGCGCAATTTTTCCTTGAAATCCGTCAGGATTCCTGCGAAAAAATTGCTTGCCAGCGGCCCAAAATCCCTCGCCGCTGGACACATCGCCAATTTTCAAACAAGCCTTAGGGAAACATGAGGCCGGGAGCGGAACATAGTTCCGCTCCCGGCCTTTTTGTGCCTTGCTTGGGGGCGCTCAACCGCCCAGATATGCCTTTTTGACGGCCTCGTCGGCCAGCAGTTCCTTACCCGGGCCGGTGAGGGTGACCCGGCCGGTTTCCAGCACGTAGCCCCGGTCGGCCACGCTGAGGGCCATCTGGGCGTTCTGCTCCACCAGCAGGATGGTGGTGCCCTTCTGGTGCAGGCGCTGGATGATCTCAAAGATCTGCTCCACCAGGATGGGGGCCAGGCCCATGGACGGCTCATCCAGCATGAGCAGCTTGGGGTTGGACATGAGGGCGCGGCCCATAGCCAGCATCTGCTGCTCGCCGCCGGACAGGGTGCCCGCCACCTGGCGGCGCCGCTCCTTCAGGCGGGGAAACTGGTCGTATACCCGCTCCAGATTGGGGGCGATGGTGGAATTGGGCTGGGTGAAGCCGCCCATCTCCAGGTTCTCCTCCACCGTCATATGCTGGAACACCCGGCGGCCCTCCGGCACCTGGGCCAGGCCCTGGCCCACCAGCTTGGCGGCGGGGACGGACTGGATGGGCTGGCCCAGAAACTCGATGGAGCCGGTGCGGGAGTGGAGCAGGCCGGACACGGTCTGCAGGGTGGTGGTCTTGCCGGCGCCGTTGGCGCCGATGAGGGTGACAATCTCCCCCTCGTCCACGTGGAAGGAGATGTCCTTGACGGCGTGGATGGCGCCGTAATATACATTGATGTTCTTCACATCCAGCATCACAGCCATGCCGTCACACCTCCTTTCCGTTGCCCAGGTAGGCCTTGATGACCTCCGGGTTGTTCTGGATCTCCGTGGGGGTGCCCTTGGCGATGATCTGGCCGAAGTTGAGCACGCAGATGCCCTCGCAGATGCCCATGACCAGGCTCATGTCGTGCTCAATGAGCAGGATGGCAATCTGGAAGGTGTCGCGGATCTTGACGATGTTCTCCATCAGCTCCGCCGTCTCGGACGGGTTCATGCCCGCCGCCGGCTCGTCCAGCAGCAGCAGGGAGGGGTTGGTGCCCAGGGCCCGGACGATCTCCAGCCGCCGCTGGGCGCCGTAGGGGAGTGAACCCGCCTTGGCGTTGGCCAGATCCTGCATGTCAAAGAGGGAGAGCAGCTCCAGCGCCCGCTGGTGGGCGATCTTCTCCTCCCGCCAGTAGGAGGGCAGGCGGAGCACGCTGCTGAGCATGCCGGAGTGGATGGTGTTGTGCATGCCGATCTTCACGTTGTCCTCCACGGACAGGTTGTCGAAGAGGCGGATGTTCTGGAAGGTGCGGGCGATGCCCATGCGGTTGACCTGGGCGGTGGTCTTGCCGGCGGTGTCCAGCCCGTCCAGCAGGATGGTGCCCCGGGTGGGCTGGTACACCTTGGTCAGCAGGTTGAACACCGTGGTCTTGCCCGCGCCGTTGGGGCCGATGAGGCCGGCAATTTCGGTGCGGCCGATGGCCATGTTGAACTCGTTGACGGCGGTGAGGCCGCCGAAGTCAATGCCCAGGTGCTGGGCCTCCAGGATGGGGCTCTTGTCCACGTCCCGCTCGGGGATCTTGTTGACGCTGGGCACGGGAACCAGCTTGGTCTCCGGACGCTTGTTACTCATGGCTGCCGCCTCCTTTCACCGCGCGGACGGCAGAGCCGTCCTCCTTCTCCCGCCGGAACAGGCGGGTGAAGAAGCTCCGCAGGATGGGGTTGTGGGTGGCCAGCATCACCAGGATCAGCACGATGGCATACACCAGCATGCGGTAGTCGGAGAACTGGCGCAGGGCCTCAGGCAGGACATAGAGCACCACCGTGGCGATGATGGAGCCCCACATGTTGCCCAGCCCGCCCAGCACCACGTAGACCAGCACCAGAATGGAGGTGTTGAAGTCGAACTGGGCGGCGCTGACGCTGGAGTAGTTCAGGCCGAACAGGGCGCCGGCGGCCCCCGCCAGGGCGGCGGAGGTGACGAAGGCGATGAGCTTGTATTTGGTCACGTTGATGCCCACGCTCTCGGCGGCGATGCGGTTGTCCCGGATGGCCATCACCGCCCGGCCGGTGCGGGAGCGCACCAGGTTGAGCACCACAATCAGGGTGATCATCACCAGCACAAAGCCCACCACGAAGGTGGCGATGCGGTCGTTGCCGGAGGCGCCCTGGGCGCCCTTGATGATCTCAATGCCGTTCTCGCTCAGGCCCAGGCTGTCGATGCTCTTGGTGCCGTCAAAGTTCAGAGCGATGTGCAGGCCCCGCTCGTCCCAGCCCACCAGCAGGCAGTTGATGATATCCTTGATGATCTCACCGAAGGCCAGGGTGACAATGGCCAGGTAGTCGCCCCGCAGGCGGAGCACCGGGATGCCCACCACCAGGCCCACCACGGCGGCGAAGATGGTGCCCACCACCAGGGAGAGCACGATGCGCACCAGCTCGCTGGACACGGAGGCGGACAGGCACATGGAGGTGATGATGCCGGTGAAGGCACCCACGCTCATGAAGCCGGCGTGGCCCAGGCTCAGCTCGCCCAGCACGCCCACCGTCAGGTTCAGGGACAGGGACATGCAGATGTAGCAGCAGATGGGCACCAGCATGCCGGTGATTGACCGGCTCAGCAGCCCCATGGACTGGCAGAGCATCACGATGACAAATGCCAGCACAACCCCCGCATAGGTGGCGTAGTCCACCTTGGTGGCGGTTTTCATAGTCTTGAAATACTGTTTCATATCCCGGCCACCTCACACTTTCTCCGGCACGTACTTGCCCAGCAGGCCGGACGGCTTCACCAGCAGCACCACGATGAGCACCGCGAACAGGATGGCGTTGGACAGCTGGGTGGAGATGTACGCCTGGGCTATGGCCTCAATGATGCCCAGCAGGATGCCGCCCAGGAAGGCCCCGGGGATGGAGCCGATGCCGCCGAACACGGCGGCGGTGAAGGCCTTGATGCCGGGCATGGAGCCGGTGGTGGGCTGGAGCACCGGGGAATAGGAGCACATCAGCACGCCGGCGATGGCCGCCAGGGCGGAGCCGATGGCAAAGGTCATGGAGATGGTGGAGTTGACGTTGATGCCCATGAGCTGGGCCGCCCCCTGATCCTCGGAGCAGGCCCGCATGGCCTTGCCCATCTTGCTCCGTCCGGTAAAGAGGGTCAGAGCCACCATGATGACCACGCAGGCCACGATGGTCAGCAGGGCCACGAAGGAGATGCGCAGCTGCCCGCCGAAGAGGGTCAGCTGCCCGCTGACCACGGGGGTGAAGTTCTTGGGGTTGGCCCCGAAGAGGAGCTGGGCCGCGTTCTGGAGAAAATAGCTCACGCCGATGGCGGTGATGAGCACCGCCAGGGAGCCGGCCCGCCGCAGGGGCTTGTAGGCCAGGGCCTCAATAATGACGCCCAGCACGCCGCACACCACCATGGCCAGGATCACGCACACCAGGGTGGACAGCCCGGAGGCCAGGGCGGAGGGATTGTCCCCCAGCAGGCTGCTGCGCGCAAAGTTGGTGGCGTAGAACACCACATAACCGCCCACCATGATGACGTCGCCGTGGGCGAAGTTGAGCATCTTGGCGATGCCGTACACCATGGTGTAGCCCAGGGCGATGATGGCGTAGATGCTCCCCAGACTGATGCCGTTGATCAGGTAGGATAAAAATTCCATTCGCTCTTACACCTCTCTCTTTCCTGGCAGAGGCCGGGGCGGCGTGAACGACGGACGCCGCGCCGCTCCGGTTTCTGTCAGGAAACGCAGAGAGCTGCCGGGCTACCCCGGCAGCCTGCTCTGCGCTTGTTTGATTTCTGTTGCGGGGAATCAGGGGGTGACGTAGACGCCGTTCTCGATGATGACGGCGGCGGGATCCTTGGACACGGCGCCGTTGTCGTCCCAGGTCATCTCGGATCCGGCGCTGGTCAGGCCCACCACGGACAGGTCGCCCATGGCGGCGATCAGCGCGTCACAGATCTCCTCGTTGGACATGTCGGAGGTGACGCCGGCGGCCTGGATGGCCTCATAGATGATGTAGATGCCGTCATAGGCGTCGGCGGCGAACTGGTTGGGGATGTCCTCGAAGCGGCTCTGATACTCCGTCACGAAGGCCTGGGTGGCCTCGTCCTCCGCGTCGGCGGAGAAGGGGGTCAGCAGGTACACGCCCTCGGCCAGGCTGGTGTCGAAGCCGTCCACGGTGAGGATGCCGTCCATGCCGTCCACGCCGAAGAAGGTGGGCTCATAGCCCATGGCGTTGGCCTGGGTCAGGATGACGGAGGCGGGGGTGTAGTAGATGGGCAGGAAGATCATATCGGCCCCCGCGGACTGGGCAGCGGTCAGCTGGTTGTTGAAGTCGGTCTGGCTGGCCTCGGTAAAGGTGCCCTCATAGACGATGGACATGCCCCGGTTCTCCGCCTCGGCCACGAAGTTGTCCCGGATGCCCTGGGAGTACTGGTCGTCGTTCTTGTAGATGATGGCGATCTGGGGATTCTCAAAGTTCTCGTCGATGTACTGGGCGGAACGGGTGCCCTGGTTGGAGTCGGTGAAGCACACCTGGTACACGTTGTCGTTGCCCTCAATGACGTCGTCGCCGGAGCCGGAGGGGGTCAGGGTGAACACCCGCTCGTCATAGGTGTAGGGCACCACGGCCAGGGCGGGCTGGGTGGTGACGGTGCCCAGCAGAATCTGCATCCCCTGATCCATCAGGTTATTGTAGGCGTTGACGGCGGTCTCGGCGTCGTTGGTGTCGTCCTGGGTGATCAGCTCGAGCTGGACAGGGCCGCCCAGGGCGTTGATCTCCTCCACGGCGATCTGGGCCGCATTGGCCACGGCGGTGCCGTAGATGGCCGCGCCGCCGGTCAGGGGGCCGATCATGCCGATGGTAAAGGTGCCGCTGGCCTCGCCGGCGGCGGCGGAGCTGGTGTTCTCCGCGGCCGGAGTCCCGGAAGCGGGGGTCTCAGACGTGCCGCCGTTTCCGCCGCCGCAGCCGGCCAGCAGGGACAGACACAGCGCGCCCGTCATGGCAAGAGACAGGATGCGAGTCTTTTTCATGGTATCTTCCTCCTTGATGAAGTTGTTGACAATTATATGCGCCGCAGGGGGAATTGTCAACCTGCAAAATGCACAATGGCGTCCCGGGGCGGGACGCCATTGTCGGAAATATGAACAATTTGTAAAAAGCACCTCAGATGACCAGCCCGCCGTTGGGGGCGAGCACCTGCCCGGTGACAAACCGGGCCGCGTCCGAGGCCAGGTACCACATGGCCTCCGCCACATCCTCCGGCGTGCCGATGGTGCCCAGGGGGGTCTCCTCCGCCAGGGCGGCCATGGTCTCCCCGTCCAGATGGGCGTTCATGTCGGTCTGGATGACCCCCGGCGACACACAGTTCACCGTGATCCCAGAGGGCCCGAGCTCCTTGGCCAGAGCCTTTGTAAGCCCTATCACAGCGGCCTTTGCGGCGGAATAGGCCGCCTCGCAGGAGCCGCCCACCTGTCCCCACATGGAGGACACGGTGAGGATCTTCCCCGCCTTCCGGTGGATGAAGTGGGGCAGGGCTGCCCGGATGGTGTGGAACACCCCGTCCACATTGACCGCGAAGATGCGCCGCCAGTCCTCGTCGGTCAAATCGCCAAACAATTTCTGCTGGGCCACCCCGGCGTTACATATCAGAATGTCAAGTTGACAAAATTTATCCAACACATTGTCAACCATTTTCCCCACCTGAACCGGGTCGGACACGTCGGCCTGCACCGCCCAGCCGCCAATCTCCGCCGCCAGGGCCTCCGCCTGCTCCCGGGAGCGGTGGTAGTTCACCACCACCCTGCACCCCCCGGCGGCGAACCGCCGGGCCGCCGCCGCGCCGATGCCCCGGCTGGCGCCGGTGATCAGCACCACCTTCTGCTCCATGTCAGCTCCGTCCTTTCAGCCAGTCCACGCACAGCCCGTGCCAGGCCGCCGCGTGGGCGTTGTAGTGGGCCTCGTCCCGGGCGCTCTCCCGGTCGGCCAGCCCCATGGCGTGGGGCCCGTCCTGGAAGAGGTGCAGCTCGAAGGGCACCCCGTTTTCCCGCAGCGCCCGGGCGTAGTCCAGGGTGTTCTCCGCCGGCACCGTGGCGTCCCCAGCCGTGGCCCACAGAAAGGCGGGGGGGTGGTCGGGCCGCACCCGCCGATCCAGCCGCAGCGCCTCCCCGCCGCCCAGGGGGGAGAGGTAGCGCCCCTCGTTCACCACCGGGTAGCACAGGATGGACGCGTCGGGCCGCACCTGCGCCGGGGCCAGGCCCGGTGCCTCCTTTAATATAATGTGATCCCACAGGCAGGACAGGCACCCCGCCAGGTGCCCCCCGGCGGAGAAGCCGCACACCGCCACCCGGT
This sequence comes from Flavonifractor sp. An10, assembly GCF_002161215.1. Taxonomy (GTDB): domain Bacteria; phylum Bacillota; class Clostridia; order Oscillospirales; family Oscillospiraceae; genus Flavonifractor; species Flavonifractor avistercoris. The sequence continues at coordinate 131,860 of NZ_NFMB01000008.1, forward strand.
CGGGCCGGAAGCCGTACGTCCCGGCGCGGCTCCGCAGCCAGGCCAGGGCCGCCGCCCCCTCCAGAAACTGCCGGGGCCACCGGGCGGGCAGCACGCTGTAGGACAGCACAAAGGCCTGCACTCCCGCCGCTGCGAAGGCCAGGGCCACCGGCTCCCCCTCCGCCGGGGCGATGCGCTCATACCCCCCGCCGGGGAGGATCAGCACCGCCCACCGCGCCCCGTCGTCGGCCAGCAGCCCCGTCCGGCCCCGGCAGTACGCGGTGAGCACCGCCTCCGTCTCCAGCCCCGGGCAAAGCTCCGCCAGGGGCATCCGCTCACCCAGCATCGGCGCTCCCTCCTCTCCTGATCAGATCTGGACAATCCGAGTATATCAGCCCCCGGCCCTGTTGAAAAGGGGAAAATGAAAAAATGTAGGTTTGTCAAACATATTGGACAGTGAATTCGTTCGGAGAAAGCCAACTAAGCGGTCTCATGGGGAAGTTGTTGGAGCGGCGGTTGTGGACAGCGAGCTGTCTGGCGAAGTCATCCAGGGAGTAAAAACTGTGGCAGGAATAGAAGCGTTTCTGGTCCTCACGGTGGCTGCGCTCCACCTTGCCGTTGTGGCGAGGCGTATAAGGCCGGATGAGCTTGTGGCGGATACCCAGTTGGGCGGCGGCGGACTCAAACAGAGTAGGGAGATCCCGCTTGCTGTTGGAGAAACGATTGGTAAATTCAAAGCCATTATCCGTCTGGACACATTCCACGCGGATTCCCCGGCGGGCGTACCATTTGGACAGCTTTTTCAGAAAGTCAGCGGAGGAAAAGGTGGACTGCTCCGGGTAGGCGGCCAGGAAGCGCAGGCGGGTGAACTCATCAATGGCGGTGTACTGAAACAGGCGGAGTTCCGAGTCGGTGATGCAGCGGCGGGGGACCACCTTCACATCTACCTGAACCCGCTGGCCGGGATAGGTCATCTGCTGGTAGGGCTTTGGCTTGTAGGCCGTTTTCTTCTCTTTAGGTGAGAACAGCCCCAGCTTTCTCATCACCCGGAACAGGCTCTCTGGGCGGCGGGTGTAGCCTCGCTGCCGCAGCCGGTGCCACAACTCCACCATACCCAGATTCGGATTGCGGCGGCGCATATCCCGGATCAGTTTTAGTTCTGCTTCTGTGTGCTGGTTTGGATGGCTGTGGGGCCGCCGGGACTGGCAAACCAGGGATTCTGCTCTGCCGTCCCAGCGTTTCTTCCAAAAGTAGATATACGACCGGCTTTTGTTATACTTCCGGCTTGCCCGGCTGACGCCGTATTTCTCCGCGTACTTCATCAGGGATTGCCGATATGCCATGTCCTGTGTTATACTCTTGCTCATGAAGGATATGGCCCCCTCTCGTCAAGTTGTTGTCTGCAACTCCAACTTTAACCGATGAGGCCTTATCCTTCATCCTTTTTTATTCTTCTGTCCAATATGTATTGTACTCCTACACTGTTGAAAAGGGGAAAATGAAAAAAACTATTGACAAGCCGTCCTGCTGCCGGTATAATAGTCTACGCTGTCCGGACGATTAGCTCAGCTGGTAGAGCATCCGCTTGACGTGCGGGAGGTCACAGGTTCAAGTCCTGTATCGTCCACCAAAATAACCACACCGGAAGGTGTGGTTATTTTTATGGATACGATTCGGAAAGCCGGACGACCCCGCCTGCGGGCCCTGCCCGCCCAGAGAGGAGTGTTTTGACCGATGGGAGAGAATGCCTTCCGCACCCGCGGGTATCTGCGCATCTTTGCCTCCTACTATAAGCCCCACTGGAAGCTGTTTGCCCTGGACATGGTGTGCGCCCTGTGCATCTGCCTGGTGGATCTGACCTTCCCGGTGGCCTCCCGGTACTCCATGCAGAACCTGCTGCCCGGCCGGCAGTTCGGGGCCTTTTTCGCCGTCATGGCGCTGCTGGCCCTGGCCTACGTGCTCAAGGGCGTGTTTTACTACATCATCACCTACTGGGGGCACCTGCTGGGCGTGCGGATGGAGGCGGACATCCGCCGGGATCTGTTCACCCACATGCAGAAGCTGTCCTTCTCCTTTTACGACAAGAACCGCACCGGCCAGCTCATGAGCCGGGTCACCGGCGATCTGTTCGAGATCACCGAGCTGGCCCACCACGGCCCGGAGGATCTCTTCATCTCCTCCGTCACCATCCTGGGGGCCTTCTGCATCATGCTGACCATCCAGTGGCAGCTGGCGCTGATCGTGTTCGCGGTGATCCCCCTGTTTGTCCTCTTCACCGCCCTGAGCCGCAAGAAGATGATGCAGGCCTCCACCGAGGTGAAGGCCAAGCTGGCGGGCATCAACGGGGAGGTGGAGTCCTCCATCTCCGGCATGCGCACCGCCAAGGCCTTCGCCAACGAGGAGGCGGAGAGCGCCAAGTTCAACGCCGCCAACGACCAGTTCCGGGGGGCCAAGCGGGGCTACTACCGCACCATGGCCTTCTATCAGTCGGGCATGGAGTTCTTCATGGGCATCCTGTCGGTGCTGGTGATCGCCTTCGGCGGCTTCCTCATCATGCGGGACGGCATGGACTTCATCGATCTCACCACCTTCGCCCTGTACGTCACCACCTTTATTACTCCCGTGCGCAAGCTGTCCGCCTTTGTGGAGCAGTTCATGCAGGGCATGGCGGGCTTCAAGCGGTTTGTGGAGCTGATGCGGGTGGAGCCCGCCGTCCAGGACGCCCCCGACGCCGAAGAGCTCACCGCCGTGCAGGGGGACATCCTGGTGGACGACGTGACCTTCCGCTACGAGACCTCCCCCGAGCCGGTGCTGGAGCACGTCACCCTCCACGTCCGCCCCGGGGAGACGGTGGCGGTGGTGGGGCCCTCCGGCGGGGGCAAGTCCACCCTGTGCCAGCTCATCCCCCGGTTCTACGACGTGACCGGCGGGCGCATCCTGGTGGACGGCCGGGACGTGCGCACCCTGACCCAGCGCTCCCTGCGGGAGAACATCGGCATCGTGCAGCAGGACGTGTTCCTCTTTGCCGGCACCATTTACGACAACATCCGCTACGGCCGGCCCGACGCCACCGAGGCGGAGGTTGTGGAGGCCGCCAGGCGGGCGGAGATCTACCAGGACATCCTAGACATGCCCGACGGCTTCCAGACCCAGGTGGGGGAGCGGGGCGTCATGCTCTCCGGCGGGCAGAAGCAGCGGGTGTCCATCGCCCGCATTTTCCTGAAGAACCCGCCCATCCTCATCCTGGACGAGGCCACCTCCGCCCTGGACACCGTCACCGAGGAGCGTATCCAGTCCGCCTTTGACGAGCTGGCCCGGGGCCGCACCACCCTGATCATCGCCCACCGGCTGTCCACCATCCGCTCCGCCGGCCGCATCATCGTCATCGACGGCTGCGGCATCCAGGAGGAGGGCACCCACGAGGAGCTCATGGCCCTGGACGGGGAGTACGCCAGGCTCTACCGCACCCAGCAGGCCCTCCGGTGAGGGAGAAACGCCGCGGCCCGGCCCCCGGAAACAGGGGGCCGGGCCGCTTCTGCACCCCCGCCGGCCGGGCGGAGAAAAAATTTCAAAAAACGGGGAAAAACTATTGACAGCGGCGGGGTTTTCGGGTATTATACTAGAGCGCCTGTTTAGGGGCGCAGTCTGCGATGATGCGGGAGATTGCGGCGAAAGCCGGTAACTTCCGCGGAGTATGTCCGAGCGAGAATCGGGCGGCTGAGGAATCCGTGCGCGGCGTATATCGCCATGCGGGGAGCAAACCGGCCTGCTTGTGCCGGTTTTCTTCATGTCATGGAGTGATACGCACGGAAACGTGTACGAAGATTTCTCACCGTACGAAGCGTGCTCAACCCACCACTTCGTATGTTTTAAGGAGGAACCACAAATGGCAGCTCAGAAAGAAATGATCCGCATCCGCCTGAAGGCCTACGACCATCAGCTCATCGACCAGAGCGCTGAGAAGATCGTGGAGACCGCCAAGCGCACCGGCGCGTCCGTGTCCGGCCCCATCCCCCTGCCCACCAAGAAGGAGGTTGTGACCATCCTGCGCGCCGTCCATAAGTACAAGGACTCCCGGGAGCAGTTCGAGCGCCGCACCCACAAGCGCCTCATCGACATCCTCAAGCCCTCCCCCAAGACTGTGGAGGCCCTGATGAGCCTGGAGCTTCCGGCCGGCGTGGAGATTGAGATCAAGCTGTAATCACCGCCTTTTTCCGCCATACGGCGTTGGGCCGCCTTGCCGTACACCCGGTACTGTCTGCGGCGGCCCGCCTTGTCTGACGAAAAAAACGCCGATTACAGCGGCGGGTATCAATATAACCCGCTTTGACATCGTTTGAACCGCAGTCCGCCGCGTTTTGAGGCGGACGGGTCAAGTTGGCGGAGCAATGGGGAGCCAATGCCCCACCTACGTCAACCAATAACCTTATTTAAGGAGGAAACAGTATGGAAAAGGCCATTATCGGCAAGAAGGTCGGCATGACGCAGATCTTTGACGCCGACGGCAAGGTCATCCCGGTCACCCTCATCGAGGCAGGCCCCTGCACCGTGGTGCAGAAGAAGACCGAGGAGAAGGACGGCTACAGCGCCGTTCAGCTGGGCTACGGCGACGTGGCCGAGAAGAAGCTCACCAAGCCCGAGCTGGGCCACCTGAAGAAGGCCGGCGACGTGCGCAAGAAGACCCTGAAGGAGTTCCGCCTGGCCAACTGCGACGCCCTGAACGTGGGCGACGAGGTGAAGGCCGACGTGTTCGCCGAGGGCGACCGCGTGGACGTGACCGGCATCAGCAAGGGCCACGGCTACCAGGGCGTCATCAAGCGCCACGGCGCCCACCGCCTGAAGGAGTCCCACGGCACCGGCCCTGTGCACCGCCACGCCGGCTCCATGGGCCCCGCCACCGATCCCTCCCGCATCTTCAAGGGCAAGATCGGCGCCGGCCAGATGGGCAACGAGCAGGTCACCGTCCTCAACCTGGACGTGGTGAAGGTGGATACCGAGCTGGGCCTGATCGCCGTGCGCGGCGCCATCCCCGGCCCCAAGGGCGGCATCGTCACCGTGCGCAACTCCGTGATCAACGTCAAGGAGAAGGGCGCCGCCGCCGGTATCTCCAGCAACCCGCAGAAGGCTTCCGCCCGCGTCAATCCCCAGAAGGCTTCCGCCCGTAACAAGTAAGAAAGGAGAGAACCCAAATGCCTAAGGCAATCGTTGTGAACATGGCCGGCACGCAGGTCGGCGAGATGGAGCTCTCCGAAGCTGTGTTCGGGATCGAGCCCAACCAGACCGTCGTCCACGAGGTGGTCAAGAACCACCTGGCCAACTGCCGGCAGGGCACCCAGAGCGCCCTGACCCGCGCCGAGGTCTCCGGCGGCGGCATCAAGCCCTGGCGCCAGAAGGGCACCGGTCACGCCCGTCAGGGCTCCACCCGCGCCCCCCAGTGGACTCACGGCGGCATCGTGTTTGCCCCCAAGCCCCGGGATTACAGCTACACCGTCAACAAGAAGGTGAAGCGCCTGGCCCTCAAGTCCGCCCTCTCCGCCAAGGCCGCCTCCGGCGACGTGGTGGTGGTGGACGGCCTGAACCTGGACGCCATCAAGACCAAGAACATGAAGGGCTTCCTGGACGCCGTCGGCGCCAAGAAGGCCGTGGTGGTCACCCCCGAGGTGAACCAGAACGTGGTGCTGTCCGCCCGGAACATCCCCGGCGTGGTCACCACCACCGCCAAGGTGCTGAGCGTGTACGACATCGTCAACGCCGGCAAGTTTATCGTGGACAAGGCGGCCCTGGCCGTCATTGAGGAGGTGTTTGCGTAATGGCTACCACCGCTTATGATATCATCAAGCGCCCCATCATCACCGAGCAGTCCATGGCGGAGACCGAGGCCAAGAAGTACACCTTCGAGGTGGCCAAGGACGCGAACAAGATCGAGATCGCCAAGGCGGTCGAGGAGATCTTCGGCGTCAAGGTGGCCAAGGTCAACACCCTGAACATGCAGGGCAAGGCCAAGCGCACCGGCCGGTTCCCCGCCGGCCGCCGGGCCAACTGGAAGAAGGCCATGGTCACCCTCACCGAGGATTCCAAGACCATCGAGTTCTTCGAAGGCATGGTGTAAGGAGGAGATAGAAAATGGCGATTAAAACCTATAAGCCCACAACCCCCTCCCGCCGTCACATGACCGTGTCCGCCTTCGAGGGGATTGACAAGAAGGCCAAGCCCGAGCGCAGCCTGACCGAGAACCTGAAGAAGAACGCCGGCCGCAACAGCTACGGCCGCATCACCGTCCGCCACCGCGGCGGCGGCAACAAGAAGAAGTACCGCATCATCGACTTCAAGCGGGACAAGAACGGCACCGCTACCGTCATCAACCTGCAGTACGATCCCAACCGCTCCGCCAACATCGCCCTGATCCAGTACGAGGACGGCGAGAAGCGCTATATCCTGGCCCCCGTGAACCTGAAGGCCGGCCACAAGATCATGACCGGCCCCGACGCCGACATCCTGCCCGGCAACTGCCTGCCCATCGCCAACATCCCCGTGGGCGAGCTGATCCACTGCATCGAGCTCTACCCCGGCAAGGGCGCCCAGCTGGTGCGCGCCGCCGGCGAGGCCGCTCAGCTGATGGCCAAGGAGAACGGCATGGCTCAGGTTCGCCTGCCCTCCGGCGAGGTTCGCTATGTCCGCGAGGAGTGCAAGGCCACCATCGGCCAGGTGGGCAACACCGACTGGTCCAACATCCAGATCGGCAAGGCCGGCCGCAAGCGCCACATGGGCTGGCGTCCCACCGTCCGCGGCTCCGTCATGAACCCCAATGACCACCCCCACGGCGGCGGCGAGGGCAAGAGCCCGGTGGGCCGTCCCGGCCCTGTGACCCCCTGGGGCAAGCCTGCCATGGGTTACAAGACCCGCAAGCTGAAGAACCGCACCGAGAAGTTCATCGTCAAGCACCGCAACGCGAAGTAAGGGAGGCAGTCATAGATGAGCAGAAGTATCAAGAAGGGCCCCTTTTGCGCTCCCGAGCTGCTGAAGCGGGTCGATGAAATGAATCAGACCGGCGAGAAGAAGGTGCTGAAGACCTGGAGCCGCGCCTCCACCATCTTCCCCTCCTTTGTCGGTCACACCTTTGCCGTGCACGACGGCCGCAAGCACGTGCCCGTCTACGTGACCGAGGACATGGTGGGCCACAAGCTGGGCGAGTTCGCCCCCACCCGCACCTTCCGCGGCCACGCCGGCAGCAAGACTGGTAAGTAAGGAGGAGGAGAGAACATGGAAGCCAAAGCACATCTGAGATATGCCCGTATCTCTCCCCGTAAGGTGCAGATCGTCTGCGACCTGATCCGCGGCAAGAGCGTGGCCCAGGCCACCGCCATCCTCATGGGCACCCCCAAGGCCGCCTCTGAGCTGCTGCTGAAGCTCCTCAAGAGCGCCGCCGCCAACGCGGAGAACAACCACCAGATGGATCCCGAGAAGCTGTATGTCTCCCAGGTGTTCGCCACCCCCGGCCCCATCCTGAAGCGGATGATGCCCCGGGCCCAGGGCCGCGCCTATCGGATCAACAAGCGCACTTCTCACATCACCATCGCGGTGGCCGAGCGCTAAGGGAGGAGGAAGAATATGGGACAGAAAGTGAATCCCCACGGCCTGCGCGTGGGTGTCATTAAGGACTGGGACTCCCGCTGGTACGCCCGCAATGAGAAGGTGGGCGACCTGCTGGTGGAGGACAAGAAGATCCGGGACTACCTGAAGAAGACCCTGTATTCCGCCGGTATCCCCAAGATCGAGATTGAGCGCGACAACGCCAAGGTGCGCATCTACCTGCACTGCGCCCGCCCCGGCGTGGTCATCGGCAAGGGCGGCGAGCAGATTGAGCAGTACCGCCAGACCGTGGAGAAGATGATCGGCAAGCCTGTGGCCCTCAACATCGTGGAGGTCAAGCAGGTGGACACCAACGCTCAGCTGGTGGCCGAGAACATCGCCCAGCAGCTGGAGAAGCGCATCGGCTTCCGCCGGGCCATGAAGAACGCCATGGGCCGCGCCATGCGCATGGGCGCCCGCGGTATCAAGACCCAGGTGTCCGGCCGTCTGGGCGGCGCCGAGATCGCCCGCACCGAGCACTATCACGACGGCACCATCCCCCTGCAGACCCTGCGTGCCGACATCGACTACGGCTTCGCTGAGGCCGCCACCACCTACGGCCGCATCGGCGTGAAGGTGTGGATCTACAAGGGCGAGGTGCTGACTCAGACCCTGCGCACCACTCCCCGCACCATCGACACCAAGAACTTCAAGGAGCGCTCTGAGCGTCCCCGCCGCGACCGCCGCGACGGCGACCGCAGAGGCGGCTTCAACCGCAATGGCGGCGGCTTCAACCGCAACGGCGGCCGGCCCCAGGGCGGCTTCAACAACAACCGTCCCCAGGGCGGCGCGAACCGTCCTCAGGGCGGCGCCCGTCCCGCTGCTCCCAAGGAAGGAGGCGCCAACTAATGCTGCTGCCTAAGAGAGTGAAATACCGCCGCGTTCACCGCGGTCGCATGAAGGGCAAGGCCCTGAAGGGCAACACCGTGACCTACGGTGAGTTTGGCCTGCAGGCCACCGAGCCCAGCTGGATCACCAGCAACCAGATCGAGGCCGCCCGTATCGCCATGACCCGCTACACCAAGCGCGGCGGCAAGGTCTGGATCAAGATCTTCCCCGACAAGCCCGTCACCGAGAAGCCCGCTGAGACCCGAATGGGTTCCGGTAAGGGCTCCCCCGAGTACTGGGTGGCCGTGGTCAAGCCCGGCCGTGTTATGTTCGAGATCGCCGGCGTCTCCGAGGAGATCGCCCGCGAGGCCCTGCGTCTGGCCTCCCACAAGCTGCCTGTCAAGTGCAAGATTGTGGCGAAGCAGACCGCCGAGAGCGAGAATGGTGGTGAATGAAGATGAAGGCTACTGAAATCCGTAAGATGAGCGCCGCCGAGCTGGAGACCAAGCTGGGCGACCTGAAGAAGGATCTCTTCCAGCTGCGTCTTCAGCACGCCACCAATCAGCTGGATAACCCGGTGAAGATCGCCGAGGTCAAGAAGGACATCGCCCGGGTCAAGACCATCATCCGCGAGCAGCAGCTCGCAGGCCGATAAGAAGGAGGAGCTAGAACATGGAGAACAGAACTTCTTCCCGCAAGACCAGAGTCGGCCTGGTGGTTTCCGATAAGATGGACAAGACTGTGGTGGTGGCCATTGCCGACCGTGTGGCCCACCCCCTGTACAAGAAGATCGTCAAGAGCACCTACAAGCTGAAGGCGCACGACGAGAAGAACGAGTGTGGCATCGGCGACCGCGTGCGGGTCATGGAGACCCGGCCCCTGTCCAAGGACAAGCGCTGGCGCGTCGTCGAGATCATCGAGAAGGCGAAGTAAGGAGGTGTCGGTATGATTCAGCAGGAGACCTATCTGAAGGTGGCCGACAACACCGGCGCCAAGGAGATCAAGACCATCCGCGTGCTGGGCGGCTCCAGCCGCAAGTTCGGCAACATCGGCGATGTGATCGTCGCCTCCGTCCGCAAGGCCCAGCCCGGCGGCACGGTGAAGAAGGGCGAGGTGGTCAAGGCCGTCATCGTCCGCTCCGTCAAGGGCGTGCGCCGCTCCGACGGCAGCTATGTCCGCTTTGACGAGAACGCCGCCGTTCTGATCAAGGACGACAAGAATCCCCGCGGTACCCGTATCTTTGGGCCCGTGGCCCGCGAGCTGCGCGACAAGGATTACATGAAGATCCTGTCCCTGGCTCCCGAAGTGCTGTAAGGGGGTAGGAGATAACATGAAGAAGATGAGCATTCGCAAGGACGACATGGTCGTCGTCCTGTCCGGCAAGGACAAGGGCAAGCAGGGCAAGATCCTGGAGGTTATGCCCAAGGAGGGCAAGGTGGTCGTGGAGAAGATCAACGTGGTCTCCCGCCACACCAAGCCCCGCAAGCAGGGCGACCAGGGCGGCATCCTGAAGAAGGAGGCCCCCATCTACGCCTGCAAGGTGCAGCGCGTGTGCCCCAAGTGCGGCAAGCCCACCCGCGCCGCCCACAAGGTGCAGGCCGACGGCAAGAAGGTTCGCATCTGCAAGAAGTGCGGCGCCGAGATCTGAGAGAGGAGGAGTGAACAACAATGGCTGATAAGAAAGTGCCCAACCTGAAGGCGAAGTACCAGGCCGAGGTCGCTCCTGCTCTGATGCAGAAGTTCGGCTACAAGAGCACCATGCAGATCCCCAAGATCGACAAGATCGTGGTCAACTGCGGCTGCGGCGAGGCCCGCGACAACTCCAAGGTGCTGGAGGCCGTGGTGGGCGATCTGACCAAGATCACCGGCCAGAAGGCCATCATCACCAAGGCCAAGAAGTCCGTGGCCAACTTCAAGCTGCGTGAGGGTATGCCCATCGGCGCCAAGGTCACCCTGCGCGCCGACCGTATGTGGGAGTTCCTGGACCGCCTGTTCAACGTGGCCCTGCCCCGCGTGCGCGACTTCCGCGGCATCAACCCCAACTCCTTTGACGGCCGCGGCAACTACGCCCTGGGCATCAAGGAGCAGCTGATCTTCCCGGAGATCGAGTACGACAAGATCGACAAGATCCGCGGCCTGGACGTGGTCATCTGCACCACCGCCCACACCGACGAAGAGGCCAAGGAGCTCCTGTCCCTGATCGGCGCTCCCTTCGCCCGCTAAGGAGGAGAACGAAATGGCTAAGAAGTCTATGATTCTGAAGCAGCAGGCGGAGCCCAAGTTCTCCACCCGCCGCTACAACCGCTGCAAGATCTGCGGCCGCCCCCACGCCTACCTGCGGGACTACGGCATCTGCCGTATCTGCTTCCGCGAGCTGGCTTATAAGGGCCAGATCCCCGGCGTCAAGAAGGCGTCTTGGTAAAATAAACGCCCGCAGGCGTCAGAACGGCCGCTTGCCGTGCAACAAGCACTGCCTGCGCGTCCGTTCTTTGCCTGCGTACGTTTCTTTCACCAATCCCGTGCGGTTTTCGATTGCATGCAATCGTGGATCGATATTTCCCCGCCGGCGGCAACAGGTCGCAGCTGCCTAACTGCGATACCTTGCCGCTGCCACCGGCAATGCCGGTAATTTTAACAGGAGGTAAACATCATGCACATTACGGATCCCATTGCGGATATGCTCACCCGCATCCGCAACGCGAACAACGCCAAGCATGACACCGTGGACGTGCCTGCGTCCAACATGAAGAAGGCCATCGCGCAGATCCTGCTGGACGAGGGCTATATCAAGAACTTCCAGCTCATCGACGACGGCACCCAGGGCGTTATCCGCGTTACCCTGAAGTACAACCCCGGCAAGGAGAAGGTTATCACCGGCCTGCGCCGCGTCTCCAAGCCCGGCCTGCGTGTCTATGCCGGTGCTGACGAGCTGCCCCGCGTTCTCCGCGGCCTGGGCATTGCCATCGTGTCCACGTCCAAGGGCGTCATGACCGACAAGGCCGCCCGCGCGGCCCATGTCGGCGGTGAAGTCCTGGCGTTTGTCTGGTAAGGAGGGAGAGTAGAATATGTCTCGTATCGGAAGAATGCCGATCTCCATCCCCGCCGGTGTGGACGTGAAGATCGAAGCCGGTAACCTGGTTACCGTGAAGGGGCCCAAGGGCACCCTGACCCAGCAGCTGCACCCCGCCATGACCATCACCCAGGAGGGCGAGGTCATCCACGTGACCCGTCCCAACGACGCCAAGGAGAACCGCAGCCTGCACGGCCTGACCCGCAGCCTGCTGCACAACATGATCGTGGGCGTCACCGAGGGCTTCAAGAAGGAGCTGGACGTCAACGGCGTCGGCTACCGTGTGGCCAAGGAGGGCAACAAGCTGGTCATGAACCTGGGCTATTCCCACCAGGTCACCGTGGAGGAGACCGACGGCATCAGCATCGAGTGCCCCAGCGCCAACAAGATCGTCATCAGCGGCGTCGACAAGCAGAAGGTCGGCCAGTTTGCCGCCGAAGTCAGAGAGAAGCGTCCGCCTGAGCCTTACAAGGGCAAGGGCATCAAATACACCGACGAGGTCATCCGCCGCAAGGAAGGCAAGACCGGCGTCAAGAAGAAATAAGGAGGTGTGCCACAATGATCAACAGACCCGATACCAACGCTCAGCGGCTTAAGCGCCACAAGAGAGTGCGCGGCAAGATTTCCGGCACGCCCGAGCGTCCCCGCCTGAACGTGTTCCGCAGCAACACCAACATCTACGCCCAGGTCATCGACGACGTGACCGGCAAGACGCTGGCGTCTGCTTCCTCCCTGGAGAAGGGCTTTGAGGGCAAGGGCTCCGACTGTGAGGCCGCCAAGAAGGTGGGCCTGACCGTCGCCGAGCGCGCCAAGGCCGCCGGCATCGAGACCGTCGTGTTTGACCGCGGCGGCTACGTGTACCACGGCCGCGTGCAGGCCCTGGCCGAGGGCGCCCGCGAGGGCGGCCTGCAGTTCTAAGGGAGGAGGAAACGAGATATGCCTAGATTTGAAAGAGAACCCAGCGAGTTCACCGAGAAGCTGGTTGCCCTCAACCGCGTGTCCAAGACCGTCAAGGGCGGTCGCGTCATGAAGTTTGCCGCGCTGATGGTCGTGGGCGACGAGAAGGGCCGCGTGGGCTTCGGCACCGGCAAGGCCGCCGAGGTTCCCGAGGCCATCCGGAAGGGCATTGAGGACGCCAAGAAGAACATGGTGACCATCACCCGCTCCGGCACCACCATCCCCCACGAGGTGATCGGCGAGTTCGGCGCCGGCCGCGTGCTCCTCAAGCCCGCCGCCCCCGGTACCGGCATCATCGCCGGCGGCCCCGTCCGCGCCGTCATGGAGGCCGTGGGCATCCGTGACATCCGCGCCAAGTGCCTGCGCTCCAACAATCCGCAGAACGTGGTCTCCGCCACCTTTGAGGGCCTGAAGTCCCTGCGTGGCCCCGAGGAGATCGCCCGCATCCGCGGCAAGAGCGTCAGCGAGATCGTAGGTTAAGGAGGGCCGTGAACATGGCTAATCTGAACATCAAGCTGGTTAAGAGCCTGAACGGCCGGATCGCCAAGCATAAGGCCACCGCCGAGGCTCTGGGCCTGCGCAAGATCGGCGACACCACCGTGCAGCCCGACAACGAGGCGACCCGCGGCAAGATTGCCCACATCGGCTACCTGCTGCAGGTCACCGAGGAACAGTAAGGAGGTGCGCGAAATGAATCTGCATGAGCTTTCTCCCGCTGCCGGCTCCAACCCCAAGGCCTACCGCAAGGGCCGCGGCCACGGCTCCGGCAACGGCAAGACCGCCGGCCGCGGCCAGAAGGGCCAGTGGGCCCGTTCCGGCGGCGGCGTGCGCGTGGGCTTTGAGGGCGGCCAGATGCCCCTGACCCGCCGCATCCCCAAGCGCGGTTTCCACAACATCTTTGCAAAGCCCCTGGAGGCCATCAACGTCTCCGCCCTGAACAAGTTCGAGGACGGCGCCACGGTCAACGTGTGCGACCTGCTGGAGAAGGGCATCCTCTCCAAGTGTGAGTACGGCTACAAGGTGCTGGGCAACGGCACCCTGACCAAGAAGCTGATTGTCCGTGCCTCCGCTTTCTCCGCCTCCGCCAAGGAGAAAATCGTCGCGGCAGGTGGAAAGTACGAGGTGGTATAAGTGATCGAGACCATCCGAAACGCGTGGAAGATCCCGGAGCTGCGCAAGAAGATCCTCTTCACGGTGTTCGCCCTGCTGGTGTTCCGGCTGGGCTCCGTGGTGCCCGTGCCCTTCATCGACAGTAATGCGCTGAGCCAGACCATGAACAGCATGGGCGGTATCTTCTCCCTGCTGGGCGCCATGAACGGCACCGCCTTCTCCATCGCGGCCGTGTTCGCCCTGGGCGTGCAGCCGTATATCAACAGCTCCATTATCATCCAGCTGCTCACCGTCGCCATCCCCGCTCTGGAGCGCCTCCAGAAAGAGGGCGGCGAGGAGGGCCGGAAGAAGATCGCGGCCATCACCCGCTACGTCACCGTGGCCATCGGCCTGCTGCAGGGCTTCGGTTACTACACCCTCATCCGCAGCTACGACGCCACCACGCCGATGCTGGATACCGCCGGCCTGCCCGGCTGGTGGGCGGCCATCGTCATCATCCTGTGCTTCACCGCCGGTTCCGCCTTTGTCATGTGGCTGGGTGAGCAGATCACCGAGTTCGGCATCGGCAACGGCATCTCCATCATCCTGTTCGCCGGCATCCTGTCCCGGGTGCCCGGCGCGGTGAGCACCATGTACCGCGGCATCCGCAACAACATGGACGGCGTCACCGGCCAGTTCAACCTGCCCTGGTGGGGTGCCATCCTCATCGTCATCGGTGTGCTGGCCATCGTGGTTCTGATTGTGTTCATCCAGAACTCCGAGCGCCGCATCCCCGTCCAGTACGCCAAGCGCGTGGTGGGCCGCAAGATGTACGGCGGTCAGTCCAGCCACATCCCCCTGAAGGTGAACATGAGCGGCGTTATGCCCATCATCTTCGCCCAGGCCATCGCCTCCCTGCCCGCCACCATCGGCATGTTCGTGCCCGCGGCCCAGCAGGAGGGCACCGGCTGGTACACCTTCCTCCAGATCTTCAACACCACCAGCGTCATCTATATCGTGGTGTACTTCCTGCTGATCATCGGCTTCAGCTACTTCTACTCCACGATGCAGTTCAACCCCGTTGAGGTGGCCAACAACCTGAAGAAGAACGGCGGCTTCATTCCCGGCTTCCGTCCCGGCAAGCCCACCGCCGACTTCATCCACAAGGTGCTCAACCGCATCACCATGTTCGGCGCCCTGTACCTGGCCATCATCGCCATCGCCCCCATTGTCACCGGCGCCATCCTGGGTCAGAGCGGCCTGGCCATCGGCGGCACGTCCATCATCATCGTGGTGAGCGTTGCCCTGGAGACCACCAAGGCCCTGGAGGCCCAGATGCTCATGCGCCACTACAAAGGCTTCCTTGAGTAAGGGGTTATCAGAATGAAAATCATTCTTCTCGGCGCCCCCGGCGCCGGCAAGGGCACCCAGGCGGAGATCATCAGCCGCAAGCTGGGCATCCCCACCATCTCCACCGGCAACATCCTCCGCGCGGCCGTGAAGGAGGGCACTCCCATCGGCCTGCAGGCCAAGAGCTATATGGATGCGGGCAAGCTGGTTCCCGATGAGGTCATCATCGGCATCATCCAGGAGCGGCTGGCCCAGCCAGACTGCGCCGGCGGCTTCATCCTGGACGGGGTGCCCCGCACCATCGCCCAGGCCGAGGCCCTGGAGCGCCACGGCATCAACTTCGACGCCGTCCTCTCTCTGGAGATCAGCGACGACGTCATCGAGGCCAGGCTCACCGGCCGGCGCACCTGCCACGCCTGCGGCGCCACCTACCACGTGGTCACAGCCCCTCCCCAGAAGGAGGACATCTGCGATAAGTGCGGCGGCGTGCTGGAGCAGCGCAAGGACGATCTGCCGGAGACCGTCAAGCACCGCCTGGAGGTCTACCACAGCGAGACCGAGCCGCTCAAGGGCTTCTATGAGGGCAAGGGCGTGCTGAAGCGGGTGCCCGATCTGGGCGGCATTGACGAGACCAACGCAAAAATCATGGAACTGCTGGGGAAGTGAACGAGATGGAAATGATCTCTCTCAAATCCCCCCGCGAAATCGAGTGCATGCGCCGGGCCGGGCGGCTGACCGCCCAGGCCCGGGCGCTGGCCGGTTCCCTGGTGCGGCCCGGTGTGACCACCCACGAAATCGACACCGCCGTGCGCAAGTTCATCGAGAGCCACGGGGCGAAGCCCTCTTTCCTGGGCTACGGCGGCTTCAAGGGCTCGGCCTGCATCTCCATCAACGAGGAGGTCATCCACGGCATCCCCGGCCCCCGGAAGCTGAAGGAGGGCGACATCGTCAGTGTGGACGTGGGCGCCTATCTGGACGGCTTCCACGGCGACTGCGCCGCCACCTTCCCCTGCGGGGAGGTGAGCCCGGAGGCCCTGGAGCTCATCCGGGTCACCGAGCAGAGCTTCTGGGAGGGCATACGCCTGGCCCGCGCCGGCAACCGGGTATTCGACATCTCCCACGCCGTGCAGCAGTACGTGGAGTCCCACGGCTGCTCCGTGGTGCGGGACTTTGTGGGCCACGGTGTGGGCGCCAAGCTCCACGAGGCCCCCGAGGTGCCCAACTTCGGCCCCGCCGGCCACGGCCCCCGGCTCCAGCCGGGCATGACCATCGCCGTGGAGCCCATGGTGTGCGCCGGCGACTGGCGGGTCAAGGTGCTCAAGGACGGCTGGACTACCGTGTCCGCCGACGGCAGCCTCACCGCCCACTACGAGAACACCATCCTCATCACCGACGGTGAGCCGGAAGTGCTCACCTGGGCGGAGGACTGAGTATGGCGGACGCCTGCGGGCAGATTGTCCGCTCCCTGGCCGGACACGACAAGGGGGCGCTGTTCTGTGTCCTGGACACAGACGGCGGCTACCTGCTGCTGTGCGACGGGAAGCGGCGGAGGCTGGAGCGGCCCAAACGGAAGAAGGAGAAGCACACCCAGCTCCTGGGGACGCTTCCCCAGCCCCGCCTGGCGGAGTTTCAGGCGGGCATCAACCGATCCAACCGAGACATACGGAGGGCGCTGGC
This sequence comes from Flavonifractor sp. An10, assembly GCF_002161215.1. Taxonomy (GTDB): domain Bacteria; phylum Bacillota; class Clostridia; order Oscillospirales; family Oscillospiraceae; genus Flavonifractor; species Flavonifractor avistercoris. Next base: position 148,439 of record NZ_NFMB01000008.1, read on the forward strand.
CGCTTTCCGAGCTGAGGAACTAAGGAGGGTATGACGCTTTGGCAAAGGACGATATGATCGAAGTGGAGGGCGTCGTGACCGAGTCCCTTCCCAACACCACGTTCCATGTGGACATCGGAAACGGCCACATCATTCTGGCCCACATCTCCGGCAAGCTGCGCATGAACTTCATCCGCATCCTGCCCGGAGACAAGGTGACGGTTCAGATGTCTCCTTATGACGTAACCAGGGGCCGGATTACCTGGAGATCCAAGTAATCCGCGCCATTCACCGCGGCGGAATGGAATTCCGCCGGCCTCCCGGACGGGAGGCACCATCAACGACCGGTGCGGGTCAGCGGGGCCTTGCCTCCGCCGCGCCGGGGCCATCAGGCTGACAGGAGGTTTATGACATGAAAGTTAGACCGTCCGTGAAGCCCATGTGCGAGAAGTGCAAGATCATCAAGCGCAAGGGCAAGGTCATGGTAATTTGCGAAAATCCCAAGCACAAGCAGAGACAAGGTTAACAGGAGGTGCTGAAACAGTATGGCACGTATTGCTGGCATTGATTTGCCGAGAGAGAAGCGGGTCGAGATCGGCCTGACCTATATTTACGGCATCGGGCGCACCAGCGCCAACAAGATCCTGGCTGAGGCCGGTATCAACCCCGACACCCGCGTGAAGGATCTGACCGAGGCCGACGAGGCCAAGCTGCGCGAGATCATCGGCCACAGCTACACTGTGGAGGGCGACCTCCGCCGCGACGTGGCGATGGACATCAAGCGCCTGACCGAGATCGGCTGCTACCGGGGCATCCGGCACCGCAAGGGCCTGCCCGTCCGCGGTCAGCGCTCCAAGACCAACGCGCGCACCCGCAAGGGCCCCAAGCGCACCGTCGCCAATAAGAAGAAGTAAGGGAGGGAGAGACACATGGCTACCGCTACCAAGGGTAAGAAAGTTATCCGCAAGCGCCGCGAGCGCAAGAACGTTGAGAAGGGCCAGGTGCACATCCGCTCCTCCTTCAACAACACCATGGTTACCGTGACCGACATGGGCGGCAACGCCCTGTCCTGGGCCTCCTCCGGCGGCCTGGGCTTCCGCGGTTCCCGTAAGAGCACCCCCTTCGCCGCGCAGACCGCCGCCGAGACCGCCGCCAAGGCGGCCATGGAGCACGGCCTGAAGACCGTGGAGGTGTACGTGAAGGGCCCCGGCGCCGGCCGTGAGGCCGCCATCCGCGCCCTGCAGGCCGTGGGCCTGGAGGTCACCCTGATCAAGGACGTGACCCCCATCCCCCACAACGGCTGCCGTCCGCCGAAGCGCCGCCGCGTGTAAGAGAAGGAGGAAGATCAAATGGCTAAGAATATGCAGCCTATCGTGAAGCGCTGCCGCGCGCTGGGCATTTCTCCCGCCGCCATGGGCTACGCCGGGAAGAGCAAGCAGGAGTCCAACCGCAACCCCGGCGGCCAGATGCGGAAGAAGAAGAGCGAGTACGCCCTCCAGCTGACCGAGAAGCAGAAGGTCAAGTTCGTCTACGGCATCATGGAGAAGCAGTTCCGCTCCTACTATGAGAAGGCCGCCCGCATGCCCGGCAAGACCGGCGAGAACCTGCTGGTTCTGGTGGAGCGCCGCCTGGACAACGTGGCGTACCGCCTGGGCTTCGCCATGACCCGCCGTGAGGCCCGTCAGCTGGTGGGCCACGGCCACTTCACCGTCAACGGCCAGCGGGTGGACATCCCCTCCTACCTGGTCAAGGCGGGTGACGTGATCGAGGTGAAGGAGTCCAGCCGCTCCTCCGCCAAGTTCAAGCGCCTGACCGGCGAGGACGCCCCCACCGTTCTGGTTCCCAAGTGGCTGGAGCGGGACAAGAACGCGCTCAAGGGCACTGTGCTGCAGATGCCCACTCGCGAGGACATCGACCTGCCTGTCGAGGAGCACCTGATCGTCGAGCTGTACTCCAAGTAATGCTGCTTGTACCCTCGATTATTGGTGAGCTGTATCAGGCCGCGGGCAGAGGCCCGCGGCCGCAAAAAGGAGGGTAACACATGGTAGAAATCGAGAAGCCCCGCATCGAATGTGTGGAGAATCCCGGCGACGGTTCCTACGGCAAGTATGTGGTGGAGCCCCTGGAGCGCGGGTACGGCACAACCCTGGGCAACTCCCTGCGCCGCATCCTGCTCTCCTCTCTGCCCGGCACGGCGGTCACCTCTATCAAGATCGCCGGTGTGCAGCACGAATTCTCCACCATTCCCGGCGTGAAGGAGGACGTGACCGAGATCGTCCTCAACGTAAAGAGCATCATTGCCAAGCTCCACTGTGAGGGAGTCAAAACGGTCTATATTGAGGCCTCCGGCGAGTGCGAGGTCACTGCCGGCGACATCAAGGCCGACGGCGAGGTGGAGATCCTCAACCCGGAGCTGCACATCGCCACCCTGGGCCCTGACGCCAGCCTGAACATGGAGCTGACCCTGTCCCACGGCCGGGGCTATGTCCCCGCCGACCGGAACAAGCCGGCTCAGACCATCATCGGCCTGATCCCGGTGGACTCCATCTACACGCCGGTGCGGAAGGTCAACTACACGGTGGAGAACACCCGTGTGGGCGATGCGACCGACTACGACAAGCTGACCCTGGAGGTGTGGACAAACGGCACCATCACCGCCCGGGACGCGGTCAGCCTGGGCGCCCGCATCCTCTGCGACCACTTCGTCCTCTTCACCGACCTCTCTGAGACCATGGGCTCCAAGTCCACGGTGGTGGAGAAGGCGGAGACCCAGCGGGACAAGGTGCTGGAGCTGACCATCGAGGAGCTGGATCTGTCTGTCCGCTCCTTCAACTGCCTCAAGCGTGCCAACATCAACACGGTGGAGGATCTGATCTCCAAGACCGAGGACGAGATGATGAAGGTGCGCAACCTGGGCCGCAAGAGCCTGGAAGAGGTCATCAACAAGCTGGCCATGATGGGCCTGCACCTGGCCGACGAGGAAAACTGACGGCCAGAGGGGCGGGAAGCCCGGGGGCACGTAACGTCCCCTCCCGGGCCCCGGCCGCATGCGTCGTCCCGCCCCGGAGGCTCAGGCCTCCCCGGACGAATTGACTGACGGAGTTCGCCTTGGCGGCTCCCATAGGAGTGTGCAAGTTATGTCTCATTATCGGAAACTGGGCAAGCCCACCGACCAGCGTGTGGCTATGCTGCGCGCCATGACCACCTACCTGCTGGAGAACGGCCAGATCAAGACCACCGTCTCCCGCGCCAAGGAAGTGGCTCCCATCGCTGAGAAGATGATCACCCTGGCCAAGAACGCCAACCTGGCCAACTACCGCCGCGCCCTGTCCTGGCTGACCAAGGAGGACGTGGCCAAGAAGCTGTTTGACGAGATCGGCCCCAAATACGCCTCCCGCAACGGCGGCTACACCCGCGTGGTGAAGATCGGCCCCCGCCGCGGCGATGCCGCTGAGATGGCCATCGTGCAGCTGGTGTAACATCCCGGACGAGAAAGCCTCTGCCATATGGCAGGGGCTTTTTTGTCGCCATGGGGCGCCGCCCGCGGCACGGACAGCGGAATGGAGCGGTTTACCCTTGCATAACGGCCGCGGCTGTGCTATACTATCTCCAATACATGATTAAAGGAGACGGTGAGCCCTCGTGGACGAACCTCCGCCTAGTAACAGCTACATAGGGAAACCGTTCAGGGACAGCCTTACCCGAGAGGGATAGGGTTGTCCTTTTGCGCGTTTCCACACCCAGAACAACAGGAGTTGATTGTGTTCTTATGTTAGACAGTGCCAGTATCGGGATGATTGCCGCCATGGTGGTGATGGTGATCTGCTCCGCCTATTTCTCCGCCACCGAGACCGCCTTTACCTCCCTCAACCGCATCCGCCTCAAGAGCAAGGCCGACGCCGGCGACCGCCGGGCCGCCAGGGCCCTGGCGCTGGTGGACAAGTACGACAACCTGCTGTCCACCATCCTGGTGGGCAACAACATCGTCAACCTGACGGCATCCTCCCTGTCCACCCTGTTTTTCACCGTGGGGCTGCACCTGCAGAACGGCGCGGTGGTGGCCACGGCGGTGATCACCATCGTGGTGCTCATCTTCGGTGAGGTCTCCCCCAAGAGCATGGCCAAGGAGTTCCCCGAACAGTTCGCCATGTTCTCCGCCCCCATCATTGGCACGCTGATGGTGATCCTCACCCCGGTGAACTGGTTCTTCGCCGCGCTGAAAAAGGGCCTGTCCAAAATCATGCGCAGCAAGGACAAGGAGGGCATCACCGAGGAGGAGCTGGTCACCATGGTGGATCAGGCCGAGAGCGAGGGCGGCCTGGATCAGCACGAGAGCAAGCTTATCCGCGCGGCCATCGAGTTCCACGACCTGGAGGTGGAGGAGATCCTCACTCCCCGGGTGGACATGGTGGCGGTGAGGGACACCGACCCCATGGAGGACATCGCCCACGCCTTTGCCGAGAGCGGCTACTCCCGCCTGCCCGTCTACCACGAGGACATCGACAACATCATCGGCGTCATCCACGAGAAGGACTTCCACGCCGCCCGCTACCGGGGCATCAGCGACGTCAGGCAGTTCCTGGGCCCCGTACTCTACACCACCGGCAACACCAAGATCTCCGAGCTGCTGCGCATCCTCCAGAAGGAGAAGGCCCACATGGTCATCGTGGTGGACGAGTACGGCGGCACCGAGGGCCTGGTCACCCTGGAGGACATCGTGGAGGAGCTGGTGGGCGAGATCTGGGACGAGCACGACGAGGTGATTGAGGAGTTCCGCCGGCAGAGCGACGGCAGCTACCTCATCTCCTGCTCCGCCGATCTCACCGACCTGTTTGACCTGTTCGCCATCAAGGGGGAGTGCGACGCCAACACCATCTCCGGCTGGGTCATGGAGCGCATCGGCAAGGTGCCCGAGGAGGGGGATCACTTTGTCTCCGACGGCCTGGACGTGACCGTCACCCGGGTGGATCACCGCCGGGCGCTGGAGATCCGGGTGGAGGTGCTCCCGCCGGAGGCGGAGAGCGCCGACAAGGGAAAGGAGAAGCCTGCCGCGGAAAAGGGAAAAGAGAAGTTCCAGGACAAGGGAAAGGAAAAGAATCATGAGTGACGAACGGCTTGATCTGGCGGTGCAGCTGCGCCATGCCCTCCACGCCCACCCGGAGCTGTCCGGCCGGGAGTTCTGGACGCGGCAGACCCTGATGGACTTCCTTCGGGCCCATACCCGGCTGGAGGTGGTGGATCGGGGCAGCTGGTTTTACGCCCGGTGCAGGGGCCGGGGGGAGGGGAAAGTGGCCTTCCGGGCCGACTTTGACGCCCTGCCCATGGAGGAGACCCTGCCGATCCCCCACCGTTCCCGCTGCCCCGGCGCCGCCCACAAGTGCGGCCACGACGGGCACAGCGCCGCCCTGGCCCTGCTGGGCCTGACCCTGGATGAAGAGGGGGCGGCGCGGGACACCTACCTGATCTTCCAGCCCGCCGAGGAGATCGGCGGCGGGGGAGAAGCCTGCGCCGCCTTCCTGCGGGAGGAGGGCATCGGGGAGGTGTACGCCTTCCACAACATGCCCGGCTATCCCCTGGGGGCGGTGGCCCTGCGCTCCGGCACCATGAACTGCGCCTCCAAGGGGCTGATCCTCCGCTTCACCGGCGTACCCACCCACGCCAGCACCCCGGAACTGGGCCGCAACCCGGCCTCCGCCGTGGCGGCGGTGGTGTCCGCCATCCCGGAGCTGACCCGGCCGGAGGAGCACCGGGGCCTGGTGCTGTGCACCGTGGTGGGCATCGACCTGGGGGAGCGGGCCTTCGGCATCTCCGCGTACCAGGGGGAGCTGCTGCTCACCCTCCGGGCCCAGTACCAGGAGGAACTGGACGCCCTCCAGGAGGCCCTGCTGGCGCTGGCCAGGGAGCAGGCGAAGGAGTACGGCCTGACCCTGGAGCGGGCGGAGAAGGACGTGTTCCCCGAGACAGCCAACCACCCCGCCGCCGTGGACAAGGTGCGCCGGGCGGCGGAGGGCCTTGGCCTCACCGTCATCGACATGCCGGAGCCCATGCGGGGCTCCGAGGACTTCGGCTGGTACCTGCGGCAGGCGGAGGGGGCCATGTTCCTGCTGGGGGACGGGGAGGACTGCCCGCCCCTGCACAGCGACGGCTTCGACTTCCCCGACGCCCTGCTGCCCACCGCCTGCGCCCTGTTCCGGGCGCTGATCTGAAAAAAGAAACCGGCACGGTCATAGACCGTGCCGGTTTTGATTTTGCTATTCCATGGGGGTGCACAGATACCACTCGTTGTTGTATTGGACGGCTAGGCCGTCCGCCGTCACCGCGTAGGGCATCCCCAGCTCCCGATTGAAGTTGGTCTCGCCGTTCTGCTCCGGGAATGTGTCCGTGTAGGAGGAGGTATATCCGGTGATCGCCTCCTCAGCCACCTCCGCGGGGGAGGGCTGGTCGGGCAGCAGATAGACCACATCGTCCACCATGATGGCGGCGGGGTAGTCGGCGGCAGACCCGCCGGAGGAGCAGCCCGCCAGGGCCAGGGCGCAGAGCAACAGCGCGCATACGGTCAGTCGCCTCATCATGGACAACTCCTTTCCGTTCCAAAGGCCGCATATGGCTTTCTGAGTCCATGATATCCCATTCCCGGAGGGCTGTCAACCGGCCTGTGCTCCCCTCAGCCGGAAGATCTTCCGCAGATCCACCCCCTGGGCCTGGAGGGCGGCTAGGTAGAGGACGGTGCCGAAGACCAGGCAGGCCGCCGCCCCGGAGAGGGGGGACATGCCCGCGTCAGAGAGCACCTGCCGGAGCAGGTTGGTCACCAGCCCGGCCAGCAGGGCGGACAGGCCGGGGGCGGTGAGCCACTGGAAGAGCCGGGGCCGCAGGCCGGTGCACCGCCGCACGTCCCGCCAGTTGAGGAGCAGACCCAGGGCGGTGGACACCAGGAAGCCGGCCACATAGCCCCGCAGCCCCAGGCCGGGCAGGCCCATGAGGATATAGACGCAGGCCAGCTCCACCGCGCCGGAGAGGATGGCGTTGCGGGCGGCGGCCTGGGGCCTGCCCAGACCGTTGAGGGCGCTGGCCAGCACCGACTGGTAGCAGGACAGGGCTACCCCCGCCGCCAGGGGGAGGATGTACCGGCCCGCCGCGGGCTCCCCGAAGAGGGCGGCCCCCAGATCGGGGCCCACCGCCGCCAGCAGGGCCATGGCGGGCAGGATGAGCACCGACGTGGCCAGCAGGGAGCGGCCCACCCGGCGGCGTACCAGCTCCGGCCGCCCCAGGGCCACCCCCTCCGCCAGCTTGGGCACCAGGACGAGGCCCAGGGCGCCGATGAAGGCGGTGGGCAGGCACAGCATGGGCAGGGTCATGCCGCACAGCACGCCGAAGGCCTCCATGGCCTCCGACACCTGGGCCCCGGCGTGAACCAGCCGCTGGGGGATGAGCACCGACGTGGCCGAGCCCATCAGGTTGCCCAGCAGGCTGGTCAGGCCGATGGGCACCGCGATGGAGGCGATGCGGCGGTTCAGGTGCCGCCCCTCCTCCCGGGAGCCCGCCCGGCTCAGCCGCCGCCGGGTTAGGAAAAAGAGGGTGACGGCGGAGAACACCTCGCAGGTGATCATGCCCAGGACGATGAGCCCCACGGTGCGCTCCGGGTTCTGGGGCAGGAAGAGCACCAGCAGGCCCAGCACCGCACCGGTGCGGATAAACTGCTCGCACAGCTCCACCGCCGCCGGGGGGCGGATGCTGCCCGTGCCGTAGAAGTAGTGCTTGTGCAGGTTCTCCACCCCGGTGAGCAGGACGCAGGGCAGCAGGAGCAGCAGCCCCAGCTGGGTGCGGGCATCCCCCAGCAGATAGACCGAGATGGGGTCGTAGAGCACCACCACCACCGCCGCCACGGCGGCGAACAGCAGGAGGAAGCACGCCAGGCAGCGGCGGAGCACCTGCCCGATCACGGCGGGGCGGCCCATGGCGTGGTACTGGGAGGACAGGTTGGACACCGCCGCCGTCAGCCCCACGGCGGTGAGGGAGAGGAGGACGGAGAACACCGGCATGATCAGCTGGTAGAGCCCCATCACCTCCGCGCCGATGAGCCGGGAGAGGAAGATGCGGTAGACGAAGCCGAGAAATTGGGAGACGATGCTGGTGAGCGTCAGCACCAGCGTGCCGTAGAGCATGGACGTGCGGTCGAGTTTCAAGGCGCGGCCCCCTTCCGAGCGGGTATCCGGGACAATTACACCCTATTCACCACGGGTTGTCCGCCATGCCTGGGGAAAAGTTTTGACAAACCGGGCCGGAGCGTATATGATAGACACATTATCACATTGCAGTACGAAAGTGAGTGAGCGCCTTGCCCGCAACCTTCATCAATGTAGCACTGATCCTGCTGGGCAGCCTGCTGGGGCTGCTTTTCCGCGGCCGCATCCCGCCCCGGTTCTCCTCGGGGCTCACCTTTGCCCTGGGCCTGTGCGTGCTGGGCATCGGCATCTCCAATATGATTGCCACCGCCGACACCCTGTGCGTCATCATCTGCATGGTGGTGGGAACCCTGCTGGGGGAGGCCATCAACATTGAAAAGCGGATGGAGGGGGCGGGGGAGCTGCTCCGCCGCAGGCTGATCCGGGGCGAGGGAAACAGCCGCTTTGTGGAGGGCTTCGTCAACGCCACCGTCCTGTTCTGTGTGGGCGCCATGGCTATCAACGGGGCCATGGCCGCCGGCATGCAGGGGGACTACAGCATCCTCATCTCCAAGTCGGTGATCGACGGCGTCACCGCCGTTACCTTTGCCGCCGCCATGGGCGTCGGCGTGGCCTTCTCCGCCCTCCCCATCCTGGTGTACGAGGGGGGCATGACCCTGATCTTCGGCGCGGTGGGCCAGGGCATCGACCCGGCCATCGTCACCGAGATGTGCGCTGTGGGAGGCACCATCATCGTGGGCATCGGCCTGAACATGCTGGGCCTGCCCAGGGAGAAGCTCCGCGTGGGCAATATGCTGCCCGCCATCTTTCTGCCGCTGGCCTATGTGCCGCTGAGCGGCTGGCTGAGCGGGCTGACGGGGTAGTGGGGCAGCGGATTGCCCACCCCGCGCAGCGGGACGGCGCCTGCGCCGTCAAGCGTTTTGGCGGAGCCAAAACCTTGCAATCGCCGGAATTCACTTCCGGCGCTTTGGATGGAATCAAGGGCTCCCGCCGGATGGGACATCCGGTGGGAGCAATATGCTGCCCGCCATCTTTCTGCCGCTGGCCTATGTGCCGCTGAACGGCTGGCTGAGCGGGCTGGCAGGATAGAGGGGACGGCAGATTGCACAGGGCCGGCCCGGGGCAGGGGAAGTGCCGCGTGCGAGTTTTGTTCCAAAACGAATTGGTTTACAAATTATTCCGAGGAGATTAGGATGATTTTTTAGTAAATTGTGCAGAATGACCATATTCTTTGATAAAAAAATAACGCTTTTTTCTCGCATTTTGCTTGCCTGTTTGGTTGGAAAGCGGTATACTTATAAGGAAGGTTTGTGTTAAAAAAATAACAATTAGCAATTCCATCCCGAGAGAGCAAGGAGGCAGAACGAATGGGCTTTGTAAAGCTGGAAAAGCAGGGCCATGTGGGCATCGTCACCATCGACCGCCAGGAGGCTCTGAACGCACTGAACAGCCAGGTGCTGGACGATCTGGACGCGATGATCGACCAGGTGGCTGCGGACGACGAGATCTACGTGATGATTCTGACCGGCGCGGGCCGTTCCTTTGTGGCGGGCGCCGACATCGGCGAGATGAAGGGCTTCTCCTCCATCGACGGCAAGAAGTTCGGCGTGCACGGCGGCGGCGTGTTCCTCAAGCTGGAGAACATGGCCAAGCCCGTCATCGCCGCGGTAAACGGCTTCGCCCTGGGCGGCGGCTGCGAGCTGTCCATGGCCTGCGACATCCGCCTGGCCAGTGAGAAGGCCCGGTTCGGCCAGCCCGAGGTGGGCCTGGGCATCACCCCCGGCTTCGCCGGCACCCAGCGGCTGCCCCGCATCGTGGGCGTCAGCAAGGCCATGGAACTGATTCTCACCGCCAAGACCATCAAGGCCGACGAGGCCAAGGCCATCGGCCTGGTCAGCGAGGTGTACCCCGCCGAGGAGCTGATGCCCAGGGCTATCGAACTGGCCCAGGCAATCTGCGCCAACGCCCAGATTGCGGTGCAGGAGTCTAAGCGGTGCATCCGCATGGGCATGCAGACCGACATCGCCACCGGCTCCGCCTTTGAGGCCGAGGCCTTCGGCGTCTGCTGCGGCACCGCCGACAAGGACGAGGGCATGGGCGCGTTCCTGGAGAAGCGTACCGAGAAGCATTTCCAGAACAAATAAGTGCCAAGCCCGCGCCCATGCCCTGACCAGCGGGGCCCCCGCCGAAGCCCAGCGAAGTGGGTTCGGTGGGGAAAGGACGAGCAAGGGAGTGGTGTGGAGCTTTCGCCGCAAGGCGGAAGCGGAACACAGCGGACTTTGCGAGGACGCGGGCGCGTTCCTGGAGAAGCGCGCAGAGAAACATTTCCAGAACAAGTAAATGCGAATATCAGCTCAGTCCCAGTTGGGACAATGAGAAACAGCTAGGAGGTTACATACTATGAAAAAGGTAGTTGTCATCGGCGGCGGCACCATGGGCCTGGACATCGCCCAGGTGTTTGCCCGCAGCGGCTATGATGTGGTGGTTCGCGACATCAATGACGAGATCATCCAGAAGTCCGAGGCCCGTCTGAACAAGGGCCTGGACAAGCTGGTTGCCAAGGGCAAGATGGACGAGGCCGGCAAGAAGGCCATCACCGACAAGATGACCTTCACCACCGATCTGAATGCTGCCGCCGATGCCGATCTGGTCGTGGAGGCCGCCATCGAGAACCTGGACATCAAGAAGAGCATCTTTGCCGAGCTGGACAAGATCTGCAAGAGCGAGACCATCCTGGCCTCCAACACCTCCTCCATCTCCATCACCGCCATTGCCGCGGCCACCCAGCGCCCCGACAAGTTCATCGGCATGCACTTCTTCAACCCCGCCACGGTCATGAAGCTGGTGGAGGTCATCCGCGGCGCTCACACCTCCGACGAGACCTACAACACCATCGCCGAGCTGGCGAAGGCCATCGGCAAGGAGCCCGTTGAGGTCAACGAGGCCCCCGGCTTTGTGGTGAACAAGATTCTGATCCCCATGATCAACGAGGCCTGCGACCTGGTGTACACCGGCGTGGCCAGCGTGGAGGGCGTTGACACCGCCATGAAGCTGGGCGCCAACCACCCCATGGGCCCCCTGGCCCTGGGCGATCTGGTGGGCCTGGACGTGTGCCTGGCCATCATGGACACCCTGTACAACGAGACTCACGATCCCAAGTACCGCGCCTCCCTGCTGATGCGCAAGATGGTGCGCGCCGGCAAGCTGGGCCGCAAGACCGGCGTGGGCTTCTACGACTACACCAAGAAGTAAGTTCATTTCTGTGCGAGCGATGACGGGCGGGAGCCCAAAAAACTCCCGCCCGCCGTTCTGAAATATAAATCTAGGAGGAAGGCAACAAATGGATCTGCACCTTTCCAGAGAGCAGGAAATGCTCCGCAAGATGTACCGTGACTTCGCCGAAAACGAAGTCAAGCCCCTGGCCGAGTGGGTGGACGAGAACGAGGCGTTCCCCGAGGAGACGGTGAAGAAGATGGCCAAGCTGGGCATGCTGGGCATCTACTTCCCCAAGGAGTATGGCGGCGCCGGCGCCGACGTGCTGAGCTATGCCATGTGCGTGGAGGAGCTGAGCAAGGTGTGCGGCACCACGGGCGTTATTGTGTCCGCCCACACCTCCCTGTGCGCAGCCCCCATCTATGAGAACGGCACCGAGGAGCAGAAGCAGAAGTACCTGCCCAAGCTGTGCTCCGGCGAGTGGCTGGGCGCCTTCGGCCTGACCGAGCCCGGCGCGGGCACCGACGCCCAGGGCCAGCAGACCGTGGCCGTGCTGGACGAGAAGGGTGAGAACTGGATTCTCAACGGCTCCAAGATCTTCATCACCAACGCCGGCTATGCCAACGTGTTCGTGATTATCGCTGTGACCGGCATCACCACCGACAAGCGCGGCCGGAAGAAGAAGGAGATCTCCGCCTTCATCGTGGAGCGCACCGACCCCGGCTTCTCCGTGGGCAAGCACGAGAAGAAGATGGGCATCCGCGGCTCCTCCACCTGCGAGCTGATCATGGAGGACTGCGTGATTCCGAAGGATCGTCTGCTGGGCAAGCAGGGCAAGGGCTTCGCCATCGCCATGAAGACCCTGGACGGCGGCCGTATCGGCATTGCCTCCCAGGCTCTGGGCCTGGCCGAGGGCGCTATTGAGGAGACCATCAAGTACACCAAGGAGCGCGTGCAGTTCGGCAAGCGCATCTCCCAGTTCCAGAACACCCAGTTCCAGCTGGCGGACATGCACGCCAAGACCGAGGCGGCCAAGTGGCTGGTGTATTCCGCGGCGATGAAGAAGCAGAACCACGAGCCCTACACCGTGGACGCGGCCATGGCCAAGCTGGTGGCGGCCGAGACGGCCAGCGACGTGACCCGCCGCTGCGTGCAGCTGTTCGGCGGCTACGGCTACACCCGTGAGTACCCCATGGAGCGCATGATGCGTGACGCGAAGATCACCGAGATCTACGAGGGCACCAGCGAGGTTCAGCGGATGGTCATCTCCGCCAACCTGGGCGTGAACTAAACGGAACTGGAGGGAAATTAACGATATGAAATGCATTGTTTGTGTCAAGCAGGTTCCGGATACGTCCGGCGTGGTGGCGGTGAAGGAAGACGGCACCATGGATCGTGCCGCCATGGCGACCATCACCAACCACGACGACCTGGCGGCAGTTGAGGCCGCCCTGCGGATCAAGGACGCCACCGGCTGCAAGGTGGTCGTGGTGTCCATGGGCCCCCCGCCCGCCGAGGGCATGCTGCGCGAGCTGCTGGCCATGGGCGCGGACGAGGCCGTGCTGGTGTCCGCCCGTGAGTTCGGCGGCTCCGATACCTACGCCACCTCTCAGATCCTCGCCGCCGCTGTGAAGAAGATCGGCGTGGAGGATGACGACATCATCTTCTGCGGCCGTCAGGCCATCGACGGCGATACCGCCCAGGTGGGCCCCCAGATCGCCGAGAAGCTGCACCTGCCCCAGGTGTCCTACGCCGCCGAGATCAAGGTGGAGGGCAAGACCGTCACCGTGAAGCGCCTGCTGGAGGACGGCTACATGACCATCAAGGTGCAGACTCCCTGCCTGATCACCTGCGTGAAGGAGCTGAACACCGCCCGTTACATGAGCGTGGGCGGCATCATGGAGTGCTATCAGAAGCCTCTGGAGATCTACAACTACGAGACGCTGAAGGACGATCCCCTGATCGATGTGGACACCATCGGTCTGAAGGGCTCTCCCACGAATGTGTACAAGTCCTTCTCTCCCCCGGTGAAGGGCGCCGGAATGATGATGGAGGGCGCTGACAAGGCGACCGTGGAAAAGCTGGTCTCCATCCTCAACGACAAGCACATCATCTAATTGAAAGGAGAGCAACACAATGGCTTTTGATAGTAAAGACACCGCCGCCTTCAAGGGCGTATGGGTATTCTGTGAGCAGCGCGAGGGCGTGATCATGTCCACCAGCTACCAGCTGCTGAGCGAGGGCCGGAAGCTGGCCAACGACCTGGGCGTGGAGCTGTGCGGCGTGGTGCTGGGCAAGGACATCAAGGAGGACTACCTGAAGGCGCTGGGCGGCTACGGCGCGGACAAGGTCTACTACTGCAACCACGAGCTGCTGGACGTGTACACCACCGACGCCTACACCAAGGTCATCTGCGACCTGGTGGAGGACAAGAAGCCGGAGATCTTCCTGATTGGCGCCACCAACATCGGCCGTGACCTGGGCCCCCGCTGCGCGGCCCGTCTGCACACCGGCCTGACCGCCGACTGCACCCACCTGGATGTGGATGTGGAGAAGTACAAGGCCTTCCTGAAGACCACCTCCACCATCGACGTGGACAACACCAAGTTCGAGGAGAACACCAACCTGAAGATGACCCGTCCGGCCTTCGGCGGTCACCTGATGGCCACCATCATCTGCCCCCGGTTCCGTCCCCAGATGTCCACCGTGCGTCCCGGCGTGATGCAGACCCAGCCCTATGACGAGGCCGGCGCTGCCAAGACCGTGATCGAGAACGTGGATGTGAAGCTGTCCAAGGAGGACATCCACGTGGAGGTCGTGGAGGTCGTGAAGGCCGCCAAGAAGATGGTGGATCTGATCGGCGCCGACGTGGTGGTTTCCGTGGGCCGCGGCATCTCCAAGGACGTGGAGGGCGGCATCAAGCTGGCCGAGGAGCTGGCCGGCGTCCTGGGCGGCGTGGTTGGCTCCAGCCGTGCCGTGGTTGACGCGGGCTGGATCTCCGCCGACCACCAGGTGGGCCAGACCGGCAAGACCGTGCACCCCCGCATCTATGTGGCCCTGGGCATCTCCGGCGCCATCCAGCACCTGGCGGGCATGCAGGACTCCGAGTGCATCATCGCGGTGAACAAGAACGAGACCGCCCCCATCTTCGACGTTGCCTCCTACGGCATCGTGGGCGACCTCTACAAGGTCACCCCCATGCTCATCGAGGCCATCCGCGCCGTCAAGGCTTCCAAGTAAGACAAGCCCTGCTGAACAATCATCGAGGGCCGGCACTGCCGGCCCTCGATTTTTTGTCCCGCACTTGTACCGGCCGGCCGCCTCTGCTATACTGTTGGAAAAGGGAAAGGAGGAGAGATGCGTGGGGACGAGCCGCAGCAAGCTGATTCTGATGGTGGGGGTGCTGGGCATCTCCGCCTCCGCCATCCTGGTGCGGTTCTCCCGGGCCCCGTCGGGGGTGCTGGCGGTGTACCGGCTGGGATGGACGGTGCTGCTTCTGCTGCCGGTGGTGCTCCTCCGGTACCGGGCGGAGCTGAAACGGGTCACTGGGCGGGACGTGCTCCTGTGCGCGGCCAGCGGGATCTGCCTGGCCATTCACTTTCTGGCCTGGTTCGAGTCCCTGCGTCTTACCAGCGTATCCGCCTCCACCGTGCTGGTGAGTACAGAGGTGATTTTTACCGCCATCGGCTTTGCCCTGTTTCTCAAGGGGAAGATCCCCCGGCTGGGGGTGGCGGCCATCCTCCTGGCCTTCGGGGGCAGTGCGGTGCTGGCCCTCTCCGGCGGGGTGGAGGCGGGGGAGCTGTCCGGCAACCTGCTGGCCCTGGCCGCCGCCGTGGCCTCTGCCCTCTACACCCTCATCGGCCGGGTGCAGCGGGGCCACCTGTCCACCACGGTGTACACCTTTTTGACCTACCTGGCCTGCTTCGTCACCCTGGTGGCGCTGACGGCGGGGACGGGTACGCCCTTGGTGGGCTACGGAACCCGGGAGCTGTTCATGGGCCTGGCCCTGGCGGTGCTGTGCACCCTGCTGGGCCACAGCCTGTTCAGCTGGTGCCTCAAGTATCTCTCCCCCTCCTACGTCTCAGCCGCCAAGCTGTGCGAGCCGGTGTTCTCCACCCTGGCGGCCATCCCCCTGTTTCACGAGGTGCCCACCCCCCTCCAGCTCTTCGGCGGCGTGGTGGTGCTGGGCTCGGTGCTCCTCTACACCCGGGCGGAGCGGCCGGAGACAGACGAATAGCACAGAACAGGCCCCCGGCGCATGCCGGAGGCCGTCGTATTTTCTCAATTGTCCTTCTGTCCCAGCTTGGCCAGGGTGTCCAGCCGGGCCTGCTCCCGCAGGGCGGCCAGGGGCGGGAAGGGGGCGGCCTCGGGGATGCCGTAGGTCTGGTTCAGCTCCCGCTCCAGAGGCAGCCAGGTGTCCAGGGGGGCCTCGTTGTGCTGCACCACCACCTCCAGCTTGTCCAGGGCCTTGTAGACCCGGGCCTCCGGGGTGGCCAGGGCGTCCATCTCGGCGAACAGTGCCGTCAGCTCCCCCCGCAGCCCGTCGGGCAGGGGGGCGAGCAGCCCGGCGATGGCCTGCCGCTCGGTCTCCTCGTTGTCCTCGGTTTTCTCAAAGGAGGGGATGTCGCCGGTGACCGCCTCCCCGATGTCGTGGAGCAGGCACATGCGCAGCACCTTGTCCATGTCCACCCCGGGCAGCTCGTTTTTCAGCAGCAGGGCCATCACCGCCAGCCGCCAGGAGTGGGCGGCCACCGTCTCGTGCCGGCCGGTGGAAGTCCAGGAGTGGCGGGTGTTGCACTTGAGCTTCTCCAGCCTGCCCAGAAAGGCCAGAAATTCCTTGGGTTCCATGTCTCACATCTCCTTTTCCAGCTTGAAGCGCCACCAGAGGGTGTAAAACTGGATGAACAGATAGACCGCCACCATCACCAGGGTGAGGAGCAGATCCGCCTCCATCAGGGCGGAGAACAGGAGCATGGCCCCGAAGGCGAAGGTCATCAGGTCGTAGCCCCTGGCCTTGGCGGCGTTGCCGAGAGCCACGTTGCGCTCGTCCTTCTGGTTGATCTCCTGCTGCTTTTGCAGTTCGGGGTGCTTCTTCATGGCCTGGGCGGCCAGCAACTCCCCGGCGCCGCTGCCGAACAGCCCGCAGCCCACTCCCAGGGCCAGGAAGGGCACCACCCGCCAGTGTTCCGCGTCCAGGCCGGGAATCAGCTTCAGCAGCAGCCAGGCGCCCAGCAGCAGGGCCAGGCCCAGCAGGAAGGGCACCCAGCCCTGATTTCTCCGCTTCTTCATTGCGCATCCTCCTCATACAAAAAGATATCCTCGATGCTCTGCCCGAAGTACCGGGCAATTTTGAAGGCCAGCAGGATCGAGGGGTTGTACCGGCCCTTCTCCAGGGAACTGATGGTCTGGCGGGAGACCTCCAGCAGGGCGGCCAGCTCCTCTTGGGTGATCCCCCGCGCCTTCCGCAGTTCCTCCAGTCGGTTTTTCACGGGAATCCCTCCTTTGGAAAGCTTGCTTTCCATTTATGTTATAGCACACCGGTCTGTGGATGTCAAGTAAACTTTCCAATAAGAGAGAAAAAGAGCCCGCGGCCTCCGCCGCGGGCTCTGGTGTGCAGACTCAGAAATTGTAGTCGATGATCAGCCAGTCCAGGTTGTTGAAGTCGTCCTCGTTGAGGCTCCAGTAGTTGTCATCCCCCAGGGTGACCTGCACCACCAGGCTCTGCTCCTCCAGATAGCCCAGGCTGGGGATCAGCTCCCGCAGGGTGTCCAGCACCAGCTGGAACCAGGCGATCTCGTACTCGTAGTACTGGGCGTCGTCCATGGTGTCGGGGTACTGGGCGTTGAACTCGGTGAAGGTGGTGCCGTTGCTCACCTCGTCCATGAGCTGGTGGAAGATGTCGATGGGGGCCACCGTAACCTTCACGCCGTAGGTGGTCTCGTCGATCTCCGTGGCAGTGTCCACGGTGTAGGAGGCCTTGGCGTAGATCTCCTTGTACAGCTCGATGAGCTCGCTGCGCTGCTCCTCTGTGGGTGCGTTGTCCATGAGGGAGCCGATGAGGAAATCGGCCTCCACCTCGATGCTGTTCTGATAGATCTCCTGGGCCTCGGTCTCCGTGCTGTCGATCATCTCCAGGAACTTGGCATCATAGATGCCCTTGTAGTTTTCGTCCAGGATCCCCTGGATATAGGTGGTGGCATCGTCGGGGGAGAGGCCGCCGCCGCAGGCGGCCAGGGGAATCAGCAGGGCCAGGGACAGGGTCAGGGAGATGACGCGTTTCCACAGCTTGTACATACAGATTCCTCTCTTTCTTCCTGATAGATTGGCGAGCTTACATTATCCGCACAGGTCGATGATGGCTTGGGTGAAGATTTTTGCCGCGGTGAGCTGATCCGCGATGCAGGTGTGCTCGTCCGCCCCGTGCATGTTGCCGTTGAAGCCGGGCATGGCGCAGCCGAAGGCCACGCCGCCGGGGATGTGGTGGACGTAGGTGCCGCCGCCGATGGCCAGGCACTCGCCCTTCTGGCCGGTGAACTGCTCGTAGCACTTGAGCAGGGTGGACACAAAGGGGGTGTCGGCGGGGGTGTGGTGGGGGGCCTCCATCTCGCCGGAGGCGGTGAAGCCGAATTTGGCAAAGGCGGCCTCCGCCGCGGCCTTGCAGTTGGCCTCATTGGCGCAGATGGGCACCCGGCTGTCGAACTGGCCGGACAGGCCGGTGGGGGTGACCTCCAGCAGGGAGAAGGCCAGGGTCAGGGGGCCGGAGATCTCGTCGGCCTGGGCGATGCCCAGGGCCTTGCCGGCGCAGTCCCCGTGGGGGAAGAGGACGGCCAGGGCGCGGAGGGCGGCAGTGGAGCCCACCTTGGCCAGGGGCAGAAGGGTCAGCAGGTGGAGCAGGGCGGTGATGGCGTTGTTGCCCTCCTCCGGGGTGGAGGCGTGGGCGCCGGTGCCGTGGCAGAGGATGCGGAGATCGTCCCCCTCCTCCCGCAGCTCGAAGGACGCGCCGGTGTGGGCGGCGGCCTGGTCGCAGCAGGACTGGGCCGCCTGGGCGGACAGGCCGGCGATGACGCACTCCGCCTCCGGCGGCAGCACGTTGATGCGGAAGCCGCCGTGGAACTCCTTCACCCGGGGGGTGGCGGTCTCCGCCTCCCAGGTCTTGGTGAACACCGGCTTGTAGCTGCCCTTCTCGATGTTGATCACCGGGAACTCCCCGTCGGGGGAGAAGGTGCAGGGGGCGTAGGGCTCCTTCCCATAATAATACTCAATGTCGCTGGAGCCGCTCTCTTCGTCGGTGCCCAGAAGCAGCCGGGCGTTGTGCTTCAGGGGCACACCCAGCTCGCGCACCGCCTGCATGGCCAGCAGGGCGGCCACGGCGGGGCCCTTGTCGTCATCGGTGCCCCGGCCGTAGAGCATGCCGTCCACCTCCTTCGGCTCGTAGGGCTCCGTCACCGTCCAGCCGGTGCCCTCCCCCACCACGTCCAGGTGACAGAGGATGTGCAGGGCGGTGTCCTTGTCATTGAGATCCACCGCGCCCACATAGTTGTCGTAGTTTTTGACGGCAAAGCCCAGCTCCCCGGCCAGCTTCAGGGCCTCGTCCAGGGCGGCGGCGGGGCCGGGGCCGAAGGGCATGCCGGGCTGGGGCTCCTCCCGGACGCTGCGGATGCGCACCAGCCGGGAGACGGCCTCCACCAGCTGCGCCCGGCGGGCGGGAGCGTCAAAATAGGCGTTGATCTGCTGCTCGTACACGGAGTGTACCTCCTTAATATATAGATATGGAATCAGTTGGAATCGGTTTCTTCCTCGTCCGCCTCCTCCGGCTGGGCGCCGGACAGCTCCCCCAGGTACTTGTACACCGTGTACCGGGACACCTGGAGGCGCTTGGCCACAAAGGGCACGGACTTGCGGAAGGAAAAGGCGTTTTTCTGATCCAGCAGGGCGATGATCTTCATCCGATCCCGCTTGTTCAGGGCGTTCACCGGCTTGCCCACGGCGGTGAGGCACTCGTCAAAGATGTCGGCCAGCCGGCTGTCCCCCCCGTGCCACATGGCGCTCTGGAGATCCGCCTCAGCGCTCATGAGATCCACCAGGATCCGGTTGGCGTACACCAGGGAGGAGTAGTCGAAGTTGATGCCCAGGGCCAGATTGAAGCCGTCCCCAATGAGGTGAAAGGTGCTGCTCTTGACCTGCTGGCCCGAGGGGGTGGTGGCATACAGATTGACAAAGTCGGTGACCAGGGCGTCGTGATCCAGCTCCTTGGCGGTGCCCAGGATATCCAGGGTGGAGCCCACCGTGCGGCCGGACACGTGTCCGTTGTAGATAGAGAGGATGGGGTGGCGGGGATCCCCCATGTCGTGTACCAGGGTCTCGCAGCTGGAGCCGAACATCTCGGCGATGCCCCGGGCCGTCCGGTCGAGAAATTCAAAGGCCTCCTCCCGCGTCATGGCTCCGCCTCCTTCCGTTCAGAATCGCACCCCTATTCTAACGCGATGCGAAGGAAAAAGCAAGGTGATTTACAGCGGGTGGGGAAGCTGATATACTGGAGGGCAGAAAGGGGGAATGGGCAGATGACAGGCATCAGTGCCCAGGAGCGTCGGCGGGCGGTGGCCCGGGCGCTGGAGGAGGCGGACGGGCCGGTGAGCGCCACCGCCCTGGCCGAGCGGTTTTCCGTCAGCCGGCAGATCATCGTGGGGGACGTGGCCCTGCTGCGGGCGGGGGGTGCGGACATCGCGGCCACCCCCCGGGGCTACCTGCTGGGCCGGGGAAGCTCCGGCATCGAGCGGCGGGTGGCCTGCGTCCACGCGCCCGGGGATATGGAGCGGGAGCTCAACGCCATCGTGGACGCCGGGGGTGAGGTGGTGGACGTGATCGTGGAGCACCCGGTCTACGGCCAGCTCACCGGGCTGCTGGGTGTGCGCTCCCGGTACGACGTGCAGGAGTTCCTGACCCGGGTGGAGGCCCACGGAGCCCGCCCGCTGTCCGATCTGACGGGCGGAATCCACCTCCACACCATCCGCTGCCCGGACGAGAAAACGTTCCAGCGGGTGGAAAGATCCTTGCAAAATGAGAACATTTTGCTGAAAATGTGAGGTTTAGCACATTAAAGTGTGATTGAATTTATTAAAATTGCCCAAAAAGTATTGCCAAATTGTGAATAATGGTGTATTATAGGGTACGAATCCTAGGGTTGGGGAGGCTTATAGGATTCACACAAAAAAAGGGAGGGTTATTATGAACTCACCACGAATGCAACGCTTTGGAAGGTTCCTGCTCGTCGTATTCGCCCTGGCATGCGTCATGGTCACCGTGGCTTTTGCCGAGGGTGAGACCCCTGACAGCGTCGCGTACAACACCATCTTTTCCATCCTGCCGCCCGTGGTGGCAATCGTCCTGGCACTGATCACCAAGGAAGTGTATTCGTCCCTGTTCCTGGGCATCTTCGTCGGATGCCTGCTGTACGTCAACGGCAACCTGCTGGCCGCCCTGCAGGACTTCGTTGACCGTCTGTGCACCAACGTGGGCGGCAACGCCTCCATCCTGATGTTCCTGGTTCTGCTGGGAACCCTGGTGGCCCTGATGATCCGGGCCGGCGGCTCCAAGGCCTACGGCGACTGGGCTGTTGCCCACATCAAGACCAAGTCCGGCGCCCTGTGGGCCACCTTCATCCTGGCCATCGTGCTGGGCGTGGACGACTACTTCAACAACCTGACCACTGGTAACGTGATGCGCCCCGTGGCGGACGGCCACCACATCTCCCGCGCCAAGCTGTCCTACATGTGCGACGCCACCGCCGCTCCTGTTTGTATCATGATGCCCGTGTCCTCCTGGGCCGCGGCCGTCACCGGCGTTATCGGCAACGAGGAGGTGGGCTTCCAGATCTTCCTGAAGGCCATCCCCTACAACTATTACGCCATCCTGACCATGGTGTTCATCATCGTGATGACCTGCATGAACATCGACTACGGCCCCATGAAGACCCACGAGGACAACGCCGCCAAGGGTGACCTCTACACCACCGAGCACCGGCCCTATGCCGATGCCTCCGAGATGAAGTTCAACCCCAACGGCAAGACCATTGACCTGGTCATCCCCGTCATCATCCTGATCATCTGCTGCGTGGCCGGCCTGCTGATCGTCGGCTTCCAGGGCGGCGGCCATGACATCCTCACCGCCTTCGCCAACACCTCCGCCGGCCCCGCTCTGGCTCTCGGCGGCCTGGTTGCCCTGATCATCGACATGGTCTACTTCATGATCCGCCGCTCCATGAACTTCACCGAGCTGATGGACTGCCTGCCCGAGGGCTTCAAGCAGATGGTTCCCGCCATCCTGATCCTCTGCTTCGCCTGGACTATCGGCGACATCACCAAGGCTCTGGGCGCTCCCGAGTTCGTGGCCGACTTCGTCCGCAGCTTCGGCTCCAGCCTGCAGAACTTCCTGCCCGCCGTGGTCTTCATCATCGCCTGCGGCCTGGGCTTCGCCACCGGCACCTCCTGGGGTACCTTCACCATCCTGCTGCCCATCGTGATCCCCGTGTTCGCCGGCGTCAGCGCCTCTGAGCTGACTGCCGCTGACATCGGCCCCGGCCACGACATCCTGATGATCGCCATCGCGGCCACCCTGGGCGGCGCGGTTATGGGCGACCACTGCTCCCCCATTTCCGATACCACCATCATGGCCTCCACCGGCGCTCAGTGCTACCACCTGAACCACGTGGCCACTCAGATGCCCTACGCGGTCACCGTGGCGGCGGTTGCCTTCGTCAACTACATCATCGCCGGCCAGATCCAGAACGTGGTGATCGACCTGATCATCGCCGTGGTCTCCATGGTGGCTGTCCTGCTGATCATCGGCAAGCTCAACCACTCCATGAACCTCCACTCTCAGCGCGATTAACCGGCATTTTCAAACCTTACACCTACTGGAAGCAAGACCCGCCCGCCTGGGCGGGTCTTGCTTTACGCTTTTGTGCGTATTATGCAAATTTGCTGCCAAGAGGACTGCTGAATTGGTGATAAATGAAAGAAAATGGAGGATACTGGAACTAAACTCCCGGTTTTTGTGCGGGCCTTACAAAAAATTTGTGGATAAACTGTGAAGCGCTTACAAACTTTTTGTAAAACGCAAAAAAATATTGCCAAATTGTTGACGATCCGCTATGATGTTCAACGAGTCCTTGGGTTGGGGAGCTTTAAGGATTCAGAGATTGAATAGGAGGATTGTTATGAGCTCACCGCGCAAGACACAATTCGGCAAATTTCTGTTAGTCCTGTTCGCCCTGGCTTCCATCCTGGTCACCGTGGCCTTCGCAGAGGGTGACGCGCCCACCAGCGCTGCCTGGGGGACTGTCGTGTCCCTGCTGCCCCCTGTGGTGGCAATCGTTCTGGCCCTGATTACCAAGGAAGTGTATTCGTCCCTGTTTCTGGGCATCATGGTCGGCTGCTTCCTGTATGTGAACGGCAACCCCCTGTTTGCCCTGCAGGACTTTGTTGACCGCCTGACCGGCAATGTGGGCGGCAACGCCGGCATCCTGATGTTCCTGGTCATCCTGGGCACCATGGTGGCCCTGATGATCCGGGCCGGCGGCTCCAAGGCCTACGGCGAGTGGGCTGTCAAGCACATCAAGACCAAGTCCGGCGCCCTGTGGGCCACCTTCATCCTGGCCATCGTGCTGGGCGTGGACGACTACTTCAACAACCTGACCACCGGCAACGTGATGCGCCCCGTGGCAGACGGCCACCACATCTCCCGCGCCAAGCTGTCCTACATGTGCGACGCCACCGCCGCGCCCGTGTGCATCATGATGCCCGTGTCCTCCTGGGCCGCGGCCGTCACCGGCATCATCGGCAATGAGGAGGTGGGCTTCCAGATCTTCCTGAAGGCCATCCCCTACAACTACTATGCCATCCTGACCCTGGTGTTCATCATCGTGATGACCTGCCTGAACATCGACTACGGCCCCATGAAGACCCACGAGGACAACGCCGCCAAGGGTGATCTCTATACCACCCCCGAGCGCCCCTTTGCCGGTGCCGAGGAGATGAAGTTCAACCCCAACGGCAAGGTGTATGACCTGGTCATCCCCGTCATCATCCTGATCATCTGCTGCGTGTCCGGCCTGCTGATCGTCGGCTTCCAGAACGGCGGTACCGACATCCTCACCGCCTTCGCCAACACCAGCGCCGCGCCCGCCCTGGCTCTGGGCGGCCTGATTGCCCTGATCATCAACATGATCTTCTTCGCCATCCGCCGCTCCATGAGCTTCACCGAGCTGATGGACTGCCTGCCCGAGGGCTTCAAGCAGATGGTTCCCGCCATCCTGATCCTGTGCCTGGCCTGGACTATCGGCGACATCACCAAGGCCCTGGGCGCCCCCGAGTTCGTGGCCGGTATCGTGGAGGGCTTCGGCTCCAGCCTGGCCAACTTCCTGCCTGCCGTGGTCTTTGTTATCGCTGCCTTCCTGGGCTTCGCCACCGGCACCTCCTGGGGCACCTTCACCATCCTGCTGCCCATCGTGATCCCCGTGTTCGCCGGCGTCAGCGCCTCTGAGCTGACCGTGGCCGACATCGGCCCCGGCCACGACATCCTGATGATCGCCATCGCGGCCACCCTGGGCGGCGCGGTCATGGGCGACCACTGCTCTCCCATCTCCGACACCACCATCATGGCCTCCACCGGCGCCCAGTGCTACCACCTGAACCACGTGGCCACCCAGCTGCCCTACGCGGTCACTGTGGCGGCAGTTGCCTTCGTCAACTATATCATTGCTGGTATGATCCAGAACGTGGTGATCGATCTGATCATCGCCGTGGCCTCCATGGTGGTTGTCATGCTGATCATCGGCAAGGTCAATCACTCCATGAACATCCACTCTCAGCGCGACTGATCAAACAGCACATACACATAAGAGAAATCGGCCCCCGCTCCAATGGAGCGGGGGCCGATTCAGTGTGTCGAAAAAGCCTCGCAGAGTTCGCGCCCGCAGGCGCGAAAAAATTAAAATCTGTTTTCTCCGGCGACATGTGCGTCGGAGAAAACACTTCTCAGGCCGCAAGTGAGGGATTTGTCCGGCTCAGGCGGACAAATCCTGCGCGCGGCGGACTGCATCCTGCTCGAAAAAGTGGCAAAGCCACTTTTTCGACGGCCTCAATCGGCCCCCGCTCCATCGGAGCGGGGGCCGATTGTTTTCTGCCCGGGGTCTGGCGGAGGGGCCTTACCGGGTGATCCAGAACAGGTTGCCGTCGGTGACGAAGTTGGGCACGCTGTAGAGCACCAGGGCCTGGTCGATGCCGTTCTGCTCCACATAGTCCTTCACAGACAGGTGGTAGTACCGGGGGTCGATCAGGTGGATCTCGGAGTAGTGGGCGGTGAGGAAGGGCACCAGGGAGTCGGCGTAGGAGTCCCGGATGATCAGCAGCTTGGGGCCGTCCGGGTTGTTGGTGTTGGTCACCACACCCAGGGACTGGTTGCCGCCCAGGAACATGGAGTACTTGTCCTTCACGGACAGGAAGGACTCCACATAGAGGGCCCGCTGCTCCTCCACGGGGTTGCCGCTGTTGTCGTAGGTGTGGCTCACCACGGTGATGCCGTCGTCGGGCACGTAGGTGGTGATGGTGTCCGGCTTCACCCACCGCACGCCGGAGGAGGAGAACACGGTGCCGTAGAACTCGGTGGAGCGCACCGTGGGGGTGTACTCGCTGAGGGGGACGGGGGTGTACCCCAGGGCGGAGGCCAGGCCGGTGTAGCCGTAGTAGGCGCCCAGGCTGGTCCAGTGGTGGTCGGTGCGGTAGAAGATGTCCTCGTCCTTGTGCTCCATCAGGGGGGTGTACACGTCCGCCCAGGTTGCCCCGGTGACAGCCCCCTGGGCCTGGGCCATCAGGTCGGTCTGGCTGGCGTTGGGGGCGCCCTCGGGCAGCCGGTCGGCCCAGATGCAGGCCTGGGTGGGAATCAGGGAGAACACCACGGGGATGTCCACATTTTCCACAAACTTGTTCACATAATTCAGGTTTTCTGTCACCCGGTCGGCGGCGGGCTGGTCGAAGCGGGTAATCAGCGTGTCGTTGTCGGCGAAGTAGACGTTGTTGTTCTCCTTCTTGCCCAGGGCCCGCTCCGTGCGGGCCTTCAGATCCACCCATGCGTCCCGGTCGATGAACTGGTCGGTGGTATAGGTCTCAAAGTCCCGCATGAACTGGCCGTTGAAGAAGTTCCCGTCCCGGAAGAGCTTCTCCGGCGTGCCGAAATCCACGGCGGGCAGCTGCTCCAGGTTGCGGTTTTCCACCTCAGAGAAGGTGCGGTCGGGGGAGACGGCGTTGGCTACCAGGAACACCCCGATGAAGGCGCAGAACAGGGCGGTGATGAAAATGCAGTAGCGCTTGGTCATGGTGGTTCCTCCTTATGTCAGAATCGGAAATACAGGAAGGGGTTGTAGGTGGCGTCCACCAGATAGGCGGTGGAGAACACCAGCCCCGCCAGAAGCACCACCGGCAGGGCCGCCTTGACGGCCTTCACCGGCAGCTTTTTCCACAGCTTGGTCACCAGCGGCGTGGAGGCCACGGCGGCGATGATAAGCATGGGCAAAAACGAGGTAAAATAATACCAGACGTTATCGTTGGTGAGGCCGCCGGGAGCCATGCCGAACATGGAGCGCAGGTAGACGCCCATGTGGGAGAAGTCCTCCACGGCGAAGATGGCCCAGCTCACCAGCACCAGGAAGAGGGTGTAGATGTGCTGCACGGCGGCGGGCAGCTTCTCCAGCAGCCTGCCCAGGAAGGCCTTCTCCAGGATGATGAGCACCGCGAAGTAGAGGCCCCAGATCAGGAAGTTCCAGCTGGCCCCGTGCCAGATGCCGGTGGCCGCCCATACCAGGAACAGGTTGAAGTACAGCCGGGGCTTGCTCACCCGGTTGCCCCCCAGGGGGATATACATATACTCCCGGAACCAGGAGCCCAGGGAGATATGCCACCGCCGCCAGAACTCGGTGACCGACTTGGAGATATAGGGGTAGTTAAAGTTGCGGAGAAACTCGAAGCCCAGCATCCGGCCCAGGCCCACGGCCATGTCGGAGTAGCCGGAGAAGTCGAAGTACAGCTGCAGGGAGAAGGCCACCACACCCAGCCACGCCCCCGCCACGGTGAGCTGATCGGCGGGCAGGGCCAGGATGGAATCCCACAGCTTGCCGATGTTGTTGGCCAGCAGCACCTTTTTGGCCAGGCCCACGGTGAACACCTGCACGCCGGAGGCGAACTGCTCCGGCGAGTGGGTGCGGTAGTTCATCTGGTCGGCCAGCTCCTTGTACTTGATGATGGGGCCGGCGATGAGCTGGGGGAACAGGGTGACGAAGGTGCCGAAGCTCACCAGGTTTTTGGGCAGCTCCGCGTCTCCCCGGTAGATGTCCACCGGGTAGGTCATGGTCTGGAAGGTGTAGAAGGAGATGCCGATGGGCAGGGTCAGTTCGAAGGTGGGCACCATGATGCCGAAGCCCTGGAGAGTAGTGGCCATCAGCACCCAGTATTTGAAGAAGAACAGGATGGCCAGGTTCAGGCCCAGGGAGATGCCCACCGCCCACCGGGCCCCCTTGTCGTTGCCCCTGGCCTTGCACCGGTAGACGATGATGCCGGCAAAGTAGTCCAGCACAATGGTGAAGAGCATCAGCAGGATGTAGACCGGCTCACCCCACCCGTAGAACACCAGGTTGACCACCAGCAGCCACGGATTGCGCCATTTCAGGGGGGTAATATAGTAGACAAGCAATACAATGGGTAGATAGAGGAACAGAAAATACAGACTGGAAAAGACCAACGGGGCATCATCCCTTCTCTTTGTACTCGGGCCGGGAAAACGCCCGGCAGGTGGCCCTGCCGGGCGCGTCACATTACCTTATTATACCCGCTAAAACTCAGTTTGTATAGCTGTTAAATGCGGAAACCGCCTGGTCGGCGTACTCGCTGATGGCAAAGAGGATGTAGTTGCCGCTGGTCACCAGCTGGTAGTTCTCCACCAGCTCCAGCTGCTCGGGCAGGTACTGAGACCACTGCTGCACCAGATCGGCCTGCCGCTTCTCCACGGCGGCCTTCACCGCGTCCATCTTGCCGTCCTTCACCTCGGCGATGAAGAACTCGGTGGCCTGGACGCTGATGGCGGGCATCTTGCAGACATAGGACACCAGATCATCGGTGTTGATGCCGTACAGGGCGGAGAGGGTCTCCGCGTCCACGTCGGACAGGGAGGGGATATCCAGCTGGGAGATGGCGTTCCAGGTGGACTGCACCACGTCCACCGTGGGCTCCGGCTCCACAGGAGCGGGGTGGGAGTGGGCTGGTGGAGGGGCGGAGGAGGAGGCGCGGAGGGCTTGGTGGAAGGCTTGGCACTGGGGTGTCGGAGGCTCCTCGAGGGCTCTCCTCCGCCGGCGGGTGGTCTCGGGCAGGACGGTCTCCTCCGGGGTGGGGTGGGCTCGGTCTCCGGGGTGCCGGTGGGCTCTCCACTGCGGGGTGTCGGTCTCGGGGCGGGCTCTGATTGCGCCGCAGGCGGTGAGCAGGCCCAGGCTCAGAACCCCGGCCAGGGCCAGGGAGAGGATTCGCTTGTTCATGGATCATTCTCCTTTTTTCTTGGTTTGCCCTTTCTTGGACGGCACTCACCGGAAAAAAGTTCCCTCTTTTCCGCAAATTTTTACAGGGGAATCCGCACCACGCCCAGCACGCCCCGCGCTCCGGCGCGCAGCTCCAGCCCGCCGCTGTGGGATTTTGCGATCTGCTCCACCAGCTTCAAGCCCGTGCCGTGGGCCGCCCCGCCGTCGGCGGCCAGGGCGGAGCCGCCCTTGGCCGGGGCGGGAACCGTCCCGCCCCCGTCGTCCTCCACCCACAGGACGCAGAACTTCCCGTCGGCCCGGGCCCCCAGGGTGATGGAGCACCCCTCCGGGTTGTGATTGACGCAGTTGTTCACCAGGTTGAGCAGAGCCCGGCGGAGCAGGGGGCCGTCGGCCTCCAGGGTGAGGGCCTCCGCCTCGGGGGGCAGATCCACCTCCAGGGCGTACCCCTCCTCCAGCCCGCCGTTGAGCACGTCGGCCGCCACCTGCCGCACCAGGGCGGCGGGGTGGAGGGTGCCCCGGCGGAGGGGCTGCATCTCGTAGTCCAGGCGCATGGTCAGGTTGAGATCGTTGACCAGCTCCCGCAGGGTCTGGCTCTGGCGGCGGATCACCGCCGCCTGCTCCCGCCGGGCGGGGGAGAGGTCGGGGGCGGCCTCCAGCTGCCCGGCGTAGCCCATGATCATGGACAGGGGGGTGCGGATGTCGTGGGACACGCCGTTGATCCAGTCGGAGCGGGCGGTGTCCCGCTCCCGCTGCTCCCGGCGGAACTGGCGGCTCAGCACCAGAGCGGTGAGGCCCAGCACGCACAGCAGGGCCAGCAGGAACAGCCCCGCGAACCAGAGGGGCACGGTGGCAAGCACCTCGGTGTCCAGGATGAAGGGGTGCTTCCAGGTGCTGCCCTTGGGGCTCCCCGCCACCAGCAGGCCGTCGGGCCGGATGCGCACCTGCACCGGGTAGTCGTTGAGGTACCACCGGGTGAAGGAGGCCACGTCGGCGAGGGTGTAGTGGCTTGGCACGTCCTCCGGCTTGCCCTGCTGCCACACCACGTCGCCGTTCTCGTCG
Organism: Flavonifractor sp. An10; assembly: GCF_002161215.1. Lineage (GTDB taxonomy): Bacteria > Bacillota > Clostridia > Oscillospirales > Oscillospiraceae > Flavonifractor > Flavonifractor avistercoris. The sequence goes on from NZ_NFMB01000008.1 coordinate 177,449, forward strand.
ATGAGCATGGCCCACAGCTCCTTCTCCGCCAGGTAGTCGGCGGCGGTGAAGGTGTACCCGTCCTCCGTCTCGGTCAGGGCGGCGGACAGATCCGCCACCGAGGCGTTCCACGAGCTGCTCACCCCGGCGGAGGCCACGATGAAGGCCAGCAGGCCCCCCAGGGCCAGGATCAGCACCAGCACCGCCGAGGCGGCCACCAGCCCGGCCGCCACCAGGGTGCGGCGGAGGTTGCGGCCCCTCACGGCCGCTCCTCCCGGGCCAGGCGGTAGCCCAGCCCCCGGACGGTGAGCAGGTATTTGGGGTGGGAGGGGTCGGCCTCAATCTTCTCCCGCAGGCGGCGTATGTGCACCATCAGGGTGTTCTCATAGCCCACCATGGGCCCCTCCCACAGCGCCTCGCACAGGGCGTCGATGGTGACGATGTTCCCCCGGTTGGCCGCCAGCTTTTTCAGCAGGGCGTATTCCTTGGCGGTGAGGGTGGCCTCGGTGCCGTCGGCCCGGCGCACCGTGCCGGGGCCCCAGTGCACCTCCGTGTCCCCCAGGCGGAGCACCTCCCGGGCCGGGCCGCCGTACACCCGGCGGAGTACCGCCCCCAGCCGGAGCAGCAGCTCCTGGGGCAAAAAGGGCTTGGTGATGTAGTCGTCCGCCCCCAGGCCCAGGCCCTGGAGCCGCGCCTCGTCCTCGTCCCGGGCGGAGAGAAAGAGCACCGGCACGTCGCCCCCGTCCCGCCGCAGCTCCCCCAGCAGGGCAAACCCGTCCCCGTCGGGGAGCATCACGTCCAGCAGGGCCGCGTCCGGCCGCTGCCGGGCCCAGGCGGCCCGGGCCTGGGCGCAGTCGGCGGCCAGGGTGACGGCATACCCCGCCCCCTCCAGCAGCTCCCCCACCATGCGCCGCAGCTCCGGCGCGTCGTCCACCAGTAAAATGTGATAGGCCATGTTGATCTTCTCCTCCTGCGGGCGTATCCCGCCCGGCAAACGGCGCGTCTGGGAAGCCGCGCCCTACGGAGAGGTGTATCCGGGAACCCTCCCCGCCGTCCCTCCTATTATATCTTACTTGTCCACCCTTTGCACCCGACCTGTGGAAAACGTAAGGTAACCGTAAGGCTGGCTTCATGGGGACGTAAGGGAGAGGCCCTATCCTTGTCTTGTAACAAGGAGGTGTCCCTTATGAACATCGTGGAGACCCGGGGCCTGTGCAAGCAGTACGGCCAGGCCATGCGGGTGAAGCAGCTGAATCTCTCCGTGCCCGAGGGCGCGGTGTACGGCTTTTTGGGCCCCAACGGGGCGGGCAAGTCCACCACCCTGAAGATGGTGCTGGGCCTTGCCAAACCCACGGCGGGGGAGATCACCGTCTTCGGCAAACATGTGAACCCCCATAACCGCATCGCCATCCTGAAACAGGTGGGCAGCCTGATCGAGAGCCCCAGCTACTACGGCCACCTGACAGGGGAGGAGAACCTGCGCATCGTCCAGACCCTCCGGGGTGCGCCGGAGAAGGACATCCAGGAGGTTCTGTCCATCGTCCGGCTGGACGGCCAGAAGGGCAAGCAGGTGGCCCACTACTCCCTGGGCATGAAGCAGCGGCTGGGCCTGGCCGCCGCCCTGCTGGGCTTCCCCAAGCTGCTGATCCTGGACGAGCCCACCAACGGCCTGGATCCGGCGGGCATCCAGGAGATGCGGGAGCTGATCTGCTCCCTGCCCGGCCAGTTCGGCATGACGGTGCTGGTGTCCAGCCACCTGCTCTCCGAGATCGACCAGATGGCCGACCACGTGGGCATCATCCGGGAGGGGGAGCTGGTGTTCCAGGACACCCTGGCCGCCCTCCACGCCCGGAGCCGCCACCACCTGGCCCTGCGCACCACCGACAACGGGGAGGCCGCCCGCCTGCTGGGGGAGAGCAGGATCCCCTGCACCCTGGAGGAAGGCTATCTGATCCTCCCCCTGCTTACCGACGCCGACGCGGCCAAGCTGTCCCGCTTCCTGGCCGCCCACCGGGTGGATCTGCTCCGCATGGAGGAGCGGCAGAAGAGCCTGGAGGACATCTTCCTGGAGCTCACGGGAAAGGCGGCGAGCCTGTGAAGCTGCTGAGACTGGAGTTCTACAAGTGCCGCCGCCGGAGGATCACCCTGATCTGCGCCGGTATCCTGGCGGCCCAGCTGCTGTGGTTCGGGGCCTACCTGACCCGGCAGGATCCGGAGGATCTGGCCCAGGGGTGGATGCTCATGCTCTACAACCTGGCCCTGGTGGACGCCATCCTCCTGCCCGTGGGCACGGCGGCGGTAGCCAGCCGAAACTGTGAGATCGAGCACAAGGGGGCCGCCCTCAAGCTGCTGGAGACCGCCATCACCCCCGGCCGGCTCTACGGCGCCAAGCTGGCCTGGGGGGCCCTGGTGCTGCTGGCCCTGGTGGCCGTGCGCACCATTCTGTTCACCGCCCTGGGCGTGTGGATGGACTTCCCCGGCGGGGTGCCCTGGGGGCGGATGGGGGTATTTACTCTTATCTCCTGGGCGGTGTCCATGATGCTCTACGCCCTCCAGCAGGGCCTGTCCCTCCGCTTTGCCAACCAGGCGGTGGCCCTGGTGTGCGGCATCTTCGGCAGCTTTGTGGGCCTCATGTCCATGCTGTTCCCCGTGTGGGTGCAGCGGTGCGCCCCCTGGGGGTACTACGGCCTGCTCTCCCTGACCCGGATGAACTGGGACGAGGCCACCCGGATCACCGACTTCTACTGGCGGTGGCCGGAGCCGGTGGATGTGGTGCTGCTCTGCCTGTGGGCGGCGGTCTTTCTGACGGTGGGACGGACCCTGTTCGTCCGGAAGGAGGTGTGAGCCATGCTGCTGCGCGCGATCAAGGCCGAGGTGCTGAAGTGCTGCCGGGCGCCGGTGTGGCTGGCCTTCCTGGTGCTGCCCGTCTTTCCGGCGGTGCTGGGCACCTTCAACTACCTGGGCAACCTGGAGGTGCTGGAGGATCAGTGGTACAGCCTGTGGAGCCAGCACACCCTGTTCTCCTCCATGTTCTTCCTGCCCGCCCTGTTCGGGGTGTTCTGCGCCTGGCAGTGGCGGCTGGAGCACACCGATCACAACTGGAACGCCGCCCTCACCGCCCCTGTCCCGGTGGGGACCCTCTACCTGGCCAAGCTGGCGGTGGACGCGGTGGTGTCCCTGCTGGCCATGGCCTTCATCGGGGTGCTGTTTGTGCTCAGCGGGAAGGTGGCCGGCATCACCGCCCCCCTGCCGCCGGAGCTGCCCCGGTGGCTGCTCTTCGGGGCCCTGGGCGGCGTGGTGGTGTGCGCCGTGCAGCTCTTTTTCAGCCTGGCCATCCGGGCCTTCGCCCCGCCGGTAGCCATGGCCCTGGTGGGGGGCGTCTTCGGCCTGATGGTCACCAGTCAGGGCTGGGGCGCCGCCTTCCCCTACTCTCTGCTGGCCCTGGGCATGGCGGCCAACAATCCCCGGATGGAGCTGCCCCTGCCCGCCTTCCTGGCCGGCTGCGCCGTGTATCTGGTGCTGGCCGCCGCCCTGTCCATCCGCTGGCTGTCCCGCCGGGACGTCAGCACCGCCTGAGCGCCCGTCCATGCAATACGTCCCCGCAGGAGATCCCGCGGGGACGTATTTGTCTGCGTTACAGCTTCCGGTCGAAGTAAGCCAGGGCGATCAGCTCCGTGACAAAGAGAATCAGGTACATGAGGCCGAAGGCGATGGTCAGAGCGGCGCAGATCTCCCTCCCGAACAGCCCCACGGGCAGGCGGCTGAGAATCAGCAGGGCCAGGCAGAGCCACTGGCTCCAGGTGAGGGCGGCGCTCTTGCTGCGCAGCTTCACCAGCCGGTTGCGCTCGTCCAGCTCGGCCAGCTTGTCCTCCCGGCTCAGGGCGTGGGAGAGGCTGCGCCCCAGAAAGGTGGCGCCCAGCACCAGACAGGCCGCCATGAGGATCGTGCCCTTGATGTCGAAGCCCGTCCAGATGCTGGTGGCCAGCATGGCCAGGCCAATGGCGGTGAGGAAGAGCCCCCAGCCGAAGTTGGTCTTGTTATAGATTTTCATACATGCGATCCTCCAGTTCCTTGTTTTCCTCCAGACAGCACAGCTCCTCCACCGTGGTGTGGAACACCAGGGCGATGCGGTAGGCCAGCATCAGGGAGGGGCTGTACTGCCCCTTCTCCAGGGAGATGATGGTGCGGGACGACACGTGAACCAGGTCGGCCAGCTGCTGCTGGGTCAGGCCGGCGGCCTGGCGCAGCTCGCGCACGCGGGTTTTCAAGAGATCACCTCCGGGGCGGGATATGAAGTATACTTCATGAAGCTAGCTTCATATTACACGATGCGCACAGGCCTGTCAAGGGGGGAAGCAAAATTTTATGGGAGGAGCGGAACAGACAGACAGCGTGTCGAAAAAGCGGCTTTGCCGCTTTTTCGAGAAAGGCCACATGGCGGAAGGGGTTCGTTTTCTTGCGAAAAAGTCACCCCTTCCGCCATGAGAAGTGTCATTTCCGAGGCGCATGTCCCCGGAAATGACGAATTTTGATTTGATTCCTGCGGCTGCGGCCGCAGGAACTCTGCGAGGCTTTTCCTCACGGAGGGTTTTTCGACAGCCTGAGAGCGCCCGCCTTCCGGGGAAGGCGGGCGCTCCGCGTGTGGAAAAAGCGGCTTTGCCGCTTTTTCCGCATGTTCAGAGGGTGAGGCCCCGGTGGAGGATGACGGCCATCTCCGCCCGGGTGAGGGTGCCCTGGGGGTTGAGCCGGCCCACCTGATCCCCCTTGATGACGCCGGCCTGGGCCATGGCGGCCACGGCGGGCCGGGCGGCGGCGGACACGGCCGCGCCGTCGGGGAAGCGGGTGAGGAAGCTGTCCTGGGCGGAGGAGATCCCCCGGCCCGCCTTCTGCATGGCCCGGTAGAGGAACACCATGGCGTCCTCCCGGGTCACCGGGGCGGTGGGGCGGAAGGTGTTGCCGGCCTCGGCCTGGGCGATGCCCAGGGCCTTGGCGGTGGCCAGGGCGGAGGCGTAGTAGCTGCCGGCGGGCACGTCGGCGAAGTTGTCGGAGCCGGCGGCGGTGAAGCCGAAGGTGCGCACCAGCATCAGCAGGTAGTCGCAGCGGGTGAGCTGGTCGGCGGGGGAGAAGGTGGCGCCGGTGCCGGTGCCGGTGGTGATGCCGTAGCGGGCCAGGAACTCCACCCCGGGGGCGGCCCAGCCGTAATTGCCCATGTCGCTGAAGCGGGGGGCGGAGGCGGGCGGGGTGACGGTGATCTGTACCACGCCCTGGTAGGTTGCGCCGGTGGAGTCAGTGCCCACGTAGGGAACCACCACCGTGCCGCTGAACTCGGCCTTGGGCTGGAAGGCCACCTTGTCCAGGGGGTAGACGCCGCTGGCGGCATAGTCCAGATTGGCGTCCACGGTGCCCCGGTACCGGGCGGGGCCGGTGTAGTCAAAGTACAGCCGGCCGCCGTTGAGGTTGGGGGTGGAGAAGCGGACGGAGCGCAGGGTTCGGCCGCCCCGGGCGGCGCAGGCGGCGGCGAAGTCGCCGGAGCGGAGGTTCACGGCGGTGCCGTCGGAGGTGTAGCGGATCACGTCGGGCTCCCGCAGGGCGGTGAACTGGATTACCAGCGCGCCGGAGAAGGTCTTGCCGCCGGTGTTCCGGCCGGTGAAGGGGATGGTCACCCGGTTCTCCGTGGCGGAGCCGGGCACAAAGGTCAGGTCGGACAGGCTGGGGGAGCCGCTGCGGTAGTATCTGGCGGAGCCCGCCGCCTGCTCGCCGGCCCGGTCGTACAGGTAGTAGAGCTGGCCCGTCCGCCGGTCGCCGCCCCAGTCAAAGGTGAGGTAGTCCAGGCGGTCGCCGGTCTCGTCCCGGCAGAAGCGCTCCAGCTTCTCGGCGTCCAGGCGCACCGGCTGGCCGGCGGCGCCCTCCAGGGTCAGGCTGGCGGAGACGCCGGAGCCCACCTTGAAGGCCAGGGTGCCGGTGAAGTCCTTGCCGGAAGTGCTCCGGCCGGTGAAGCTCAGGGAGACGGTGCCCTCATAATCCCTGGCGGGAACGAAGGTCAGCTCGTCCAGATAGGGGGCGGCGGAGCGGTAGTAGCGGGCGTTCCGGTCGGCCTCCCGCTGGCCGGACTTGTTGTACTGGTGGTACAGGGTGCCCTTGGCGGAGGAGGGCAGGTCGTTAAAGCGGATATAATCCAGGGTGCCGCCCGCCGCGTCCCGGCACAGGTCGTTGAAGTCCCGGTCGTCCAGCGCCACGGAGCCGTTGACCGGCACCTTGTAGGTCACGTCGCCCTTGCCGGCGGTGCCCACGGTGAGCTCCACCGTGCCGGAGAAGGTCTTGCCGCTGGTGTTCCGGCCGGTGAAGGGGATGGAGACCTTGCCCTCAAATTTCCGGTCGGGGACAAAGGCGACGGTGTCCAGGTCGATCTGCCTGCGGCTGGGGCTGTAGTAGCAGGCGTCCTTGTCCCGCAGGGCCGTGCCCTCCCCGGTGCGGCTGTTGAAGTTGCAGTACAGGGTGCCCTTGGAGGAGGCGGGACGGCTGAAGGTGACGAAATCCAGGGTGCCGCCCACGGCATTCCGGCAGGCGGACTGGAAGTCGTTCCGGTTGAACAGGGCGGCCCCGCCGGTGGGGGCGGCGTATTTGATGACGCTGCCGGCGGCGGACAGGGCCAGCTTGACCGTGCCGGAGTAGGTGTTGCTGCCCGTGTCCACGGCGTCGTAGCTCACGGTGACCGCGCCGGTGCTCCCCGAGGAGGCCTGGATGGAGACCCGGTTCAGATCGGCGGCGGAGAAGGTGCTGTTGGACAGGGACACGGCCTTGCCGTTGTAGAGCAGCTCGCCGCCGCTCACCTTGCGGAAGGTGACGGATTTCAGATCATAGCCGTACACGGCCCGGCACACGCTCTGGAAGTCCTGCTGGCGGAGGGCCTGTTCGCTTCCGGCCTGGGTGCTCTTGTAGGCGATATCCTGGACGGAGCCGGGATTTACCGTCACCTGGCAGGTGAGGCGGGTGCGCTGGCCGCTGTAACTCACGTCGGCGGTCACCGTCACCAGGTTGGATTTGCCGGACAGCTGGCCGCCGGTGGCGGTGACGGTGGCCCCGGAGGAGCCGGACAGGCGGAGGGCGGCGTTTCCGCCAGACCAGGACACGGTGGCCCCGGCGGGCAGGCCGCTGACGGTCAGGTTGACGCTCTGGCCCACCCGCACGGCGGCGGACTGGGGCAGGGTGGGGACGGCGGCGGGGGTAACGGTGACGGTGCAGGTGTCCCGGTAATTGGTTCCGTTGTAATTGAAGGTGGCGGTGATGACGGCGGCGCTCTGGCGGACAGGGGCCTTGGCGGTCACCCGGCCGGTGGAGGGATCCACCTCCGCCACGCTGGAGTCACTGGTGCTCCAGGTGACCTCCTGGCCCTGGGGCACGGTGACGGCGGAGAGGGTGATGGTCTGCCCGGGGGCCAGGGTCTGGCTCTTGGGGGAGACGGTCACGCCGGCCTGCAGCGGCTGGTTGACGGTGACGGTGCAGGAGGCGGTTTTCCCGCCGTCGCTGGTGGTGGCGGTGATGATGGCGGTACCAGCGGCCCTGGCGGTGACCATGCCGGTGCTGGAGACCGAGGCCACATCCGGCCGGTCGCTGTCCCAGCGGATGCCCTTTTCGGCGGCATCGTCCGGCTGTACGGTAGCCCGCAGCGTTTCCGCTTCCCCGACTGAGAGGCTCAGGCTGGACTTGTTCAGGCTGACGCTGGTGACAGGCACGGGCTTGGGCTCGGGCGTGGGGAGGGAAGGCTCGGCAGGAGGGGTGGAGTTCCGATTCGGAGGGGTGGGAGACTCGGTGGGCTGTGCCGTGAGGGTGACCGGCCCGCTTGTATCGGTGAGGACTCCCGGTTCCGCTGCCAGGGCGGCGGGAACCAGCCCCACCACCAAGAGCAGAGCCAGACAGGCCGACAGGAGCCGTTTTGCAGCATGCTTCATAGGAACATCTCCTTTTCTGGATATTCGCGCCGTTCGGCGCGGGGCTGTTCAGGGCTCCATGATACCCCGGCGGAGGGAAACAAATCCAGCTTAAAAGTTACAAAACATCTTACGTTATTCTTACGCGGCCGATGTAAAATGTAAGGAATGTTACGGGAAATGGAAAAAGAGCATAAAACTCCAAGGGGGTGTGCGCCGGCGGCGGACGGGAAGCGGCCGGCGGGGACTGGCAAAATGGGGCGGGCTGTGCTATGATGGGGGCAAATAAAGCCCATAGGGGGAAAAGGAGGCACGGTATGCGTATTCTGGTGGTGGAGGACGAGGCGGATCTGAACCTGCTGCTGTGCAAGGTGCTGACCCGCGCCGGGTACACGGTGGACGGCTGCATGGACGGGGAGGAGGCGGAGCTCCACCTGATGGGGGCGGAGTACGACGGCATCCTGCTGGACGTGATGCTGCCCAAGAAGGACGGGTATACCCTGGTGCAGGAGCTGCGGGCCAAGGGGGCGGACACCCCGGTGCTCTTCCTCACCGCCCGCGACAGCGTGGCCGACCGGGTGCGCGGCCTGGATCTGGGGGGCGACGACTACCTGGTGAAGCCCTTCGACTTTGACGAGCTGCTGGCCCGCATCCGGGCCATGACCCGCAAGCACGCGGGCCAGCGCACCAACCGCTTCACCGCGGGCGACCTGGTGCTGGATGTGGAGGCGCGGCGGGTGACCCGGGGCGGGGAGGAGATCCCCCTGCTGCCCAAGGAGTTCTCCATCCTGGAGTACCTGATGCGCAACAAGGAGAAGGTGGTCTCCCGGGAGCAGATTGAAGACCGCATCTGGAACTACGAGTTCACAGGCAGCTCCAACAACGTGGACGGGTATATGAGCCGCCTGCGCAAGAAGATCGACGAGGGCCGGCCCCACAGACTCATCCACACCCTGCGGGGGGTGGGCTGGGTGCTGCGGGAGCCGCCCGAGGACGGGGAGGGCACACCGTGAAGCGGATGAGCGTCAAGGTTAAGATCACCGTCTGGTATGTGCTCCTCATGGCACTGATGGCCGGGCTGCTGCTGGCCTTCCTGCTGGGCATCAGCGGCTCGGTGTCCTCCCAGACTGCCGTGAACCAGCTGGACGCCGCGGTGCGGGCCAACCTGACCCAGGTGGAGGTGGCCGACGACGGCTCCCTCCGGCTGGGGGAGGGCTTCCAGTTCTATGTCAACGGGGTGTACACCCTGGTATACAGCCAGGGGGAGTCCCTGCTGGCCGGGCAGGTGCCCGTGTCCTTCACCGCCCAGGAGCCCTTTCAGAACGGCCTGACCCGGGCGGTGGACACCGCCGCCGGCCGCTATTACGTGCTGGACTTCTGGGTGCCCTCCGGCTGGGACGGGGGCGTGTGGGTGCGGGGCCTGCTGGAGGCCCCGGACAATCCCCAGGCCATCACCAACCTGCTGCTCATGGCGGTGGTGACCATGCCCCTGTTCATCCTGCTGGCCGCCCTGGGGGGTTACCTCATCGCCCGGCGGGCCTTCCGGCCCCTGGAGCAGCTCACCGCCACCGCCGACGCCATCAACGAGGCCGCCGATCTGTCCCAGCGGGTGGAGGTGCCGCCGGGCAGCAACGAGTTTTCCCGGCTGGCGGGCACCTTCAACGGCATGTTTGCCAGGCTGGAGCGGGCCTTTGAGGCGGAGGCCCAGTTCACTGCCGACGCCTCCCACGAGCTGCGCACACCCGTGTCTGTGATCAAGAGCGCCTGCGAGTACGCCGAGAAGTACGGCGACACCCCCGAGGAGCAGCGGGAGACCATCGCCATGATCCACCGGCAGGCCGACCGCATGTCCGCCCTCATCGGCCAGCTGCTGAGCATCACCCGGCTGGACCAGGGCACCGAGCAGGCCAAGCTGACCCGGCTGAACCTGTCGGAGCTGGTGGAGCAGGTGTGCGCCGAGCAGCCCTGCCCCCGGGAGCGGCTGCTGACAGAGGCGGAGCCCGGCATATTCGTCCAGGGGGACGCCGCCCTGCTCACCCGCCTGCTCCAGAACCTGATCGACAACGGCTTCAAGTACGGCAGGCCGGAGGGCCATGTGTGGGTGGAGCTGCGCCGGGGGGAGGACGAGGTGCGCCTGCGGGTGCGGGACGACGGCATCGGGATCGAAAAGGAGGCTCAGGAGAAGGTGTGGCAGCGCTTCTTCCAGGCCGAGTCCTCCCGCACCGGGGCCTCCGGCGCGGGGCTGGGCCTGTCCATGGTGCAGAAGATCGCCCAGCTCCACAGCGGGCACATGACCCTGGAGAGTGTCCCCGGCCTGGGCAGCGCCTTCACCCTCCACCTGCCCCCGGAAAAAAAGTAGAAATTGTTTTTCCATTTCATGTTCATTTCATGTTTCTCTGCTAGGATATCACCAGCAAGAGAAAAGGAGGCTTACAGATATGAAGCGCAAAGCAATTCCCGCCCTGTGCGCGGCCGGCCTGCTGGCTCTGGCCCTCACCGGCTGCGGCGGCGGCACCGCCGGCGGCCAGGCGGAGTATATCGGCATCGACGCGGCCAAGGCCGTTGCCCTGGAGGCCGCCGGCGTGGCGGAGGATGACGCCGTCTTCTCCACCGCCGGCCTGGACAAACGCAACGGCATGGACTACTACGCGGTGGACTTCACCGCCGGCGGACAGAGCTACGAGTACGACATCGACGCCGTCACCGGCGTGGTGATCGACAGCAGCAGCGGCGGCGGCACCGTCGAGACCCCCGCCGCCGGAGACGACGACGGCACGGCGTCCGCCCCGGCGGCCGCCAGCCCCAGCCCCTCGGCCGGGCAGACCACCGGGGGCCAGGCCGCGGCCGTCACCGAGGAGCAGGCCAGGGAGACCGCCCTGAGCCACGCGGGCCTCACCGCCGACCAGGTGACCTTCGTCCGCAGCGAGCTGGATCGGGACGACGGCCGGCTGATGTACGACGTGGAGTTCTACACCAGCGACTACAAGGAGTATGACTATGAGATCGACGCCGCCACCGGCGAGATCCTCTCCTACGATTACGACGCGGAGGGCTACAGCTATCAGCCCAACGCCACCCCCGGCACCGCCATCACGGCGGAGCAGGCCCGGGCCATCGCCCTGGCGGAGGTGCCCGGCGCCGCGGAGAGCGACATCTATGAGTTCGAGACCGACCGGGATGACGGCCGCCTGGAGTACGAGGGCAAGATCATCTACAACAACACGGAGTATGAGTTCACCATCGACGGCTACAGCGGCGCCATCCGGGAGTGGGACGCCGAGCCCTTCCATTGGTAACCCCGCAGCAGCCTGAAACAAGATCTTTCACTGTTCAGAAACAAGGAGGAAAGACATTATGAAGAGAAATTCCATCGCCAAGCGGGTGGGTGCCCTGGTACTCTGCGCCGCCCTGACCGCCGGCTCCCTGGCCGTCGCCGCCGGCGCCGCCCAGTCCAGCAGCGTCACCGCCCAGCTCTCCCCCAACATCTCCATCGTGGTGGACGGCACGGAGCGCACCTTTTACAATGTCTCCGGCCAGGAGGTTCACCCCATCACCTACAACGGCACCACCTATCTGCCCATCCGCTCCATCGGCGAGCTCATGGGCAAGAACGTGAACTGGGATCAGTCCACCCTCACCGTCTCCCTGACCAGCCCCCGCACCGCCGACGCCGCCTCCGGCACCCCGGACGGCTCCGCCTCTGCCCGGCAGATCGCCGCCGAGCTCCACCCCGAGTACACCATCACGGTGGACGGCACCGCCCGCACCTTCAGCGACGCCAACGGAAAGGCCGTCTATCCCCTGCTCTATAACGGCTCCATCTACCTGCCCATCCGGGCCATCGGCCAGCTCATGGGCAAGACCGTGAGCTGGAACGGCACCTCCAGCACCGTCACCCTCACCGGCGGAAGCGACGTCACCGACGCCGACAGCTTCAACCAGAGCGGCACCGGCAGCGCCACCGCCTCCATCACCGCCGAGCGGGCCAGGGAGATCGCCCTGAACCACGCGGGCCTCACCGCAAGCCAGGTGACCTTTGCCCGTGCCGACCTGGATCGGGACGACGGCCGGCTGGTATACGACGTGGAGTTCTACACCAGCGACTACAAGGAGTACGACTACGAGATCGACGCCTCCACCGGCGCGGTGCTCTCCTATGACTACGACGCCGAGTACTACAATGGCGGCACCGGCAGCACCACCGCCTCCATCACCGCCGAGCGGGCCAAGGAGATCGCCCTGAACCACGCGGGCCTCACCGCAAGCCAGGTGACCTTCGCCCGTGCCGACCTGGATCGGGACGACGGCCGGCTGGTATACGACGTGGAGTTCTACACCAGCGACTACAAGGAGTACGACTACGAGATCGACGCCTCCACCGGCGCGGTGCTCTCCTACGACTATGACGCCGAGCACTACAGCCGCCCCTCCAACGGCGGCAGCACCAGCACCGGCGCCGCCATCAGCGAGGCACGGGCCCGGGAGATCGCCCTGGCCCAGGTGTCCGGCGCCGCTGACAGCAACATCCGGAAGGTGGAACTGGATCGGGACGACGGCCGGCTGCAGTATGAGGTGAAGATCATCTACAACAACATGGAGTATGACTTTGACATCGACGCCTCCACCGGCACCATCCTCTCCCGGGACGTGGAGTCCGTCTGGGACTGAGCCAACCAATGTTCCGGCCCCGGCACACCGCCGGGGCCGGAGATCTGAAATGGAGGGAATCATGAAACAGAAACAGAGCTGGTTTCAGCTGTATCCGGAGAGCAATCGGGCCTCCAACCTGTCCATCGCCGGCGGCGCGGTGCGCCTGCTCTCCCTGCTGCTCCTCATCGCCGCCATCGGCGCTACCCTGGTGCTCCTGCTGGCCGGGGCGCGGTGCTGGTGTGCCGCTACGCCGCCTGCGTGCTTCAGAGCAAGGCCGAGTTGCTGGCCCGGCCCCGGGAGGCCGCCGCGGAGCCCACCGCAGACACGGCCCCGGCGGAATGACAGCACGAAAGAGCCGAAGGCCGGGAGGGGATTTCCCTCCCGGCCTTCGGCCTTGATTTATCTGCCTTACACTGATATAATCAAGGCGGCCGGGAGAAGGCTCCCGGCTCACCTGTTCTGGTGCTGTGAGCGGCGTTCTTAGCGGGGCGGCCGCTCACTTTCCGGATCAGGGCTCGGATCAGGATAAAAACGGGGATAAAAATGACAACGAACAGGATATAATTCACGGTTGCCTTCTTGACTGTAGGGTGAAGATATTTTATAGTTGGGGTGCGGAGGTTGGGGCCTCCGCACCCCTGGCCTTTACCAGTCCAGCAATTTGAGAATTGCTGCTGTGATCAGGCCGGAGATTGTACCAGCGAGAATGTCGGCTGCCAGGCTTTCCATTCTGCTGGGCGCCGTAGGCTTTCGCCTGCGGCGTTTTTCTTGCCCATTTTCATCATCCCCTTTCTGTGAATTATAATATACTTATAGCAGCATAAAAGATGTGATACAATGAGGACGAGGTGATAGAAATGGGAACCGCCGAGACCAAGGCAAAGAACAAGTACAACGCGAAAGCATACGACCAGATTCCGCTCCGGGTGAAGGCCGGGGAAAAGGAGAAAATACAGGCACACGCCCAAAAGAAGGGATTGAGCCTCAACGCCTATATCGTGGGGCTGATTGAGAAGGATATGAAAGCAGCGGGAGACACCTGAGCTTAGGTGTCTCCCGTGCGTTTTCCCATGGGCACAGAAAAATTAGTGCCCCCCAAAGTGCCCCGAAGCGCCCCGGATTTGCCCCCAAAGGCAGTTAAAAAGAAGGCGAGAGATGAAAAGAAATACATAGAAAAAACCCTGTAGTCGTTGAGACTACAGGGTTTTTCGTGGTGGAGACGACAGAACTCGAATCTGTGACCCCTTGCGTGTGAAGCAAGTGCTCTACCGGCTGAGCTACGCCTCCATATTGGTGACCCGTACGGGACTCGAACCCGTGTTACCGCCGTGAAAGGGCGGTGTCTTAACCACTTGACCAACGGGCCAGGTTGCCCAAGCGGGGTGGAACCGCTGAAAGGGAAGTCCCAAAAGACGGCGGCGCCGTCTTTTGGGTTCTGGTAGCGGCACCTGGATTTGAACCGGGGACACTGCGGGTATGAACCGCATGCTCTAGCCAACTGAGCTATGCCGCCGTGTTACCCCTGCCGAACAGGGCAAGAGTTAGTATACTCGATGATTCCGCCTTTGTCAACACTTTTTTTCAAATTCTAATCAATTTTATATCCCACGCCCCAGACGGTCTTGATAAACCGGGGGTTGCGGGAGGGCTCTCCCATCTTCTCCCGCAGGCGGCGGATGTGCACCATGACGGTGTTGTTCCGATCCAGATACTTCTCCCCCCACACGCTCTCAAAGAGCCGCTCGGCGGAGATCACCTGCCCCCGGTTTTCGCAGAGCATCCACAGGATGTCGAACTCGATGGGGGTGAGGTTCAGCTCCTGGTCGTAGAGGGAGCACTCATGGGTGGCCCGGTTGATCACCAGGCCGTTGAAGTCGATGATGTCCCGGCTGTCCACGGCCTTGTCCGGCTCGTTATACCGGGTGTACCGCCGCAGCTGGGCCTTCACCCGGGCCATGAGCTCCAGGGGATTGAAGGGCTTGGTCATGTAGTCGTCCGCCCCGATGGTCAGGCCGGTGATCTTGTCCATGTCGTCGGCCTTGGCGGTGAGCATGAGCACGGGGAAGTGGTGCTCCTTCCGGATCTCTCCGCACAGGGTCAGGCCGCTGATGTCGGGCAGCATCACGTCCAGAATGGCCAGATCCAGCGGCTGCTCCCGCACCACGGCCAGGGCCTCGGTGCCGGTGCCGCACTTGAACACGGTGCAGCCCTCGCTTTTCAGATAGACCTCCACCAGATCGGCGATCTCCGGCTCGTCGTCCACCACCAGGATCCGCGCGTCCATGGCATCCACTCCCTTCTTTCGCCCATTATAGCCGCCGGGGGGAGGGCAAGTCAAGAGCAGGGCGAAAACGTAAGAAAACCGTCACAACTGCGGGGGCCCGGGCGGGCCCCCGCGGCGGTCATGCGCCCGCCTGCCGCAGCCTCTGGAGGGTCATGGTGGTGGTCACCGAGGAGGAGGAAGCACTGCTGTTGTAGGTCAGGGAGAAGGCACCCCCGGAGGGCAGGCAGAAGGCGAAGGTGCGGGAGCCCCCGGCGGAGGTGTTCCCCGCGGCAGTGCGGAAATAGACCCCCAGGGCCACCTGGGCCTGGCCGCCCACGGAGGGGGTGACCTGGAGGTAGCCAGGCGCGGCCAGGACGGCGGACACGTCAAAGGTGGCCAGGTAGCACCCGGGCTGGAGCTGGAGGGACTGGTAGTCCGCTGCCGGGATGATGGCCCCGGCGGGGTCGGCCAGCAGGGGATAGAGGGGGATGGCGGAGCCGTTGGGCAGGGTGCGCACGTCGGAGTAGAAAGAGGCGAAGGCGTCCGTCCCCGGGCCGGCGGGGCCCTGGGGGCCCGTGGCCCCGGTGGGGCCTGTGGGGCCGTCCCGGCCTGGAACGCCCTGGGGCCCGGTGGGGCCGGGGATGCCCTGGGGGCCCGCTTCGCCGGCGGGGCCTGTCGCGCCGGCGGCTCCGGGGACGCCCTGGGGGCCGGTGGGCCCTGTGGCACCGGCAGAACCCGCCGCTCCGGCGGGCCCGGTGGGGCCCCGCTCCCCCGCAGGGCCGGTGGAACCCGGTGCGCCGGCAGGGCCCTGCGGGCCTGCGGCACCGGCTGGGCCGGGCAGTCCCTGGGGCCCCGGCTCTCCCTGGGGCCCCGTGGGCCCTGTGGGGCCGGTTGCGCCGCCTGGGGGCGGGCAGGGGGGCGGACAGGGACAGAAGGGATGATAGGTGTGCATGGCAATAACCTCCCGGGCCATGCTATGCGGGGGCAATCGACCTAGTGACTTTTTGGAAAAAGGGTGGTACAATCATGGAGATCCCGGATTGGAGGCATCCTGATGAATGACTTTGACGCGCTGCTGGCGCGGGTGGCCGGCCAGGCCATGGCGCTGGGCCTGCCGGTGTCGCGCCGCATCGACCCCCATGTGGCGGTCAACCGCCGGGCGGTGACCCGCTTCGGCTGCTGCATCCAGAGGGGGAAGGGCTACACCATTGAGCTGTCCGAGCGGCTGCTCACCGCCCCGGAGGGGGCCTGCCTCCAGACCCTGGCCCACGAGGTGCTCCACACCTGCCCCGGCTGCCGCAACCACGGGGCGCGGTGGAAGGAGTACGCCCGGCGGATGAACGAGGCCTACGGCTATGCCATCTCCCGCACCGGCAGCTGTGAGGCCCTGGGGGTGGCGGACACCCGGCCGGTGCGCCACCTGGTGGTGTGCACCCGCTGCGGCATGGAGTTCCCCCGCAGCCGGCGCTCGCCCCTGGTAGACCACCCGGAGCGCTACCGTTGCCGCTGCGGCGGGGTGCTCCAGCGGAAATTCTGAGACGGGAGTGGGGTTTTTACGGAAAAGCAGAGGAAAAGGGCCCTGTTCAACCGCATTTTCTCCCTGGCTGGGCTGGGCATCGGCGGGGGGATTCTGGCTGCGCTGTGCGTCTATGTGGGGCGCACCATGGATCTGCGTGCCCTGCTGGCCCAGCTCCAGCCCGCCTGGCTGGTGTGCGCGGCCCTGTGCGTGCCCTTCGCCGAGAGCGTGGACGCGCTGATCTTCTACGGCATGGGGCGCGCGGCGGGCTGCCCCGTGAAGCTGGCCGGGTGCTTCGACGCGGCCTATATCGGGGAGTTCTACTACAAGCTGGGCCCCGCCGGGGCGCCGGTGCAGCTCAAGCTCATGTACGACGCGGGGATGAGCGCCACCTACACCGCCTCCATCTATATCTGGAAGGCGGTAGCCAACACCCTGGTGTACACCGGCTACGCCGTGACCGCCCTGCTGTTCGAGCTGCTGTGGCGTCAGGAGGGCCTGGGCCCCGCCGTGGCCGGGGCGGGCGTGCTCATTGCCCTGTACGTGTTCCTGTGCGGCCTGGCCTTCTTCACCGCCGTGCGGCCGGCACCCATCCAGCGGCTCATCCGGCGCATCCTCACCTTCCTGTCCCGCCGCTGGAGGGTGATGGCCCGGCCGGGCATGGTGGACAAGGGCATGGCCAAGGTGGAGGAGTTCTGCCGGCAGCTGGCCGCCCTCAAGGACAACAAAAGGATGCTGGCCGGGGTGTTCGCCGGCATGTTCGTGGAGCTCACCGCCCTGTACGCCATCCCCTGGTTCCTCTACCGGGGGCTGGGGCTGACGGGGACGCCCTTCTGGGAGCTGCTGCTGGTGCAGTGCCTGGTGCTGGTGCTCTCCCGCGTCATCATGCTCCCCGGCAACGCCGGGGGCGCGGAGGGCAGCTTCTTCCTGTTCATGGGGCCCATATTCGGGGGGCACCTGGCGGTGGGGCTGGTGCTTTGGCGGTTCGCCGCCTTTCTGGAGGTGCTGCTGCTGGGCGGGGCCTGGTCGGTGCTCCGCTTTGCCCGGCGGTCTGCCGCCGCACGTCTGACATAGGGGGGAAGGCCGTGGACGGGAAATACACCCGGTTAAAGCTGAAAATGCTCCTGCTGGTGGTGCTGGGCACCGTGATTGCCGGGGCGGTGGGCATCTTCCTGCTGGAGGTGGTCATCGACGGGGTGCTGCAGGATCCCTTCGCCCGCTTTTTCCAGTGGGCGGCCATCACCCTGTTCGGCCAGAGCGAGGAGAGCGCCCTGGAGCTCTACGACCGCTATATCCGGGCCAACAAGCAGGAGATCCTCACGGTGGCCACCATGGTGCTCATGCTCATCGCCTTTTATCTGGCCATGGGCCGGTTCACCCGCTGGCTGGACGACATCCGCACCGCCACCCGCCGGGTGGTGGAGGATCACGAGCAGCCGGTGGTGCTGCCCCGGGAGCTCGCCCCCATCCAGGAGGATCTCAACGCCATCCAGCGGCAGCTCCGGGCCCGGGAGGAGGCCGCCCGGGAGAGCGAGCAGCGCCGGGGGGATCTGGTGGCCTTCCTGGCCCACGATCTCAAGACCCCGCTGACCTCGGTGATGGGCTACCTGACCCTGCTGAAGGACGACCCGGGCCTGACGCCGGAGCAGCGGGCCAAGTACACCGGCATCGCCCTGGACAAGGCCAAGCGGCTGGAGGAGCTGCTGGGGGAGTTCTTCGACATCACCCGCATGGATCTGGACAGCACGCCGGAGCAGCGCCAGCCCATCCAGCTGTCCATGCTGCTGGAGCAGCTCGCCGACGAGTTCTACCCCCTCTTCGCGGAGAAGGAGCTCCAGTGCAGCGTGGAAATCCAGCACCACCTGGTGGTGCCCGGAGACCCGGACAAACTTGCCCGGGTCTTCGATAACGTACTGAGAAACGCCGTCAGCTACAGCGCCCCCGGCGGCCGGGTGGACATCCACGCCCGCTCGGTGGGCCGGCAGGCGGAGATCACCATCCGCAACGAGGGGCTGGAGATCCCCGAGGGGGAGCTGGCCAACATCTTCCAGAAGTTCTACCGGCTGGACGCCGCCCGCTCCTCCCGCACCGGCGGGGCGGGGCTGGGCCTGGCCATCGCCAAGGAGATCGTGGAGAGCCACGGGGGCACCATCCGGGCGGAGAGCAACGGCCGCCTGACCAGCTTTGTCATCTCTCTGCCCCTGTATCGGGAAAAGAAGGAGGAGCGACATGGAGGCAAACGAAGCCGCGCTGACCTATCTCAGCCAGAATAAGCTGCTGTATCTGAACATGCTGGAGGTGCTCCGGCGGGGGTCGGCGGAGCTGCTCTATGCCGGGGAGGACGGCGTGCTCCTCTACGACCGGGGGGCGGAGGCCCACATGCTCTCCGCCCGGAACCGGGGCGCCCTGGAGAAGTTCCTCCCCTTCCTGGAGGGCAGCGACACGGTGGTGGGCCATGAGGACTGGTACCGGGAAGAGCTGACGCAGCGGCTGGGGATGTGGCAGGAGACGCCCTGCTACCAGGCGGCCTGGCTGGCGGAGGAGCCGCCGGAGCTGCCCCCCTTTGACGGGGAGCTGCGCCCCCTGGGCCTGGAGTGGGCCCCCTTCATCTTTGCCCACTACGGCAAGAGCGACCTCGGCGGCCTGCCCATGATCGAGAGGGCCGTCCAGCGGGGAATGCTGGGGGCCTTTGTGGACGGGGAACCGGCCGGCTTTGCGGGGTTCCACTCGGAGGGGAGCATCGGCTTTCTGGAGGTGCTGCCCCCCTACCGGCGCCGGGGGCTGGGCGAGGTGCTGCTGCTGGGGATGGTGCGCCTGGCCCTGGAGCGGGGGCAGTATGCCTTCGGCCAGGTGCTTGTGGACAACGGCCCCTCCCTGGCATTGCAGAAAAAGGCGGGCCTCACCGTCTCAGAGGACACCCTCTACTGGCTGTTCCGCCCGGAGAGCTGAAACAACAAGGCCGGCGGCCCGAAAACGGGGCCGCCGGCCTTCCTGCCGGTTCTCGCTCTATCTCTGATCCAGGGGCACGAAGGTGCGCATGGGGGCCACGGCCTTGTAGGCCGGGCGGATGATGCGGTTGCCGGGCTGATAGACCTCCTCGATGCGGTGGGCGCACCAGCCCACCATCCGGGCCACGGCGAAGAGGGGGGTATACAGTTCCATGGGGATGCCCATCATCTTGTACACCAGGCCGGAGTAGAAGTCCACATTGGCGCAGACCACCTTTTCCTCCCCCTTGACGGAGAGGAGCACCTCCGGGGCCAGCCGCTCCACCCGCTCAAACAGCTCAAACTCCTCCAGCATGCCCTTGCTCTCGGCCAGCTTGCGGGCGAAGCGCTTGAGCACCACCGCCCGGGGGTCGGACAGGGTGTAAATGGCGTGGCCGATGCCGTAGATGAGCCCCGAGCGGTCTCCCGCCTCCTTCCGCAGCAGGCGGGCCAGGTAGTCCCGCACCGCGTCGTCGTCGGCCCAGTCCTTCACGTCCGCCTCCAGGCCGCCGAACATCTCCATGACCTTCTTGTTGGCGCCGCCGTGGCGGGGGCCCTTCAGGGAGCCCACCGCCGCCGCGATGGCGGAGTAGAAGTCGGTGCCCGAGGAGGAGAGCACCCGGCAGGCAAAGGCGGAGTTGTTGCCGCCGCCGTGCTCGGCGTGGAGCACCAGGCACAGATCCAGCAGCCGGGCCTCCTCGGCGGTGTACTGGTTGTCGTGGCGGACGGAGTAGAGGAAGTTCTCCGCCACGCTCAGCCCCTCCTGGGGCCGGTGGAGGTAGAGGGACTCGTTGTCATAGTAGTGCCGCTTCACCGCAAAGGCGTGGGCCACGATGGTGGGCACCCGGGCGATGAGGCCCACCGCCTGCCGCAGCTGGTTGGCCAGGGACAGGTCGTCGGGGTTGTCATCGTAGGAGTACAGGGCCAGCACCGAGCGGGCCAGCTTGTTCATCACGTCGGGGCTGGGGGCCTTGATGATCATGTCCTCGGTGAACATGGGGGGGAGGGTGTGGTGATGGTTCAGCAGGGCCTGGAAGCCCTCCAGCTGCGCCCGGGTGGGCAGGGAGCCCATGAGCAGCAGGTAGGCCGTCTCCTCAAAGCCGAAGCGGCCCTCCCCCACAAAGCCGTCGATGAGGGCCTCCACGTCGATGCCCCGGTAGATCAGCTTGCCGGGGGCGGGCACCCGCTCCCCGTCCTGGACATAGTAGCCCATGACGCTGCCGATCTGGGTCACCCCGGCCATGACGCCGGTGCCGTCCGGGTTGCGCAGGCCCCGCTTGACCTGGTAGCGCTCATAGTCCGCCGGGTCGATCTGGTTATGCCTGCGGTATTCGCCGCATAGACTGTCCATAAAGGCGGTGTCCGCCGCCCATACCTCATTCTGCATGTTCCGTCACTCCTTTGCCCAATTTCGTTGTGTATTATTGTAGCCTTTTTTGCGGCCGCAGTCAATCTAAAATACAAAGCTGGGGGAAACCTGCATGGCAGTGAAGAAAAACTTGCAAAAAGGAGGCGGGGGCCCGCGCATGCGGCAGGTGGTGGCCGCCGCCCTGGCCCTGCTGCTCACCCTGTTTCTCCTCCCCCTGCTCCTGCTGGGGGAGGGGGAGGCGCCGGAGGAGATCCCCACCGGCACCCTGCCCATCGACCGCACGGTGGTCACCCCCGGCGTGACGGCGGACAGCCGGGTTTCGGTGAAGGTGCAGGTGGGGGAGGGGGAGGTGCTCACCCTGTCCATGGACAAGTATCTGTGGCGGGTGGTGGCCGCCGAGATGCCCGCCTCCTTCGAGCCGGAGGCCCTCAAGGCCCAGACGGTGGCCGCCCGCACCTATACCCTGTCCAAGCTGGCGCGCACCTCGGAAAAACATCCGGACGCGGATGTGTGCACCGACATCACCTGCTGCCAGGCCTACATCACCCCCGAGGAGGCCGCCGTCAACTGGGGGGACAACGCCCGGGCCTACACCGACAAGATCGCCGCCGCCGTGGCGGACACCGACGGCCTGGCCGCCCTCTGGCAGGGACAGCCCATCCAGGCCCTGTTCTTCTCCTCCGCCGCGGGGAAGACGGTGGACGCGGTGGAGGTGTGGGGCAACTCGGTGCCCTATCTCACCAGCGTGGATAGTCCGGAGGGGGAGGAGGTGCCCAACTACCACACCACCGTCACCGTGCCGGTGGAGGAGTTCAGGGCCAAGCTGCTGGAGCAGTATCCCGACGCCGATCTCTCCGGGGAGCCGTCCGGTTGGGTTGCCAACCTGACCAACCGCTCCGGCGGCGGGGTGGAGAGCGTGGACGTGGGGGGCGTCACTGTGGCGGGCACCGCCCTGCGCACCCTCTTCGGCCTGCGCTCGGCCAGTTTCACCGTCACCGCCGACGCCGCGAACGTCACCTTTTCCGTCACCGGCTACGGCCACGGGGTGGGCATGAGCCAGTACGGGGCCAATGCCCTGGCCAGGGAGGGAAAGAGCTTCGAGGAGATCCTCAAGTGGTACTACACCGGCATCGACGTGGCCCCCTACACCCCGGAGGAATAGGGGATAGGCATAAAAAGGTTCCGGCCCAGCGGGCCGGAACCTTCAGCGTGTCGAAAAGGTCTCGCAGAGTTCGCGCCCGCAGGCGCGAAAAAATTGGAATTTGTTTTCTCCGGCGGCATGTACGTCGGAGAAAACACTTCTCAGGCCGCAAGTGTGGGATTTGTCCGCCTGAAGCGGACAAATCCTGCGCGCGGCGGACTGCATCCCGCTCGAAAAAGCGGCAAAGCCACTTTTTCGACAGTCAAAAAGGTTCCGGCCCGCTGGGCCGGAACCTTTTTCCGTATCGTATTAGAAGAAGCCGCTCAGCGCCGGCCGCCCCTGCGGGAGCTGCGGCGCTCCGACTGGCGCAGCTCAGACAGCTTGCTGTCGGAGGAGGCCATGAACTGCTTGAGGCGATCCTCAAAGGTGGTGGGCTCCGCCGGGGCGGGCTTGCCCCGGAAGCCGCCGCCGCTGTGCCCGCCGGGCCGGCCGCCGGGCCTGCCCTGTCCTGCGGGGCGGGGCGGGGGATCCATGGCCTTTTTGATGGAGAGGTTGATGCGGCCGTTCTCGTCGATGCCGATGACCTTGACCTTGACCTCCTGCCCTTCCTTCAAATGATCCTTCACGTCGTTGACGTAGGAGTAGGCGATCTCAGAGATGTGCACCAGACCCGACTTGCCTTCCGGCAAGGAGACGAACGCGCCGAACTTTGTGATGCCTGTGACCTTTCCTTCCAGAATCGAACCAACACCAAACTCCATAGCTGCCTGTAAAATCCCCTCTCAAAAGTTTCAGTCAGTGAAACGGAAGATGTACTCGCCCGGCTCCACCAGGCCCAGCTTGCTCCGGGCCAGGTCGGCCTGCCGCTCGGGATCACCGCTGTTTTCCACGGCGTCGGCCAGCTCGGCGTTGACCTGCTTCTGCTCGGCCACCCGGGACTGGGCCTCGGTCAGATCCGCCTCGGCGGTGAGAATCTGCTGGCGCAGATTCAGCAGCCCGGTGGCGGCGCCGATGAGCAGAGCCAGAACCACCAGCTTGGTCAGAAGGGACGCTTTCTTGAGTTTCATGATCCGGCCCTCCCTCCGCCGCCGGTTGATCCGAACGGTGCAGTCCATCCATTTCCCTGTGTAGTACACCTATTTTATACCACTTGCGGCGATAATGGAAGGATTTTTTTGCGTTTTTTTCGATTTTTTTACCCAGGCGGGCCAGAAGCACAAGGGGTAGTGTCACCAGCCCCCACACAAGCCCAAGAAAATCCGCCAGGCGGTAGCCCAGCCAGAGAAACCACCGGCTGAGCAGCCAGAAATAGGCCGCCGCCCCGCCCAGCACGGCCAGCACCAGGTAGCCCCGCACCTCTCCGCTGCCGGCGGTGACGGTGTAGAGGAACAGGGCGGCGGTGACCACCAGCCAGAACAGCAGATCCAGAATCCCCCCCAGCAGGGGCAGGCGCAGACGCACCCGCAGGATGCGGAATATGTCGTAGAGCACCCCCACCGCCACACCCAGGCCCAGCGCGCCGGTGAAAAACAGCACCTGGGCCGCCATGGATACCGTCATCTCAGCCGAAGAGGCGGGAGAACAGGCCGCCCCGCTCCCGCCCGCCGTCCTCATAGGTCAGGGAGTCGATGGAGCCCTCCACCCGGAGGTCTCCGCCGTCCAGGCTCAGCTTCTCGATGTGCAGCTCCTCCCCCCGCACCACCAGGGTGCCCCGGCTGGTGAGCATGACGATGGTGTTCTCGTCAAAGCTCTCCACCTCCTCCACCCCGGAGACCGAGAGCTGCTCCCGCTCCTCCAGGATGATGTGATGGGCCGCCTCCGGCCCCGGGCGCTTCTCCTCATAGGGCATACCCCACCCCGCCTTTCCATAGTCTTACCCCATGTATATGGGACAGGGGGGCGGCTTATGCCCGGGCGGCACGGGGCTACGCCGTGCGCCGGGCCAGGGCGGCGGCCAGCCGCCGGCTCAGGACGACGGCCAGGGCCAGCTTGGCCAGGTCGGGGAGGACGAAGGGGAACACGCACCACCCCAGCACGGCGGCCAGCCCCACAGGGCCGGAGGCGGCGGCATACACCGCCGCGAACCACACCGAGCCGAACAGGTAGCA
Source organism: Flavonifractor sp. An10 (assembly GCF_002161215.1). Classification (GTDB taxonomy): domain Bacteria; phylum Bacillota; class Clostridia; order Oscillospirales; family Oscillospiraceae; genus Flavonifractor; species Flavonifractor avistercoris. The sequence goes on from NZ_NFMB01000008.1 coordinate 201,390, forward strand.
CAGGGCCAGCCCCAGCAGGCAGGACACCAGGAACACCGGCGCGGACTTGCCCAGCCGCCGCTCCGCCCCCCACACCGTCAGCGCGGTGAGCAGGAAGCCGGCCAGGTAGCCGCCGGTGGCCCCCAGCAGGGCCCCCAGGCCGCCCTGGAACCCGGCGAATACCGGCAGGCCCACCGCGCCCAGCAGCAGGTAGACCGCCACCGACAGGGTGCCCAGCTTTCCCCCCAGCACCCCCAGGGCCAGAAACACGGCGAAGGTCTGGAGGGTGAAGGGGACGGCGGTGGGGATGGAGATCCAGGAACAGATGGCAATGAGGGCGGCGAACAGGGCCGCCCGGGCCAGCTCTTGGGTGCGCATGGGTGGTTCCTCCTGATTGTAAACTTTGCCTTAAGTATAGTTTACAATATGCTGTTTGTCAACTTGATTTTTGAATCGGTTGACAAATAAAACCGGTACAGGTACAATGGAGGCAACCAATCAAGGAGGGATGTCCATGCTGCGGGACGAGGTGCTCTCCCTGCTGAAGTCGGGGGAGGAGCTGTCCGGGGAGACCATGAGCCAGACCCTGGGGGTGAGCCGGGCGGCGGTCTGGAAGGCCATCGAGACCCTGCGGGGGGAGGGGTACGCCATCTCCTCCGCCCCCCGGCGGGGCTACAGGCTGGAGGGCTCGCCGGATCTCCTCTCCGCCGGGGAGCTGGCGGCGGCGGTGGCCGGCCGCCGGGTGGGGAAGGAGCTGGTCTGCCTGGAGACGGTGGACTCCACCAACAACGAGGTCAAGCGCCGGGCGGTGGACGCCGTGCCCGACGGGCTGGTGGTGCTCGCCGGGGAGCAGACCGGGGGCCGGGGCCGCCGGGGCCGCTCCTTTGTCTCCCCGGCGGGGAAGGGGCTGTACCTGTCCGCCCTGCTGCGGCCGGACTGCCCCCTGGAGCAGGTGTCCGCCCTGACGGCGTGGACGGCGGTGGCGGTGTGCGACGCGGTGGAGGAGCTGTGCGGTACCCGCCCCGGCATCAAGTGGCCCAACGACGTGATCCTGGACGGCCGCAAGCTGTGCGGCATCCTCACCGAGCTGGAGCTGGAGGCGGAGACCGCCGCCCTGCGCTATGTGGTGGTGGGCCTGGGCCTCAACGTGAGCCAGACGGCGGCTGATTTCGGCCCGGAGGTGGCCCCGGTGGCGGTCTCTCTGGCCCAGGCCCTGGGGAGAGCACCCCGCCGGGCGGAGGCGGCCGGGGCGGTGATCGCCGCCCTGGATCGGATGGCCGCCGACTTCCCCCGCCGGTGGGCAGAGTGGCTGGAGCGCTACCGGGCGGACTGCCTCACCCTGGGCAGACCCGTGCGGCTCCTCCGCGCCGGCGGGGAGGAGGAGGCCGAGGCCGAGGCCGTCGACGAAACCTTCGCCCTGGTGGTGCGCTGCCCCGCCGGCCGGCGGGAGACGGTGTCCTCCGGCGAGGTGTCCGTCCGGGGCCTGCTGGGGTACGTGTAGGCACGCAAATGCAAAAGCGGCTTTGAAATTCCGTACGATGGGAGGAAATACAGTGGACGAGCTGTGGCTGAACTGGGCGGTGGAGCTGCAGAGCCTGGCCCAGGCCGGGCTGACCTACGGCAAGGACGTGTACGACCGGGAGCGGTATGAGCGGATCCGGGAGATCGCCGCCGAGATGGTGGCCCACAGGACGGACATCCCCCTGGAGAAGGTGAAGGGCCTGTTCTGCAATGAGACGGGGTACCAGACCCCCAAGCTGGACACCCGGGCCGCCATCTTCCGGGACGGGAAGATCCTCCTGGTGCAGGAGCGGGACGGCCGGTGGGCCCTCCCCGGCGGCTGGGTGGAGGTGAACCTGTCCGTGGGGGAGAACACCGTCAAGGAGGTCAAGGAGGAGGCCGGCCTGGACGTGACCGCCGACCGGATCATCGCCGTCCAGGATCGGGCCAGGCACAATCTGCCCCGGTATGCCTACGGCGTGTGCAAGATCTTCGTGCTCTGCACCCTCCTGGGCGGGGAATTCCGGGAGAACAGCGAGACCCTGGGCTTTTCCTGGTTCTCCGAGGACAACCTTCCAGAACTGGCCGGGGAGAAGAACACCGCGGAGCAGGTACGCCTGTGCTTTGCGGCCCACCGGGCGGAGCACTGGGTCACCCAATTCGACTGACCGCCCTCCGCAACCCCCGGTTGCGGAAGTTCCAGCCACGGCTGGTTGCGCCGCAACCGGCCTCTGGGGTATGCTCATGGTGGAATCCAGACCAGATCACACCAGGAGGTGGCAGTGATGAAGCTGTCCGAGAAAATTCTCTACTACCGCAAAAAGGCCGGGCTGTCCCAGGAGGAGCTGGCCGGACGGGTGGGGGTGTCCCGCCAGGCGGTGAGCAAGTGGGAGCTGGGCGACGCGGCGCCGGAGGTGGACAAGCTCCGTGCCCTGGCCCGGGAGTTCGGCATCACGGTGGACGAGCTCCTCTCCGAGGAGGCGCCCAGGGAGCCGGAGCAGGCCCCGCCGCCCCGTCATTCGCCCACGGCGGGCTGGCTGGGCCGCATGGTGGGCCGGTGGGGCTGGCTGGCCGGGGTGTACATCGCCCTCAGCGGGCTGGGGGTGGCCCTGGTGGGCGGCCTGGCCCGGTTTGCCTTCTCCCGGATGTTCCGGATGGTGTCCGCCGGGTGGGGCGCCATGGATCCCTTCGGCTCCGGCGGGTGGGAGCTCGTCCTCCCCGACGGCACGGTCACATCCGGCGGTATGTCCGGCATCTCCTCCATGGGGCAGGCCTTTGTCACCATCGCCACCGTCATCCTGGCGGTGGGGCTGGCCATCACCCTGGCCGGGGCGGTGCTGGCGGTGGTGCTCTACCGGAAGGGCCGCAAAAACCGCTGACCGCCCTCTCTCCCCGCGTCAAAAAAGCCGCAGGTCTGAAAAATTCAGGCTTGCGGCTTTTTGCCGTCTGTATTATAATAGGCCAAGTCACGTGTCAAGACACCTGTAAAGGGAGAGAGATTATGGGAAGCGTCAAGGAGTTCTGCAAACGGAAAAATATTGTCATCTCGGCCAGGCGGTACGGGGTGGACGCCCTGGGGGCCATGGCCCAGGGGCTGTTCTGCTCCCTGCTCATCGGCACCATCCTCAACACCCTGGGCACCCAGCTGGGCCTGCCCTTTCTGGTGACGGTAGGGGGATACGCCTCGGCCATGAGCGGCGCGGCCATGGCCGTAGCCATCGGCTACGCCCTCCAGGCCCCGCCCCTGGTGCTCTTCTCCCTGGTGACGGTGGGCTACGCCGCCAATGAGCTGGGCTCCACCACCCTCTCCGGCGGCAGCGGGGCCGGCGGGCCCCTGGCGGTGCTCTTCATCGCCGTCATCGCCGCCGAGCTGGGCAAGGCGGTGTCCAAGGAGACCAAGATCGACATCCTGGTCACCCCCCTGGTGACCATCCTAGTGGGGGTGGGCCTGTCCGCCCTGTGGGCCCCGGCCATCGGCACCGCCGCCTCCGCCGTGGGGGACTTCGTCCGCTGGGCCACCGTGCTCCAGCCCTTCTGGATGGGCATCCTGGTGTCGGTGGTCATCGGCGTCGCCCTCACCCTGCCCATCTCCTCCGCGGCCATCTGCGCCGCCATCGGCCTCACCGGCCTGGCGGGCGGGGCGGCCGTGGCGGGCTGCTGCGCCAACATGGTGGGCTTCGCCGTCCTCTCCTTCAAGGAAAACCGCTGGGGCGGCCTGGTGAGCCAGGGCCTTGGCACCTCCATGCTCCAGATGGGCAACATCGTCAAGAACCCCCGCATCTGGCTGCCCGCCATCCTCACCTCCGCCGTCACCGGCCCCCTGGCTACCTGCGTATTCCGGCTGGAGATGAACGACCCGGCCTCCGCCGTGGCCTCCGGCATGGGCACCTGCGGCATGGTGGGCCCCATCGGCGTCTACGCCGGGTGGGTTAACGACGTGGCCACCGGCGTCAAGGCCGCCATCACCGGCTTCGACTGGCTGGGGCTGGTGCTCATCTGCTTTGTCCTTCCCGCCGTCCTCACCTGGCTGTTCGGCCTGTTCTTCCGGAAAATCGGCTGGATCAGGGAGGGAGATCTCACTCTGGAGTAGAGTGAATCGTGAATAATTGCGGGGCGGCGGCCCGTGGGGCGCGACGACCCGGCGCGCCCGCCAGCGGGGCACAAAAAACGGTGCGGCATCTGCCGCGCCGTTTTTTTACGGGGAAATTGACAGATCTGGCCCCGCTGTGTTGTTATTAGGGTGAAGGGGGTGAGGGCCGTGGAGAGCCAGCGGGCGGAATATCTGGTACACACCTACGCCGACGCCATCCTCCGCATCGGGTACACCTGGCTGGGGGACATGGACGACGCCAAGGACATCTGCCAGACGGTGCTCATCGGCCTGCTGGAGGACGGCAGGACATTCCCCGACGTGGGACAGGAGCGGGCATGGGTGGTGCGGTGCGCCGTCAACGCCTGCAAGAACTGGAAGAAGAGCGCCTGGTTCCGCCGCCGGGCGCCCCTGGAGGAGGGCCTGCACCTGAGCGCGGAGATGCCGGAGCCGGGGGAGAGCCCCCTGCTGGAGCAGGTGAACGCCCTGCCCCCCAAGTACCGGCAGGTGCTCTACCTGCGGTATTATGAGGGATACCAGGTGAAGGAGATCGCGGAGCTGCTGGGCCAGAGTCCCGCCCTGGTGAGCACCCACCTGGCCCGGGCGAGAGCAAAGCTGCGGCAGCGGCTGGAAGGGAGCTGTTATGATGGATAACCGCTATCGGGAAGAGCTGGACCGGATCCGGCTGACCGACGAGAGCAAGGGGACGCTGATTCACGCCCTGGCGGCGCGCCGGAGCGCGCCGGAGAGGCGGAGCCGTCGGACTCCCCTGCGGCGGCTGGCCGCCCTGGCGGCCTGTGTGTGCCTGGTACTGGGGCTGATGAACTACCCGGCGATAGCCGCCGGGGCGGAGCGGGTGTTCCGCTATATCCTCGGCGTGGGGGCGGCGGAGACCAGCGCCTCCCTGCTGGTACAGGGGGAGGGGATCAGCCATGAGGACGGGGACTTCCTCTACCTCATCGACGGGGCCTACCAGCGGGACGGAGTGCTCACCGTGCCCCTGGACGTGGTGTCCCGGAACTGGATCTCCGACGAGGAGGAGGTACAGCTCAGCTACCGCCTCACCATTTACAGCGCCGGCGGGGAGAAACTGACCCAGGTGGAGCCCGTCGGGGACGGGACGGGGGAGGGGTTCCGGGCGGCGGGCGCCCAGCCCTATGACCTGCGCAGCTTTGAGACCACCTCCGACTGGCTGAGCCAGACCTATCAGCCCCAGGGCTATGTGAGCGGCGGCAGCGGCTGGCACATGGCGGCGGTGCCCCAGGGGGAGAGCGGCCCCTACACCTTTGAGGTGGACGCCTATACCTCCGACGGCTGGTGGCGCGGCACCGTGTGGAAGGGCGGCGTGCTGGAGCTGGACACCCCCCGGGCCGTGGAGACCGCCCAGGCCAGCCGCGCCTTTGCCGAGGGCACCGTCACCGCCCTGGTGGGGGCGGACGGGCGCAGCGTGTCCTTCTACGGGGAGCTGTCGCCCCTACTTGCCCGGCAAGGGGAAACGCTGATTCAGCTGAGTGTGCCCACGGTCTGGTTTGTGGACGAGCGGGGGAACCGCTATCCCTGTGACCAGCTCCGGTGGTCTTTCTCGGAGGTGTTCTGGCCGGAGTTCCGGCTGGCGGAGCAGACGGAGGGGGAGATCGTAGCCATCGAGGTGAACGATATATACTTCAACATCGTCCGCACCGACCAGCCCCAGGACAGCCCCCAGCGCCAATATATGCCGGATTACAACGACCTGGGCTGGGTCATTGATCTGACCTGAACTGTAGATGCAAAACCCGCGAAGGGAATCCCCTTCGCGGGTGAGGCTGTCAATAAAACCTCCAGCCGAAGGATTCGGAGGGAAGGATAGTGTGAAAGGCTGCCCCGCAGGGCGTTTCGGAGCGCAACCGCCCCGAGGGCGGCACTTAGCGCGGAGATGAACCGTCAGGGTTCCCTTTCGCGTTGGATCAAACAACTTTTTGAAACTTTTTTGAAGTTTCAAAAAGTTCAGCAGCGTGTCGAAAAGACTTTTTCGACACGCTGAACCCGCGAAGGGAATCCCCTTCGCGGGTTTTTGGCGCTCCGGCGGCGGTCAGGAGATGGCCTCGGCCCCTATCGTATAGCTCCAGGTGCCGTCGGCATCCTGGACGGCGGTGCAGTCGGAGAAGACATAGGCCCCCAGGCCGGAGGCCCACTTCCGGGCGGTAAAGCCCTCCTCCGCGCTGCCGGTCAGGGAGAAGAGGCAGCCGTTCTCCCAGCGGTAGAGGGCCACGCTGTCCTCGTATCCCTCCGCCGATTCCGTCATGGGGGTGAGGCAGCCCGCCTGCCAGAGCTCCTCCAGGGTGCCGGTGATGGGCATGAGGCCGTGGGCATTGCCGAACACCCAGGCCAGGGCCGACTTCTCGCTCTCGGTCAGGTCGGTGAGGCCGGAGAAGTCCACCCCCAGCTCCTCCAAATCCGTGTTGAGGCCGGGATCCACCTCCCACAGATCCTCCAGCACCTGGAGGTAGAGGCCGCAGCGGTCATCCACCGGCTGCTCCGTCACCCGCACGCCGGTGACGCCGCTGAATTGGGCCGGATAGCTTTCCATGACGGCGCCGTCAAAGCGCACCTCCACCACGGCGCCGTCGGCCAGCTCCCCCTCCACGGCCAGCTCCGCCGTGCCCAGGGTGTACACATCCCCCGCGCCGCCGTCCAGCCCGGCCAGCACCAGAGTGTTCGTCCCCGCGCCGTCCACCACCCGGCAGCGAGCCACGGCCACAGGTTCCTCCTGGGAAAGGCTCTCGGCGGCGGAGTAAGCGTCTCCCCCGCCGGGGCGGCGGAGCACCCGGCCAGCAGGAGCGCCAGCGCCAGAACCAACAGGCTTTTTCTCATGGAAAATCCCTCCTTTACCCTGTTGGACGAGGAGGACGCAAAAAAGTTCCGAAAATGCACAGGTTCCTCTTGACAGAGGAGGGGGATAAGCATATGATTACAGCATAAAGATTTGTTTAGGAGGCGAGGCCATGACCCAGCGGGAACGGCAGATTCTCCGGTGGATTGAGGAGAACCCCCTGATCTCCCAGCAGGAGCTGGCAGACAAGGCGGGCATCACCCGCTCGTCGGTGGCGGTGCACATCTCCAACCTGATGAAGCAGGGCCACATCGCCGGCAAGGGCTACATCGTCCGCACATCTCCCTACGCGGTGGTGGTTGGCGGCGTCAACATGGACATCGGCGGCCGGCCCCACGGGAAGCTGGTGGGAGCCGACTCCAACCCCGGCCAGGTGCGCATGAGCCTGGGGGGCGTGGGGCGGAACATCGCCCACAACATGGCCCTGCTGGGGGTGGACGTGCGCATGCTCACCGCCTTCGGCGACGACATGAACGCCCAGCGCATCGCCGCCTCCTGCGGGGAGCTGGGCATCGACATCTCCCACTGCCTGACGGTGCCCGGCGGGGCCACCTCCACCTATCTGTTCATCGCCGACGAGCACGGTGACATGGCCCTGGCGGTCAGCGACATGGACATCTACGACCACGTGACCCCCGCCTTTCTCTCCGGCCGGGCCCGGCTGCTCCAGAACGCCCAGCTCATCGTGGTGGACACCAACATCCCGGCTCAGTCCATCGCCTGGCTGGCGGAGAATATCCGCCTGCCCATCTTCGCCGACCCGGTGTCCACCGCCAAGGCGGAGAAGCTGCGCCCCGTGCTGGGGAAGCTCCACACCCTCAAGCCCAATCGGCTGGAGGCGGAGCTGCTCTCCGGCGTGGCCATCACCGACCAGGCCAGCCTGGACAGGGCCGCGGACGTTCTGCTCTCCACCGGCCTGCGGCGGGTGTTCATCAGCCTGGGGGGCGACGGCATCTACGCCGCCGACCACAACGAGCGGCTCCACGTGCCCTGCTGCCCCGGCACCATGGTGAACACCACCGGCTGCGGCGACGCGGGCATGGCCGCCATCGCCTGGGCCTACCTGGAGGGCACCGATCTGGCGGGCACCGCCAGGGCGGCCATGGCCGCCGGCGCCATCGCCATGGAGAGTTCTGAGACCATCAACCCGTCCATGAGCGCGGAGCTGCTCCGTCGGCGGGCGGGCTTCCCCGGGGCCGGCGGGGCGGAGACGGGAGGGAGCGCCACGTGAGCTTCTGGCTGGCACAAGTGCTGGGGCTGGTGGGATCCCTGATCTCCTTCACCTCCGTCCAGACCGGCAGCCGGAAGAAGATCCTCCTGCTCCAGCTGCTCTGCTGTGTGCTGTGGATCGTCCAGTACAGCCTGCTGGGGGCGTGGACGGGGGTGCTCATCAACCTGCTGGGCCTGGCCCGTGGGACGGTGTGCGCCTTCAACGACCGGCCCTGGGCCTCCAGCCGGTGGTGGCTGGTGCTCTTCCTGGTGTGCTACGGGGTGTCCCCCCTGCTGACCTGGGACGGGCCCTACTGCCTGCTGCTGGGGTTGGCCATGATGCTCACCACCGTGGCCCTGTGGAGCCGGAACATGCGCCTGACCCGGCTGCTGTTCCTCCTCAACTCCCCGCCGGTGTTCCTCTACAACCTCATCGCCGGCTCCTACACCAGCGCCGCCATCGAGGTGGCCGCCTTCTGCTCCTTCGTGCTGGCGGTCTGGCGCTTCGACATCCGCCCCGGCCTGGCCCGCACCCGCCGGGAATCCTGAAATTCCATTCCACACTGTATATCATATCAGTCTGATAACTGGAGGTAAACGATTATGGATCTCAACAAGTATCTGGACGTGGCCCCCGAGGTGGCCCAGGCCGTCGCTGCCGGCAAGCCCGTGGTGGCCCTGGAGTCCACCATCATCTCCCACGGCATGCCCTATCCCCAGAATGTGGAGACCGCCCTCAAGGTGGAGCAGATCATTCGGGACAACGGCGCGGTGCCCGCCACCATCGCCATCCTGGGCGGCCGCCTGAAGGCCGGCTGCACCAAGGAGGAGATCGAGTACCTGGGCAAGCAGGGCCAGGCCGTCACCAAAGCCAGCCGCCGGGATCTGGCGGTGCTGTGCGCCCGCAAGGCCGACGGCGCCACCACCGTCACCACCACCATGATGATCGCCCACATGGCGGGCATCCAGATCTTCGCCACCGGCGGCATCGGCGGCGTCCACCGGGGCGCGGAGACCACCATGGACATCTCCGCCGACCTGGAGGAGCTGGCCAACACCCCCGTCATGGTGGTGTGCGCCGGCGCCAAGTCCATCCTGGATCTGGGCCTGACCCTGGAGTACCTGGAGACCCACGGCGTGCCCGTGCTGGGCTACGGCACCAAGGAGCTGCCCGCCTTCTACACCCGCAAGAGCGGCTTCGAGGTGGACTACCAGGTGGACACCCCCGCCGAGCTGGCGTCCATCTTCCACGCCTCTCAGGAGCTGGGCCTCAAGGGCGGCATGCTGGTGACCAACCCCATCCCCGAGGAGTTCTCCATGGATCACGAGGTGATCAACCGCGCCATCGACGAGGCCATTGCCGCCGCCAACGCCCAGGGCATCCACGGCAAGGCCACCACCCCCTTCCTGCTGGCCAAGGTGAAGGAGCTCACCGGCGGCGACAGCCTGGACTCCAACATCCAGCTGGTGTTCAACAACGCCCGCCTGGCCGCCCAGACCGCCTGCGAGCTGTCCAAGCTGTAATACCTCCCCGCTGTGCCGCGTCCTCCGGGCCCGTTTTCGGGCCTGGAGGACTTTTTTCGCGGAAGATTCTGCCCGCTATGTTTCTTTTTCTTAACATTGCGGCGCCATCCGTTGCGTTCGGGAGCCTGCGGCGTTATAATGCCCACGAGAATATCTTTCCCATTCTGGGAGAAATGAGGCGATTTGAATGGCGCGGAAGCGGCATTTTCTCAAACTTGTTTGGGCGGCGCTGCTGAGCGCGGCCCTGCTGGCCGCGCCTGTGGCCGCGGCCGCGGCGGAGCCCTCCGGGGAGACGGAGGCCCGGGGCCCTGTCCTGGCCATCTACACCACCGGCGACATGGCCGGCCGGGTGTACCGTCAGGATCCCCTGACCGGTGAGCGGGTGGCGGCGGGCTATCAGAACGTGGCCTCCGCCATGGAACAAGAGCGGGAGCAGGTGGACGCCGCCCTGCTGCTGGACAGCGGCGACGCGGTGGACAACAGCCTGCTCCAGGACGGCGGGGAGGCCGAGGCCCTGGCCCTGCGCGCCATCGGCTACGACGTGCTGGTGCCCGGCCTGAATGAGTTCCGCCTGGGCCCCGACGCCCGGGACGGGTTCTTTGACGCCCTCACGGCTGAGGAGGAGACCGCCCCCGTCCGGGTTCTCTCCGGCAACTATCTGGACGGGGAGAGCCAGGAGCCGGCCGCCGAGGGCTATGCCGTCCTCACCGCAGAGGTGGGCGGCCGGGCGGTGCGCGTGGGCGTGCTGGGCCTGGGGGCCATCGACGGGGCGGAGCGGCTGCCCGCCTCCTACTGCGAGGGCGTGGACTTTGCCCACGGGGACAACACGGAGAACAGCTACGTCTGGGAGTGGACGGAGTACTGGCAGGAAAAGCTGGAGGGGGAGAACTGCGACCTGGTGGTGGTGGTCTGCCACGCCGACCGGGATGTGGCGGCGGACTTTGCGGCCCAGACCACCGGCATTGACCTGGTGGTGGGCGGCCACGGCTCCGCCTACGCGGATACGGTTCAGAACGCCGCGGGGGAGAACGTGTCCCTGGTCAGCGGCGGCGGCACCGACCTGACCCGCACCACCGTCACCTTCTCCGCCGCCGGCACGCCGGAGGTGGGGGAGAGCACCCTCCTCTCCCTGGAGGACTATGCGCCCGACGACACGCTGGCCGGTCAGGTGGCCGACGAGCTGGAGAAGGCGGAGAAACAGGCCGGCGAGCGGGTGGCCGTCCTGACCGGCGACTGGATCGGCGAGACTGAGCCCCAGTACGGCCCCACCCCCACGGCGACCCTGGCCGCGGCCTCCATGCTGTGGGCCACCGGGGCCGACGGCGCCCTGCTCTGCCCCCGCAGCCTGGGGGATACCGACGCGGCCGCCCTCTTCGAGGAGGGGGCGAACACGGCCGTCCTCTCCCTGGACGGCTGCGCCGCCCTGCTGTCCGACCCGACGCCCCTGGCGGCGGTGGAGCTCACCGGCGCCCAGCTGAAGGCGTGGCTGGACATCTGCGCGGAGTCCTACACGGCGGAGGAGGACGGCTCCATCTCCGGCGGCGAGACCGCCGATACCCTCTACGGCCTGGACTACACCCTCTATCTGGGCGCCCCGGCGGGGGAGCGGGTGGACGGCCTCACCCTGGACGGTGAGCCGGTGGAGGACGACCAGGTGCTCACGGTGGTGGTGTCCGCCCGCCGTCTGGACGACCCCGACTTCCCGGAGGGGAAGGTGGTGTGGCGCTCCGATCTGGACGAGCGGTTTGCCGCCCAGGGCGGCACGCCCGCCGCGGTGCTGGCCGCCTGCGCCTCGGAGCTGAACCGGCTGGTGCCCATGCAGCTGGGCAGCTGGGCCGTGTATGCCGGCTCGGTGGGCGGCCCGCTGAACCGCCTGGAGTTCATCACCATGCTCTATGAGCTGGCCGGCAGTCCCCAGCCCGGCGCCTCCGCCGCCTTCATCGACGTGGGCGACAGCAGCGCGGCGGTGTGGGCCGCCGAGACCGGCGTGGTCAGCGGCGACGGCAAGGGCCGGCTTCTGCCCACCCAGGCCGTCACCCGGGAGCAGGCCGCGGTGATGCTCTACAACTATGCCCGCTCCCTGGAGCTGTCCGCCCCCGAGGACGGCCCCGCCGCGGCGGAGCTGGCCGACGCGGCCGACGTGGCCGCCTGGGCCCGGCCCGCGGTGGAGTTCTGCCTCCGCACCGGCACCCTGACCGCGGATGGGAGCGGCCGCTTCCTCCCCGGCGATACCATCACCCGGGAAGAGGCCGCCGAGGCCCTGGAGGCATTTGCCCTCTATGTGGAGGCCAATCAAGCCCGGTAACCCGGAAGAAGGAGCAATACACGGCGCCCCGCAGTCCCTGACTGCGGGGCGCCGTTTTGCGCGGTTTCCGCGCCGGAGAGGGGAAATCCGGCATTTTTTCTTGACGGAAACCCGCCCGGGCTGGTAAGATGGGATCCAACAGGAAAGGAGCCAGGCTGACATGGCAGAGCGAATTTCAGAGGGACTGTACCGCATCCCGGTGCCCCTGCCGGGCAACCCGCTGCGGGAGCTGAACAGCTATCTGCTCACCGGCGGGGAGCGCGCGGTTTTGATCGACACCGGTTTCCGGCAGGAGGCGTGCCGCCAGGCCCTCCTTGCCGGCCTGGACGAGCTGGGGGTGAACCGGCGGGACGTGGATGTGGTGCTCACTCACCTCCACTCCGACCACGCCGGCCTGGCGCCGGAGGTGGTGGGGGACACCGGGTGGATCTACGCCAGCGGCCCTGACCGGGACTACCTGGAGCACGCGGACGACGCCCACTGGGCCCGGCGGGACGAGCGGTTCCGCGCCGAGGGCTTCCCGGCGGAGCTGCTGGCCCAGAACACGGCCAACCCCGCCCGGGCCCTGGCCCCCGGATTTACCGACCGCTACCGCACCCTGGAGCCGGGCGCCGTGGTGGAGGCGGGCGCCCGCCGGCTGCGGTGCATCCCCGTGCCCGGCCACACGCCGGGTCAGATGTGCTTCTGGGACGAGGCGGAGGGCATCCTCTTCACCGGCGACCACGTCCTCTTTGACATCTCCCCCAACATCACCTCCTGGCTGGAGATGGAGGACGCCCTGGGCAGCTATCTGGACAGCCTGCGCGCCGTGCGGGATCTGCCCGTCCGGCTGGCCCTGCCCGGACACCGGGGCCGGGGGGAGCTGGCCCCCCGGGTGGACGCCCTGCTGGAGCACCACGCCCGCCGCCTGGAGGAGCTGCGCGCCATCCTCCGGAAGGAGCCGGGACTCACCGCCTACCAGGCCGCCGGGCGGATGCGCTGGCGCATCCGGGCCAGCAGCTGGGAGGACTTCCCCCTGGCCCAGAAGTGGTTCGCGGTGGGGGAGTGCATGGCCCACCTGGACTACCTGCGCCTGCGGGGGCTCACCGCCCGGGACTGGGACGGGGCGGTGTGGCATTACCGGGCGCTGTGAACAGATTTCTGACACAGGAGGAGAGCGGCCGATGGAAGTTCGGGAGACCTATGAGACGCCGGAGCAGGTGCTGGAGGACATGCGCCGCGGCTATGCCCGCTTCGTGGAGGGCCTGGAGGAGGCCCGCAGCACCGGCATGATGGAGCTGTTCAGCAACTATCTGCGGGGGGATGGAAATCCCCGGGTCAATCAGCTGGTGGACGCCTTTGCCCAGGTGCTGGGCGGCTGGGTGGAGGCCCTGGCGGCTTTGCTGCCCGGTCTGGCGCCGGAGGAGGCGGACGGCTATGCCGTCCGGGCCCTGGAGCAGATGCTTTTTTATCCCAAGCCCGCCGACCAGAGAACGGAGTTCACCCTGCTGGCCTTTGAGGGGTACGCCGTCCCCCTGGTGGGCCTCCTCACGGACGGGTGCCGGGCGGAGGTGGCGGAGCGGTACAAAAAGCGCACCCCGCCCCGGCGGATGATGCCCAATCAGAAGAAGCTGTGGAGGGCCCTCACCCGCCATTGAGAGACAGGAACGCCCCCGCGTCCGGCATGAGCCGGGCGCGGGGGCGTGTGCGTTCTGCGCCGTTACTGGTTCAGGCGCTCCATGAACTCCTCGCCGGTGATGGTCTCCTTCTCCAGGAGGTACCCGGCCAGGGCGTGGAGCTTGTCCTCATTCTCCCGCAGCAGGGCCAGGGCCTTCTGGTGGGCGGTCTTGACGGTGGCCACCACCTGCCGGTCGATCTCCGCGGCGGTGTCGGCGGAGCAGGCCAGGGAGGTGTCGCCGCCCAGGTACTGGTTGGTGACGGTCTCCAGGGCCACCATGTCGAACTGCTCGGTCATGCCGTAGCGGGTGATCATGGCCCGGGCCAGCTTGGTGGCCTGCTCGATGTCGTTGGAGGCGCCGGTGGTCATGTTGTCCGCGCCGAAGATCAGCTCCTCGGCGGAGCGGCCGCCGGTGAGGGTGGCGAGCTTGTTGAGCAGCTCGGTGCGGCTCATCAGGTTGTGCTCGCCGGAGTCCACCTGCATGGTGTAGCCCAGGGCGCCGGAGGTGCGGGGGACGATGGTGATCTTGGTCACCGGGGCGGAGTGGGTCTGGAGGGCGGCCACCAGGGCGTGGCCCACCTCGTGGTAGGCCACGATCTTCTTCTCCTCCGGGGAGATGACGGCGTTCTTCCGCTGGGCGCCGGCGATGACGGTCTCCACGCTCTCCTCCAGATCCGCCTGGGTGACGGTCTTCCGCCCCTGGCGGACGGCCCGGAGGGCGCCCTCGTTGATGATGTTGGCCAGCTCCGCGCCGGAGGCGCCGGCGGTGGCCCGGGCGATGGCGCCCCAGTCCACATCCCCGTCGATGTGCACGTCCCTGCCGTGGACTTTCAGGATGGCGATGCGGCCCTGGAGATCGGGCAGCTCCACCGGCACCCGGCGGTCAAACCGGCCGGGCCGCAGCAGGGCGGGATCCAGGGTCTCCGGCCGGTTGGTGGCAGCCAGGAGCACCACGCCCTTGCTGGAGTCGAAGCCGTCCATCTCGGCCAGCAGCTGGTTCAGGGTCTGCTCCCGCTCGTCGTTGCCGCCGTAGCCGCCGGTGTCCCGCTTCTTGCCGATGGCGTCGATCTCGTCGATGAACACGATGCAGGGGGCCTTCTCATTGGCCTGCTTGAACAGATCCCTGACCTTGGCGGCCCCCATACCCACGAACATCTCCACAAACTCCGAGCCGGAGATGGAGAAGAAGGGCACCTTTGCCTCCCCGGCCACGGCCTTGGCCAGCAGGGTTTTGCCGGTGCCCGGCGGGCCCACCAGCAGCACGCCCTTGGGCAGCTTGGCGCCGATGGCGGCGTACTTCTCCGGCTCGTGGAGGAAGTCCACCACCTCCATCAGGGCCTCCTTGGCCTCGTCCTGGCCGGCCACGTCGGCAAAGGACACGCCGGTGGAGGCCTCCTCCACGTAGACCTTGGCGTTGGCCTTGCCGAAGGTCATGGCATTGCCCATGCCCCCGGGCAGGCCGCCCATCTTCTTCATCATCCAGCGGGAGAGCAGCTCGCCCAGGAGGATAAAGATAAAGATGGGCAGAATCCAGCTCACCAGGACAGAGAGGATGGGGTTGGCCTGGGTGGGGATTTCAGCGGTAAACTGGATGTCCTCGTTTTCCCGCAGCTGACTGAGCAGCCGCTGTCCGTCGTCGGGCCAGATCCCCGTTTGATAGACGGCCTCGCTGCCGCTCTCATCCGTGGCCAGGAACACGATCTCCCGGTTGGTCTCGTCCAGGGCCACCTGGGTCACCCGGCCGTCGTCCACCATGTCCAAAAACTGGCTGTACGGCACCTCATACACCTGCCGCTCCAGCATGGAGGGGAACAGGAACACGTTGAGGAGCATCAGCACGATCAGGGCCACCAGATAGTAGAAAAACAGTGGCTTTTTCGGGGGTGAAGGCTTCACGTCGCTGTCTTTGATCTCTTTCATATGGATTTCCTCCGAAGTGCGAATTATTATTTCGTGTGCTAACCATATGATAAGAGCGCGCCCCGGAAAAGTCAACGCATCCGCTCCGCATTTTACACAATGTTCACAGTCCCGGGCAGAAAAACGGGCGGCCCCAGCGGGGCCGCCCGTCCTGTACTGTGATTCAGTTGAGGCCCAGCCACTGCTTGAGATCCCACAGGGAGTCGGCCATGTGGTCGCAGGGCACCCGGGCGGCCAGGAACTCCTCCGCGCCGGTGGTTCCGTTGAGCACCGCGCAGAAGTGAGTGCCCGCACGGCGGGCGGTCTTCCCGTCGATGGTGGTGTCCCCGCAGAAGAGCACCTCCTCCGGAGCCAGGCCCAGGGCGTTCACGGAGGCCAGCAGCCCCTGGGGATCCGGCTTGGGGGCGGACACCTGGTCGCCCCCCACGATGGAGGTGAGCAGGTGGGCCACGCCCCGGGCCTCCAGCACGTCCTGGAGGGTGCCGGTCTTTTTGGTGCTGACGATGCCTGCGGGGATGCCCTGTCGGTGCAGGGCGGTGAGCAGCTCCGCCGCGCCGGGGAAGAGCCGGGTGCTCTCCACCTGGAGGGGGCCGGCCTTCTCGGTGTACAGCTTCCGGAAGCGGGCGCGGTTTTCCGGGCCGCTGTCGCCGGTGAGGACGGTGTACTCGTCCTCCAGCATCATGCCGATGGTGCGGCGCACCGCCTCCCGCTCCGGCTCGGGCAGGCCCATTTTGGCAAAGGCGTACTGAAACCCGGCCACGATGGCCTCGGTGGCGTCGCCCAGGGTGTAGTCGAAATCAAAAAATACAGCTTTGTAGTCCATTGTGTATCCTCCTCCGCACACGGGGGCTGAATATGCCTCATCCAGGCGGCCCGGCCGCCTGGATGAGACGCGATTTATTCGTAGAGCTTCCGCCCGGCGGTGCTGGGAATGTGCAGCTCGTCCCGGTACTTGGCCACGGTGCGCCGGGAGAGGGTGCAGCCCTGGGCGGCCATGAGCTCGCAGAGCTTCTGGTCGGACAGGGGCTTTTTCTTGTCCTCCCCGGCGATGAGCTTTTTCAGCAGGGCCTTGGCCGCGTCGGGGGAGGCGGCCTCCTCCCCGCCGGCGCCGGAGGCGCCCAGGCTGCGGGAGAAGAAGTAGCTCAGGGGATACACCCCCATGGAGCACTGGATGTACTTGTCCTTCACCGCCCGGCTCACCGTGGACTCGTGGACGCCGATGCGCTGGGCCACGTCGGCCAGGGACAGGGGCACCAGGTGGCCCGGCCCCTTGCGGAAGAAGTCCTCCTGCAGCTCCAGAATGCACTCGGCGCAGGACATGAGGGTGGAGCGGCGCTGCTCGATGGCCTTGACCATCCATTTGGCCTGGCGCACCTTGCCGGTCAGGTAGTCCTTCACCTGCTCGTCGTCGCTCTCCTTGAGCAGGCGGGTGTAATACCCGCTGATGTTCAGGGTGGGGAAGTAGTAGTCGTTGGTGAGCAGCTCAAAGTGATCCTGGAAGCTGACCACGATGATGTCCGGGTTGATGTAGGTCAGGTTTTCCCGGGCGGCAAAGCCGGTGCCCGGCCGGGGGTTGAGGGAGCGGATCAGATCACAGGCCGTCCGCACCTCCTCCTGGCTGGCCTTCAGCTCCCGGGCGATCAGGCCGTAGCGGTTCTTGGACAGGGCGTCCAGGTAATGCTCCGCAATGGTCACCGCCAGCTGGTTCACCGGCTGGCGGCGCACCAGCTGAAGCTTGAGGCACTCAGACAGGCTCCGGGCCCCCACGCCGGCGGGCTCCAGGGACTGCACCACCTCCAGGGCCTTCTCCATGGTCTCCGGCGGGCAGCCGCAGTCGGCGGCCAGGGCGTCCAGGGGCTCGTCCAGCCAGCCGTTCTGGTTCAGACTCTCCACCAGGAAGATCCCGGCGTCCATCACCTCCGGCGCCAGCTCCAGCACCTTCAGCTGGGAGAGGACATAATAGTAAAGGTTTTCGTCGTCGTCCTCCACCGTGCCGTAATTTTTCAGGGGGTTGTCCTCCTCCTCGGTGTCCTGCTGGTGGTAGTACCGGTTCTGGGGGTCGGTGGACTCCAGCCACTCCAGCTTGCGCTGCAGGGTGGAAAACTCGTCCTGCTTGTCGTAGGACTCCTCCGGCTCCAGCACCGGGTTCTCCTGTACCGCCTCCTCGATGTATTCCAGAAGCTCCTGGGAGCCCATCTGCAGGATTTCCATGGACTGCATCATCTGGGGCGACAGGGTCTGCGTCTGCTTCTGAGAGAGATTGAGTTCCAATGTGCTGGCCTCCCTTTGCGAAAAAACGGGGAATTTCGTACGGGAGACAGTATATCATGGAATGGGCCCTTATTTCAACACAAGAACGGGCCCGGGGATGTAGAAAATGCGCCGGCGCTAATTGCCGGGGCTGAGAAAAGCCCCCGCGCCGTAGCGCAGGCAGCGGCGCAGCCGGGCCTCCCCCCGCTTGATGGTGCGGGCCACGGTGGAGCGGCTCACCCCCAGCTTCTCCCCGATCTCCCGGGTGTTGAGCCGCTGGCCGTAGTAGAGCAGCAGCACCTCCCGCTGCCGGGGGGTCACGTCCTCCTGCAGAGCCCGAACCAGATTGCGCTTGACGATGCTGAGCTGCTCGGAGTTGTCCCCGGCCATGGCCTGGGCATAGCGGGCCATGTCGGCGGCATAGGCGCCGCCCCGCCTATAGCGTATACCGGGCATTGCGGCGATACCCCCTCTCATAGTAGTGCTCGCACAGGACGGCCAGATCCCTGGCCTCCCGCCACATGGCGCGCAGCTGCTGGATGCGGCTGTCCAGCAGGCGGCCGGCCTGCTCCGGCTCACTCCGCCGCCGGCCCTCCAGCGCCAGCGCCCGCTCCCGCAGCGCCGCGGCATTGGCGCGGTACTGCACGGAAAGCTCCATCAGTGTCATCGGTTGTATCCTCCTCTCCATCTCCGCCGGCTGTCAGGGCGCGGCAGGCGGGGCACAGCCCCGCCTCCCCGCCGTAGAGCTCCCCCCGGCACCGGCGGCACCAGCCCCGCGGGGGCAGCCGCTGGCTGTCCCGCAGGGGCCGGAGCCAGATCCGCCGTCGAATCCTCTCCGCCCCCTCGCAAAAAAGTGTAAAAAAACAAAAACTTCTACTTGACAAATCACCTCACGCTTGGTAAAATAACATACGCTGTGGACGAGCTGGTCTGCTGGTGTAGCTCAGTTGGTAGAGCAGTTGATTTGTAATCAACCGGTCGGGGGTTCGAGTCCGTCCACCAGCTCCATCGTCGGTGCAGGCTTCGGATCACTCGCTTCCGTGCAGGCACGAAAGCTCGATCCATCCGCTGCACCTCCTCTCCAAATCGAACCCGCTGTGCTGGGCTTCGATTTGGATGACGGGGCACAAACTGAATATGGAGGAGTTCCCGAGTGGCCAAAGGGGGCAGACTGTAAATCTGTTGCGATTCGCTTCGGTGGTTCGAATCCACCCTCCTCCACCAACAAACGTCCCGCCAGCAGGTGGGGCGTTTTTTATTGTGGATTCGAAAGGCGGTTCTTGGAAACGCGCCGGCATCCCCAAACGGTGATAAACGGGGAACGAAATAGAACATTTGTTCGATTGCTTGGCTATCATAACACCAAACGGAGATAATAGTCAAGAGATTTTTCTGAATTTATATTGCAATTGGTGATGAAATGTGATAGGATAGCCCAAAGTATGGGACAGGAGGGACGGCGGCATGGAGCAGGAGAGTACCTTCGGCGCCCGCCTGCGGGGCCTGATGGAGGAGCGGGGGCTGAGCTATGAACAGCTGGGAACCCTGCTGGGGCGCAATCCCCAGACCCTGAACCGCTATGTGCTGGGCCGGCGGGAGCCCAAAATCGGCACCGCCGCCGCCATTGCCCGGGCCCTGGGGGTGGATCCCCTGTGGCTTCAGGGCTATGACGTGCCCCGCACCCCGTCGCCGGCCGGCGGCGGGATGGTGCCGGTGCTGGGCACCATCCGGGCGGGCCTGCCCATGGCCGCCCGGCAGCAGGCGGAGGGCTGGGCCGCCGCCGACGTGTCCGGGCCGGAGGATCACTTTTACCTGCGGGTGACGGGGGACAGCATGGTCAACGCCGGCATCCGTCCGGGGGATCTGGTGCTCATCCGGCGGCAGGATACGGCGGAGAACGGCCAGATCGTGGCCTGCCTGGTGGACGGGGAGGACGCCACCCTCAAGCGATTCCGGGTGCAGCGGGGCATGGTGATCCTCCAGCCGGAGAACCCGGCCTATGAGCCCAGGCTCGTCCCCCTGCGGGATTTTGAGACCGGCGCGGCCCGCATTGTGGGCGTGGCGGTGCGCCTGGTGCGCAATTTATAAGGAGGGAAAGCCATGCTGACCGAGGACTGGATGATGCGCCAGGTGGAGGCCCTGGCCCGCTCCATCGCCTATCTGGTGTTTCAGAAGGAGGATACGGCCTACACCCCCACCGGGGCGGCGGAGGACGCGGAGATTGACGAGCTCTACCGCACCCTGCTGGAGAAGGTCAACGCCGGGGACATCGGCGGGGCGGAGGACCTGCTCTACCAGCGGGCGGAGCCGGAGGACAGGCGCTATCTGGAGCTGGCGGTGGATTTCTACAGCCGCCTCAACGATCTCAGCGACGAACAGCTGGAGCAGGGGGGCTTCGCCCGGGATGAGGTGCAGGACGGCCTGCGGAACCTGGCGGCGCAGTTCGGCGTCTCCCTGCTGTGAGAAGAGGAGGATTTTGTCATGAAGCTGGACTTTGAGGCCATGGAGGAGACCGCCATCCCCCGCTTCCGGGACGGGGAAAAGACCACCTACGCCCGCATGTTTGTGGACGGGAACAACCGCATCATGAGGGGCCGGCTGGAGCCGGGGGCCTCCATCGGCCTGCACCCCCACCAGGGGAGCAGCGAGATTGTCTATATCCTCTCCGGCACGGGGAAGGCCCTGTACGACGGGGGAGAGGAGGCCCTGGCCCCCGGCGGCTGCCACTACTGTCCGGAGGGGCACACCCACTCCCTGGTCAACGACGGCGGCGAGGATCTGATCTTTTTCGCCGTGGTGCCCCGGCACGGGGACGGCGGCTGAGAAGGGGACAACAAAACGGCGGCGCGCATCACAGATGCGCGCCGCCGTTTTTCTGCCTGTGTCCGGGTTCAGCCCTCCGTCCCGTCGGGAATGGCGCCGAAGTGGTCGAAGGGCAGGATGATCCACAGTGCCCGCCCCAGCACATACCGCTCATCCACCGCGCCCAGGGTCACGTCCCGGCTGTCGGAGGAGTGGTTGCGGTTGTCGCCCATGACGAAGATGGAGCCCTCCGGCACCTCCACATGGGTGGCGTGCTCGTAGTTGGACGGGGGCGCCATGATCTCCTCGGGGTTGATATAGGGCTCGTCCAGCACCTGGCCGTCCACCGAGACGGTGCCCGCCTCGTAGTCGATGTCCACCGTCTGCCCCCCCACGGCGATCACCCGCTTGACGATGGGGCCGTCGGAGGCGTCAAACTCCTTGGTAAGCACCACCACGTCCCCCTGTTTGGGCTCATAGCCCACGCTCTGGAGGAGGAGCAGATCTCCGTTGTGGAGGGTGGGGTACATGGAGTCCCCGTCCACGCCGATGATGCGCCCCACAAAGGTGAAGAGGAGAATCAGGGTGATGAGGGCGGCCACCAGGGCCTGGAGCCAGAAGAAGAGATCCATCTTGAAGGAGTCCTCGCTGGACAGCTCCTCCTTCTCCTTTTCGTCCGTTTTTTTGCTTTTTGCCAATGGTATCAGCTCCATGCACATACAAAGTTAAGGGTATTATACCCTGATCCGCTCACGATTGCAAGGTCTGGATGGACACGCCCGGATGTTCCGCCAGCAGGGCGGCCTCCCGGGTGTGGCAGGTGAACAGGAGAATCTGCCGCTCCCTCCCCAGCTCCTCCAGCAGCGCCAGGGCCAGGGCGCAGCGGCCGTCGTCAAAGTTGGCCAGGGCGTCGTCCAGCACCAGGGGACAGGGGTCGTCCCCGGGCAGCACCAGCCCGCACACCGCCAGGCGCACCGCCAGATAGAGCTGGTCGGCGGTGCCCTGGGACAGGGCCAGCGCCCGCCGGGGCGTCAGGCCGTCGTGCTCCTCCGCCAGGGCCTCAAACTGCTGGGTCAGGGCCACCTTGTCGTACTTGCCGCCGGTGAGCCGGGAGAGCAGCTCCCCGGCCCGGCGGTTGAGGGCCGGGGAGAACCGGGCCTGGAGCTGGCCGTGGGCCCCCTCCAGGGCGGCCAGGGCGGCGGCGATGGCGTCGTACTCCGCCCGGCGGCGCTCCAGCTCCTCCGTGACGGCCTCCCGCCGGGCGCGGAACTCCTCCGGCGCCCCCAGGGTATTCAGCTCCCCCTGGGCCATGGCCAGGCCGCCCCGCAGGCGGGAGAGCTCCCCCTCCGCGGCGGTGAGCCTTGCCGCCGTCTCGGCGGGGTCGAACCGGGGCTCCACCCCGGGGTCGGCGGCGGTGTCCTCCGGCCGGGGCAGGCTGTCGGCCAGCTTTTTGGCCCCCTCCAGGCGCACCCGGGCGGTGGACAGCTTCTCGTCCAGATTCAGCGCCCGGGAGAGAGCGGCGGACACGCCGAAGGAGTCGGTCACGCCGGGGGCGAAGGGGTGCACCAGCTCCAGCAGCCTGGAGCGGGTGGCCTCGTCCCGCTGGTTCAGCTCCGACAGGGTGCGCTCCAGCTCCTCCCGCTTTTTGGCGGCCTGCTCCGCCACTACCCGGGATTCCCGGTAGGAATTGGCCCGGCCCAGAATGTCCTGGGGGGTCTCCGCCTCATAGCGGGCCAGAATCTCCGCGGCCGCCGCGGCCGCCCGCTTTTTGGCGGTTCCGGCGGCGGCCAGCAGGGCGGCTCCCGCCGCCAGACCCACGCCGCACAGGGCCAGCCCCATCCACAGGGCGGGCAGCACGCCGGCAATTCCCAGCACCAGGGCCCCGGCTCCCGCCGCCAGCAGGATGCCGCCCCCGGCGTACAGGCCGCCGGTGCGGGGCGTCCGCTCCGCCGCCTCGGCGTCTTCGCTGGCCTGCTGCCAGGCCTGGTCGGGGGTCAGCTCGGGGAACAGGGGGTCTTCCGCCGCCGCTTCGGCCTCTGCCTCGGCGGCGCGGGCCTCCTCCAGCTGGCTCTCCGTCAGCCTGCGGCTGGTGTGGAGGGCGTTGAGGGCGTTGAGCTCCTCCTGGGCCTTTTTCAGGGTGTCCCGATCCGGCGGCGGGCCGTGGCGGGTGTGCTCAGCCTCCAGATTGTCCACCTGCCCCTGGGCCTGGGCCAGGGCGGCCTGGGCCGCCTCCCACCGCTCCCGGCGCTGGGCCATGGCCCGGGCCAGATGGGCGTCCCGCTCGGCCTCCAGCAGCCTGTGCTCGGCCTGGAGCCGGTCGATCTCTCTTTTGGCCTCCTGGGAGAGCCGGAAGGCCTTGGCCTGCCGGGCCAGGGCGGCGTCGATCTCCGCCAGCTCGCCCTCCAGCCTGGGGATCAGGCCGGTCTTGTTGTGCTTTCTCCGGTTGACCCAGTCCCGCAGGCGGCGCTCCACCTGGGAGTAGGACACGTCCTCCTCCCCGCTGGAGGCCAGGGCGGCGATGCGGGCCTCCAGGGCGGGGGCGCCGTCGATGGCCGCGCCCCCCTGGCCCACAAAGGCGGAGCGCTCAAAGACCTCTCTCGGCACGCCGGTGAGCACCTCCCCGGCGTTGGCCCCGGTGAGGCCGGGCACCGGCTCCTGGGTGTCGGTGTACACCGCCTCAAACTGGCCGAAGGGGGTGCTCCCCTTGGCGGAGCGCCGGAGGGTGATGGACTGGCCCTGCCAGATCAGCTCCACGCTCCCCTCCATGGGCCCGCCGCCCCAGGGCTGGTAGCGGTTCTTCTCCGCGATGTACCCCTGCCTGTCCCGCTCCTTGGTGTTGACGCCGTAGAGCATGGCGCGCAGGAAGGCCGACCAGGTGGACTTGCCCCCCTCGTTGGGGGCCTCTATGATGTTCAGCCCCTCCCCCAGCGCCAGCTCCCGGTTTCGGAGCCCGCCGAAGGAGGCTTTCATACGTACGATTCTCATGGGCAGGGATCCTCCCCGTTTTCCAGGGCCGCCAGGCCGAATTGGGCGGCCAGCTCCAGCCCCTCCGGCTGCCCGCTTTTCAGGGTGCGCAGGAACAGGCCGGTGAGGCTGTCCTCCCCCGAGCGGGCCCACAGCTCCCGCCGCTGGCGGGTGTGATCCCGGAGGGTGACGCTGTAGTAATACGGCTCCGCCAGGGCGGTGAGAGCGGCGATTTCCGGAGGTGTGTCCCGCTCGCCGGTGAGCACGATGCGGCAGCAGTCGCCGGTGGGGGCGGCGGGCAGGGCGGCCTCCAGGGCCGCCGCCGGGCTCTCCGCCCCGGTGACGTCCACCGTCAGAATCTCATACCGCCGCCCGGCCAGGGGGACAAACTCGGCGGACACCGCGCCCCCGTCGTCCACGGTCACGGCCAGCACGCCCTTGTCCCCCGTCTCGTCAAAGCCCCGCCCCTCGGGGCAGCCGGGGTAGGCCCAGAATGTATCCCCCGCCCTTTGCAGTCCGGAGCAGGCGTGGACGTGGCCCAGGGCCAGGTAGGTGAGATTGCTGGCGGCGATGTCGGCCAGGGTGATGGGGCCGTAGCGGCTCCGGTTTTCCACATCCCCGTGGAGCACCATCAGGTGGGTGTTCCCGTCCCGGGGGGCGGAAAAGCCCATCAGCGGGGAGCGGTCGGCCTGGGGCGTGGTGAAGGCCGCCCCGTGCACCACGCAGCTGAGGCCGGGCAGCTCCACCGACTCCACCGCCACGGTGGAAAAGATGTGGACGTTGTCCGGCCAGGCCGTCCCGGCGTACACCGAGCGGGCGTCGTAGTAGTCGTGGTTGCCCGGCGCGATGAACACCGGGCAGGGGAGGGCGCCCAGGCACCGGGCCAGGGCCTGCACCGTCTCCTGGTAGGTCTCCCCGCCGTCCAGCAGATCGCCGGACAGGAGCACCAGGTCGGCCCGCCGCGCCTCCACCAGGTCGGCCAGGCGGTTCAGCAGCTCCCGCTGCTCCCCCCGGCGCTCCCTGGCCTTGTCCGCCGGCAGGGCCGCGAAAGGGGCGTCCAGATGGAAGTCCGCCCCGTGGATGATGGTCAGCATGGTTTCAGATTCCTTTCTGCGGTGGGACGTAGGCGGCCCGTCCGCCGTTTAATCGCGGATGTCCACCCGCTCCACGGACAGGCACCTGCCCGCGTCCACGTCGATGGAGAAGAGCACGCTCTCCAGCTTGCAGGGGCCGGGGGCGGGCTCAAACCGCCGAGGCAGGCCGCCCAGAAAGCGGTTGATGGCCTGCTCCGGCCGGATGCCCAGCACGCTCTGGGACGGGCCGGTCATGCCCAGGTCGGTGACGAAGCCAAGCCCCTTGGGGAGCACCTGGCAGTCGGCGGTGGGCACGTGGGTGTGGGTGCCCCAGACGGCGTGGGCCCGGCCGTCCAGGTACCAGCCCATGGCCCCCTTCTCGCTGGTGGCCTCGGCATGGAAGTCCACCAGCACCACGTCGGTGCCCTCCATGCGCTTGAGCACCCGGTCGGCGGTGGTGAAGGGGTTTTCAAAGTTGCTGTCCATCTCGCACCGGCCGATGAGGTTGATCACCCCGATGCGCACCCCCCTGGGGCCGTCGTACACGCCCCAGCCCCGGCCGGGCACCCGGCTGGTGTAGTTGGCGGGACGGAGGGTGTAGCGGTCGCTCTCCAGGAAGTCGGCGATCTGGATGCGGTTCCAGGTGTGGTTGCCCAGGGTGACCACGTCGGCCCCGGCGTCGAAGATCTCACGGGCCTGCCGGGGCAGAATGCCCACGCCGGAGGCGTTCTCCCCGTTGACCACGGTGAAGTGGACGTCCTTGAGCTTTTTCAGCTCCCGCAGGTGGCGGCCCAGGTATTCCACCCCGGAATCCCCCACCACGTCGCCCACGGCCAGTACGTTCAGTATCATAGTGCTCCTCCCTCTGTCACAAACAAAACAACAAACAAGTTATATTATATGTGATTTCCCGCAAAAGGGCAAACCGTTTTTTGCAAAGCGGCCCTGTAACCCGCTGTCATTGCCTGTAACCGGATTGGAACCGCCCCTGTAACCCAATTTCCCGCCGCGGGTGTTATCATAGTAGGACAAAAGGAGGATATTCTCTATGAAAAAGCTGCTTTTTACCGGCCTGTCCGCCCTGACTCTGGCGGCGCTCCTGGCCGCCTGCGCTCCGGAGGCCCCGGCCCCCGTCCAGACCACCCCGCCGCCGGAGACCACCCCGGCCCAGACGGAGAACCAGGCCGCGGGCGATTCCTTCCTGGCGCTCCCCGTCACGGAGGAGAGCATCCGCGCCTTCTACGGCCAGGAGGGGTATGAGGTGCGGAAGCTGACCCCCTACGAGGGGGATTTCCTGGTGGAGTACGGCTACGCCAGCGACCCGGACACCTCCATGCTGGACTGGGTGTTCGGCGCCACCGGCCGGCGGGTACAGCTCACCGCCATGGACCAGTTTGAAGCCTATGAGATCATCGCCGCGGGGCAGGTGAGGTGCACCACCACCGGACAGAGCGCTGTCGTCCCCTGGAAGGGCCTGCCGGAGACCTATACGGTCCGGGTGCTGGGGGATCAGGACGGCGTGATCGACAGCAATTGGACAGAGACCGAGACCACACACGAGACCGCCTGGCTGGATCCGGCGGAGCCCCTCTATCTGGGGTACTGGGACGGGGATGGGCCCGCTGCAAGCGACCGCTGGGAGCAACTCTACGACGCCCGCATCGACGCCGACGGGCTCTCCTTCTCCTTTATCCCTAACGGGGACAGCCTGGAGCGGTTCCAGTCCTTCTTCCCGGCGGCCACCACCACCCCAAGCCTGGAGACCAGCTATGACCCGGACACCCGGCGGTTCACCCTGCGGCTCTACAACACCAGCCTGGAGAGCGGGACTACCGGCTCCGCGCTGAACGGGGATCTGGCCGCCATGGGCTACCCGGAGAACCTCTACCCCTGCTCCTTCCCGGCGGGCTCTCTGGGCCGGGACAGCCACTTCCTCACCGATGTGACCATTCAGGAGGAGGGGGAGGACGTGGTGGTGTCCGCCGTCCTCACGGAGCGGGCCTACCGCTTCACGGTGGAGACCTCCAACCTGGGCTACGACAATATCCCCAGCTTCCGAATCATCTTCCGGGAGCAGAATCCGGACATGGACGGGAGGGACTGAGCGGATGAAAAAGCGTATGTTTTCCCTGCTGGCCGCCCTGACTCTGGCGGTGCTCCTGACCGCCTGCGGGCCGGAGGCCCCGGCCCCTGTGGACACCACCCCGCCGCCGGAGACCAGCCCGGCATCAGAGCCCGCCCGCGCGCTGACCCAGGAGGAGGTGGCGGCGGTCAACGAGGCCTTTGCCTCCTGGACGGAGGAGAACGGCGTCACCATTGCCACCCCGGTGAGCGGCTTTTTCACCAGTTATTATGATGACGTGACCCGGCTGGACTTTGCCGCCTTCCTCCAGTACTTCCCGGACGACGGTACCCTGAGCGCCGGGGATGAGGCGGAGGCCGCCGCGCTGGCCGCCCTGCCCGGCTATCCCTGGGGCATCTCGCCGGGCTCCGTGCCCATCCACCGCATCACCCGCGCCTCGGTGGATGCGGCCCTGGAGCGGTACGCCGGCATCACCTCCGCCGGCCTGGCCGACACCTCTGGCGTTCCCTATCTGGAGGACTACGACGCCTGGTACACCTTCACCAGTGACTTCGGCCCCGGTATGTTCGTGTGCGCCGGAGGCCAGGTGGACGAGGCCGCCGGTACCGCCCTGCTGTGGTCGGAGCCCTGGGCGAACGGCCATCGGGCCGAGCTGACCCTGCAGAAGGACGGGGAAAACTGGCACATCCGCGCCCACAGGAACACCGCCGACCAGGCCCTGCTGGAGCGGCTGGCTAACCTGACGGCGGAGGACATCGGGTATGTGAGCTGGTACGGCTCCAACGAGCCCCCCTCGGCGGAGGAGCTGGCCGAGCTGCTCCGCCAGGCGGCGGAGCACCCCATCGACCACGACAGCCTCACCCTGAACGGTTCGGCCACCGACGTGGTGTGGACGCTGGACTGCTACCTGGCCCCCAAGGATCAGGAAACTTATTCCGGAGACGACGCCCTCTATCTGCAGGCGGGACTGGAGGAGAACGTGGTGGAGGTGTTCGGCGGGGCCAACCTGCCCGGCGGACGGCTCCACCTGGAGAACGAGGCCCTCTACCAGCTCCTTCGCACCAGCATGGACACGCCGGACGATCTGCTGGCCGACCCGGCCTCCTACGCCCCCTATCAGGACGCCATCGCCGCCCATCTGGACCGGGTGTGCGCCTCGGCCTGGGATGGCCGCTATACCAGCTGGGACATTGTGGAGTTCGCCAGGGAGGACGGATGGACCGGCTTTGCGGACGGCAGCGCGCTGGAGGTCTATTGGGTCAAATCCGCCTTCCGCACCGAACCGCCGGAGGATGCCGCCCAGCTGCTGGCCGGGGGCATGTATGTGGACAGCCAGCTCCGGGCCTATGGGCTGGATGCCAACCCCCTCCTGGTGGTGGCCGTGCCGCCGGAGGGCGAGCCCTACCCTCTGGCCTTTGTCCCCTGGGACTGGTGGGGAGAGCTGCCCCTGGCGGGACTGGACACGCTGGAGGAGGCCATCCCGGTGCTCGACCAGGCCGGGGAGCTGTGTGTGGAGCTCAAGTAAATGGCACAAAAGCGGAAATTTCCTGTGGTTTTCCATCCACCGAGAGGTCGAACTGTGCTACAATAGGGGAAAACAGAGAGAAAGAGGTCGATTTTCCTTGAAACGAAGCGTGTTTGCCTGTGTGCTGGCCCTGGCCCTGCTGCTGGCGGGGTGCGGCGGGACACGCCCGCTCCGGCGGAGGCCGCTGTGCCGGAGACCGCCCTGCCGTCCCCACTCCGACCCCACGCCCACCCAGACGCCGGAGCCTACGCCAACCCCAAGCCGCCCTGACGGACGGGGAGCTGGCCGCCTTCGTGGAGGCGGCGGCGGAGCACCACGGGGCGGTGAGCGTCCAGGCGGCGGTGATTGAGGACGGCACCGTCACCGCCCAGGCCGCCTGGGGCTGGGCCACCCTGAACAGCGACCCCATGACCACCGACCACAAGCTGCGGGTGGCCTCCCTGACCAAGGTGGTGGTGGGCATGTGCGCCATGCTGCTCTCCGAGGACGGCACCGTCACCCTGGACGAGCCCATCGGCACCTGGTGGGACACCACCTCCGTCAACCCCTGGTATCCGGACACGCCGGTGACCATCGACACCCTGCTCACCCACACCTCGTCCCTGGCCGCCAGCGACAGCCTGTCCGCCCGCACCTACTCCGGCGCCCGCAGCCGCATCTCCGGCAGCGGCTACCGCGCGGTGGAGCCCGGCGATCCCGCCGGCTGGGCCTACAACAACTACGGCTTCGCCGTGCTGGGCATGACCCTGGAGCTGGCGGCGGACACCTCCCTGGACTACGTGCTGGCGGAGGGTCTGCTGGATCCCCTGGGCATCGACGCCGCCTTTGAGGGGGGCAGCGTGGACAACACCGATCTGCTGGCCACCCTGTACTACTACGGCGGCTCCCTGGCCCGCTCCACGTCGGAGCAGCGGAGCTACACCCTGGACTACGCCCCCGGCCACAAGGGCAACTTCTTCGACGGGGGCTTCACGTGCAGCGCCGGGGATCTGGCCAAGCTGGCGGCCGTGCTGGCCAACGACGGGGCATATGAGGGGCAGGTTCTGCTCTCCCCGGAGTCGGTGGTCTGGATGGAGACGCCCCTGGACACCCCCGTGTCCGACGGCCGCTCCACCTTCCTCCAGTGCCGCCCCCTGCGGTACCAGGAGGAGCTGTACGGCCGGGACGGGCTGTACTACCACACCGGCTCGGCCTATGGCCAGTATGCCCTGCTCTCCTATGACCCGGACACCGGCGACGGGGTGGTGGTGCTCACCTCCGGGGCCGACGGCGTGGTGGACGAGCACGGCATCTACGCGATATGCGGCGAAATTGCCCAGGCGGTCTATGCCGCCGTGGAGGAGGATACCTGATTGAAAAAAACCTGGACGGGCCTCTGTCTGGCCCTGCTTATGCTGGCGGGGTGCGCCCCCGCCGCCCCGGCGGAGACGCCCGCCCCTCCGCCCACGGCGGAGGGGCGGGCGTC
>NZ_NFMB01000009.1 GCF_002161215.1 Flavonifractor sp. An10
CTCCGCCGGCGGAGCCCTGGAGCTATGACGAGGCCCGGCTGCTGGCCGCCTGGGAGCGGGGGGACTGGAGCGGGCTGGCGGAGGAGGATCGGGCCATCCTGGATGTGTGCGCCCAGGTGATCGCCGACATGGTGCCGGCCGACGGCTCTGACTACGACAGGGAGCTGGCCGTCCACGACTGGATGGTGGCCCACGGCAGCTATGATTCCAACACCCTGAGCCAGCTGCCCGACTTCCGGGAGAACCCCAACAACGACAACCCCTACGGCTTCCTGGTGGACGGGAAGGGAATCTGCCTGGGGTACGCCTCCACCTTCCAGTTGTTCATGGATCTGCTGGGCATCCAGTGCATCACGGTGGAGGGCACCGCCCACGGCGGCACCGCCGACCACGCATGGAATCAGGTGTGCCTGGACGGGGACTGGTACTGTGTGGACGTGACCTGGGACGACCCCACCACCTACGGCACGGTGTCGGAGCGGACGGCCCACCGCTACTTCAATGTGACCAGCGGCTTCCTGCGGGACACCGACCACCAGTGGGAGGCGTCCGGCATCCCCGAGGCGGAGGGCACTGCCTATGCCTGGCGGCAGCGCTGACAGAGAGTTGCTGTAAAGGGAAAACGCCTACATAAAGCGAGTTGCTGAACAGGAATTACGCTTTACAGATTATCGCTTGTGTCACTCGAAAAAAGGCCCGGCCCGGAGCGGCGGGCTCCGGGCCGGGCAGGTGAGGGGCGGAAGGTATCGGCGGCCGGAAACGGCTCCACAAGGGCCGCCGACGGCTCAGAGCAGGGATAAGAAGCCGGAAATTACGAATGCGGCAAGCGCCAGAAACAGGTTGCCCAGGATTACGGCCCAGACCGCCTCGCCGAAGGTGAGGCCTTGGGGTGGCGGAGCGGTATGGGGCGCCAGGTCGCAGGGCTGGCTGCCGTCCACCACCTGTACATGGGCGCCTGCCCTTGCCAGAATGCCGGCGAAATCCCGGGCGGACTCCTCGGTCATTCCGCTCCGCAGCAGGACGGGGCCCAGCTCGGTGTTGTCCATGTAGGCCTCGGCCTCTGTCTTGGAGATACCCAGCTCATCAATCAGCACCCGTATGGTTCGCCGCCGGTTTTCCGGGTAATTGCATTTGGAGGTGAGCACCACGGAAAAGCGGTTGGGCTCGTCCGGGGAAAGCAGCTCGGGCCCCTTGGGCGGCAGGGGATAGCCGCAGTGGACGCAGCAGACGGAGCGGTCGGAAATCTCTTTCCCGCACTCGGGACAGGTGATCAGGGCCATAACCGGGCCTCCTTTCGGCGGAAACCGCCGTTTTTTCATTCTGCCAGAAAGGGGGGACAGGCGGTCAATACTCCCGGTGATCCTCGGCGATGGCGCCGCTGCGGTAGGCGTCCAGCAGGGACATGAGGTCGTCAATCTGCTCCTGGAGCTGCCGGCCCACGTCGGTGCCGGCGATTTTCAGCCGGGTCTCCAGCCGCTCGAACACCACGGAGGTGGAGGCGATGTCCTGGCTGCTGCGGATGGCCTCCTCCCGGCCCACGAAGGGCTGATGGGACACCAGGCGGTAGCAGGCGGAGTTGTAGATGAGGGTGTATCCGGCGATGCCGGTGGTCTCCTGATAGGCCTTACAGAAACCGCCGTCGATGACCAGAAGCCTGCCGCCGCCTTTTCTGGGGCTCTCCCCCTTCTTGGACTTGACGGGGACATGGCCGTTGATGATGTGGCAGTGGGGGCCCTCCAGACCGAACTCCCTCAGCAGGGCCTCGCACACCGCCGGGTCATTGTAGAGCTGATAGTAGACGTTCTTGGGCTCGGCCCAGGTGGACTCGTCGGCGATGAAGCGCCGCTCAAAGGTGGCCATCCGATCCCGGCCGAAGATGGGGCTGTTGCGCCCGGCCCACAGGAACCACAGAAAGTCCATGCCCGCTTCCCGCTCCGCCGAGCCGGGGGCGGAGTAGTAGGCCCGGCGGGCGGTGAGATCGGCGTAGTCCAGGAAGGCCTTGCCGGACAGGGTCTTTCCATCCGCCTGGAAGGTGAGGAGGCTGCCGTCCTCCGCCATGGGGATACACCCGTGGAAGAGCAGGTTGCCGTTGAAGATCTTGTACAGGCTGCCCTTGGAGTAGAGGAAGCGCACGTGCCGCTGGAGCTTCTCACTGTGGAGGAAGGAGAGGGTCAGCTGGTGGATCAGGATCTCCTCCTCGGGGGTGAGGGTATAGGGATCGGCGGGATCCACGGTGGGGAAGTCGGTGTCCAGCATGGGATAGACCTTGCCGTCCACCGTGACGGTCTTGTGCTCGTAGTCCACCTTGTCCAGCAGCAGGCGGTCGGCCATGCGGAAGGCGGGGTTGCGGAGGATCTTCTGCCCCTCCAGCTTGAAGAGGATCATGGTGATGGCCTTGTACATCCGGGCGGAGAGCAGCTTGTCCTTTTCCGTGTACTTCTCCGCCTCCTCCCCGGTGAGCTTGACGGCGAAGCGGCTCACATCGCAGTCCCTGTAGACCTCGTTGGCGAAGACCGACAGGGGGCGCAGGGAGATGCCGTAGCCGGTCTCGATGACCTCCAGGTTGTTGTAGCGCAGGGAGTTGGACAGCACCGTGGCCACCAGGGTGCGGGAGCCGGAGGCCGCCCCCATCCACAGCACGTCGTGGTTGCCCCACTGGATGTCCACGCTGTGGTAGTCCAGCAGGGAGTCCAGGATGATGTCCGCCCGGGGGCCCCGGTCGAAGATGTCCCCCACCACGTGGAGGTGATCCACCGCCAGGCGCTTGATGAGCTCGCACAGCTGCACCAAAAAGTCGGAGGCCCGGCCGATGTCAATGATGGTGGAGATGATGTTCTCATAGTAGTCCCGCTTGTCGTTGTCCTCGTAGTGGGTGTGGAGCATCTCGTCCAGGATGTAGGCGTACTCCTTCGGCATGGCCTTGCGCACCTTGGAACGGGTGTACTTGGAGCTGGCCAGCCGGCACAGCTCAATCAGCCGGTGGAAGGTGATGCGGTACCACTCCCGCATGTCGGGTGTGTCCCGCCGGATCTCCTCCAGCTTCTCGCGGGGGTAGTAGATCAGCGTGGCCAGCTGATCCCGCTCCGCCTTGGACACGGTGGCGGCAAAGAGGTCGTCCAGCTTCTCCCGCACCACGCCGGAGGCGGAGTTGAGGATGTGGAGGAAGGCCTCGTACTCCCCGTGAAGGTCGGAGACAAAGTGCTCCGTGCCCTTGGGCAGGTTCAGAATGGCCTGGAGGTTGATGATCTCCGTGCTGGCAGCCTGGACGGTGGGATACTGGCGGGCCAGCATTTTCAGGTAGTGCAGGTTTTCCGGGCGGCAGGCTTGGGTGGGCTTCATGCGGGAACCTCCTTCTATGTATGCAAACGATATATGCAAACGGGTGATTTCAAAAATCATTATCGCACGTTCTGCCGGCACTTGCAAGAGAAGGATGACATTTGCGGACAGGTTTGCTATAATATCCATACACCAATCAGGAGCGGGAGGGATGGATATGACAGCGCGCCATATACTGACCCCGGGGGATGTGGAACAGCTGGAGGCGATGCACGAGGGCGCCTCGGGCTACTTTTACAAGATGCTGGACTACCTGGAGGAGCGCATCCGGGAGGGGGTGCGCCGGGGGGAGTTCACCCAGGAGGAGGCCGGGGCGGATCTGGATGTGGCCCTCTGGTACTCCTACGCCTGCAACAACATCGACGAGTATGAGTACTACTACAGGGCGGCCCGGTGGATGCCCGCCTCAGAGGAGGCGGCCCGGGCCGCAGGGTGCGGCATGTGGTACTACCGCTATTCCTGCGCCCTGCTGTACTGCGGCCGGCTGGAGGAGGCCCTGGACTATGCCCGGAAAGGGGTGGAGACCGAGCCGGAGTATGTCTGGGGCTGGCTCCAGCTGGGCAAGCTGCGCAGCCACTTCGGCGACCGGGAGGGCGCCCTGGAGGCGGTGGAGCGGGGCCTGGCGCTGGAGCCCGGCGACTACGAGTTCACCACCCTGGCCCGGGAGATCCGGGAGGGCCGCAGCCTGGAGGAGATGGAGTTCCACTGGATCGACCCGGAGGCAGACCGGCGGCTCCAGGCGGGGGAGGACGAGAATGCCGACGACAAGCGGCGGGCCATCGCGTGCATCCTGCGCGACGAGGAGAACCTGGCTGCCGTCAAGGACGTGCTCCGCCCCACCGAGTGGGAGGCCGACGCCCCCTACTGCACTTTTACCATGCCCTACGGGGACGGGGCGCTGCTGGGCCGCTACTTCGGCAACGAGGCCTCCCTGTCCAAGGTGCCGGTGAGCTGGGTTGTCTCGCTGGTGAACCGGCTGCCCGCCCTGGAGCGGCGGGGGCTCACCTTCCTTTCGGTGGAGGCGGGCGTGGGCACCGAGGGCATGGCTCTGTCGTGGTTTGCCATTCAGCCGGATCGGAAGCTCCGGCTGTGCTTCCGGGCGGGGGACGACCACCAGCTGGTCAGCTTTGAGCCGGACTTTACGCTGTCCGGAGAGGGGCAGCCCGCCCTGGAACGTCCGGGGGCGGGGGGCACCTTCCTGGCCTTTGTCCTCCTGGAGAAGCCGGAGTGGGACGCAGACCAGTTCAAGCGGGATCTCCGGGACGGCTGGGGCATCCCCTGCATCACCGAGGAGCGGGAGGGCGAGGACGGCGGCAGCACCCTGCTGTTTGACGTGGACGGCATGACGGCGGCGGTGAGCCTCTACCCCTTCCCGGTGCCCCAGGGGGAGGCGGAGCAGAACGCGGAGCACAACTACCTGTGGCGTTCGGCCGCCGAGACGGCCGCCCGCCACCGGGGGCAGCTGCTGGTGTCCGTCCTGGGCCGGGAGAAGGATCCCCGGGCGGCGGGCACCCTCCAGGTCAAGCTGGTGTGCGCCGCCTGCCGGCAGGCGGGGGTGCTGGGCGTCTATGCCAACGGAACCGTGTATCAGCCGGAGTTCTATACCGAGGCCGCGCAGATGGCGGAGGACGGGGAGCTGCCCCTGCTTAACCTGGTGTGGTTCGGCCTGTACCGCACAGACGAGGGAATGGCGGCCTACACCGACGGCCTGCGCAGCTTCGGCAAGGACGAGATCGAGGTGCCCGAGTCGGGGGCCGAGCCCGACGCCCTGCGCAGCTTCCTCATCGATATCACCCTCTATGTCCTGGAGGAGGATGTGACCTTTCAGGATGGCGAGACCATCGGCTTTTCGGAGGGACAGCGGCTGCCCATCACCCGCAGCGCGGGCCTGTGGCTCGACGGCATGACCCTGAAAATCCCCTATCCGGAGGAATCCCCTGCGGAACAGGAATAAGACAAAGAAAAGAAGAGAAGCAGAGCGCGGCCCCGCGGATTTCCGCGGGGCCGCGCTCTGCGTGTCGAAAAAGCGGCAAAGCCGCTTTATCGAGAAGGGTCACATGGCGGAAGGGATTCGTTTTCTTGCGAAAAAGTCATCCCTTCCGCCATGAGAAGTGTCATTTCCGAGGCGCATGTCCCCGGAAATGACGGATTTTGATTTGATTCCTGCGGCTGTGGCCGCAGGAACTCTGCGAGGCTTTTCCTGACAAAGGATTTTTCGACAGCCTGAACGCGGCCCCGCGGATTTCCGCGGGGCCGCGCTCTGCTGTACTGCGGGTTAAAAGAGGATATGGACGGCCAGCATGACGGTGCCCAGGACGGCCAGCACCCCGCCGGTGACCCGGTTCAGGATCCTGGGCTCGGCCCGGTTGGCGAAGACCGCCGAGATCTGGGCGGCCAAAAAGGTGGAGGCGGCGCACACAACCAGGGCAAAGAGATCCAGGGAGCCGCCGATGGCCACGTGGGACACCGCCCCGGTGAGGGCGGTGAAGGTCATGATGAACACGCTGGTGCCCACGGCGGTCTTGAGCTCGTACCCCAGCACGGAGGTGAAGACCAGCAGCATCATCATGCCGCCGCCAGCACCGATAAAGCCGCAGATAAAGCCGATGACGATGCCGCACACCACCGACTCGGTGACGCGGATGGCCCGGCCGCTGTTGGGAAAGAGGCTGTGGGTGCCGGTGACGGGGCAGATGATGAAGCGGAGGCCCAGCACCAGGGTCATGAGCACGGAGAAGGTGCTCATGGTGTCGTTGGGCATCTGGAAGGCCACCAGGCTGCCCACCAGGGTGAGA
Source organism: Flavonifractor sp. An10 (assembly GCF_002161215.1). Classification (GTDB taxonomy): domain Bacteria; phylum Bacillota; class Clostridia; order Oscillospirales; family Oscillospiraceae; genus Flavonifractor; species Flavonifractor avistercoris. The sequence continues at coordinate 6,135 of NZ_NFMB01000009.1, forward strand.
ACCAGCACCACCCCCAGCATCAGGGAGCCGTTTTTGATATCCAGGTTTTTGTGCCTGCCGTAGGTGTAGGCGGACACCGCCGAGGCCAGCACGTCAGAGGCCAGGGAGATGGCAACCGCCTGATAGGAGGGGAAGCCCAGGAAGGTGACCAGCATGGGGGAGATCACGGCGGCCGCGGACAGGCCCGCCAGTCCGGTGCCGATGCCGGCGCCCAGACCGGCCAGAACACAGACAAGGAACTTGACGAGCATGGCTTGGCCCCCCTGGAATACAAACATGGGGCCTTGAAATCCCCGGCTTTCAAGGCCCCAATGGCGGAAAAACAACAATATTATTATAATACGAAATGCACGCTTGTCAAGAATGCCTTTACAGCCCGGCTGGGATTGCCGTATAATAGAGGGCATCAAAGAAGGAAGTGAACGCCCATGAAAACTGGAATGGTTCTGGAGGGCGGCGCGGTGCGCACCATCTACTCCACCGGCGTGTGCGATGCGCTGCTCACCCGGAGTCTCATGACGGACTATGTCATTGGCGTGTCCGCCGGCATCGCCTACGGCGTCAGCTATGTGTCCCGGCAGCCCCGCCGCAACCTGGACATCATGGTCAACTATATCAACGACAAGCGGTATATGGGCATGGGCAACCTGCTCCGCCGGGATAACCGGGCCTACTTCGGCCTGGAGTTCGTCTATTCCACCATTCCCAACCAGCTCGTCCCCTTTGACTACGACACCTTTGCCGCCTATCCAGGGGAGGTGGAGGCGGTGGTGACCAACCTGGACACCGGGGCGGCGGAGTATTTCCCCCTGGATCGGCGGGACGACAAGTTCAAGCTGCTCCAGGCCACCTGTGCCCTGCCCTTTCTGTTCCCCGTGTTCCACATCCAGGGCAGGCCCTGCATGGACGGCGGGGCGGCGGACGCCATCCCCTATGAGCGGGCCTTTGCCAAGGGGTGCGACCGGGTGATCGTGGTGCTCACCCGGGAGCGGGAGTACGTCCGCCGGCCGGAGAAGCTCCAGCCCCTCATCGACCTGGCCTACCGGAAGTACCCAAAGTTCTGCGACACCATGCGCCGCCGGGCGGACGCCTATAACGAGGCGCGGCAGAAGCTCTTCCGGCTGGAGCGGGAGGGGCGGGCCCTGGTGTTCACCCCCACCAGCACCGAGGGCTTTCACCGCACCGAGCGGGACGTGGACAAGATCAAGGCCCTGTGGAAGGACGGCTGGGATCAGGGCCTGGCCCGGCTGGACGAGGCGGAGGCCTTCCTGAAGGGGGACTAGTCCCCCTCCAGGGCGGCGCGCTGGGCGGCGATGAGGGCGATGGCGTCCCCCAGGGTGGTGAAGAAGGCGGCCAGCACGGCGGCCTGCTCGTTGGTGCGGCCCTGGGTGAGCTGGATGGCGGCCAGAGTGGCGGCCGCCGCCAGAGTTTCGCCGGAGGTCCCGGCGCGGGACGGCATACCCATTCCCCCTTTCCCAGCATCCTATGGAAAAACGCGGCCCCGGGTGCCTTGCGGGGCGGAACGGGAGAGAGCTTTATGGAATATCGGGAAAACAAGCGCCTGAATGCCCGGGTGTCCCTGCTGGGCTTCGGCGGAATGCGCTTCCCCACCGACGGGGAGGGGAAGATCCGGGAGGCGGAGGCGGCCGGCATGCTCCGCCGGGCCCTGGAGGGCGGGGTGAACTACTTCGACACCGCCCACTACTACCACGACAGCCAGAGCGAGGGCTTTCTGGGCCGGGCCCTGGAGGGCGTGCCCCGGGACAGCTATTACCTGGCCACCAAGCTGCCGGTATGGAAGGTGGAGTCCGTATCGGACGCCCAGGAGATCTTCGATCTCCAGCTGGAGCGGCTGCGCACCGGCTGTTTTGACTTCTACCTGTTCCACGCACTGGATCGGAAGCGGTGGCAGGCGGTGAAGGAGCAGGGCCTGGTGGAGTGGGCGGAGGAGCTGCAGCGGCAGGGGAAAATCCGCCGGCTGGGCTTCTCCTTCCACGACAGCTATGAGGCCTTTGAGGAGATCCTCACCGCCCGGCAGTGGGACTTCTGCCAGCTCCAGCTCAACTACCTGGACACGGAGGAGCAGGCGGGGCTGAAGGGCTATCACCTGGCGGAGCGCATGGGCGTTCCGGTGGTGGTGATGGAGCCGGTGAAGGGTGGCCTGCTGGCCGCCCCGCCGGAGGAGGTGGAGGAGCTGCTCCGCGCCGCCCGGCCGGAGCGGACTCCCGCCGGCTGGGCCCTTCGGTGGGCTGCCAGCCTGCCGGGGGTGCTCACCGTCCTCAGCGGCATGGGCATCATGGCCCAGGTGGAGGAGAACCTGGCCACCTTTGCCAGGTTCACCCCCCTGGAGCCGGAGGAGACGGAACTGCTGGCCCGGGCGGCGGCGGAGCTCCGCAGGAGGACAAACAACGGCTGCACCGGGTGTGAATACTGCATGCCCTGCCCCGCCGGGGTGGACATCCCGGAGAACTTCAGCCTGTGGAACAGGCTGGCCAGATGCCGGGATGCCTCCCTGCTGTGGCGCTCCTGGAACGAGGTGCTCAAGGACGAGGCCAAGGGAAAGCACTGCGTGGGCTGCGGCAGGTGCGAGGAAGCCTGCCCCCAGCACCTGCCCATCCGGGCGGATCTGGCCCGGGCCCAGGCGGCGCTGGACGCCGTCCCCAGGCCGTGAGGGAAGGGCTCCGGCCTGCCGAAAAGGCTCCGGGAAGAGGGGGCCTCACAGATACAAAAAGGCGGGTTCCGCTCTGCGGAACCCGCCTTTTTGTACCCGCTTTTCAGCTGCCGCGGCCCAGCCGCCGCTCCAGATGGGCCAGGAAGGCGGCGGGATCGCCGTTGAGCACCAGCTCCGCCGGGAATCCCACCTCCTCCAGCAGGGCCTGGGCGTACTGGTGGCCCCCCACGGCGGAGACGAAGTGGGCGTCGCTGCCCACCACCACCGGCACCCCCTCCCGGCGGCAGACCGACAGCATCTCCTTCACGTTGGCGGTGGAGTTGACCCGGGAGCAGGCAGGGGAGAGGGAGGTGTTGTTCACCTCCAGCAACACATCCCGCTCCCCGGCGGAGCGCACCAGGGCCTCATAGTCCAGGGGATAGCGGCCGTCGTCCGGATGGCCCAGGATGCAGATTTTGGGGCAGGTGTCCATGGCGCGCACCATAGCCTGGGTGTTGGCGTCCGCGTCGCCGCCCTGGGGCATGCACCAGATGTGCTGGCTGGCGACGGCCATGTCCAGGTTGTTCAGCAGCTTGGGGGGCAGATCCACGGTGCCGTCGAAGTCCATCACATTGAGTTCCGCGCCCATCAGCACCTTCACGCCGTAAATCTCCCGGTCAATCACCTTGAAGTTGAGAAAATAGTCCCTGTGTGTGGTCAGCTCCATGCCGGGGGCGTGGTCGGTGATGCAGATGAGCTCCAGTTCCCGCTCCGCCGCCGCCCGCACCATCTCCAGCAGGGTGCAGTAGGCGTGCCCGCTGGCAAGGGTGTGGGTGTGGCTGTCCAGCAAAAATTTCATAGGCTCACTCCTTTTTATCCCCTCTATCATACCCGGAAAAGCGCAAAAAGGCAAGGGCCCGACGCAGATGCGCCGGGCCCTTGTACGGCAGGGTATGGGTCAGATTCCCGCCCCGCTGTTCCACTTCCAGTCGCGGATCTCAGGCATGTCCTGTCCGTGGGTAGTGATATACTGCTTGTGCTCCACCAGCTTGTCCTTCATCCGCTGAACCAGGAAGGCCCCCCGGTTGCCAAGCTGGGGCAGCCGCTTTACCGTGTCGATCACCAGATCATAACGGTCGATGGCGTTGAGCACCCGCATGTCGAAGGGGGTGGTAATGGTGCCCTCCTCCCGGTAGCCCCGGACGTGGATGTTCTTGTTGTGACGGCGATAGGTCAGCTCGTGCACCAGGGAGGGATAGCCGTGGAAGGCAAAGATGATGGGCTTGTCCCGGGTGAAGAGCACGTCGTAGTCCTCGTCCGTCAGGCCGTGGGGGTGCTCCGTGTGGGGCTGGAGCTTCATGAGATCCACCACGTTCACCACCCGCAGGCGCACCTCGGGCAGGGCCTGGCGCAGGATGGTGACGGCGGCCAGGGTCTCCAGGGTGGGGGTGTCGCCGCAGCAGGCCAGCACCGCGTCGGGCTCCGCCCCCTGGTCGTTGGAGGCCCACTGCCAGATGCCGATGCCATGGGTGCAGTGCTTGATGGCCTCGTCCATGGTGAGCCACTGGGGCCGGGGGTGCTTGGAGGCGATGATCACGTTGATATAGTTCCGGCTTTTGATGCAGTGGTCGAAGCAGGAGAGCAGGCAGTTGGCGTCGGGGGGCAGATAGAGCCGCACCACGTCCGCCTTCTTGTTGGCCACGTGATCCAGGAAGCCGGGATCCTGGTGGGTGAAGCCGTTGTGATCCTGCTGCCACACGTTGGAGGTGAGCAGGTAATTCAGGGAGGCGATATCCTGCCGCCAGGGCAGCTGCCGGGCCACCTTGAGCCACTTGGCATGCTGGCTCACCATGGAGTCCACGATGCGGATGAAGGCCTCATAGCTGCTGAGGACGCCGTGGCGGCCGGTGAGCAGATAGCCCTCCAGCCAGCCCTGGCACATGTGCTCGGAGAGCATGCCGTCCAGGATGCGCCCGTCGGGGGAGAGCCCTGCGTCGCCCTTCTCCAGCTCCGCGTTCCACCGGCGGCCGGTGACCTCAAAGACCGCCCCCAGCTTGTTGCTCAGAGCCTCGTCGGGGGAGAAGATGCGGAAATTGCGGGCCTTCTGGTTCAGCTTCACCACGTCCCGGATGTACTGCCCCAGCACCGACATGTCCTCCGCGGACACAGAGCCGGGGGCGGGAACCTCCACGGCGTATTTGGGGAAGGCGGGTGTGCGCAGCTCCCGCAGGAGCAGCCCGCCGTTGGCGTGGGGGTTGGCCCCCATGCGCCGCTCTCCCTGGGGGGCGAAGGACCGCAGGGCGGGGGCCGGCGCGCCTTCGGCGTCGAAGAGCTCCTCCGGCCGGTAGCTGCGCAGCCAGGACTCCAGGACGGCCAGCCGCTCCGGATGGGCGTCATCCACCGCCACCGGCAGCTGGTGGGTGCGGAACGTGCCCTCCACCGGCACCCCCTCCACCGACCTGGGGCAGGTCCACCCCTTGGGGGAGCGGAACACGATCATGGGCCAGCGGGGCCTGCTGGTGTCGCCGAACTCCCGGGCGCCCTGCTGGATGCGCTGGATCTCCCGCACTGCCCAGTCCAGGGCGGCGGCCATCTTCTGGTGCATCTGGGCGGGCTCGTCCCCCTCCACAAAGCGGGGAGTCCAGCCGCAGCCCTTGAAGAAGTCCTCCACCTCCTCGCGGGTGATGCGGGCGAAGAGGGAGGGGGAGGAGATCTTGTAGCCGTTGAGGTGGAGGATGGGGAGCACCGCCCCGTCGGAGGCGGGGTTGAGAAATTTGTTGGAGTGCCAGGCGGCGGCCAGGGGGCCGGTCTCCGCCTCCCCGTCCCCCACCACGCAGGCGGCGATCAGCTCCGGGTTGTCCATCACCGCGCCGAAGGCGTGGGCCAGGGAGTAGCCCAGCTCGCCCCCCTCATTGATGGAGCCGGGGGTCTCGGGGGGACAGTGGCTGCCGATGCCGCCGGGGAAGGAGAACTGCCGGAACAGGCGGCGCATGCCCTCCTCATCCTGGCTCACGTTGGGATAGCGCTCGCTGTAGCTGCCCTCCAGATAGGTCTGGGCCACCATGGCGCTCCCCCCGTGGCCGGGGCCGGAGACATAGATCATATTGAGCTCATACCGGGTGATCACCCGGTTGAGGTGGGTGTAGATGAAATTCTGCCCCGGCACGGTGCCCCAGTGGCCCACCGGAGTGGGTTTCAGATGCTCCGGCCGCAGGGGCCCCCGCAGCAGGGGATTGTCCAGCAGATAGAGCTGCCCGGCGGCAAGGTAATTGGACGCGCGCCAGTAGGCGTCCACCCGGCGGAGCTGCTCCGGGGTGAGGGGGCCCTTCTTGGACATGCGGGTGGAAGATTTCACAGGGGGTTTTGCCTGCTCCTTGGGCGTTTTCGCCAAGCTGACGACCTCCTTAACAGGGATATTCGATTCTCATTATACCGGAGCGGCGGGCGCTGTCAAGAGCGGGGACGTAAAATTTCCCGCGCTCACAGGCCGGCCAGCCGCAGCCGGGCGGTGCGCCGGCAGAGGAACAGCGCGGCCAGGCAGGACACCACCTCGGCCACCGGGAAGGACAGCCACACCAGGCCGGGGCTGAGAAAGCCGAAGAGCAGGGCGGCGGGGAAGAGGAGGGCCACCTGCCGCAGCAGGGAGACCACCAGGCTGGCATTGGCCGCCCCCAGGGCCTGGAGGGCGGCGCAGAGGATCACCGACACCCCGGCGCACACAAAGGACAGGGCGATCATCCGCAGGGCGGGGACGCCCTCGGCCAGCACGGCGGCGTCGGCCTCAAAGAGCCGGAGCAGGGGGCCGGGCAGGACGGCCATCACCACGGTGCCCGCCGCCATGATGGCGATGGACGCCGCCAGGGCGAAGCGGATGACCCCGGTGATGCGCTCCCGCTGCTGGGCGCCGTAATTGAAGCTGACGATGGGGATGAGGGCGTTGTTCAGGCCGGCGACCGGCATGAACAGGAAGGACTGGAGCTTGAAGTAGGCCCCCAGGATGAACACGCCGGAGGCGGTGAACAGGGGGAGGATCAGGTTCATGCCCAGGTTCATCACCGTGGCCAGGGCCTGCACCAGGGAGGCGGGTATGCCCACCCGCAGAATGGGGCCGATGATGGCCCTGTCGGGGCGGAAGCCCCGGAAGGACAGGCGTACCAGGCTGTTCCGGCGCACCATGACCAGCCCCACCGTCATGCCCACCAGCTGACCCAGCACGGTGGCGATGGCCGCCCCGGCCACCTCCAGGCGGGGGAAGGGGCCGATGCCGAAGATGAGCAGGGGATCCAGGATCAGGTTGACCACCGCGCCGATGCCCTGGATGATCATGGGCCCCACGGTATTGCCGGTGGCCTGGAGGGTGCGCTCCCCGGCGAACTGCATGCACACGCCCACGGAGGCCCCGATGACGATGGACAGGTACTGGGCGCCGTAGGTGATCACCTGGGGCTGTCCGGGGGCGAACAGCTCCATGAAGGGCCGGGCCAGGGTGATCCCCAGCACCAGGAAGATCACCCAGCACGCCAGGTAGAGGAAATAGCCGTGGGCCACCACCCGGTTGGCCTCCTCCTGCCTGCCCTCCCCCAGCCGGCGGGCCAGCAGGGCGTTGTAGCCCACCCCCACCCCCACGCAGATGGAGATCATCAGGGTCTGGATGGGGTAGACCAGGGAGAGGGCCACGAAGCCGTCGGCGCTGAGCTGGGCCACAAACATGCTGTCCACCATGTTGTACAGCGCCTGGATCAGCATGGACAGCATCATGGGCCAGGCCATATTCAGCAGCAGCCGGCGCACCGGCATGACCGCCATCTTGTTTTCCGCCAAATGAAATCCCTCCAAATGGAATTGATACCGCAAAAACGGGTATCGGGGCGATGGCCCCGATACCCGTCACGTCCCCGCGGCGTGGCAGCCCGCGGGGCTATCTGTTTGTCTCAGGCGCGGACGGCGCCCTCGGCCGCCCGCTTTTCCGCCTCCTGCCGGGCCAGTCCCTTGGCGTTGGCCAGCATCAGCTTGATGCGGTTCTCCTGGTTGATCTTGGTGGCGCCGGGGTCGTAGTCGATGGCCACGATGTTGGAGAAGGGGTAGTCGTCCTTCAGCTTGCGGATCATGCCCTTGCCCACAATGTGGTTGGGCAGGCAGCCGAAGGGCTGGGTGCAGACGATGTTGGGGGTGCCGGAGTGGATGAGCTCCAGCATCTCGGCGGTGAGCAGCCAGCCCTCGCCCATCTTGTTGCCCTCGCCCAGGTAGCCCTGGATCAGCCGGCGGAGATCCTCAAAGGTGCCGGGGGCCCGGAAGCCGCCCTTGGACATGGCGGCGATCATGGCCTTCTGGCACTTCTCCACGTAGCCCTTGAAGATCTGGCACACCTTCTTCTTGATCCACTTGCCGCCGTAGATGTTCACATCCACCTCACGGTTGTAGATCTTGAAGATGATGAAGTCGGTGAGGCCGGGCACCACCGGCTCGGCCCCCTCGGAGAGAAGGAACTGCTCCAGGTTGTTGTTGCCCAGGGGGGAGTATTTGATGTAGATCTCGCCCACAACGCCTACCCGCACCTTGGGCTCCCCGGCCACGGGGATCTCCTTAAAAGCGGCCACGATGCGGTCGAAATTCTCCACCATGCTCTTGAAGGAAAGGCCCTTGCCCTGGTTCATCCCCTCCAGCAGCCAGTTCTCCACCGCCTCAATGGTCTCGTCGGTCTGGCCCTGCTTCACCTCGTAGGGGCGCACCTGGTTGGCGGTCTGGACGATGATGTCGCCGTACATCATGGCGAAGATGGCCTTGCGCAGGGTGTTGAGCCCCAGCTGGAAGCCGGGGTTCTTCTCCAGGCCGGACAGGTTCACCGAGATGACGGGGATGAAGCTGAGCCCCGCCTTCTCCAGGGCCTTGCGCAGCAGGTGGATGTAGTTGGAGGCCCGGCACCCGCCGCCGGTCTGGGTGATCATCAGGGCCACCTTGTGCAGGTCGTACTTGCCGCTCTTGATAGCGTCGATGAGCTGGCCGATCACCAGCAGGGCGGGGTAGCAGGTGTCGTTGTGGACGTACTTGAGGCCCTCGTCCACGATGCCCCGGTGGTTGGTGGTGAGCATCTCCACCTTGAAGCCCTCGGTCTCCAGAATCCGGGCCATGAGCCCGAAGTGAACCGGCAGCATGGTGGGGAAGAGGATGGTGTACTCCTCCTTCATCTCCTTGGTGAAGAGAAGGCGGCCGGTTTTGTCGTATACCAGTTCTGCCATAGAAATTGGATCCTTTCGTTGGAAGTACAGGGAAACGGGCGAAACGCCGCTTACAGGGGCCTGGCCCATACCTCGGCCCAGGCGGGGCGGAAGCCGGCGTTTCGGGCGGTGTTCAGAGAGAAGATATGGCTCTGGGCGGTGCCGTAGAAGGGGACGATCCCCCGGCGGAGCAGCTCGTCCTTCAGCAGGGCGGTGAGCCCGGCGGCCAGACCCCGCCCACGGTGGGGCGGCAGCACGTTGACGCCGATCTGCCACAGCCGCTCCCCGTCCCGGCTGGCCCCCGCCATGCCGACGGGCTGTCCCCCTTCGTCCAGGGCGGCCACGGCCAGCATGTCCGGGAAGTCGGGCTGGAAGGCCAGGGCGTCCGTCCACCGGCCGTCCCCCCGAAACCGCTTCAGCTCCGCCTGTTCATACCAGGCCGCGGGAAATTCCGCGCTGGCCGGGGGGCAGGTCAGATCGGGGGCGAAGAAGGGGTGGGCGTTGGCGACCGTCCAGCCCCAGGGGCGCAGGGCGTCGTCCATCTGCTTCAGGCAGGCGTAGTCCAGGCACCACTCCGGCTCCAGCTTAGTCAGGTGCTCCCGGGCCCAGGGGAGCAGGCACTCGTGGACGGCGAAGGCCGCCGCACCCCGGCGGATGTGCCCCAGGAAGAAGGGGTGCCCCGCCCGGTAGCGCCGCCGGCGGAAATCCTCCCGCCAGGGGGCCGCGGTGACCCTGCCGGGGGTGTCCCACACGTCCGGCTCCAGGCCCAGGTCGGCGGAGAGCTGCCCGTCGATGACGGCGTCCAGTTCCTGTCGTGTCATATCGTTCAACCGTTGGCGGCCTGCTGGGCCTTGCGGGCATCCATGGCGGCCATGAGGGAGCGGACGCGGATCTTCACCGCGCCCAGATTGCTGATGTCGTCGATCTTCAGCTGGGTGTACAGCTTGCCGCCGTGCTCCAGGATGTCCCGCAGCTCGTCGGTGGTGATGGCGTCGGTGCCGCAGCCGAAGCTCACCAGCTGCACCACCTGCATGTCGGGCTGGGTACACACATAGCGGGCGGCGTTGTACATCCGGCTCTGGAACGTCCACTGGTTGAGCACCTTTCGGGGGGCGTAGCCCTCCAGGTAGCTGAGGGCGTCCTCGGTGACCAGCACGAAGCCGAAGGAGGTGATCAGATCGTTGATGCCGTGGTTGATCTCCGGATCGATGTGGTAGGGCCGACCGCAGGCCACGATGATGGGCATGTTGTGGGCCCGGGCATAGTCGATGTACTGCTTCCCGGTCTCCCGCACGTCGTGGACGTAGGCGTCGTAGGCCTCATAGGCCGCCTTGGCCGCCGCCACCGACTCCTTTTTGGGAATGGAGAAGTGCTCCTCCATGAGCTGGGCGATGCGCTTTTCGAAGTCCTTGTGCCGCCACAGGCCCACATAGGGGTTGAGGAACCTGGTCTGCTTGAGCATGGGCACGTTGGCGGCCAGCAGCTCGGGGTAGTAGGCCACCACCGGGCAGTTGTAGTGGTTGTCGCCGATGCCCTCGTCGTTGTTGTAGGACATGCAGGGGTACCAGATGGCGTCCACACCTTCCTCCACCAGGGCCTCCACATGGCCGTGGAGCAGCTTGGCGGGGTAGCACACCGTGTCCGACGGGATGGTGTGCTGGCCTTTCAGGTACAGCTTGCGGGAGGACTCGGGGGAGAGCACCACCTCGAAGTTGAGGCGGGTGAAGAACTCAAACCAGAAGGGCAGGTTCTCGTACATGTTCAGCCCGAAGGGGATGCCCATGCGGCCCCGGACGCCGTTTCCGCTCCCCTTGCCCTGGAGGGCGCGGAGCTTCTTGTACTTGTAGTGCATCAGGTCGGGGTTCTCCACCTTCTCCTTACCCAGGGGGCGGGAGCAGCGGTTGCCCGAGATGAAGCGCCGCCCGCCGTCGAAGGTGTTGACGGTGAGGGAGCAGTGGTTGGTGCACAGGTTGCAGGTGGCGGGCTTGGCGGTGTGGGTGAAGGCCTCCAGGGCCTTGGCGTCCAGGAGGGTGCTCTTGTCCAGGTGGAGATCCCGGGCGTACAGGGCCGCGCCGAAGGCGCCCATGATGCCGGAGATGGTGGGGCGGGTGACCTCCCGGCCCAGCTCCTGCTCAAAGGCCCGGAGCACCGCGTCGTTGTGGAAGGTGCCGCCCTGCACCACGATGTGCTGGCCCAGATCGTCGGCGTTGGCCGCCCGGATGACCTTGTACACCGCGTTTTTCACGATGGAGATGGACAATCCGGCGGAGATGTCCTCCACGCTGGCGCCGTCCTTCTGGGCCTGCTTCACGCTGGAGTTCATGAACACGGTGCAGCGGGAGCCCAGGTTCACCGGGTGCTTGGCCAGCAGGCCCAGCTTGGCGAAGTCGGCGATGCTGTAGCCCAGGGCCTTGGCGAAGGTCTCGATGAAGGAGCCGCAGCCGGAGGAGCAGGCCTCGTTGAGCATGATGGAGTCCACGGCCCCGTTGCGGATCTTGAAGCACTTCATGTCCTGGCCGCCGATGTCGATGATGAAGTCCACGTCGGGGTTGAAGTGGCGGGCGGCGCTGTAGTGGGCCACCGTCTCCACCAGGCCGGCGTCGCAGGAGAAGGCGTTTTTGATCAGATCCTCGCCGTAGCCGGTGACGGCGGCGCCCTTGATGGTAATCCGGCCGCCGCACAGGGAGTAGATCTCCTTCAGCTGCTCCAGCACGATGGCCACCGGGTTGCCCTGGTTGGAGTGGTAGTAGGTGTAGAGCAGCCCGCCGTCGGCGGTGATCAGGGCCATCTTGGTGGTGGTGGAGCCGGCGTCGATGCCCAGCCAGGCGTCGCCGGTGTAGGTGTGAATATCCACCTCGGGGGGGTGCATGGCGTTGTGCCGGGCCAGGAAGGAATCGTACTCCTCCTGGCTGTCAAACAGGGGGGGCATGGTGTCCACCAGGCCCACGCTGTCCACGCTCTGTTCCAGCCGCTCCAGCACCTCGTCGAAGGGGCGCTCGGCGTAGTCGGAGGAGCACAGGGCCGCGCCGATGCCGGCGAAGCAGTCGCCGTCCTCCGGGAAGATGGCGTGGGCCTCGTCCAGCTGGAGGCTCTCCACAAACCGCTGGCGCAGGCCCTTCAGGAAGTGGAGGGGGCCGCCCAGGAACACGATCTTGCCCTTCAGCTCACGGCCCTGGGTCAGGCCGGCCACGGTCTGATCCACCACCGCCTGGAAGATGGAGGCCGCCACGTCCTCCTTGCGGCCGCCCTGGTTGAGGATGGGCTGGATGTCGCTCTTGGCGAACACGCCGCAGCGGGAGGCGATGGGATAGATCTTCTCGTGCTTCAGGCTCAGCTCGTCCAGCTCGTCCACGCTCACGTTCATAAGGGTGGCCATCTGGTCGATGAAGGCGCCGGTGCCGCCGGCGCAGGAGCCGTTCATCCGCTCCTCCAGAGCGCCGCCGAAGAAGATGATCTTGGCGTCCTCGCCGCCCAGCTCAATCACCGCGTCGGTGTCGGGTATGTACTGGTTGACGGCGGCGGCGGTGGCGTACACCTCCTGCACAAAATCAATGTCCGCCGCCTTGGCCACGCCCAGGCCGGCGGAGCCGGTGATCACGATGCGCACCTGCTGCCCAGCCAGCTTGTCACGGATGGAGCGCAGGGTCTCCGCCGCCCGCTCCCGGGCCTTGGAGTAGTGCCGCTCATAGGAGCGGAACAGCAGCTTGTTCTGTTCGTCCAGCACCACCACCTTGACGGTGGTGGAGCCGATGTCAATACCGATACGAAGGCTCATGCAAGTCACCTGATACCTTTAACAAAATTTCGCACCGTACATAATATATCAAAATCTGATTTTTTACAACCCCAAAGTGGCAAAAACCAGGATGTTCCGTAGTCGGAAGGAACTGTCGGCGCAGGCATGCGCGGCCTCCGGACGGACGATAGCCCATAAAATATATATGATTTTAGGTAAAAATGCATAAAACCATGGCCGCGGCGGCGGTGGCAGCGGCCATTTTTATGGAATTTTAATCTTCCTTAAGTTTGCCCTTTCAGAAAAGCGTGGTACAATGGCTCCAGACTCAAGGAGAGGACGGAGCGCGTATGACACGTGACGAGTACCTGGCCCAGCTGCGGGCCCTGCTCACCGGGCGGACGCCCCCGGATGAGCTGGAGCGGATTGTGGCCTATTATACCGAGTACTTTGACGAGGCGGGCCCGGCGGGGGAGGCCCGGGTGGTGCGGGAGCTGGGCACCCCGGCGGAGCTGGTGGGCCGCATCCTGGGGGCCAACCGGGTGCGGGAGACTCCGGCGGAGCGGACGCCCCCGACCCGGGGGAGCGGGCACAGCTCCCTGTGGAAGGTGCTGCTGGCCATCTGCGCCGCCCCCATCGCCATCCCGCTGATCATTGCGGCGGTGATTGTGGTGCTGGCCCTGGCTTTTGTGGTGGTCTGCGTGGTGGCCGGCGTGGCCATCGGCGGCGTGGTGGCCATCGGTGTGGGCATTGTCACCGCCTGGTCGGGCTTCTCGGTGCTGTTCAGCGCGGGCATGGCCACCATGATGTTCTTCTGCGGCATGGGCATGCTGTCCAGCGGCGTGGGCCTGCTGATGATCGCGGGCAGCTTCGCCCTGGGCGGCCTGTGCTTCCGGGCCATGGCAGGGGCCCTGAACCGCTGGCTGATGAGAAGGGAGGCGCGGGTATGAACCTGCCTGCAAAAGTGTGCCTGGGGGCCGGGGCGTTCCTGGCCATGTCCGGCGGCCTGCTGGCCCTGACGGGCTTCGCCCTGGGGGCCCAGACCCATCTGAACATGCCCTTCGGCGGCGGCTCCGCCGTGGCGGCCGAGACGCCTATGGTTCATGTGGAGGTCGCGGCAGACGAAGGGACGGCCACGGAGAGCTGGGTTCAGGTGCCGGCCTTTTCCAGGATTGAGGTGGAGCTCGATATGGGCAACGTATCTGTGATGCCCACGGGGGAGTACGACCTCTCCTTCAGCGGCGAGCACGCCGCCCTGCTGGACTATGAGCTGGACGGGGACACCCTGCGCATCACCGGCACGGCCCTGAGTGCCATGGAATTCTTCACCTCCGGCGACGAGGCCGCCGTGACCATCGGAATCCCCGAAGACGCGTCCCTGGACGCCGTGGACATCCATACCGCCATGGGACAGGTGGAGCTGACGGACTTCACGGCAAACAGCCTCACCGTGTCCACAGACTTGGGGAATGTGTCTCTGGACAGCGTGATGGCGTCAGATGCCGATATCACCCTGTCCATGGGCGATCTGACGGGGTACTCCCTCACCACAACCGACTTCCTCACCGTGAAAAACGACATGGGGGACGTGTATCTGGATGGGGATTTCCAGGGGAATACGGATATCACCCTGTCCATGGGGGATCTGGATCTCACCACCTGGCAGTCCATGGACACCTACAGTCTGGATTTGGACGTCACCATGGGTGATCTGTATCTGGACGGCTCCACCCAGTACGGCTCCGTCCGCCGGGAAGGCGGCCCCAACCAGCTGAAGATTGCCAACAGCATGGGAAGCGCGGACGTGTATTTCGGCTGAGCCGGAATGAGAAGGGGGGGTGCGCATGGACAGACGCAAGGTTTTCCCCTGCTGGCCCTGCCTCCCGGGTGTGCCTTCCAAACCGAATAAAGCACGGGCCCGCCCTTGCGGCGGGCCCGTGTTTTTGCTAAAATAGAAAATCAAACGGACGGAGGTGAGGAGCATGGAGCGGCTGGAGGGCGGCGGAGCGCCGCGGCGCTGGTACCGGCGCGCCGATCCCCGGGGGCGGGCGCTGCTGATGGTGCTGCTGCCCCTGGCGGGGGTGTACCTGTGCCAGCTGGTTACGCTCCAGGACGGGGCGGCGGCCTGGGCGTGGATGGGAAGCCATATCCAGGCGGCGGGGTACATCTATCTGGTGCTCCTGCTGGCCCAGCTGCTGCTGGCCACCCTCACCGACAGCCTGCTGTGCGCCCAGCTGCTCACCACACTGCCCTGCCTGCTCCTGGCCATCGCCAGCCACCTGAAGCAGGCGGTCAACGGCATTCCCCTGCTGGTCAGCGACCTGGCCATGGCGGGCCAGGCCGGCCAGGTGGCCGGCTTCCTCCGCCCCGGCATGAGCCTGGGCGCGGGCACCTGGGGGGCCATTGTAGGAATGGTGCTCCTCTGTCTGGCGGCCTTCGCCTGGTCTCATCCGGCCCGGCCCATGCCGTGGGCCCGGCGGCTGTCCGCCCTGGCCGTGCTGGCGGTGCTGCTGGCGTGGGCCCTGCTCTCCCCGGCGTCCGCCGCCCTGCTGGCCGGGGAGGAGGGGGAGAGCCAGGCCATGCGCAACGACCGGCTGGGCCTGCTGGCCGGGCTGTACAGCGCCGCCCGGGAGAGCACCATGGCCGAGCCCGACGCCTACAGCGAGGACGGCATGAACCGCATCCTGCTCCGGCTCAGGGCGGACGCGGAGGAGACCGGGGAGCCGGAGGAGAAGCCCCATGTGATCCTGCTGGTTTCAGAGAGCTTTTTCGACCCCACCCGCCTGCCGGGGGTGGAGTTTGACGCCGACCCCATTCCCAACTTCCACGCCCTGGCGGAGGAGTTTCCCACCGGAGCCTTCCTGTCCAACACCTATGCCGGCGGCACCGGCAATGTGGAGATGGAGCTCTTCATCGGCATCCCCTCCGCCTTCCTGGGGGCGGGGGAGTCACTCACCAGCATTCAGGATCCCACGGCCTACAGCAGGGTGCCCTCCCTGGCCCGGGTATTCGGGGACGCGGGGTATGAGACCCTCTTCGTCCACTCCTACGGCGACATTCTCTACGACCGGGATATGAACATTCCACGGATGGGCTTTGACCGGCTGGTCTACCAGGACGATTTCACCGTGGACAAGACCTATGCCGGCGGCTATGTCTCCGATGACACCCTGGCCGATGAACTGATCGCCCGGTTTGAGGCCCGGGGGGAGGAGCCGGTGTTCCTCTACGGCCTGAGTATGGAGAACCACCAGCCCTATTTCGCCGGCAAGTTCGACACGCCCGCCCCGGTGTCCGCCACGGCGGAGGGCCTGACGGAGGAGGAGCAGGGGGTGCTGGATGCCCTGCTCCACGGCCTGTGGGATGCGGACGCCTCCCTGGGGAAGCTGGTGGACTACTTCTCCCGGGTGGAGGAGCCGGTGATTCTGGTGTTTGTGGGCGACCACCTGCCCGGCCTGTCCCTGGACGCCGGCGGCACCCTCTACACCAGCCTGGGCTGCTCCTCCACGGCGGACACCAGCCGGTGGGAGCCGGAGGAGCTCAAGCGGATGCACACCACCAACATCCTGGTGTGGAACAATTACGGGGCGGAGCTGGCGCTGCCCGCCGAGACCAGCTGCACCCTGCTGGGCACCCAGCTGCTGGGGTGGGCGGGCGTGCCCAGGCCCCTGTACTTCCAGTGGGTGGCGGACGCCGGGGAGCAGATGCTCCTCTACCGGGAGCGGCTCTTTGTGGCCGCCGACGGCTCCCCCCATCATGAGCCCACGGAGGACTGCGCCTCTCTGGTGGCGGACTGGAAGAATATCGTCTATGACATGCTCTACGGGGAGCAGTATATCACCCAGGCCCTGACGGAGCCGCCGGGGAGTTAGCCTTTGCGTTGCCCCCGGAGCCAGGCCGCCCCGGCGAGGGCCAGGGTGCCCGCCAGCAGGACGGCGGCGCAGAGGGTGAAGGCATCCCAGGTGTCCTCAATGGCGGCAAAGTCCCCCTCCCGGAGCTGGACGCCGCAGTGGAGGATCACCAGGAACAGGGCGGCGGCGCAGCAGCCCAGGCTGAGGAGGCACAGGCCCCTCCGGCGGCCCGCCAGGGCCGCCAGCCCCAGCCCCCAGGCCAGCAGGCCCAGAAGCAGAGGGCCGAAGGAAGTCAGCAGATCCATGAAAAACGCCCCTTTCACTTGTCAGGTGTCCAGCTCCTGGTAATACAGGATGCCGGTTTCGCAGTCGTAGGCCGCGAAGGTGTAGTTATAGGAGTGCCGCGTGAGCATGCCGCCCTCTCCGTCCTCCTGACGATCCAGCAGGTACCACCAGCCGTTTTCCGGCACGGGCCAGCTTACCGTGTCGGCACAGTTGCCGTAGACCACCTCCTCCATGAGTTCATCCATGGGGAAGGGATTCCAGTACCCGCTGGGGTGGCTGGAGACGGCCTCCTCCACCGCCGCCCTGTCCTCCGAATCAAAGGTCAGTTCGATGTGGAGCAGGCCGTCCCCGTGGAAGCCCCCGTGGCTGTCCCCATACGTGACGGACAGCGGCTCCGGCAGGTCGATATCCAGGCTCCGGGCCACATAGTCCGCCTCGCTTTCCCGACCGAAGCCGCCCAGCAGAAGCAGCAGTGCCAGGGCGATGGAAACAATCAGATTTACAGGATATAGCATGACACAATCCCTCCTGTCTGTCTCTGAGAATAGCACAGGAGGGATTGCTTGTCAATTTATTTTTATTGAATTACAATAATTATTTTCTGATAGATAGGCTTGCGATGCGCTAGGAGATGTCAAACTCGGCGGCCAGGAGTTCATCGCCGTTCTCCACGTCCCAGTTGCTGACGCCGGTTAAAATCCGGTAATGACCAATGGGAAGGGTTCCATATAGCCATCGATAGTAGTAGGTCTTCACTGTGGGCTCACCTGCTTGTATGTGATAAGCAGTTAAGAGAAAGGAGTTGTTGTCACTCACCACCGGTATTTTATACCAGATCCCGTCGATCTCCCGCTCCAGTGTGAACTGCTCTCCGTAGTACCAGTCCCCGGGACGGCTTACGGTAAAGCGCACGACGACAGATGAGTCCGCGACCGCCGTCACCTTCAGAGAGGGGGCGGCTGTGTTGGTGGTGATCTGTTCCTCGCTGGACGTCCAGGTGCCCTGGAGGTAGAAGTCCTCCTCGTTCCGAATGCCCTCCAGATATGCGGCGGCATAGTCCATGGCGGCCTGGAGGGGATCGGCCTGGGTCGGATTCCCCTCCGCCGGGTAAAGCGTGCCGGTCTCGTCCTGCCAGCCGATCACCTGCCACACATCATCCTGGCCCTCCGGCTGGGCCAGGATAAAGGTATATCGCCGCTCATAGTCGTCCAGCCAGCCGCCGGGCCACCAGCTCACTTGCCGGATGGAAAACAGAAGGGCGGGATCCTCCTCCCAGGGAAGCGGATCTTGGCTCTTCGCCGTGGGGGAGGGGGTGGAAGTCCCGACCGGGGCCGCCGGAGTCTCTGCCTCCGGGGTGCCGGCGAAGGTGCAGGCCGCCAGCAGGGCGGCCGAACCGACAGCCAGAGCCGCGGCGGGCCACAGGGTGCGGGGCTTTTGGGCGATCAGCCGGATGCGCTCTTTCAGCCCGCCCGCCCCCATGGACATGGTGGTGGCGGTGTGGAGCAGGGGAGAGGGGCCGGAGCGCCGCACCGCCAGGGCCAGCAGTGTGCGGCCGTAGGAAATGCGCTCTTCCTCGCCCAGGGCGGCCAGGGCGCTCTCGTCGCAGGAGAGCTCTCCATCCCGGCGGGACAGGGCGGCGGCCAGCCACACCAGCGGGTCGAACCAGTAGAGGGCCAGGCACAGACAGCGCACCAGGGCCCACAGGTGGTCGCCGTGGCGGTAGTGGGCCCGCTCGTGGGCCAGGGCATGTCGGAGCACGGTGGGCTCCTCCGCACAGGACGGGGGCAGATAGATGGCGGGCCGGAGCAGGCCGAACAGACAGGGGGTCTCCGCCGCCCCGCTGACATACACCGGCACCGGGCCATCCGCTTTGTACAGCTTCCACCGGCTCCGCCGCAGCTGTGCCCCAAACCGCAGGTTTACCGCCAGCATCCAGAGTCCGAACCCGGCTGCGCCGCCCAGCCACACCCAGCGGAGGATGGTCTCCAGCGCGGGGAGGGCGGGTTCCGGGAGGGCAGGCTCCGGCAGGGCGGTCTGCGGGGGATAGAGCGCCTCCATGGGGAGATCCTGCGCCGGAACGGGGGAGGGGGTGTTCTCGTCCGCCGCCGGTGCATCGCCCGCAGACTGCCGCGCCTCCACATAGGCGGGGATGGCCTCCGCCGCCCCCAGCACGCTCACCGGGCTGGTTCCGATGCTCACCGGCACCAGCAGGCGGAGGGCCGCCAGCAGCCACAGGGCATATTGGAGCCGGGAACAGATCCTCCCCTGCAGGGCGAACCGGAGGGCGGTGAGGGCCAGAATCAGCACCGACGAGGTGAGCAGAATTTCCTTCACGTCACCCTCCCCCTCTCCGCCTCCCGCAGAATGGCTTGGAGCTCCTCCAGCTCCTCCGGCTTCAGGGAACCGCCCTTCACCAGGGCGGACATCATCAGCCCCACACTGCCGTGGTAGGCCCGGTGGAGCAGAGACCGGGTCTCCGCCAGGGCGGCGTCCTCCCGTCTCAGGGCAGAATGGTAGACCCGCGCCTTTTCGCCCTCCTCGTAGGTCACCAGACCCTTGGCCTCCATGCGCCGCAGGACGGTGGCCACAGTGCTCTTGGCCCAGCCCGTCTTGTCTCCCAGCGTCCGCACCAGCTCCATCAGGGTAGACGGGGCCGTCCACAGCTCCTCCATCACCCGCCACTCGCTGTCTGACAGGCGGATGGTCTCCCGCTCCTCCACGGCGATAACCTCCTTTGGTCTACTCTTGTAACCCTACCATACCAGATCGGTTTACACTTGTCAACCATTCTGCCAAAAAAGAGCGGCCCAAGGCCGCTCTCAGGATTCCGTTTCTTCTTGTTCCGGCACATACTCCAGCAGATCCCCGGGCTGGCAGTCCAGGGCCCTGCAGATGGCCTCCAGGGTGGTGAAGCGCACCGCCTTGGCGTGGTTGTTTTTCAGGATGGACAGGTTGGCCAGGGTGACGCCCACCTTGGCGGACAGCTCGTTGAGGCTCATCTTTCGCTTGGCCATCATCACATCCAGATTGACGACAATGGGCATACCGCACCCCCTAAATGGTCAGGTCGTTTTCCGCTTTCAGCTCCGCCGCCTGGCGGAACAGGGCGGACACCACCAGGCAGAGCAGGCCGCCCAGCAGAAAGATGGGCACAAACAGGGCGTTGTAGGTGAGCAGGGAGGCGATGGACTGATAGTAGAACAGCCCCCACACCACCCGGACCAGGGCGGCGGCGGAGATGGCGAAGCAGCACACCCCCGCCCGGCGGAGGCTGACGCCGTTTTCCCGCTGGAAGGGGTTGCCCGCCAGAATGGTGCCCAGTACCCGGCGGCCCTGCCACAGGATCACCGCCGTGCACACCCCGCAGAACAGCAGGAAGGCGGCCAGCACATCGGCATAGGCCCCGTTCTGCCCCCACTGCCCCCATCCGCCGAGCAGCAGCATGTGGAGGGTGTCGTCCGCGTCATACTGCCACCACTCCGCAAGGCCCTGGCGGACGCTGATATGCACCAGCCCGGGCACCATGACCAGGACAATCAGATTGCACACAAACGTGATGGTGACCAGGATTTTCAGCACCCCGGCCAGCTTCTGCACGGCGGTTTTCTCCATGGGATGATATTCCCCCTTTTCAGAACTCGTGCCGCATGGGCGCGCCGGGTCGCCGCGCCCCACAGACAGGTATCTTGGGAATATCATAGCGCAGAAAATATCGTTTGTCAATAAAATAGTATCGTTTATACCCGAATAACCCCCAGCACCTGGCCGATGGGCTGGTTGAGCACCAGGTCGGCCTCCCGGTCGTAGGGGGTGGGGCTCTTGTTGATGAGGGTCAGCTTATTGCCCCGGTAATAGCGGATCAGTCCCGCCGCCGGGTACACCGCCAGGGAGGTGCCGCCGATGATCAGCATGTCCGCCCGGGCGATAGCCAGCACCGCGGCCTCCATGGTCTCCTGATCCAGCGCCTCCTCATAGAGCACCACGTCGGGCTTCACCACCCCGCCGCACACCGGGCAGCGGGGCACGCCCGCGGCCTCCATCATGAAGTCCAGGCCGTAGAACTGGCGGCACTTCATGCAGTGGTTCCGGTGGACGGAGCCGTGGAGCTCGTACACGGTCTTGCTCCCCGCCGCCTGGTGGAGACCGTCGATGTTCTGGGTCACCACCGCGTCCAGCTTTCCCGCCGCCTCCAGCTCCGCCAGCTTCAGGTGGGCGGCGTTGGGCTGGGCGTCGGGAAAGAGCATCTTGTTGCGGTAGAAGCGGTAGAACTCCTCCGGATTTTTCTCGAAGAAGGTGTGGCTCAGGATGGTCTCCGGCGGGTACTGGTACTGCTGGTTGTACAGCCCGTCCACGCTGCGGAAGTCGGGGATGCCCGATTCCGTGCTGACGCCGGCCCCGCCGAAAAACACGATGTGGCGGCTCTCGCCGATCCAGTCCTGGAGCTGCCTCTGCTTCTCATCCATGGGAAATCTTTCCCCCCTTCTGGAATTGATAATTGAAAATTGAGAATTGATAATGGCTGATTTCGGAACCGGGTTCGTGAATACGCTTCCGTTTGGGTTATGGAATCATTCTCAATTATCCATTATCAATTGTCAATTGTTTTCCGGTGCCGGCAGCCGGTGTGGGGGCAGCTTCCGCACCCGCCGCAGTCGCAGCCCCGCTTGCCCTTGAGACGCTGGTGAAAGCGGTAGATGAGGTAGCACGCCGCCCACACGATGAGGGCCGCCACGCCGATGTATATCACATATTTTAGCATCAGATCACCTGCAGCACAAGGGAGCCGATTTGGTACACCAGGAAGGAGCCCAGCCAGGCGGCACACAGCTGCCAGCCGATGGAGGCCAGCGTCCACCTGGTGGAGTTCATCTCCTTGTGGATGGTGGACACCGCCGCCACGCAGGGCACGTAGAGCAGGACAAACACCAGGAAGGAGTAGGCGGCCAGGGGGCTCTGGAAGGTGCCGCCCAGGGCGGCGGCGATGGCGGTGCCGCTGGCGGTCATGGAGAAGCCGTAGAACATGCTCATGGAGGACACCACCATCTCCTTGGCGATCAGGCCGGACAGGAGGGCCACCGCCGCCTGCCAGGTGCCGAAGCCCAGGGGGGCGAAGACGGGGGAGAGGAAGGTGCCGATGGTACCCAGAAGGGAGAACTCCTCCTGGGATACCATGCCGAAGGCGCCGCCCTCAAAGCCGAAGGACTGGAGGAACCAGAGCAGCACGCTCATGGCCAGGATCAGGGTGCCCGCCTTCACCAGGAAGCCCTTCACCTTCTCCCACACGTGGAGGGAGATGTTCTTCAGGGTGGGCAGGCGGTAGGGGGGCAGCTCCAGCACGAAGGCGGCGGGCTCCCCCTTGAACACCAGCTTTTTCAGCAAAATGCCCGAGACGATGGCGAAGAGCAGGCCCAGCAGGTAGAGGGAGAACACCACTAGCCCGCCGTATCTGGGGAAGAAGGCGGCGGTGAGCAGGCCGTACACCGGCAGCCGGGCGGAGCAGGACATAAAGGGCACCAGCATGATGGTCATGCGCCGATCCTTCTCATTCTCCATGGTGCGGGCGCCCATGACCGCGGGGACGGTGCAGCCGAAGCCCATGAGCATGGGGATGAAGGCCTTGCCGGACAGGCCGAACCGCCGCAGCAGCCGATCCATGATGAAGGCCGCCCGGGCCATGTAGCCCGAGTCCTCCAGGAAGGAGAGGAACAGGAACAGGATGGCGATCTGGGGCAGGAAGGTGAGCACGCCGCCCACGCCGGCGATCACGCCGTCCACCAGCAGGGCCTCCACCCAGGGGGCGGTGCCCGCGGCGGCCAGAACCGAGCGGACGGCCCCGGCGAAGTAGTCGCTGATGAGCACGTCCACTCCGTCGGAGAGGGCCTGCCCCGGCCCGAAGGTGAGGGCGAACATGGCCAGCATCATTAGCAGGAATACCGGAATGGCCAGGAACTTATGGGTGACGACGGCGTCGATCCGGTCGGACAGGGTGGGCGCGCCCAGGGGGCGGCCCCGGCGCACGCACTGGGACACCACCTCCTGGATGAACTGGTACCGGGCGTCGGCGATCAGGGTCTCCCGGTCGCCCAGGTCGTAGGCCCCCTCGTACTCCCGGCAGATGGCCTCCAGCCTGTCCTCCTCGTCTTTGGACAGGCCCAGGGCCTTTTTCACCAGGGAATCCCCCTCGATGAGCTTGATGGAGGCCCAGTGGGCGGGGATGCCGGCGGCGTAGGCCTTGTCGTGGATCAGCTCGCCCACCTTGTGGTGGATCTGGTGGGTGAAGTCGTCGTACAGATCATCGGGCTCCACGGTGACGCCCACGTGCATCTGCCGGTGGGCCTCCTCCAGCAGCTCCTGGACGTTCTTGCCCGACCGGGCGGTGATGGGGATCACCGGAACGCCCAGGGCGCGGGAGAGCCGCTCCACATCGATCTTGTCCCCGTGCTTCTCCACCTCGTCCATGAAGTTGAGGGCGATCACCATGGGCCGCTCCAGCTCCAGCAGCTGGGCGGTTAAGTACAGGTTGCGCTCGATGTTGGTGGCGTCGATGATGTCGATGATGGCGTCGGGACGCTCCCCCACAATGAAGTCCCGGGCCACGATCTCCTCCATGGAGTAGGGGGAGAGGGAGTAGATGCCCGGCAGATCCACCACCGTCACCGGCTTGCCGTCCACCTCCGCCCGGCCCTCCTTCTTCTCCACCGTCACACCGGGCCAGTTGCCCACGTACTGGTTGGAGCCCGTCAGGGCGTTGAAGAGGGTGGTCTTGCCGCAGTTGGGATTGCCCACCAGGGCCAGCTTCATCTCCCGGGTGTCGTGGCTGGCGTAGTCGGGCACGCCGCCGTGCTCGGCGGCCTCGTGGGCGTGGTCGGCGTCCATCCGGCGGAGGGTCTCCTCGTCGGGGATGTGCTGCACCATGCCGATGCGCTGCTTCCGGGTCTTGGCCCGCCGCTCCCCCTCCTCGCCGGTGGCCACCTGGATCTGGGCGGCGTCCGCCTTGCGCAGGGAGAGCTCGTACCCCCGCAGGTTCAGCTCCAGCGGGTCGCCGAAGGGGGCCACCTTGCGCACCGTCACCTCCGTGCCGGGGGTGAGGCCCATGTCCACCAGCCGGCGCTTCACCGGCCCGTTCTCATTGCCCACCTGGAGAATGATCCCCCGCTGGCCGGGGGCCACGTCCTCCAGGGTTTTCCTCGTCTGTTCCGTCTCTGTCCTCGTCATATGTTCATCCACCTAAAGCAAGTTTTATCAACCTAACTTTTAGTATTATACTATGGTGATAGGACATGCGCAAGAGACGGGCATTGCCGTTTTCGCCAAAAATTTCAGGCGGAACGCGGGGGAAGATGGACAGGGCGGGGCGCCGGATATCCGGGCTTGACCGATGGGCCGGGATCCTCTATCATGGAGGCAGAGGAACCAGGAGGTGGAGGGACATGCCCAACAATGGAAATCGCTTCCGGCACGCCCTGGCGGAGTATATCCGCAGCTGGGGGGACGGGCTGGAGGTGGCGGAGGAGAAGTACATCGGCTGGCGGTTCATCGGCACGCCCCGCAAGCTGGACGTGGTGGTCATGAACCCGGTCAACTGCCGCTCCATGGCTATCGAGGCCAAGCTGCAGGAGACCAGCGGCTCGGCCTTTGAGAAGCTGAGCTACGCCCTGGACGACTGCATCGCGGCGCCCATCCCTTCCATCATCGTCTTTTCCGGCAAGTACATCCGGGACGACATGAAGGCCAAGCTGATCTCCTCCGGCTGCGGCATCGAGGTGGGCTTTCAGGACGGTATGGTGGAGGACAGGCACCTGCTGCTCAAACAGAGAGTCTATATCGAGCTGGGGATGAATTATTTCCACTTCCTACGGCCATAAAAAGGTGCGGGCAGGATAGCTCCTGCCCGCATGTTTACTGCCCGCCCCGGCGGTCGAAGCGGATGTCGAAATACGTTTTGGCGATGTCGGGATGGTCGTGCTCGAACTGGGACATGTAGCGGTAGGCGGAGCTGTGCAGGCCGTTGGCCTCACAGAACTGCCGGAAGCTCTTCTTCTTGAGGAAGTTGGGCTGGTTGCACCACCGGGCCAGGGTGATGAACATCCCCTTGTAGGGGGACTGGTTGTAGTACTCATGGCGCATGATGTAGGGCAGGCACTGGTATTCCATCAGGATGCGGATGCGCTCGAAGATGGAGGCGATCTCCTCCGCCCCCTGGGACTCAAACCCGGAGAGGACATAGAGCTTGGTGGACTTGTCCGAGTACCGCCGCCAGATCTCCAGGCCCTTCCTGACCTGCGGGGTGTCGCTGATGTGGTCGAAGGCGAAGATGTAGTCCCCGTGGTACTTCACCCTGGCCAGGCGGCGGGCCTTCTCCTCCGTCATCAGGCGCACGTCCAGCCCCTGGCGGAACTGGAACCGGCGGCCGGTCTCCTCCAGCTCGTCGATGACCTCCTGCCACCTGGGGAAGCCGAAGAACTGGTCGTCCCACAGGTAGATGTGCTTCCGGGAGGGGTCGAAGAACTCCTTGACGGGCGAGTGGCGGAACACGTGGTCGTACTTCTGGTTGACGCAGAAGGGGCACTTGCGGAAGCAGCCCCGGGTGGTGAAGCCGATGCTGTAGTCCATGTAGTCGCTGTAGGTCTGGGCCTTGATGCCCCGGGCGATCTGCTTGCCCACGTACTCGTCGTACAGGTGGTAGTCGGGCATATGGTGCTCGATCTCGTGGGGGAGATCCTCGGCGTCCATCCAGAAATAGCCGGTGCCGCCGATGTGCAGGTTGGGATAGTCCTTGGGATCAATGGGCACCTTGGTAAAGTCAAACACCCGGGAGAGGTAGACCTCGTCGTATCTGGGAATGGCGAAGTAGTCCTCCAGCAGGGTGACGTTGTTTCCCAGCTCCTTCTGATAGCCGCTGATCTTCATCAGGGCCAGGTTGGGGTGGCGGGTTCCGTTGTCCAGCAGATCCGCGTCGATAATGCCGATTTCTTTGCTCATGGTTTCACCGTCCTTACCGAAGAGTATAGCAAAGCGCCGCCGCGCTGTCAAGATCCGATCTCCGGGGATCATTTTCGAAATGATCCCCGGAGATCCGACGGGAATCGCGGGGACAGGAGGGCGAAAAAATTTCGCGGCGGACGTTTTGCTTGCAATCCGGCGGGGACGGGCTTATAATAGGGAGTGCTGGAGCAGGAGCCGGCTGCGCTCCTGTCAGCTGAATCAAACAGAGAAACAAAAGGAGTGATATGCGCCGTGAGCGGTGACCCTGTGAGTCGAGAATGTCCCATACCCAGCGCGGCGCATTGGCCCTTCGGATGACCGGATCCCTCGGTGCACCCGTACGCCTGTGTCGCCGTTTGGCCTGCCCGGGAAGTCCCGGCGCGGGCGGCAAAGACAAAGCGTGCGGGGATTTTTATGCCCATTTGGGCCTCCCGCGCCAAGAAAGGCGTGATACAGTTGCTCTCTATCCACAAGACCATCAACGGAAAGATGACCCGCCTGGACTCCGTTCAGGACGGCTGCTGGGTCAACCTGACCTATCCCAGCGAGGATGAGCTGAACACCGTGGCGGTGACCCTGGGGGTGGAGCCCTCCTTCCTGCGGGCCGCCCTGGACGAGGAGGAGACCTCCCGCATCGACACCGAGGACGGGCAGACCCTCATCATCATCGACGTGCCCGCCGTGGAGAAGGACGACGCGGTGGAGTACTCCACCCTGCCCCTGGGCATCATCGTCACCCAGAAGCACATCATCACCGTCTGCCTGAAGGAGTCCAGCATCCTCCGGGACTTTCAGGACGGCCTGGTGCGCAACGCCGAGACCCAGAAGCGCACCAGCTTCATCCTCTATATGCTCCTCCAGGTAGCCAAGCGCTTCCTCCAGTACCTGAAGCAGATCGACAAAATCTACAACTTCATGGAGCGGCAGCTCTACAAGTCCCAGCGGAACAAGGAGCTCATCCAGCTGCTGGATCTGGAGAAATCCCTGGTCTACTTCAACACCTCCCTGAAGGCCAATGAGGTGACCCTGGAGAAGATCCTCCGGGGCCGCATCATTACCCTGTACGAGGAGGATCACGACCTGCTGGAGGACGTGCTCATCGAGGTGCGCCAGGCCATTGAGATGGCCAACATCTACTCCTCCATCATCTCGGGCATGATGGACGCCTTCGCGTCGGTGATCTCCAACAACCTGAACGTCACCATGAAGGTGCTCAGTTCCATCACCATCCTGCTGGCCATTCCAAACATCATCTTCGGATTCTACGGCATGAATGTGTCCGGACTGCCTCTGGATCAGTTCTTCTGGTTCCCGCTGGCCCTCACCGGCGGCATCATCCTGCTGGCCGCCATTGTGCTCAAGCGGAAGGATCTGCTCTGAGCCGGCAGAGGAAAGTTTTTCCGCCTTCATGATTTGGTAACATTTCTGTGTTAAACTGATTTTCACATATTGGAAGCGGAAGGGCGGCTGCCGGCCGTCCCGGCATACGTAAGAAGAGAATGGAGGTTTTCTATGGCGAGCAACCCGAACTATTGCGACATCACCCCTGAAATTGAGGCCCTGGCGGCTCAGTCCCTGAAGCACAGCAGCATTGATCCGGACGACTATGTCAAGTATGACGTGAAGCGCGGCCTGCGCGATCTCAACGGCAAGG
This sequence comes from Flavonifractor sp. An10, assembly GCF_002161215.1. Lineage (GTDB taxonomy): Bacteria > Bacillota > Clostridia > Oscillospirales > Oscillospiraceae > Flavonifractor > Flavonifractor avistercoris. Next base: position 33,511 of record NZ_NFMB01000009.1, read on the forward strand.
GCGTCCTGGCTGGCCTGACCGAGATCTCCGACATTGTGGCCAAGAAGATTGTGGACGGCAAGGAGGTTCCCTGCGAGGGCGAGCTGTATTACCGGGGCATCAATGTGGAGCGCCTGGTGGAGGGGGCCCTGAAGGAGGGCCGCTTCGGCTTTGAGGAGACGGCCTATCTGCTCCTGCTGGGCCGCCTGCCCAACGCCGCGGAGCTGGAGAGCTTCCAAAAGCAGCTGGCCTATTACCGCACCCTGCCCAACAACTTTGTGCGGGATATCATCCTGAAGGCGCCCAGCCACGACATCATGAACTCCCTGGCCCGAAGCGTGCTCAACCTGGCCTCCTATGACGACCAGTGCGACGATATCTCCCTGCCCAACGTCATGCGGCAGTGCGTCCAGCTCATCTCCCTGTTCCCCATGCTCAGCGTCTACGGCTACCAGGCCTATACCTATAAGAGCGGCAGCAGCCTGTACATCCACGCCCCCCGGCCGGAGCTGTCCACGGCGGAGAACATCCTCTCCCTGCTGCGGCCTGACTCCTCCTATTCCTTCTGGGAGGCCCACGTGCTGGACATCTGCCTGACCCTCCATGCCGAGCACGGCGGCGGCAACAACTCCACCTTCACCACCCACGTGGTCACCTCCTCCGGCACCGACACCTACTCCTGCATGGCGGCGGCCCTGGCCTCCCTGAAGGGCCCCAAGCACGGCGGCGCCAACATCAAGGTGGTGCGCATGTTCGAGGATATGAAGGAGCACGTGAAGGACTGGAAGGACGAGGACGAGGTGCGCCGCTACCTCCAGGCCCTGCTGGACAAGAAGGCCTTTGACAGGGCGGGGCTGATCTACGGCATGGGCCACGCGGTCTACTCCCTGTCCGACCCCCGCGCCAACCTGTTCAAGAAGTTCGTGGAGAAGCTGTCCCGGGAGAAGGGCCGCACCGAGGAGTACGAGCTCTACTCCATGGTGGCCCGGCTGGGCCCCGAGGTCATCTCCGGCGAGCGGAAGATGTACAAGGGCGTGTCCGCCAACGTGGACTTCTACTCCGGCTTTGTGTACCACATGCTGGATCTGCCCCTGGAGCTGTACACCCCCCTGTTTGCCATGGCCCGCGTGGCGGGCTGGAGCGCCCACCGCATCGAGGAGCTCATCAACATGGGCAAGATCATCCGCCCGGCCTACAAATATGTGGGCACCCACGCGGACTATGTCCCCATGGCGGAGCGCTGATTCAGATACCCCAAGAGACCGGCGGCATGGCCGCCGGCCTCTTTTTTTCGCATTTCGACGGATTTTGCCCCGGGGGGCTTTCTTTTTTTCCGAAAGTATGGCAAACTAGGGGAGAAGGAGGGAAGACCATGCCGCATCCGCGTTGGAACCGCCTGGCCGCACTGGGCCTGGCGCTGATTCTGCTGGCCGGCGCGCTGATATCCCCGGCCTCCGCCGCCGCGCCCACCTACGAGAGCACCATCCTGTTTACCCACGACACCCACGACCACTTCCTCCCCATGCCCGACGCCGGCGGCGGGGAGACCGGCGGCTATACCCGCCTGGCAACCCTGATCAAGCAGGAGCGGGAGGCCCACCCGGACGCCCTGGTGCTGGACGGCGGGGACTTCTCCATGGGCAGCCTGTTCCAGACCATATACGCCGCCGAGGCGCCGGAGCTGCGGGCCCTGGGCGCCATGGGATATGACGTGACCACTCTGGGCAACCACGAGTTTGACTACCGCTCGGAGGGGCTGGCGGACATGCTCAACGCCGCCGTGGACAGCGGGGATCCCCTGCCCGCCATTGTCCAGGCCAACTGCATCCGCCCGGAGAGCGGCAGCCTTACCGAAGCCTGGAACCGCTACGGCATCGGGGACTATATGATCCTGGAGCGGGGCGGGGTCAACTACGGCATCTTCGGCCTCATGGGGGAGGTGGCGGACAGCAACGCCCCCATGTCGGGCGTGGAGTTCGAGCCCATCGCCGATGCGGCGGAGCGCACCGTGGCCGCTTTGGAGGAGGAGCTGTCCGGCCGGAATGAGCCCTATTTCATCATCTGCCTGTCCCACAGCGGCACCGACGGCAGGGGGAAGGGGGAGGACTACCAGCTGGCCCGGCAGGTGGACGGCATCGATCTGATCATCTCCGGCCACACCCACACCACCCTTACCGAGCCCATCCGGGTGGGGGACACCCTGATCGTCTCCTGCGGGGCCTACACCGCCAACCTGGGCTCGATCACAATTTCCTGGAAACCAAACGGCGAAAAGACTGTCAAGGATTACCGCCTGATCCCTGTGGACGAGACGGTGGCGGAGGATCCAGAGATGACGGCGCTGGTGAACACCTTCCGGCCCCTGGTGGAGGAACAGTATCTGGACGACTACGGCGTGGGCTTCGACGAGGTGCTTGCTGTGTCGGATTTCTCCTTTACACCGATTGAACAGCTTGGGGAGGAGCACCGGGAGGACACCCTGGGCAACCTGATTGCCGACTCCTACGTCTATGCGGTGCAGCAGGCGGAGGGGGCGGACTATGTGCCCGTGGACTTCGCGGTGGTGGCCGCCGGGGTGATCCGCGGCTCCTTCCAGGCCGGGGACATTACCACCTCCGACGCCTTCAACGTGTCCTCCCTGGGCTCCGGGGCGGACGGCACGCCGGGCTATCCCCTGATCTCCGTGTGGATCACGGGGAGGGAGCTGAAAGACGCCTTTGAGGTGGACGCCTCCGTGTCCCCCCTCATGTCCGAGGCACAGATCTACGGCGCGGGCATGACCTGGTCGTGGAACCCCCGCCGGATGATCTTCAACAAGGTGTACGACTGCGCCCAGGTGCTGCCCGACGGCTCTGCCGTGCCCATCGAGGACGACAAGCTCTACCGGGTGGTCACCGGCCTGTACACCGGCCAGATGCTGGGCACCGTCAATGCCCAGTCCTACGGGATTCTCACCATCACCCCCAAGGATGCCGACGGCAATGTGATCACCGACTTTGAGGAGCACATCATCCACAACCCCAACGGCTCGGAGGTAAAGGAGTGGTACGCCCTGGCCTCCTATCTCCAGTCCATGGGGACGGTGGACGGGCGGTACGCCGCCCCCGAGGGGCGCAAGACGGCCAACCCCACCTGGAACCCCCTGAACCTGCTGCGCAGCCTGAACCTGTTCGGCGTTCTGGCGCTGGTGCTGGTGGTGCTGGTCATCGCCCTGGCGGTGTTCCTGGTCTGGTGGTTCGGCTTCCGCCGGCGGAGCCGCCGGTACGGCTCCCGCCGCAGGAATCAGAGCGGGTACCGGCCCTACCGGGGCTGATTCGCTGCTCAGAGAGGAATCCATATGCAATGAAGGAAAACAACTACGATAACCCGGCATTTTTTGAACAGTATGTCCGCTTTCCCCGGTCGGTGCAGGGCCTGTCCGCCGCCGGGGAGTGGCACGAGCTGGAGCGCCTGCTGCCCGGCTTCTCCGGCAAGCGGGTGCTGGATCTGGGCTGCGGCTTCGGCTGGCACTGCCGGTATGCCTCCGACCACGGCGCGGCGGCGGTGATCGGGGTGGATCTGTCGGAGAAGATGCTGGAAAAGGCCAGGGCCGACACCCACGACGAGAGCATCCACTATGTCCGTGCCGCCATGGAGGACGTGGACTTCCCGCCCGCCTCCTTTGAGGTGGTGCTCAGCTCCCTGGCCCTCCACTATGTGGAGGAGCTGGAGCCCCTGGTGGGGCGGATCCACGACTGGCTCACCCCCGGCGGGGACTTCGTGTTCTCCTGCGAGCACCCGGTGTTTACCGCCGAGGGCTCCCAGGAGTGGGTCACCGGCCCCGACGGCGCGCCCCTATACTGGCCGGTGGATCACTACTTCACCGAGGGGCGCCGGACGGCCCGTTTCCTGGGCTGTGATGTGATCAAGTACCACCGCACCCTGACCACCTATGTCCGGGCTCTCCTGGACGCGGGCTTTGTGCTGAGGGCCCTGGTGGAGCCCAGGCCCGACCCCGGACTGATGGACGTGCCCGGCATGGCCGACGAGCTGCGCCGGCCCATGATGCTCCTTGCCGCCGCCAGAAAGCCGGAGGGGCCCGGTCACTGATCCGCTGCCCCGCCCGCCGCCCCATAAACACAATCCGGTGCGCCGCTTCCTCAGGAAGCGGCGCACCGGATTTTTGCGTCCTCCGGCCTTGGCGTCCCGGCCGGCAGCCCTTTCGGGGCCGGAGGCAGGGGGTGTTGTGCGGTTTGCACAGAGAGGCGCCGCCGCCCTCCTGCGGTTCAGGAGAGAATGCCGGGCATTTACCGTTTGCCCCCGATTGGGCCCGTTCACGCCGATTTGATTGTGGCGCTGTGGGGGATGTGCTATAAGTAAGGTGTCGCTTCATAGATGGAGCCACGGTGGAGGAACATGAGGATTGCCGTATGTGAAAACAGTCAGGCAGCCGCGGAGAAGCTGCGCGAGTGGATTGTCCAGTACTGCGCGTTATACAGGATCCAGGCCACATTTCACTGCTTTCTCAATGCGGATGCGTTCGAGGCGTGGAAGGAGCCCGTTGACATCGTGTTTCTGGGCTTCGGCGGAAGCACGGGCTTTTATCAGGCCCGCCTGCTCCGGGAGCGGGATCGGCGGTGCAGAATCATCCTGGTGGATGACACGCCGGAGTACGCCGTGCGCTGCGTCCGCCTGCACTGCACCGACTTTATCCTGCGGCCGGTAGACTTCCGGCGGGTCGTCCAGAGTATGCGCCTGGCACTGGGAGGTGGATTCCCATGAACCGGATCTACATACGCCGCCGGACGGAGGCGGAGCCGGCGGGGTCGAAGGATCTCTCCCGAACCCTCCGGCGCCAGATGGCCTGGGCCGCCGGCACGGAGCAGTTTCAGCACCGGGATCCCCTCTATCACGTGACCGAGAGCTTCCAGCAGACCTTCGACGCCATGGGACGCCGCCATGCGGCTCAGCTGGCCGGCGGAGAGACGGAGGAGCACGCCGGGGCGCAGCCCGGACAGCCGCAGGAAGAGGCCGGACAGATGCCGGATCCCACCTCGGCCCGGGGATTTTACGAGCGCAGCAGCCCGGACGACCAGGATATGCTCCGCCGCTTTTCCGAGACGGCCTTCCAGCGGGGAACCCTGTCCGGGGCGGTGCTCCAGGGCACGGGGCAGATGATGCTCTTTTCCTGCCTGAAAAAGACGGTGGGGCAGTCCCAGCCGGACAAGTGGCAGCAGCGCAAGCTCTTCGAGAAGGCATCCCCCGCCCGCAACGTGCCCGGCCACAGCCCGGATAAGGTGGTGTTCAACCGTGGCTTCACCGACAGCGCGGTGGGCCTGGTGGTGGACACCCTCCGGGGGGCCCGCCGCACGGTGGAGGACATGCGGGATCTTGCCCTGGGCAAGAGTGAGATGGGGGAACAGGGGGCGGACACCCTGCGCACCATGTACCCCTTCCTGGATGACAGCAGGGAGCGGGCGCTGCTGGAGCAGTACCGGGGGCAGCTCCGGGACGCGTCAAGCGCGGACGAGAAGGCGGCCCTCCAGACCGCCGCTGCCAGGATGGAGGCCATGGTTGCCAAAAAGGCCCAGATGCGCCAGGAGTTTGCCAACAAGCTCAGCTTCCTCGCGGATCGGGCCACCGAGGCGCTGGAGGCGTTCAGTGAGCCGGGCTTTTCCGGGGCGCTGGATCAGGCTCTGCGGGAGGCGGTGGGGGCGGAGGAGCCCCCGCCCGAGGACGGAGAGGGGGCGGCGGATGGAGCAGCAGTGGAGCCCGGAGAGGGCCCGGCAGGAGACGGAGCACCGGGAGCAGACGGAGCAGATCCGCCGCCAGCCTGAACGGGAACGCATCAGCAGCGCGGGACAGGCCGCCCGGGCGGTGCTGGCGGGCGCCCCTGTGTGGGAGCTGCCGCCGAACCGGCTGGAGGAGCTGGCCGGCTGGCTGGGCAACCAGGGCATGAACGCCCTGCTGGAGGCCGGGGCTCCCGCACCGGCGCGGGCCCGGTTCCTGCCGCCGGACGGGGAGGTGGAGACGGTTCCCTTCCCGGTGCCGGAGATGCCCGCGGAGACCGTGGAGCCGCCTGTGGAACTGACTGTGGAGACCGCCGGCCGGGCCTTTGACCCGGCGGGGCTGACAGCGGAAGGAGGCGGGCCCCATGGCATGGGAATTTGACGCTCCGCCCGACGGGGCGGAGGAGCTGGCGGCCCTGCTGGAGCACAGCGGCGTGGACTATCTCCGGGAGGGGATGCGGTTCCGCTTCCGCTTCACCAGCCGGGGCTGTGCCTGGCAGACGGTGTGCGACTGCCGGGGGGCGCTGGTGCTGGTCTACGGGCTGCACCCGGCCCGGGTGGAGGCGCCGGAGACGGCGCTGGCTCTGTGCTCCCGGCTCAACGCCCAGGTCACGGAGGGGGGCTTCTTCCTCCAGGAGGGGCGGTTTGTGTTCCGCACCAGCGCCCGGCTCACCGAGCGCTTTGAGGCCCGGGAGCGCATTGCCGCCGCTCTGGAATACAACGCCGCGGTGCTCTCCTCTAGTTGGGAGCGGCTGGCGGCCGGGGCCCAGGGCCTCGATCTGACTTTCTGAATCCAACACGCGGCCTGCCGCGGTTTTGGAGAATATCAGCAGCAAGCAAAATTTTCACGATAGAAAGGAGGGGCGCTTCACGTCCGGCCCCCAGCCGATCCATGCGGCGTGAAGCAAAGACATGGCAGAGTATCTATCCCCGGGTGTTTACGTGGAGGAGTATGATTCCGGCGCAACACCCATGCAGGGCGTCAGCACCAGTACCGCGGGCTTTGTGGGCCTGGCGGAGCGGGGCCCGGTGATCGGGCAGCCTCAGCTGGTCACCAGCTTCGCCGACTACAAGCGGATCTACGGGGGCTATCTCAGCGATGCGGCCTACGGCGGCAACCGCTTCCTGCCCTATGCGGTGGAGCAGTTCTTCGCCAACGGAGGCGCCCGCGCCTACATCATGCGGGCGGTGCCCGGCGACGCCAAGGCGGCCACCCTCACCACCGGCGTGCTCAAGCTCACCGCCGCCAACCCCGGCGCCTGGGCGGAGGACATGCGGGTGACCATCGCTCCCGCCTCCAAGGCCAAGACCCAGGTTCTGGCCGTCAGCGGTGCGGATCTCACCCTGAAGAACGCCGACGGCTTCAACCCCGGCGACGTGGTGGAGCTGTTCGACGGCAGAACCGCTGCCCACGCCACCATCAAGAGCGTGCTTGACCGGGTGGTCACCCTGGACGCCCCCTGCACCCTGGACGTGGCCGACACCAAGGTGGGCACCGCCAAGTACATCAAGACCTGTGAGATCACCGTCACCGCCCGGCTGGGGGACAATGTGGAGACCTTCGAGAACCTCTCCCTCAAGCCCGGCGCCCTCAACAACATCTGCGTCAAGACCGCCAAGTCCGACCTGATCACCGTGGAGGTGCTGGAGATCAAGGCCGCCGCCCCGGCCCCCGCCAAGGAGAAGGACAAGGACGGCAAGGAGGCCCCCGCGCCCGCGCCCAAGGCCGCCCCCATCGTGCCCTACGACCTGTGCGGCGGCACCGGCAGCGAGCTGGTGCTTACCCTCCAGGGCGGCAGCAACGGCTCCGTTCTCACCGCCTCCTCCGACACCTTCCTGGGCAAGGACGACGGCCCCGGCCGGCGCACCGGTCTGCAGGCCTTCCTGGAGAACAGCAATGTGTCTATCATGGCCATCCCCGGCATCACCGCCCCCGAGGTGCAGGCGGCTCTCATCGGCTTCTGTGAGAGCAAGAAGAGCTGCTTTGCCATCCTGGATGTGCCCATGGAGCTGAAAAAGACCAACGACGTGGCCAACTTCCGCGACATGTACGATTCCACCTATGCCGCCATGTACCACCCCTGGCTGGAGATGTACGACGCCGGCGCCAAGCGCTCGGCCTATTTCCCGCCCTCCGGCGCCATGGCCGGCATCTATGCCCGCACCGACATCGAGCGGGGCGTCCACAAGGCCCCCGCCAACGAGGTGGTTCGGGGCTGCACCGGCCTGTCCTGCGCCTACAACGAGGGCGAGCAGGACATCCTCAACCCCATCGGCGTCAACCTCATCCGCGCCTTCACCGGCCGGGGCATCCGTGTCTGGGGCGCCCGCACCATCAGCTCCAACGGCCTGTGGAAGTACCTCAACGTCCGCCGCCTGTTCATCTATGTGGAGGAGTCCATCAAGGCCAACACCAACTGGGTGGTCTTTGAGCCCAACTCCACCGCCCTGTGGAGCCGTGTGACCCGCACCATCGAGGCCTTCCTGGCCACCTGCTGGCGGGACGGCGCCCTGGCCGGCTCCACCCCGTCCGAGGCCTTCTTCGTAGAGTGCGGCCCCACCACCATGACCCAGGACGACATCGACAACGGCCGCCTGATCTGCCAGATCGGCATCGCCCCCGTGAAGCCCGCCGAGTTCGTGATCTTCCGCATCACCCAGAAGACCGCCTCCGAGTGATCCCGCGCCACAGACTGATACAGAAAGGACGAAGATAAATCATGGCCATCAATTACCCCTACAGAGTATTTCGGTACCAGGTGGAGATCGATGGGATGCAGCGCGGGGGCTTCTCCGAAGTGTCCGGCATGAGCTCCTCCGTCGACGCCGTGGAGTACCGGGAGGGCGATGATCTGCGCAACACCCCCCGCAAGCTGGCGGGCCTGACCAAGTTCGGCAACGTGACCCTGCGCTGGGGCGTGTCCGACGACTCCGAATTCCTGGATTGGATCTACTCCGTCGCCCCCACCAACACCGCGCCCCCCACCGGCATGGTGCGGCATAACGTGACCATCACCCTCATTGACGACGCCGGCAACCCGGGCCCCTCCTGGCAGCTGATCAACGCCTGGCCCGTGGGCTACACCGTGCCCGATCTGAACGGCATGGGCGGCGAGGTGGCCATCCAGTCCCTGGAGCTGTGCCACGAGGGCCTGGAGCACATCCCCGGCGCCGTGTCCGGCGCGCCGTCTGAGATCTGATTCCGTGGATAGGTTCCTGACAGCCCACAGGCGGTTCCGCCTGTGGGCTGTGGGGAATCATCTGGGCATACCCAATAGGAGGACACCATGCAGACCGAATTTGAATTTGAGCTGCCCAAGGGCTATGTGGATCAGAACGGGGATCTCCACAAGCGGGGCACCATGCGCCTGGCCACGGCGGCGGACGAGATCCTCCCCCTGCGGGATCCCCGGGTTCAGCAGAACTCCGGCTACCTGACCATCATCCTGCTCTCCCGGGTGATCACCAAGCTGGGCACCCTGAGCGCGGTGAACACCCGCGTGATCGAGAATCTGTTCACCATGGATCTGGCCTATCTCCAGGACATGTACCAGCGCATCAATATGTCCGAGATGCCCCACTACCAGCTCACCTGCCCCCACTGCAACCAGCAGTTTGAGGTGCCGCTGGATTTTTTGCTGGGCTAGAGTGGGCTTCTGAGGAGAATGCCGGGTTCCCCGCCCTGCGGCTCCCGCCGCCGGAGACCGGGGGGGAGGGAGAGCACCCCTTCCCATGGCAGGGCATCCCCCGCCGGGAGGAGAGCCCGCTGTCCCTGAAGCACACCCGGGGGGTGTCGCTCTACCCCCAGGAGCGCCTCTACCAGGAGATGGCGTTTCTGGCCTACTATCTGCACTGGTCTAACGAGGCGCTGATGGCCCTGGATCACTGGGAGCGGCGGCGCTGGTGCCGCGAGGTATCCGCCATCAACAAAAAACTCAGCGGCGACAGCCATAAGAGCTTTGAACTGAGATGAAACGGCAGGTGAGAGATCCATGGCCATTTTATATCCGGAGCCCATTCAGGCCTTCCGGTTCCTGGTTCGGGTGGGTGACAGCGAGGAGATCTCCGCCGCCTTCAGCCGGTTTTCCGGCATCCAGATGCAGGTGGAGACCATTCAGGCCCGGGACGGCAGCGATGCCCGCGGCGTGAAGGAGTACACGCCGGTGTTCACCAGCTTCGCCCCCGTGACCCTGAGCAAGGGTGTGGTGGGGGACAACGAGTTTCTGGACTGGATGCTCTCCGCCTCCGCCGATGTGCACACCGGCCCCACCGGGGCCAACCTGCGGCGCACCATCGACGTGATCACCCTCAACGAAAAGGGGAATCCCGGGGTGATCTGGACTCTGCAGGGGGCCATGCCCATCGGGTATGAGCTGGCGCCCCTGGACAGCAGCCGCAGTGAGGTGCTCACCGAGAGCCTCACCTTCGCCATTACCGGCATGAAGCGAACCACCCAGCCGGGGACTGCCTGAGCCCCGGCGCCAGATGGAAGGAGGGACACCCCATGGCCATATCGGGCGCCTATTTTGACGTGGCCCTCATCGGGACGGGGGCAGCCCTCACCGGCGGCTTCCAGTCGGTCTCCGGTCTGGGCATGGAGGTGGAGTACGAGGTCTATACCGAGGGGGGGAGCAACTACCCCCGGTTTTTCTTCAAGAACACCAAGCCCGGCATCCTGGTGCTGGAGCAGGGGGTGGTCACCAGCGTGGACAGCGTCTCCCTGCTGATGGCCATGGTCAACCAGGGCATGTCCATCCCCCTGGCCGGGGCCATCATCCTCAAGGACAGCTTTGGGGTGCCCCAGCGGGAGTGGACGGTGGTGGGAGCCCACCTGCAGAAGTATGAGGGGCCCGCCCTCAACAGCAACCAGGCCAGCGTGGCCGTCAGCCGGATTGAGCTGATCCATAACGGGTGCTACTGATGGAATCCATTGCGGTGACAAAACCGGATATGGGCGTGCTGCCCCGGCATCGGCTGGCGCTGTCTCCCTTCGGCGCCCTGGCCCAGACCTTCGCGGAGGAGCTGCTGGCCCGGGCGGAGCGGGCGGAGGGGCGCTGGCCCTACGTGCCCCTGGAGCTGCTGGAGGAGGCGCCGCCTGATGCTGAGCCGGCACCGGCCCCGGTGTACCAGGTGGATCTCCGCCTGGTGCTGGAGGCCCTGCGCCGGGAGAAGGGGGAGAGCGAGCAGCGCCGGGCTGTGGAGCGCATTGTGGAACGGGTGCTCACGATTCGGGAGAGCCGCCCGGCCCCCCAGCGGAAGGAAAAGGCCGGGGAGGGCAGGGAAAGGCCCTCCCACACCTGGAATCTGAATCAGAATTTTTATCAGCTCATTCGTCAGGATAACCGTTTTCTGAATGGCGTCCGGCATCCGGCAGTCGAAAGCGGGGACGTGGAGACTCCCTGGCAGGCCCTGCCGGGAGATCTGGGACAGCAGGCCCGGGCGCTCTCCCGGCGGCTCCAGCGCCGGCGGGAGGGGGAGACCGTCCTGCCGCCGCTCAGCCGGGGACGGGAAGAGGACGGCGCGGCGTTCCAGTCCCGGCGGCTGGAGCGCATGAGCCCGCCGGAGGAAGTCCGGCTTCTGGAGCAGACGGCGGAGCAGGAGCATCCCGCCGGGCAGGCGGACGGCGCTCTGCAGGAGGCCGCCAGAAAAGCTGTGGAGCGGGCCGCCGATATCCTCCGAACCGCCGCTGTGAAGCCCGCCACTTCGGCGGAGGGCAGCTCCGGGCACCGGGAGGGGCATGTATCCGCCCGGCGGACGGAGCAGCAGATGCCGCTTACCACTGCGCGGGACATCCGGACATCCGGCCCGGCGGCTGCTGCGGAGGAACAGGACACTGCCGCGCGGGATATTCGGACATCCAACGCGGCAACGGCTTCGGCGGAGCAGGACACCGCCGCGGCGCAGAAGATGGTTCCCCCACCGGGGCTGGCCTCCGATGCAATGCGGGCCGGGGAACAGCCCGGCGCACTCCGGACAATGCCCGGGCCCGCTGGGGAGGAACTGGCCTATCGAGTGGAGGAAGAGCGCGGCGGCGAGGAGACCGGAGAGGGACAGACCGCCAGGCCTAACACCCCGTCCCGGCAGACGTCGGGCCGGGAGGCGGAGCAAAGCATCGCCCGCAGGGGCCGGGACAGAGAGGAAACCTCCGAGCCGGTGGTATCTGATGCCCCTGCCCGGCAGGCGGAGCGCCGGACGGCGCTCACCGCCGCGCGGGACATCCGAACATCCGGCACGGCGGCGGCTTCGGAGGAGCAGGACTCCGCCGCGGCGCAGAAGGTGGTTCCCGCGCCGGGGCTGGCCTCCGATGCAATGCGGGCCGGGGAACAGCCCGGCGCACTCCGGACAATGCCCGGGCCCGCTGGGGAGGAACTGGCCTATCGAGTGGAGGAAGAGCGCGGCGGCGGGGACACCGGAGAGGGACAGACCGCCAGGCCCAACACCCCGTCCCGGCAGACGTCGGGCCGGGAGGCGGAGCAAAGCACCGCCCGCAGGGGCCAGGGCAGAGAGGAAACATCCATGCCGGCGGCACCAGAAGCCCCTGCCCGGCAGGCGGAGCGCCGGACGGCGCTCACCGCCGCGCGGGACATCCGGACATCCAGTCCGGCAATGGCTTCGGCGGAGCAGGACACCGCCGCGGCGCAGGAGATGATTTCCGTGCCGGGGCTGGCCTCTGACGCGGTGCGGGCCGGGGAACAGCCCGGCGCACCCCATATAACGCCCGGGCTGGCTGGAGAGGAACTGGCCTATCGAATGGAGATGGAGCGAGCCGGTGAGGCCGCCGGAGAGGGGCAGGCCGCCAGGCCCGGCACTCCGTCCCGGCAGGAACCGGCCTGGAATGACGAGCGGGGGACAACCCGCAGCAGCCGGGGCAGAGAGGAAGCATCCGAGCCGGCGGCACCGGAGGCTTCTGCCCGGCAGAAATCGGGCCGGGAGGCAGAGCAAAGCACCGCCCGCAGCAGCCGGGGCAGAGAGGAAGCATCCGAGCCGGCGGCACCGGAGGCTTCTGCCCGGCAGGCGGAGCGCCGGACGGCATTCACCGCCGCGCGGGATATCCGGACATCCGGCACAGCGGCAGTTTCGGCGGAGCAGGACACCGCCGCGGCGCAGAAGAGGGTTCCCACGCCGGGACTGGCCTCTGATGTAGTGCGGGCCGGGGAACAGTCCGGCGCACCCCGCACAATGTCCGTGCCCGTTGGAGAGGAACTGGCCTATCGAGTGGAGGAAGAGCGCGGCGGCGGGGACACCGGAGAGGGACAGACCGCCAGGCCCAACACCCCGTCCCGGCAGACGTCGGGCCGGGAGGCGGAGCAAAGCACCGCCCGCAGGGGCCGGGGCAGAGAGGAAACCTCCGAGCCGGTGGTATCTGATGCCCCAGCCCGGCAGGCGGAGCGCCGGACGGCGCTTACCGCCGCGCGGGACATCCGGACATCCAGTCCGGCAATGGCTTCGACGGAGCAGGACACCGCCGCGGCGCAGAAGGTGGCTCCCGCGCTGGGGCTGGCCTCCGATGCGATGCGGGCCGGGGAACAGCCCGGCGCGCCCCGGACAATGCCCGGGCTGGCTGGAGAGGAACTGGCCTATCGAATGGAGATGGAGCGAGCCGGTGAGGCCGCCGGAGAGGGGCAGGCTGTCAAGCCCGGAACCCCGTCCCGGCAGAAATCGGGCCGGGAGGCAGAGCAAAGCACCGCCCGCAGGGGCCAGGGCAGAGAGGAAGCATCTGTGCCGGCGGCACCGGAAGCCCCTGCCCGGCAGGCGGAGCGCCGGACGGCGCTCACCGCCGCGCGGGATATCCGAACATCCGGCCCGGCGGCAGTTTCGGCGGAGCAGGACACCGCCGCGGCGCAGAAGAGGGTTCCCACGCCGGGACTGGCCTCTGATGTAGTGCGGGCCGGGGAACAGCCCGGCGCACCCCGCACAATGTCCATGCCCGTTGGAGAGGAACTGGCCTATCGAATGGAGGAAGAGCGGGGCGGTGAGGCCACCGTAATGAGGCAGGCTGTCAGGCCCGGCACTCCGTCCCGGCAGATGTCGGGCCGGGAGGCGGAGCGGGGCACCGCCCACGCAGGGCAGGCCCGGAGCATCCCTGGCACCGCTGCCCGGCTGTCCGGGATCGGGGCCTCCGCTTCCGGAACCTACCGCCTGGCGGAAGTGGGTGCGGCGGCACAGCATCCTCGCTGGGGGGAGACGGTCTCAGGGCGGGATATCCGCATACTTCCGGCGCTCCGTACAGCAGAGAGTACACCCCCGGCAGCCGGGCACTCCGCGCTTGCCGCAGAGGCGGCGCTGCCCGGGGAAGGGGCGGAGCTGGCCCACCGTGCCGGGCTGGAGATGGGTGCGGAGCCCGGCGGGGAGAGCCGTGCTCCATCCGGGCGGCAGCCTGTCCGGGCTCCGGGCGGCGTGTTCCGGGCGCCCTCCGGGGCCTCGGTCGGGCGCGGCGCGGAGCCGGTGGAGCTGACCTACGGCCCGGCGGCGCCGGCAGCGGAGCCCGCCGGGGCGCCCAAGCAGCCTCCGGCGGTACATGCGGCGGAGGAATCGGAATATGTCCAAAGCCTGCCCGACTGGGCCCGGCGCTTTCTGCGGGAGAGCGGCGGACAGGGCGGCCAATCCCACATGGGGACGGCCCGGGATATCTCCGCCCTGCCCAGGCCGACGCAGGGGGAGGAGACCGTCCAGTGGACGGCTCCCGGATACCGGCCCCCGGCCCCCATCACCTACCGGGAGAAAAACCGGGAGGCGGAGACAAGGCAGACCGCCGCGCCCCGCCTCAGTGAGGGGGAGCTCCAGCGGGCCGCAGACAAGATCTATCGGATCATCGAAGACCGCATCCGGCAGGAGCGCCGGCGGCTCGGCCTGTGACACCGCACTGCGGAAGGAGGAGACAGGATGTACATCGGTGTGCCCAATCCCAATATTCTGGTGCCTCTGGAAAAGATGAAGATCGAGCCGGAGGGGAAGTCCTCCTTCGAGGTGCTCTACAACCCGGAGAGCTACATCCAGGGCCGGGAGGTGAAGTACGCCCAGTCCCAGGGGGTGGCCACCAATACGCCGGTGATCCAGTATACCGGCGGCGGGGCGGAGGTTCTGCAGTTCCGCCTGTTTTTCGACAGCATGTCCTCCGGCAGCGAGGTGGGGGGCGGCCTGGTGGACAAGGCCAAGTTTCTGGGCAACAGCCTGCTGCCCTCCCTCACCAAGCTGATTGACGTGCGCACCTATACAAACAAGGTCTACAGCCTGATGGAGATTGATCCGGACAAGCACGTTCCGCCCCTGGTGAAGCTGAAATGGGCCTCTCTCCAGTTTGAGGGACACCTGATCAGCTGTCGGCAGAACTTTGTCCGCTTCAGCGAGCAGGGGGTGCCCCTGCGGGCCTGGCTGGACTGCGTCTTCCAGGAATACATCCCCCCAAAAAAGGCCGGACTGGCCCGGCCGCTGGAGTCGCCGGACACCACCAAATACCGGACGGTACGCCAGGGGGACTCCCTGTGGGCCCTGGCCGCCAGGGAGTACGGCCAGCCGGAGCAGTGGCGGGCCATCGCCGACGCCAACGGCCTGGCCAACCCCCGCCTGCTGCGCTCGGGGGCGCGGCTGGTGCTGCCGGCGCTGAAGCAGGAGCGGTAAGCTGTACCGCAGGAGAGGAGGGTAGCGCCGTTGGACAAGAGTTCCTATACCTTTCAGTCACTGAGCAGCAAATACGGGGATTTCCGCGGCCCTGCCTTCACAGTGAAGGTCAACGGGAAAGAACTCAAGAGCACGGAGGTGCCCCTCTCTGTGGAGGTGGATCTCTGCGCCGACGGCTCGGCGGGCGGATGCCGCTTTCAGCTGGAGGGCCTGTATGACTACGGGAAGTCCAAGTGGCTGGACGATCTGCTCAAGACCATCGAGGTGGGCTGTGAGCTGAGCGTCAAGGGCGGTTATGTCAAGCAGGAGGAGATCTTTTACGGCTACGTGGACGAATGCACCGTAGAGTACAGCGGCTACGCCCCGCCCCGCATCTCCGTGACGGGCATCGACGGGTTCGGCTATCTCATGAGCTGCCAGGAGCCGGTATACGGCGAGAACAAGCAGGCCAAGGCGGTGGTGCAGGAGCTCCTGAACAAGGTGGTCTCCGCCGGCTACGCCAAAAAGGCCACCGTGGGCAGCCTCAGCGGCTACAGCACCCCCCTGGTCAAGGAGAAGGTGGACGACTTCAAATACCTGAAGGTGCTGGCGGAGCGGTACGGCATGAACGTGTTTGCCGTGGACGGGGAGCTGATCTTCGACGATGTGCTCAGCGGGGGCAGCCCCATCCTGAGCCTGACCGTGGGCATGGGCCTGATGAGCTTCAGCCGCCGGGTGGGCCTCCAGGGCCAGGTGGGTGAGGTGGAGATCTGGGGCCGGGATGAGAAGCAGCACTTTATCAAGGGCGGCGCCACCCGGGTCACGGTCTGCGGAGCCGGTGACACGGCGGCCCAGCTTGCCACCAAGTTCAAGAAGACCTCCCTGCGGGAGTACAGCGAGTTTGTGCGCACCGATCAGGAGTGCGTCACCCTGGCCCAGGCCAGGCTCAACGCCCTGGCCATGAACTTTGTGGCGGGCTCCGGCACCTGTGTGGGCATCCCGGAGCTGATCCCCGGCCGCTTCATTGAGATCAAGGGCCTGGATGGGGACAGCGTGGGAACCTATTTCATCAGCAAGGTGCACCACCGGTTCAATCAGGAGGGGTACTCCACCCAGTTTGAAGTAAAGGGGGCCAAGGCGTGAGCATCGCAGAGGAATTTCAGAGCGCCCTGGGCGCGGCTGGCCAGAGCTACGAGCGGCAGATGCAGCGGCCGGGCCTGTCCCTGGCGGTGGTGACCAACATCAACGACGAGGAGAAGCTCAACCGGGTCAAATGCCTCCCCATTGAAAACGAGAACAAGGAGGAGACCGACTGGTGCTATGTCATGGCCCCGCTGGGGGGCAAGCAGTGCGGCCAGTTCTTCTTCCCCAATGTCAACGACCTGGTGGTGCTGGGCTATCTGGGGGGAGACCCCCACCGGCCCATTGTGCTGGGGGCCTACTGGACTACCCAGTTTCCCCCGCCCTATACCATCCAGGACGGCAAGGTCTATAACTTCTCCATCAAGACCCCCAACGGCACGGAACTGCTGTTTTACGACGAGCCCAAAAAGCAGAAGGTGACCCTCACCCTGCCCTCCGGCACGGTGCTTTCCATCGACGATGAAAACCAGGCGGTGGCTCTGAAGGACAAGGGCGGGGACAATGCCCTGACCATGGATCTGAAGGGCGGGAACATCGCCCTGAAGGCCAAGACCAAGCTGACCCTGTCGGCGGGGGACACCACCGTGGAGCTGGACGCCTCCGGCACCCTGACGGAGAAGGCCAAGACCAAAATTTCCATGGAGGCGGCCACCGTGGAGGAGAAGGGCACCGCCCAGGTGTCCGTCCAGGGAAAAGTGGTGGAGGTCAAGGCGGACGCCACCATGACCCTGCAGGCCTCCGGCCCCAACACCATCAAGGGGGCCATGGTCAACATCAACTGACAGGCAAGGAGCAAGGGAAGGAGGGGAGACGGTGAACGGGAAGGAATTTCTGGGCCGGGGGCTCAAGTTCCCGCTTCAGGTGGATCCCAGGACGGGCAAGCTGGCCATGGCGGATCAGGAGGAGGACATCCGGGAGGCCATCGGCATCATCCTGCGCACCGGGCGCGGGGAGCGGGTCATGCGGCCCGACTTCGGCTCCAATACCATGGACTACGCCTTCGCGCCGGTCTCCAGCTCCATGACCAGCTCCATCGCCCACGAGCTGCGGCTGAACCTGCTGGAGCAGGAGCCCCGCATCCGGGACGTGGAGATCACCTGTGACCAGATGGATCAGCAGACCGGCGCGGTGGTCATTCACGTGAGCTATACGGTGCGCTCCACCAACAACCGGTATAATCACGTCTATCCCTTCTATGTGACAGAGGGGTCGGAAGGGGGCGGCGCGGAGTGAGAAAACCCATTTTGGATCCCAGGAGCCGGGCGGATATCATGGCCCAGCTGGCCGCCCACGCCAGATCCTATACCCCTGAGTGGCGCTATGAGGGGGCGGAGGACGACCCGGGGGCCGCCCTGGCGGAGCTGTTCGGCGAGATGTTCTACCAGACGGTGGATCGGATGAACTCTGTCCCCGGCAAGCTGCATACCGAATTTCTCAATCTCACCGGCTTCCGCATGCCGGATCCGGTGCCCGCTGCCGGCCTGCTCCAGTTCACCGCCCATGACACGGTGGAGGAGCCGGTGCCGGTTCCGGCCGGCACCCAGGTGTTCGCCTCTGACGAGGAGGGGGAGAACATCATCTATGAGACGGAGCGGGCCATCCAGTCCACGCCCGCCCGGCTGGAGGACGTGTACTACGTGGACGCCAGGGCGGAGGTGATCCAGCGGCTGGAGCCGGGCCGCCCGCAGCCCCTGTTCACGGATACCGGGGGGGAGAACCTCCAGCGCCACCGCTTCACCCTGGCCCAGAACGACGTGCTCTCCCTCTCCGGCCCCTGTGAGGTGGAGGTGGAGCTGCGCATGGAGGACGGCCGCCCCGCGGCGGAGGCCGCCGGGCACCTGGCCGATCCGGAGTCGGTGCGGTGGAGCTTCCGCGGCGCCGGGGGGGAGATCCCCTTCACCGCTGTCCGGGCGGAGGGGAACGGCTTGGTGCTCACCTATGACGGGGCAGAGGCCTTCCTGCCGGACGAGGAGGGGAGGTTTGCCATTGCCTGTACCGGCGGCCCGGGCTGCGGCAGCCTGATGCTGGACGGAGTGCGGCTGCGCAGCCGGCCTGCGGGCAGGCTTCCTCTGGACGGGGTGTCCAACGGGGACATCCCCCTGGAGCTGGAGGAGGGGGGCTACCCCTTCGGGCGCCGCCCCACCCCCTACAGCCTGTGCTATTTCCGTTCCGACCAGGTGTTCCGGAAACGGGGCGCCCGGGTGAACCTGCGCCTGGACATCGCCCCCATTGTCACCGATCTGGTGGATCAGAGCCCCCAGTATCAGTTCAACCAGCGCATCATCGACAAGCGGGACGCGGTGGCCATTGTGCCGGACGATGTGTACGTGTCCCAGGTTTCGTGGGAGTACTTCAACGGCCTGGGCTGGCACCCGCTGGCGGTGACGGGCAGCCGGAATCCTTTCTCCTGCAGGCAGGAGGGGGAGCTGGAGGTGGTGTTTGACGTACCCGCCGACCTGTCTGAAACCGAGGTGAACGCCGAGAGCGGCTGGTACATCCGGGCCAGGGTGGTTCATGTGGAGAACGAGTTCTCCATGACGCCCCGGTGGGTGGTGCCCTTCCTGAAAGGCGCGGGGTGCGTCTGGGCCTATGACGCGGGAGTGCCGGTGGACGCCTGCGCCGCCGAGAACAACGGGGAGACTGTGGAGCTGACCGACATCTCCCAGGTGGAGCGGCTCCACTTTCCCGCCCTGGTGGGGCTGGAGGAGCACCCGCGGGCCATGTATTTCCGGTTTGACCGCTCCCCCCACGCCATGCCTCTGTCCCTCTTTTTTGACACGGCGGGACGGGTGCAGCTGGAGGATAAGCTGCGCTTTGAGGCGTGGACGGGCCAGCGGTTTGAGCCGGTGCGCACGGTGGATCTGACCCGGAACCTGCTCCACCCGGGTTCCATGCTGCTCTATCTGCCCAGGCCGCTGCCGGTGCGCACCCTGTTCGGCGTCCCGGGCTGCTGGCTCCGCCTGTCCCGCAGCTCCTACCTGGACAACGGCGGCGGCTGGCCCTGGCTCAATGCCATTCATCTCAATGTTTCTGAGGCGGTGCAGCGGGAGCGGGCGGAGGAGGAACGCTTCTCCGCCGGGCCCTATGAGGCCTGCAAGACCCTGGAGCTGCTCCACAGCCCGGTGCTGGGGGCCCAGGTGTGGGTGGATGAGGCGGGCGCCCTGGCGCTGGCCGACGCGGAAAAGCTGGCGGGAGACCTCCCCGGCCGGGTGAACCTGGAGTGGGAGGGGGGCGCCCTGGCCCACTGCTGGGTGGCGTGGGAGCGCCGGGACGAGCTGGCTATGGCCGGGCCGGAGGAGCGCTGCTTCAGCCTGGAGCCCTATGAGGGCGTCATTACCTTCGGCGACGGAATACACGGACGGGTGCCTCCCCAGGGGAGGGAAAACATCCGGGTATCCTACTCCTTTGGCGGAGGCAGCCGGGGAAACCGGCCCGCCGGCGCGGTCACCGAGCTTATCGGCGCACTGCCCCGCATCAGCCGGGTGGAGAACCTGACCGCCATGAGCGGCGGCACCGAGCGCTTTTCCCCGGAGAAGGCGGACGCCATCGGCTCCCGGCGCCTGCGGCACCGGAACCGGGCCGCCGGGGCGCGGGATTTTGAGGAGATTGTCATCCAGAATTTCCCCCAGGCCCGGCATGTCAAGTGCTTCCCCGGCCGGGATGCCGCCGGGGCCCGCGCCCCCGGCCACGTCAGCGTGGTGGTGGAGGGGTGCGACCTGGACAACCAGCGGGTCACCGACGAGCTGTGCGAGCGCATTTACGACGAGCTCTCCCGGCGGTGCG
Organism: Flavonifractor sp. An10; assembly: GCF_002161215.1. Lineage (GTDB taxonomy): Bacteria > Bacillota > Clostridia > Oscillospirales > Oscillospiraceae > Flavonifractor > Flavonifractor avistercoris. The sequence continues at coordinate 53,781 of NZ_NFMB01000009.1, forward strand.
ACTGTGTGATGCTGGCGGAGGGCCGCCTGCACGTGGTGGGCTCCACCGTCATCACCGTCAGCAGCAGCATCACGGTGGAGATGGAAAACCCGGATCTGGGGGCCGTCACCCAGCAGGAGATCGCCCGCCGGCTGGAGGAGCTCATCAACCTCCGCTGGCGGGAGCGGGAGATCGGCAGCCAGCTGCGCATCGCCCAGGTGTGGCAGACGGTGCGGGACACCCCCAACGTGCGCCTGGTGCGCAGCATCCTGCTGGAGGGTCGGTACGACCAGTCCGGCGTGCAGCGGGTGGTGGCGCTGGAGGACGACAACGCATTCCCCTACGCCACCGTCAGAAGCGGATATCATTTTATCCAAGCTGAGTAAAACGAACACCACAGGAAGGGAGGGACAGCCCCGTGCTCAAGGCCCGGAATCTGGACGACCAGACCTATGAGGAGATTGTGCAGGCAGCGGAGGGCCGGCTTCCGTGGCTGTGTCCGGCCTGGACAGACCACAACGCCCACGACCCAGGCATCACGGTTCTGGAGCTGATGGCCTGGTACAAAGAGCTCCAGCAGTACCAGATGAATCAGTTCACCGACGGGCTGAAATGGAAGCTGCTCAAGCTGGCGGGGATATCCCCCCGGCCGGCGGCGCCGGCGGCCTGTGCGGTGGAGCTGGAGCCGGACGGCCCCGCTCGGCTCCCCTTTGCCCGGCTGATCACCCGGGAGGGGATCCCCTTTGAGCTGGCCGAGGGCGTGCCCGCCCGGAGGCCGGCGCTGGCCCGGGTCTGCGTGGCCCGGGAGGATGGGACGGCCGACGTGGGGGAGCTGCTGGGCGGACGCCCGATTACCTTCCGCCCCTTCGGCGGGCCGGGGGAGGCCCCCTCCGCGCTGCGGGTCGGATTCTCCCGGCTGGGGGAGGGGGCGCTGCGCCTGTGGTTTGAGGTGGTTCCCCCGGACGGCGTGCCGCGCAACCCCTTTGCCTCTTCCGGCCAGGCCCCCCGTGTGCTCCGCTGGAACTGCGAGGGGGCGGCGGATACGGCGGTGCTGCGGGACGACACCCACGGCCTGAGCGTCAGCGGCTATGTGGTTCTCCGGCCGGAGGGCGGATGGCCCGCCGGGCCGGACGGCCTGCACTGGCTGAGCGTCACCCTGGAGGATCCCGGCTGTGAGGAGAGCGTGCGCCTGTCCGGCCTGTCCGCGGGCCGGTGGCCCGCCCTCCAGCGGGAGACCTGGGCCAGGAGCCACTGGTTCCGGGCGGCGGCCGGGCCGGACTGGACGGCCCTGCTGGCGGATGCCCAGGCGAGGGACGGGGAGCTGGCGGTCTTTGTGCGCACGGCGGAGCGCTGGGAGCAGACGGATCGCTTGCAGGCTGCGGCCACCCAGGACGGGCGCCTGCTCCAGGCGGACACCTCCGCCGCGGCACAGGATGGAGGGGACAACGTGCTGGTGATCAGCCTGGACGCCGGGCACAGCAGCCGCCTTCTCTTTGACGCCCGGGGGCTGCCCGGCGAGACCTTTTTCCTGGATCTGGAGGGCCGCACCGTCCTGACAGAGGACTTCACCCTGCTGTGCGACACCCTGGATCGGGACGGAAGCATCCGCCCCGCCCTGTGGCGGTGCGTGGAGGATCTCCAGGCCTGCGGCCCCAGGGATCATGTGTTTACTTACGACTCTGTCCGGGAGACCATCACCTTCGGCGACGGAGAGCACGGGGCCCTGCTCCACCCGGGGAAGGGGGCGGTGCTGGCGGCCAGCCTGACCCTGTCCTACTGCGGAGGCGGCAACATCCCCGGGGGAGAGAATCTGAGCTTTGAGGAAGACGGCACGGCGGTGCGCAACAGCGCCGCCGGAGGCGGTGCGGAGCGGGAGACGGCGGGGCAGGCGCAGAACCGGCTCCTGCGGACGCTGAACACCACCCGGAAGTGCGTCTCCGCCGATGACTATGAGCGGCTCGCCGCGGAGACCCCCGGCCTGCGGGTGGCGGCGGCCAGGGCCCTGCCCGCCTATGATCCCGACGAGCCCACCGGCGTCAGCCGGATGCCCACAGTGACGGTGGTGGTGGTGCCCGACGGGGCGGGGGCGAGGCCCCTGCCCGACGGCCGCTTCCTGGCGGCGGTACAGCGCCAGCTGGACGCGGTGCGGCCCATCGGCACCCGGGTGAAGGTGGTGCCTCCGGTCTACGTGGAGCTGGAGATAACCGTCTCCCTGCGGGGCGGGGAGGATGGCGTGGAAGCGGCCATCCGGAGCGCTCTGGAGGCCTGGCTGGCCGGCTCCGGCATCGGCGGGATCCTCCGGGCGGGGGATGCGGCCGCCTGTGTCCAGGCCGCCCCCGGCGTCCTCCAGGTGCGGAAGGTGGATCTGCGTACCGCCAGCCCCGGCTGCTACCAGACCGGGGAGGGGGATATCCGGCAGCCCCGGCGGGCCATTCCAAAGCTCCGGGCGCTGCACGTGGAGCGCCTTCCGGTGGAGCGGATCGGACACTGACATGGTGAGAGAAGGAGCGTGAAGGAGGCATGGAGCCAATACAGGCCCAGATGGTATTCTGCTGCGCCGAACAGTGGATGGGCGGCCTGTTCCACCGCATTGAACCGTGGGGGGACGGGCTGCGGCTGGGCGGCACCGGGGCCGTCACCGGCGTGTACTGCCTGCCGGCGGTGGACAGCGGAGAGAACGGCTTTGCCTGGGATCGGGTGCTGGTGGAGGCCGACCTGCCGCCGGACACCGCCCTGCGGATCTACGCCCGCGCCTCCGATACCAGGCAGTGGGGAGACTGGGCAGATCTGGATCAGGGACTTCACAGCCTGGGGGAAGATCCTGTGCCGGCCCTGCGGGAAATCTTCGGCGCCCCGGTGGGGGAGAGCGGCGACTGCCTCCTCCGGCGGACAGGGCGTTATCTGTGGCTCATGGCGGAGCTGACGGCCACCGGGGCCGCCCGCCCGGTGATCCACGCCGTCCGCCTCTGGATGCGGGGGGATCACATGGTGGACTACCTGCCCGCCATCTATCAGGAGGACGAGTTTACCCGCCGCTTCCTCTCCGTTTTCAACAGCGTGTTCAGCGATATGGAGCATGCCATCGATGGCCTGCCCGGCCGGATGGACTACGGATATGCCCGGGGGGAATTGCTGCGGTATCTGGCCTCCTGGGTGTGCGTGGAGGGGGCGGACAGCGATGAGGTGCTGCGTGCGCGCATCCGCACCGCCCTGCCCGATTACGAGCAGCTCTACACCGTGGAGGGGGTGCGGCGGAGCGTGCGCCGCCTCACGGGAAAGGATCCCATTCTCATCGAGCACTTCCAGGTCTCCCCCAACCGGCCGGACTGCGCCGATCCGGAGCTCTACCGGCGGCTGTACGGAGAGGATCCCTACCGCTTTTTCGTTCTCCTGCCCGAGGACACCTTCTCCAGCCAGCGGGAGCGGCAGCAGTTCCAGCGGGATATGGAGGAGGTCATCCCCGCCGGCATGAGCATGCAGATGGTACAGCTCAAGCCCTGCATCCAGCTGGACTGGCACACCTACCTGGGGGTCAACTCCCGGGTGGGGGGCTATGTGCCGGCAGCCATTGACGAGCAGGTGACCATTCACTACGATACCACGATCGGAGGAGCCAACCATGAATCACGCTAACTTTTTTCCCTTTGAGCGCAACCGGTATTTCTACGGCAAGCTGCTCACCGTCCGGGATTTCGAGGTGGAGCAGCGCTATCACTGCTCCAAGCGGGCGCTGCTCAACCGGCTGCTCCACGGAGCGGGCGTGGTATGCGGCCTGGGGGTGACCGCCAGCGACGAGTCCACCCTGATGATCGAGAGCGGCGTGGCCCTGGACTACCAGGGGCGGGAGATTGTCCTGCCCGAGACCCTGTTCCGGAAGCTCCAGATGCTGGAGGGGCAGGAGACCCTGGAAGGCAAAAAGGACGCCTTCCTCTGCCTGTCCTATGCCCAGGAGGACGTGGAGCCGGTGAACGCCACCGGCGCCGACGCGGGGGAGGGGCAGCAGTTCGACCTGACCCGGGAGGGCTTCCGCCTCTACCTCACCGCCGAGCCGCCCGCCTACCAGAGCCTGCTGGAGGCTTCCGGCCGGGAGAACGTGTCGGTGCTCTACCAGAGCGACGATCTGATTCTGGTGCTCTCCGTGCCCGCCAACGTGTGCAGCGGGGAGGAGTTCCAGGCCAGCGTGCTGGTGGTGAAGAATGAGAATACTCCGCCGGTTCAGTTCACCCTGGAGGGGGAGAACACCTTTGTGGAGAGCGACAACGGCCGGGTGCGCCTGGCCTGGCGGGAGAGCCGGGAGGAGAAGCGGTGCGTCTATACCGTGGACTTCCCCCTGCGGGCCCGGGCCCTCAGTGATGTGGACAGCCAGATGTTCCCCGGCAGCTGTGAGCTCAATGTGGAGCTGGGCAGCCACCACTACAAGAACTACCTGACCGTGGAGGCCGCCGTCCACCTGTGCCGGGATCAGGAGGACTGCCGCATGCGCCGCCAGCGGCTGGACGATCTGGAGCGGCACCTGCGGGGGCGGGAGCTGCCCATCTACCTGGCTAAGCTGGAGCTGATCCACTCCGCCGGCGGGGTGTTTGTGGGCTCCGTCACCAGCCTGCCCTTCCAGCAGTCCGTCTCCCGCGAGGCGGAGCAGGGCGCGGGCGGCGCCGGGGACTTTACCGTGACCACCTCGGTGCGCAGCCTGGAGTACTGGCAGAAGCCGGACGTGAAGGCGGTGTACCAGCCCTCTGTCGGGGCGCTCCATCTGGACTTCGGCATCCCGTCTCCGGAGCAGTATGACTACGCCGTGGCCCACGGCACGGTGGATCTCACCATGCCCGGCGGCATCCGGGTCAACAGCCGGGTGTTCTCCGAGGAGATCGCCCACGGCCTGGGGGCCGGGGCGGTGGATGTGCGCCTGAGCGTGGAGTTTGTGGACAGCGAGAAGGAGGAGACCGCCCTGCTGTGCGGCAACAGCGAGGTGTTCAAGTCCAAGAACATCAAGCTCTCCCCCCCGTGGGTGGAGGCGGCCGCCGTGGTGTACCCGGAGCGGGGCACCATGCGCATCGGCCTGTGGCTCCACGACACGGTGGACGGCAACCTGGTGCGGGTGCACTACTTTGCCCAGAAGCCGGAGCGGGACACCAGCCGCATCCTGTCCCAGCGGCGGGTGAGCCTGTCGGTGACGCCGGAGTTCTCCCGGCTGAGCTGCCGGGGCAAGCTCCAGTTCCAGGCCGATGTGGTGGGCAGCGAGGACAAGAGCGTCATCTGGGCCGTCCGGGAGGAGAGCGGCGGCGCCATCGACCGGAACGGGCTCTACCAGGCGCCGGAGCTGCCCGGCACCTATGAGATCACCGCCACGGCGGGGGCGGATGAGAAAGTGACGGCCAGCGCCTTTGTGATCGTGGAATAAATCGGCTCCGCCGGGCGGAGAGGAGGGGAGAGGCTTGGATACCCTGCTGGTACGGGAGCGGTATAAGCTTGTCCGGGTGCTGGAGACCCGGGAGAACTACGCCTGCGCAGAGGCGGTGGACATCCTGGATCGGGAGAAGCGATCCTGTCTGCTCAATATCTACGAGGGGCCGCTGCTGCGGGCGTTCCTGCCCTGCTTCGACCGGCTCTCCGCCTGTCCGGAGTTCCAGGGAATGTTTCTGGAGGGGGAGAGCCTGGTCACCGTGTTTGACGACTGCGGCGGGGTTCCCATCGACCAGGTGTTCTACCGGGGGGATCGGCACAGCTGGCAGACCCGGCTGGACTATGCGGAAAAGCTCCTCTACCTGGCTCTGAGCATGGCGGACTTCCCCCCGGAGGTGAGCTGTGCCGCCCTGCTGTCGGAGAACGTGCGGGTGGACGAGAAGAGCAACACCCTCCGCCTGCGCTTTCGGGTGGTTCCCATGGAGGGAATGAATGAACGCGAGATGGTCTACCTGGCAACAGACCAGGTGCGCAAGATCCTGCTGCCCCGCTTTGCCTCGCCCAGGGAGGAACTGGAGTTCCTGGACGAGCTGGAGCAGGGGCTCTGCCGGAACGCGGTGCAGCTCTACGGCCTGTGGCGGGAGCAGGAGGGACGGATCCGGGCGGCCTATGAGGCGCTGGACAAAAAGAATTTCTTTCGGCGCTGGTGCGCCTTGCTGTGGGGGCGCGCCAAGCGGCGGGCCGCCCGGCGGAAGCGGAGGTGAGGAACGTGGCGGGACTGAAAAAGCTGGGAATATTCGTGCTGATCCTGGCCCTGCTGGGCTGCGGCACGGCCCTGCTGTTCTGGGATATCGGGGCGGACTGCCTGTCCGTCCTGCGCACCGGGACGGGAAGGGCGGAATATCTGCTCGCCGCCTCCGACGCAGAGGGCGGCATCTATGCCCTGGGCCGGACTGACCGGGGCTATCAGCTGGTGGTCGGTGATCAGACCGGCCGGCGAACCGGGGTATGGCGGCTGACGGCGGAGGGCCTGCCCGAGGAGAGCACGCCCGCCCTGCTCTACCCGGCGGCAGGCGGAGCGGTCTACCTGGGCCTCTACAACACGGAGGAGGAGACCCGCCTGGAGCTCTACCGGATCACGCAGGAGGGCGCGGCGGCGGAGCTGCTGCTCAGCGAGCCCTGCCCGGGCGGAAACCTCCAGGATCAGATGTCGGCCTTGACCCTGTCCAGCTTCTCCCAGGTGGACAGCGTGGTCACCTTTGCCCTGCTCCGGGGTGATACCGCCGAGTTTTACCAGCGAACCAGCGCCTCCAGCGGCCTGGAGCAGACAGAGAGTGTGGAGCAGCCCGGCCTGCGTGCCGCCCTGGCCCTGTCCGACGGCACTCTGGTGCTGGCCGCCGGGGACAGTCTGATCCGCACCGACCGGGAGCCCATCCCCCTGACGGACGGGGAGAATATCATACAGCTGACCCAGGCTGGTACAGGCGTTTACTACGTGGACGGTGCCAGTCTTGAGGTGTTTTATGCCGACTTTGCCGACTGGCAGCCCTATTCCTACCTGACCCTGGAAAAAGACGCCTACGATCTGGATGCATGCAGCGATCTGCATCTGACCCGGGACGGGGATGTCCTGCTGCTGATGGAGGGCCGCCGCCTGCTGCTGGATCGGGGAAGCGTGGTGTCGGATCTCAGCGGGATGCTCTATCGCCCGGCGGCCCAGTGCGGGCTGATCCTGGCGGGGATGGCCGCGGCGGTGGCGGCGGTCACCGTCTTGCTGTGGTACGCGGTGTGTGAGCAGCGCAGATTCCGTCTGCCCCTGCTGCTGCGCTGGGGCGTGCTGACGGCTGCGGCAGCCGCCCTGGGCGTGGGCATCCTGGTGCGGGGGGCGGTGCTCCCCGTCAGCCGGACGTCGGCGGAGCGGGAGGCCGCCGGGCTGACCGGCGCCGTCACCGCGCAGCTGCTCCAGACCCTCCCCATGGACGACGCGGAGCTCCCGGATCGCCTGGGAGACAGCCTGGCCGGGGCGGAGGGCGGACTCTATGCCGACACGGCCGTATCGGTGTATCGGGTGGACGAGAGCGGCGTCTGGACGCTGGAGCGGGACAATGCCGGCCGGGCGGCCGGCCTGCGGGCGGAGCTGAGTCCCAGCTTCGACCGAAGCCGGGCGGAGGAGGCCAGGACAGATGGCTCTGTGTTCTGGAGCCGCTCCCAGGGGGGCGAGACCCGCTATCTTCTCTACCGGACGGAGGGGGATCTCCTGCTGGCAGTGGATGTGGACGGGAGCGCCCTGCTGGAGCACGGGCGGAGCAGCTGCCGGTGGATGATCCAGGGCCTGACGGCGCTGGCCGTGCTCCTCACCGCGGTCTCCCTGGCCATTTTGTGCTGGATCACCATCGGCCTGCGCCGGGCGCTCCGCGGCATGGAGCGGCTGGCGGCGGGAGAGCGGGATGTGGCCGTAAGGCTGGGCGGCGGCGATGAGCTGACCAGCCTGGCCGACGATGTGAACGCCCTGTCCGCCGCCCTCCAGGACGTGGATCGGCAGCAGAGCGAGCTGGCCCAGTCCTACCGCCGGTTCGTGCCGGAGCGGGTGCTGTCCCTGCTGGGAAAGACCAGCATCCTGGAGGTGGATAAGCAGACCTTTGTCTCCCGCCACCTGGCGGCCATGATGCTCTCCTTCCACTTCCCGAACCAGGTGTATGAGAAGAGCGGACGGGAGCTGTTCGACAACCTCAACGAGGTCATCGAGCGCACCGCGTCCATCGTCAACAGCAAGGGCGGGGCGGTCTTCAACTTCGCCTACGACGGCTACGACGCGGTGTTTGAGGGTGGCAGCGCCGCGGCGGTGAGCACCGCCGTGGCGGTGCAGCAGGAGATCCTGGAGCTGAACCGGGAGCGGGAGGCGGAGGGACGTCCCCCGGTGGAGGTGCGCATCGCCCTGGACGAAGGGGACGTGATGCTGGGCGTGGTGGGCGACGAGAACCAGATCGAGCCCGCCTCCATCTCCGCCAGCTTCTCGGTGGCCCGCCATCTGGTGGCGCTGTGCGGCCGGCTGGAGGCCAACATCCTGTGCACCGAGGCGGTGCTGGACGGGGCCAGGGGCTATGGCAGCCGGTATATGGGCAAGTGCCTGGAGAGGGGCCAGCCCGTCCGCACCTACGAGATTTTTGACGGGGATCCCTACGACATCCGCAAGGTGAAGGAGGCCACCGGCAGCCGCTTCTCTGAGGGGGTCTACGCCCTGTACAGCCGGGATTTCTCCAAGGCCAAGCGCATCTTCCTGAGCCTGGTTCACCACAATACCGGGGACGGAGGGGCCCGCTATTACCTGTACCTGGCCGACCGCCTGGAAAAGCGGCCGGAGGAGGAGATCAGCCTGGATTCCGGCCTGTGACTGCGCCAAACTGGGGAGGTCTTGCACCATGGGAATCACACAATTTGACATCATCCGGCAGCAGGCGGAGGCGGCCGCGAAAAACGCGGTGAGCCGGGCGTCGGCCAGCCTGCGCCGGGACACCAGCCTGGTGAACCAGGCCTCCCGGCTCACGGGGAAGGCCATCCGGGAGGGGGAGGCCGCGGTGAAGCGGGCGGCCGGGAGAGACCGCCGGCGGACGGCCGGCGAACCCCGGGCCACGGCGGCCGCCGACCGGCCCCGGCCCCGGCAGGCGGCGGACGGCTATGTGCGCCGCTCCCCGGTGCAGCCCATCCATGAGGCGGCGGACTACCGGAGCCGGCTGCTCCGCCGGGGGGTGGGGGCCGTGCTTCTGCTGGCCGCGGTCTGCGCGGGCGTGATTCTGCTGTTCCGGCTGGGCATCTTTGCGTGGTAAAGCCTTTCACGGATACATAGGGGGATATACCTTTGCTGAGTTATCTGCTGCGACAACTGACCAACTCCTTCGGGATCTTTTTCCGCACCATCCGGGCCTTCTTCACCCGGAAGCTGGTGGGGGTGTGGTCTTATCTGCGCCGCATCACCAACTTCTCCCGGCAGGCCACCAAGGTGGCCTCCGCCTCCCTCCAGGGGGCGGCCGCGGCGGTGAAGAAGCCCACCAGGCGGGAGGACTATATTGAGACCCGGCGGCTGTTCATCTCCAAGTCCTTCCTGATCCTGCTGGCCATCGGGGTGGTGCTGCTGGCCCTGCTGATCTACTTTGTGATCTGGCCCTTCCTGCTGCGCACCTTCTTCACCGCCCGCCTCTGGCAGGACGATCCGGAGCTGGAGACATGGTCGGGCCGGGTTGTCATCTATTACGACGAGGCCAAGAAGAATCCCAGGTACAGCGGCACCCTGCAGGACGGCCTCCTCCAGGGCCGGGGCACGGAGTATGACGAGGACGGCCTGCTGGTCTATGAGGGGAACTTTGTGGACGGCCTCTATGACGGTACCGGCTCCCGGTATGAGGCGGGTGTGCTGGTCTATCAGGGGGATTTCTCCGCCGGCACGGCCAACGGCATGGGCACCGCCTATTCCGACGGGGTTATGTGCTATGAGGGGGCCTTTGTGAACGGCCTCTACAAGGGAGAGGGCACCGAGTACAACGCCGACGGCTCCGTCCGGTACAAGGGCTCCTTCTCCGCCGGGGTGTACGAGGGGGTGGGCACGGCCTACTATTCCAGCGGCACCCGGGCCTACGTGGGCAATTTCTCCGGTGGCCTCTACGAGGGGGAGGGCACCGAGTACAACGCCGACGGCTCTGTCCGGTACAAGGGCTCCTTTGCCGGGGGCCTCTACGACGGCACCGGCACCCGCTTCCTGGACAATGGCGACCAGATCCAGGCCGAGTTCACCGCCGGGGCCGCCAACGGCGCCATCCAGTGGTACCGGAGCGGCAAGCTGTGGTACGACGGCGGGGCGGACGATCTGACCCCCGACGGCTTCGGCACCCTCTACGCGGAGAGCGGCGACCCGGTCTACGCCGGGGAGTTTGACCAGGGCACCCTGGACGGGGCCTGGCTGCTCACCCTCACGGCGGAGGAGCTGCGGGCGGCCTTCGGGGAGGCGTCCCTCACCGAAACCGATCAGGGCACCGGCTTTGTCATTGTCAACGAGGCGCTGGGCCTCACCGCCCTGTGCAGCTATCAGCAGGGGGAGACGGAGGCCCAGGTGTACCGGCTGTGGTTCGCCCCGGAGGCGGGCTCGGCCGCGGAGACCCTGCTGCCCTGGAGCGATCTGGCGGAGGCCCGGGACTGGGCTGCCGCGGAGCGGGAGCCGGAGCCCACCGCCGCATCCTTCCAGGGGGCGGCCTACCGGCCCGACGGCACGGTGGGGGGCGACTGGTATCAAAGCCAGTACCGCTATGAGGACTATGTATGCACCCTCCTCAGCACGGAGGAGGGCGCCGCCCCGGCGGAGCTCTACTGGAGCCGGGATATGACCCTGCCCGGCGGGGACGGCACCTCGGTGGATTCCTCGGTGTCCCAGGCCCAGGAACGGCTGGATGCCCTGCTCTCCGCCCTGGAGGGGGCCGGAAGTTCCGGCGCGGGCTCCGGCGGCACCGTTCAGCAGGGGGATGTGGAGCGTCTGCTGGGCCTGATGCTCACCGCCGACAGCGGACAGGAGCTGGTGGACGCCCTGGCGGACTACTACGTCTACGGCCAGATGCTCACCGCCCTGGAGGGCAGCCAGCCCCTGCTGCAGCAGAATCTGGCCGAGGCCCAGACCCAGCTCTCCCGGGGCAGCGGCACCCAGACCGCCGTGGACAGCGCCAAGTCTGAGCTGGACAGCCTGGATCGCCGGCTGGCCCAGTATGAGACCGCCCGGGAGCAGGCCCTGCTGACCATCCAGGAGCTGTGCAAGCTGAGTCCGGACGACTATGATCTGGCGGCGGTGCTCCTCACCTTTGACCCGGTGGAGCTGGATGCCGCCGCCCTGTATGAGGCGGCGCGGCTCTACGCCGTGTCGGTGGCCGCCGGCCGGTATGAGGTGGATACGGACGCGCTGCAGCGGCAGATCACCTCGGCGGTGCTGGATCTCAGCATGGCCTATGAGTCCATCCGCTCCGCACAGACCGAGGTGGAGCAGGCCGCCGCCGATGTGGAGGCCCAGACCCAGGCCTATGCCAGGGGCACCGCGGACAAGGCGTCGCTGTACGCCGCCCAGTGTGCCCAGAATGAGGCGGTGGCCGCCCTGTACCAGGCGGTTGGGGAGTTCACCCGCCAGGCCAATGCCCTGAACACCCTGTCCGGCGGCTGGATCGCCGGGGAGTACGACTGGATGGCGGACACCTTTGCCGCCCTGTTCCAGAGCGAGATCCTCCGGGGCGAGGCCGCCGCCCAGGAGGCGGAGGAGGATCGGGCACAGCGGGAGGAGGAGGCGGCCCAGGCCATCCAGGAGGAGGCCCAGGCCACCGCCAGCCCCGCCCCGTCGGCAGCTCCGGCGCCCGAGGAGACCCCGGCGGCCGGGGAGGCTGCGGATGACTCCTACACGCTGGTAGGCGGAGCCTGAGAAAGGAAGTGGCTATATGGCAGACTATACGGCTCTGGTGGAGGCGGGGGCCGCCCTGGTGGAACTGCTGCGGGACAATCTGACCCCGGAGCCCATCGGCAACCGGGAGCTGATCTCCCTGTGCTCCCCCCACGAGAGCGAAAACAACCAGCTCACCCTCTACCTCTACCAGGTGGAGGAGGACACCCAGGGGGTGGAGAGCGGCTATTACCAGGTCGGCCGGGATCGGGAGCGCATCCGGCCTGCCCGGTATAACCTCCGTTTTCTGGTGACCGCCCACTCCAAGGCCCCCGCCCAGCTCAAGGAGGCCGACCAGTACCGCATGGTGGGGGCGGCCCTCCAGGTGCTCAAGGATCATCCGGTGATCGACGCCAAGTATCTGGGCGGCTCCCTGGCGGAGCAGAATGCCACAGTCCGGGTGGTGCTGGAAAAGACCAACCAGGATCAGCTGCTCAAGATCTGGAACAACACCTCCAGCACCTATAAGCTGTCCTTCGTTGTGATGCTCACCGGCGTGGAGATCGACTCCCGGCGGGAGCGCCGGTTCAGCCGGGTCACCGACGTGGAGATCCATACCCGGCAGACCCCCCAGGGAGGCGGCCTATGATTGCCTTTCATGCCAGCGCCGTCTGCCGGGTGCGGGACGGCTACACCGGCCGGCCCCTGGAGGGCGCCTCTCTCCTGTGCGCCCTGGACGGGGCCCCGGTGCGGCCCCTGGCCAAGCCCGGCGGGTATCTGATCCTGCTGAACCTGAGCCAGGGCCCCCACCGCCTGGCCCTGCGGTGCCACGGCTACCAGGAGGAATGGGTGGACTTCCCCGTGGAGGGGGGCACCCTGGAGCTGGAGATCACCATGAAGCCGGGGCCGGGCTACCCCTTCCGGGAGGAGATCGTCCGGGCGGAGCTGACCGTGACGGAAAACGGGGCGCCGGTCTCCGGGCGGCAGCTGTGGCTGGCCGCCCCCGCCCGCTGGGAGCTGAAGATCGCCCAGACCAGGGCGGAGGCGGGCGCGCAGCAGTTCCGCCTGTACTGCAAGGGGGCGGAGGCGGCCGTCCCCCCGGGCCCCTATCTCATTGCCGACGGCGCGGACAGCGAGATTGTGCATCTGCGGAGCCTGGCGGAGGAGACGGCCGCACTGGCGGAGCCGCTCCGCCGCTCCCACGGCCGCAGCCGCATCCTGCTGCCCGCCCAGCGATACCACACCGACCGGTTCGGGCACCTGTCCGCCGTGTTTGAAAGCCCGTGCACCCTGGAGATCTGCGGGGAGGCGGGGGGCCTGCTGGCCAGCCTGCCGCTGGAACGGGGCGTGAACCGGCTGGACGTCCGGATATGAAGAGTGGGAGACCCAGGGCCTGTTTGAAACTTGCCGCCATGCCCGATCGGCGGGCCTTTTGCCCCCTGGACGGCGCAGTTTTCCCTTGAAATCCGCTAGGATTCCCGCATAAGAACTGCCTGCCGGCGGGCCCAAAATCCCTCGCCGCCGGGCACATCGCCCATGTTCCAACAAGCCCCAGGAAGGAGAAACAGCTATGGCAAATCCGGTGGTTCAGACAGCAACGTGCACCTGCCCCTTCGGCGCGGCGCCCGCCGTGCTGACGGTGACCAGTCAGCAGACCGTGACCATGTGCGGCATGCCCGCGGCCACCATCATGGATGGAACCATGGCCAATCTGCCCACCTTCGGCATGTGCTCCAGCCTGTCCAATCCGACGGTGGCGTCGGCCACGGCGGCGGCCATGGGGGCGCTCACGCCTATGCCCTGCATCCCCGCCACGGTGAGCTGGGCTCCGGGCTGCCCCACGGTAACCGTGTGCGGCCGGCCCCTGCTGAACAACACCAGCAAGCTCACATGCGCCTACGGCGGCGTGATCCAGGTGAGCGTCACGCCGGCGATGACCGTGAAAACGCCGTAGGGCGGGAGGGCAAGGACAGGGAAGGAGGAGAGCGGCCATGGAAGAATACGATCTACAGGACGTGGCCTATGAAAAGATAGACCGGGGCTATGGCAGCCAGTGGGAGCTGATGGACGATCTCTTCGCCTGGCTGGATCTGCGGCTGTACTTTTTCTACAAGCACCACCAGTGGCTGGGGCCCAGAAACGATATGCGGAATATGATGGGGCTGGTGGTCAGCCGGGAGGAATTTGAGCACAACCTGGCCAAGGCGGCCCAGCTGGGCCTGGCCGCCCAGCTGGATGGGGAGGAGGCCGCCCAGCTGGGGGCCTCCCATGCCGCGATCCGGGTCCGGCTGAACCGGACAGAGCAGGAATTTCCCCTGGCGCAGCTTTTCAGCCGGTGCGGCCTGGACGACTTCCAGCGGGACTGCGTGATTCTGGCCTACGCCGGCGCCCTGGATCAGAAGTACGAAAAGCTCTTTGCCTACCTCCAGGACGACATCACCAGAAAAGCCCCCTCGCCGGCGCTGGCGGTGCAGCTGTTTCTCCCTCCGGACGCCACTTTGGAGGCGTATCTCTCCCGGTTTTCCCGGCGGGACACCTTCACCGGCCTTTTTGACCGGGAGCGGCTGGCGGCGGGGCAGCTGGTTCTGCACCCCATTGTGCTGGAATACCTCAGCACCGGCACGGTAGCCCCGATGCCCGGCCTGCGGCTGTTCGACGGCGCGGCGGAGCGCCCGGGCGGCCCCCTGGTCATCGGGCAGGAGACGGCGCGCCGGCTGGAGCTGCTCTATCGGGAGCCGGGGCAGCGGGTCATCTGCCTCACCGGCGGCCCGGGCTCCGGCAAGCGCTTCCAGGTGGAGCACCTGATGGCCCGGACGGGGGAGCGCTGCGTCTTCCTCTCCCTGGACTGTGACAGCCCGGAGGAGCGGGCCCGGGAGGGGATTCTGACGGCCCGGCTCACGGGCGCCTGCCTTTGCTGCGGGCATATGGAGGGGCAGGATGCGGATGGCAGGCCGCTCCCGGCCGAGGGGAAGCTGCTCCAGGCCATCCTGGCTCTGGAGCCCGCCCATGAGAAGGTGTTTTTCCTCTCCCGGCTGCCCATCCGGGCCCGGCTGGATCGGCTGACTGTAGAGCTGGAGCTGCCGGACACCACCGAAGACGAGCGCATTGCCCTCTTCCGGGCCTTCCTCAGGGACACCCCCCTGGGCGACGGCCTGACCGTGGAAGAGCTGGCCTCCAAATTCCGCTTCTCCCCCCGGCAGGTAGAGCTGGCCTGCCGCCAGGCGGTGGGGCTGATCCGGCTGGACGGCCTGTCGGCCATCCCCAGCCGCCAGATGCACCAGTGCTGCTACCGCCAGGTGGTTCATAAGCTGGGAGATCTGGCCACCCCCGTCCGACCCGCCTTCCAGTGGGACGATGTGGTCATACCGCCGGAGCAGAAGCGGCTGCTCCGGCACGCGTGCGGCCACATCCGATTCCGGCACCGGGTTTACAGCGAGTGGGGCTTTGACCGGAAGATCACCTATGGCAGGGGGCTCTCCATTCTCTTTGCCGGGGCGCCGGGCACCGGGAAAACCATGTGCGCCCAGGTCATCGCCAATGAGCTGAATATGGAGCTCTACAAGATCAACATCTCCCAGATTGTCAGCAAGTACATCGGCGAGACGGAGAAGAACCTCCAGGCGGTCTTTAACGAGGCCAGGAAGTCCAACTGCATCCTCTTCTTCGACGAGTGCGACGCCATCTTCGGCAAGCGCAGCGAGGTGAAGGATGCCCACGACCGGAACGCCAACGTGGAGGTGGCCTACCTGCTGCAGCAGATTGAGGAGCACGACGGGGTGTGCATCATGGCCACCAACCTCATCGGCAACATTGACGCGGCATTTATGCGGCGCATTACCTATGTGATCCATTTCCCCTTCCCGGATCCGGCCATGCGGGAGGAGATCTACCGCCGTACCATCCCCCGGGAGGCCCCCTTGTCCGGCGACATCGACTGGGCCTTCCTGGCGGAGAAGTTTGAGCTCTCCGGCGGGCACATCAAGAACATCGTGCTCTCCGCCGCCTTTCTGGCGGCCCTGGAGGAGGAGCCTATCGGTATGCGCCATCTGCTGCGTGCGGCGGTGCAGGAGCTGAAGAAAAATGAGATTGTCGTAGTCCGGGAGGAGCTGCGGGAGTACGCGGATCTGCTGGATTAACAGATATTTACAGATAATGCTGTGACTTTAGCGTCAAGAAGTTTAAGGGAGGAAGCAAAGCATGACCATCACCAAACACACCGAAGGAAAGAAGCTCACCATCGCCCTGGAGGGGCGGCTGGATACCACCACCGCGCCGGAGCTGGAGGCGGAGCTCAATGCCAGCCTGGACGGCGTGACCGATCTGACGCTGGATCTGGAGCAGCTGCTCTATCTGTCCTCTGCGGGCCTGCGCGTGATCCTGGGCGCCCAGAAGCGGATGAACAAGCAGGGGCACATGACCGTCACCCATGTATGCGCCGACATTATGGAGGTCTTTGAGATCACGGGCTTTGTAGATATTCTGGATATTAAATAAGGACTGATTACATGTTGCTGACTGCACATACAGGACGGGAAAATATTTTTGTCCGCAAGGCATTTTACCGCTTTTTCCTGCCGAGCCTGTTCTCCTGTCTCGGCCTGGCCATTGGCGGCCTGGCCGACTGCGTCTTTGTGGGGAATGTGATCGGCCCGGTGGGACTGAGCGCCATCAGCATCGGTCAGCCGGTGTATATGCTTTTCAACACCATCAGCTATTCCCTGTCCATCGGCGGCTCCATCCGGTATGCCACCGCCCTCAGCGAGGGAAAGCCGGAGGAGGGCAACCGCATTTTTGCCAATGTGCTCCGCGCGGATCTGTTCACCAATATTCTGCTGTGCCTGCTGGGACAGATCTTCCTGCCCCAGGTGCTCACGTTCCTGGGGGCGGGCACGCCGGGAACCGAGCTGTGGGAGAACTGTGAGGCCCTGGTGCGCACCCAGCTGCTCCTGGTGCCCGTCATGTTCTGCCAGGGGCCGTTTTACTACTTTGTCAACAGCGACAATAACCCCAAGCTGGCGGCCGCGGCCCTGGTGACCAGCAACACCATCGACATTGTGTTCAACTACGTCTTTGTGGTGGTACTGAAAATGGGCGTGGCCGGTTCGGTGTACTCCACCGGCCTGGGGGCTGCGGTGATGATCCTGCTCAGCCTCACCCATTTTATCCGGAAGAAGGGGTGCCTGCGCTTTACCTGGCCCAGATTTGACGGCACGGCGGTGGTGCAGTCCTTCCGCACGGGCTTTGCCACCTCGGTGCAGTATGTCTACCAGTTTATCACCATCCTGGTGTGCAACCGCCTGCTGATGGGCATCAGCGGGGAGCTGGGCGTGGCCGTGTTCGGCATCGTCTTCAATGTGGCCCTGGTGGCGGCCTCGGTCTATGACGCCATCAGCATGGCCCTCCAGCCCATGGTGAGCACCTTCCACGGGGAGTGCAACAAGTCCAACATCCGCTGCACCCTGCGGCAGGCGTTCCAGGTGGCGGTTATCATGAGCGTGGTGGTCATCGCCATCCTGATGGTCATCCCACAGTGGGTGTGCTTTGCCTTCGGCCTGCGCACCGCGGAGGAGCTGGCCATGGGCTCTGTGGCCGTCCGCATCTACGCGCTGTGCGTGCTGCCGTCGGGGATCAACATGGTGATGACCTATTATTACCAGACGCTGGAGAAGGAGTTTGCCAGCTACCTGTTCTTCACCCTGCGGTCGTTCGTGTTTTTCCTGGCGTTCAGCCTGATTCTGAGCCGGGGCGGGGAGGATCTGTTCTGGTGGACGTATCCCTGCGCGGAGGCGGCCACCCTGCTGGTGATGATCCTCTACAACCGGAAGAAGGGCTCCTGGACGTATCTGGACGAGGACGACAGCCGGGTGTACAGCGCCTTCCTGGACAGCAGGAGCGCCGATCTGGGCGCGGTGGAGCAGGAGGTGTCCGCCTATCTGGAGCGGATGAACGCCAGCCCGGCGCAGGCCTACTTCGCCACCATCACGGTGGAGGAGGTATGCGGGGCGATTCTCAACAACGCCTTTGCGGAGGACGACGGATATATCCAGCTGACCATTGTACCCCATGATGACGGCACGGTGACCATCCACGTGCGGGACAGCGCCCGGCGGTTCAACCCCTTCGAGATGAACACCGACGAGATCAGCCTGGAGGAGGGTACCGGCCTGGACGCCATCGGGGTGAAGATGATCAAGAGAAAGGCCAGGGAGTTTTTCTATCGCCGGTATGCCGGCTTCAATACCCTGGTGGTGCGGGTGTGAGCCGCAGGGACAGCCGGGAGGAGGCGGGACGGACTTGAAACGAAAAATCCGGTTTACCCTTGG
Organism: Flavonifractor sp. An10; assembly: GCF_002161215.1. Classification (GTDB taxonomy): domain Bacteria; phylum Bacillota; class Clostridia; order Oscillospirales; family Oscillospiraceae; genus Flavonifractor; species Flavonifractor avistercoris. The sequence continues at coordinate 71,883 of NZ_NFMB01000009.1, forward strand.
AAAGAAAATTGTGGTGATGATCCTGGCGATGAGCGTGATTCTCAGCGCCACGGCGCTGTTTGTCAGCTACCGGACTTACCAGGGGCGTGTTATGTCCTTTTACAAGGAGATCGGCTCCAGCGTGGTGCGCACCCTGGCCAGCCAGCTGGATCCCGACAAGCTCGACTATTACTACGAGACCCTGGAGATGGACGACGCCTATTATGAGACCCAGAAGTTCATCGCGGATCTGGTGGAGAGCAGCGGCAACGTGGAGTACCTCTATGTGGTGCGCCCCCACGGCGTGGGGGTCACCTTCCTGTTTGACTCCGACATGGAGATGGGGGAGAACGGGGACTACACGTCCGGGGGCTACTGCGCCCTGGGCACGTATGTGGAGCTGCTGGGCGGCTTTGCGGAAAACCTGGACAGGCTTCTGGCCGGCCAGGAGGTGGAGCCCATTGTGCAGCAGGATCCCAGCTATGGCTGGCTGATGACGGCCATGGTTCCGGTGCTTCACGACGACGGCACCATGGCCGGCTATGTCATGGCGGATATCAGCATGAACGAGGTCATGCAGGAGCAGCGGAATTTCCTGCTCTACACCGGCGGGCTGCTGGCCGCCCTGACGCTGGTGTTCGTGGTGGTCTATCTCATTCTGATCCGCCGGAACTTTATCCGCCCCATCCAGCAGCTCACCGATGCGGCCCAGGGCTATGAGGGCGGGGAGAGCCGGAAGGCGTTCAGCGCGGTGAAGATCAAAAGCCACGATGAGCTGCGCACCCTGTCCGACGCCTTCCGCATGATGCTGGTGGAGATTGATCTGAACAACATGGAGCAGAAGGAGCTGGCGGTGCGGGAGCAGCGGCTGGACAGCGAGCTCGAGCTGGCCAATGAGCTGAGCCTGTCCATGCTGCCCAAGGAGCTGCCCCGGCGGGAGGGGGGGTATCCCTTCGCCATCCGGGGGAGGCTCCACCAGGGCAGGGAGTTTTCCTGCTGCTTCTACGACTATTTCCTGCTGGGGCCCGACAGGCTTTGCCTGATGGTGGGCGAGGTGCCCGGAGGGGAGCTGTCCCGGGCGCTGTACACCGTCATGGCCCAGGCCACCATCAAGAGCCAGCTGCGCACCGGCCAGTCGCTGAAGGAGGCCATGACATCGGCCAACCGCCAGCTGTATGAAATGAGCGACCGGATGAGCTTCCCCGTGCTGGTGGGGGTGCTGGACGGAACAACCGGCACCTTCTCCTGCATCAGCGCCGGGCAGCGTCCGCCGCTGCTGATGCGCGGACAGGATCGGTATGAGTGGATGAAGGATCTCTCCTATGCCCCGCTGGGGGAGAGCGAAAACGTGGTCTACCAGGAGCTGCAGCTGGAGCTGCGGCAGGGAGACCGGATGTTCTTCCATACCGACGGCCTGGACGACATCCAGGACGGGGAGGGGAGGCCCTTCGGACAGGAGCAGCTGCGCCTGACGCTCAATGAACCGGGCAGCCGCCAGGCGGAGCTGGAGGAGCAGCTGCGCTATGTGACCGACGCGGCGGGCGCCTATGCCGACCGCGTGGGGCAGATCAGCGGATACGCCGTCCTGGCGCTGGAGTACCGCCGCAGGGATCGGGCGCAGGCCCACTGCGTCCTGTCTGCCGGAGCGGAGGGCGGCGGAGAGCTGATGGAGTTCCTCCGGGGCCAGATGGAGGCCAACCACATTACGGGGCGGCGGCAGGCCAGGCTGATGGTGGTGGCGGACGAGCTGTTCGCCCTCTGCCGCGCCCAGAGCGAGCCGGACAGCCGGTTCCTGGCGGAGTGCGCGGTTCCGCCCGGCGAGGGGCTGGTGATTCTGCGCCTGAAAGGCAGCATGGGCGGCCGCCATCCGCTGGATCACACCGAGGGCGAGGCGGCCGAGCACGCCGCGGAGTTTATCCGCCGCACATGCGAGCAGGTGCTGTTTGAGCATGGCAGCGATATGGACACGGTAACGGTGGTCAAGCGGATTGCCGGGAAGCAGGAAGCGGAAGAGGGGGAGTGTTCAGGATGAAACGAAAAGTGCGCTGGTCGCTGGGGAAAAAGCTGACCGGGCTGATTGTGACCATGTGCGTGGTGCTTGGCCTTTTGGCGGCCGTGGTCAGCTACCGCACCTTCAGCGCCTCCATGATGGAATACTACAACCAGCTGGGTACGAACCTGGTGCGCACCCTGGCCAGCCAGCTGGACGCCGACGAGCTGGATCGCTACTATGAGACCGGCGAGATGGATGAGCGCTACTATGAGATCCAGAGCTTCATCTCGGATCTGGTGGCCAGCAACGATGTGGAGTACCTCTATGTGGTTCGCCCCCATGGCGTGGGCGTGACCTTCCTGTTCGACTCGGATATGGAAACCGGGGAGAGCGGGGAGTATGAGGACGGCGGCTACTGTGCCCTGGGCACCTATGTGGATCTGGTCGGCGGCTTTGCGGACAATCTGGACAGGCTGCTGGCCGGCCTGGATGTGGAGCCCATCGTCCAGCGGGACGCCAGCTACGGCTGGCTGATGACGGCCATGACCCCGGTGCTCCATGAGGACGGCACCATGGCCGGCTATGTCATGGCCGACATCAGCATGAACGATGTGATGAACACGCGGCAGACCTTCCTGATCACCCTGGTGGGCCTGCTGGCGGCGGTGGCGGCGGTGTTCCTGGTTACCTTCCTGTTCATCCTGCGCCGGATGGTGCTCCATCCCATCGATCTGCTGACCCAGGCCACCGGGGACTTCATCCAGAGCAACGAGGAGGAGCTGGCGGCAGGCACCGCCACCGTCAATGTGCCGCCCATCCGCACCGGCGACGAGGTGGAGCTGCTGGCCGACTCCTTCCGGAAGATGGAGGAGGACATGATCTCCTATATCCGGGAGTTCATGAAGGCCACCGCCGAAAAGGAGCGCATCGGCGCGGAGCTCAACGTGGCCACCCAGATCCAGGCGGACATGCTGCCCCGGATCTTCCCCGCCTTCCCCGAGCGGCAGGAGTTTGAGGTCTATGCCACCATGAACCCCGCCAAGGAGGTGGGCGGCGACTTCTACGACTTCTTCCTGGTGGATGACGACCACCTGGCGGTGGTGATTGCCGACGTGTCCGGCAAGGGGGTGCCGGCGGCCCTGTTCATGGTGATCGCCAAGACCCTCATCAAAAACCACGCCCAGAACAGGGAGACGCCGGGCGAGGTGTTCACCCAGACCAACGCCCAGCTCTGCGAGGGCAACGATGCCGGGCTGTTCGTTACCGCCTGGATGGGCGTGCTGGAGATCTCCACCGGCAAATTTGTCTACGTCAACGCCGGCCACAATCCGCCCCTGCTCAAGCGGGCCGGCGGGCAGTATGAATGGCTCAAGAGCCGGCCGGGCTTCGTGCTGGCCGGCATGGAGGGCATCCGCTACCGGGAGAACACCCTGGAGCTGATGCCGGGGGATACCCTGTATCTCTACACCGACGGCGTAACCGAGGCCACCAGCTCCGCCCAGGAGCTCTACGGGGAGGAGCGGCTCCAGGCGGCGCTGAATGAGGCGTCCGAACTGCCGGTGAGCCAGCTGCTGCCCCGGATCAAAAACTGCATTGATACATTTGTGGGCGACGCCGAGCAGTTTGACGACATCACCATGCTGGGACTGCAATACCACACGAGAGGGGAGAAGGCAGATGGCTGAACGGATTTTTCCGGCATCCCAGGATCAGCTGGGGCCGGTGCAGGATTTCATCGCGGAGGAGCTGGAGCGCTGCGACTGCCCTCCCAGGGTGAAATTTCAGATTGACGTGGCGGTGGAGGAGATCTTCATCAACATTGCCCACTATGCCTACCACCCGGGCCAGGCGGGCACCGCCACGATCCGCTGCTGCGTGGGAGGGGATCCCCTGCAGGTGACCATCCAGTTCCTGGACAACGGGAAGCCCTTCAACCCCCTGGCAAAAGAGGACACAGACATCACCCTGTCCGCGGAGGAGAGAGGCATCGGCGGCCTGGGCATCCTGATGGTAAAGAAGAGCATGGACGCGGTGGACTACGCCTACGAGAACGGCAGCAATGTGCTGACCATCAAAAAGAGTATTCAGAAGTGACAGGAGCCGTCTGGTATTATGATTGCATTCAGAGATCCGGAGATTGGGGACAGACAATGGGTGGAGGAGCGGTTCCGCGCCTCGGGAAATCAGGGCTGTGAGTACAGCTTTTCCACCCTTTTCCTGTGGAGCGGCGCCTACCAGCAGCAGGTGGCGTCCATGGACGGCTTTGTGCTGGAGCGCCTGCGGGGCAAGCTGGGGGCGGGCTACCTGTTTCCGGCGGGCAGCGGCCCTCTGGAGCCGGTGCTCTCCGCCCTGGAAAAGGACGCGGCGGAGCGGGGGGAACCCTGCCGGTTCTTCTGTGTGACGCCGGAGCAGGCCGAGCGGCTGGAGCAGCTCCGGCCCGGGCAATACGCTTTCCAATCCGACCGGGACGGCTGGGATTACCTGTATGCACTAGACAGGCTGGCCGGGCTGGGGGGCAAAAAGCTCCACGGGAAGCGCAACCACATCCGCCGCTTTGAGGAGAGTCACCCCGACTGGCAGGTGGAGCAGATCACCATGGACAACCTGGCGGAGTGCGCGGAAATGGATCTGGAGTGGAACCGGCGCTACCGCAGTCTGGACGCCGCCGGCGAGGAGGCGGAGGCCCGCACCCGCCTGGACGAGCGCCACGCCATGTCCAGGGCGTTTGCCCACTATGAGGCGCTGGGCATGGACGGGCTGCTGCTTCGAACCGGGGGGAAGGTGGTGGCCTTCACCATGGGCAGCCCCATCAGCGCGGACACCTTTGACGTGCATTTTGAAAAGGCGTACGGAGAGATACAGGGGGCCTACCCGATGATCAACCGGGAGTTTGCCCGCTGGCTCCAGGCCAACCGGCCGGGGGTGCGGTGGCTCAACCGGGAGGATGACATGGGGCTGGAGGGCCTGCGGAAGTCCAAAGAGTCCTATTACCCTGACCGGATGGTGGAGAAGTCCGCCGCAATCCGGAGGGATTGAGCAGTATCAGCGCAGACAGCGGCCAAGCGGGTCAAAAAGCACTGTGGAGCTCAGGCCGGTATGATATAATAAAGAAAACCAGAGGCACGCCGCATGCAGTTGAAGTGCGGATGTGCCGTACCAGTCCGGCCGGGGCAGACAAGGAGGAAGCGCAATGGCTCAGACTTATATGACGCGTCAGAAGAAGCCGGCGGCAGTTTCCGCGGCTGAGAAGACGGCGGCGCCGCCTGCCGTGGATACAGCGGGGGCCGAGATGGTTCAGCGCAGCCTCGATGCGATCCAGAACGTGGAGCCCCACGCCGGGCGCAGGCTGAATCTGGACGCGGAGATGGCAGAGCGGATGCAGCAGCAGTTCGGCATCCGTATGGATCAGGTGGAGCTGAGAGAGTCCTCCCAGGCGGCCGATATGGACGCCAGGGCTTTTGCCAAGGGCAACGTGGTGCAGTTCGCCCCGGGCCAGTTCCGGCCGGACACGGAGCAGGGCCGCCATCTGATTGAGCACGAGCTGTCCCACGTGGCGCAGCAGGCAAGGGGCGGCATCCACGCCGACGTGCCCGGGCTGAACGTCAACGCCGACGAGGGGCTGGAGCATCAGGCGGACATGGGGAACCTGACCGCCGGCACCGGCGCGCCGGTGTCGGTGAGCGGCCTGAACGCGGAGGCCGCGCCGGTGCAGGGCGCCTTTGACAGGATCAAGAACTGGTTCAAAAAGGTCAAGAGATCCCGGGAGGCGGGCAAGGCGCTGGACAAGCGGGATCAGGCGGTCAAGGAGATGACCGCCCAGCACAATGCCGAGCAGGACGAGATCACCGCCGTCATGAAAAAGCAGGGCTACACGGATGAGGAGATCCAGGCCCAGCTGATGTTCCAGCGGGTCAACCAGAACCTGGGGCGGCTGGATCGCTACCAGGACGCCCTGGCCAAGGTTCGGGATTCCGATGTGGAGTCCCCCGAGGAGATGGACAACTTCCACGCCCGCTCCGCTCGTGGGGCGCTTCGGAAGAAGTCCCGGGAGAAGCGGGCCCAGCGGGAGGTAAACTTCCGCGACAATGTCCTGGCCGGGGACAGCGAGTACGCCCAGGCCGAGCAGATGGCGGCCGCGATTGGCAGCCGCCGCGCAGAAGAGGCGGCGAATGAAGCGCGCAGAGTCAAGGCCGAGGCGGCAGTACAGGCGGGATATTCCTCTCAGGGGATGTCCGATGTCATGGACTATATGCGCCCCAGCTTTACAGAAGCGGTCAAAAGAAATTCCGTTGGAGAGAGCGCCAATTCCGGAAACCGCTTTGTCTATATGCGCGGCAACGCGCCGGAGAAAAAGCCCTATTTTAACATGCTCAAACACGCGGGTGCAAAGGTCGACCAGGCCATGTTCCCACGTATCACCTCGGGGCTGGATCAGGGACCGGAGGGGAAGTATACGGAGAGCACGGGGGAGAAGCGCGCCGCATTTAACAACCGGGCCCTGTCCGATTTTGACGAGTATCTGAGGCAGGCCAGCCAGGACGAGAATATGCTCGACGCAATCCGGCAGTCCGCCGACCTATACTCCAGCCTGGGTGAGTACGACGCGGAGAACAATCCCGCCGGTTTGGCCGGCGGCAGGGAGGAGGCTCTGCATCGGGGGCTGAACGATATGCTGCTCAGGGGTTTTTTCCCCGCAATGACAGCGAATCCAGAGGTGGTCGATCGCCCGGATCGGCAGCAGATTGTTGAACGAACCAATGCAATGATGAAGCTGCAGACCAGTGCGCTGACTCAATCCACCGGAACCGAAGGGGACTATGACGAGCAGGAGTTGGCCATGCGGGCCAAGCTGCAGCAGTTCTATCAGGATACGGGCCTGATGCCCGCGCCACAGACCGCCCCGGAGAAAATGAGCTTCAAGGAAAAACTGAAGCGATTTGGAGGCTGAAGAAGAACGGAACAGGAGCCGCCCCCGACGGGGGCGGCTCCTGTTTGCTATTGGGGTGGCGATTGAGGCGGCGCGGCGGCCTCCGAAACCTCCGCCGGGGTGGGGAAGGGGAGAAACACCGACGCCAGGAACTGATGTCCGTCGGCGGTGAACTCCGCCGTGCCGCCATATTTGCGGGCGATGTCCTGGACGGTGGCGAGGCCGATGCCGAAGCGGCCCTCCGCCTTGCTGGAGAGGTAGCGCCCATTGACGCTTTTCAGGGGCGCGGAGGAGGAGTTGCCCACCACCAGGGAGAGATATCCCTGGGCAGAGCGGCAGCGGGCGCGCAGCCAGCCGCCTCCCTCCCGCTGGAGGGCCTCCACCGCATTTTCCAGCAGGTTGCTCAGCACCAGGCAGACGTCGGGCAGGAGCTCCTCGCAGAGCACACCGGCCTCCAGCTGGAGATCCGCCGGGAACCCCAGAGACTCCGCCCGGCTTCGATAGTAGCTGACCAGCGTGGAGACGACCCAGCTTCCGCCGCCGGCGGCCATGGGCCGCTCCAGTGCGGCCTGCAGCTCGGAGGACGGCGCTGAAGAGCCTGCGATCTGGAGATAGTGACGCAGATCGTGCCGCAGCCGCCGCATATATTCCAGCTCGGCGGTGGCCTCCCGGGAGCCGACGGTCAGCATTTTCCGCAGGCGGAGGTTTTCCTGCCGCTCACGCCGCAGCTCCTTCCTCAGGCGGTGCAGGCGGCTCCCCAGCCAGCAGACTGCCGCGGCCGCGGGCAAAAGCAGAAAGGCAAGGATCTCCATCATGGCTGTTCCCACGCCTTTCGATAAGTCCAGTCGATGAAGGCGCTGCGGAGGCTGACGCGGTTTGCGGCGCTGATGGGCACCAAGGCCCCGTCAGACATGCGGAAATCGCTGTCCTCCATACCCTGGATATGGTTCATGTTTACCAGGAAGCTCCGATGACAGCGGAGGAAATCCCCGCTGCTGATGGCGGCCTCCAGATCGTCCAGCCCGCGCCTGGCGACCACGGTCTGGCGCAGGGTATGGATCTGGCAGTGGTGGTCGAGCACCTCGATATACCGGATGGAGGACAGCGGAAGCTCGAGCCATTCCCCTTCCGCGTAAATGGGGAGGGTTCGCAGGCGCTCGGGCAGATGCTCCAGGCACCAGTCCAGGGCGCGTGCCACATCCTCCTCCCGAAAGGGCTTTACCAGGTAGTCGGCGGCCCGTGTCTCAAAGCTTTCCATGCCGTGATCCACGCTGGTGGTGGCATAGATAATGGACATATTGCATCCCGAGGCCCGGAGCCGCCGGGCCGTCTCAATCCCGGACAGGCCGGGCATAAAGATATCGAGAAAAACAAATTGGTAGAGCTCCGGCTGACGGCAGGCGTTCAGCAGCTCCTCCCCGCTGGAAAACGACCGGATCTGCACGGACAGCCCCCGTGACCGCGCCCAGCTGCGGATCATCCGGGCAAGGGAAAGCCGTTCCTCCTCCAGATCATCACACACGGCGACCCACAGTTCACGCATTTCTGATTTCCCCCGTCTCCCCGTGCCGGAGCAGGCAGAGCTGCCGGTAGCGCTCCGCCGCCCCGGCCCGGCTGTTCCGGCTCAGAGGGACAACCGCACCGTCGGACATGTGAAAGCCGAGGGTGTCCAGGCGGCGGACATGGCAGAGATTTACCAGGAACCCCCGCTGGCAGCGGAGGAAGATGGGCCTTGCCAGCCGGCTTTCCAGGGATGCCAGAGGCTCATGGGCCGGGATGGCCGCCCGGGAGCTGTGGATCAGGCAGCCGCGCCGGGCGCTCTCCGCCCAGACAACATCGTAGAGGGGCAGGCGGAACCGGCAGCGGTCACTGACAATCTCCAGCCGCTCCAGAGAGTCCCACCAGAAGTCGACGCAGCGATGAAGAACCGCCTGAAACTCCGGCATCCGGATGGGCTTGCGCAGGAAGCCCGCCGGGTGGATGGCATAGCTGGAAATGGCCGCCCGGCTGCTGGAGGAGCAGAGAACGAGCGCCTCATCCCTGTGGAGGACGGCGGGCGGAGGCCCGTCATCCAGATCCCAGAACAGGATGCCGGGGGCTGGCTCCAGGTCAGGTGTCCAGTCAAAGAGCTCCATGGAAGAACATGTGAGGCTCCGCCAGGCGTCGAGCAGCCGCACAAGGGCCGCCCGGACGTCATGGCTTCCAATATGTATGACAAAGCGCATGGAGCTACCCCTTTTCTCCGCGGCGGCTGCGGCAGCACCGTTGGAAATTTCCATCGGGCACCCATTTCTGAGTTCCCCAAAGGGCGGGAGAGCTGGCTCTCCTGCCGATACCTTCATGGTTCCATTATAGCGATGGATAAAAAATGCGCAAGGTTTTTGCACAAACGACCAATTATTTGACATGAAAACTCAAAAATGATAAATTAGGAATCCCCCATCCGCATTGCAGCGGATGGGGGATTCCTTCAGGTGCGGCCGCCGAAGCCGGTGTCCGCGCCGGTACATGGGTACTGATATATCTGTTCCAGCACCTCCAGCACCTGGCGGTATTTTTTTACCGGGATGGGCAGCTCGTCGCCGTTCTGCATGACGGCTGCATAGGGGCGCAGCCTGATGATATAGGCCATATTGGCCACATAGCAGCGGTGCAGGAAGAAAAAACCATCTCCTGCCGCTTCGGCAAAAGCACGGATCCCGATGCGGGCGCTGATCTCCTCGCCCTTAATGGTTTTGACCGTACACCAGTGCCGGTCGGCGGCAGCGTAGAGAATTTCACCCGGAGAAAGGATATGGGTAATCCCCTCCTGCGTATCGGAGAGAAAAATGCGCCGGCTCAATGCCTGGTCGTGGTGCCGGAGCAGGTATTTCCACGCCATGGGGCCCATCTGGCCGACAACGGCGCTGCCCTCGTCCACCTTCAGCTCTCCCATCGGGTTGGAAATGTGCAGGTGGCGGATGGACAGCCTTCCGTCGGCCAGCTCCCACACAAAGGTGCACCGCTGCTGCACCTGGAGGAAATACTCCTCGCTCTCGTCGGTGGTGGTGAAGTACCGGCCTGCGATGGTGCAGGCGTTCCCGGTATTCTGAACCACGGTATATTCCTGAGCCAGCAGGTGGCAGCGCTGCAGGGCGGGGATAACCGCACGGCAGTCCTCCTGCACGGCCTGAATCCCTTTCAGGTATTGGGACTGAGCCGAGGCCACCCACAAAATATCCTCCGCGCACCAGGAGAGCACATATTCCGCATCTCCCTGCCAATATCGCTCCAGGCACTCCCGGGTCAGCTCCAGCGCCCGGGACAGGATGTCCTTCCGCATAGTATCTGCCTGCCTTTCCTGGCGGTGCCGCGGCGCGGGAAGAGCCGCGGCCTGTATACAAAAAAGCCTTGAAACAAGAGTTTCAAGGCTTTTTGTTGGTGGAGATAAGCGGGATCGAACCGCTGACCTCTTGAATGCCATTCAAGCGCTCTCCCAGCTGAGCTATACCCCCATATTCGCTTGTGCCTTCCGGACTGGCCGACCGAACGAATTGTATTTTAACAGAGCGGGCGGTATTTGTCAACTGTTTTTTCCACTTTTTTTGACGGGCTTTTTTTTGATGTGCTATCTGCCGAAGGAGAAGAGCCCCCGCTTTTCACAGGGCTCACTGGAAATGCTCCCCACCGTATAGCCCGTGCTGTCGATGGCGCTCCGCAGGGCGTCCTCGTCCAGGGGCTGCTCGGAGAGGATGACCGTCTGCTTTTTGGTGTGGGAGGAGGAGACCTTTTTGACCGGGAAGGCCTTGCGGACGGCATCGTTCACATGGGCCTCACACATGCTGCAGGCCATGCCGTCCACCTGGAGGGTGTACTTGGTCATCTGAGACGCTTCCTTTCCGCATCTTGCATTAGTATTGACTAACTGTATGATAGCACAGGATAACGGGAATGTCAAGCGGAGGGCGGCTTTCAGCCGCCCTCCACAGGCTCTCGATAACCCCTCCGGCCGAAGGATTCGGAGGGAAGGATAGTGTGAAAGGGAACCGTCAGGGTTCCCTTTCGCGTTGAATCAAATAACTTTTGAAACTTTTTTGAAGTTTCAAAAAGTTCATCAGCCTGTCGAAAAGACTTTTTCGACAGGCTGCGGAGGGCGGCCTTCAGCCGCCCTCCACCAGGGTGCGGAGCAGCGCCTCATCGGCCCGGGAGTGGAGCTCCCCGTCCCACTTGAGACTGGGGCCGTTGAGGCAGTTCTTCATGCAGCCGGAAATGCGGTAGGAAAAGCCGCCTCTGGCGCTGATGCCGCCGGGCTGCACATCATAGCGCGCCTCCACAAAGGCGGCCAGCCGGGCGGCGTCCCGGCTGGAACAGCGGGGCCCGCCGCATAGCTCCAGCCGGTGGGGCGCTTCCTGGGGACGGAGCCCGGGATAGCGCTTGATGACCGCGGCCAGAAAGGTCTCCTTCAAACCGTAAGCGGCCGCAATGTCCGCCACATCTGCCGGCGGGAGCACGCCGCCCCGCTCCTCCTGCACCTCCCGCAGCAGGGCCACCAGCATCCCCTGGTCGCCGGGCGCACCTTGGCGCCGGTAGTAGTCCACGGCCTCCCGCAGCATCCAATCCTGTGTCATGGTTCCATCCTCCTGTGTGTTTCTGCTCTCATTATGCGGCAAAACGGGGGAAAGATCCACCCACACTTGCGGCTTTGCCCCGTACCCGCTATAATAGAGGGCAGAGTTCATTTCAGAAAGAGGGAATCGGATATGGTGACCATGGCACAGCGGATTGAGGCGCTGCGCACCGAGGCCGGGCTGTCCAGGCCGGCCGCCTCCCAGGCGCTTGGCTTTCCCAAGAACGCCTTTGAGAAGTTTGAGACAGGGCGGCAGACCCCCGCCAAGGAGCAGCAGGAGAAGATGGCCAGCTACTTCGGCGTCTCCCTGTTCTATCTGCGGGGGGAGAGCAACGACCGCACCCGGCAGGAGGACTGGATGAGCGGCACCCTGCCCGCAGAGGAGGAGGACGCGCCGGTCTACCGCCCCGCGCCCGCCCCCAAAAAGGTCAGAACCGAGCCGGCCGCCCCCCAGAGCGCCACCATGCTGGACGCCCTGTTTGCCGGCAAGGCCGCCAGGGAGCAGTTCAAGGCCATGGTGCTGGAGGTGCTGCGCTCCCCGGAGGGCCAGGCGGTGATCGCCCAGGCCGTTTGGAAGGAACTGGCCAAGCACAAGTGAAGAAACAAGGCAGGACGCCGCCCCGACAAGGGCGGCGTCCTGCCTTGTTCAGAAGCCCCAGGCGTCCTTGAGCCTCCGGAGGGCGGGGGCCATGTCCCCGGCGGCGATGCGGGTGTAGCCCAGGATCAGGGCCGGCGGCCGATCCTTGGCCGGGGAGGTGAGGTCGCAGGCGGACAGGGGGGTGACCCCCACGCCGGCGGCGGCCGCCCGCTCCACCAGCTCCGCCTCCGTCCAGCGGGGCTCCATCCACAGCAGCAGGTGGAGTCCCGCGTCGCCGCCGGCAAAGGTGCCCGCCCGGGTGAGGCCGGTGTCCCGGGCGGCGGCCAGCAGGGCCTCCCGCCGGGCCTTATAGCGGGTGCGGCTGCGGTTCAGGTGGCGTTCAAAGTGCCCGCCCTCCATGAAGCGGGCCAGGGCGTACTGCTCAAAGGAGGGGACGGTGGAGGAGTAGAACCAGAAGTCCCGCCGCCACTTTTCCAGCAGGTGCGGGGGGAGCACCATGTAGCTGATGCGCAGGGAGGGGGCCAGGCTCTTGGCGAAGGTGTTCAGGTAGATCACCCGCTCCCCGCCGTCCAGGCTCTGGAGGGCGGGGATGGGCCGGCCGGAGAAGCGGAACTCGCTGTCGTAGTCGTCCTCCAGGATGTAGCGCCCGGGCTGTTCCGCCGCCCAGCGCAGCAGGGCCTGCCGCCGGGCCACCGGCATGATGATGCCCAGGGGGTAGTGGTGGGAGGGGGTCACGTGCACCACCCGCACCGCCCGCTCCCGCACCACATCCACCCGCAGGCCCTGGCCGTCCAGAGGGATGGGGCGCACCACGGCGCCGCAGCTGGTGAGGATCCGGTGGGGCTTGGCGTAGCCGGGATCCTCCACGCCGTATCCCCCGTCCCGGCCCAGCAGCTGCACCAGAAAGGCGAGCAGCGTCTCCGAGCCCGCCCCCACCACGATCTGCTCCGGAGCCGCCCGGATGCCGCGAAAGCGGTACAGGTGCTCGGCGATGGCCCGGCGCAGCTCCGGCACGCCCTGTGGATGGGAGGAGGCCAGCAGGGAGTCTGCCCGGGCGGAGAGCACCTCCCGCATGAGCTTGGCCCAGGTGGAGAAGGGGTACAGGCCGGTGTCCACGCCGCTGGTGGAGAAGTCATAGGGGAGGGAGGGCTTCACCTGGAGGGGCTCCGCCGGGGGGAGCGGGGACGCGGCCGGCCGGTGCTCCTCCTGCACCGCCTGGACGAAAAAGCCCCGCTTGGGCTCGGAGCGGAGGTAGCCCTCCGCCAGCAGCTGGCCGTAGGCCCCCTCCACCGTCACCACGCTGATTTTCAGGTGGGCGGCCAGGGCCCGCTTGGAGGGCAGCCGCTCCCCGGCCCGCAGCCGTCCCCCCTCGATCTCGTCCCGGATGTAGCGGTAGAGCTGCTCGTAGAGGGGGCGGCGGCCGGCGCTGTCCAAAATGGGGGTGAACATGGGCATCTCTCCAATCTGACCTGGCAGTCTTTTGAGAAAAGCATATCACAGGCCATGCCAAAGCGCAAGGCGGCCGGAAAAATCCATCGAAAACCGTCCCACGATAAAAAATATAGGCCGCCCGGCCGCCGTATGAAAGCCCCCGCCCCGGACATACTGAACACAGATTCAGCGGTCAGGGAGGCAGCGGTATGCAGGGAAAGGTTGAGATCTGCGGGGTCAACACGTCCAAGCTGAAGGTGCTCAAAAACGAGGAGACCATGGAGCTGCTCCGCCGCACCAAGCAGGGGGATATGGCCGCCCGGGAGGAGCTGATCGCCGGCAACCTGCGCCTGGTGCTGTCGGTGATCCAGAAGTTCGCCAACCGGGGGGAGAACCTGGACGATCTGTTCCAGGTGGGGTGCATCGGCCTCATCAAGGCCATCGACAACTTCAACACCGACCTGGATGTGCGCTTCTCCACCTACGGCGTGCCCATGATCATCGGGGAAATCCGCCGGTACCTGCGGGACAATTCCACCCTGCGGGTGTCCCGCTCCATGCGGGACACGGCCTACAAGGTGCTCCAGGCCAAGGAGAAGTTCCTGGCCGAGCACCAGCGGGAGCCCAGCGTCGAGGAGATCGCCAAAGAGCTGGAGCTGAAGCGGGAGGACGTGGTGTTTGCCCTGGACGCCATTGTGGATCCGGTATCCCTCTATGAGCCGGTGTACTCCGACGGGGGCGATACCATCTGCGTCATGGATCAGGTGAAGGACTCCAAAAACACCGACGAGAGCTGGCTGGAGCGCATCGCCCTCAAGGAGGCCATGAACCGCCTGTCGGAGCGGGAGCGGCACATCCTCAACCTGCGCTTTTTCGAGGGCAAGACCCAGATGGAGGTGTCCGCCGAGGTGGGCATCTCCCAGGCCCAGGTATCCCGCCTGGAAAAGAGCGCCATCAATCAGATCAAAAAGAATATTTAGGCCATCTGACGCCTGTTGACAGCAAAGCCCCTGCCAGCCCAAAAGCCGGCAGGGGCTTTGTTCGCGCCCTGGGTTCTATCCGGCCGGCGCGGGGCTGCCCCCTGCAGGCAATCATGCCCGCGGGGGTTGGCAGGGAATGATTCCTATGCTAAAATATATATTATGTATAAAAAGCTGGAGGGGGGGAGGAACGCATCGTGGAGGTTTTGCAAAAGCGAAAAGGCGACGCTGTCCGCTGGTATCTGCTGGGAACCCTGGTGGCACTGGAGCTGCTGATGTCCTTCTCTTTCCTGGGGTATTTCCACATGGAGCCGATCTCCATCACCACCGCCTACCTTCCGGTTCTGCTGGCCGGTGCGGTGCTGGGGCCGCTGGATGCCCTGACTGTGGGGACGGTTTTCGGCCTGGCCAGCATGTGGAAGGCCTCCGCCAGCTATACCATGGCCTTCGATCAGCTCTTTTCCCCCATTATGAGCGGCAACCCGGTGGGCAGCATTTTTCTCAGCGTGGTCAGCCGGGCCCTGTTCGGCCTGCTGACCGGCCTGCTCTATGCCGCGGCCCGGCGGGCACGGCACCCGGCTGTCTGGGTGGGGGTGATCACCTATTTTGGGCGGCATATCCATTCCGCACTGGTCTATAGCATGATGTGGCTCTTTTTCCCGGAGACGGGCTACACCCCTGCAGATTCCTTCCAGACCCTGCTGTCCTGGGACGGAGCGCTCTCCAATCTGCTGCAGGCCGGACTGATTCTGCTGCTCTGGAGCCTGATGCGCACCAAGACCTGGGGCAAATTTGTACAGCGGGTGGAGGGCGCGCAGGTCGCCCAGATGTCGGAGCGCTACCATGTCCTGTCCCTGGTGGGCATGATCCTTCTGGCATTTTTCTCCTCTGTGGCGGTGGCGCTGTATTTTGTCCACCGGATGTCCTCGGCACTGAGCCAGAAGGGGATCTCCATCCCGGAGGACGGATACGCGGATCTGGTGCACCTGCAGATCCAATTCCTGTTCGGCATCCTCGCCATGATGGCGCTGGTGATCATTTTCCTGATCTTCAACCGCCGCTATACCACCTACATCAACCGGGAGGCCAGGATGGACGCCCTCACCGGCGTGCTGACCCGCAAGGCATTTTTCCCGGCCTGTGAGAAGCTCCTGAAGCGGTTCGACGGGGCGGAGGGCGCTGCCGGCTACTTCCTCATGGTGGATCTGGATCGGTTCAAGGAGATCAACGACCTCTACGGGCATCCGGAGGGGGATCGGGCCCTGAAGGAGACGGCCACGGCCATGAAGCTGCTCTTCGGCAAGGACAGCCTGATCGGCCGGATGGGCGGCGACGAGTTCGCCCTGCTGGTCTATGTCCCGGTGAGCCGGATGGAGATAGAGGATCGGATGCGGCAGCTGATTGACTGCATCGAGCGCATTCACATCGGAGATTCCCACATGTCCTGCAGCATCGGCGCCCAGCCGGTACTCCGTCCCGGGCCGGCGGAAGCGCTGTACCGGGAGGCGGACGGGCTGCTCTACCTGGCCAAGAACCGGGGGAAGCGGCAGTATGTGGTCGGCCCGGAGGGAGAGAGGGCCTGCGGCGCACCGGAGAGCCCGCGGAAGGAGCGCGTCAAGGATCCGCCCTGATGCCGCGCCGGCGGAAAAACCTGCCGGCGGGGTTGGCAGGGCGGATTTTCCATGATAGAATGGACAGGAGAAAACGAAAGAAAGGGGATTCTGTTATGAGCTTTACCCTGCCTCAGTACCATGCGCCAGATTTCCGGGAGGAGCGCTTTCAGAGCGCGCCGGACGCCGTGCTGTGTCCGGCCCCCAGGGACGGAGTGGCCCCGGAGAACTACCACGCCACCTCCATCTATCCGGAGTACTTCAAGGTGGACGGCCGTTGGCTGCTGGCGGAGGAGAGCCGCATGGACTGCGTGGCCGCCCTGCGGGACGGGAAGATCGCCGTGGTGGAGTTCCGCAACCTGAAGGCCGGGGAGCCGGTGGTGGTGGGCCGCACCGAGGACGCCTCCGAGGGCATCTATGTCTACCCCGACGGCTTCGGGGAGGAGAAGGGGGAGGCGGAGACCTTCGCCTTCCGGCAGGGCCGCTCCCGGGAGACCGCCTACTCCATGGATTACGACTCCATCTATGAGCTGCTGCGCTACGAAAAGGAGCATGGCCGCATCCTGTGGGTCATGGGCCCGGCCTGCGCCTTTGACCACGACGCCCGGGCCGCCTTCGCCGCCCTGGTGCGGGGCGGGTATGTCCACGGCCTGCTGGCGGGCAACGCCCTGGCCACCCACGATCTGGAGGCCAGCTACCGCCGCACCGCCCTGGGCCAGGACATCTACACCCAGCGGAGCGTGCCCAACGGCCACTACAACCACATTGACACCCTCAACGCCATCCGCCTGCGGGGCTCCACCGCCGCCTTCATCGAGGAGGGCAAGGTGACCGACGGCATCATCTACGAGTGCGTCAAGCACCACATCCCCTATGTGCTGGTGGGCTCCGTCCGGGACGACGGCCCCCTGCCCGAGGTGTACGGCAACGTCTACGAGGGCCAGGACGCCATGCGCGCCCTGGTGAAGGACGCCACCACCGTCATCTGCATGGCCTCCACCCTCCACACCGTGGCCACCGGCAACATGACCCCCTCCTACCGGGTGGTGGACGGCGTGGTGCGCCCGGTGTACTTCTACTCGGTGGACGTATCCGAGTTCGCGGTAAACAAGCTCCGCGACCGGGGCAGCCTGTCGGTGCGCACCATCGTCACCAACGTGCAGGACTTTGTGGTCAACGTCAGCAAGGGCGTGCTGTAACGAAAGGAGAGGCTTACATGGCCGAGGAAAAGGCATACTGGGAGGGCAAGCACTTTGCCTTCTTCACCAACAAGGAGTGCGAATACTACCCCTGCCATCCGGTGAAGGAGGGGGAGGAGTTCAACTGCCTGTTCTGCTACTGCCCCCTGTACATGCTGGGGCGGGACTGCGGCGGAAACTTCACCTATCTGGAGAACGGGGTCAAGGACTGCAGCAAGTGCCTGGTGCCCCACCGGCGGAACAATTACGGCTACATCGCCTCCCGCTTCCAGAGCATTGTGGAGGAGATGTCCAGACGGGAGGGGAAGGGGGACTGAGCCCCTCCCGCCCGGCGGCCCGCTGCCCGCGGCAGCGGGCCGCTTTTCGCGCCCGGACGGAAATGCTTGTCAAACCGGCCGCTTTGTGCTAATCTGTATAAAAGGCCATGCACAGGAAAGGATAGACTTATGAATATCTATGAATCTGCGGAGAACTATCTGGAGGCCATTCTCAGCCTGCACGAGCGCAACGGCCTGGTGCGCTCCATCGACATTGCCAACGAGCTGCACTTCTCCAAGCCCAGCGTCAGTGTTGCCATGAAAAAGCTCCGGGAGAGCGGATATATCGAGATGGACAAGGAGGGCTTCATCTCCCTGCTACCGGCGGGGGAGGAGATTGCCGCCCGCATTTACGAACGGCACAAGCTGCTGACCCAGTTTTTCATCCGCCTTGGGGTCACGCCGGAGGTGGCGGCGGCGGATGCCTGCAAGATTGAGCACGATCTCAGCGACGAGACCTTCCAGAAGATCAAGGAGCACGCCATGCAGGGTGCCCTGCCGGAGCAATAGGCGGGGGGCGGGGCCCGCGGCCCCGGGAGGCTCTTTCCGTCCTGCCGGGCAGGGCGGGCAATCATGTTTACTGGTGATGCGGATTGAAACGGATTCTGCGGGCGCTGGGACGGCTGCTCCTGGCGCTCCTTCTTTTGGCCGCCGCCGCGCTGGCGGCCCTGGGGCTGCTGCGCTGGCGGGGGCTCATTCTCCTGTCCCATGAAGCCGATCCGGAGCAGTGGGAGCTCTTCGGCGTGGACGTGTCCTCCTATCAGGGGAACGTGGACTGGGCCGTCCTGGCCGGGCAGGGGGTGGAGTTTGCCTTCATCAAGGCAACCGAGGGCTCCATCCTCCAGGACAGGCAGTTCGCCGCCAACTGGGCCGGGGCTGCGGAGGCCGGCGTCCGGGCGGGGGCCTACCACTTCCTCAGCTATGACAGCCCGGGCGACACCCAGGCGGACAACTATATCGCCACGGTGCCGGTGACCGAGGGGGCTCTGCCCCCGGTGGTGGACATCGAGTTTTACGGGAAGTACCTGGAGGAGCCGCCGGAAAAGGCCCATGTGAAGGCCATTCTGGATCCCCTGCTGGAGCGGCTGGAGGAGCACTACGGCGTCAAGCCCATCCTCTACGTGACCTACCGCTCCTATTACCGCTACATCGCCGGGGGCGGATATGGGGATTATCCCATCTGGTGTTCCAGCCCCACCATTTTCCCCCTGGTGCCGGGCTGGGACTTCTGGCAGTACTCCCACTCGGCCCGGCTGGAGGGCTATGACGGCGCCCAGGATCGGATTGATCTCAACATCTTCCGGGGCAGCCGGGCGGAATTTGAACAGCTCGGGCGCCCCTGACGCCGGACTGGAGGACAGGCGTATTTTGTCGCCTGTTGGACAGCGAGCTGCATTGCAAAGTCATCCAGAGAGTAAAAGCTGTGGCAGGAGAAAAACGCTTCTGATCCTCGCGGTGGCTGCGCTCCACTTTGCCGTTGTGGCGAGGCGTGTAGGGACGGATGAGCTTGTGGCGGATACCCAGCTGGGCAGCAGTGGTCTCAAACAGGGTGGTCAGATCGCGCCTGCTGTTGGAAAAACGGTTGGTGAACTCAAATCCATTGTCAGTCTGGACACACTCCACACGGATACCTCGGCGGGCATACCACTTGAACAGCTTTTTCAGAAAATCGGCGGAGGAACAGGTGGACTGCTCCGGGTAGGCGGCCAGGAAGCGCAGGCGTGTAAACTCGTCAATAGCCGTGTATTGGTATAAGCGGAGTTCCGGGGCTGTGATACAACGCCCGGGAAGCACCTTCACATCCACCTGGATGCGCTGGCCGGGATAGGTCATCTGCTGGTAGGGCTTGGGTTTATAAGCTGGTTTCTTCTCCTTCGACGGGAACAGGCCCAGCTTTCTCATGACCCGGAACAGGCTCTCCAGGCGGCGAGTGCAGCCCCGCTGGCGCAGCCGGTGCCACAGTTCCACCATGCCGAGGCAGGAGTTCCTGCGGCGCATGTCCCGGATCAGCTTGAGTTCCGCTTCTGTATGCTGGTTCAGGTGCCTGTGGGGCCGCCGGGAGTGGCAGGCCAGGGATTCCACGGTTCCATCCCAGCGCGCCCTCCAGAAGTAGATATACGAGCGGCTCTTGTTGTACCTCCGGCCGGCCTGCTTGACGCCGTGTCTCTCCGCATACTTCATCAGGGATTGCCGGTATGCCATGTCTTGTGTTATACTCTTGCTCATGAAGGATATGGCCCCCTCGCGTTGTGTTGTTGTCTGCAATTCCAACTTTAACCGATGAGGCTCTATCTTTCATCCTTTTTCTTCACTTGTCCAACATGTATTGTAATCCTACACAGTTCTGTTGGGATGGCATACGGATAAGGGTTGACATCTTTTCAGTCTTTGCTATAATAGGGAAAAGAGTGCCGGTAAAAGCCGCACGAAGGGGTACACCACCACGGGTGTAATTCTTTCGTGCGGCTTTTTTTATTGCGGAAGGAGGAGACCAGTTGGTAAAGATCAACGGAGAATGGCTGGAGCTGGCCGGTCGCACCCTGGCCGACTATCTGGCCGATGCGGGCTTTGACGCCAAGCGGGTTGCGGTAGAGCGCAACGGGGAGATCGTCCCCAAGAGGCTCTACAGAGAGACCGTCCTGGCGGACGGGGACACCCTGGAAGTCGTGGGCTTTGTGGGGGGCGGCTGACATGATTCCCACACGGGAGGAGATGCACCGGGCCCTTCAGGAGCGGCACGGCGCGGAGCTGCAGGCCCGGTTTGACGCGGGCCGGGTGGCGGTCTGCGGCCTGGGGGGCCTGGGCTCCAACGTGGCCATCGCCCTGGCACGGGCCGGGGTGGGCCGCCTGCACCTGATCGACTTTGACCGGGTGGATTTGACAAACCTGAACCGCCAGCAGTATACGGTGGAGCAGCTGGGGCAGTACAAGACCCAGGCCCTGGCGGAGACTTTATGGAAGATTGCCCCTTACTGCGAGATCCTGACAGACACCGTCCGGGTGACGGAGGAAAATCTGCCTGCGCTGCTGGAGAAGGACGGCATCGTATGCGAGGCCTTCGACCGGCCGGAGGCCAAGGCCATGCTGGTCTCCGGCGTGCTGGAGCATTTTCCGGACAAGCCCCTGGTCGCCGCCTCCGGCATGGCGGGGCTGGGCAGCGCCAACACCATACGCACCAGGCGGGCCTTCGGCCGTCTGTATCTGTGCGGCGACGGCGCGTCGGACGTGTCCGACGGGCTGGGGCTAATGTCCGCCCGGGTGGCGGTGTGCGCCGCCCACCAGGCTCACATGATCCTCCGGCTCCTGGCCGGAGAGACGGAACCGTAACGCAGAGAAACAGAACATACACACCAAATGGGAGGAGATATCCATGCAGACAGTACAGCACAACAGCGATCCCCTGGTGATTGGCGGGCACACCTTCACATCCCGCTTCATTCTGGGCTCAGGGAAGTACTCCCTGAAGCTCATCGAGGCCGCCGTCCGGGATGCGGGGGCGGAGCTCATCACCCTGGCGGTCCGCCGGGCCAACACCAGGGAGCACGAGAACATTCTGGACTACATCCCCCAGGGCGTCACCCTGCTGCCCAACACCTCCGGCGCCCGGAACGCCGAGGAGGCGGTGCGCATCGCCCGGCTGGCCCGGGAGCTGGGCTGCGGCGATTTTGTGAAGATCGAGATCATGCGGGACTCCAAGTATCTCCTTCCGGACAACCAGGAGACCATCCGGGCCACGGAGACGCTGGCGAAGGAGGGCTTTGTGGTCATGCCCTACATGTATCCGGATCTGAACACGGCCCGGGATCTGGTGAACGCGGGCGCGGCGGCGGTGATGCCCCTGGCGTCCCCCATTGGCTCCAACAAGGGGCTGGCCACCCGGGAGTTCATCCAGATCCTCATCGACGAGATCGACCTGCCCATCATCGTGGACGCGGGCATCGGCCGGCCCTCCCAGGCCTGCGAGGCCATGGAGATGGGAGCGGCGGCCATTATGGCCAACACAGCCCTGGCCACCGCGGGGGATCTGCCCCTGATGGCCTCCGCGTTCCGGAAGGCCATTGAGGCGGGACGGCAGGCCTATCTCTCCGGCCTGGGCCGGGTGCTGGTGCGGGGCGCCGCCGCCTCCGACCCCCTGACCGGCTTTCTCCGGGACTGAGAGGGGGCGCGGAACATGGAAAATCAGTTCTTTGTGGACTCCGAATACCTGAGCCCCGAGGCGCTCTCCCGCAAGCACCAACTGGAGACCGACCCCGCCAGCCGCACGGACCACATGGCCTACCTGCCCGGCATGGAGCGCATCCAGTCCGACGTGATGGACAAGGTCATGGCCCAGATGGGCGCCTACGAGCCGGACCAGTACACCGCCCGGGACGTGGAGGCGGCCCTGGCCCACGAGACCTGCTCCATCGAGGACTTCAAGGCTTTGCTCTCGCCGGCGGCGGAGCCCTATCTGGAGCGGATGGCCCAGCGGGCCCGGCTGGAGACCCGGAAGCACTTCGGCAATACGGTCTACCTCTTCACCCCCCTGTACATCGCCAACTACTGCGAGAACTACTGCATCTACTGCGGCTTCAACTGCTACAACCACATCAAGCGCATGAAGCTGAACGCAGAGCAGATCGAGCACGAGATGCGGGTGATCGCCGACTCCGGCATGGAGGAGGTGCTCCTCCTCACCGGCGAGAGCCGGTCCATGAGCGGGGTGGAGTACATCGGCGAGGCCTGCAAGCTGGCCCGGAAGTACTTCCGCATGGTGGGGCTGGAGATCTATCCGGTCAACAGCGACGAGTACCGCTACCTGCGGGCGTGCGGGGCCGACTACGTCACCGTGTTTCAGGAGACCTATGACCCGGACAAATATGAGACCCTCCACCTGATGGGCCACAAGCGGGTGTGGCCCTACCGGTTTGAGGCCCAGGAGCGGGCTTTGATGGGCGGCATGCGGGGCGTGGGCTTCTCGGCCCTGCTGGGGCTGGCGGACTTCCGCAAGGACGCCCTGGCCACCGGCCTGCACGTCTACTACCTCCAGCGCAAGTACCCCCACGCGGAGATGTCCCTGTCCTGTCCCCGGCTGCGGCCCATCATCAACAACGACAGGATCAACCCACGGGATGTCCACGAGCGGCAGCTCTGCCAGGTGCTGTGCGCCTACCGGATCTTCCTGCCCTTCGCGGGCATCACCGTCTCCTCCCGGGAGAGCGCGGAGTTCCGCAATGGCATCGTGAAGATCGCCGCCACCAAGGTGTCCGCCGGCGTGTCCACCGGCATCGGCGACCACGAGAGCAAGTATACCGGCCAGGAGAGCGGCGGGGCCGAGGGGGACGAGCAGTTTGAGATCAACGACGGCCGCAGCTTTGCCAGGATGTATGATGACATGTCCGCCGAGGGCCTTCAGCCCGTGCTGAACGACTACCTGTATGTCTGATATTCTGTGTGTGACCAGCCGGAGCCTGTGCCGGGAGGACTTCCTCACCCGGCTGGAGCGAATTGCCGCCGCCGGCCCCGCCGGGGTGATCCTGCGGGAGAAGGATCTGCCCCCGGAGGACTACCGCGCCCTGGCGGAGCGGGCGCTGGCCCTCTGCCGGGCCAGGGGGGTGCCCTGCATCCTCCACAGCTTCCCGGAGATTGCGGAGGCGCTGGGGGAGCGGGCCATTCACCTGCCGCTGCCCCTGCTGCGCGCCCTCCCGCCGGAGCGGCGGGGGGCTTTCCGGGTTCTGGGGACATCCTGCCACAGCGTGGAGGACGCCCGGGAAGCGGAGAAGCTGGGGTGTACCTACATCACTGCGGGCCACGTGTTTGCCACCGACTGCAAGAAGGGCCTGGCCCCCAGGGGACTGGACTTCCTCCGGGCGGTATGCCGCGCCGTGGATCTCCCGGTGTGGGCCATCGGGGGCATCACCCCGGAGAACTTCCCGTCCGTGCGGGCGACCGGTGCCAGAGGAGTATGCGTCATGAGCGGCCTGATGACCTGTGCCGACCCGGCGGCGCTGCTGAAGCGCTTTGCGCGGCGGGACTGAGCCAATGGCGCAAAGATGGTGGAGCTCTACGCTGGAGCGGAAATGGCTGGTTTACTGGGGGCATGGCCCCGGGCCGCCGGGGAGCTGCAACAGCGACTATGAGGAATACGGCCTGCTCATTAGGATTGATCAGAAGAACTTCAAGAACGCCAAGGAATGTGGGGCCAATCCAAAAATCCTGTGCAAATTCCATGTGAGGTGGGAATAGAGCGGAAATTTATTCAGGGCGGTAGCCGGGGGATCCGGTTGTTGCCTTTTCAACAACATAACGCCGGTGGTGCCGGATATCAAGAGCGGGCGGAGCCGTTCATCTCGCCCTGACATCTGGCTCCGGCGGTGTTACTCAGACATGCGCTCGGCAAAATAGATCGCCATCTGGGCGTGAATTCGGCTCCAGTTCTGCCGCCGCCCGGTCCATCTTTTCGTAATGCCCATCATGGGCAGGTACAGCATCTTTTGCAGGCTGTCATCGGTGGGGAAAACGGACTTAGCCTTGGTCACCTTAACTCACATGCCCAGGATATCTTTCCGGCCATCCAGATTGACACCAATGGCAATGTATACTGCTTTCTTCACAATCTGCCCTTCGCTGCGGACGTGAAAATGGATGGCGTCCAGAAAAACCACAATGTAGATGGATTCCAGGGGCCGCTGCCGGCAATTTTTGACGATGGGCAGAATCTTGTCGGTAATCCAGCTGATGATACTATCTGGAACAGAAATGCCATAGATGTCCTGGATGTGAGCCTCAATATCTCCTGTAGTCACCCCCTTGACGTACATAGACAGGATTTTCCTCAATGTCCTGACTAGGGCTTGTTTGAAAAATAAAAGCTGCACAAAAGGAGCAGAAATGCGAAGCTAGAGGTATGAAACGGTATGAATTAACAACAGAACAACGGAAACGTGTCAAACCTCTTCTGCCGCCGGAAGAGACAGGGAAGCGTGGCCGCCCCCGTAAGGACAACCGGACGATGCTGAACGGGATGCTCTGGATTGCCGGAAGCGGTGCCCAATGGCGGGAACTGCCGGAGGCCTACGGCCCCTGGCAGTCCGTGTATGCCCGATTTGCCAAATGGCGGGATGATGGCACACTGGAAACCGTGTTTCGCGCATTGTCTGAGGATGCGGATATGGAAAATCTAAGCATAGATTCCACCTGCATCAAGGTACACGAAAGCGCCATTGGCGGGGAAAAAACGGAGGATAAGGCAGTTGGTCGTACCAGAGGTGGTCTGAACACAAAGCTCCATGCCATTGTAGACGGGCTGGGCAACCCAGTGGAGTTCCTTCTCTCAGCTGGAAATGATAACGATTGTGTTCATGCCATAGAACTGCTGGAAAACGTTGAACTCTGCGGAAGCAACGTGCTGGCAGACCGGGCTTATGGTGCTCAATCCATTCGGGAATACATCTCAAAGCATGGGGCCAATTACGTGATCCCGCCACAAAGCAATGTGTCTAATCCTTGGCCGGCAGACTGGTATCTGTATAAGGAGAGACATTTGGTCGAGTGCTTCTTCCAGAAAATCAAGTGGTTTCGCAGAATTGCCGCCAGTTACGTCAAGCTGGACGCCTCCTTCTTGGCCTTCGTTTACCTTGCCGCCATTGCAATTCTGTTGATTTAGAACAAGTCTCCTGATTTTTCAAACAAGCCCTAGTGGCTCAAAAAAGTGGCTTTAGCCACTTTTTTGAAAAAGCTGTGAACTCTGCGAGGCTTTTGGAGAAGCGGCGAGGCGGACGACAAGCTGCTGGGGGAATCCGGGCGGCCTCCGCCCGAATTCCCCGGGAAAATAGGGAAGGCCCCCGGAACCGATTCAAACTGGTTCCGGGGGCCTTCCCCATTTTAAGAAGGAAGAATACCCAGATAGGTAAGCAGAGAGCAGGTTAAGGCGGCGGCCTCCGCGCGGGTGGCGGGGGCGCCGGGGTCGATATCCTCCAGAGGCGCCCACAGCAGGCTGATGGTGTTGCCCAGCAGGCCGGTCTGGCTCTCGGCCAGGAGCCACACGGACTCCCTGGCCCAGGAGGCATAGGACTGGTAGGCGGCCCCGTCCGCCGCGCCGTCGGGGATATCCCGGGCGGCCAGCTCCAGCCTCATCCCCAGCCGCTGGCCCAGACGGGCGGCGATGGTGATGAGCTCCTGCTGGGTAACGGTGCCGTCAGGGTTGAAGCGGCCGCCGCCCACGCCCTCCACCAGGCCCAGGGCGGCCACGGCGTTGACGCACATGCCGTACCAGTCGTCCATGGACACGTCGGTAAAGCGGCTCTCGCCGGTGGGCACCCGGCAGTTGAGAGCCTTGGCCAGCAGGGCGCACAGCTCCGCCCGGGTAAGGCTGCCCTCCGGGTTGTAGGTGCCGTCGCCGGAGCCGGATACAATGCCGTAGGCGGCCAGCCGGTCAATGAGGGCGGCATAGGGGGAATCCGCCGTGTCGGAGAAGCCCCGGCTCTGATAGCCGGTGAGGCCGCAGTCCCCCGCCACAGCCGCGGGCTCGACGTCGGCCCAGCTGCCGCCGGTGCCGCTCTGGAGGGTGACCCCCACGGGCAGGGCCTCCAGCAGGGCGGTAAAGGCGGCCTGATACTCCGGGCTGGAGGCCTGCTCCAGGGAGATATACCAGACCCGGTTGAAATCCAGGCGCAGGTAGCCCTCGGTGGAGCCCTCCGGCGCGGGGGAGCAGAGGAGGACGGCCACCTCGTCGGCCAGATCCGGATCCACCAGCAGGTGGGGGATCACGCCCACCGTGTCGGTGGTGCCGCCGCCGGGGGCGTAGAAGCGGTAGGTGGTGATCTTCATGGCGTCCCCGTCGTCAAAATAGCCGGGCAGGGAGTTCTCGTCCAGGACGATCTGGGCCACCCCTTTGCCGAAGGAGCGGGAGCCGATGACAATGCCGACGCCGGTGTCCCGGACGTCGGAGGCGAAGAGCTCGGATGCGCTGGCGGTATTCTCGTCGGCCAGCACAATCACCGGGGCGGTGGTAAGGGCCTCGTCGTTGCTGCCGAAGGCCCCGTAGGAGCCGTCGCTGTCCTTCAGATAGGCCAGCAGGCCGGAGCCGGAGAAGGTGCTCACCGCCCCGATGGCCGCGTCCACCACGCCGCCGCCGTTGCCCCGGAGATCCACAATCCACCGGTCGGCCTGATCCCCGTAAGTCTCCAGGCCGTCGGTGAAGTGCTCCACCGTCTCGCCGCCGAAGGTGTCACAGTCGATGTAGCCGATGTGGCCGTCCCACAGCTCGGTGTAGGCGGTGGGGATGGTGATGGCCGCCCGGGTGAGGCTGACGGTGGTGCTCTCGCCGTCCCGCAGGTAGGTGACGGCGACCTGGGTGCCCGGCTCACCCTGCAGCAGGCCGGTCATGGTGTCCCCGTCCTGCCCGGCGATATCGGTTCCGTCCACGGCGGTGATCAGATCCCCCGCCTGGAGGCCGCCGGAGGCGGCAGGCGTGTCCTCATATACCCGCTGAATCAGCAGGCCCTCCCCGGTAATCAGGGAGGAGATGCCGATGCCCACCAGCTCGGTGTCCGACAGGGAGCTGCTGAACAGGGCGTACTCCTCCGGGGTGAAATACTGGGTATAGGGGTCGCCCAGGGCCTCCAGCATGCCGGAGATGGTGGACTGCTCCAGTACCTCCTCCGGCACGTCGTCAATATAGTAGACATCCAGCAGATCTCCGGCCTGCTCCGGGGTCAGGGCCCGGACGGCGGGGGAGAGGGCCAGGGACAGGCCCAGGAACAGGGACAGCAGGCGGGTGCGGCGCTTTCGTTTCATCGGGAAATGCCTCCTTGGGCATAATTGTTATGTAACCCAATTCTACGACAAAACGGGGGCGGGCGCAAGGGTGTAAGCCAAATTGTAGCTATTTGTCACTTTTTTGAACGGGGCCGCCTCTCCCGCAGGCAAACGGTTCACGGTAGGTTTACAGGCCGTTCACGGCCGGTTCATGTTCCGCAGATAAAATAACCGGGAGTTCAAAAAAGGAAGTGAAGCAGATGACAGATGGAAAAGCATGGCGGCTGGGTTCGGCGCTGATGTGCCTGGCCCTGCTCACCGCCTGCGCCGGCGGCGGTGGAACACCGGAGACCGTTGCCCCGGCGGCGGACGAGACGTCCATTGTCCTCTCCGACAGCGGGGTGGAGGTGGACGGCCAGGCTGCCCCCGACAGCGCGGACGCGGCGGTCTACGTGGGGGCGAACATCGTCTACTACGAGGACGGCCGGGACGAGACCTACGGCGAGGGCACCGAGGAGGATGCCCACACCGCCGAAGAGGCGGCGGCCCATACGGTGGTGACCATCACGCAGCCGGGCACCTATCGCGTCTCCGGCACCCTGAGCCTGGGCCAGTTGGCGGTGGATCTGGGCGAGGGCGCTGAGGAGGATCCGGAGGCGGTGGTCACCCTGATTCTGGATGGGGCGGACATCACCTGCACCGTGGCCCCGGCGGTGATCTTCTACAACGTGTATGAGTGCGCCTCCGGCGACGGGGAGGACGCCTCCCCCGCGGTGGATACCTCGGCGGCGGGGGCCAACGTGGTGCTGGCCGACGGCTCGGTGAACAACATCACCGGCTCCTATGTGGCGCGGATCTACAAGGAGGGTACCACCGACAAGCTCCACAAGTACGACGGGGCCTTCTACTCCAAGATGTCCATGAACGTGGACGGGGAGACGGCGGGCACCGGCGTGCTCAACCTCACGGCGGACAACGAGGGGCTGGACTCCGAGCTCCATCTGACCATCAACGGCGGCGTCATCAACATCACCGCAGAGAACGACGGCATCAACACCAATGAGGACGGGGTGAGCGTCACCACCATCAACGGCGGCACCATTACCATCACCGGCGGCCTGGGGGCCGAGGGGGACGGCATCGACTCCAACGGCTATCTGGTGGTGAACGGCGGCACGGTGCTCACCACAGCCAATCCCCAGGCGGGGGAGGGCGGCATCGACTCGGACAGCGGCATCTACCTCAACGGCGGCACGGTGATCGCCCTGGGCAGCCGCAACGACAGCGCCGCGGCGGACTCCGCCCAGGCCCTGATAGAGCTCACCTTCCGCACCACTGTGCCCGAAGGCAGCGAGGTGGAGCTCCGGGACAGCGAGGGAACTGCGGTGGTGTCCTTTACCGCCCCACGGGATTTCTCCAGCGCCATCCTCTCCGTGCCGGAGCTGGCCTGGGACAGCACCTACACCCTGTGGGTGGACGGCGTGCAGCAGCAGTATACCGGTACCGGCACAATGGATGCGCCCGGTGGAGGTGGAGGCGGCCAGCCGCCGGAGGGCATGGCGCCCGGCGGGCGGCCGGGTGACGGCGGTGCCGCCGACGAGCCCGGGGAAACGGCGTTTGTCATCACGGCGGACAGCCACGCATTCCAGGGCGTGGGTGACCTGGTATCCGGGGAATAGAAATAGATAGAAAGAGCAAGCGGCTGGGAAGTTTTCCCAGCCGCTTTGAGACTGTCGATAAACCCTCCTGCCAAAGGACTCGGAGGGAAGGATAGTGTGAAAGGGAACCGTCAGGGTTCCCTTTCGCGTTGGATCAAACAACTTTTTGAAACTTTTTGAAGTTTCAAAAAGTTTGGCAGCCTGTCGAAAAGACGTTTTCGACAGGCTGCAAGCGGCTGGGAAGTATTCCCAGCCGCTTTGTCAATGTTGACGCTATGCCTCTCCGATGACCCGGACGGCGGTGCCGTAGGCGCAGATCTCGGCGGCGGACTGCATGATGGAGGCGGAGGCATAGCGGATGGCGATCACCGCGTCGGCCTCCATGGCGATGGCCTCGTCCACCATGCGCTTGGTGGCGATCTGCCGGGCCTCATTGAGCATCTCGGTATAGCCCTCGATCTCGCCGCCCACCAGGGTCTTCATGCCGGCCATGAAGTCCTTGCCGAAGTTCTTGCACTGCACCACGCTGCCCTTGACCATGCCCAGGGCCTCGATCCGCTTGCCGGGGATATATTCAATATTTAGAAGCAGCATCCTCTTCTCCTCCTTGAATTTGCTTGAGCCGCTGCCAGAGGGCCAGCAGGACACCCACGATCACAGCGGAGGGGACGGCGATGAGAATCAGCAGCAGCCACAGCGGCAGCGCGTCCGCGGGATCCAGGGAGATGGCCCACAGAATCAGCCCGATGATGCCGGCCATGAGGCCCACAAACACCGCCGCGGCCACCACCGGCCCCACATACCGTTTTCTGGTATCCTTCTTCCGAATGTTCACGAATTGGGTTCCCTCCTCCTGCTCCATACGCTCCATCTCTGCCAGCCAGCGGCCGGCGTCCAGGTTGGGGAGCTGTTCGTCTGTTCGGGCCAGCTCCTGGCAGAGAGAGCGCATGGTTCCCAGGTTTTTCTGGGCCCGCTCCAGCTGGATGACGTGGCGCAGCAGGCCGTCGGCGAGGGTAAGTTCTCCCTGCTGCATCCGCCGGATCTCCTCCAGGGGCACGTCCAGCTTGCGCAGCAGCTTGATCTTGCGCAGGGTCTCCACATCCTCCTCACCATAATCCCGGTAGCCGTTGTCTGCGTTCCGACCGGGGGAGAGCAGTCCCTCCTTTTCATAGAAGCGGATATTCCGCTTTGAAATTCCAACCAGCTGCTCTACCTCGTTTATCTTCACGCAAATCACCTCGGCTTATGCTTACCATACACCTTCCACCGGGTGGAAGGTCAAGGGAAATCATTCCCGATCCGTAGTATACACCAGCCCGCACGAAATTGCCAGAGCCATTTGATACCGCGCCCCCACTTCGGCTTGCAATAGGGGTATCAGTCTGATAAAATAACACCGAATGGCATGGTGCCATTCCACAGCGCGGCCCAACGACAATGTTTTCAGGTGATAGTATGTATTTTCGCCGTATTGCGGATCTCAGAGTAGACAGCGATCTGACCCAGCGGGCGGTGGCGGCCCACCTGAATATGAATCTGGAGGTCTACCGCCGCTACGAGAAGGGTATCCGGGAGATCCCGGTGTGGGCCCTGCTCAAGCTGGCGGAGCTCTACCACACCAGCACGGACTATATCCTGGGCCGGACTGACGACCCGAGGCCGCCCCGTGCGTAAGCTGGCATGGTTTGCCGGCGCCTTCTCGGCGGCGGTCTTCCTGGCGGTATACCTGCTGCCGGAGGGGCTTCTGCTCCCGGCAGGGGCGGCGTGTGCCCTGGCGGCCCTGCTGGGGCGGCTGCTCCAAGGTGACCACCGCCGGCGGATGATGCTGGCCTGCCTGGGTCTGGCGGCGGGGCTGATGTGGACGGGCACCTATGGCCAGCTGACCCACGCCCCGGCCCAAGCCCTGGCGGGGACGGAGGGCACCATCTCCGCCACGGCGGCGGACTGGCCCCGGGAGACCGCCTACGGCAGCTCGGTGCTGGTGTATCTCCGCCCGGAGAAGGGCCTGCCCATCTCCACCCGGCTGTACCTGGACGATCCGTCCCCCGGGCTGCGGCCCGGTGACCGGCTGACCGTTCCGGCGGAGCTGCGCCTGGCGGACACCATCGCCGGGGAGCACACCGACTACTACTACGCCAAGGGCATCCTGCTGGTGGCCTACGGCGAGGGGGAGGCGGAGGTATCCCGTCCGGCCCGTCCGCCCTGGTGGACGTGGCCGGCCTATGCGGCCAGGGCCCTGGAGGACAGCGTGGCCCGGGCCTTCCCCGACTGGGCCGCGCCTCTGATCACCGCCCTGATCACCGGCGAGGACTCAGGTATGGACGGGGGCGAGTACGCCGCCCTCCGGCGTACCGGCCTGTCCCACGTCATCTCGGTGTCCGGCCTTCACGTGTCCTTTCTGGCGGGGTGCCTGGCCGCCCTGCTGGGGGCGTGGAGGCGGCGCACCGCCGTGATCAGCATCGCCCTTATGTTCTTCTTCGCCGCCGCGGTGGGGAACACTCCGGCGGTGCTGCGGGCGGCCTTCATGCAGTCCATGCTGCTGCTGGCGCCCCTGGTGGGGCGGGAGGACGACCGTGCCACCTCCCTCTTTACCATCCTGATGCTCCTGCTGGCGGCCAACCCCTACGCGGCGGCCAGCGTGTCCCTCCAGCTCTCCTTCGCCGCCGTGGCGGGGATCTACCTGTTCACCGGTGGGCTGAACGACAGGCTCCGGGCCCTGCTCCCAAGCGAGCCCAAGGGCTTCTGGCCCCGGCTGGGCAAACTGGCAGGGGAGTTCGTGTCTGCCAGCCTGTCCACAACCCTGGGGGCCATTGTGTTCACCACGCCCCTGACGGCGGTGTATTTCCACTCGGTGTCCCTCATCGCGCCCCTGGCCAACCTGCTCACCCTGTGGGCCTTCTCCCTGGCCTTTCTGGGCGGGCTGGCGGTGTCGCTGGCGGGGCTGGCCCTCCCGGCCCTGGCCGGGGTGCTGGCCTGGCCCGTGTCCCTGGCGGTATGGTTTGTCCAGACCGTGACGGCGGCCCTGGCCCGCCTGCCCTTCGCCTCGGTGTCCACCCAGTCGGTCTATCTCAGGCTGTGGCTGCTGCTGGTGTACGGCCTGCTGCTGCTCTACCTGCTCTGGCGGGGAGAGAAAAAGCGGCCTCTGGTGCCCGTGGGGCTGGGGAGCGCGGCCCTGTGCGGGGCCCTGGTATTCAGCGCCGCCGCCCGCACCGGCGGCGCCCTCACCGTGTCGGTGCTGGACGTGGGGCAGGGCCTGTCGGTGGCCCTCGCCTCCGGCGGCCGCACCGCCCTGGTGGACTGCGGCGGCACCGGCTCCGACGATCCCGGCGACGTGGCCGCCGACTACTTTCAGGATCTGGGCCTGCGGCGCATTGATCTGGTGGTGCTCACCCACTACCATGAGGATCACGCCGGCGGGGTGCCGGAGCTGCTCAACCGCCTGGACGTGGGCCTGCTGATCCTCCCCGACGTGGAGGAGGATGACCATCTGCGGGCGGAGATCACCGCGCTGGCCGCGGAGCGGGGCGTGGAGACCCTGTTTGTCAGCGAGAACACCGGCGTGGAGCTGGGGGAGGCCGCCTTGACAATCTACGGCCCCCTGGGCACCGGCGGGGGCAATGAGGAGGGCTTGTCCATCCTCTGCACCGCCGGGGACTTCGACGCCCTGATTACCGGGGACATGAACAGCGCGGTGGAGCACCGGCTGGTGAAGTACGGGAACCTGCCCGACATCGAGCTGCTGGTGGCGGGCCA
This sequence comes from Flavonifractor sp. An10, assembly GCF_002161215.1. Taxonomy (GTDB): domain Bacteria; phylum Bacillota; class Clostridia; order Oscillospirales; family Oscillospiraceae; genus Flavonifractor; species Flavonifractor avistercoris. Next base: position 104,672 of record NZ_NFMB01000009.1, read on the forward strand.
CCACGGCTCCAAGTACTCCACCTCGGAGGAGCTGCTGCTGGAGACACGGCCGGAGACGGCGGTGATCTCCACCGGCTACAACACCTACGGCCACCCGGCCCCCGAGACCCTGGAGCGCCTGGCCGCCGCCGGGTGCGACATCTACCGCACCGACTGGTCGGGGACGGTCACCGTCACCGCCCAACCATAGAAACGAGGGATTTCATGCCGCCCAAAGGAAAAGCGGACAACACTGCCTATCAGAAATTGAAGAAGGATATTAAGGAGGGAACCATCGGCACCCTCTACGTGTTCCACGGGGAGGAGGCCTACCTCCGGGATTTCTACCTGGGGCAGATGAAGAAAAAGCTCCTGCCCGCCGGCATGGAGGAGTTCAACCTCCACACCATGAACGGGAAGGAGTTCGACGTGAAGACCCTGGCCCAGATGGTGGACTGCCTGCCCATGATGAGCCAGCGCACCATGATCGTGGTCAGCGACTACGACATCTTCAAGGGGGACAAGGACGCCCTGGCGGCGGTGCTGAAGGATCTGCCCGACTACGTGTGCCTGGTGTTTGTCTACGACCTGCTGGAATATAAATCAGACGCCCGTACCAGGCTGGCCGCCCTGCTGAAGGAGAAGGGGAGCGTGGTGCCCTTCAACCGCCAGGGCCAGGGTGACTTGATCGACTGGATTTCCCGCCGCTTCCGGGCCCTGGATCACGACATCGGCACCGAGGACGCCAAGTATCTGATCTTCCTGTGCGGCGACCTGATGAACAACCTGATCTCCGAGATCGGCAAGATCGGGGCCTATGCCAGGCACCACCGGGTGACCCGGCAGGACATCGACGCCGTGGCCACTCCTCAGCTGGACGCGGTGGTGTTCCAGATGACCGACGCCATCGCCGCCGGCAACTTTGACCAGGCGGCCTCGGTGCTGGGGGATCTCCTCCACATGCAGGAGGCCCCCATCAAGCTGCTGGCCGTGCTGGGCAAGCAGCTGCGGCAGCTCTACACTGCCCGGCTGGCCATCGAGCACAAGAAGGGGACAAAATACCTGATGGAGCTGTGGGGGATGCGCTCCTCCTATCCGGCGGAGCGGCTGATGCAGTCCGCCCGGCGCTTCTCCCTGCCCTGGTGCCGCCGGGCGGTGGTGCGCTGCGGGGAGACGGATCTGGCCATGAAGTCCACCGGGGCGGACGGCGAGGAACTGCTCATCGGCCTGCTCATGGAGCTGGCCGTCAAGAAAGGAGCCTGAATATGAAGAACAAGACCTGGATGGGAGTGGCCGCCGCGGCGGCCGTGGGGGCCGCGGGCTGGTACTGGGCGGCTGGCAGCCGCCGCCGGGCGGTGGAGCATCTGCGCCGGGAGGCCAAGCGCCTGCTGGCGGTGCGCAGGGACGAGCTGGCCGCGCTGTGCGCCGCCGCCGAGGCCGGGGAGCTGGCCGCCGACGCCCTGGGGCCGGTGCCTCTGGACGGGGTGGAGCTGGAGTCCGTCCGCCTGGAGAACGGCGCCGCGGTGCTCACGCTCCGGGGAGAGCGGGGGGCCGCCTGGCTGTCCAGCGTCCCGCTGGCCCAGCTGGGCATCCACGGACAGCCCTGGCGGGGGAGCGCCCGGCCCGGCGCCCTCTACACCGAGTACCTGGGGGGCGGCTGGTACGCCGGCTACGCCTGCCTGGGCTGGCGCTGACATGCTGCGCATCCGGGAGGCCATTGTGGTGGAGGGCCGCTACGACAAAAACACCCTCTCCCAGCTGGTGGACACCGTCATTATTGAGACCTCCGGCTTCGGTATCTTTAAGGATAAGGAGCGGCTGGCCCTGCTGCGCCGCCTGGCGGAAAAGCGGGGGCTGATCGTCCTCACCGATCCGGACGGGGCGGGCTTTGTGATCCGCAGCCACCTGAGGGGCAGCCTGCCTCCGGATCGGGTGAAGCACGCCTATGTGCCCGACATCTACGGCAAGGAGCGCCGCAAGCGCCAGGGCGGCAAGGAGGGCAAGCTGGGCGTGGAGGGCATGCGGCCGGAGGTGCTGGAGGCCGCCCTCCGACGGGCGGGGGCCACCTTCCTGGACGAGGAGGGGGAGCGGGCCGCCCCGGCCGGACGTCCTATCACCAAGGCGGATTTTGTCGCTCTGGGCCTGTCCGGCGGCCCCGGGGCGGCGGAAAAGCGGCGGGCCCTGCTCCAGCGGCTGGGGCTGCCCGAACACCTGTCCCCCAACGCCATGCTGGAGGTGCTCAACGCCCTGTTTACCCGCGAGGAGCTGGACGGTCTGCTACGGGGCCCGTCAGGCGGATCCCTCTGAAAAATTTCCTCCCAAAATTTCAAAAAGGGCTTGACGAAGAAGTTAAGTTGTGCTATCTTATTATCAGAAATAATAATTATTACTGATTACTATTTCTCTACACAATGAGATCAAAGTAAACAAATGGTAAATATGTTTAGGAGGTAATGAAACATGAAAAAGTGGGTTTGCTCCGTCTGTGGTTACGTGCATGAGGGTGACGCCGCCCCCGACTTCTGCCCCATCTGCAAGGCCCCCAAGGAGAAGTTCGTCCTCCAGGGCGGCGACCGCACCTGGGCTGCCGAGCACGTGGTGGGCGTGGCCAAGGGCGCTCCCGAGGAGATCATCCAGGGCCTGCGTGAGAACTTCCAGGGCGAGTGCTCCGAGGTCGGCATGTATCTGGCCATGTCCCGGGTGGCTCACCGCGAGGGCTATCCCGAGATCGGCCTGTACTGGGAGAAGGCCGCCTATGAGGAGGCCGAGCACGCCGCCAAGTTCGCCGAGCTGCTGGGCGAGGTGCTGACCGACTCCACCAAGAAGAACCTGGAGATGCGCGTCGACGCCGAGAACGGCGCCACCGCAGGCAAGTTCGAGCTGGCCAAGAAGGCCAAGGAGCTCAACCTGGACGCCATCCACGACACTGTTCACGAGATGGCCCGCGACGAGGCCCGCCACGGCAAGGCTTTCGAGGGCCTGCTGAAGCGCTACTTCGGCTAATCAAAACCGCAGAAACAAGCACTTTTTGAGAGGGAATGGGGAGACCTGTTCCCTCTCTTTTTATTTCATCTTGTACAAAACTGGTACATGGAGCTTTTCAGGCCCCATGTTTTCTCTTCAAGTGGTACAAATATGTACCATTTCGCAGGTCTTGCTTGAAAAATGTCAGCATGCCCAGTCAGCGGGCCTTTAGCCCCCTGGTCGGTACAATTTTTCTTGAAACCAGCCAGGATATCTGCGGAAAATGGTTTGCCAGCGGCCACGAGTTCTTTGCCTGTCGGGTACATCGCCAATTTTCAAACAAAACCCACGTGCTTTGACTCCAGCCAGTCCGGCTAGAAACAGCGGATGAACCTGGCTCTGGTTCAGGAAACTCCGGCCTGCCGGAGTGGCGGCCGGGCCGCAGAACAGCCGGCGAAAGCGGGATTTGACAGGGCCGAATAGGAGAATAGAAACAAAATTTCATTCCGCTCTTGCATATCGGTACAGTTTGCGCTAAGATGGGCTTTACAGCGTGTGTGCTGGATTGAATTGGGATTGTTTGAAAGGAATGAAACAGGTTTGAAAATCATCATCGTGGGAGATGGCAAGGTCGGCTTTGCCCTGGCGGAGCACCTCTCCCAGGAGGAGCACGACGTCACGGTCATTGATACCAACGACGACGCCCTCCGCCGGGCCTCTGAGGCCCTGGACGTTCTGTGCGTCAAGGGCAATGGTGCGTCCCTGTCCGCCCTGCGGGAGGCGGAGGCGGGGAGCGCGGACGTGGTGATCGCCGCGACCAGCATGGATGAGATCAACATGGTCTGCTCCCTGGCCGCGAAGAGGCTGGGCGCCAAGTACACCATCGCCCGGGTGCGCAACGTGGAGTACGCCAAGGAGCTCTCCCTGCTCAAGGATTCCCTGGGTATTGATCTGGTGATCAATCCGGAGAATGCCGCGGCGGTGGAGATCTCCCGCCTGCTCCGTTTCCCCCCGGCCTCCAATCTGGAGACCTTCTGCCGGGGCAGGGTGGAGCTCATCAGCTTCCGCGTCCGGGAGGAGGACTTCCTGGTGGGCAAGCCCCTGTCGGCCCAGAGCAGCCAGATCCAGGAGCTGCCCATGCTCTTCTGCGCGGTGGAGCGGGAAGGGGAGGACGTGGTGATCCCCGACGGCTCCTTCGTGCCCCGGGTGGGCGACCGGCTCTACCTCATCGGCCAGCCCACCGGCCTGACCGCCTTCTTCCGCCTGCTGGGCCGCCACACCCCCAAGAGCCGCAACGTCTTCCTGGTGGGCGGCGGGCGCATCGCCTACTACCTGGCCGCCATCCTGGATCGTCTGGGCGTGCGGGTGAAGATCGTGGAGCGGAGTGAGGAGCGGTGCCGGGTGCTCAGCGAGGCCCTGCCCCACGCCACCATCCTGTGCGGGGACGGCACCGACCAGCAGCTGCTGGAGGAGGAGAACGTGGCCGCCGCCGACGCCTTTGTGGCCCTCACCGACCGGGATGAGGATAACCTCATCATCTCCCTCTACGCCATGCAGCAGGGTATTGCCAAAGTGGTGGCCAAGTCCAACCGGCAGAACTATGCCGGCATCGCCCACGCCGCCGGGCTGGACAGCGTGATCTCCCCCAAGCTGATCACCGCCGGCCAGATCCTCCAGGTGGTGCGCGGCATGCAGAACTCCAAGGGCAGCGTGATGAACGCCCTGTACAAGATCGCCGACGGCCACGCGGAGGCCATGGAGTTTGTAGCCAACGAGACCACCCGCTATCAGGGAGTGCCCCTGAAGGAGCTGAAGCTGAAGAAGGGGATCCTGATCGCGGTGCTGGTTCACAACGGACGCATCATCATCCCCGACGGCTCCGCCGTGATCTCCGCCGGCGACACCGTGATCATCGTCTCCCGCAGCCATGGCATCCTGGACATCAACGATATCTATGACGATGCCCTGCTGGATCTGGGAGGCGTCCAATGAACTTCCGACTGGTATTCCGCGTCACGGGCAAGACCCTGATGGTGCTGTCCATGACCATGCTGCTCCCCCTGCTGGTCTGCCTGATCTACCGGGAGAACCCCGTGCCCTTCCTGCTTGCCATCGCCATCACCGGGGGCGTGGGGCTGCTGCTCTCGCTGATCCGCAGCGACGACCACTTCTTCCCCCGGGAGGGCTTCTTCGCCGTGGCCCTGATCTGGCTGCTGGTGGGGGCATGCGGGGCCCTGCCCTTCTACTTCTGCGGGCAGTTTGCCTCCTACATAGACTGCTTTTTTGAGGCGGTGTCCGGCTTCACCACCACCGGCTCCTCCATCCTGACCGAGGTGGAATCCCTGCCCCATGGCATCCTCTTCTGGCGCTCCTTCATGCACTTCTTGGGCGGCATGGGGGTGCTGGTGCTCACCATCGCCCTGATGCCCAGCCTGGGCGGGCGCACCCTCCACCTGATGAAGGCGGAGAGCCCCGGCCCCATCGTCAGCAAGCTGGTGCCCAAGGCCAGCCAGTCCTCCAAGATCCTCTACGGCATCTACTGCGGCATGACCATCGTGGAGATCTTTGTGCTCTGCCTGGTGGGCATGCCCTGGTTTGACAGCGTGGTCAACTCCTTCGCCATCGCCGGCACCGGCGGCTTCGCCATCAAGAACATCTCCATCGCCGCCTACGGCAGCCCCGCCATCGAGATCGCCTGCACCGTGTTCATGCTGCTCTTCTCCGTGAACTTCTCGGTGTACTTCCTGATCCTCTGCGGCAAGATCCGCCAGGCCCTGCGCAGCGACGAGCTGAAGTTCTTCCTGATTGTGGTGGCGGCCAGTACCGTGCTGATCTCCTTCAATATTTACAGCATGGTGGGCACGGCCGGGGACAGCGTCCGCCACGCCGCCTTCCAGGTGGCCTCCATCATCTCCACCACCGGCTTCGCCAGCACGGACTTTAACCTGTGGCCGGAGTTCTCCAAGACGATCCTGGTGCTGCTCATGTTCATCGGCGCCTGCGCCGGCTCCACCGGCGGCGCCATCAAGTGCTCCCGGGTGCTGCTGCTCCTGCGGGCCATCCGCCGGGAGATCCGGCAGATCATCCACCCCCGGTCGGTCAACGTGGTCAAGCTGGACGGACGGGTGGTGGACGAAAAGGATCTCCGCTCCACCATGATCTTTTTCGCCGCCTATATGTTCATCACCCTGGCGGCCATTCTCCTGGTCTCGGTGGACAACTTCTCCTTTGGCACCACCTTTACCGCCGTGGTCACCTGCATCGGCAACGTGGGCCCCGGCCTGGAGATGGTAGGCCCCATGGGCAACTTCTCCGCATTCTCCGGCTTCTCCAAGATCGTGCTGTCCATGTGCATGATCCTGGGCAGACTGGAAATCATTCCCGTCCTTGTGCTCTTTAGTGGAACTGCATGGAAGAAATCCTGAACCGCTGATTCGTTTTTGTGGAAAGCGTCAAATCCATCGGATTTGACGCTTTCTTTTTTAAGATATACTTGCCAAATGCCCCCGTATTGGAGTAATATACTATTGTCTCTTATACCGGAAAAGCCTTGCGGTGCAAGGGGTTTCCAAAACAAAGGAGTGGGGTAAGTCAATGGAAAACTTGTTTTGGCTGGGATTTGCGGGTGCTCTGATAGCACTAATCTTCGCCTTAACGCAGGCAAAGAAGGTATTAAAGTTCTCTGAGGGCACGGAGCTGATGCAAAAGCTAGCTTCGTCGATTCGAAAGGGCGCCAACGCATACCTTAAGCGCCAGTATACGACGGTTGCAAAGATCTTTATTATCGTCTTCGTGATTTTGTTGATTTTGGCATGGCTGGACATGCTGGACAACTGGTTTATCCCCTTTGCCTTCCTCACCGGCGGCATCTGGTCTGGCCTGGCGGGCTTCGTGGGCATGAAGATCGCCACCTCCGCCAATGCCCGCACCGCCAACGCCGCTCATGAGAGCCTGAACCGGGGCCTGAGCGTGGCCTTCTCCTCCGGCGCGGTCATGGGCTTCACCGTAGTGGGCCTGGGCTTGCTGGACGTGTCCATCTGGTTCCATATCCTCAAGTACATCGCCGGCTTCGGCGCGGCCCAGATCGCCCAGACCATGGTTATGTTCGGCATGGGCGCCTCCTTCATGGCCCTGTTCGGCCGCGTGGGCGGCGGCATCTTCACCAAGGCTGCCGACGTGGGCGCCGACCTGGTGGGCAAGGTGGAGGCCGGCATCCCCGAGGATGACCCCCGCAACCCCGCCACCATCGCCGACAACGTGGGCGACAACGTGGGCGACGTGGCCGGCATGGGCGCCGATCTGTACGAGTCCTATGTGGGCTCCATCCTGGCCACCTTTGCCCTGGGCGCCACCGCCTATGCCTCTGAGGGCCTGGAGTGGAACGCCATCCTGCTGCCCCTGGTGATCTCCGTGGTGGGCGTGGTGTGCTCCGTGTTCGGCACCTTCCTGATCCGCACCCGGGAGGAGGCCACCCAGAAGTCCCTGCTGGCCACCCTGCGCAAGGGCACCTATACCGCCGCTGTGCTGGCCGCCGTCATCGGCGCCCCGGTGACCTACTTCCTGATGGGCTCCTGGGGCCCCTACATCGCCATTCTGGCGGGCCTGGTGGCCGGCTGCGCCATCGGCTACTTCACCGAGTACTACACCTCCGACACCTATAAGCCCACCCAGGCCCTGGCGGACTCCACCGAGACCGGCGCCGCCACCACCATCATCGGCGGCATCTCCCTGGGCATGAAGTCCACCGCCGCCCCCATCGTGATCATCGGCATCGCCATCATCGTCTCCTTCCTGGCCGCCGGCGGCACCCTGTCCACCGCCTCCGGCGAGTATGAGCTCCTGTTCTCCAAGGGCCTGTACGGCATCGGCATCGCCGCCGTGGGTATGCTGTCCACCCTGGGCATCACCCTGGCCACCGACGCCTACGGCCCCGTGGCCGACAACGCCGGCGGCATCGCCGAGATGAGCGGCCTGGGCGAGGAGGTGCGCAACCGCACCGACGCCCTGGACTCCCTGGGCAACACCACCGCCGCCACCGGCAAGGGCTTCGCCATCGGCTCCGCCGCCCTCACCGCCCTGGCCCTGCTGGTCAGCTACGTGGACGTGGTGGAGGGCAAGGTGGACGCCCTGGATCTGTCCATCACCAACCCCGCCGTGCTGGTGGGCCTGTTTGTGGGCGCCATGCTCACCTTCCTCTTCGCCGCCCTGACCATGAGCGGCGTGCAGCGGGCCGCCCAGTCCATTGTGGTGGAGGTTCGCCGGCAGTTCAAGGAGATCGCCGGGATCATGGAGGGCAAGGCCGACCCCGACTACGCCTCCTGTGTGGATCTGTGCACCAAGGGCGCCCTGCATGAGATGGTGGTGCCCTCCCTGCTGGCCATCGTGGTTCCCGTGGTCACCGGCCTGATCCTGGGTGCGGAGGCCGTGGTGGGCCTGCTGGGCGGCGTTACCGTCACCGGCTTCGTGGTGGCCGTGTTCATGGCCAACGCCGGCGGCGCCTGGGACAACGCCAAGAAGTACATCGAGGGCGGCCACCACGGCGGCAAGGGCTCCGAGTGCCACAAGGCCGCCGTCATCGGCGACACCGTGGGCGACCCCTTCAAGGACACCTCCGGCCCCTCCCTGAACATCCTCATCAAGCTGTGCTCCACTGTCTCCATCGTGTTCTCCGGACTGATCACCACCGTGCATCTGTTCTGAGACAAGGCTTTCAGCCCCCCGCGCCCTTCGGGCGCGGGGGGCTTTTTCGGCCCATTTTCAGCAAGTTGACGAAACTGGGAAACCATACTTGACAAAGTTTATCCAGAATGATATGTTATACTCAGCAGTACAGAAGGGAGGGAGGACGCCGGTGATCACCCGGGAGACCGACTACGCGATCCGTCTGCTGCGCACCCTCAGCGACAGAGAGCGGCACACCGCGGCGGAGGCGGCGGAGCGGGAGCTGGTGCCCCAGCCCTTTGCGTACAAGATCCTCAAGAAGCTGTCCAAGGCGGGCCTTGTGGAGGTGACCCGGGGGGCCGACGGCGGCTGCCGCCTGCTGGCCGATCTGGAAAAGACCTCCCTCTATGACCTGATGGAGGCCATGGGGGAGAGCTGCCGGCTCAGCGGCTGCACAGTGCCGGGCCACCGGTGTACCTGGCGGGAGGCCCACGGCGGCTGCACCGTCCACTGTCATCTGGCCGCCATTCAGGAAAAGCTGAATGGGGAGCTGAAAGCCCACACCCTGGCGGAGATCCTGCGGGAACCAACATAGCGTTTCTTTTACCCTGAAAATAGATAAAATTTATCCACTTTATAAAAAGGAGGACGCGACATGTTATTCCAGACCACCCAGGCGCATGAGGAGCTGCGCGCCAAGATCCGGGCCTTTGCCGAGGAAGAGGTGAAGCCCATTGCCTTCTCTCTGGATCAGGCCAACGAGTTCCCTGCCGAAGCAGTGAAGAAGCTGGGGGAGATGGGCCTGATGGGCATCCCCTATCCCAAGGAGTACGGCGGCGCGGGGCTGGACGCCATCAGCTATGCCATCGCCGTGGAGGAGCTGTCCCGGGTGGACGGCGGCACGGGCGTCATTCTCTCTGCCCATGTGTCCCTGGGCTCCTGGCCCATCTTCGCCTTCGGCACCGAGGAGCAGAAGCAGAAGTACCTGGTGCCCCTGGCCCGTGGTGAGAAGATCGGCGCCTTCGGCCTGACCGAGCCCAACGCCGGCTCCGACGCCGGCGGCACCGAGACCACCGCCGTGGACAAGGGCGACCACTACCTGCTCAACGGCGGCAAGATCTTCATCACCAACGCCCCCAAGGCGGACACCTACGTGGTCTTCGCCGTCACCACCCCCGACATCGGCACCCGCGGCATCTCCGCCTTCATCGTGGAGAAGGGCTGGAAGGGCTTCGAGTTCGGCGACCACTACGACAAGATGGGCATCCGCTCCTCCTCCACCGCCGAGCTGATCTTCAACGATGTGAAGGTGCCCAAGGAGAACCTGCTGGGCAAAGAGGGCGAGGGCTTCAAGATCGCCATGGCCACCCTGGACGGCGGCCGCATCGGCATCGCGGCCCAGGCCCTGGGCATCGCCCAGGGGGCCTACGAGTCCGCCCTGGAGTACTCCAAGGAGCGCGTCCAGTTCGGCAAGCCCATCGCCGCCCAGCAGTCCCTGGCTTTCAAGCTGGCCGACATGGCCACCAAGCTGCGCTGCGCCCGGTTCCTGATCTACTCCGCCGCCGAGCTGAAGGAGCACCACGCCCCCTATGGCATGGAGTCCGCCATGGCCAAGATGTACGCCTCCGACATCGCCCTGGAGGTCACCAACGACGCGGTGCAGATCTACGGCGGCACCGGCTTCCTCAAGGGCATGGACGTGGAGCGGATGTACCGCGACGCCAAGATCACCACCATCTACGAGGGCACCAACGAGATCCAGCGGGTGGTCATCGCCTCCCACCTCATCGGCAAGATCTCCAAGGGCAGCGAGGGCTCCAGCCGCTCCGTAGCCAAGAAGCCCGCCCCCATCACCGGCGTGCGCAAGCGCCAGATCTTCCGGGACGGCGAGTCCAAGGACAAAGTGGCCGCCCTGGTGGAGGCCCTGAAGAAGGACGGCCACGACTTCACCGTGGGCATCCCCATGGACACCCCCATCAACCAGGCAGAGCGCGTGGTCTCCGCCGGCAAGGGCATCGGCGACAAGAAGAACATGAAGCTCATCGAGAATCTGGCCAAGGCCGCCGGCGCCGCCGTGGGCTCCTCCCGCCCGGTGGCTGAGACCCTGAAGTACGTCCCCCTGAGCCGCTATGTGGGCATGTCCGGCCAGAAGTTCACCGGCAACCTGTACATCGCCTGCGGCATCTCCGGCGCCACCCAGCACCTGAAGGGCATCAAGGACGCCTCCACCATCGTGGCCATCAACAAGAACGGCAACGCCCCCATCTTCAAGAACTGTGACTACGGCATCGTGGGCGACGTCAACGAGATCCTGCCCCTGCTGGCCGCCGCCCTGGACACCGGCGACAAGCTGCCCGCGCCTCCCATGGTCAAGATGAAGCGGCCCCCCGCCCCCAAGCCCGAGCCCATCGGCAAGCGGTACGTCTGCGGCGGCTGCGGCTACGAGTACATCCCCGAGGTAGGCGACGAAGATGCGGAGATCGCCCCCGGCACCCTGTTTGAGAAGCTGCCCGAGGACTGGGTCTGCCCCGAGTGCGCCGAGGGCAAGGATCAGTTCATCGAGGCCTAAAAGAAGTGCGGATGGCGTGCGGAGCAGGCACACAGCGCACCGCGCAGACGAAAAAACAGGCGTACGCCCGAAGGGCGAAGCGGATTTTTCGCGGAGCGGCAGCAGTGTGCCGTCGCGGAGCCGCCGAAGCATGACAAGCAGAAGTGCAGATGGCGTGCGGAGCAGGCACACAGCGCGCCGCGCAGACGAAAAAACAGGCGAACGCCCGAAGGGCGAAGCGGATTTTTTGCGGAGCGGCAAGCAGTGTGCCGTCGCGGAGCCGCCGAAGCATGACAAGCAGAAGTGCGGATGGCGTGCGGAGCAGGCACACAGCGCACCGCGCAGACGAAAAAACAGGCGTACGCCCGAAGGGCGAAGCGGATTTTTCGCGGAGCGGCAGCAGTGTGCCGTCGCGGAGCCGCCGAAGCATGACAAGCAGAAGTGCAGATGGCGTGCGGAGCAGGCACACAGCGCGCCGCGCAGACGAAAAAACAGGCGAACGCCCGAAGGGCGAAGCGGATTTTTTGCGGAGCGGCAAGCAGTGTGCCGTCGCGGAGCCGCCGAAGCATGACAGATAAGGAGGAAGATTATGTATTGCGTGCGCAAGGTAACCGACGATCTGTACTGGGTGGGGGCCAACGACCACCGGCTCCACCTGTTTGAGAACATCCACCCCATCCCCAAGGGGGTCAGCTACAACGCCTACCTGCTGCTGGACGAGCAGTCCGTGCTCTTCGACACCGTGGACTGGTCTGCCTACCGGCAGCTCCAGGAGAACCTGGATCACCTGCTGGGCGACAAGCCCCTGGACTGGCTGGTGGTCAACCACATGGAGCCCGACCACGGCGCCAGCGTGGAGCAGATCCTCCGCCGCTACCCCAAAGTGAAGGTGATCTCCACCGAGAAGTCCTTCATGCTCATGCGGCAGTTCGGCTTCCATCCCGACGAGCACGAGTGCCGCATCGTGGCCGAGGGGGACACCCACTGCTTCGGCAGGCACACCGTGGCCTTCGTGGGCGCCCCCATGGTACACTGGCCCGAGGCCATGGTCACCTTTGACACCACCAACGGCGCCCTCTTCTCCGCCGACGCCTTCGGCTCCTTCATCGCGCTGGACGGCAAGCTCTTCGCCGACGAGGTCAACTTCGACCGGGACTGGATCGACGAGGCCCGCCGCTACCTCACCAACATCGTGGGCAAGTACGGCCCCCACATCCAGCTGCTGCTGGGCAAGGCCGCCGGCATCCTGGATCAGATCAAGTACATCTGTCCCCTCCACGGGCCCGTGTGGCGCAAGGATCTGGGCTACTTCATCGACAAGTACGACAAGTGGAGCCGCTATGAGCCGGAGGAGAAAGGCGTCATGATCGCCTACGCCTCCATGTACGGCAACACCGAGGCCGCCGCCCAGGCCCTGGCCGCCAGGCTGTGCGAGAAGGGCGTCACCAACGTGGCGGTGTACGACGTGTCCAACACCCACGTGTCCTACCTGATCGCCGAGGCGTGGAAGTACAGCCACATCGTGCTGGCCTCCGTCACCTACAACCTGGGCATCTATCCGGTGATGAAGAGCTTCCTGGAGGATATGAAGGCCCTCAACCTCCAGAACCGCACCTTCGCCCTCATCGAGAACGGCTCCTGGGCCTGCAAGTCCGGGGATCTGATGCAGAAGTTCATCGACGAGGAGATGAAGAACATGACGGTGCTCAACGAGCGCCTGAGCATGGCCTCCTCCCTGGGAGACGACAAGGCCGTGGAGCTGGACGCCCTGGCCGACGCCCTGGTGGAGTCCGTCAACGCCTGAGACAGGCCCAGCAAAGCACAAACGTGCCCGCCGCAGAACTGCGGCGGGCACGTTTTCTTGGGCGTTACCGGCGGTAGGTGCGGGTGATCCGGGCCAGGCGGCCGGATACGTCGGGGTTGAGGGCCTCCCGCCGCACCCGCCAGCTCCAGTTCAGGGCGCCGGAGGTGCCGGGGGCATTGACCCGGGCGTCGGCCCCCAGGCCCAGCAGATCCTGCAGAGGGGCGATAGCCAGGCGGCAGGGGGACATCCAGGCCCCGCACACCGCGCCCCAGCCGAAGCCCTCGTCCTCCCGCAGGCGCAGGTAGTCCGAGGCGAAGTCCCGCTCCGCGGGGGAGGCCAGGGAGAACAGCCACTGGACAAAGGTGGGGGTATCGTGGGTGCCGGTGTACATCACCGCGTCCCGGGGGCAGTTGTGGGGGAGATAGGCGCTCTCCCCGTTGGGATCAAAGGCGTAGACCAGTACCTTCATGCCGGGCAGGCCGCTCTCCGCGATGAAGCGGAGGGCGTTTTCGTCCAGATCCCCCAGATCCTCGGCGATCAGCGCCAGCCCGGGGACGGCGCGCAGCACCTCCACCAGCTCCATGCCGGGGCCCTTTTCCCAGTGCCCCTCCCGGGCGTCCTCCGCCCCGTCGGGGATACACCAGTAGGTGTGGAAGCCCCGGAAGTGGTCGATGCGCACCACGTCGTACAGCCGGGCCAGGTGAACCGCCCGGCTGCGCCACCAGGCAAAGCCGGTCTTCCGGTGGTAGTCCCAGTCGTAGAGGGGGTTGCCCCAGTGCTGGCCCTTGTCGGAGAAGGCGTCGGGGGGCACCCCGGCCACCCCGGCGGGGGTCATGTCCTCCTTGAGCTGGAACAGCTCCGGCCGGGCCCACACCTCGGCGCTGTCGGGGGAGACGTAGATGGGCAGATCCCCGATGATGGAGATGCCCTTCCCGTTGGCGTAGGCCTTCACCGCCGTCCACTGGCGGAAGAAGAGCAGCTGGAGGAAGGCGTGGAAATCGCACGCCTCTTTCAGCTCCGCCCGGGCCTTTTCCAGGGCGGACTGCTTCCGCAGCCGGAGCTCGTCGGGCCAGTCGGCCAGCGGCTTTCCGTCGAACCTGTCCCGCAGGGCCAGGAACAGGGCGTAGTCGGGCAGCCAGCTCCGCTCCGCCTCCAGGAACTCCGCCAGCTCCCGGGCATAGCGGGCCCTGCCCCGCGCCCAGGCCTTCCGCAGCAGGGGGATCCGGGTCTCCAGGAGCCAGGGATAGTCCACACGGTCGGGGTTGTCCCGCCGGGCGGAGTCCAGCTCCTCCGCGGTGAGCAGGCCCTCCTCCGCCAGCTCGTCCAGATCCAGGAAGAGGGGGTTGCCGGCGAAGGAGGAGGGGGACATGTAGGGGGAGTTGCCCCCGCCGGGGGGCACCAGGGGGAGAATCTGCCAGAACTTCTGGCCCCCCGCCGCCAGAAAGTCCACAAACTCCCGGGCGGGGGTGCCGAAGGTGCCGACGCCGTAGGGCCCCGGCAGGGAAAATACGGGGAGCAGGACGCCGCTTGCGCGCGCTTGCATACAAAGACCTCCAGTACAGGAAGAATCACGTTCCGCCCCATTATAATCCCTGCCGGCCCCGTCCGCAAGCCTTGAAATTGCGGGGGCCTGTGCTATACTGGAAAAATACAAGAGGAGGGGAGCGCTGTGTGGAGGAGCATGGAGGAGAAGATCCCCGTTGAGGGGGAAAATCTGCGGCTGGTGCGGAGCCTGGCGGAGGAGTATTTCCGCACCCACACCGGGCCGGAGTGCTGGGAGGCGGCCCGGGCCCTCTATGTCTCCCCGCACTTCCAGGTACAGGAGGCGGGGGTGTTCCTGTGCGGCTGGCTGGCCCCGGAGCGGCCGGAGGCCCTGGCCTTCCTGCGGGATACCGTCAGCGCCCACGAGAGCTGGAGGGTGCAGGAGGTGCTGGCCATGGCCTTCGACGCCTGCTGCAGGGGGACGGGGTATGAGGCGGCCCTGCCGGTGATCCGCGCCTGGCTGGCGGACGGACGGGCCAACGTGCGCCGGGCGGCGTCGGAGGGCCTGCGGGTGTGGAGCAGCCGCCCCTACTTCAAGGAGCACCCGGAGGAGGCGGTGCTCCTGCTGGCGGCCCGGCGGGCGGACGAGAGCGCCTATGTGCGGAAGTCCATCGGCAACGCCCTCAGGGACATCAGCAAGGCGCACCCGGAGCTGATCCGGGCGGAGCTGGCAGCCTGGGATACCGGCTCCAAAGAGGTGATGCAGGTCTACAGGTTGGCATCGAAAAAGCTGGAGCCGCGGTGAAAGGTGAATATATAAGGGCGGGTGCGCACACCCGCCCTTTCCTTATCCCGCCGCCAGGATGGCGTCCCGGATGGCGTCAAAGACCGCGTCCTGCTCCTGGCACATGACCAGCAGGACGGTGCCGTCCTCCAGGGTCTCCAGGCGGGCATTGGAGGCAATGTCGTACTGGTCGGCCAGGTACTGAGCAAAGCTCTGCTTCTGCCGGTCGATAAAGTCCTCCAGCCCCTCCCGCACGGCGGCCTCCCGGCCCTGGGCGGGGTAGACGGCGGCGATGCCGTAGGCCCGCACGTTCATGAGGGAGGCGGACAGGGCGAAGGCGTCCACGTCGTCGGGGGTTAGGCCCATGAGATCCAGATAGAGGGGGAGCTGCTCGTCGGCCTTGTCGGACAGGACGGGCAGGGCGTCGTTGGTCTCGGCGTCCCGGGCGTCCTCGATGGCGGTCTCATAGAGCTGGGTGCGCGCCTCGGCGGAGAGGGCGGGCTTGTCCCTGCCGGAGCACCCGGCCAGCAGGGCCAGGGAGAGCGCCAGGGGGAGTATACGGGTCAGATTCATGTGGGTTCCTCCTTTGTATTGAGAGCCTGGACGGCGGCAGGGGGGATCTCCAGGCGCAGGGCGCCCTCCGAGCCGTCCACCAGGACGGTGTCCCCGGCCTGGACGGCCCCGCTGAGCAGCTTTTCGGCGGCCACGTCCTCCAACTGGGCGCGGATGGTGCGCCGCAGGGGGCGGGCGCCGTAGTCCGGGTCGAAGCCCTGGTCGGCCAGCACCGCCAGGGCGGCGTCGGTGAAGCGGAGGGTGACACCCAGGGCGCGCATCCGCTCTCCCACCCGCTCCAGCATCCGCCGGGCGATGGCCTGGATTTCCGGCCGGCCCAGCTGGGTGAACACGATGGTCTCGTCCAGCCGGTTGAGGAACTCCGGCCGGAACACCTTCTTCAGATCCTCCAGGACGGCGGCCCTCAGCTCCTCCAGGGGGCGGGTCTCGCCGTCCTTCCGCTCGGCGGCGGAGAAGCCCAGCCTGGAGCCCCTGGCGGTGATGCGCGCCGCCCCCACGTTGGAGGTGAGCACCACCACGGCGTTTTTGAAATCGGCCTTGCGGCCCTGGGCGTCGGTGACCACCCCGTCCTCCATGATCTGGAGCAGGATGCCCCACACATCCGGGTGGGCCTTCTCAATCTCGTCGAAGAGCACCACGCAGTAGGGCCGCCGGCGCACCTTCTCGGTGAGCTGGCCCCCCTCCTCGTGGCCCACGTAGCCCGGCGGCGAGCCGATGAGCCGGGAGACGGTGTGCTTCTCCATATACTCGGACATGTCGAAGCGGAGCAGGGCCTCCTCACTGCCGAACAGGGCCTCGGCCAGGGCCTTGCACAGCTCCGTCTTGCCCACACCGGTGGGCCCCAGGAAGAGGAAGCAGCCCGTGGGCCGGTCTGGATCCTTCAGGCCCACCCGGCCCCGGCGGACGGCCCGGGCCACCGCCTTCACCGCCTCCTCCTGGCCCACCACCCGCCGGTGGAGGGCGTCCTCCAGGTGGAGCAGCCGCTGGCTCTCCGCCTGGGTGAGGGTGGTGACGGGCACCCCCGTCCAGCCGGACACCACGGCGGCCACGTCCTCGGCGGTGACCGCCCCGGTGTTCTGGCCGGAGCGCCAGGCGGCCTTCTCCCGCTCCAGCTCCCTGCGGAAGTCCTCCTCCGCGTCCCGGAGCATGGCGGCCTTCTCAAAGTCCTGGCCCCGGATGGCCTCCTCCTTCTCCCGGCGGGCCTCCGCCACCTTCTCCTCCAGGGTGCGCAGCTCCGGCGGGGTGCCCAGCCGCTCCATCCGCACCCGGGAGGCGGCCTCGTCGATGAGGTCGATGGCCTTGTCGGGCAGGCGGCGGTCCCCGATGTACCGGGTGGAGAGGGCCACGGCGGCGTCGATGGCCCCGTCGGTGATCTGGAGGCGGTGGTGGGCCTCGTACCGATCCCGCAGGCCCCGGAGGATGGCCCGGGCGGTGTCCTGGTCGGGCTCGGGCACCAGCACGGGCTGGAACCGCCGCTCCAGGGCCGCGTCCTTCTCGATATACTTCCGGTACTCGTCGGTGGTGGTGGCGCCGATGATCTGCAGCTCCCCCCGGCCCAGGGCGGGCTTGATGATGTTGGCCGCGTCGATGGCCCCCTCGGCGGAGCCCGCCCCCACGATGGTGTGGAGCTCGTCGATGAAGAGGATGATGTTGCCCACCCGGCGCACCTCGGCCAGGATGTTCTTCACCCGCTCCTCAAATTCCCCCCGGTACTTGGTGCCCGCCACCATGGCGGAGAGATCCAGGGCCATGAGGCGCTTGGAGCGCAGCTCGTCGGGCACGTCCCCGGCCACCATCCGGCGGGCCAGACCCTCGGCCACGGCGGTCTTGCCCACGCCGGGCTCGCCGATGAGGGCGGGGTTGTTCTTCTGCCGGCGGGAGAGGATCTGGATGACCCGCTTGATCTCCTTCTCCCGGCCCACCACCGGATCCAGCATGCCCCCGGCGGCCAGGCGGGTGAGATCCCGGGCGAACTGCTCCAGCAGCCTGGCGTCGCCGCCGTACTCCCGCTCCCGGGTCTTGCCGTTCCCCCGGAAGGGGGAGGGGGAGGCCTCGCCCCCCATGGCGGCCACCACGTCGGCGTGGAGCCGCCGGGGCTCCGTCCCCATGCCGGTGAGCACCCGCACCGCCACGCCGTCCCCCTCCCGGAGGATGCCCAGCAGCAGGTGCTCGGTGCCCACATAGTGGTGGCCCAGCCGGGCCGCCTCCGCCAGGGAGAGTTCGATGATCTTCTTGCACCGGGGGGTGAGCCCCTGGGACGGGGCGCCGCCCGGGGCGCCCACCCCCACCAAGCCGGCGATGGCGGCTTTCAGGCCTTCGGGCTCCACCCCGGCGGCCTGGAGCACCTTGGCGGCAACCCCCTTGCCCTCCCGGGCCAGGCCCAGCAGCAGGTGCTCGCTGCCCACGTAGCCGTGGCCCAGCTCCGCCGAGCCCTCCTGGGCCAGACGGAGGGCCGCCTGGGCCCGCTCGGTAAATCTGGTCTCGTTCATGTCCCCCTCACCTCGTCTGTTCCTGCTCCACGGAAAGCGTATCCGGTGCTTCTTGACGTGCTTCATCTGCTGTGCCACGCCCCTTCTCCTTTGTTCTGTGCCGGTGTGGGCTGCTCCGAGGCGCCCCGTCCAGCGCCGGGGTCAGGCTCCCGGCGGCCTCCATGTGAAATGGCGAGGATCTGTCCATGGAAAACTGCACCTCCTCCGGTTGATCGGATCCTATTTTTTCCCACCATGAAAAAATATACCCACAGTCGGGGCAATTTAGCATTGCAATTTTCAAAAGTTATGGTACAATGACTGTAGCTTGAGTGTTTGGAGGTGTATCCAATGGCCTATGTTATCAGCGACGCCTGCGTGAGCTGCGGTTCCTGCGAGGGCGCTTGCCCCGTGGGTGCCATCTCCCAGGGCGACAGCCAGTACGTCATCGATGCCGGTTCCTGCATTGACTGCGGTTCCTGCGCCGATACCTGCCCCACGGGCGCTATCTCCCAGGGCTAATCTGGTACGTACTACTTAGCGTAGAAAAGCAGCGGCATGCCTTTGGCTTGCCGCTGTTTTTAACGCGATAAAGAGGATGTGAAGCTGTGGAGGAGAAGAGACTGGGGGCGAGGGGCCTGTTGCTGGTGGGCCTGACCCTGTTCTCCCTGTTTTTCGGGGCGGGCAACCTGATTTTCCCGTCGGGCATCGGGGCCATGGCGGGGGTGCACACCTGGCCTGCCGTGGCGGGACTGGCCGTCAGCGCCGTGGGCCTGCCGGTGCTGGGGGTGGTGGCGGTGTCCCGGGCCGGCGGCATGGACGCCCTGGCCGGCCGGGTGCACCCCGCCTTTGCCCGGGCCTTTACCGTGGCGGTCTATCTGGCCATCGGCCCCTGCCTGGCCATCCCCCGGACGGCCACCACCTCCTTTGAGATGGCGGTGCCCCCCTTTGTAGGGGAGGGGGCCCCGGTGGCCCTGCTGCGCCTGGTTTACTCCCTGGTGTTCTTCGCCGCCGCCCTGGCGCTGGCCCTGCGGCCGGAGAAGCTCACCGACCGGCTGGGCAAGATCCTCTGCCCCGTGCTGGTGGGCCTCATCGTGGTGACCTTTGCCGCCAGCCTGCTCAACCCCCTGGAGGGATACGGCCCGGCCGGCGGCGAGTACCTGACCCACCCGGCCGTCCGGGGCTTCCTGGAGGGCTATCAGACCATGGACACCCTGGCCGCCCTGGCCTTCGGCATTGTCATCGCGGTGAACCTGCGGGCCCGCGGGGTGGAGAAGCCGGGGGCGGTGGTGCGCTCCACCGCCTGGGCCGGGGTGATCGCCGGGGTGCTGCTGCTGGCGGTGTACTGCATGCTGGCCCATGTGGGGGCCCTGTCCGGCGGGGCCATGCCCAACCCCGCCGACGGGGCGGAGGCCCTGACCAACGCGGCGGGCCTGCTGTTCGGCACCGGCGGCCGGGTGCTGCTGGCCGCCATTTTCCTGATCGCCTGCTTCAACGTGTGCGTGGGCCTCATCAGCTCCTGCGGGACTTACTTCCACGGCATCTGCCCCCGGCTGGGCTACCGCACCTGGGCGGTGCTCTTCGCCGTGGTGAGCATGGTGATCTCCAACGCGGGGCTGGCCCAGATCCTGGCGGTGTCGGCGCCGGTGCTGGGCGCCCTCTATCCGGTGGCCATCGTGCTCATCGCCCTGTCCTTCTTCCAGCGCCGGCTGGAGGGGCACCGGTGGGTCTATCCTGTGGCGGTGCTGTTCACGGGGGTGTTCAGCGTGCTGTTCGCCCTGCGGGATGCGGGGCTGCCCCTTGGCTTCCTGGATGGGCTGCCCCTGGCCGCGGTGGGGCTGGGATGGGTGCTCCCGGCCCTGGTCGGCACGGTGCTGGGCCTGCTGTGCTCCGGGCGGAGAAGATGAAGAGAAGATAAGAAAACAAGGCGCGGTTCCTGTGGGAACCGCGCCTTCAGCCTGTCGAAAAACCTCCCGCGAAGGAGAGCCTCGCAGAGTTCCGTCATCCGCAGATGACGGAATAAAATGAAAATCCGTCATTTCCGGCGACACAAGGTGAATTGCCCCGAAGGGGCAAGAGAGGGCCCCCTGGGGGGTGCGCCTCGGAAATGACCCTTCTCATAGCGGAAGGGCTGACTTTTTCGCAGGAAAATGAAGCCCTTCCGCTATGCGGCCTTCTCACAAAAGCGGCCAAGGCCGCTTTTGTGACGCGCCTACAGCGCCGCGCACTGGGCCTCAATATCCGCCTCGGTGGCCTTCATGGCCTGGAGGGTGCGCTCCAGCAGCTCACTGAGCTCCCAGCCCAGCAGCTCTGCCCCCTGCTGGATGGTCTCCCGGGAGCAGCCGGCGGCAAAGCGCTTGTCCTTGAACTTCTTTTTCAAACTGGACAGCTCCATGTCCTGGACGCTCTTGGAGGGCCGCATGAGGGCGGCGGCCCCGATAAGGCCGGTGAGCTCGTCCACGGCGAAGAGCACCTTCTCCATCTGGTGCTCCGGCTGGGCGTCGCCCTCCGTCATGCCCCAGCCGTGGCTCACCACCGCGTGGATGAGGGCGGGATCCAGCCCCCGGGCCTCCATGATCTCCCTCACCTTGACGCAGTGCTCCTCCGGGTACTGCTCAAAATCCAGATCGTGGAGCAGGCCGGCGGCGGCCCAGAAATCCGCCTCTCCGCCATAGCCCAGCTCCTGGGCGAACCAGCGCATTACTGCCTCCACCGTCAGGGCGTGGCGCAGATGAAAGGGCTCCTTGTTGTACTCCTTGAGCAGCTCCAGGGCCTGCTCCCTTGTCAGTTCCATGGTCTGACGCCTCCTTCGTGGGTTTGCTTTATCATAGCACAGCGGAAAAGGGTTTGTAAAGATTTCATACAGGGCTTGCTATCCTTCGGAAATCGTAATATACTGGTGGTATCTTGAAAAAGGGAGGCACCAGCATGAAATACGAGATTCTCGGCGAGCCCCTGCCGGTAGTCGTCTGCCACCTGGAGGGCGGCGAGTCCATGATTACGGAGCGCGGTTCCATGGTTTGGATGAGCCCCAACATGAAGATGGAGACCGGCGCCGGCGGCATCGGCAAGGCCTTCGGACGCATGTTCTCCGGCGACTCCATTTTCCAGAATACGTACACCGCCCAGGGCGGCCCGGGCATGATCGCCTTCGGCTCCAGCTTCCCTGGCTCCATCCGGGCCATTGAGGTGGATCCGGCCCACCCGGTGGTGGTGCAGAAGAGCGGCTTCCTGGCCTCGGAGCAGGGGGTGGAGCTGTCCATCTTCTTCCAGAAGAAGCTGGGCGCCGGTGTGTTCGGCGGCGAGGGCTTCATTATGCAGAAGCTGTCCGGCCACGGCACCGCCTTTGTGGAGCTGGACGGCTCCGCGGTGGAGTATGAGCTCCAGGCCGGGGAGAGCATGGTCATCGACAGCGGCAACCTGGCCATGATGGACGCCACCTGCTCCATGGACATTCAGATGGTGAAGGGCGTCAAGAACGTGCTGTTCGGCGGCGAGGGCCTGTTCAACACGGTGGTCACCGGCCCGGGCAAAATCGTGCTCCAGACCATGGCCATCAGCGGCGTGGCCGCCGCCCTGGCCCCCTTCCTCAACACGGGGAACAAGTAAATTCCATACAGCGGAACCGGGGCGGCACACCGATGTGTGCCGCCCCGGCGGTTTTATTACTTGCCCTCGCCCATGAGCAGGTAGAGCACCGCTTTCTGGGCGTGGAGGCGGTTCTCCGCCTCGTCGAAGATCTCGCCGGCGTGGGCCTCGAACACCTCGGCGGTGATCTCCTCCCCCCGATGGGCGGGCAGGCAGTGCTGCACCATGCAGCCGGGGTGGGCCAGCTTCAGCAGCTCGCCGTTGATCTGGTAGACCCCCTCAAAGACGGCCCGCCGCTGGGCGGCCTCCCCCTCCTGGCCCATGGAGGCCCACACGTCGGTGACCAGCACGTCGGCGTCCGCCGCCGCCTCTTTGGGGTCGCGGCACAGGGTGAAGGTGCTGCCGGTGACGGACCTGGCGAAGTCCAGCACCTGGGGGTCGGGGTCGAAGCCCTCGGGGCAGGCCGCAGACACGTCCATGCCCACCTTCAGGCCGCCCACGATCAGGGAGTTGGCCATGTTGTTGCCGTCGCCGATGTAGCACAGCTTGAGGCCCTCCAGCCGGGACTTGTGCTCCCGGATGGTCATGAGGTCGGCCAGCACCTGGCAGGGGTGGGCGAAGTCGGTCAGGCCGTTGATCACGGGGATGGAGGCGTACTGGGCCAGCTTCTCCACCTCCTCCTGGCCGAACGTGCGGATCATAATGCCGTCGCAGTAGCGGCTGAGCACCCGGGCGGTGTCCTCGATGGGCTCGCCCCGGCCGATCTGGCTCTCCTTGCCGGAGAGGAACAGGGCGTGGCCCCCCAGCTGGAACATGCCGGTCTCGAAGGACACCCGGGTGCGGGTGGAGTTCTTCTCGAAGATCATGGCCAGGGTCTTGCCCGCCAGATACTGGTGGGTCAGGCTGTGCTTCTGGTTGTACTTCATCTGGTCGGCGGTGTCCAGGATCTTCACGATGTCCGCCTTGGACAGATCCAGCAGCTTGAGCAGGTCTTTCTTCATTGCATTCACCTCTTACGACAGCGTCTGTTTCAGGATTTCCAGGCCCCGATCCAGCTCGGCCTGGGTAATGGTCAGGGGGGGCAGCAGGCGGAGGGCATCCCCGGCGGTGAGCACCAGCAGGCCGTTTTGGGCCAGCCGGGCCGCCAGCTCCTTGTTGGTGCGGGGTGGCTTGACCTCGATGCCGATCATCAGCCCCAGGCCCCGGGTGGCCCCCAGGCAGGGCAGGCCCATGGCCTCGATGGCGGCGCGGAGACAGCGGCCCTTCTTCTGCACCCCGGCCAGGGTGTCCTCGTCCAGAATGTCCAGCACCGCCTGGGCCGCCGCGGCGCAGATGGGGTTGCCGCCGAAGGTGGAGCCGTGATCCCCCGGCCCCAGCACGTCCCGGCACTTCTCACTGACCAGGAAGCCGCCCATGGGCAGGCCGCCGGCAATGCCCTTGGCGAAGGACACCGCGTCGGGCAGGATGCCGTACTGCTGGAAGGCGAAGAGGGTGCCGGTGCGGCCGATGCCGGTCTGCACCTCGTCCACCAGCAGGAGCCAGTCCCGCTCGGCGCACAGCACCGCCAGATCGTGGACATATTCCCGCTCCAGGGGGATCACGCCGCCCTCGCCCTGCACCAGCTCCAGCATCACGGCGCACACATCGTGGCCCGCCGCCCCCTGGAGGGCGTCCAGGCTGCCCGCCTCGGCGTACCGGAAGCCGTCGGGGAAGGGGAAGAAGGAGTGGTGCAGTCTGTCCTGCCCCGTGGCGGTCAGGGTGGTTATGGTGCGGCCGTGGAAGGAGTTTTTCAGGGTGAGGATGGTGCCCCGGCCCTTGCCGTACTTGTCAAAGGAGTACTTGCGGGCCAGCTTGATGAGCCCCTCGTTGCCCTCGGCGCCGGAGTTGCCGAAGAAGGCCGCCGCCAGGCCGGAGCGCTCACAGAGGGTCTGGGCCAGCCTGGCGTAGGGCTGGGTGTAGTACAGGTTGGAGATGTGTCCCAGCCTGGCCGCCTGGTCGGCGACAGCCTCCACCCACCTGGGGTTGGCGTGGCCGACGGAGCACACCCCGATGCCGGAGGTGAAGTCGATGTACTCCGTTCCGTCCAGGCTGTACAGCGTGGCCCCCTGGCCGTGGTCGATGTCCACGTCAAAGCGGCCGTAGGTCTGGAGCACATATTGGTGGTCAAGCTGTTTCAGTTCCTCGTGGGTCATGGTAATTGCCTCCTTCGCGGGTAGCCTCCCCGCCCCCGCCTAAAAAGCCTCGCAGAGTTCCGCCGTCCGCAGACGGCGGAAGAAATTGAAAATCCGTCATTTCCGGCGACATGTGCGTCGGAAATGACACTTCTCATGGCGGGATGGGTGACAATTCTGAAAAGAATCGAACCCATCCCGCCATGCAGCTTCTCTCAAACAAGCGGCAAAGCCGCTTGTTTGACTATAGCAGCATGGTGCCGATACCGGCATCGGACAGGAGCTCGATGAGCAGGGAGTGGGGGATGCGCCCGTCCAGGATGACCGCGTTCTTCACCCCGGAGCGCACCGCCTCCACACAGCACTCCACCTTGGGGAGCATGCCCCCCTTGATCACCCCGTCCTTCACCAGACCGGGCACCTGGGACAGGCGCACCTCGGGCAGCAGGGTGCCCTCGTCCGCCGGATCCCGCAGCAGGCCCCGCACGTCGGTGAGGAGCAGCAGCTTCTCCGCGCCGAGGGCCACCGCCAGCTTGGCGGCGGCGGTGTCGGCGTTGATGTTGTAGGCGGCGGGGCCGTCTGTCCCCTGGGCCACGGTGGACACCACGGGGATGTAGCCGTTCTCCAGGCTGTCCACCACCACGCGGGGCTCCACGGCGGTGATCTCCCCCACCAGGCCGTACTTCTCGTCCAGCATCCTGGCCTGGAACAGGCCCGCGTCCATGCCGCACAGGCCCACCGCCCGGCCCCCGGTCTGGTTCAGGATGGCCACCAGGTTCTTGTTCACCTTGCCGCACAGCACCTGCTGCACCACGTCCATGGTCTCCTCATCGGTGTAGCGCAGGCCGTCCACAAACCGGGACTCCTTGCCGATTTTTCGGAGCATCTCAGTGATCTCCGGCCCGCCGCCGTGAACCACCACCACCCGGATGCCCACCAGGTGGAGGAGGATCAGGTCGGAGATCACGGCCCGGCGCAGCTCGTCGGAGATCATGGCGTTGCCGCCGTATTTCACCACCACGGTCTTGCCGTAGTACTTCTGAATGTAGGGCAGGGCCTCGGCCAGTACCTGGGCCCGCTGTGCCACCAGGGAATCGGACATGGGTTTTCGCCTCCATTGGATTGCGGGATATTCGGGCGCGCCATACGCGCCCCGATAGGATGTGCCGCCCGTCTGTATCAGGTGCGGTAATCCCCGTTGATCTTCACATAGTCATAGGTCAAGTCGCAGCCCCAGCAGGTGGCGGAGTCCTCCCCCTCGCTGAGGGTGACGGTGATGACCACCTCGTCCTGGCTCAGGATGCTCTTGGCGCTCTCCTCGTCGAAGTCCACTCCGGCGCCCTGCTTACACACCAGGATCTCCCCCACGGCGGAGGAGAAGGAGATGTCCACATACTCCGGCCGGAAGGGGGCCTTGGAGTAGCCCATAGCGCACAGCACCCGGCCCCAGTTGGCGTCGGAGCCGAACATGGCCGCCTTCACTAGGGGGGAGCCCACCACTGCCTTGGCCAGGCGCTCGGCGCTCTCCTCGCTGCGGGCGCCCTGCACCGTGCAGGTGATCAGCTTGCTGGCCCCCTCGCCGTCGGCGGCGATGGCCCGGGAGAGCTGCTCGCACAGGTGGCGGAGGGTCTTGACAAACACGGTGTAGCCGTCGTCCTTCCACTCGATGAGGGGGTTGCCCGCCATGGAGTTGGCCAGCACCACGCACATATCGTTGGTGGAGGTGTCCCCGTCCACGGTCACCCGGTTGAAGGTGCGGGGGACGATCTCGTGGAGGGCGTCGGAGAGCAGCTCGGGGGTGATGGCGCAGTCGGTGGTGATGAAGCACAGCATGGTGCCCATGTTGGGGTGGATCATGCCGGAGCCCTTGGCGATGGCCCCCAGGGTCACCGTCTTGCCGCCAATGGAGCAGGTGAAGGCCAGCTCCTTTTTCACCGTGTCGGTGGTCATGATGGCGTTGGCCGCGGCGTCGGAGCCGTCCCTGGACAGGGCGGCGGCCGCCTGGGGCAGGCCCTTCCCGATGGCGTCGATGTTCAGCTCCTGGCCGATCACGCCGGTGGAGGCCACCACAAAGTCCTCCGGCTTCAGGCCGGTGGCCCGGGCGGCCAGGACGCACATCTCCTCGGCGTGCTCGTGGCTGTTGGGGGCGCAGGCGTTGGCGTTGCCCGAGTTGGCCACGATGGCCTGGGCCTCCCCGTTTTCCAGGTGATCCATGGTCACATAGATGGGGGCGGCCTTCACCCGGTTCATGGTGTACACCGCCGCCGCGGCGCAGGGCTGCTCCGACACGATGAGGGCCAGATCCTTCTTGTCCGCCAGAACCTCGGGCATGCCGCTGCGGGCGGGCTGATTGCCGTCGCCCTTGCCCTTCTTCACGCCGCAGTGGACGCCGGAGGCCGTGAAGCCCATGGGGGCGGTGACGCCGCCGGAAATCTGTTTCATATCCTTCACTCCTTGCTGAGCCGGAGCGGCGGGACAGGCCCGCCCTACGGCGATTCTGATGTAGGGCGGGGGCTTGCCCCCGCCGTCTGTCTCTTACAGCACCAGGCCCCGTGTCTCTTCAAAGCCCAGCATCAAATTCATGTTCTGCACCGCCGCGCCGGAGGCCCCCTTGCCCAGGTTGTCGAACCGGGCGGTGACGATGGTCTGCCCCTCGTGTCCGCTGACGGTGAGCTCCAGCCGGTCGGTGCCCGCCAGGGCGTTGGCCGCCAGATAGGCGGGCTGGTCGGAGTAGGGGGCCACGCTCACCAGGGGCTGCTTGGCGTAGTAGGCCGCCAGGATCAGGGACAGCTCCCTGGCCGTGGGCTGGCCCCGCAGATAGCGGTTGTGGAGCTGGATGGTGGTGGCCATGCCCCGGTAGTAGTCGTCCACCACCGGGCAGAACACCGGCGGGGCCTCCAGGCCGGAGATCTTCTGCATCTCGGCCAGGTGCTTGTGTTTTAGAGTGGTTCCGTAGATGCGTGGGCTGTAAAGCTCATTTCCTTTATCGCTGGCCTCGTACTCCGCGATCATCTTCTTCCCGCCGCCGGAGTAGCCGGTGAGGGAGAAGCAGGTCAGGGGGTAGTCCCTTGGGAGCACGTTCAGGGCCGCCAGGGGCGCGGCGGCGGCCAGAAAGCCGGTGGCGTGGCACCCCGGATTGGCTATAAACCGCGCTGTCCCAATGGTTTGGGCCGGATCCTTGTAGAGCTCCGGGAAGCCGTACACCCACCCGGGGGCGGTGCGGTGGGCGGTGGAGGCGTCAATCACACGGGTGTGGGAGTTCTCGATCAGGCCCACCGCCTCCACGGCGGCGGCGTCGGGCAGGCAGAGGAACACCAGATCGGCCTCGTTGATCAGCCGCTTTCGCTCTGTCAAGTCTTTCCGCTTGTCGGGATCGATGGAGAGCAGTTCAATATCGTCCCGCTCCGCCAGCCGCTGGTGGATCTCCAGGCCGGTGGTGCCCTCCTGGCCGTCGATGTAGATCTTGGGCTTATTCATGCTCCCGGGCCTCCACAAACACCTTGATGTTGGCGATCTGCTGCTTCACGCTGTCGGCCGCCGGGCCGCCGTAGCACCCCACGGGGCAAGCCCCGTGGGGGCCCCGATTTCTTTCACATGCTCGGCGGAAGTGAATTCCGCCTGCGCCAAGGTTTTGCCTGCGGCAAAACGCTTGTACGCGCCACTCGGCGCGTGCGTCTACGTCGGCCCGCTTATCCATGTGCTCTTTCCTCCACAAACGCTTTGATATTGGCGATCTGTTGCTTCACGCTGTCGGCCGCCGGGCCGCCGTAGACGGTGCGGCCGTTGACGCAGGTTTTCAGCTCCAGGGCCTGGTACACGTCGGCGTCGAACAGGTTGGAGATGGAGCGGAAATCCTTCAGGGGCAGGGTGTCCAGGGTTTCGCCGGACTTGATGCACATGTTCACCAGCCGGCCTACGATCATGTAGGCCTCCCGGAAGGGCATGCCCTTCTTCACCAGGTAGTCGGCGCAGTCGGTGGCGTTGATGAAGCCGCCGGAGGCGGCGCTGCGCATGTTCCTGGGCAGGACGGTGAGGGTGTCCAGCATGGCGGCAAACACGGGCACGCACAGCTCCACCGTGTCGATGGCGTCAAAGACGCACTCCTTGTCCTCCTGCATATCCTTATTATAGGCCAGGGGCAGGCCCTTCATGACGGTGAGCAGGGTGATCAGGGAGCCGTACACCCGGCCGGTCTTGCCCCGCACCAGCTCGGCCACGTCGGGGTTCTTCTTCTGGGGCATGATGGAGGAGCCGGTGGAGTAGGCGTCGTCCAGCTCCACGTATTTGAACTCCCAGGAGCACCAGAGGATGATCTCCTCGGAGAACCGGGACAGGTGCATCATGAGGATGGAGCAGGCGGACAGGAACTCGATGGCGAAGTCCCGGTCGGAGACCGAGTCCATGGAGTTGTCGGTGGGTTTGGCAAAGCCCAGGGCGGCGGCGGTCTGGAACCGATCCACCGGATAGGTGGAGGTGGCCAGGGCGCCCGCCCCCAGGGGGCACTCGTCCATCCGCTCCATACAGTCCTCCAGCCGGGTCACGTCCCGGCGGAGCATGTTGGCGTAGGCCATCATGTAGTGGGCGAAGGTGGTGGGCTGAGCCCGCTGGAGGTGGGTGTAGCCGGGCATGACGGTGTCCAGGTTGGCCTCCGCCTTCCGGATGAGCACCTTCTCCAGCTCCAGCACCATGCCGATGATCTTGGGGATCTCCTGCTTGACGTAGAGGCGGAAGTCCACCGCCACCTGGTCGTTGCGGCTGCGGGCGGTGTGGAGCCGCTTGCCCGTGTCGCCGATGCGCTGGGTGAGCAGGGTCTCGATGTTCATGTGGATGTCCTCGTTCTCCAGGGAGAACTCCACCTTGTCGGCCTCGATGTCGGCCAGAATGGCCTTGAGGCCGTCGATAATCTTCTCCGCCTCGTGCTCCTCAATGATGCCCTGCCTGCCCAGCATGGCCGCGTGGGCGATGGAGCCCGCGATGTCCTCTTTGTACATCCGGGCATCAAAGGCGATGGAGGAGTTGAAGTCGTTGACCAGGGTATCGGTCTCCTTTTGGAACCGTCCGGCCCAGAGTTTCATAATGGTTCCTCTCCTATGATTGATAAGATAGGGTAGGGCGGGGGCTTGCCCCCGCCCTACTGGTCTATTAATTCCAGGGAAGCCGGATGCTCACAGTTTTCCCTGATCCCGGAGAGCGAGAATCGTATCCGGCAGGCCCCACAGGTTGATGAAGCCGGTGGCGTCGTTCTGGTTGTAGTCGCTCTCCTCGAAGGTGACGATTTTCTCGGAGTAGAGGGTGTCGGGAGAGGTGACGGAGGCGGTGATGATGTTGCCCTTGTAGAGCTTGAGCTTCACGGTGCCGGTGACGTGCTTCTGGGTGTCGGCGGCGAAGGCGGTGAGGGCCTCCCGCAGGGGGGTGAACCACTTGCCGTTGTAGACCAGGTCGGCGAAGTCCACCGCCAGCTTGGCCTTCATGTGGGCGGTGTCCTTGTCGATGGTGATCATCTCCAGCACCTCGTGGGCCCGGTAGAGGATGGTGCCGCCGGGGGTCTCGTACACGCCCCGGTCTTTCATGCCGGTCATACGGTTTTCCACGATGTCCAGCAGGCCGATGCCGTTCTTGCCGCCCAGGTCGTTGAGCTTGCGGATGATGTCGCTGGCCTTCATCTTCTCGCCGTCCACCGCCACGGGCCAGCCCTTCTCAAAGTCGATGGTGACGTAGGTGGGCTCGTCGGGGGCCTGGGCGGGGGAGATGCCCATCTCCAGGAAGCCGGGCTTGTCGTACTGGGGCTCGTTGGCCGGATCCTCCAGATCCAGGCCCTCGTGGCTCAGGTGCCATAGGTTCTTGTCCTTGGAGTAGTTGGTCTCCCGGGAGATCTTCAGGGGTACGCTGTGGGCCTCGGCATAGTCGATCTCCTCATCCCGGCCCTTGATGTCCCACTCCCGCCAGGGGGCGATGATCTTCATCCCGGGGGCGAACCGCTTGATGGCAAGTTCAAAGCGGATCTGGTCGTTGCCCTTGCCGGTGCAGCCGTGGCAGATGGCGTCGGCGCCCTCCTTCTTGGCGATCTCCACCAGGCGCTTGGCGATGATGGGCCGGGCGAAGGCGGTGCCCAGCAGGTAGCCCTCGTACTTGGCGCCCATCTGCATGGAGGGGATGATCACGTCATCCACCATCTCGTCGATCAGATCCTCCACATAGAGCTTGGAGGCGCCGGTTTTCAGGGCCTTCTCCTCCAGGCCCTCCAGCTCGTCGGCCTGGCCCACATTGCCGGAGACGGCGATGATCTCGGGGTTGTTGTAGTTCTCCTTCAGCCAGGGAATGATGATGGATGTATCCAGACCGCCGGAGTAGGCGAGGACGACTTTTTTGATCTCAGACATGGCGAAACCCTCCGTTTTCGTTTTGTTGGGAACAGTGTACCATAGCCTGGGATAAAAAGCAAGGGCCAATTCGCATAAATATGCGAATTGGCCCCGCTGTTATTGGGCGATTATCCTGAAAATATGCATAATATTCAAATAATAATGAATATTAACGATTGGCAGCACACACCGCGCCGTCCACCGCCACCGAGACCACCTGCGCCGGATCCACCAGGCGGTTGAAGCACAGGCGCAGTTGGGTGCCGTCCATATTGTACAGGCCGTGCTCGGCGTTGTCCACGTTGCCGGCGTCGTCCTGCACCACGTAGGTGCTGCCGTCGGCGTACTCCAGAGCCACGTACCTGACAGAGTCGCCATCCTCCAGATAGCTGGTGTCCACCAACATTCCGATGGCGGAGAAGCAGGCCGCCGTGCCGCCGGTCTTCGGATTTACGGCGGTGACGGCGGGCAGGCTGTCCGCACCGGGCAGCTCCATCTCAGCCACCAGGCTCACATCCCGCTCACTGTCTCGGTTGCGCCGCAGATCGTGGAACCGGATATGCAGTCCGTCCTCCGCCTTCCAGCCCGACGCAGCTCCCAGGGCGGCGGTTAGGTACAACTTCTCCGGCGTGCTCCGGTTCTGATCCGCGTAGAAGCGGCCGCTCATGGGCGTCCACGTCCCGTCCGCTCCCCCCGCGCAGAAGTTCAGGGAGATGCCGGAGCCATCCGCCCAGGCCTCGCCGTCCTCCGGGGTGATCTGGAGCCCCTCCACGCCGCCGGGCCGTTCCAGGGTGAAGTACACCCGGCCGGTACCGGTGTGCTCGTCCAGCAGATAGCTCTCCACCGTCAGGGTGTAGTCCCCGACCTGCCATACATAGCCGGTACCGGGCAGATATTCCCCTACCAGAGCCTCTGCCTGCGCCGCGTCCACCGGCACCCGTTCCTGGTTGGGCAGGTTCAGGCTCATCCCGCCGGTCTCGTCGTACTCAACCGTGGCCTCCACGGAATCCCGCCCCTGGTTGCCGAACATGGCCTCTACCGCCGCATCAAGGTCGGGGAACTTCTCCTCCCGGACGACGGTATAGCCCGCCGCCGCCCCCACGCACAGGGCCGCCGCCAGACAGGCCGCCAGCACCAGGGTGCGCAGGCCCCGCCGGGGCCGTTTTTTTCCCGCGGAGTGCCCAGCCTGGGCGCAGGCCGCCGCCAGGCGGGCCTCCACCTCCGGCGGCACCTCCACCGGCCGGGCCAGCAGCTCCCGCAGATCCTGTTCTGTCATAGTTTCCTCCTTACTCCGCCTCGTAGGCCAGCCTGAAGCTGGCCCGGGCGCGTTTCAGCCTTGTTTTCACCGTCTCCTCGTTCAGGTTCAGAATACGGGCGATTTCCGGGGTGGTGAACCCCTCGCCGTAGTAGAGTAGCAGCACCGTCCGGTACTTCTCGTCCAGGCTGTCCAGCAGGGCGAGAAACTCCGCGCGCTGGTGGCCTGGCTCCGCTGCGGCGGGCTCGGGCGCGCCTTCCAGGGGGACTAACCGCTGCCGCTGGCGCAGAATGTCCTGGCACTTCCGGATCAGAATCCGCACCAGCCAGGTGCGGAAATACCGGGGCTGGCGCAGTGTGGGCAGTTTCTCCCAGCAGGCCAGCACTGTGTCCCCGATAGCGTCCGCTGCGTCGGCGTCGCTGTGCAAATAGCTCCGGGCAACCTTATACAGGGTCTGCTTCTGGCCCTCCATCAGTTCCGCAAAGGCCTCGCCGTCCCCGGCTTTGGCCCGGGCGATCAAATCTTCCAACGTGATCCCTTCTTTCTGTTGACCGGTCACACCCATTAGACGGCCGGGCGGGAGGATCCGGTTCACAGGGGATAAAAAACTGCGCGCACCGGCTCAGGTGCGCGCAGTTCATGCAGGGCGTCAGTCCACCGGCGGCAGGCGGTGATCCTCCTTGACCTCCGCCTTGTCCCGGTGGACGGTGGAGGCGGCGGTGATGGCGTCCCTGCCGAACCTGTCCCGGATGCCGTCCATGGCCTTCTCCAGCTTCTCCAGCCGATCCCGCCGGGGGGCGGCCCCGGCGGCGAACAGGTTCAGCTGCTCCCCGGCGTCCTGTTCCTCCACCAGGTTCTGGGCGGTGATGGTGAGGGCCCGCACCGGGGCCTTGGGGTTCCAGGAGGCGCGGATGAGCTCCATGGCGGCGTCCGTCAGATCCCGGGACACATAGGTGGGGGCGCTGAGGCGCTTCTGGCGGCAGATGTCCTTGAAGCTGGGATCCCGGATGGTCACCTGGACGGTGGTGCATTTGAGGGCGTGCTTGCGCAGGCGGACGGCCACCTCGTCGGACAGCTCGGTGACGGCGGTGCGCAGCTCCGTCCACCCCTCCAGGTTCCGGGGGAAGGTGAGGCCGTTGCCCACCGACTTGGGCCCCGGCTGCTCCCGGGCGGGGATCACGGGGGAGTGCTCCGCCCCGGAGGCGTAGTCGTGGAGGGTGTACCCCTGCCTGCCCAGCAGCTTTCCCAGGGCCTCCCGGTCATAGGCGGCCAGATCGCCGATGGTTCGGACGCCGTACTGCTCCAGCACCCGGGCCGCCGCCCTGCCCACGAAGAGCAGGTCAGTGACGGGCAGGGGCCACAGCAGCTCCCTGTAGTTTTCCCGGGAAATGACGGTGGTGGCGTCGGGCTTTTTGTAGTCGCTGCCCAGCTTGGCGAAGATCTTGTTGAAGGACACCCCCACCGACACGGTGAGGTTCAGCTCCTCCCGCAGCACCCGGCGGATCTCGTCGGCCAAAGCGCGGGCGTCCCCGCCGAACAGGTGGAGGGTGCCCGTCACGTCCAGCCAGCTCTCGTCGATGGAGAAGGGCTCCACCAAATCGGTGTACCGCTCGTACACGGCGTTGACCTTTTTGGAGTACTCCCGGTACTTCCAGTGGTGGGCGGGCAGGAGGATCAGGCCGGGGCACTTGCGCCGGGCCTGCCACACCGTCTCGGCGGTCTTGACCTGGAACCTCTTGGCCGGCTCGTTCTTGGCCAGGATGACGCCGTGGCGGGAGGAGGGGTCGCCGCACACCGCCACCGGCCTGTCCCGCAGCTCCGGATGATCCAGCAGCTCCACCGAGGCGTAAAAGCTGTTCAGATCGCAGTGCAGAATCACACGCTCCACGTCGCCGCCCCCTCCACATCCTTCGCCCTGCCATGGCCGGCAGGGCTCACTCATTCCGGGGCTCCGATACGCCCCTCCGAATGGCTGTCTCCTATTATTATATCGGAGCGGATATGGGAAGTCAAACGGATGTACTAGCCCGGTCAGAACCAGGGGAGCAGGGTTACGGCGGCGTACCACAGCCAGAGGCTCAGCAGCAGGAGCACAGCCGACGCCCGCAGGGCCACGGCCCGGCGGTAATGGATGGGGGTGAAGGCCCGCCGGGAGCCGGCCAGCAGCTGCCGCCGCAGACTCCGCAGCCACAGGATCTCCGCGATGTGCCAGCCGTAGACGATGCAGCAGCAGAGGGAGTACAGGACGGCATGGGGAAACTCCGCCGGCTTCCGGTTGAAATAGAGCTCAAAAAAGACCAGCAGGGGCAGGAAGATGACCAGGAACACCAGCGTCATCCCCAGCCGCTCCTCCAGATCCCTCATCCCGGCGGCCAGCACCACCGGGTCGGTGTGGAGCTCCTCCGCCTCCGGATCGCCGGACTGAAAGATGCGGTAGAAGCTCTTCACGGTGCACAGATAATGCCAGCCGCAGGACTCGTAGTAGTCCAGCCGCTCCTGGGTGGGGATGGGGCTCTCGGTGTCCAGGGGCTCCGCCCGGCAGCGGACGGCCCTGGGCACCCCCTTTTCGAACCAGGAGAGCAGGGGGCCGGCGTCCACCAGAAACCGTCCCTTTTGGGCCATGCGCTCCAGCCACTGCTCCATGGCGGCCATGTCATAGAGGCTGACCGGCGTGAGATACCACATAAGACGGCCTCCTTTATGCTTCAAATGCGGCCAGCCGGGCCAGCAGCTCCGGGCGGCCGGTCAAGTCCTGCGCTCCGGAGTAGTCCAGATAGATCACCACATTCCCCGCCTGGAGGAACAGCTCCTGGCCGGGCCACCGGTTGTCCTGAACCAGCACCGCCCGGTCAAATCCGGGCAGCTCCGGCTCTGTTACGGTGTAATGCTCCGGGGCATAGCGTAAGTCGCTGTACCGGCTGATCAGATCGTCCAGCAGGGGGGAGGCCAGGCAGGGGAGGGAGAGGCGGTACCAGCGCATGTCCAGACGGGGCTCATAGTCCCCGCGGCCGGTGAGGTGCTGATCCACCTCGTACTGCCCCGGCGCCAAGAGAGACCAATTCCGGCGGACGTAGTTGTGGCTGTCGTAGCCGAAGATCTCCAGCGTGATCGGGGAGGGGACGGCCTCCAGCGCCGGGTCGCCCTCCAGCTCCCGCAGCTCCAGGATGGGGAAGGGCCTCTCCGCCGCGGCCAGCTCGCCCTCCCACTCCACGGAGCGCAGTACCAGAGGGCTGGCGATCAGGGCGGCCAGCAGCACCAGGTCGAACAGGAGCAGCCCGAGATTCCACCGGCCGGTGGACCGCCAGCTGTGCCGCCTGGGGACGATCCCCTCCCGCAGCCTCCTGCGCAGGCGGAAGAAGGAACCCAGGCTCCGGAACTCCACCCCGAGCAGGAGAAAGAGCAGCAGCATGGACAGGGTAGAGATGCCGCTGGCGTTCAGCAGGAGAAGCACCGGCGCGTCAGAGAGCAGATAGGGGAGCAGGAGGGCAGCCAGCTCGCCCACAAAGCAGAGAACCAGCACAGCGGTGAGTATCCGGAGAGACCTGGATATCCGATCCAGGGCGTAGCTGTGTACCACCGGGTCGGTGTGGAGCTCCGGGGCCTCCGGGTCGTCATTGCGGTAGAGGTCGAACCACCGCCCCACATGAAAGACGAACTCCCACCCCAGACTCCGGCAGTAGTTCTGACTCTCCCGGCTCCAGAAGCTGCCCCGGGGCTCCAGCCGGTAGCGCACCGGGGCGGGCTCCCCTCGCTGAAAGGCGGCGAACAGGAAGGGGGTCAGGTGGTGGAGGTACAGGCCCCGCCGGGCCATATCCTCCGCCCAGCCCTCGAAGCGGTCGACGTCCACGAAATCCACCGGGATCAGCTTGTAGACAGTATTCCGCATGGCAGCTCCTCCTGTTCCGCCTGTGCCGCGTCCGCCAGACAGCTGCGCAGGCGGGCGATCTCCTCCTGATAGCGCTCCAGACCCGTGTCGGTGAGGGCGTAGGTGCGCTTGCGGCCCTCCACGGCGGTCTCCCGGATCAGGCCCTCCTCCTCAAACTTTGCCAGGATGGTATAGAGGGTGCCCGGCCCCAGGCGCACCCGGTTTTGGGTGATGGCGGAGACGAAGTCGGCGATCTCCGTGCCGCACCGGGGCTGGTGCAGCAGGGCCATCAGCGCATAGAACATGGACTCGGTCAGGGTCTCCAGAGTTTTGCGGCCCATGATTCCACCTCCAATATCAATTCACGATATCGCCTGTGGATATTATAATATCGAAGACCGATATTGTCAAGAAAAACCTGGCCGGCCGCCCGGCCTGCCTCCGGGGGCGCGGAGAAAATCGGAAATAGGCATACCATTCCGCCGGGAAATGTGGTATGATAAAAAACGACTGATATACTTTTCCCACGGAGGGGGCTGCAACATGAGACGATTCAAGCTGCTGCTGGCGGCAGGGCTGCTGTCGCTGCTGCTGGGCGGCTGCTTTTCCCAGTCGGTGGACGAGCTCTACCGCGCCCCGCGGGCGCCTGACGACTACCTCAAGCTGGACGAGCGGATCAACGAGGTGCTCAATGCCGGCGGCGAGTACGCCGCGCCCCTGACCGGGGAGCTGACCCAGAAGGTGCAGCTCCAGGATCTGGACGGCGACGGCGTACAGGAGGCCATCGCCTTCTTCCGGGTGAGCGCCGACGAGCGGCCCTTGAAGATCTACATCTACCGGCAGGTGGAGGAGGACTATGAGGTGGCCGCCATCATCGAGGGCTCGGGCAACGCCATCAACTCGGTCTCTTACGAGAATCTGGACAACAGCCCCACCAAGGAGATCATCGTGGACTGGGAGACGGCGGGGCAGACCTACTCCCTGGCGGCCTACTCCATCGACCGCTATGAGGTGGTGGAGCTGCTGCGCAAAGAGCACAGCGGCTTCCGGGTGTACGACATCGACGGGGACGGGCAGCAGGAGATCCTGATACTGCGCACCGCCGGCGGGGCGGAGAGCGCCCAGAGTGACGCCATGTACACCATCGGCGCGTCGGAGAACCGGGTGGAGCTGTACAACCTGCGGGACGGCGTGGTGGCGCTGGATTCCTCCGCCCCCCTGAGCCAGAATGTGGAGCAGGTGGTGAGCCTGAACGTGGGCTATCTCCGGGATATGGTGCCCGCCCTGTTTGTCACCTCCACCTATGCGGTCAACGGGCAGATCACCGACATTTTTGCCTGGAAGGACGGCGGGGTGGAAAACGTGACCCTGGAGCGGGACACCGGAGAGAGCGGCGGTACCGTGCGCTGGGAGACCGAGGTAAACAGCACCCAGGTCTCCTGCACGGACATCAACCACGACGGGATCATGGAGCTGCCCTCGGCCTATGCCCTGACCGAGCCGGACAGCACCAGCACCGCCCCCAACTTCTGGGCCATCCGGTGGCAGCAGTACGACGTGAACGGCGGCGCCCACCAGGTGTTCACCACCTACCACAACAACCAGGACGGCTGGTATTTCATCCTGCCCACGGAGTGGAGCGGGAAGCTGACCCTGTCCCGCAGCAACCTGGCCGGCGGCGGGGAGCGGGCGGTGGTTTTCTCCTACTGGGAGGGGGACGAGGCCGTGGAGCCGGAGCCCTTCCTGGTCATTTACAAGCTCACCGGCGACAACCGGGAGGCCCGGGCCAGCATGCCCGGCCGCTTCCGCCTGCTGGAGGGGGAGGACGACGCCATTTATGCCGCCCGGCTGGTGGACAGCGACTGGGACTGCGGCCTGGACGAGGAGGGCGTCAGGGCCAACTTCGCGCTGATCAGCGGGCGCTGAGTACAAAGGAGGTAACGGGATGAAAAAGGTTCTTGTGCTGGAGGATGAGGCGAATATCCGCAGCTTTGTGGTGATCAATCTCAAGCGGGCCGGCTACGAGGCCATCGAGGCCGAGACCGGCGAGGAGGCGCTGGCCCAGCTCAAGCGCAATCCGGATATCAAGGTGGCCCTGCTGGACATCATGCTGCCCGACATGGACGGCTTCGAGGTCTGCCGCCGCATCCGGGCCAGTGACAGCAACATCGGCATCATCATGCTCACCGCCCGCACCCAGGAGATGGACAAGGTCACCGGCCTCATGACCGGCGCCGACGACTATGTGACCAAGCCCTTCTCCCCGGCGGAGCTCACCGCCCGCATCGACGCCCTCTACCGCCGCACCGGCGGGGGTGATCCCATCGACACCGGGGAGATCAGCCAGCCGCCCTTCCTCCTGAACACCCGCAACCGCACCCTGGAGAAGAACGGCCAGCGGGTGAAGCTCACCCAGGTGGAGTACTCCATCATGAAGCTGTTCATGGACAACCCGGGCAAGGCCCTCTCCCGGGAGGAGATTCTGGACTCCGTGTGGGGCAGGGACTACTTCGGGGAGCTGAAAATCGTGGACGTGAACATCCGCCGCCTGCGCATCAAGATCGAGGACGATCCGACGAATCCGTCTTTCATTACCACGGTGTGGGGCTACGGATATAAGTGGGGCTTCTGAGGGGCGGCATCCGCCCTCCGCAGGCCGGGCCGCGGGGGCGCGTCCCGCCCCCGGCGCCCCAAGCGGGCGCATTCAGGCAAACAAGAACCAGACCCAGGTGGTGAAGGGAAGGCATGAAAAAAATCAGAGGTATCCGAAAGCGGTGGATGGTGAACTCCATCAGCGTGGTGCTGTTTATCGTCCTGCTGGCGGTGACAGCCTTCTCCACGGCCATGGGGAGCTATTACTACTCCACCATGAGCGAGTCCCTGCGCCAGAAGGCGGAGAACGCCATCGGCAGCTTTGACTACCGCAGCGGGGACGACTACTACAGCTATGCCCGGACGGTGGTGGCAGGGGATCCCAACAGCGACAACCTGGAGGTGGAGTATCTGGACAGCAGCGGGCGCATCCGCTTCTCCAGCTCGGATCTCACCGCCTTCCGCGTCCCCGGCACGCCGGAGATCGCCCAGGCCATCAGCGAGAAGGAGACCCGCTCCTGGGTGGGTTCCGACCCCAGCACCGGCGAGCACATCATGGCGGCCACCAGCCCCCTGGTGGTCAACGGCGAGGTGGTGGGGGCCATGCGCTACGTCACCTCCCTGCGCAACGTAGACCGGCAGATCATCATCATCGTGGCTATCGCCCTGGGCATCGGCCTGGCGATCCTGTGCATCGTGTACTTCTCCAACCTGTACTTCATCCGCTCCATCGTGGATCCGGTGGCGGGGATTACCGAGACCGCCAAGCGCATCGCCGAGGGCTCCTACGGCGTGCAGATCGAGAAGCGGTACGACGACGAGATCGGCACCCTGGCCGACGCCATCAACGACATGTCCCTGCGCATCAACCAGAGCGAGAAGATGAAGAACGAGTTCATCTCCTCCGTGTCCCACGAGCTTCGCACCCCCCTCACCGCCATCAACGGCTGGGCGGAGACCATCATGAACGGGGAGGTGCGGGACGCCGGGGACGTGAAAAAGGGCATGGGCATCATCGTGTCCGAGGCCCGGCGGCTGACCAACATGGTGGAGGAGCTGCTGGAGTTCTCCCGCATCCAGGACGGCCGCTTCACCCTGTCGGTGGAGCCCATGGACATCAAGGCGGAGCTGGAGGACGCGGTGTACACCTACCGGGAGTTCTTCCGCCGGGAGGGCATCGAACTCAACTACTACGACTGCGAGGAGGAGTTCCCCCTCATCAACGGGGATCCCGAGCGGCTGCGGCAGGTGTTCTGCAACCTGCTGGACAACGCCGCCAAGCACGGCGGCTCCGGCAAGCGCATCGACATCTCCATCGCCCCCGACGGGGATCAGGTGGCCATCACCATCCGGGACTACGGCCCCGGCATCCCGGAGGAGGAGCTGCCCCACGTGAAGTACAAGTTCTACAAGGGCTCCTCCAAGGCCCGGGGCTCCGGCATCGGCCTGGCGGTGTGCGACGAGATCGTCACCCGCCACGAGGGCACCCTGGACATCGGCAACGCCGAGGGCGGCGGGTGTATTGTCACCATCCGCCTGCCCATTCGAACATAAGTTCTAAAAGCAGCCCGCGCCCCTTGCAATCGGGGCGCGGGTTTGGTACAATAGATTACATTCAGATTAGTAAGGAGAACTTACCCCACATGCCAAACGAAAACAACCAATCCTGCGCCACGCCCTACAAGACCATGATCGGCGGCCAGGCCCTCATCGAGGGAATCATGATGCTGGGGCCGGAGAAGAAGGCCGTGGTGGTGCGCAAGCCCGACGGCGAGCTGGAGGAGCAGGTGGAAAACCGGGTGCTCATTAAGGATCGCCACCCCCTGCTGGGCGTGCCCTTCATCCGGGGCGTGTTCAACTTCTGTTCCTCCCTGGCCAACGGCGTCAAGGCACTGATGTTCTCGGCCTCCTTCCTGCCGGAGGACGAGGAGGAGCCGGAGGAGCCCTCCAGATTTGAGCTGTGGCTGGACAGGCGCCTGGGCAGCGAGAAGGCTGCGTCCTTTTTTGTCACCGCCGCGGTTGCTCTGGGCATCATCTTTGCCGTGGTGCTGTTCATCCTCCTGCCCACCGCCATCACCGGCCTGATCGGCCTGGTTGTCCCCCTGCCCATGTGGCTGCGCAACCTGCTGGAGGGCGTGGTCAAGGTGGTGATCTTCGTGGGCTACCTGATACTCTGCTCCCGGATGAAGGACATCCACCGGGTGTTCCAGTACCACGGCGCCGAGCACAAGACCATCTTCTGCTATGAGCATGGCCTGCCCCTGACGGTGGAGAACGTGCGCATCCAGCCCCGGCACCACCCCCGCTGCGGCACCAGCTTCCTGTTTGTGGTCATCGTGGTGAGCATCCTGCTGTCCAGCCTGCTGTTCAGCTTCATCGAGGTGACCAACACCTTTGCCCGCATGGGCCTGCACCTGCTGCTGCTGCCGGTGATCGTCAGCCTGACCTATGAGTTCAACCGCCTGGTGGGCCGGTACGACAACTGGTTCACCCGCATCATGACCGCCCCCGGCCTGTGGCTGCAGAACTGGACTACCTTCGAGCCGGACGACTCCATGATCGAGGTGGGCATCCGGGCCTTTACCCTGGTGCTGCCCGAGGAAAAGGGAAAAGATAAATGGTAATTTGCCTGGGGGAATCGTAGGGCGGGGGCTTGCCCCCGCCGTACACCCGGCTTATCGGGGCGGCCTGTGGCCGCCCCATGGG
The DNA here is from genome assembly GCF_002161215.1 of Flavonifractor sp. An10. GTDB lineage: Bacteria > Bacillota > Clostridia > Oscillospirales > Oscillospiraceae > Flavonifractor > Flavonifractor avistercoris. The sequence goes on from NZ_NFMB01000009.1 coordinate 145,474, forward strand.
AGAGATCGGGTGATACCCATATCACCCCGGAGAGAAAGAGAGAAAATTGAGGAGTGGTGCTTACATGGCGACCACGTACAACAACCTCTACCTGGACACGCGGCAGCGTCTGCGGGAGGCGGGGGTGGAGGGCGCCCAGCTGGAGGCCCGGGAGCTGCTGTGCTATGCCGCGGGCAAGAGCCGGGAGCAGTTCTACCGGGACATGGCCCTCTATGCCCCCGACCCGGTGGAGGAGAAGCTGGCCGCCCTGGTGGAACGCCGTCTGGCGGGGGAGCCGGTGGCCTACCTGATCGGAGAGTGGGAGTTTTACGGCCTGACCCTGGATGTGACGCCCGACGTGCTCATCCCCCGGATGGACACCGAGGTGCTGGCCGAGCGGGCCATCCTGCTGGCCCGGGCCGCCGGCGAGGGGGCGCGGGTGCTGGATCTGTGCGCCGGCAGCGGCTGCGTGGGCCTGGCGGTGGCAGCCAATGTGCCCACCTGCCGGGTGGTGCTGGCCGACATCAGCGAGGCGGCCCTGAAAATCTGCAAGGGGAATGTGCGCCGGAATGAGCTCAACGCCCGGGTCACCTGTGTTCAGGCCGACGCCCTGCAGAAGCCGGACGCCGCCCTGTGGGACTTTGACGTGATCGCCTGCAACCCGCCCTATATCCCCACCGGGGATCTGGCCGGGCTGGACGTGTCCGTCCGGGACTACGAGCCCCGCTCCGCCCTGGACGGCGGGGCCGATGGGCTGGACTTCTACCGGGCCATCGCCGCCCAGTGGGGCTCCGCCCTGCGGCTGGGGGGTTCCCTGCTGTTTGAGGTGGGAATCAACCAGGCCATGGACGTGGCCGCCCTGCTGGAGGGCAGCGGATTTGAGGACATCCAGTCCACCCAGGACACCCAGGGGATCCCCCGGGTGGTGGAGGGCGTCGTCAACCGATAAAAGTCCTGCTTATTGGACAGATAAAAGCGTAAGCTATTGGACAGAATACCCGGCGCCCTCCGGCTGCCGGGATACCAAAGGAGAGATTGGATATGGCAACCAAGAAAGCGGCGGTGGAGGCCGCCACCCCCGCGGCGGATAAGAAGCGGGCCCTGGAGACCGCCATGGCCCAGATTGAGCGGGCCTACGGCAAGGGCTCCATCATGCGCCTGGGTGACAACGCCGACATTGTGGTGGAGTCCATCCCCACCGGCTCCCTGTCCCTGGATCTGGCCCTGGGCATCGGGGGCGTGCCCCGGGGACGCATTGTGGAGATCTACGGCCCCGAGTCCTCCGGCAAGACCACCCTGGCCCTGCACATCGTGGCCGAGGCCCAGAAGCGGGGGGGCGAGGCGGCCTTCATCGACGCCGAGCACGCCCTGGATCCCTCCTACGCCCGGGCTCTGGGGGTGGACATCGACTCCATGCTCATCTCCCAGCCCGACACCGGCGAGCAGGGCCTGGAGATCTGCGAGGCCCTGGTGCGCTCCGGCGCCATCGACGTGGTGGTGGTGGACTCGGTGGCGGCCCTGACCCCCCGGGCGGAGATCGAGGGCGACATGGGCGACTCCCACGTGGGCCTGCTGGCCCGGCTCATGAGCCAGGCCCTGCGCAAGCTGGCCGGCTGCATCTCCAAGACCAACTGCGTGGTGATCTTCATCAACCAGCTCCGGGAGAAGGTGGGCGTCATGTACGGCAACCCGGAGGTGACCACCGGCGGCCGGGCCCTGAAGTTCTACGCCTCGGTGCGCATCGACGTGCGGCGCATTGAGGCCCTCAAGAGCGGCTCGGAGATCATCGGCAACCGCACCCGGGCCAAGGTGGTGAAGAACAAGGTCTCTCCCCCCTTCAAGGAGGCGGAGTTTGACATCATGTACGGCGAGGGCATCTCCAAGGTGGGCGAGATCCTGGATCTGGCCACAAAGCTGGATCTGGTGCAGAAGTCGGGCTCCTGGTTCGCCATGGGGGAGACCCGCCTGGGCCAGGGCCGGGATGCGGCCAAGCAGTACCTGCGGGACAACCCGGAGGTGTGCGACCAGCTGGAGGCCGACATCCGCAGGAACTCCTACAAGCTGATGAGCAGCCAGGCCCGGGCCGCCGCCAAGGCGGCCGGCCGCGCGGTGGACGTGTCCGCCGAGGACTTCGAGGATGCGGATCAGTAAGCTCTCCCCATCTGCCCGCGTGGAGGGCCGCTGGCTTTGCCAGCTGGAGGACGGAACCCTGCTGACCATCGGGGAGGGGGAGGTGGTCTCCTTCGGCCTGGGCACCGGCGTGGAGCTGGACGGCGGGACGCTGGAGGCCCTCACGGCCTCCGCCCGGCTCACCCGGGTGAAGGAGAAGGCCCTGGAGCTGCTCTCCGCCCGGCCCCTGTCCCGGAAGGAGCTGGTGGACAAGCTTACCGCCCGCCCCCGGAACCCGGAAAAGGGGCCCCTGTGCGATGCGGAAACCGCCGGGCAGGCGGCCGACTGGCTGGAGGGGCTGGGCTACCTGAACGACAAGGAGTATGCCCGCATGGTGGCGGAGCACTGCGCCGCCAGGGGCTACGGCCCCGCCCGGGCCAGGGAGGAGCTGCGCCGCCGGGGTGTGCCCCGGGAGCACTGGGACACAGCCCTGGAGGGCATGGACGACCCGGCGGAGGCCATAGACGCTTTTCTGCGGAAAAAGCTGCGGGGGGCGGAGCTGTCCGACCCCAGGGTGCGCAAGCGCCTGTCTGACGCCCTGGCCCGCCGGGGCTTCCGGTGGGAGGACATCAGTGCCGGCCTGCGCCGCCTGGGCGCGGAGCCGGAGGAGTAAGGGCCGGCTTCCCGCCGGCCGGGTATTTCACAAGGAATGAACGGAGAAAGGAGCACCGCCATGGAGGCAAGAGAGGCCCTGCTGACCCGCCGGAGCATCCGGCGCTACAAGCCCGATCCCATTTCTGAGACGGATCTGAAGGAGATCCTGGAGGCCGGCCTGGCCGCCCCGTCGGCCATCAACCTGCAGCACTGGTATTTCGTGGCGGTGCAGAACCCTCAGGCCCTGGATGAGATCAAGGCCGTCATGGGGGGCGTGACGGAGAAGTTCCAGCCCGTGCTGGCCGAGCGCTTTTCCCGCAACCCGGAGCAGATCGGCATCACCAACCGCTTCCTGACCACCCTGGGGGGCGCGCCGGTGTGCGTGCTGGTGTTCCTGCTCAAGCCCGACTACCCCGACCGGGACGGGGCCATGCAGTCGGTATCCGCCGCCATCGAGAACCTGCTGCTGGCGGCGTGGGACAAGGGCATCGGCTCCTGCTGGCTGTCGGCCCCCCAGCGCATGGGCTTCGGCCCGGCCCTCCAGGAGCGCTTTGCCCCCGACAAGGGGGAGTTTGTGGCCATGGTCACCCTGGGCTACCCCGACCAGGCCCCCAAGATGCCCCCCAGACGGGACGGGCGCTACACGATTGTATAAGGAGACATTTCATTGAAGGTTGCATTTATCTCCCTGGGCTGCGCCAAGAATCTGGTCAATACCGAGCAGATGATGGCCCTGACCCGGGACGCCGGGTATGAGCTGGTGTCCGACCCGGAGGGGGCGGACGTGGCGGTGCTCAACACCTGCGGCTTCATCGACTCCGCCAAGAGCGAGGCCATCCAGAACATCCTGGAGCTGGCCGCGTTGAAGGACGCGGGCAAGCTGGGCAAGCTGCTGGTGGCCGGCTGCCTGTCCCAGCGGTACCAGGATGAGCTGGAGCAGGAGATGCCCGAGGTGGACGGCGTGCTGGGCACCGGCAGCTACACCGACATCGTCTCCGCCCTGGAGGAGGTGACCGCCGGCGGCCATCCCCGCCGCTTCGGCGACATCGACCACACGGAGGAGGACGGGGCCCGGGTGGTGTCCACGCCGCCCTACACCGCCTACCTGAAGATCGCCGAGGGCTGCGACAACCGCTGCTCCTACTGCATCATCCCCTATCTCCGGGGCCGCTACCGCAGCCGGAGCATGGAGTCCCTGCTCGCCGAGGCCAAGGCACTGGCCGACCGGGGGGTGCAGGAGCTGATTGTCATCGCCCAGGACATCACCCGCTACGGCACCGATCTCTACGGCCGCCGCCGGCTGGGAGACCTGCTCACCGAGCTGTGCAAGCTGCCCTTCCACTGGGTGCGGCTCCACTACCTGTACCCCGACGAGGTGGATGACGACCTCATCGACGTGCTCGCCCGGGAGCACAAGATCCTCCGGTATATCGACATCCCTCTCCAGCATATCAATGACGGGATCCTGAAGGCCATGAACCGCCGCTCCACCAAGGCGGAGATTATCGCCCTGCTGCACAAGCTGCGGCAGCGGCTGCCCGGCCTGGTGCTGCGCACCTCCCTGATCTGCGGCCTGCCCGGCGAGGGGGAGGCGGAGTTCGAGGAGCTGTGCGAATTCCTGCAGGACGCCGGCATCGAGCGGGCGGGCATCTTCCAGTTCTCCCCGGAGGAGGGCACCCCCGCCGCCGTCATGGAACACCAGGTGGAGCCGGAGGTGGCCGCCCGGCGGGTGGAGCTGCTGGTGGAGCTCCAGAGCCGGGTGATGGACGCCTATAACGAGAGCCGCCTGGGGGAGACCCTGGAGGTGCTCTGCGAGGGCTTCGACCCGGACATGGGCTGCTACGCCGGCCGTTCCTATGCCGACTCCCCCGACGTGGACGGCAGGGTGTTCTTCACCGCCGCCGGCCTGGTGCCCGCCGGCACCTTTGTCAACGTCCGCATCACCGGCACCAGCGACGGCGATCTCACCGGCGAGATAGAGGAGTGACACGACTTTGAATACCGCCAACAAGCTGACCATGCTCCGGGTGGTGCTCATCCCGGTGTTTCTGGTGCTGCTCTACCTCCCCATCCCCTTCCACATGGCCTTCGCCCTGGTGATCTTCATCCTGGCCAGCGTCACCGACTTCATCGACGGCTACATCGCCCGCCACTACAACCAGGTCACCGACTTCGGCAAGTTCATGGATCCCCTGGCGGATAAGCTGCTGGTGATGTCCGCCCTGCTGTGGTTTGTGGAGGCGGGCCGCCTGCCCGCCTGGGCCATGCTGGTGGTGGTGGCGCGGGAGTTTGCCGTCACCGCCCTGCGCCTCATCGCCGTGGAGCGGGGGCGGGTGATCGCCGCGGCCTGGTCGGGGAAGATCAAGACCGCCTCCACCATGGTGTGCATCTGCCTGATGCTGCTCTTCGCCCGGCCCTGGCTGGACGTGCTCTGCGCGGCGGTGATCCTGGTCACCACGGTCTACTCCGGCGTGGAGTACTTTGTCAAGAACCGGGACGTGATGGACTGGAGGAACCTGTAATGCTGGACTTCACCCGGCAGCTGCGGGCCGAGGAGCCCCTGATCCACCCCACCAGCCGGGTCAAGAACTGCACCTTCGGCCGGTATGTGGAGATCGGCGACCACTGTGTGCTGGAGGAGACAGCGGTGGGGGACTACACCTACTGCTTCGGCTGTAATGACGTGATCTATACCGCCCTGGGCAGGTTCAACTCCATCGCCACCGGCGTGCGCATCAACCCGGTGCAGCACCCGGCCAAGTTCCGGGCGGCGGCCCACCACTTCACCTACCGCTGCTCCCACTACGGCCTGGGCCCCGATGACGACGGCCTGATCGCCTGGCGGCGGCAGAACCGGGTGACCACCGGGAACGACGTGTGGCTGGGTCACAACGCGGTGATCATGGGGGGCGTCACCATCGGCGACGGCGCGGTGGTGGGGGCCGGGGCGGTGGTGACCCACGACGTGGCCCCCTATGAGATCGTGGGCGGCGTTCCGGCCCGGCACATCGGCTGGCGCTATCCGCCGGAGCTCATTACCGCTCTGGAGCGCATCCGCTGGTGGGACTGGAGCCATGAGACCCTGGGGGAGCGCCTGCGGGACTTTGACGACGTGGAGGCCTTCTGCGCCAAGTACGACCCCGGAGCCCCGGAAAAATGAGACAAAAAACCGCACGGCCGCTTCCGCGGCCGTGCGGTCAGCCTGTCGAAAAAGTCTTTTCGACAGGCTGCTGAACTTTTTGAAACTTAAAAAAGTTTCAAAAAGTTGTTTGATCCAACGCGAAAGGGAACCCTGACGGTTCATCTCCGCGCTAAGGGCCGCCGCTTTGCGGCGGTTGCGCTTCGAAACGCCCTGCGGGGCAGCCTTTCACACTATCCTTCCCTCCGAATCCTTCGGCCGGAGGGTTTATTGACAGTCTCACCGCACGGCCGCTTCCGCGGCCGTGCGGTTTCCTGTATCCGGTCAGATGAGCCCCATGGTGCGCAGGATGTAGAGCCAGAGGGTGAGGGTAAAGATGCTGAACAGGGTGGTGAGCATGACGGTGCTGGAGGTGAGGGTGCCCTCGTGGCCCATGCTGCGGGCCATGACAAAGCTGCTGACGGTGGTGGGGCTGGCCAGCATGGCCAGGGCGGCCACCAGCTTGTCGTCCCGGGCGCCCATGGCCACGGCGGCGGGGAGGAACACGGCGGCCAGCACCACCAACTTGACCGCAGTGGCGGCCACGGCCGGCTTCCAGCGGCCCAGGGCCTTTTTCAGATCGAAGGAGGCGCCCAGGGCCATGAGGCCCAGGGGGGTGGCGGTGGCGGAGATGCTGTTCACCGTCTTCTCCATGATCAGCGGCTCAGGGATGCGCAGCAGAGTCCACACCAGGCCGACCACGATGCCCAGAATGATGGGATTGGTGACAATGCCCTTGCAGGCCTTTTTCAGGGCCGCCCGGTTGACGCCGCTCTGCTGCGGGCTGGAGAGGGAGAGCACCAGCACCGCCGCCACGTTGTACAGGGGCACCGCGCCGATGATCACCAGGCTGGCCGCCCCGGCGTTGCCGTACAGGTTCTCCAGGAAGGCGGCCCCCAGCAGGGCGATGCTGCTGCGGTAGCCCACCTGGACAAACTCCCCCCGGAGGGAGCGGTCTTTCCAGAACAGGCTGACGGCGGCGGTGAGGAGGATGGACAGGAGGGTGGCCAGGAAGCAGTAGAGGACGAAGGGGGCGTCCCACACAGAGAAGAAGTCGGAGTCCACCAGATCCTTGAAGAGCATCACCGGCAGGCCGATCTTGAACACATAGCTGTTGAGCTTGTCCGCGAAGGCCTGGTCGAAAAAACCCATCCGCCGGAAGAGCATGCCCAGCAGCATCATCAGGAAGATGGGCACGGTGGCGTTGAGGCAGTAGATCAGATTGTCCAGCATATTGAGAATCCCCCTGTGCGTTCCGATTCGAGTATGCGCGCAATAGGTATTATAGTCCCATCCGGGCGGGGAAACAAGACAGTTACCGCGGGGTAAGGGGCATGGGACGGGCCGCGGCGCGCATAGAGGTAGAGGGAAGGGGAGGGATGCGCCGTGCTGTGCCGGGTTTCCGAGCTGCGGTACAAGGAGATGATCAACGTCACCGACGGCAGCCGATACGGCTACGTGGGGGACGCGGAGGTGGATCTGGAGACGGGGCAGGTGAGGGCCCTGGTGGTGCCGGGGCGGCTGCGGCTCTTCGGCCTGCTGGGTCGGGAGGAGGACACGGTGGTGCCCTGGGAGGCGGTGCGCCGCATCGGCGCGGACATCATCCTGGTGGAGGGCGGCCCCATGGGGCGCATCGGCCGGGGGCGTCGGCAGAGCGGCGCCCTTTGACCAGTGAGGAACGGCGCCTCCCCGGTTCTCTCAGTCAGGTTGACAGAAAACAAGACTGGTTGACAAAAACAGGGCAGGATGAGGTTGCGGGGATTGGCAGGACGTGGTATACTGCTGATTTAGAGTATCAAACCAGGAGGTACATCCCAATGTGCGGTATTGTCGGATTTGTTGGCCGGGAGGAGGCCGCCCCCATTCTGCTGGACGGCCTGGCCCGGCTGGAATATCGGGGCTATGACTCCGCGGGCATCGCGGTTTACGGGGAGCAGGAGGGCCTGCAGGTGGCCAAGGCCAAGGGCCGGCTTCAGGTGCTGTATGAGCTGGTGGAGGGGGGCAGAACTGTCCATGGCGCCATCGGCCTGGGCCACACCCGCTGGGCCACCCACGGGGAGCCCTCGGACGTGAACTCCCACCCCCAGGTCAGCGAGAGCGGCCGCTTTGCCGTGGTGCACAACGGCATCATCGAAAACTATATGGAGCTGCGGGAGTTTCTGGAGTCGGAGGGGGTCACCTTCGTTTCCCAGACCGACACCGAGGTGGTGGCCCAGCTGCTGGAGTACTACTACGACGGGGACATTCTGGCGACGGTGGGGAAGGTGCTGGGTCTGATTCAGGGGGCCTACGCCCTGGGCATCCTCAGCGCCGACTGTCCCGACCGGCTCATCGCCGCCCGGAAGGACAGCCCCCTGATCCTGGGCTTTGGAGACGGAGCCCACTTCCTGGCCTCCGATGTAACCGCCCTGATCAAGTACACCCGGGACGTGTGCTACCTGGACGACGGGGAGATCGCCGAGCTCACCGCCGACCACCTGTGGGTGTACGACGCCTACCTCCGCCCGGTGGAGAAGGAGCACCACCACGTGGACTGGGAGATCTCCGCCGCCGAGAAGGGCGGGTATGAGCACTTCATGGCCAAGGAGATCATGGAGCAGCCCGAGGCCTTCCGCAAGACCATCTCCCCCCGCATCCTGCAGGGGAAGGTGGCGCTGGACGGCCTGAGCCTGGAGGCGGACTACCTGCGGGAGATGGACAAGCTGTATGTCATCGCCTGCGGCTCCTCCTACCACGTGGGCATGGTGGCCAAGTACACCCTGGAGCGGCTGCTGCGCAAGCCGGTGGAGGTGACCCTGGCCTCCGAGTTCCGCTACTGCGACCCCATCGTCACCGACAAGACCCTGGCCCTGGTGATCAGCCAGTCCGGCGAGACGGTGGACACCCTGGCCGCCATGCGGGAGGCCCGGCGGCTGGGGGCCCGGGTGCTGTCCATCGTCAACGTGGTGGGCTCCACCATCGCCCGGGAGAGCGACGACGTGCTCTACACCTGGGCCGGGCCGGAGATCGCCGTGGCCACCACCAAGGCCTTCTCCACCCAGCTGGCGGTGGTGTACCTCATCGGCCTGTACTGCGCCGACAAGCTGGGCACCCTGCCCCGGGAGGAATACGACGCCATCCTGGCGGAGCTGCAGACCATCCCCGACAAGCTGGAGCAGATTCTGGACAACCGGGCGGACATCCAGTATTTCGCCTCCCTCTACTTCAACCACCCCTCCATCTTCTTCATCGGCCGCAACGTGGACTACGCCATCGGCATGGAGGGCTCCCTGAAGCTGAAGGAGATCTCCTACATCCACTCGGAGGCCTACGCCGCCGGGGAGCTGAAGCACGGCACCATCTCCCTCATCGAGCCGGGCACCCTGGTGGTGGCCCTGGCCAGCTACACCAAGCTCTTTGAAAAGACCATGAGCAACGTGGTGGAGGTGAAGAGCCGGGGGGCCGACGTGCTGGGCCTCACCGTGGCCTCCCGGGCGGCGGACATGGCCAAGACGGTGGATCACGTGATCCCCGTGCCCGATACCCACCCCGTGCTGCTGCCCGTCCTGGATGTGGTGCCCATGCAGCTCTTTGCCTACTACGTGGCCCTCCAGCGGGGGTGTGACATCGATAAGCCCAGAAATCTTGCCAAGTCGGTGACTGTGGAGTGAGGAGAAGCGAATTGAAGAAGCTGTTTACTCTGGTTCTGGCCCTGCTCCTGGCTCTCTCCCTGTCCGCCTGCGGCGGCGGGGGAGAGGACGCGGGGGCGCAGGCCGTGGTGCGCTGCGGCCTGTCCAACGCGTGGGATTCCCTGATGCCCTACAACAGCCCGTCGGGGAGCAACTACTCCCGCATCATCTACGACAAGATTTACGACCGCCTGGCCTACGTCCACGCCGACGGCACCCTGGATCCCCGGGGAGCCGAGTCCTGGGAGAGCGCCGACGGCGGCTATGTCGTCCTGTTCCACCTGGATCAGGGGGCGGCCTTCCACGACGGAACCCCGGTGACGGCGGAGCACTGGGCGGACACCATCGCCCTGCTGACCGACCCGGACTGCCCCACCCTGGGCCGCGCGGCTTTCTCCGTGCTCGCCGGCACCGACGACAACGGCGCGGCGGTGGAGGGGGAGGCCCTGGGGGCGGAGGCGGTGGACGACTACACCCTCAGGCTCACCTTCAAGACCCCCACCACCCCGGAGGACTTCCTGCTAGACAGGAACCGGGAGTACTACGTGCTGCCCACCCACCTGCTGGAGGGGGTGGAGCCGTCACAGCTCATGGATCTGGAGCTGTGGGACAAGCCCATCGGCTCCGGCCCCTGCAAATTCGTCTCCGAGACCCCGGGCAGCCAGCTGGTGCTGGAGGCCAACAAGGACTACCAGCTGGGGGCGCCCGGCTTTGACCAGCTGGTGATCCGGGTCATCGACAAGTCCAACCTGCTCACCTCCCTGATCGCCGGGGATCTGGACTACTACGCTTTCGGCGGCAACGTGTCGGTGGAGGACGCCCAGGTGGCCGAGGAGGCGGGCCTGACGGTGGCGGAGGGCACGGTGCCCAACTACTTCTACGAGCTGATGCTCAACAACGAGACCATCCCCAGCGCGGCCATCCGCCGGGCCATCGACCTGGCTCTGGACAAGGAGGCCCTGTGCCTCCAGTCGGCCCAGAGCCTGGGGGAGCCAGCGGCCTCGGATCTCACCCCCGGCACGGGGTATGACAGCGGCCTGACCTGGAGCCGGGACGTGGAGGGGGCGAAGGCCCTGCTGGAGCAGGGGGGCTATGACGGCCGGACTTACACCCTGGCCTGCACCTCCAACCGCTCCGGCCTGGCCGCCCTCATGCAGCAGGAGCTGGCCGAGGCGGGGGTCGCTGTTGTCATTGAGACGGTGGACTCCGCCACCCTGTTTGCCGGCATGGCGGACGGGAAGTACGACATGGCCATCGCCAGCCACACCCCCGGCGCCCTGCCCCTGTGGTTCACCGCCAGCCGGTTTGCCGAGGGCAACAACATCTTCCATGTGGCGGATCTCACCCCCTACACGGACTATATCTCTGCCATCCAGGGGGAGGCCGACCAGGCCCGGCGGCAGGCCCTGGTGACGGAGTTCCAGGCCTTCCTGGCCCGGGAGCGGCCCTTCATCCCCCTGTGGTTCAGCCGCACCCTCCACGTCCAGTCCCCCACGGTGGACGGCATCGACTACCCCTCCTCCACCTTCTCCAACGAGAACGTGTGGGACTGGGAGTACCGGGGATGAGGGCCGCCGCGCGGGGCCGCCGCGCCCCGCATGCGCTATTTGTCAGAAATCGAAACAGAAGAGAAAACCTCCGTAGGGCCGGCCCATACGGCCCGTGCCTCCCGAGAGAGGCCGGAAGTGCAGGAGGAATCAAGCTATGGGACGCTATATTCGCCGCCGTCTGCTGACGGCAATCCCCGTCTTTCTGGGCATCACCCTGCTGGTCTTCGGGATGCTCCACCTGGCCGCGGGCTCGGTGCTGGATCTGATGGGGGAGGGGAGTGCCTCCAGCGCCGCCGACAAGGCGGCGCTGGAGGCGTCTCTCGGCCTGGACAGGCCCCTGCCCGTCCAGTACCTGGACTGGCTCTCCGGCCTGCTCCGGGGTGATCTGGGGGAGTCCTACCTGACGGGGAAGGACGTGGCCGGGCTGATCGCCCAGCGGGTGGGCCCCTCCCTGCTGCTGACGGGGACGGGGGTGCTGCTGGCTGTCGCCATCGCCCTCCCCCTGGGGATCCTGGCGGCCTGGAAGCCAGGCTCGGCCTGGGATAAGGCCGCATCCGCCCTGTCCCTGCTCAGCTTCGGGGTGCCGGGCTTCTTCCTCTGCCTGGTGGGGATCCTGGTGTTCTCGGTCTTCCTGGGCTGGCTGCCCGCCCAGGGCATGTATGAATACGGGGTGTTCACCGGGATGGGGGATCTGCTCCGCCACCTGGTGCTCCCCGCCGGGGTGGTGTGCCTCAGCGGCGTGGGGGAGCTGGTGAAGCAGACCCGGGCCGCCTGCCTGGAGGGGCTGGGGGAGGACTACATCCTCACCGCCCGGGCCAAGGGCCTGAAAGAGGGGGCGGTGATGGTGCGCCACGCCTTCCGTGGGTCGCTGCTGCCGGTGCTCACCACCATCCTGAGCCACATCCCCCACATCATCGGCGGCTCGGTGGTGGTGGAGCGGGTGTTCGGCTGGCCGGGCATGGGCAGCCTGCTCTTTGACGGCATCGACAGCCGGGACGACGCCGTGGTCATGGGGGTGACGGTGGTGATCGCCCTCACCGTGCTCCTCACCAATCTGCTGCTGGATCTGGTCTACGGGCTGGCCGATCCCCGGGTGCGCTATGAGAAGGGGTAGGGCGGAGGGGCGCAGCCCCCGGGCCAGGCTCCTGCGGGATCGGCGGGCGGTGTTCTGCCTGGCCGTCCTGGCGGCGGAGCTGCTGGCGGTGCTGCTGCTTCCCCCGCTGCTGGGGCTGGATCCCTATACCAGCGATCTGGCGGCGGGCTTCTGGGCGCCCCCCTCCGCCGTCCATCCCCTGGGCACCGACGACGTGGGGCGGGATCTGCTGGCGCGGCTGGTGTGCGGCGGCCGGGTGTCCCTGGCGGTGGGGCTGTGCTCGGCGGCCCTCAGTGTCCTGGTGGGGGTGCCCCTGGGCCTGCTGGCGGGCTACCGCCGGGGGGCGTGGGAGTTCTGGCTCATGCGCCTGGCCGACGTGCTCCAGAGCTTTCCCAGCATTGTGCTGGTGCTCTGCCTGGTGACCCTGGCGGGGCCGTCGGCGGTCAACCTGGTGCTGGTGCTGGGCCTGCTGGGCTGGACGGACATCGCCCGGCTGGTGTACGGCAACACCCTCTCCGTCCGGGAGCAGGAGTACGTTCTGGCGGCCCGGGCCCTGGGGGGACGGACGGGGCGGATCCTCCGGCGCAATGTGCTGCCCAATGTGATCTCGCCGGTGTGGTGCGCCTTCCCTCTGCGGGCGGGCCGGGCTATCCTGTCCGAGTCCAGCCTCAGCTTTCTGGGCGTGGGCATCCGCACCCCCCAGGCCTCCTGGGGCAGCCTGATCCAGTACGCCGTCAGCCTGCCCGTGCTGGCGGGCCGGCCCTGGGTGTGGGTGCCGCCGGCGGCGTGCATGCTGCTCACGGTGTTCTGCCTCCAGGGTGTGGGGGACGGCCTGCGGGACGCCCTGGATCCCCGCGGGCGGGCCGGACAGGATGGAAAGCGGCCATGCCGGGTAAAAAGTAACGGAATCCAAAAATATTAGCCCTATTTTTCGGGATTAAATTCTTTCTAATCTGAAACTTAACAATTTGTTCACAAAATACCGGAGCAAGTCTGTTAAAATAATAACAGACTTACTGAGGAAGGCGACCTTGGCCCAGGAAAGGACCAGAGGCCGCCTTTTTTTGAGGGGGGTGTGGGATATGGATGCGATACAGGCAGAAGAAGGATACAGGCAAGGAACGGGGCGGCTGAACAGCGCCTAAATGAAAAGAGAGGTGAATCCATGCGGAAAAAACTCAAGGAAAAGATTTCGGAATCCCTGACCTCGGTGCTCCCGGTCACGGTGATTGTGCTGATTCTCAGCTTTACATTGACCCCCATGCCCAACGGGACGATGCTCCTGTTTCTGCTGGGGGCGGCCATGCTGATTCTGGGCATGGGCTTTTTCTCCCTGGGAGCGGACATGGCCATGGTGCCCATCGGCGAGCAGATGGGCCGCAGGCTGGGCCCGGGCAGCAGGCTGCCCATGGTCATTGTTGTGTGCTTCCTCATCGGCGTGTTCGTCACCATCGCCGAGCCGGATCTCACCGTGCTGGCCAAGCAGGTGCCCGCCGTGCCCGATCTGGTCATTATTCTCACCGTGGCGGTGGGCGTGGGTGTGTTCCTGGTGGCCTCCATGCTGCGCACCCGGTTCAACATCCCCCTGGCGCCCACCCTGCTGGTGCTCTATATCGGGGTGTTTCTCCTGTCCATCTTTGTGCCCAACGAGTTCCTGGCGGTGGCCTTTGACTCCGGCGGCGTGACCACCGGCCCCATTACGGTGCCCTTCATCATGGCGCTGGGCACCGGCATCGCCAGCATCCAGGGCAGGGAGGAGGACAACTTCGGCATGGTGGCCATGTGCAGCGTGGGCCCCATCCTGGCGGTCATGGTGCTGGGCATCTGCTTCCAGTCCACGGACGTGGCCTACACCCCCTTCCACATCCCCACCGTCCTGGACTCCCAGGACGCGGGGCGGGAGTTCCTCAACGGCCTGCCCGCCTATATGGAGGAGGTGGCCCTGGGCCTGCTGCCCATTGTGGTGTTCTTCGCCCTGTTCCAGATGATCTCCATCCGCCTGAAAAAGCGGGCGGTGATCAAGATCATCGTGGGCATGGTCTATACCTACATCGGCCTGGTGCTGTTCCTCACCGGCGTCAACGTGGGCTTCATGCCCGCGGGCTATTTCCTGGGCGGTGCCCTGGGGTCGCTGCCTGTGTACTGGCTCCTGGTGCCCATCGGCATGGTGGTGGGCTACTTCATCGTGGCGGCGGAGCCGGCGGTTCACGTGCTCAACAAGCAGGTGGAGGAGGTCACCAGCGGCGCCATCCCCCAGAAGGCCATCGGCCTGGCCCTGTCCATCGGCGTGTCGGTCTCCATCGGCCTGGCCATGCTGCGGGTGTGCCTGGGCATCCCCATCTACTTCCTGCTGGTGCCGGGCTATGCCATCGCCCTGATCCTCATGTTTTTTGTCCCCAAGATCTTCACCGGCATCGCCTTTGACTCCGGCGGCGTGGCGTCCGGCCCCATGACGGCCACCTTCCTGCTGCCCCTGACCATGGGCGCCTGCGAGGCCCTGGGACGGGACGTGCTGACCGATGCCTTCGGCGTGGTGTCCATGGTGGCCATGACGCCGCTGATCACCATCCAGCTGCTGGGCCTGTTCTACCAGTGGAAGGTGCGCCGCACCCAGGAGGTCACCCCGGCCGAGGAGCGGGAGATCCAGCTGGTGGACGGCATCATCGACTATGACGAGGAGGTGGAGGCATGACAGATGGAAACAGGCTGCCCCGGCTCAAGCTGATGGTCACCATCATCGACCGGGACAAGGGCGCCCTGGCGGTGAGTCTGTTCCGCGCCCACCATCTGCACTTCGACTATCTCTGCATGGGGCTGGGCACAGCCAGCTCCCGGATTCTGGACTATTTCGGACTGTCCGAGACGGAGAAGGACGTGGTGTTCACCCTGGTGCCGGAGCCCTGCGTGGGGAAGATCCTCCGCCTGACGGCGGAAAAATTCCAGATCCACCGGCCCGGGCAGGGGATCCTGTTCACGGTGCCCCTGTCGGCGGTGAGCGCCCAGGTGCCCCAGGTGCTGTGCAAAAAAGAATATCTGGCCGAAGACGGCGCGGAGGAGGCGGAGAACATGGAGCATACCAAGCAGTACACCCTGGTTCTGGCGGTGGTCAACCACGGCAGCGTGGACGCCGTCATGGACGCGGCCCGGAGCGAGGGAGCCCGGGGCGGCACCGTTCTCTACGCCCGCCGTGTGGGCATGGAGGACATGGAGAACGTGCTGGGCTTTACCTTCCAGCCGGAGAAGGAGGTGGTGGCCATCCTGGCGCCCAAGACGCAGAAAAAGGCGCTGATGGAGGCCATCAACCGCTCCGCGGGCCTGACCACCGAGGCCAGGGGCATCCTCTTTGCCCTCCCCGTGGACGATCTCATCGGGCTCCAGCCCCCCATTGACAACGGGGCGGGACAGGAGTAGGATGTTGTCAGAGGGGCGGGCCCCGTACAGGCGGCCCGCCCGCAGAAGAGAAGCAGGGCCCCCGGCTGCGGCTGGGGAGGCCCTGCCGGGAGAGGGGGAGGGCCCGTCATGACAAAGATCATTGAACTGAAGGAGCGGCGGCAGTTCCGCATTCTGCTCAACCCGGTGCGGCAGGATATTCTCCATCTGCTCCGACGGGCGGCACGGCCCATGACGGCCAGCGCCGTGGCGGAGCGGATGCTCCTCTCACCCAGCGCGGCCCAGGCCCATCTGCAGCGGCTGGTGGAGCTGGGCGCGGTGGAGCAGGTGGCGGTCAGCGGCCGCCCCGCGGCCCTCTACCGGATTGCCGACGCGGAGATCTGCCTGGATCTGGGCCGCAAAGACGGCTTCCAGGGCGAGCGGGAGGCTCTGGCCGCCCAGATGATGGACGGCACCTTCCGGGGCATCCTCCACGCGGCCTACAGCCACGGGGAGAAGGAGCTGGAGGACTGCCGCCAGTTCCAGTTCGGCGCCCTCCACCTGAAGCCGGAGGAGCGGGCTGAGCTTCAGAAGATTGTAGAGGACTATCTCCGGGCCCACGGAGCCCCCCAGGCGGAGGCGGAGCACTGGGAGTATGTCCTGATGGCCTACCGGGCCGATGACGTGAAGCCCTGAGCACCCTGCCGGCCGCCCTCTATACAGTATGAAAATTCCCCCGCCGGGGCCCGCGCAACGCGGCCCCGGCGGGGGAATCTGTTTTCAGGCGGGCATGGGAACCGGCTCAGCCCTCGTCCTTCTCCATCATGATGTCCAGGATGGTGCGGTCGGTGGCCACCATGCCGGGGTTGCTCACCCGGCCCATGTTGCGGATGGCCTGCTCGGGGGTGGAGGCGCAGATGCCGTCGCTGGCGCTGACCACCACGCCGCCCATGGCCAGGTAGGCGCTCATCACCGCGGCGGAGGAGGCGGTGGCCAGCTTGAGGGCGCAGCCGATCTTGCCGCCGTCGCAGATCATGCCGGTCAGGTTGCCGCTCATGTTGATGATGGCGGCCCCCATCTGGGCGTCGTCGCCACCCAGCAGCCACACCATGGCGGCGGAGGCGGCGGCCGCCGCGGACACGCCGCAGCCGCAGGTGGCGCTGAGCTTGCCGGTGAAGATCTTGATGTACACGTTGAGCAGGTGGGAGAAGGCCAGGGCCTTCTCGGTGGCCTCCTTGCTGGCCCCCACGTGCTTGGCCATCTCCACCACGGGGATGATGGCGGTGATGCCGTGGTTGCCGCTGCCGGCGCTGCTCATGACCGCGTAGGGACAGCCGGACATACGGCCCTCGGCGCTGGAGGCCACCCGAACCATGATGTTGCTCATCAGACTGGAGCCCATCACGTCGGTGGTCAGCTGGTTCTTGAGGGTGTCGGCGATGCCGATGCCCAGGCGGTTCTCCAGGCCGTAGTCGGAGAGGTTCTCGTTCATCTCGGCGCCGTCCATCATGAAGGAGAGCTCCTCCTCGGTGGCGGAGTCCACCAGCTCCCGGATCTGGGCCACGGTCATGTCCTTGAGCTTCTCGTGGAGGGCGTCCTCGCCGTCCACGGTGTACTCCTTCTCAAAGAGCACCTGGTTGTTGGCGCTGGTGTAGACGATGTTGGCGTGGGTGTTGCGGATGGTGCTGATGCCGATGCCCCGGGTGGTGATGATCTCGGCGTGGGCGTAGAGCTGGGTCTCCTCCTCGGCGATGGTGACGCTGACCTGCTTCTCCTCCACCAGGCGGGTGGCCTCCTTGCTGACGATGCTGTTGATCTCCTCCAGCAGCTGCAGGCCCTTCTCCGGGTTGCCCAGGCAGGCGCCCAGGGCGGCGGCGTACTTCAGGCCCACCCGGTTGAAGCCGGGGATGCCCACGCTCATGCCGTTCTTATAGATGCCGGGGTTGACCTCCATCTTGATGGACACCACCTGGCCGCCGATGGCGTGGTAGGCGTCGGCGGCGCACAGGGCCACGCACACGGGCTCGGTGCAGCCCAGGGCGGGGACAACCTCCTGGCGCAGCAGGGTGAGCATTTCTTCCTTGGTCAGTTGCTTCATTGCGATTCTCTCCTTTTCAGTCGCCCCGGCCGGGCGGCTTTGTTTTCTGCATTGACAGATATGCAACCGGCGTGCCAACTCATTGCGGCGGGAAAAAGAGGGGAAAAACGGGGAAAATCGGCCCCTGGGACTTGACAAAGGGGCGGGCAGCGGCCAAAATAGGTGTTAAATCGGTTAAACTGGTCAAAGAAATTGGCCAGATAAGGAGGGCCTTCCCTTGAAAAAGAATGTGGCGGTCATCTCCCTGGACGCCTATGCCGGGCAGTTCTATGCCCAGCAGGTGCAGGAGCTCTTCGGCGACCGGATTGCCGTGTGCTCCTACAGTGTGCGGGACGGCTCGGTGGAGCACATGCCCCGCAAGTACGATCTCTATATGGTCACCACCGACGCCTTCGACTCCCTGGGAGACATGCACCGCTATGTGCCCATCGACGGGGAGATGATGGAGATTCACGTCACCCTTCGCTGGGACGTGGTGCACAGGCTCCAGGCCCTGCCCGCCGGCAAAAAGGTTCTGTTCGTCAACCTGAGCGATAAGATGTGCCGGGAGGCGGTGACCCGCCTCAACCAGCTGGGGGTGAACCAGCTGGACTTCGATCTCTACCATCCCGGCGCGCCGGAGCCGGATATGAGCCAGTATGACTTTGTGATCACCCCCCAGGAGACCCGCTATGTCCCCGCCGGGGCCAGGGAGATCATCGACATCGGCCAGCGGGTGTGCGACAGCTCCACCATGATCGAGGCGGCCCTCCGCCTGGGCTTCGAGGAGCTGCTGGAGACCCCGGAGTTTGAGCAGTACCAGCGGGATGTGGCCGCCAATACCTACAGCTTCGACCGGGTGTTTGCCCGGGGCCTGCGGCTGGAGAGCCAGTTTGAGATCCTCATGGAGATCCTGGACGAGGGCATCGTGGGGGTCAACGAGCGGGGAGAGGTGTTTGCCAGCAACCACAAGCTGGAGGAGATCACCGGCATCCCCGGTGCCCGGGCGCTCCAGCGCCCGGCGGCGGAGGTGTACCCCTTCGTCCCCTTTGCCAGATGCCTGGCCGAGCGGGCCCCCCAGCCCGCCCAGGTGGTGAGCGCCAACGGCGTCAACATGAACGTGGCGGTGGCGCCGGTGCTCCGGGGGGGCGCCTGCATCGGTGCCTTCGCCACGGTGCAGCGGTTCAGCGACGCGGAGAACCGGCAGAACGAGCTGCGCAGCCAGCTGCTCCACAAGGGCTACCGGGCCAAGTACACCTTTGACGACGTGGTGGGCCAGTCACCGGCCATCCGGCGGTGCATCACCATATTAAAGAAGATGTCCCTCACCCAGCTCCCCGTCCTCCTCATCGGGGAGACGGGCACCGGCAAGGAGCTCTTTGCCCACGCGGTTCACAACGCCTCTCCCCGGGCAGACGGGCCCTTTGTAGCCATCAACTGCGCCGCCATGCCGGAAAACCTGCTGGAGAGCGAACTGTTCGGCTACGAGGAGGGAGCCTTCACCGGCGCCCGGAAGGGGGGCAAGCCCGGCCTGTTCGAGTTCGCCCACAAGGGCACCCTGTTTCTGGACGAGGTGGAGGGCATGAGCACCGCCCTCCAGTGCAAGCTGCTGCGGGTGCTCCAGGAGCGGGAGATCATGCGGGTGGGGGGCAACCGCATCGTCTCGGTGGACGTGCGCATCGTGGCAGCCACCAACGAAAACCTGGACAAGATGGTGGAGGAGGGCACCTTCCGGCGGGATCTCTACTACCGTCTCAACACCCTGCCCGTGCTGATCCCGCCCCTGCGGGAGCGGGAGGGGGATCTGCTGCTGCTCATCGACCACTTCCGAAAGGGCATCGGCGCCTCCTTCACCCTGTCGCCCGAGCTGGAGCGGCTGCTGCTCACCCACCAGTGGCGGGGGAATATCCGGGAGCTGCGCAACGTGGTGGAGTATTTCAGCTATACCGGCAGCCCCGTGGTGGGGCCGGAGGAGCTGCCGCCCACCTTTCACTATCTGCCCGCCGGCCTGCCGGAGGCCGGCGGGGCCGGGGCGCAGCCCCCGCGGCTGGCGGACTGCCCCCAGGAGGACGAGCGGTTTGTGCTCTCCCGGCTCTACCAGGCCGACCGGGAGGGGCGCAGCCTGGGCCGGGACGCCATCCTGGCCGATGCCAAGGCGGCGGGGCTGCCCTGCTCCCAGCAGGAGGTGCGGCGCATCCTCTCCGCCCTGGATCAGGCGGGCCTGGCCCGGGTGAGCCGGGGGAGAGGGGGCACACGGCTCACCCCAGCCGGCCGGGCCCTGTGCCGCCGGCTGGAAACGGAGGAGAAGCTCTGAATTGGTTTGACCAATTTAACCTTTTTAACCGATTTAACCTGTTTCCCCGGCTTGCGTCAGGGGCGCCGCCGGACACTGGTAAGAGTGTCCGGCGGCGCTTTTATCTGTTTTATACAAAGGCAGAGAATAGAAATTGTATAAATCGGATAATGTTGCGGAAGCTGGCATAGTTCGGCACGCCGTTTGCTCAAAACAGGGGCAAGCGTACAGCCTGAAATAAAAACCCAATCCAGAGAAGGAAAGGCAGGTAAGCAGCGATGAAGTATGATTTTGATGTGGTGGTTGACCGCAGCAAAAACTGCGCGGCCAAGTACGATGAGCGGAAGAAGAAATTCGGCACCGATGACGTCATCCCCCTGTGGATCGCCGACATGGACTTCAAGACCGCCCAGCCCATCATTGACGCCCTGGGCAAGCGGGCCCAGGAGGGCATCTGGGGCTACACCAGCCGCCCGGACTCCTATTTTGAGGCCATCCGGGGCTGGCAGAAGCGCCGCAACGGCTGGGACATCGACCAGAGCCTGATGAGCTTCAGCCTGGGCGTGGTGCAGACCATCAGCGCCATGGTGAAGCTGTTCACCCCCGAGGGGGGCAGCGTGCTCATCCAGACCCCGGTGTACTCCGAGTTCTACGACATGACCGAGGCGTGGAACCGCAGGGTGCTGGAGAACCAGTTTATTGAGAAGGACGGCAAGTGGGAGATGGACTGGGCCGACTTTGAGGCCAAGCTGGAGGAGGCCGACCTGTTCCTGCTGTGCAACCCCCACAACCCCCTGGGCATCGTCTGGACGCCCGAGGAGCTGCGCCGCATGGTGGAGCTGTGCATGAAGCACCATGTGGTTCTGTTCTCCGACGAGATCCACTCCGACCTGATCTTCCACGGCAAGAAGCATACCCCCACCGCCACCGTGTCTCCCGAGGCCGCCCAGTACGTGGTCACCGGCATCTCCGGCACCAAGACCTTCAACCTGGCGGGCCTGCAGGCCTCCACCGCGGTGTTCCCCAATGCCCATATGAAGCAGGTCTTTGACCACTACTGGCAGTGCATGGACATCCACCGCAACAACGCCTTCTCCCTCACCGCCATGCAGGCCGCCTTCAACGAGGGCGAGGAGTGGCTGGAGCAGCTGCTGGCCTATCTGTCCGACAACTTCGACTTCGTGGTCAACTACTGCAGGGAGCACATCCCCCAGATCAAGACCTACGCCCCCGACGCCACCTACCTGATGTGGCTGGACTGCCGGGAGCTGGGCCTGGACAACGAGGCGCTGCGCCGCTTCATGATCGAGAAGGCCAAGCTGGGCCTCAACGAGGGCTATACCTTCGGCCGCAGCCTGAGCGGCTACATGCGGCTCAACGCTGCCTGCCCCCGCAGCGTGCTGGAGCAGGCCATGAAGCAGCTGGAGGCGGCGGTCAAGTCCCTGTAAGGGGCCGCCTCGGCACAAGGAATCTTGGAAAAGAGAGGAGCATCTCCTGTGGCAACCATTCAAAAGAAGAGCTTCTGGCAGCAGTACGGAAGCCTGATCCTGATCCTGGGCGGCATCATCATCGGCGCCCTCATCGGGGCCTTTGCCCCCGCCGTGGGCACCACCATCAAGCCCATCGGCGACATCTTCCTGAACCTGCTGTTCACCATCGTGGTTCCCCTGGTGTTTGTGTCCATCGCCTCCGCCGTTGGCAGCATGGCAAACATGAAGCGCCTGGGCAAGATCCTGGGCTCCACCATCGGCACCTTCATCTTCACCGGCCTGATCGCCGCGGCCTGTGTGCTCGTCTGGGTGAACCTGTTCAGCCCCTCCGCCGGCACCTCCATCCAGCTGACGGCCGGTGAGGCCGGCGAGGCCCAGAGCGCCGGCGAGCTGCTGGTCAGCACCCTGACCGTGTCCGATTTCTCCGATCTGTGGGATAAGTCCAACATGCTGCCCCTGATCATCTTTGCCATCATCTTCGGCTTCTGCGTGTCCGCCTGCGGCGGCGACGAGAGCCCCATGGGCAAGCTGCTCATGAACCTGAACGACATCATCATGAAGTTCGTGGGCGTCATCATGTTCATCGCCCCCATCGGCCTGGGCGCCTACTTCGCCAACCTGGTGGCTACCTACGGCCCGGAGATCGTGGGCGACTACGGCCGCTCCATGCTGGTCTACTACCCCCTGTGCCTGCTTTACGGCGTTATTTTCTTCCCCCTGTACGCCTTCCTGGCCGGCGGCAAGCTGGGCGTGAAGAGAATGATCAAGAACATCTTCCCGCCTGCCATCACCGCCTTCGCCACCCAGTCCTCCGCCGCCACCATCCCCGTGAACAAGGAGGCCTGTGACAACATCGGCGTGCCCAAGGACGTCAGCGATCTGGTGCTGCCCATGGGCTGCACCATGCACATGGACGGCTCCGTCCTCAGCTCCATCGTGAAGATCGCCTTCCTCTACGGCATCTTCGGCATGGACTTCACCGGCGCGGGCACCTACGCCATGGCCATCGTGGTGGCCATCCTGTCCGCCTTCGTGCTCTCCGGCGCCCCCGGCGGCGGCCTGGTGGGCGAGATGCTCATCGTCAGCATGTTCAACTTCCCCGCCGAGGCTTTCCCCATCATTGCCACCCTGGGCTTCATCTTTGACCCCGCCGCCACCTGCCTGAACTCCTCCGGCGACACCATTGCCTCCATGATGGTCACCCGCCTGGTGGAGGGCAAGGACTGGCTGGTCAAGGCTGTGGCCGCCAAAAAGGGGCAGAGCCAGGAGTAATCCGCTCCTGACGCGCCCGGCATCAATCCCGTAAGGAGGTATTGTACCATGAAAGTCACTGTAATCGGCAGCCATCTGTGCCCCGATACCCTGTATGCCCTGAATCGCCTGGTGGAGGCCAAGGCGGACATCGACTTCAAGAACCTGTCCGCCAGCCTGTCCGACCTCAAGGCCTATCTGGCCCTGCGGGAGAGCAGCCCCGTGTTTGACGGCCCCAAGGCCAGGGGCTCCCTGGGCATCCCCTGCTTTGTCCTGGAGGACGGCACCGTCACCCTGGAGCTGGAGAAGGTTCTGGGCTGATTCAATCAGATACAGATATAGAAATAAGCAGCGCCCGCCGGGATTCCGGCGGGCGCTGTGCTGTCGATAAACCTTCCAGCCGAAGGATTCGGAGGGAAGGATAGTGTGAAAGGGAACCGTCAGGGTTCCCTTTCGCGTTGGATCAAACAACTTTTTGAAACTTAAAAAAGTTTCAAAAAGTTCGTCAGCCTGTCGAAAAGATTTTTTCGACAGGCTGAGCGCCCGCCGGGATTCCGGCGGGCGCTGCTCTGTGCTCGGGCTTATTGGGAAACGGCGGCGGGGGAGAGGAGCAGGGCCTCCAGTTCCGCCGGGCTGCCCACAATCTGCCGGGCGCCGTGGGCCGACAGGAACCCGGCGTCCCGGAAGCCCCAGCTCACCGAGATGCAGGGCAGGCCGGCGTTTTGGGCGGTGGCGATGTCCACGTCGGAGTCGCCCACGTACACCGCCCCCGCCGGCTCCGCCCCCAGCTCCGCCAGGGCGCGGAACACCGTATCCGGGGCAGGCTTGCGGGCCACCCCCTGGGACTCGCCGATAGCCACGGGGAGCCGGTCGCCAAAATAGTTCTGGCACAGCCCCTTTACCGCCCCGTCGAACTTGTTGGACACCACGGCGGTGCGGATGCCCGCGGCCTGGAGGTGCTCCAGCAGTGCCGGAACGCCGGGATAGGGGGCGGTCTTGTTCTCCATGTTCAGCAGGTAGTGGGCCCGGAAGTCGGCCAGACAGGCGGCCTCCTCCTCCGCCGGGGTGCCCTCGGGCACCGCCAGGTGGATCAGCCGCCCCACCCCGTTGCCCACAAAGGTGCGCACCTCCTCCAGGGTGCGGGCGGGCATGCGGTGGACGGACAGGGCGTAGTTGGTGCTGTCGGCCAGATCCTGGAGGGTGTCCAGCAGGGTGCCGTCCAGGTCGAAAATCACGGTCTGATAGGGATACATGTCATTGGTGCCTCCTGTGGGATAGTTCCGTTGGACGGGCTATATGATACCACAGAAGGGGGAGGAGCGGAAGAGGGAAGCGAGCAAAAATCCCAGCAGGCCGCAGCCGGGGAAAGTCCACAGCCAGGTTCGGACAATCCGCCCCGCCACCGCCTGGTTCACCCCGCCGCCCGCCCCGGCCCCCAGGATGGCGGCGGTCTTGGCATGGGTGGTGCTCACCGGCAGGCCCGCCAGCGTGCAGAAGAGCAGGCAGAGACCGCCCCCCAGATCGGCGGCCAGCCCCTCCGCCGGCCCCAGGCGCACCATGTCCCGGCCTACCGTGTCCACAATCCTGCGGCCCCCCAGGGCGGTACCCAGTGCCATGACGGCGGCGCAGAGGAGGGTGAGCCCCGGCTCCGGCGCAAAGCCCGCCGTATGCCCCCCGGCCAGGGAGGCGGCCAGGAGAAAGACCCCCAAAAACTTCTGCCCGTCCTGGGCCCCGTGGAGGAAGGCCATAACCGCCGCCCCGGCGATCTGCCCCCGGCGGCACAGGGCGGGGGAAGGGCGCAGGCGCCCCGCCAGGCGGCGGCATACCGCCCCGGCCAGCCACCCCAGCAGCAGGGAGCCCGCCAGCCCCAGCAGGATCCTTCCCCAGGGCCCGGGCCGCAGGTTGGAGAGTCCTCCGGGCAGGGCCAGGGCCGCGCCGGACAGCCCCGCCGCCAGGGCGTGGCTCTCGCTGGTGGGCACGCCGAACCGCCACGCTGCCGCCGCCCACACCACAATGGCGCACAGGGCCGCGCACAGGGCGGGGAGGGCATCCGCCGGCGACGAACTGAAGTCCGCCATATCATACAGCGTTTCCGCCACCGAGGCGTTTACCGCCGTCATCACCAGGGCACCCAGCAGGTTGCACGCCGCCGCCAGCAGGGCCGCCCGGCGGAAGGACAGAGCGCCGGCACCCACCGCCGCAGCGATGGCGTTGGGCGCATCCGTCCAGCCGTTGACCAGCACCACCGCCAGCACCAGGGCGCAGGTGAGGGACAGTACGGGATTTTGGCTGGCCTGAAAAAGCAGAGCGGAGAGAGACAAGCAAACACCCCCTGTCCCCATTCTACGGGGACAGGGGGTGCGGTATGAGTCGCCCGCCGCCGTTAATACAGCCCGATGGTGCGCAGAATCCGGATCACCTGCCCGGCCCGGACAGACCAGGCGGCCTGCCGGGCGTGTTCCCGTCGACGCTCCCTGGCCCAGCTGCCGGTCTCCTCCAGGGCCCGGCGGCACAGCCGGGCGAACTCCTCGTCCGTGTGGGCGGTGTAGACCACGTCGGGAAAGGGCTCCACCTGGTCGGGGGGCAGGAGGGTGACAATGGGGAGGCCGGTAGCCAGATACTCATAGAGACGGGGGGAGAGGATGTCGTTTTTCAGGTTGTCCAGCCGGAGAAAGTCCAGGCACACGTCGAACCGGGCCAGGTAGTCGGGCACCTCCACCGGCCGCCGGGCGCCCAGGAAGCGCACGTTGGGCAGCCGCTCCAGCGCGTCGGCGGCAGGGTTGTCCCTCCGCCGGCCCAGAAAGAGGAAGGAGGCGTCCGGCATGGCCCGGGCGGCGCGGAGGGCGGGGGAGAGATCCAGATCCGGCCAGATGGTGCCCACATAGCCCAGCACCGGCCCGGTGAGGCCCCGCAGCTCCGGCGGGCAGTCGGCGGGCGTGCGGGTGAACATGGGGAAGTTGACCCCGTTGGGCAGCAGGGCGATGTTGTCGTTGCAGGGGGAGAGGTGATCCGCCAGCCCCGGGGAGGCGGCGAACACCACGTCGGCGGCCAGAGCCAGGTCGCTCTCCCACCGGGGGGGCAGGTCGAACCAGTCCCGGTCACAGTCATACACCACCCCCCGGTGGGGCAGCAGCTCCAGCAGGTGGATCTGCTCCGGATCGGTGCACCACAGCAGGGGCTCCTTGAACCGGTGCCGCTCCATCTGCCGGAGGATGGGCCGGGCCAGCCACCGCCACCGCTGCCGGTGGAGCAGGGCGTGGCGGGGCTCCACCTCGGGCAGGGGAGGGAGGGTGAACACCGTCAGGCCGGGGCGCATCTGCCGCCCCGGCTGCCGCCAGCGGCGGCCCGGCGGCTCGAAGAAGAGCACCTGGGCATCCTTCAGGCGGATCATCAGCTGCTGGGTGCGGGTGGGCACCGTCCGCCACGGCTCGGCGGACAGGCAGACAATCTGCTGCATCCCCTCACCTCTCCAGCAGGGCCCGGGCGGTCTCGCTGTTGCGCTGCTCCACCTGGCGCAGGCGGTTGACGCCGCCGGACAGGAATGCCTCGTCCCCGATGCGCCCGCAGGCCGCGTCGATGTGGGCCCGCAGGGCCTCCACGGTGACGGCGTCCAGGTCGGTGTAGAGATCCTGCCCGATATAGGACAGGAAGGAGCTGATCTTCTGGTCGTACACCACACCCACCAGGGGCACCCCCTGGCCGGCGGCGAACACCAGGGCGTGCAGGCGCATGGACACCACCACCTGCATCCGGGCAAACAGGCCGATGGTGTGGTCGGAGCTGCCGGTCTCCGGCAGGATATAGTGGGGGGCCTTCATGTGCTGGGCGGCCAGCTTGGCGGCCCCCACGTCCAGCCGCCGCTCGATGGGCAGGAACACGGGGGTAAGGCCGTACTTCTCGTAGGCGTAATCCGCCGCCGCGCCAAACAGGGAGGCCTTCTCCTCAAAGCCGGGCCAGGGCCGCAGGGCGAAGCCGATGTACCGGCCCCTGGGGTCGATGCCCTGGCTCTCCAGGATGCCGTCCACCACCTGCTCCGGGGCGGCGGGGAGGATCACCGTGGGGTCGGCGGAGAGAATGATCTCCGGGTTGGTGACCCCCATATCCTCCAGCTCCTCCCGGGAGTGGGTGTCCCGCAGGGTGATGGCGTCCACGCTCTTCTGGAGCACCTTGGCCGCCCGGCGGCGGTTGGCGGGGGAGTGGATGGGCCCGATGCCGCAGCCGTACATCATCACCTGGCAGCCCAGGCGCTTGGCCGCCGAGATGGTGAACAGGTAGAACCACAGGGAGCGGTGGCTGGTCACATCCTGCATCAGGGAGCCGCCGCCGTTGATGTAGAGCCGGGTTTTGCCCATCCGCCGCAGGAAACGGGGGAAGGCGAAGGTGTAGATGGAGTTGACCCGGTAGGTGAGGCGGGTGTCGTCCGGGTTGCGGGAGAGCACCCAGATGGGCAGATCCGGGTCGATCTGCCGCAGCTCGGTGACGATGGCCTCCAGGATGGCGTCGTCGCCGGCGTTGCCCCGGCCGTAGGCGCCGCACACCAGGGCCCCGTCCCGGCGGCCCCTGAGGTTTTTCTTCCGCTCCTGGCGGCGGAGGATGGTGCGGTAGATGGTCAGCTGCCGCTCCAGGGTGCTCTCCAGGGAGAAGTCGGCCTTGGCCCGCTGGTAGAGCCGCTGCCCCAGGTGCTCCCGCAGGGTGGGATCCTGGGCCAGGGAGACCAGGCAGCGGGCCAGCCCCTCCGCATCCCCCGCCTCGAAGAGCAGGCCGTGGATGCCGTGCTCGATGAGGTAGGGCACGCCGCCCACCCGGCTGGCCACCGTGGGCAGGGCTGCCCGGGCCCCCTCGGTGAGGGAGTAGGGGAAGGTCTCGGACAGGGAGGTGAGGGTGTTGATGTCGATGGCGTGGTAGAAGCTGTCGGTGTCGGTGATCCACCCGGCAAAGCATACCTGCCGCTCCACCCCCAGCTCGGCGGAGAGCTTTTTCAGCATGTCCATCTGCTCCCCGTCGCCGGCGATGAGCAGCCGCAGGTTGGGGCAGGTCTGGTGGGCGATGGCGAAGCCCCGCACCAGGGTGGCGATGTCCTTCACCGGGTTGAGCCGGGCGGCGATGCCCACCACCACGCTGTCCCCGTCGGCCTCCAGCCCCACGGAGCGGAAATACTCCTCCCGGCCCAGGGCGGGGGTACGGGGGGTGAAGTCGATACCGTTGTAGATGGTGAACAGCTTGTCCGGGTCGAAGCCCCGGCTGATGAGCAGGTCGGTCATGGCGTCGGACACGCCGATGCGGTAGTCCAGCAGCCGCAGGGCGATGGTGTTGATGGTGCCGTAGCTGAGGCGGGAGAAGGGGCGGCCCAGGTAGTCCAGACGGTAGTCGGAGTGGACGGTGGTGACCACCGGCAGCCCAGTGGCCCGGCGCAGCAGGGCTCCCATCATATTGCCCCGGGCCCCGTGGCAGTGGATGATCTCATAGCCCTCCTCCCGGATCATCCGCTTGAGGGTGCGGTAGGTGCGCAGCAGGTTGCGCCCGGGGAGCACCACGGTGCGGATCCCCAGCTCCCGGGCCTCCTGGGCGAAGGGGCCCTCCATGAAGCACACCATGGTCACGTCAATGGTGCGGGTGAGGTTCTGGAGCAGGGAGTGGACATGGGTCTTGGCTCCGCCGCTGTCCCCGCCGGAGATCAGATGGATGACTTTCATAGGAAAACCTCCAGGGAAAGAAAAGACTTGTTTCCTGGTATGGATGTATGGTACAATATCCAAGTATCAGTAAAGATCATTGTACCAACTCTACAGACAATTTACAACCTCGGAGGCTGCAAAAGATGATCGACGAAAAGGGAAGACTGTTTGGTAAGATCAATATTGTGGATCTGATCGTGATCCTGGTGATCGTGATTGCCGCGGTGGTCGTGGGCATGAAGTTCCTGGGCGGCAGCGGCAGCGCCATCAACCCCACCAAGACCCCGGTGCGGTACACCGTCCTGGTGGAGGGCGTGGAGCCGGAGGTCTATGAGAATATTCAGAAATACATCCCCGGGCAGCTGATGGCCTCCGGCGAGATGCTGGACGGCCATGTTGTCGCTGTGGAGGCGGTGGAGGGCCGCACCCACACCGCCGCCGTGGATACCGCCGACGGCACGCTGGAGATCCCTGTGAACAGCGGCAAGCTGGATCTGATTTTCACCATCGAGTGCAATGTGGTGAACTCCATCACCACCGAGATCGGCACCCAGGAGGTGCGGGTGGGCAAGACCCACACGGTCAAGACCGACAAGTTTGAGCTTATCAACGGCATCATCCTGGACTGCGACTGGGGTGAGGACGCGGAGAACGCGGGCGGCGCGGAATAAGCGAAGGCGCACAGAGGGCGGCGGCGGTTGTGCCGCCGCCCTTTTCATCTCAATACCGTATGAGAAAGGAAGCGATGTCTTGCTCCAGGGACTGCTCAATCTGGACGGCGGGGTGCTGCTGTGGATCCAGGAGTGGGTGCGCAGCGGCCTGCTCACCCCTCTGGTGACCGTGTACACCCACCTGGGGGACAGCGGCATGCTGTGGATTGCCCTGTCCGTCCTGCTGCTCTGCTTCAAAAAGACCCGGAAGGCCGGGGTGGTGAGCCTGCTGGCCCTGCTGCTCAGCCTGATTTTCACCAACGGCATCCTCAAGCACCTGGTGGCCCGAACCCGGCCCTGGCTGACGGTGGAGGGGCTGGTGCCCCTGATTGCCGAGCACGACCCCAACTCCTTCCCCTCGGGCCACACCAGCGCCTCCTTTGCCGCGGCGTCGGCCTGGTGGCGCACCCTGCCCCGGCGGTGGATGAAGGTGACGGCGGTGGTGCTGGCGGCCCTGATGGCCCTCTCCCGGCTGTATGTGGGGGTGCACTTCCCCAGCGACGTGCTGGCGGGGGTGCTGGTGGGCCTGCTGTGCGGCTGGCTGGCATGGCTGCTGTGGCGGAGGTTCGCCGCCTGGCGGGGCCTGGAGCCCTGAGAAAGCGGGGCGCGAGGCACGATGATCTATACCGTCACCTTCAATCCCGCCATTGACTATGTGGTGTGGCTGGACGGGCTGCGGCCTGGGGCCGTCAACCGGGCCAGGCGGGAGTTCATCCAGTTCGGCGGCAAGGGCATCAATGTGTCCGTCATGCTGGGCCGCCTGGGGGTGGAAAGTACCGCCCTGGGCTTTCTGGCCGGCTTCACGGGCCGGGCGGTGGAGCAGGGGTTGGTTCAGGACGGGATCAAAACCGACTTCATCCACCTGGACGAGGGTTTTACCCGCATCAATGTGAAGCTCAAGGGCGGGGAGGAGACCGAGATCAACGGGCAGGGGCCGGCCATTCCCGCCGGGGCGCTGGAGGCCCTGTTCAGGCGGCTGGACAGGCTGACCGGGGAGGACATCCTGGTGCTGGCCGGCTCCATCCCGTCCTCCCTCCCCGGCGATATCTATGAGCGCATCCTGGCCCGGCTGGACGGCCGGGGCGTACGGACGGTGGTGGACGCGGAGGGGGAGCTGCTGCGCGGGGTTCTGCCCTGCCGGCCCTTCCTCGTCAAGCCCAACCACCTGGAGCTGGAGGCCGTCTTCGGCCGGGAGCTCCGCTCTGAGGAGGAGCGGAGGGCATGTGCCGGGGAGCTCCGGAAGCGGGGGGCGCGCAACGTGCTGGTGTCTCTGGCCGGGGACGGCGCCCTCCTGCTGGACGAGACCGGGGCCTTCCACCGCATCGCCGCCCCAAGAGGCGCGGTGCGCAACTCGGTGGGGGCGGGGGACTCCATGGTGGCCGGCTTCCTGGCCGGCTGGCTGAATACCGGGGACTATGCCCGGGCTCTCCGGCTGGGGGTTGCCGCCGGCAGCGCCACCGCCTTCTCCGACGGGCTGGCATCCCGGGCGGCCGTGGAGGAGCTGCTCAGACAGGGATTTCCGCAGGCCTGACCGGCAGGTTTGGCGGCCGACAGCCGACAAAAGAACGCCCCGGCCCGTATGGGCCGGGGCGTTCTCAGCGTGTCGGAAAAGTCTCGCAGAGTTCGCGCCCGCAGGCGCGAAAAAATTGGAATCTGTTTTCTCCGGCGACATGTGCGTCGGAGAAAACACTTCTCAGACCGCAAGTGTGGGATTTGTCCGCCTGAAGCGGACAAATCCTGCGCGCGGCGGACTGCATCCTGCTCGAAAAAGTGGCTTTGCCACTTTTTCGACAGTCTCAGAGTGCCCCGGCCCGTATGGGCCGGGGCGCTCTTTATGCGCTTATTCGGAGGTGAGCACCACGCTGTCTCCGTCGGCGGAGGCGTGGATGCTGTGCAGGGGGTGGAGGTAGCTGTCGATGAGCTTGGTGGCGATGCCGTCCTCCAGATCCTTCTGGATCTGCCGGCGCAGGTTGCGGGCGCCGTAGGTGGCAGAGAAGGACTTCTTCACCAGGTGATCCAGCAGGGCCTCGTCCCAGGTGAAGGTGATGCCCCGCTCCTTCAGGTTGTCCCGCAGCTCGCCCAGCATGATGCCGGCGATGGCCTTGAAGTTCTCCTCGGTGAGCTTGTTGAAGTAGACGATCTCGTCCACCCGGTTGATGAACTCGGGCCGCAGGAAGCCCTCCAGAGCCTTCATGGCCCGCTCCTTGCCCTGCTCGTCGGCGGTGCGGCCGAAGCCCACGCTGCCGGCGGAGGTGCGGGCGTCGCTGCCCGCGTTGGAGGTCATGACGATGATGGTGTTCTCGAAGTTCACGTTGCGGCCCTGGGCGTCGGTGATGTGGCCGTCGTCCAGGATCTGCAGCAGGATGTTGAGCACATCGGGGTGGGCCTTCTCGATCTCGTCAAAGAGGATGACGCAGTAGGGCTTGCGGCGCACCTTCTCGGTGAGCTGGCCCGCCTCGTCATAGCCCACATAGCCCGGGGGAGAGCCGATGATGCGGCTGACGGCGAACTTCTCCATGAACTCGCTCATGTCCAGCCGGATCAGGGATTCGGGGGAGTGGAACATGTCCATGGCAAGCCGCTTGACCAGCTCGGTCTTGCCCACGCCGGTGGAGCCCACGAAGATGAAGGACACGGGCTTGCGCTTGGAGGCGATGCCCACCCGGCCCCGCCGCACGGCGGTGGCCACGGCGTGAACGGCCTCATCCTGGCCGATGATGTGCTCCTTCAGCCGGTCTTCCAGCCTGGCCAGGCGCTCGTACTCCGCCTCCTGGATCTGGCTGGCGGGGATCTTAGTCCACAGCTCAATGACGTGGGCCAGGTGCTCCACCGTCAGGGGCGGGGCGCTCTGGGCCTCCAGCTTGGCCAGCTCGTCCTGGAGCTGCATCTCCCGGCTCTTGATGGCGGCCAGGTTCTCATAGTCCTTGCTGCTGCCCTCGTCGGAGAGGAGCTTCTCCCGCTCCTCGGCCAGGCTGCCCAGCTCCCGGCGGAAGTTGGACTGCCGCTGCTCGTTGGCGCTGAGGGCCTCGGTGGTGGCCGGATTGCCCATGAGAGAGTCGTGCTCGGCATTGAGCTTGGCCAGCTCCCGGCGCAGCTCGGTCTGCCGCTGCTCGTTGTTTTTCAGGGCGGTCTGCCGCTTATAGTCCCGGTCGTTGGCCTCCACCATCAGCCGCTCCCGCTCCTTCTCCAGGGACTCGATCTCTTTCTTCACCTCCACCTCCCGGGCCAGGGTCTTGTTGTGGAGGTTCACGTCGGAGCAGGCTTCGTCGATGAGGTCGATGGCCTTGTCGGGGAGGAACCGGTCGGTGATGTACCGCTCGGACATGGTCACCGCCAGGCGGCACATCTCGGGGGAGATGGACACGAAGTGGAACTTCTCATAGTAGGGGGCGATGCCCTGGATGATCTTCACGCTGTCCTCGATGGAGGGCTCCTCCACCATGACGGGCTGGAAGCGCCGCTCCAGGGCGGAGTCCTTCTCGATGTACTTGCGGTACTCGGTGAGGGTGGTGGCGCCGATGACCTGGATCTCGCCCCGGCTCAGGGCGGGCTTGAGGATGTTGGCGGCGTTCATGGAGCCCTCGGCGTCGCCGGCGCCCACGATGTTGTGCACCTCGTCGATGACCAGAATGATGTTGCCCAGCTTCTTGATCTCCTCAATGAGGCCCTTCATGCGGCTCTCAAACTGGCCGCGGAACTGGGTGCCCGCCACCAGGGCGGTGAGATCCAGCAGGTAGACCTCCTTGTCCAGCAGCTTGTAGGGCACGTCCCGCTGGTAGATCTTCTGGGCCAGGCCCTCGGCGATGGCGGTCTTGCCCACGCCGGGCTCGCCGATCAGGCAGGGGTTGTTCTTCTGCCGGCGGTTGAGGATCTGGATGGTGCGCTGGATCTCCTCGTCCCGGCCGATGATGCGGTCAAGCTTGCCGTCGGCGGCCTTCTGGGTCAGGGAGATGCAGTAGTTCTCCAAAAACTTCCGCTTGGGGGGCTTGTCCCCCTTCTTCTCCTTGCCGTCCCCCTGCCGGGGCTGCTCCCGCTCCGGGGGCTGGGCCTGGGGGCTCTGGGCCGAGCCGAAGAGCTTGTTCAGGAAAGGGAAGGTGGCGGTCTTGCCCTCGTCCTCCTCGTCGTCGCCGTCCTCGGCGGGAACCAGCCCCTCCATACCCTCGGCGCCGCCGAAGGCGGACATCATCTCGTTGGTCAGGCCCTCCAGATCCTCGTCGCTGATGCCCATCTTCTGCATCATATCTTCCACGGGCTTGATGCCCAGCTCTTTTGCGCATTTGAGGCAGAGACCCTCGCTCTTGGTGGCCCCGCCCTCCATCTTCTGGATGAAGATGACGGCCACATTCTTGTGGCATCTGGAACAAAGTGTGGGTTGCATAGTCGTTCAGCTCCTTTGGAGGGGTCTCCACGCCCCTCGGAGAAATGATTCTAATCCGAAATTATGAACTGCGTATGAAATTACGCGTTTTTTCTCTGCTGAATTACCCGCCGGTACTGGATGATGTAGCTGACCAGGGCGGCCAGGGTGAGGGCCAGGGCAAAGGAGATCAGCCCGGTGGCCCAGGGGCGGGAGATGGCGGGGAAGAGCACCAGGGCTGCGCACACCACGAAGAACACGCCGGTGGAGGACTTGCCCAGCCAGTTGGAGGAGATCACATCCCCCACCTTCTGATACATGAGGTAGCCGCCGATGGCCATGGTCAGCTCCTTGCAGAAGAAGACCACCACGGCCCAGAGGGGGATAATGCCGTCGGCGGTGATGCAGATGATCACCGTAAAGGTCATCAGCTTGTCCGCCAGGGGATCCAGGATGCGGCCCAGCTTGGTGATCTGGTTGAAGTGCCGGGCGATCCAGCCGTCGGCGATGTCGGTGAGAAAGGCGGCCAGGTAGATCACCGCCGCCCAGAAATGGGCGTCCGGCCAGGGCCGGAAAAAGACCACGGCGAACACCGGCACCAGAACCAGCCGGATGAGGGAGAGCACATTGGGGATGGACATGGAACTTCACCTGATTTTCATTGGTATAGGGGTCGAAGTTATGCCACCAGGGAGAAGGGGTTGGTGGTCATGAAGAATTTCAGGAGCACGGTCTGCTCCACCAGCTCCCGGGGCAGCACCTGCCCGAAGAACTGGAGCAGCCAGGCGGCCACGAAGAGGATGATGCACCCCTGCACCAGCCCGAACAGGGCGCCGCCGGTCTTGTTGAGGAAGTGGAGCCCCGGCAGCCGGGCCACCAGATCCAGCGCCCGGCTGAGCAGCCGCCAGGCCAGCAGGATGAGGAAGAAGCCCAGCAGGAACAGGATCAGATAGGCCGCCGACTGGGCGATGGCGGCGGCCACTGCCGCTGCCGCGCTGGCCGCCACGGCGGTCATGCCGTTCTCCACCGCCCTGTCCACGGTGTTGATCAGCGTCTCGTAGAAGCCCATCTCCCGCAGGGCGTCCAGCACCCCCTCCAGGGGTACGTCGTCGGGGGAGAGGACGGCCGCCTCACCGGCCTCCGACTGCTGGCGGATGGACTCGTTGAGCTGCTCCTCAATGGCGGCGGCAAATTTGGGCTCCAAAGCGTCGGCCACCACGGGGGAGAGAGTGCGGGCGGCAAAGCTGGCCCCCAGAAAGGCCACCACAAAGGCCAGCAGGCCGCACAGGGACAGAATCAGCCCCCGGCGGGCGCCTATGCAGGCGAAAATGAGAAGCACGGCCAGAACCAGGCCGTCTGCGATCAGAAAAGCCATAGGGAAATTCCTCCGGATTTACTGCGGGACATAGAGGTGGGCGGTGTGGCTGGAGATGAGCATGGCGCTGCCGTCGTCCCGCAGCAGCACGCTCTGGGCGCCCTGGGTGCCGTCCAGGGTGCTGTAGCTCTCCAGGGACTGGTTGTACACATCCAGCCGGTCGGCGGTGAGCACCCCCACATACCGCCCGGCGGCGGAGAGGGAGAGGATCTGTTCATTGACGTCCAGCGCGGCCTGGGCGGCGCCGTCGGCGCCCACCAGAACCAGCTCCGCCGTGCTGCCCGCCCGGTACTTGCCCAGCAGCAGGGCGGCGGTGCCCTCCCCGTCCAGGGAGAAGGCCTTCAGGTACCGCCCGCCGTAGTCATAGGCGCCGGACAGGGCGCCGTCGGGGGAGACGATGACCAGGCCGGTGTCCCCCAGCGCCCAGATGCCGCTGTCGTTCCAGCGCAGGGCCAGGATCGCGTCGCCCCCCACGGGACAGCTCCAGTCCGGCTCGGTGTCCTCCTCCGTGCGCGCCAGGGCGTAGCACTCCACCCGGCTCTCAAAGCTGCCGTCGGTGAGGCCCATGGTGAGCACCGCAACGGAGCGGTTGTCCGGAGACACCACTGCGTCCATGACAAAGCGGTCGGAGCGGCTGATCTGGATCAGGGGCGTGGCGTAGTCGCTGTCATAGATGGTCACCGCCCCCTTGAAGCCGCTCTGCTGGCTGACCACAGCCAGCCACCCGTTCCGGTTGAGGGAGGCGGACAGAATGGACTGCCCCGTCTCCTGGGTGAGGGAAAAGACCTCCTCACGGCTGGCGTAGATCAGCAGCTCCTCGCCGCCCACGTCGTAGATCAGGGCGGTTTCCCCCGCCGTGTCCACGGCGGGATTTTCCATGGAGATGGTCTCATTCACATAGAGCTGGCCGCTGCCTGAATAGAGCTGCAGGCTGTTGGGAGAGCAGACCAGCAGATCTCCGCCCACCGAGGCGAAGATGCTGTCGGAGTCCCCGTCAAAGGGGAAGGACTCCGCCTGCCCGCTGTCACTGCGGGCCAGGGAGCGGTAGGAGAACCACCGCTTGACAAAGTCGAAATTCAGCTTGTCGTAATTGGCCACCAGGGCCACCGCCCCCAGCACCAGGGCCAGGGTCACCAGAAAGGCCAGGAAGCGGACAAAGGGATTGGGCCGCTTTCTGCCCTTCGGGGAGGAAGTGGGACGGCCCCCATTGATTTCTTCCATTCTATGCTCCTTCGCGGATTTTATGCGGTTGGAATCCGCCCCGCAAGGAAAGCGGGGCTACAACACATCCTCATTGTACCACAATCTGGTCATGTACAGGCCACCCGCAGGTACGGTGGGCCCGGCATCCGTCCGGTTTTTGCCCTCCAGAATGGCGGGCACGGCGTCGGGGGAGAACTTGCCGTCGGCGGCGTAGACGCAGGTGCCCACCATGGCCCGCACCATGTTGTACAGGAAGCCGTCGGCGCACACCTTACATTCAATCAGATCCCCGCTGCGGGAGATGTCGAAATAGTGGACGGTGCGCACGGTGGTGCGGGTCTCGGTGCCCACACTGCGCACGGCGGCGAAGTCGTGGGTGCCCACGAAGTGTGAGGCGGCCCGCTGCATGATGGTCTCGTCCAGCCGCTTGGGATAGAACCAGGCACGATTGACATAAAACGCATTCCGGATGCGGGAATTGTAGATCCGGTAGGTGTACTCCTTTTTCAGGCAGGAGCCGATGGCGTTGAATTCATCCGGCACCTCGGTGGCCTTGACCACCACGATGTCGTCGGGCAGGCGGGTGTTCACCGCCAGGGGGATCCGGTCGCAGGGGATGCGGGAGGAGGTGCGGAAATTGGCCACGTAGACCTCCGCATGGACGCCGGCGTCGGTGCGGCCCGCGCCGGTGCACTTCACCGGATGGCCCACCACCGAGGCCAGGGACTTCTCCAGAGTCTCGGCCACGGTCTCCGCGTTTTTCTGCACCTGCCAGCCGTGATAGGCCGTGCCCACGTACATCAAGCGTAACGCAATATTTCTCATAAGGCTTTAAGCTCACATTATAATTTTCTTAAATTTACAGCCCGAAGTGGCCCAGCACGCCGATGCCCACGCACATGGCCAGGGCAAACAGCAGGGCGGCCACATCCATGCCCTTCAGCTTCAGCTGGCGCAGGCGGGTGCGGCCCTCGCCGCCGTGGTAGCAGCGGCACTCCATGGCCACCGCCAGCTCGTCGGCCCGGCGGAAGGCGGAGATGAACAGGGGCACCAGCAGAGGCACCAGGGCCTTGGCCTTCTGCATCAGGTTGCCGGTGTCGAAGTCGGCACCCCGGGCCTTCTGAGCGGACATGATCTTGTCCGTCTCCTCAATCAGGGTGGGAATGAACCGCAGGGCGATGGACATCATCATGGACAGCTCATGGACGGGCACCTTGATGGCCTTCAGGGGGTTCATCAGCCGCTCCAGGCCGTCGGTGAGCTGGATGGGGGAGGTGGTGTAGGTCAGCAGGAAGGTGCAGGTGATGAGCATGGCGATGCGCAGCACCATGAAGATGGCGGCCCAGATGCCCTCCGCGTAGATGTTGAACACCCAGAAGGAGACCAGGGGCTCCCCCTCGCCGGCGGTGTAGAACAGGTTGAGCACGCCGGTGATGATCACGATGATCAGAATGGGCTTCATGCCCCGCAGGATGCTCTTGAGGCCCACCTTGGACACGGCGATGAGCACCCCCAGCAGAACCAGCAGGATGGCATAGGAGACCACCTGCCTGGCCAGGAACAGGGCCACGATATAGGCCACGGTGAAAATGAGCTTGGTGCGGGGATCCAGCCGGTGGATCACGGTGTGGCCGGGGAAGTACTGGCCCAGGGTAATGTCCTTCAGTGCCATTTACACCGCCCCCTTTTCTGTCTGCCCACGGCCCAGCCTGGCCAGGATGGCGTCCCTGGCCTGCTCGGTGGTGTATACCGAGGCGTCGATGTCCACGCCCATGGCCCGCAGCCGGTGGAACACCCGCGTCATGGCGGGCACGCCCAGGCCCATGGCCTCCAGCTCGTCCCCGTGGGCAAACACCTCCCGGGGCGCGCCGGAGAAGGGAATGCGGCCGTCGTTGACCACCACGATGCGGTCTACCGTCCGGGCCATCTCCTCCATGGAGTGGGAGACGATGATGATGGTGGCGTTCTTGGCCTGGTGGTAGTCCCGGATGTTGCCCAGAATCTCCTCCACGCCCACGGGATCCAGCCCGGCGGTGGGCTCGTCCAGAATGAGCACCGACGGCTCCATGGCGATGACGCCGGCGATGGCCACCCGGCGCTTCTGGCCGCCGGAGAGCTCAAAGGGGGACTTGTCCAGCAGTTCCTCCCTCAGGCCCACGAACTGGGCAGCCTCCCGCACCCGGCGGTCGATCTCCTTCTCGTCCAGGCCCATGTTTTTGGGGCCGAAGGCGATGTCCTTGTAGATGGTCTCCTCAAAGAGCTGGTACTCCGGGTACTGAAACACCAGGCCCACGTGGAAGCGGGTCTCACGGGTGCGCTCCTTGCTCTCCCAGATGTCCTGCCCCTCGTAGAGCACCCGGCCGGAGGTGGGTTTGAGC
This sequence comes from Flavonifractor sp. An10, assembly GCF_002161215.1. Taxonomy (GTDB): domain Bacteria; phylum Bacillota; class Clostridia; order Oscillospirales; family Oscillospiraceae; genus Flavonifractor; species Flavonifractor avistercoris. The sequence continues at coordinate 183,883 of NZ_NFMB01000009.1, forward strand.
AGGCCGTTCAGGTGCTGGATCAGGGTGGATTTGCCCGAGCCGGTGTGGCCGATGATGCCCAGGTATTCCCCCCGGTAGGCGGTGAAGTCCACGTCCACCAGAGCGCCGTGCTCAAACGGGGTGCCGGCGGAGTAGATATGGCTCAGGTGTTCCGTCTGAATGATGGGTTCCAACTGACTTCATTCCTTTATCAATAGTGGTGCATCCCCGTGAAACCGGGTGACGCCCGGTAAGCGGAGCGCGATTTTCTCACGCCCGCGTCAATACGTCATACAGAGCCTGGGCGCACTCCTCGTCGCTGAGGGCGTCCAGGGGCACGTCCACCCCGGCCTGGCGCAGCTGCCACAGCAGCTCGGTGGTCTCAGGGACGGTGAGGCCCACAGATTTCAGCGCATCCACCTGCTGGAAGACCTCCTTGGGGGCGCCGTCGGCCACCACCCGGCCCTTGGCCATGACCACCAGCCGGTCGGCCTGGGCGGCCTCGTCCATGTGGTGGGTGATGAGCACCACCGTGACGCCGGACGTGCGGTTGAGGGTTTTTATGGTTCTCATGACCTCCGCCCGGCCGGTGGGATCCAGCATGGCGGTGGGTTCGTCCAGCACGATGCACCGGGGCGCCATGGCCAGCACGCCGGCGATGGCCACCCGCTGCTTCTGCCCGCCGGAGAGCAGATGGGGGGCGTGCTCCCGGTACTCGTACATGCCCACGGTCTTGAGGGCGTCATCCACCCGGCGGCGGATCTCCTCCGGGGGCACCCCCAGGTTCTCCGGGGCGAAGGCCACATCCTCCTCCACCACGTTGGCCACGATCTGGTTGTCCGGGTTCTGAAATACCATGCCCACGGTGCGGCGGATATCCAGAAGCCGCTCCTCGTCCGCGGTGTCGATGCCGTCCACGTACACCTTGCCGCCGGAGGGCAGCAGGATGGCGTTCAGGTGCTTGGCCAGGGTGGACTTGCCGGAGCCGTTGTGGCCCAGCACGGCCACGAAGGAGCCGGCCTCAATGTCCAGGCTCACCCCGTCCAGCACCAGGGGGTTGACCTCCCCTGCCTCGGCATAGGTGAAGCGGAGGTTCTCGGTTTTGATGATGGTGTCGTTCATGCGTCTCCCTCTTATTCGGCAGTCCAGCGGCCCGTGGCCCCGCAGGGCAGAGCCAGACCGGTGGCGGTGACGGGCAGGCCCAGCTCCTGGCTCTCGGTGCGGCCGCCGTATTTCCGGCTCACCAGGGTCTCCAGCAGATAGGTCAGCACCGACGGGGCCAGGCCCGTGGTGTAGGAGTTGATCAGGAAAAACAGGGGCTCGTCAGAGAGCACCCCGGTGACCAGTTCCACAAAGGGGAACAGGTTCTCCTCCAGCTTCCAGATCTCCCCGGAGGGGCCCCGTCCGTAGGAGGGGGGATCCATGATCACCGCGTCGTACTTCCGCCCCCGGCGGATCTCCCGCTCCACAAACTTGGCGCAGTCGTCCACAATCCAGCGGATAGGGGCGTCGGACAGGCCGGAGGAGGCCGCGTTCTCCCGGGCCCAGGCCACCATGCCCTTGGCCGCGTCCACGTGGCACACCGAGGCCCCCGCCGCCGCGCAGGCCACCGAGGCCGCGCCGGTGTAGGCGAACAGGTTGAGTACGCTGACGGGCCGCCCGGCGGCGCGGATGCGCTCCATGGCGAAGTCCCAGTTGGCCGCCTGCTCGGGGAACACGCCGGTGTGCTTGAAGTTCATGGGCTTGACGTTGAGCGTCAGCGGGCCGTAGCCCAGCGTCCACCGCTGGGGCAGTTCCTTCTTGACCCACTGGCCCCCGCCGGTGGAGGAGCGCTGATACCGGGCGTCATACTTCCGCCAGCCGGGGTGCCTTCCCTCGGGCCGCCAGATGGCCTGAGGGTCGGGCCGCACCAGCAGGTAGTTTCCCCAGCGCTCCAGCCGCTCGCCATTGCCGCAGTCCAGCAGCTCATAGTCTCTCCAGTTATCGGAAATCCACATCTTGATCCCGTCCCATTGTCCAGTTTGTCATAATCATCCTATTATATCACCTGTAGGGAAACCAGTCAATGCAAAGAAGCCGGGAGGGCCATGGCCTGGCTTTCTGCCCGGAAAATCGGGCGGAAGGTGGATTTTTCCCCCGCCGTATGCTATACTCTCCCTGACAGGAGGAGACGGCCGGGCGGGCGGCGGAGGCCGCGAAAAAGTTGGGGGATGCAGTATGAAAAATGGCTTGCACAGGAGATGGCGGGCGGTACTCTGCATCGGCGTGCTGGTACTGGCCGCCGCTGTGGCGGCAGCTGTATTTCTGCCCACAAGGCCCATGGTAGAGCCCGCGGACAACCCCAGCGTCGGCTTTGTCAGCGCCGACTTCGGGCGGGACGGGGAGACCTACAGCGCGGACATTCCCGGGAGCGAGCTGCCTCAACCTCTCCAGCCGGCCAGGCTATGACTCCGCCCAGTTTGGGGACCCCCATTATCAAATTGTCGGGCACGAGAAGCTGTATCAGGAGGTCTATGCCCTGCTGTCCGACGTGATCTCCGCCCATGCGATAAAGAGATGAGGAACGGAAGGGGGTATCCGGATGAACAGGAGAAGAAAGCTGACCATCGCGGTTCTTGTTCTGGCGGCTGTCCTGGTGTTTTTCATTTGGCTGCCCCTGGTTCATTCCGCCCGTGATTATCGGGCCATGTCCATGACCGCGCAGTTGGAGTACAAAATCAAGGTGGAGCACGGCGTATATTCCGACTCGCTATTTGAAAGCGTGGAGGTAATACGCCCGTGGTACAGCCGTGATCCGTCAGGCTGGATCTTTGTGGTCACCATGGCCCCGGACGGTGAGACGCTGTATTACAGGTATGACGACGGTGAATTTGTCCTTCTTTCTTGAACAGGACGCACTTTTTGTTGTACTGTGGCGTTAACTGTGATAAAATAGCCGTGAATCTGTAGAAACGAGGGATCCGAAATGGCCGACACAGAACTCCAATTCCGCACAGCCACCTTTGGCGGCTTTCAGAAGCAGGACGTACTGCTGTATATTGAGACCATGACGCGGGAGCACCGGGAGAAGCTGGATGGGCTTCAGCGGAAGCTGGACGAGGCCGGAGAGGCGCAGTCTGCCCGGGAGGGGGAGCTGGCGGCCGCCCGGGAGCGGGAGGAGAAGCTGGGACAGGAACTCCAGGGCCTGCGGGAGGAGCTCTCCGCCGCCCGCAGGGAGGGCGAGGAGCGTCAGAAGGAGCTGGCCCGGCTGGAGACGGAGCTGGCGGAGCTGCGCCGGGAGAAAACCGCGGCGGAGGAGCTGCTGACCGAGACGGAGGCGCGCCTGACGGAGACCAAGGAGAAGCTGGCCCGGGCGGGTCAGGCGGCGGAGGCCTACGAGAAGATCAAGGATCGCACCGCCGGCATCGAGCTGGAGGCCCACTGCCGGGCCCAGGATGTCCAGGCAGAGGCGGAGGAGCGGGCAAAGCGGCTCCAGGCCGACGTGGAGCAGTGGCTGAGCCGGGTGCAGACCGGATACGGCAGGCTGCGGGAGGACGTCAACGCCGCCATCGGACGGGCCAGGGCCGAGATGGATCAGGCGGGCGGCCTGCTGGAGGAGATCTCCCACACCCTGGGCAGCCAGGCGGAGCAGCTGAGCCGACTGGCCGAGGGCTATTCGGCGGAGCTCAACCACCGGCCGCCGGATCCCCTGCCCCTGGACGATAACTGAAATACAGAAAAACCGGGCGGACGCGGCTGCGTCCGCCCGGTCTGCTTGTGCTGCGGCCGGAACCCCGGCCGGGCTACCCCCAGAAGCGCCAGTTCCGCCACGTGCGGAAGTCAATCAGGCCCTCCACGGTGAGGGAGGCCGTGCCGGACTCCGGCTCGTCCTCCAGCCCGGAGGGGAACAGGTAAAAGGAGAAGTCGTTTCCTGTCCGCCCCAGGGGCTGTATGTCCGCCAGCTCACCGGCCCAGCTCTGCCCGCCCACAGCGGTGGTGAGGGACAGGCCGTCGGCGGCCTCCACCCGGAAGCTGCTCAGGGAATCGTCGGCGCGCTCCTCATAGCAGCCGGACACCAGCCGCCCGCCCAGGCGGTTCAGGGCACCCTCCGCCTGGAAGGTGACCACCCAGCGGCCGTTAAGCTGTTCCAGCCCGGACACTGTAATGGAGCATCCCTTGTCATTCTGATAGAGCACCGAGCCGATGCTGGAGGACGGATCACTCAGCTCCACCTCCACCGTCCGGGGATCCGTCAGGGTGTAGACGGTGGTGTGGTAGGCCCCGTCCTCCAGCTGGTAGCGGAAGCCGTCCCGCCGGGTGCCAACCGCCCCGTTGGAGAAGGCCAGCAGATACACCAGATAGATCAGCACCGCCGCCCCCAGCACCGCCAGGGCCCCGGTGATCAGCCACCGCCGCCGGACGGCCCCTGTGACCGCCGCCGGGGGCGGCGTGCCGTAAATCACCTCGGTGACCTCCACCCCCAGGGCGGCGGCGATGGCCTGGAGGGTGTCCAGATCCGGCTGGGCGGCGCTGCGCTCCCAGTTGGACACCGCCTGCCGGGTGACGTGGAGCCGCTCCGCCAGCTCCTCCTGGGTGAGGCCCCGTTCCAGCCGGAGCTTTCTGATGTGCTTTGCCACGGACGCCATGTGCATCCCTCCTTGTGCCCACAGTGTAGCAGGGAGGCCAGATTTTGTCACGCAAAGAGCCCTTGCGCCGCGGCGCAAGGGCTCTTTTTCCAGCTGTTAACGGCCCGCCGCGCCCAGCAGCAGGCGGAGCACCCACCGGGGAGCCTCCGGCGCCTGGGCCTGGAGCCAGGACAGCAGCTCCGGCGGAGACAGCTCCAGCGCCTGGAGCTGATCCAGGGTGAAGGCCAGGCCGCGGGCCGACTCGGCGTCCTGGCCGATAGCCAGCAGGGAGCCGAAAGCCGCCGCGCCGCCGGCGTACTGCCCGACGGCGGCACCGCCCACGGCCACAAACCGGCTGACGGCGCAGCCGCCGAGGGCGGCACCCAGGCTGAACGCGCCGCCGCCCAGGGCGGCCAGCAGGCCGAAGGCCATTCCGCCCACGGCCAGCCCGCCGGCGGCCAGTCCGGCCAGGGTCAGCAGGCCGATGCCCAGCCCGCCGATGGAGAGCAGTCCGGCGGAGAAGCCGCCGATGGCCACAAGGCCGGTGGCCACGTTGCCGATGGCGATGATCCCCCTGGCCCGGCGGAGGCCGTAGCCCAGGTGGATATGCACCAGGGGCAGGCCCAGGAGGGTGCATTTACTGCGGTACTCGTAGTGATAGGGGGTGTAATAGTTGTGGATCACCGTCCGCTCCGCCGGGGCGGCCTGGGGCGCCTCCGGCTCCACCCCCCGCACCAGGTAGTCCAAGGTGACGGAGAAATAGCCGGCCAGGGCGGACAGGTTGTTGAGATCCGGGGTGGAGGCCCCGGCCTCCCACTTCTGCACCGCCTGGCGGGAGACCCCCACGGCGTTGGCCAGCTCCTCCTGGGAGATACCCCGCCCCTTGCGGAGCTGGTAGAGCCGTTCACGAAATTCCATATGGATGAACCTCCTTCGTTTCTGGCTCCATCCTAACAGAACGGCCCGTCCCCGCGCAACCAACCGGAGCATCCAATTTGACAACCGGCGGTTGCATACCTTGGGGCTCTAAGCGTTGGGGTTCCACACCCGGCCAATGTCGGAGCGGAAGAACATGTCCTGGAAGTGGATGTGAGAGGCGGCGGCATAGGCCCCGTCGATGGCCGCGTTCAGCTCCGGCCCGGTGGCGGTGACCCCCAGCACCCGGCCGCCGCTGGTGAGGACGCTCCCGTTCTCACCCAGCCTGGTGCCCGCATGGAACACCACGGCGGATTGGCCGGCCTCCTCCAGCCCTGTAATGGGATATCCCTTTGCATAGCTGCCGGGGTATCCGCCGGAGGCCAGCACCAGACAGCAGGAGGCCCCGTCCTTCCAGCGCACGTCCACCTGATCCAGGGTGCCGTTCCGGCAGGCCAGGAAGATGTCCATCAGATCGCTGTCTAGCAGGGAGAGCACCGCCTGGCACTCCGGATCGCCGAAGCGGGCGTTATACTCCACCACCTTGGGGCCGTCGGGGGTGAGCATCAGGCCGAAGTAGATCACCCCGTGGAAGGGGCGGCCCTCCGCCCTGAGGGCGGCCACGGTGGGCAGGAAGATCTCCTCCATGCACCGCTTTGCCACCTCGGGGGTGTAGTTGGGGGAGGGGGAGATGGCCCCCATGCCGCCGGTGTTGGGGCCCTGGTTGCCGTCAAAGGCCCGCTTGTGATCCTGGGAGGAGGGCATGGGCACCAGGTGCTCCCCGTCGCAGAAGGCCAGCACGGTGAGCTCCGGGCCAGTCATGCACTCCTCGATGACCACTCTGGCCCCGGCGTCGCCGAATTTGTGGCCGCTCATCATGGAGCGGACGGCGTCCTGGGCCTCGGCCACGGTCTGGGCCACGATGACCCCCTTGCCCAGAGCCAGACCGTCGGCCTTCACCACGATGGGGGCGCCCTGGGCCTCGATATAGGTCAGGGCGGGCTCCAGCTCTGTAAAGGTCTGATACTTTGCGGTTGGGATGTGGTATTTCTCCATCAGACGCTTGGAGAAGCTCTTGCTGGCCTCGATGATGGCGGCGTCGGCCCGGGGGCCGAAGGCGGGAATGCCCGCCGCCTCCAGGGCGTCCACCATGCCCAGGGCCAGGGGGTCGTCGGGGGCCACCACCACAAAGTCCACGCTGTTTTCACAGGCCCAGGCCACCATGGCGTCCACGTCGGTGGCGGGAATGTCCACGCACTGGGCCAGGGCGGCGATGCCGCCGTTGCCCGGCGCACAGGAAAGGTGATCCACTTTACTACTCTTGGACAGCGCCCAGGCGATGGCGTGCTCCCGCCCGCCGCCGCCCACGATCAAAACATGCATGACGACACCTCAATTCAGCGCCAGCCCCAGGGCCCACAGGCCCAGCAGGTGCGCGGGATAGAATACATAGAAGAACCACTTGTTCTGGAGGCCCAGCTGGCCCCGGTAGCAGGCCAGAGGCAGAAGGGAGATTTCTGCGCACAGTGCATAGAGGACGGCGGAGGGGACAGCCGCCGCCAGATAGTCCGCCACCAGCCGGGGCAGCAGGACAGGCAGGGAGAGGAAGCCCATCAGGGGGTTGTACACCAGATAGATCAGCGCCAGCCCCGCACCCAGGCAGAGCAGCAGCCGCTTCCGATCCTCGCCGCACAGGTAGAGCCCGAACACCAGCAGCACGGCGGGAAAGCCATAGTCGGTATTCAGCACCAGGGCCAGCACGCAGGCCCCAAGCAGGGGGAGGGCGGCCACAGTCACGCTGTACTCCGCTTTCACCAGCCGCTCGTAGCCGCAGATGGCGGCGGCGGCCAGGAAGAAGGTGAGGATCACGTTGCCGCCCCAGGTGCCGGTGGCCAGGGTGAAGGGCACCTGGGACACCAGGGCGAATACACCCAGCCGGATGAGATAGCGGTGGAAGAAGCGGGTGCGCCTGCACCCCTCGGCCACGAAGTAGGCGAAGATGGGGAAGGCAAGCCGCCCCGCGCACCGGGGCAGGAGATCCAGGGCGGCGGGAAGGCCCAGCCCGGAGAAGAGCTGGGGGAACACCACCCCCATGTGATCCAGCAGCATGCACAGGGCGGCCAGGTATTTCAGATCTGCCGCGGAAAGGGAAAGGGGACGTTTCATAGGGAAACCTCTCGACAGATCCCCGCCGGAGGCCGGAGGGGGTATCGCGGCGAAGCCGCGTATCTAGGGGGAACTGGTTCCCCCTGGAAGGCGCATATCTGAGCGAAGCGAAAGCCTTTCCGCAGAAAGGCGATGCGCCTTTTAATGGTGGAAAAGCCGCATCCCGGTGAAGGCCATGACGATGCCGTACTTGTTGCAGGTGGCGATCACATGGTCGTCCCGGATGGAGCCGCCGGGCTGGACGATGTAGCGCACGCCGCTCTTGCGGGCCCGCTCCACGTTGTCGCCGAAGGGGAAGAAGGCGTCGGAGCCCACGGTAACGCCGGACTGGGTGGCGATCCACGCCTTTTTCTCCTCCAGGGTGAGCACCTCGGGCTTGACCTGGAAGGTGTTCTGCCACACGCCCTCGGCCAGCACGTCCTCGTACTCGTCGGAGATATACACGTCGATGGCGTTGTCCCGGTCGGGGCGGCGGATGCCGTCCACGAACTGGAGATCCAGCACCTTGGGGTGCTGCCGCAGCAGCCAGTTGTCCGCCTTGCTGCCCGCCAGGCGGGTGCAGTGGATGCGGCTCTGCTGGCCGGCGCCCACGCCGATGGCCTGGCCGTCCTTCACGTAGCAGACGGAGTTGGATTGGGTGTACTTCAGGGTGATGAGGGCCACCAGCATGTCCCGTTTGGCGTTGTCGGGCAGCTCCTTGTTGTCGGTGACGATGTTGTTCAGCAGAGACTCGTTGATGGCGAAGTTGTTGCGGCCCTGCTCAAAGGTGACGCCGAACACGTCCTTGTGCTCCACCTCCCGGGGCACATAATCCGGGTCGATCTGCACCACGTTGTAGCCGCCCTTGCGCTTGGTCTTCAGGATCTCCAGGGCCTCGTCGGTGTAGCCGGGGGCGATGACGCCGTCGGACACCTCCAGGGCCAGATAGCGGGCGGTGGCGGCGTCGCACACGTCGGACAGGGCGGCCCAGTCGCCGTAGGAGCACAGCCGGTCGGCCCCCCGGGCCCGCACATAGGCGCAGGCGATGGGGGAGAGCTCCATGCCCTCGGCGAAGTAGATTTTCTTCTCCACGTCGCTCAGGGGGGTGCCCACGGCGGCGCCGGCGGGGGAGACGTGCTTGAAGGACGCGGCGGCGGGCAGGCCGGTGGCCTCCTTCAGCTCCTTCACCAGCTGCCAGGAGTTGAGGGCGTCCAGGAAGTTGATATACCCCGGCTTGCCGTTGAGCACCTGGATGGGCAGCTCGCCCTCCTCCATGAAGATGCGGGCGGGCTTCTGGTTGGGGTTGCAGCCGTATTTCAGTTCCAGTTCTCTCATGCTCAAACCTCCGTCCAATCTCAGTTGTGCTTGTTCTTGATCACGCTCTCCCACTGGCCGCTCTTGCGGTCGATATAGCGGACAAAGAGGGAGACCTTGTTGTCCTCGTTCAGGCTGGCCCACAGCAGCTCGGCAAAGTCGGCGGCGGTGTCGCTGACGATGTCCACCTGCTCCGGCTCGCCCTGGAAGGAGGGGAGGGGATTGCCGTCCTCCATATAGGTGTGGAGGAAATGGCCCTGCCCGGCCAGGGGGGCCTCGTAGTCGAAGAAGTACCGGCGGCAGGAGGCGGGATTGCCGTCGGCGCTCTTGAGGATGGACAGGGTGTAGTCCCCGTTCTGCTGCACCAGGCCGGAGATGCGGGGGGTGTAGTTGGGCTTGTCCGGCTCGAAGGTGCGCTTGCGCAGGGCCTCCTCAAAGCTCTTGCCCGCGGCCAGCCCCTCCCGGATGGTGTCGGTCTGGTCGCCGTTGGTGACGATGGTGGAGGTGCCGAACACCCGCACGGGGGCGTAGATGATGAGGGAGGGATCGGTGAGCTTGGCGGGATCGTAGGCTTGGGTGCGGATGCCGTCGGGGGTCTCCACGAAGATCCGGTTGCGGGAGTTCTCGCTCCGGCCCATGATGAAGTAGGCGATGACCGACTTGCTCCCGTCGGGGGAGCTGCCCAGCACGATACCCCGGCCGGGATAGGGGTTGATGCGCAGCAGCGCGGTGAGATCCAGAGTTTTCATGCAAAGGCTCCTTTATTTGGATTCTTTGTCCTGCTTGATGTGAACCGTCCGACCCTCCACGGAGAGCCGGCCCTCACAGAACAGGGAGACGGCCCGGGGGAGGATGCGCCACTCGGCCTGCTCCATCACCCGGCGCTGGAGAACCTCGGGGGTGTCCCCCTCCTGAATCTCCACCGCCTTCTGGAGGACGATGGGGCCGCCGTCGGGCTCCTCGTTGACAAAGTGGACGGTGGCGCCGGTGACCTTCACGCCGTAGGCCAGGGCGGCCTCGTGGACGTGGAGGCCGTAGTACCCCGCGCCGCAGAAGGAGGGGATCAGGGCGGGGTGGACGTTGAGGATGGCGTTGGGGTAGGCCGCCACCATCTCTTCGGTGAGGATGTGCATGAAGCCGGCCAGCACCACCAGGCCGATGTCCAGCTCTTTCAGCTTGTCCACCAGGGCCAGGGTCATCTCCCGGTTGGAGGAAAACTCCTTCCGGGCCACCACATAGCCGGGTATGCCGGCCTTCTCCGCCCGCTCCAGGGCGTAGGCGCCGGGCTTGGAGGAGATCACGGCGGCGATGGCGCCGTTTTTCAGCTCGCCCCGGGCCTGGGCGTCAATCAGCGCCTGGAGGTTGGTGCCCCCGCCGGAGACCAGAACCGCAATTCGTACCATAATTCACCTCTTTACGTGTGCGGGCTGTGGCAGCCTCGCAGCATTTGCCGCCGGCGGCGGCAAATTAAATTTTCAAGAAGTGCGGAGCAGGACATGTGCCTGCGGAGCACACCGATACTTGCTCCGCTACCGGCGGGCAACCACCCGCGCGGGCGCGGGTGAGGGGGGTATCGCGGTCATTGTGCCGCCCATAGGGCGGCGCGGTGACCGCGTATCTAGGGGGGACAAAGTCCCCCCTAGAACTATACCAATTCGACGCCGGCGTTGCCCTTGACCACGGTGCCGATGATGGAGGACTGCTCGCCCGCCCGGGCCAGCACGTCCAGGGCGTGGCCGATCTGATCCTTGGGGATGGCGATGACCAGGCCGATGCCCATGTTGAAGGTGTTGTACATATCCCGCTCCGGGATGTCGCCGGAGCGCTGGATGATCTCAAAGATGGGGGGCACGGGGAAGGAGTCCTTCTGGATGCGGGCGGTGAGGCCGGCCTTCATCATGCGGGGCACGTTCTCATACAGGCCGCCGCCGGTGATGTGGCTGATGGCCTTGACCTCCACGCCGTGCTGGCGCAGGCACTGGATGGATCTGACGTAGATGTGGGTGGGGCGCAGCAGCTCCTCCCCCAGGGTGCGGCCCAGCTCGGACACGTGGATGTCCAGGGCCTTGGGGTTGGAGTCGATGCCCAGCACCTTGCGCACCAGGGAGAAGCCGTTGGAGTGGACGCCGTTGGAGCTCAGGCCGATGAGCAGATCCCCCTCCTGGAGGGTGGAGCCGTCAATGATCTTCTCCTCGTCCACAATGCCCACGGAGAAGCCGGCCACGTCATACTCATTCTCCGGCATGAGGCCGGGGTGCTCGGCGGTCTCGCCGCCGATGAGGGCGCAGCCGGCCTGGCGGCAGCCCTCGGTGATGCCGGAGACGATGTCGGCGATGTGCTCCGGGTGGTTCTTCCCGCAGGCGATGTAGTCCAGGAAGAAAAGGGGCACGGCGCCGCCGCAGATGATGTCGTTGACGCACATGGCCACGCAGTCGATGCCGATGGTATCGTGCTTGTCCATCAGGAAGGCGATTTTCAGCTTGGTGCCCACGCCGTCGGTGCCGGACACCAGAACGGGCTTCTTCATGCCCGCCACGTCGGGGGCAAACAGGCCGCCGAAGCCGCCCAGGGTGCCCAGGACGCCGGGGATATAGGTGGACTCCACCAGGGGCTTGATGCGGTTGACCGACTCGTAGCCGGCGGTGACGTCCACGCCGGCGGCGGCGTAGGACTCGGAATGGGAGTTCTTCATCGCAAAACCTCCAAAAGAAATGAGGAAATGGTGCGCTGGGATACAGGAAAAAGCCTCGCAGAGTTTTACCCGCTTTGCGGGTAAAAGAGATTCAAAGGAAGTCCGCAGGCGAATTCACTTCGCCGGAGGACACCACTGCCCCTGGCCGCGGCGGCCAGGGCCACCCGCGCGGGCGCGGGTGAGGGGGGTATCAAAACCGCTGTGCCGCCATAGGCGGCGCGGCGGTTTTGTATCTAGGGGGGACGAAGTCCCCCCTGGAAGGATCATTCTTTCCCAGTCCAGCAATAGGTGCAGATCTTGTCCCGGTCGATGCCGATGGCCTCCAGCAGGCCGTCCAGGGACTGGTAGCCCAGGGAGTCAAAGCCCAGCTTCTCGCAGATGGCCTTGAGCATGCACTGGCCCCGCTCCGTGGAGGAGTCGGCATACTCCTCCAGATGGTTCTGGCCCTCGTCACCCTCCAGCTCCTGGATGGTGCGGCGGGCCAGCAGCTCCATGTCGGAGTTGCTGCGGGAGAAGTTCAGGTACTTGCAGCCGTACATGATGGGCGGGCAGGCCGAGCGCATGTGAACCTCCTCGGCGCCGGACTCATAGAGGAAGTCCACCGTGCCCTGGAGCTGGGTGCCCCGGACGATGGAGTCGTCCACGAAGAGGAGCTTCTTGCCCTCGATGAGCTCGGGCACGGGGATCTGCTTCATCTTGGCCACCTGGTCGCGGGCCTTCTGGTCGGCGGGCATGAAGGAGCGGGGCCAGGTGGGGGTGTACTTGACGAAGGGGCGGGCGAAGGGCTTGCCGCTGCGGTTGGCATAGCCGATGGCGTGGGGCACGCCGGAGTCGGGCACGCCGGCCACATAGTCCACCTTGGGCATTTTACCCTTTTTCACCTCGTCCCGGGCCATGATCTCACCGTTGCGGTAGCGCATGACCTCCACGTTGACCCCCTCGTAGTTGGAGTTGGGGTAACCGTAGTAAGTCCACAGGAAGGCGCAGATGCGCATCTTGTCCCCGGCGGGGGAGAGGGTCTCCCACCCTCCGGGGGTCACCTTGACGATCTCGCCGGGGCCCAGCTCATAGGCGTCGTGGTAGCCCAGCTTGTGGTAGGCAAAGGACTCAAAGGACACGCAGCAGCCGTCCTCGGTCTGGCCCACCAGCACGGGCAGGCGGCCCAGCCGATCCCGGGCGGCCACAATGGCGTCGGGGGTGAGGATCAGGATGGTGCAGGAGCCGTCGATCTCCGCCTGGGCTCGACGGATGCCGGATACCAGGTCGTCCTCCTGGTTGATGAGGGCGGCGGCCAGCTCGGTGGAGTTGACCTTGCCGGAGCTCATGGCCAGGAACTGGTGGCCGTGGTCGGAGAAATAGCGCTCCACCAGCGCGTCGGCGTTGTTGATGATGCCCACGGTGGTGATGGCGTACAGCCCCAGGTGGGAGCGCACCAGCAGGGGCTGGGGGTCGGTGTCGCTGATGCAGCCGATGGCGGCACAGCCGTGGAACTCGGAGAGATCCTTGTCGAACTTGGTGCGGAAGGGGGTGTTCTCGATGTTGTGGATCTGCCGCTGGAAGCCGTCCTTTCTGTCGTAGACCGCCATGCCCGCCCGCTTGGTACCCAGGTGGGAGTGGTAGTCGGTGCCGAAGAACACGTCCAGCACGCAGTCATGCCTGGAGATCGCGCCGAAAAATCCGCCCATGTTTATTTGTCCCCCATCAGGCGGCGCATGACCTCCTCATAGGCCTCCTCGGCGCCGCCCAGATCCCGGCGGAAGCGGTCTTTGTCCAGCTTCTCGTGGGTCTTCTCGTCCCACAGGCGGCAGGTGTCGGGGGAGATCTCGTCGGCCAGGACGATGGTGCCGTCGGCCGTCTTGCCGAACTCCAGCTTGAAGTCCACCAGATCGATACCGATCTCCTTCATGAAGCCGCGCAGCAGGTCATTGACCATCATGGTGTACTTGCGGATGAGGGCGATCTCCTCCTTGGTGGCCAGCTTGAGGGCCAGGGCGTGGGAGGTGTTGAGCAGGGGGTCGCCCAGATCGTCGTTCTTATAGGAGAACTCGAAGGTGGGCTCGTCAAACACGATGCCCTCCTCCACGCCGTACCGCTTGGCGAAGGAGCCGGCGGAGATGTTGCGCACAATCACCTCCAGGGGCACGATGGACACCTTCTTCACCGCGGTCTCCCGGTCGCTGAGCTCCTCAATGTAGTGGGTGGGCACGCCCTTGGCCTCCAGGCGGCGCATCAGGTTGTTGGTCATGCGGTTGTTGATGGCGCCCTTGCCGGTGATGGTGCCCTTCTTCAGGCCGTTGAAGGCGGTGGCGTCGTCCTTGTAGGAGACGATGACCACCTCGGGGTCGTCGGTGGCGTACACCTTCTTGGCCTTGCCCTCGTACAGCTGCTCTCTCTTTTCGTAAGCCATGATACAAACTCCTCTATACACAAAAATTTTTGATTCAGGGATTGGAACTCAGAGCGCCTCGCTCTGGAGCTTCTGATCCTTCAGCTCCACCTCGGCGGCCATGGAGGCCTTGAACTGCTCCAGCTTGTCCCCCAGGGCCTCGTCGGACAGGGCCATCATCTGGGCGGCCAGAATGGCGGCGTTGTCCGCCCCGTCCACCGCCACGCAGGCCACGGGGATGCCCTTGGGCATCTGCACCATGGACAGCAGGGAGTCCAGCCCCCCCATCATGGAGGTCTTGATGGGCACGCCGATGACGGGCAGGGTGGTGTAGGCGGCCAGCACGCCCGCCAGATGGGCGGCCTTGCCGGCGGCGGCGATGATCACGCCGAAGCCGTTCTCCTTGGCCGAAGAGGCGAAGCGCTCGGCGGCGGCGGGGGTGCGGTGGGCGGAGATGATGTGCACCTCCACGGGGATGCCGAAGGCTTTGAGCCGGGCGATGCAGGGGCGCATGGTGTCCAGATCCGAGTCAGAACCCATGATGACGGCAGCTTTTTTGCTCATAGGAACCCTCCTGTCCAAAATTCACGCTGGTCATACTGACAAATTTTAAGGAACCTGAAAAATAAATCAGGGTATCCGGCTATACGGATACCCTGATGCTATTTTTCCGCAGAAAAGGGCGCGAAGGCACGCACAGCGGGCCAATCCCCAGAGCGCAGCATATGCACCGGCGTCATGGCCCTACCTCCCCGTCCCCAGAATACCTATAATATATCGGATTTCCCGGGGGTTTGCAAGAGAAGGGGAGGAAATTCGTATGCTTTCACAACGATCTTTGGCGAAAAAGAAGCGTCAATTGTAAAGTGTGTGTCAAGTGCGGGCGGTGACGGCGCCGTCGGGGCTGATGACCGCCACGTGGAGGGGAATCTGTTTCCCGCTGGCGGACACGGCGGCCTCCGCCGCCCGCTGAATCCCGCCGCAGCAGGGCACGGTCATCCGGGCAACGGTGACGCTTCTGATGTCGTTGCCGGCCAGGATGGCGGTGAGCTTTTCCGTGTAGTCCCCCTCGTCCAGCTTGGGGCAGCCGATCAGCGTCACCTTCCCCCGGATGAAGTCCCGGTGGAAGGCGCCGTAGGCGTAGGCGGTGCAGTCGGCGGCAATGAGCAGGTCGCACCCGTCGAACCAGGGGGCGTTCACCGGGGCCAGCTTGATCTGCACCGGCCACTGGCGCAGCTGGCTGGGAATCTCCCCGGCGGCGGGGGCGGCGCTCTCCGCCGGGCGGTGGAGGGCCCGGCTCTGGCTGCCGGGACAGCCGCAGGGCAGGGGGGCGGCCTGGGCCGCTTTGGCCGCCTTGGCGGCCAGCACGGCGGCGTGGTCGTAGGCGGGGGCCTCCCGCTCCTCGAAGGTGATGGCCCCGGCGGGGCAGGCGGGCAGGCAGTCCCCCAGCCCGTCGCAGTAGTCCTCCCGGGTGAGGCGCGCCTTGCCGTCCACCATCTCGATGGCCCCCTCGTGGCAGGCGGCGGCGCACAGGCCGCAGCCGTCGCACCTGCTCTCGTCAATATGGATGATTCTGCGTTTCATGCAAAACGCCTCCTTGTCTTGTTGTGAGGACAGTTTAGCAGAATCCCGGCGCCCTGTAAGTTGCAGATGCAACGTTTTTTCCAAATTCAAAAATTTTACCGGAAGAGAAGCCCGTCAGAGTTCCTGCGGTCATCTCGGCCTAAGAGCCGCCGCAGGCGGCGGTTGGCCTGGAACGCGCCTGCGGGCGCAGGCAGCCGCAGGAATCAAATCAAAATCCGTCATCTCCGGGGATACAAGGTGAATTGCCCCGAAGGGGCAAGAGAGAGCCCCCTGGGGGGTGCGCCTCGGAAATGACACTTCTCATTTTTTGACAGGCTGAGGCTATGCCTGTCCCGCGTGTTTTGGCTTTTGTTTCAGTAACAGAAGGGCCTTCACGTCCTCCAGCACCTGGGGGGAGGAGACCTCCAGCGACAGCCAGCGGACAGAATTCATGGGCTTGGCGGAGTTCCACAGCTCCCTGGTGTACGCCGACAGGGTGGGGAGCAGGGCCTCCGCCTGGGCGGGGGCCGCCACCAGACAGGTGAAGGCTCCCGGCGTGGGGTAGAGGGTACACAGGGCCCGGCTGCCCGCCCGGTACTTGACATTCCAGCCCCGGCCCATGGAACAGCGGCTGTAGGTATACCTGGGGGCAAGGGAATAGACTTCACAGATCCAGCGGTTCAGCTCGTCCCACAGGGGGTGGGACACATAGGCGGAGAGCTGCTCCGCAGTGGGCTCCTCCGGCCCGGGGTAGATGGCGTTCCAGTCCATTACTTCCTCCATCGCAGCAGCATGGGGAAGAACCGGCGCATCTGGTCTCTGGCCTGTTCCTCCGTCATGCCGGGGTTGGCCTGCACCGTCATGGGGACGCAGAAGTCGATCATCTGCTCCATGGTCATATTGCCGGTGAAGGCCCCGTTCTGATAGCAGTATTTGCAGTAGTGGGGGCTGGGGGTTCCGTCCCGTTCGGTGCCCCGGAGGGCGGGGTCGTCCATGGGCATTGCGCAGGACTGACAAAAGGTCTGGTTCATGGCAGATTCCTCCTGTGTGTGAGATGCCCCCATGGTACCACACATATCCTGACATCCTGTGTCAGGGTTTCCGTGGTGCTCTGCCATGTTTTCCGCCAGCAGGGCCAGCCGCCGACGGAGCCCCGCCGGCTCCAGCACCTCCACCCCCAGGCCGAAGGAGAGCAGATAGCCGTACAGCCACGGATCCTCCGGGAAGGAGACGGACACCTCCAGCGACCCGTCCGCCTGCCGGGTGACGCAGCCCTCGTCGAACTCGTCATACACCCGGTAGGCGAAGGCGGGGGAGAAGCGCAGGCGCACCGACACCACCGGTGCGTCCCCCGTCCAGCCGTTTTCCATGGGCGGCGGGGAGAGCACCTGGTCGAAGGGCTCCCCGGCCTCCAGTGCCAGCATCCGGGTCAGCTTGAAGGTGCGGTAGTCCCGCCGCTCCAGGCAGAGGGCCTGGAGGTACCAGGACTGGCCCTTGAACACCAGCCGGGCGGGTCGCACCTGCCGCCGGGCGGTGGGCCCGCTGGCGGAGAGGTAGAGGAAGGAGAGCTCCCGGCGGGAGAGGATGGCGTCCTTCACCACGCCGAACCTGGCGTCGTCCTGCCCGGCGCTGCCCCAGCGGGAGAGCTCCACCCGCAGCCAGTCCGGCTCCGACCGCTGAAACAGGGCGGACAGCTTGGACAGAGTCTCCGCCGTCTCCCCTCCGGTCTCCACAGACAGGCTCCGGAGGGCGGTGAGCAGCTGCCGCTGCTCCGCCTCGGTAAAGGCGGCCCGGTGGAGGGTGTAGCCCTCCAGCAGGGCCACGCCGCCGTTCCGCCCCGGCGCGGCGTACACCGGCACCCCCGCCGCCGACAGGGCGTCCACGTCCCGGTAGATGGTGCGCACCGACACCTCGAAGTGCTCCGCCAGCTCCCCGGCGGTCATGCGGCCCCGCTCCAGCAGGAGGCAGAGCAGCTCAAACAGCCTGCCCTGGGACATCAGGGCGTCCTCAGCCGGGCCATTACCAGCAGATCCACATAGGCACCGTTTTTCACGGAGGCCTCCCGTTTGCGTCCCTCTGTTTCAAAGCCGAACTTTTCATAGAGGCGGACGGCCCGCTGGTTGTCGGCATATACCTCCAGCTCCACCCGGCGGAGCATCAGCCAGTTGTCCGCCAGATCCAAAACCGCCTCCAGCAGGGCGGTGCCGATGCCCTGCCCCTGGCAGTCGGTGCGCACCATGATACCCAGGCCGCCGGAGTGCCGCCGCCGGAGGTTGGACTCCACGGTCAGGTCGGAGGGGAGGGAGGCCGCCTGTTCAAATACGCCGGGCATGCGGCGCAGAGCGGTGATGCCCGCTGTGTCCTCCGGCCCGGCGGGGCGGATGGTGTAGTTCATGTCAAGGCCTCCCCGGAGACACGGATGCGGGCCATCTTGTACTTGTCCCGGTACTGCCCGTCCCGCACCACGGACATGCGCAGCAGGGCCTCCTTCTCAAAGCCGAACTTCTCGTAGAGGTGGATGGCCCGCTGGTTGTCGGCAAAGACCTCCAGTTCCACCCGCATCAGCATGAGCCAGTTGTCCGCCAGCTCCAGTACGGTTTTCATCAGGGCGGTGCCGATGCCCTGATCCTGGAAGTCCGTGTGTACCAGCATACCCAGGGTGCCCACGTGGCGCATCCGGGGGTTGGTGCAGACCTGGAGCCCGGCGGAGCCGATGACGGTGCCGTCCTCCAGCACCGCCACGAAGATGTGGTCGTCGGGGCCAAAACGCTGAAAGCCGTCTATGCTGTGCTGAACCCGCTCGGAGGGCAGGCCAAGGGTGTTCTCAAACACGCCGGGCATCCGCCGCAGGACGTTGAAGCCCGGAGCGTCGCCAAGCTCCATGGGACGGATGGTATAGTTCATGTCAAAGCCTCCCCGGGGATACGGATGCGGGCCATCTTGCAGTCGTCTACATAGCGCCCATCCCGTACCGTGGTCATGCGCAGCAGGCCCTCCTTCTCAAAGCCCAGCTTCTCATAGAGATGGATGGCCCGCTCATTGTCGGCAAAGACCTCCAGCTCCACCCTCACCAGCATGAGCCAGTTGTCCGCCAGATCCAGCAAGGCCTTCATCAGAGCCGTGCCCACCCCCTGGTTCTGGTAATCGGTGTGCACGTAGAGCCCCACACTGCCCACGTGGCGCATCCGGGGGTTGGAGCAGACCGTGAGCCCGGCGCAGCCGATCACGGTGCCGTCCTCCAGCACCGCCACGAAGTTGTGGTCGTCGGGCCCCAGCCCGGCGATGAACGCCTCGCTGTCGGCGGTGCGGCAGGAGGGAAGCCCTGTGGTGTTCTCAAACACGCCGGGCATCCGCCGCAGGGCGGCGGCACCCTCCGCGTCCCGGGGCTCAATGGGGCGGATGGTATAGTTCATGAAGTTCGCCTCCCGATGGGTATTTTGGCAATCATAGCACAGCGCCGGACAAAAAACAACCGCCCGGGGGATTTTCCCTCCGGGCGGAACGGTATTTTGTGTCAATAGGCCACCACAATCCCGCCGTCGTTGGCGTACATGGTGGCGATGCCGCCGGTGTCGCTGACCAGGATCTCGTCAAACCGGCACTGCTTCATGGCCAGCTCCTTGACGTAGAAGGCCCGCTCCAGACAGTTGCAGTGGACAATGGACAGCCGCTTTCCCACGTGCTTGAGGTCGTCGGCCATGAGGGCCACCATCTTGTTCAGGGCCTGCTTGACGGACATGGCCTGGCCCTTCTTGCAGATCTCCCCCTCGGGGGTGGCGCCCATCAGCAGCTTGATGTGGAGGGCGCCGGTGACGATGGACTGTACCCGGGTGAGCCGGCCGGCCTTGCGCAGGTTGTCCAGGGTCTCCAGGACAAAATAGGTCTGCATTTCATTGATATACCGGGAGACCTGATCCACCACGGTGGTGAAGTCCATCCCGGACTGGGCCAGCTCCTGGATTTTCAGGGCTACCAGCACCTCCCCCGCCGAGGCGGAGCAGGAGTTGAAGATGTGCACATTGGCGCCGGGGTGATCCTCCAGCCAGATGCTGCGGGCCTGGGCCGCCGCGTTGTGGGAGCCGGACAGCAGAGCGGAGAGGGTGACCACGTACAGGTCGTCCGCCCCGCAGTCAAAGGCCTCCAGGTACTGCATGGGGGAGGGGCAGGCGGACTGGGGAGCGGTCTCACTCTCCTTCATCCGCCACAGCAGCTCACCCTGGTCAAAGGTGTCGTCGTCCACGATGGTGTGGCTGCCCACCCGGATGGTCAGCGGCACCTTGACAAAGCACTCCTCCCGGAGCTGGGCCGGCGTCAGATCGCAGCAGCTGTCGACAATGATCTTAAAAGACATAGAAAAAACCCTCTTATATCATAATCGAAATTATATCTTTGGATTGCAGCCATTGTAGCACGCGCCGGCAAAAAAGTAAAGCGAAAAACTGTGAACAATCATCCGCTCCAGGCAAAACGATCCGGAGCGCCCACCAGGATGCGGGCGGAGCAGGGGGGCACGGGCAGCCAGGTGCGGCCGCCGTCGTTGTGAAAAATGGCGTCGCCGTTGAGCACGTCCTGGAGCACCGGCTCCTGGTGGGGGAACTCCAGGTGGATCTCCTCCTCCGCCAGGTTGAGCAGGACGTACACCCGCTGCTCCGGGGTGGCGCGGCGGTAGACCAGCTGCTCATTCTTGATCACCACGTTCTCAAAGTCCCCATAGCGCAGGGCGGGGAAGGCCGCCCGGATACGGGCCAGCCTGGACAGGTGGGCGCACAGGGTCTGATCCCGGCTCTCCATCTCCGCCAGCTCCAGGCAGGGGCGCAGGGGGGCGTCGGACTCCCTGGTGCGGGCTCCCTCCACGGCCCACTCGCTGCCGTAGTAGACGGAGGGGATGCCGGGCATGGTGTAGAGGATGGTGTAGACGTTCTCCAGGTGGCGGCGGTTGGTGAGCTGGCTGGCCAGTCGGTTCACGTCGTGGTTGTCCGCGAAGCTGTAGAGGGCCAGATTCTTGTAGATGCCGTCGGGGCCGAACTGCCGCTGGAGGGAGTGGGCGATCTCAAAGTAATTTTTGGTGTTGTGGGCCGACCAAAGTCCCTTCCAGCACTCGTAGTTGGTCACCGAGTCCAGCAGCTCTGGGTTGGCCCAGCGGGCGTAGTCCCCGTGGATGATCTCCCCCATGAGCCAGAAGTCGGGGTTCCGCTCCCGGACATAGCCCTTGAGGGCGCGGAAGAAGTCGAAGTCCACGCAGTCGGCGGCGTCCAGCCGCAGGCCGTCGATGCGGAACCGATCCATCCACATCCCCACCGCGTCCAGCAGGTGGCGCACCACGTCGGGGTGGCGCAGGTTGAGCTTCACCAGCTCGTAGTGGCCCTGCCAGGAATCGTACCAGAAGGGGTCGCCCATGGGGGAGGGGCCGCCGAAGTTCAGGTTGTGGAACCAGCCGCAGTAGGGGGAGGACTGCCCGTTTTTCTGCACGTCCTGGAAGGCCCAGAAGTCCCGGCCCACGTGGTTGAACACCCCGTCCAGCACCACCCGGATGCCGTTCTGGTGGAGGGCGTCGCACAGCTTGGCGAAGGAGTCGTTGTCCCCCAGGCGGCCGTCCACCCGGTAGTAGTCGGCGGTGTCGTAGCCGTGCCTGGTGGACTGGAACACCGGCCCGAAGTACACGGCGGTGATCCCCAGCGCCTTCAGGTGGGGAATCCAGTCGTACAGCTTGTCCAGCCGGGGCACCGGGTTAGCAAAGTCGTTATACTCCGGCGCGCCGCAGAACCCCAGGGGATAGATGTGATAGAAGACCGCGTCCTGTGCCCAGCTCATACAGAGTCCTCCTTTTCTTCCTCCTCCAGCTCACGCAGCAGCTTCTGATCCTCCTTGGAGGACAGATCCAGCCTGGCGTACAGATCCGGACGGCGCTGCCGGGTGCGGAGGATGGACTGCTTGCGCCGCCACCGGGCGATGTTCTTGTGGTCTCCGGAGCGGAGGATGGGGGGCACCCTCCGGCCGTGCCACTCCTCGGGCCGGGAGTACTGGGGGTACTCCAGCAGGCCGTTCCAGTGGCTCTCCTCCTCAAAGCACTCCGGGTCGGACAGCACGCCGGGCACCAGCCGGGCCACCGCGTCGGCCACCACCATGGCGGCCAGCTCCCCGCCGGTGAGCACATAGTCCCCGATGGAGATCTCCTCGTCCACGCACTCCTCGATGAACCGCTCGTCGATGCCCTCGTAGTGGCCGCACACCAGGATCAGGTGGTCGTGGTCGTCCCGCAGGCGGCGGGCGTCGGCCTCTACAAAGGTCTTGCCGGCGGGGGAGAGGTAGATGGTGTGCCCCGGGCCGCAGGTGTCCACGATGTGCCTCCAGCACTGGTAGAGGGGGTCGGCCTGCATCACCGCCCCGTGGCCGCCGCCGTAGGGGTAGTCGTCCACCTGCTTCTGCTTGTTGAGGGTGTAGTCCCGGATCTGGTGGGCCTCGATGCGGATGATGTCCCGCTCCTGGGCCCGGCCCAGGATGGACTCGTTCATCATGTCGCCCACGGTCAGGTCGAACAGGGTCATAATGTCGATTCTATACATCGGTTCGCATCCCCTCGATCAGCCGCACCTTGAGATAGCCGCCCTCCACGCTGGTCTCCACCAGGAACTCGTCCGCGGCGGGGATCATATACTCGTGCTCCCCCTTGACCACGTAGACCTCGTGGGCGGGAGGGGTGAGCACGTCGGCCACCACCCCCAGCTTCTCCCCGCTGTCGGCGTCCAGCACCTCCAGGCCGATGAGATCGGCGATGAAGTGCCGGCCCTCGGGCAGCTCCACGCCGGTGCGGTCGATGAACACCGTCTTGCCCTTGAGTACCATGGCGGCGTTCACGTCGCTGACCCCCTCCAGCTTAGCCAGCACGTTGCCCTTGTGCACCCGGCGGGCCAGGACTTTGACGGGCCTGCCGTCCAGGTAGAGGGTGTCGAACTGGCAGAGGAACTCCGGCGTGTCACACCAGGGGACGATTTTGACCTCCCCCTGGATGCCGTGGGTGTTG
Organism: Flavonifractor sp. An10; assembly: GCF_002161215.1. GTDB lineage: Bacteria > Bacillota > Clostridia > Oscillospirales > Oscillospiraceae > Flavonifractor > Flavonifractor avistercoris. The sequence continues at coordinate 206,502 of NZ_NFMB01000009.1, forward strand.
ACGATCTGCCCGGCCTCTAAAAATTGATTTTTCATCGGTATCACTCCGGAATTCGCGCCGCAGCGCGAATCAATTTCAATTCCTGTCCGGAGCAGGACATGTGCCTGCGCAGGACACCATAACCTGTGGCCGCGGCGGCCACAGCCGCCTTTGCTGTGCAAAGGCGAGGGGGGTATGGAAGAAGCCGGCCGACCATCTGGTCGGCCGGCTTCTTCCAATCTAGGGGGGACAGCGTCCCCCCTGGACTTAGTCGACGATTTCGACGGAAACCTTGGTGCCCTGGCGCTGGGCCACCGAGCGCATCAGCGCCCGGATCTCCTTGGCGATGCGGCCCTGACGGCCGATCACCTTGCCCATGTCCTCGGGGGCCACCCGAAGCTCCAGGACGGTCTCGCTCTCGCCCGGATACTCGGTGACCGACACGGCGTCGGGATTGTCCACCAGATTCCGGGCGATATAGGTGAGCAGTTCCTTCATGCCAGCCGAGACCTCCATTAGATGGCGCCAGCTTTTTTCAGCAGGGCCTTCACGGTCTCAGTGGGCTGAGCACCAGTCTTGATCCAGGCCTGGGCGCGCTCGGCGTCCACCTTGATCTCGGCGGGCTGGGTCAGAGGATTGTAAGTGCCGATCTCCTCGATGAAGCGGCCGTCACGGGGATAGCGGGAGTCCGCCACCACGATGCGGTAGAAGGGGGCCTTCTTGGCGCCCATCCGGCGCAGTCTGATCTTAACCATTGTATCTTCACCTCCATGTAATTTCGTACATCTATGGAAACGCGCCGCGGCGCGCTTACCAACTCACTTAAAAGGGCATACCGGGCAGCTTGCCGAACTTGCCCATCTTTCCCATCTTGCCCATGCGCTTGAGCTGCTTGTTGGAGAGCTGACGGGTCATCTGGCGCATCATCTCAAACTGCTTGAGCAGGCGGTTGATGTCCACCACCTGGGTGCCGGAGCCGGCGGCGATACGCTTCTTCCGGCTGTTGTTCAGCAGGGAGGGATCCTCCCGCTCGGCGGGGGTCATGGACAGGATGATGGCCTCGGTGCGGGAGAGGGCCTTCTCGTCCACATTGGCCCCGTCCAGGGCCTTGGCGTCCACGCCGGGGAGCATCCCGGCGATGTCGGCCAGGGAGCCCATGCTCTTGATCTGCACCAGCTGGTCGTAGAAGTCGGCCAGGGTGAATTTATTCTTCCGGAGCTTCTGCTCCAGCTCGGCGGCTTTCTTGGCGTCAAAGCTCTGCTGGGCCTTCTCGATGAGGGAGAGCACGTCGCCCATGCCCAAAATGCGGGAGGCCATGCGGTCGGGGTAGAAGATGTCCACCTGATCCAGCTTCTCGCCCTGGCCCACAAACTTGATGGGCTTGCCGGTGACGGCCTTGATGGACAGGGCCGCGCCGCCCCGGGCGTCGCCGTCCAGCTTGGTGAGCATGACGCCGGTGATGTCCAGCGCCTCGTCAAAGGCCTTGGCGGCGTTCACCGCGTCCTGGCCGATCATGGCGTCCACGATCAACAGGATCTCGGTGGGGTCGATGGCGGCCTTCATCACCTTCAGCTGCTCCATCAGTTCCTCGTCCACGTGGAGCCGGCCGGCGGTGTCGATGAACACGATGTCGTTGCCGTGCTGCTTGGCGTGCTCAATGCCCGCCCTGGCGATGTCCACCGGGTCGATCTGCCCCATCTGGAACACGGGCACGTCCACCTGCTGGCCCACCACCTCCAGCTGGGTGATGGCGGCGGGGCGGAAGGTGTCGCAGGCCACCAGAAGGGGCCGCTTGCCCTGCTTCTTCATGAAGCCCGCCAGCTTGGCGCCGTTGGTGGTCTTGCCGGCGCCGTTGAGGCCCACCAGCATCACCACCGTGGGGGGCTTGGGGGAGATGGTCAGCTTGGTGCTCTCGCCGCCCATGAGGTTGGTGAGCTCCTCGTTGACGATTTTGACGATCATCTGGGCGGGGGTCAGGCTCTCCAGCACGTCGGCGCCGATGGCCCGCTCGGTGACGGTGGCCACGAACTGCTTGACCACCTTGAAGTTCACGTCGGCCTCCAGCAGGGCCATGCGGATCTCCTTCATGGCCTCCTTCACGTCGGCCTCGGAGAGACGGCCCTTGCCCCGCAGCTTCTTGAACGCCGCGGAGAGCTTTTCGGTCAGTCCTTCAAATGCCATGGATTACTCCTGTTTCAGCTGGGAGAGGACGTCCTTGAGCTTGTGGCACAGAGTCTCCACCTCGTCGTCCTGCCAGCGCTCGTCGTTGCGCTTTGCGATGGCGTCCACCGCCGTCTCCATCTGGGCAAACTGCTCCTGCATCCTGTGGAAGCGCTTGATGATGCCCGTCTTGTCCTCCAGCTCCGTGAGGATGGCCTCGGCCCGGACGATCACGTCCCGGACGCCCTGTCGGGTGATGCCGTAGTTCTCCGCGATCTCGGCCAGGGAGAGATCCTCATTATAATAGAGGTCGTAGAACTCCTTCTGCCGGTCGGTGAGCATGTCGCCGTAGAAGTCGTAGAGCAGGGCCATGCGGTAGGCCTGATTCTTCATGCGGAGCGCCTCCCCTCGGAACTGTGTAAAGGTGGTAAAGTTTTTGAGCTTTACAACAGATGTGATGATACTATAAATTGAACCGCTTGTCAAGAGAAAAATGGCCTACAGCGCGGATTTTTCCGGCTCCGCCGCGTACCACAGGGGCAGGCCCAGCAGCGCCGCCCCGCCAAGCAGGTTGCCCAGGGTGACCCACAGCAGGTTCCATCCCATGGCGGCGATGTCCGCGCCGGGCACCAGCAGGGCGCAGAGGGAGAAGTAGGCCATGTTGGCGATGGAGTGTTCCAGCCCGGTGAGAACGAAGGTGGTGACCACCAGGAACACCACGATGGCCTTGGCGGTCTCGCTTTTCAGACGGAAGCCGGCAAAGACGGCGATGCACACCAGGAAGTTGCACAGCACGCCCCGGAGCAGGAGCAGATACCAGGGGGGAGACAACTTTCCGGGCACCAGGATGGCCAGATAGGCCCCCAGCAGATCGCCGCTGGCGCCGGAGCCGGCCAGCAGCAGGCAGAGCACCAGAATCCCCGCGAAGTTGCCCACCCAGGCCAGCGCCCAAACCCGCAGGGTGCCGCCCGCTCCGGCCTTTCCCTCGTAGAGGGAGACGCCCATCACCAGGGTACAGCCGGTGAACAGCTCGCCCCCCAGCAGGACGATCAGCGTCAGGGCGGCGGAGAAGGTGACCGCCGCCAGTAGCCGGGCCACGGGGAGGCTGGTGTCGTAGAACCAGGCCGCGCAGAGGGTGGAGAGCAGGGTGCCCACGAAGATGAAGGCCCCCGCCATGGCGGCCCGGGCGAAAAAGCGGCCGGGGGCGGAGCGGGACAGCTGGAGCTTCTGCGCCCCGGCCTGGGTGAGTGCGTTTACTGCGTCACGTGTCATAAATTGCCTCCTTCTCGGGACAGTGCGGATTCCTTTACATCTATTGTAATGCGTACTGAACAAAGCCGAACACCTTGAAAGCCAACGCTTTCAAGGCCTATTGGCTTTGTTCAAGTGCAAGGGTTTTGGGCCGAAACAGCCAAAAACCCTTGCACTTCCTGAGGCGGCATGGATATGCCGCCTCAGGAGGACGCATTGCAACAATGGCTGAATTCTTCCCACAAACGCCGATTTTGGCGTATGTGGGAAGAATTGCGCGGCTACGCCGCGCGAATAAACCGCTTTGCGGTTGATTCAGCAGACATTATTGTACCGGAAGGGGGAGGGGAGGGCAAGCCGCCGCGGCGCCAATCTTTTTTCGTTTTCCTAGTGTCAAAACCGTCAAAACGTTGTATAATATGCGGTGCTGAACCATTGAGATTTCCTGCCTCAGAAAGGAATGGTAACCCGTGATGGAAGTCACACGGACGGAATTGCTGCCCGGCGTCCACCTGACGGCGGTGCAGACAAAGAAATTCAAATCCAGCGTGCTGGGGATGCAGTTCCTCGCCCCGCTGGCAAGAGAGACGGCGGCGCTGAACGCCCTGCTGCCCGCGGTGCTCCGCCGGGGCACTGCGGCCCACCCGGACATGGAGAGCCTCTCCGCCGCCCTGGACGAGCTGTACGGCGGCACCCTGGAGCCCACGGTGCGCAAGAAGGGGGAGGCCCAGTGCGTGGGCTTTGTGGGCAGCTTTCTGGACGACGCCTACACCCTGGACGGCTCCGCCGTGCTGGAGCCGGCGGCGGCGCTGCTGGGGGAGCTGGTGCTGGAGCCCTATACCCGGGACGGGGCCTTCTGCCCCGACTACACCCGGCAGGAGCGGGAGAATCTGGTGAACCGCATCCGCGCCCAGATCAACGACAAGCGGCAGTACGCCCAGCTGCGGGTGGTGGCCGAGATGTGCGCCGGGGAGCCCTTCGGCGTGGACAAGCTGGGGGATGAGGAGACAGCCGCTGCCGTCCCCCCCCAGGCCCTGTGGGAGCACTACCAGAAGCTGCTGCGCACCGCGCCGGTGGAGTTTTACTACTGCGGCTCCGCCCCTTGAGCGGGTGGAGGCGCGGTGCGGGCCATCGCCCGGCGCCTGCCCCAGGGGGCGGACGCCGGTGCCCCGCCCCGCAAGGGAGCGCCCCGCCCAGCCCGCCGGTGGAGGCCCTGGACGTGACCCAGGGCAAGCTGTCCATGGGCTTCCGCACCGGCGCCGACGCCTGGGACGAGGACTACCCGGCCCTTACCCTGGTCAACGCCGTCTACGGCGGCACCACCACCTCCAAGCTGTTTATGAACGTGCGGGAGCGCCTGTCCCTGTGCTACTACGCCAGCTCCGGCCTGATGAAATACAAGGATGTGATGCTGGTGTCCTCCGGCGTGGAGTTTGACAAGGTGGGCCAGGCCCAGGACGAGATCCTGGCCCAGCTGAAAAACTGCCAGGAGGGCCAGTTCTCCGACGACGAGCTGGAGTGGGCCCGCCGGTCGGTGGTGAGCACCCTCATGACCACCCTGGACGCCCAGAGCCGGCTGGAGGACTACTGGCTGGGCCAGTCGGCCGCCGGCCTCACCGAGGCCCCCGACGAGCTGGCGGAGCGGGTGGAGCACACCACCCGGGAGCAGGTGACGGCGGCGGCCCAAAAGCTGACGCTGGACACGGTCTATTTCCTGAAAGGCAAGGAGTGAGCCCATGGTAAGCAAGGAATACCCCCGCATCGGGGAGACGATTTATCACGCGGAGCTGCCCAACGGCCTGCACATCTATGTGGATCGGCGGCCCGAGTTTCAGAAGAGCTACGCCTTTTTCGCCACCAACTACGGCGGCATGGATATGAAGTTCCGCCTGGACGGCCAGTGGCGGGACACCCCGGCGGGGGTGGCCCACTTCCTGGAGCACAAGATGTTCGACACTGAGGACGGCAACGCCCTCCAGGATCTGGCGGCCAACGGGGCGTCCCCCAACGCCTTCACCAGCTCGGCCATCACCGGCTATTTCTTCGAGAGCACGGAGAAGTTCTACGACAATCTGAAAATCCTCCTGTCCTTTGTGTCCATCCCCTACTTCACCCAGGAGAGCGTGGACAAGGAGCAGGGCATCATCGGCCAGGAGATCCGCATGGTGGAGGACGACCCGGAGAACCAGGTGTTCTACGGTCTGATGGAGTGCCTGTTTGACCACCACCCCATCCGGGTGCCCATTGCCGGCACCCAGGAGTCCATCTCCCACATCACCGCCGACACCCTCTACGCCTGCCACAAGGCGTTCTACACCCCCTCCAACATGGTGCTCACCGTGGCGGGGAACGTGGAGCCGGAGAAGGTTGTCCGCATTGCGGAGGAGCTCCTGCCCAAGGAGCCCGGCGGGGAGATCCAGCGGGACTACGGCGGGGAGGAGACCGGCCGCGCCGCTTCGGCGGAGAAGGAGCTGACCATGGAGGTGTCCACCCCCATCTTCCAGCTGGGCTTCAAGGCCGATCCGGCCCCGGCGGGGGAGGAGCACCTGCGGGAGCAGCTCATGGGCGAGCTGGCCTGTGAGGCCCTGCTGGGCAGCTCCAGCCCCCTGTACGCCAAGCTGTACAGCGAGGGCCTGATCAACAAGAATTTCGGCTACGGCTTTGAACTCTACCCCGGCTGCGCCCTCATGGCCGCCGGCGGCGAGAGCCGGGATCCCAAAGCCGTGCGGGACGCCGTGCTGGCCGAGGGGGAGCGCCTGGCCCGGGAGGGCATCGACGAGGGCCTGTTCCGCCAGCTGAAAAAGGGCGTCTACGGCGCCAAGGTGCGGGGGCTCAACTCCTTTGAGAACGTGTGCATCGAGCTGGCCCAGGCCCATTTCGCCGGGGTGGAGTACCTCACCTTCCCGGAGGTGTTCGACGGCATCTCCAAGGCCGACGTGGAGGACTGCATCCGCCGCTGGGTGACCGGGGAGCGGTGCGGCCTGGCCGTGATCCGGCCGGGGGAGACGGCATGATGGGTACCGTCACCTTCCCCGGCCTGGGGCTGGAGTTCCACCTGAACTCCATTGCCTTCCGCATCTTCGGCTGGCCCGTCCACTGGTACGGCATCATCATCGCCGCCGGATTTCTGCTGGCGGTGCTGTACTGCTGCCACGTGTCCGGCCGGTTCGGCATCAAGCAGGACGACATCATCGACATGCTCTTCTTCGCCGTGCCCCTGTGCATCATCGGGGCCCGGCTCTACTACATCATCTTCTATCTGGATCTCTACCGCCGGGAGGACGGCTCCCTGGACTTCGGGGCCATGGTGCGCATCTGGGACGGGGGCCTGGCCATTTACGGCGGGGTCATCATGGCGGTGATCGTGCTTTTCGTGTTTTGCAGGGTGCGGAAGATCAAGTTTCTGGCCTTTGCGGATCTGGGCGTATACGGCATGCTCATCGGCCAGATGATCGGCCGGTGGGGCAACTTCGTCAACATCGAGGCCTACGGCGGCCCCACGGATCTCCCCTGGCGCATGGGCATCTACGCCTACGTGGACGGGGCGCGGCAGTACATGGAGGTGCACCCCACCTTCCTGTACGAGTCCCTGTGGAATCTGCTGGGCTTTGTGCTCCTGGTGGTGATCGCCAGAAAGTGGCGGAAGTTTGACGGCCAGATGTTTTTGAGCTACTTCGCCTGGTACGGCGTGGGCCGGGGCTTCATCGAGGGCCTGCGCACCGACAGCCTGTACTTCTTCAACACCCCCATCCGGGTATCCCAGGTGTTCGGCTTTGTCACGGCGGCCATCGCCATCGTGCTGCTGATCATCAACCTGGGCTTCCGGAAGCACGATCCGGACGACCTGTGGGTCAACCGGGTAAAGAAAAGCGCCCGCAGGGTGGCCCTGGTCTATGTGGAGGGCGACCCGGCGGGGGCGAAGTGGCTGAAGGAGCAGAGCAGGCGCCTGACCCAGGAGTTCGCTAAACTGGAGACCTACGCCCTGCCCGCAGGGACTTCCGCGGAGGAACGGGACGAGCTGCTGACCGCCCTGAAAGAGCGGGAGGATCTGAGCGACGTGCTGGTCTACCAGCAGAAACAGCCATAGCCAAAAAGAGGGAGTCCCCCGGCTCTGCCGGGGGACTCCCTTGTATGTTGCTTTCTCAGCCCACGTAGTTGACACCGATGCGGTTCTGGGGGATTTCCCGGGGGGCGTAGCTCTCTTCGGACTGTCCCAGAACCAGGCCGCAGCAGGGGACAAAGCCCTCCGGCAGGCCAAGTGCCTTCACCAGCTCGGGGCGGCCGCTCAGGGCCACAACGGCCCCCCAGATGTAGCAGCAGCCCACGCCCAGGGCGGTGGCGGCCAGGGACATGGTATGCACCAGAATGGCGGCGTCGGAGTAGGCCGGGTTTGCCATGGCCTCACCGGGGAACCGGGAGGAGGCCACCACCAGGGTCGGGGCCCCGTAGAGGGGGTGAGAGCCGGGCTGGCCCATGAACTCGGCGCAGGCGGCCTCGATCTCGGCCAGCAGCTTGGCATCGGTGATTACCGTCAGGTGGACGTTCTCATACTGCCCCATGGCGGTGGGGGCGGTGTTGGCGGCCTGGAGAATCTTCTGCAGCTCCCCGTCGGAGACGGGAGCACCGGTGTAGCTGCGGATGCACCGGCGGGACTGGAAGAGTTCAAAGGGATTCATGCAAACAACTCCTTCTTGTAATTGGATTGTAGTTTTATTATACTAAAGAAGAAAATGGATGCAAGTACGCAGAAATAACCGACTAAGTATCAAATCTCTGACTATTGGGAGGAATCCAAGATGGAGCACGGCACCTTTCAGGAGTATCAGGCCCGCCTGCGGGTGGAAAACGCGGCCATGACCTGCCCCGTGGGGCGCACCCTGCGCCTGTTCCAGGGAAAGTGGGCCATCCGCGTGCTCTTTGAGCTGAGCAAGACGGACACGGTTCGCTTCGGAGCGCTGAAGCAGCGGGTGGAGGGCATCACCAACACCATGCTGACCTCCACGCTGCGGCAGCTGGAGGAGAACGGCCTGGTTCGCCGGGAACAGTTTAACGAGGTGCCGCCCCACGTGGAATACGCCCTCACAGAGGCGGGGCGGGATCTCTACCCCATCTTCATCGAGATCGGCCGGTGGGGGGAGCGGTACCTGCCGGCGCCGGCGGGGCTGGGCACCTGAACGGTTCGTCCCCGTCAGAGATAGCGGCGAACCCGCCCCATATAGCGGGTGTATGCCGCCCCGAAGGTGCGGAGGCACCACCGCTCCTCCGCCCGAATGAGCACGTGGGCGGTGAGCTGAAACACCGCCAGGCAGAGCAGCAGGGGGAGAGACCGGGTGAGCAGGGCGCAGCCCAGAAACAGGAGAAAGTAAGCGGCGTACATGGGATTCCGGGACAGGCGGTAGACACCGGACTGACAGAATCCCTCCTCTGACGGGGCGGCAAAGGCGGCCACGGACAGCACAAGCAGCAGGAGGCCCGCCGCATACAGGACTCCGCCCGCCCGGAAGCAGGCAGGCGGGGCAGCTTTGACCCGGGAGAGCAGAATGAGGAGCAGAAGGGCCGCGGTGGAGAGCTGATAGATCCACAGGGCCGCCCGCTCCCACCCCTCTACAGGCGGATAATGGGCGGCACGCCGCAGGCCGTCCGGGCTCAGGGCAGACAGGAGCCCAAAGCGGATGAGAAAAAAGGGGATCAGGAGCAGAGCGGCCACGAGTACACCTCCCATCGGCCGGAATACTGCCCTGATTGTACCACAGAACGGCTGGCGCAGGAAGCCGGCAGGGCCAGGAAATGGGCGGGGGATCCGTTTGGATCCCCCGCCCGTTCCTGTTTTGGGGCCCGGGCATACGGACCCGTGGCATAAACGGGGACAGGCGTTCATAGGATGTGCCAAGCACAGAAGAAGGACGTGAGCAAGATGACGGATGAGCGAGACACGGCCCGGTTCCGCCAGGCGGCGGCCCTGCTGCCGCCCCGGCTGCGGCAGATGACCGGGGGCCTGGACAGGGAGAGCCGGGGACGGGCGGAGGAGCTGCGCCTGCGGACGGGCCGGCCCATGACCGTGGTATTCCCGGAGGGGGAGCGCCCCCTGTCCGGGGAGCCGGTGACCCAGCGGGAGCTGTACGCCGTATTGGAGACCGCCACCCAGGCCTCCGCCCACGCCGCCCTCGAGCGGGTGCGCAGCGGCTTTTTCACCGTGCAGGGCGGCCACCGCATCGGCATCTGCGGTACCGCCGTGGTGCGGGACGGGGCGGTCATCAATCTGCGGCAGCTCTCCTCCCTGGCCATCCGGGTGGCCCGGGAGGTGCCCGGCGCCTCCGCGCCGGTGCTGGACAGGCTGTGGAGCGAGGGGGAATTTCAGAGCACCCTGCTCCTCTCCCCGCCGGGGGGCGGCAAGACCACCCTGCTGCGGGATCTGATCCGCGCCCTCTCCGATGGAGAGGGACATCCCGCCCTGCGGGTTGGTGTGGCGGACGAGCGGGGGGAGCTGGCGGCCATGTACCAGGGGGTGCCCCAGCTGGCCGTGGGCGGGCACACCGACGTGCTGGACGGCTGCCCCAAGGGGGCGGCGCTGCTGATGCTCCTGCGGGGCATGAATCCCCAGGTGCTGGCGGCGGACGAGATCACCGCGCCGGAGGACGCGGCCGCCCTGGAGATGGCGGCCAACTGCGGCGTGGCCCTGCTGTGTACGGCCCACGGGCGGGAATTGGAGGACATACAGACCCGGCCCCTGTACCGGAGGCTGCTGGACGGGAAGCTGTTCCGGCGGCTGGTGACCATCCGGCGGGACGGCGGGGAGCGGGCTTACCGGGTGGTGGAGCTGTGCTGAGGCTGATGGGCGCCGCCCTGCTGGTGGGCGGCTGCGGCGCGGTGGGCTTCTCCGCCGCCGGGCGGCTGGCCCGGCGGGTGGGGGTGCTCCGGGCCCTGCTGGGCGCACTGGAGGGGATGGAGCGGGAGCTGTCCTTCCGCCTCACCCCCATGCCCGAGCTGCTGGAGCGGGCGGCGGAGAGCCCGCCGCCGGCAGGGGAGCTGTTTGCCCGCTGCCGGGCCAGGCTGGACGAGCTGGGGGAGCGGCCCCTCTCCCAGCTGTGGCGGGAGTCGGTGGAGGACACCCCCCTGGGGCTGACCGGGCCGGCGCTGCTGGCCCTGGAGGAGCTGGGGGACGTGCTGGGCCGGTACGACGGGGAGGAGCAGCGCTCCGCCCTGGCCCGAACCCGGGCGGAGCTGGGCCGGGCCCTGGAGCAGGCCCGGGAGGAGTCGGAAAAGCAGGGGCGGATGTACCGGGCCCTTGGCCTGACGGCCGGGGCGATGCTGGCCATCCTGCTGCTGTGAGGGGGAGAAACAGATGGATGTGGATTTGATTTTCCGGATTGCGGCCATCGGGATCCTGGTCTCGGTGCTCAACCAGGTGCTCTCCCGCTCCGGGCGGGACGAGCAGGCCACCATGACCACCCTGGCGGGCCTGGTGGTGGTGCTGGTGATGGTGGTGCAGCAGATCAGCGATCTGTTCGATCTGGTCAAGAACCTGTTCGGGCTGTAGGCCATGGAGAGCGTGGTCAGACTGGCGGCCGCCGCCGTGGCCGCCGCCCTGTGCGCGGTGGTGGTCAAGCAGCACGCCAGGGAGGTGGGGGCGGTGCTGGCCCTGGCCGCCGGGGCCCTCCTGCTGGGGGCGGCTCTGGGTGCCATAGAGGAGGTGCGCGCCCTGGCGGACGAGCTGGGGGAGCTCATCGGCCTGTCCCCGGCGGTGCTGGCGCCGGTGCTCAAGACGGTGGGCATCGCCATCCTGACCCGTATTGCCGCCGAGCTGTGCCGGGACGCGGGAGAGGGGGGCATCGCCGCGGCGGCGGAGACGGCGGGAGCCGCCGCCGCCGTGCTGACGGCCCTGCCCCTGCTGCGGGCGGTGCTGAGCACCATAACGGGCTTGCTGTGAGGGAACATAGATCGGAGAGGTACCAATGAGACGAATCATACTTGCATTTCTGGCCGTGCTCCTCCTGCTGCCGGGCGTGGTGACGGCGTCGGCCAGCGGGGGGGACGTGCTCTCCGCCCAGTCGGAGGCCCTGGATCTGGACGGCCTGGAGGACGCGGCGGGGGACTGGCTGCCCGGCGTGGAGCTGGAGGCGGGGCTGAGTCTGGACGAGGGGCTCCGCTCCATCGTGGACACCGGCAGCGGGGAGCTCTTCGGCGTGGTGCGCAAGGCGGTGCGCAGCGGGGTGCTGCTGCTGGCGGTGGTGCTCCTGTGCGGCCTGGCGGAGGGGCTGTACGCCGGGACGGGGG